>NZ_JAEK01000056.1 GCF_000518865.1 Bacillus sp. J37 | reverse complement strand
TCTCTGAAGAACCTGTACTCTTCATAAAGCTTAATACATTCAGCTTGAATTGAACAGGATATGTTTCCTTATATTTTTTCCTCATCAACCCATCTATCCCAAACTTCTCGTATACTTTTACCCACCGCTTAATTGGAGAACTGTTTTTTATATTATGTTTCTTTGCCAAAAGGTCATATCCTAATTTCCCTTCTAGATACTCTTTTACGATCATTAACTTAAATTGTTCACTATATTTAGTCATAAAAATACACCCCAAATGTTAGATTTTACTCTAACTTTTGGGGCGCATTACATAATGGTTGTTCTTTTTTTGAGGGTTTGTGTCGTTTTTTGACAAATCGAAAATAAAGCATGGAAAATAGTAAATTAAACCTTCAGAATAGAGAATATCTACTCATAATCGAAAATATCCAAGCAAAATCGAAAATAAGCTCCTTCCCCAATTTTCCTTCGACAAAAAATATACAGGATCATGATCAACTAGATACTTTAGAACCAAAAATAAAAATAAAACACTAGTATTTCAGTCAAAATACCTGTTTTCCATCTCTTGCCACATCCTTTTTTACTATAAAAATATAATATTAAAGATAGAAAGAACCATCTTTTAATTCAATACAATCTGCTAAATATGTCAAAATGATAGGATTTCCCTGCTATTAAAACAAAATTAATATAACAGTACAATAACAATATCATTCTATAAATATGGGAGGAATGTAATAATGAATCTAAAAAGGAAAGTAGTAGCTGTGTCACTATCAAGTCTATTAGCTTTTGGCGCAATGACAGTTGTTTCTTTACCAGTCGATGCAGTCGGTAACGGGCCAAACACCGGTAATGGGTCCATCCAAACTTCCATTCTTCATACATATGATAGTTTAGTGGAGTATTTAAAAACACAGGATAACAAGCAGGATAAAATGGATCTTGAAATCATTGGACAAACGGTCAAAGGTAGAGATATCTACATGGCGAAATACATATCAAATCCACAAAATCCAACCATATTATTCTTAACACAGCAACATGGAAATGAGCAGTTGACAACAGAGGGAGCACTTGAATTTATTAAACACTTAGGAACAAATAAAACCAAGGGTGTATTAGATCATGTGAATATCCTTATCATTCCGATGCTTAATGCAGATGGAGCAATGGGTGATGTTAACTTTTCATTGGACAATTACTTAGCTGATGGAGATCGTCACTTAACTCGTTATAATGCCAATAATGTTGATTTAAACCGTGAGCATGATAAAGCTCCAAGTGAAATGGAACCAGAGGCAAGAGTTCTTCATGAAAATGTTCTTGCAAAATACAACATCGACTATATGATCGATCTTCACCATCAAGGTACTCGAAGTGAAACAGAGGGTGAGCTTGTATCCGGCTCGATTTTGTATCCTACAAATGCAAACGTAAAACCTGAAGTCCTAGATCGTTCAAAAAAACTAGGGTCAGTTGTCTATCATGCCCTTGAAAATACCGGATGGGGTCATATTGGAAAATACAATGGGGGAAATGGAGAAAATATAGGGCGTAATGGTACAGCCGTTCGATATGACATCTCTACATTATTATTTGAAATGCGTGGAATGTCAGACCATTATATTGAATCTTACGCTCTTGGCCAAAAAAGCAATGGATATTTAATTAAACAGACAATTTCAACATTAGATACTACTGTCAGAGCCATTGCAGATGGTTCAATTGATACCGCAGATACGAGTTTTTGGGACACTTTACCAACACAAACAAATCGTTCTAATGAAGAATCTGATGAATAAATGGAATGATCAAGCACATCCTCTTGCACGGTTTGAGGATGTGTTCCTGTTTGTAAAGATGATAGAATAACACCTCAATAACTATCACTCTATTAGTAATATTCAAATACACTATGTCGAAATATCTAACATTTCATTTGACAAGCTTAATATAACCTATGGTAGTATAATGATGTGCTTTTTATACACAAATTTACCAAAAAAAGGGGGCTACACTTTGAAAAAACTTCGTAGTAGTTTTTTATTCATCATGGTTCTTACACTTGCAATGATTATTACTGCTTGTGGCGGTGGTAATGAAGGTGGGACAAGCGGTGCTGGTGAAGAAGGCGGCACTGATGGCGGGAAACAAAACCTTAGCCTATTAACTGGTGGTACTGGTGGTACATATTATCCACTTGGTGGACAGATCGGAAATATTATTTCTGATAACACAGATGCAAATATTACACCTCAAACATCAGGTGCTTCTGCAGAGAACATGGAAACTTTGAGAAATGGTGAAGCAGAAATTGCTTTCTCTCAAACAGACATTGCTTCTTATGCTATTGAAGGAAAAGAAATGTTTGATGGCGCTGCTATCGATAACATTCAAGCAATTGCATCTCTTTACCCTGAAACAATTCAACTCGTTACAACGGCAGATAGCGGCATTAAATCAGTTGAGGATTTAAAAGGAAAATCAGTATCAATCGGTGCTCCTGGATCAGGTGTTTACATCAATGCGATGCAAATTCTTGAAATCCACGGTCTAACAACTGATGATATTAAAGCTCAAAACTTATCGTTTGATGAGTCTACTGATGGAATCCAATCAGGTAATATTGACGCAGCATTCGTTACAGCCGGTACTCCTACAGGTGCAGTTGAAGCGTTATCTGCACAAGCAGATGTTGTAATTGTTCCGCTCGCAGATGATAAAATTGCTGAGTTAGTGGAAAAATATCCATATTACTCAGAAGATACAGTACCAAGTGGAACATACAAGATTGATTCTGAAGTGAAGACGGTTGCTGTTAAAGCAATGTTAGTCGCATCTAAAGATCTTGACGAGAATTTGGTTTATGAGATGACAAAAGCAATGTTTGAAAACACTGACCAAATCACTCATGCAAAAGGAGAGCTTATTAAAGCTGAAACAGCACTAGAAGGTTTAGGTGAAATGGAGTTACATCCTGGAGCAGCCAAATATTTTGAAGAAAAAGGCATTTCAAAATAAAAGCTTTTACATGTCGATAGATCGCATGAGCGGTCTATCGATTTCATATGTTTTATGTATGTAAGGGATGGGTATTATGAAACTAAAATTAGTATTAATGATCATACCTCTACTATCACTTATCGCATTTTTAATTTTCTTTCCTTATAAATCAATTATTGCCTTTACCTATGAAGATAAAGACGAAATTCTCGCTTTTTTACCTATAAAAAGTGAAGATACCTTTCGAATTAAATACACCCATTCCATTCACCTCTCAGATGTTGTTGAAACATATTCCGCTTCTGAAAAAGAGATTACGCTAAAAGAGCTTTCTTACAAGGATTTTGCGGTTGGAATGCCTTCTAATGCAGAAGGTGACGAGGTATTTGAGGTAAAAAATGGTACATACTATATTACAAATATGAATCGTCATTTTCCATATATTGATTTAAGACTCGGACAAGTGAGAGCGGATCATCGAATGATTTATAAGGACCACACATATACATTATCTAATTTTATAACACCAGGAACCTGGATAAGAATATCACCACAAAAAATTTCATATTGGGAGCAATTGAAAGGAGTGAATATCAGTGAGCAATAAAGAAGAAATAAAGACTTTAACCGAAGAAGAGCAACAGGCACTTTTAGAGAAATATGATCCTGAGGCTGGAACAAGAAAGCTTACTGGAATTATTGGTTGGATAGCATTTTTAGGTTTATTAGCATTCTCCCTATTCCAATTGTATACGGCCATTTTTGGTGTGTTTACAGCACAAATACAAAGAACTGTTCACTTAGGCTTTGCCTTATCCTTAATCTTTTTACTATTTCCTGCTAATCGGAAGAAACGTCAGAAGGGGAAACTTCAGATTGCATGGTACGACGGGATACTTGCTTTACTAAGTGTTGCAGTTGGAGCTTACTGGCCATTATTTTTTAATGACTTGGTTATGAGTGTTGGGCGTTTATCAACAATGGATTTTGTTGTTGGGATTATTGCAATATTGTTGGTTCTTGAAGCAACAAGAAGAGCCGTCGGTCTTCCTATTACGATTATTGCCGTTCTATTTTTGTTATATGGATTGTACGGTCAGTTTATGCCGGGGTTCCTGGCGCATAGGGGATTATCCTTAGAGCGACTAGTTCAAACAATGTTCTTTACAACTGAGGGTATTTTAGGCACACCACTTGCTGTCTCTTCAACTTTCATTTTCTTATTCCTTTTATTTGGTGCATTCCTTGTTAAAACAGGAGTAGGTCAATATTTTAATGATTTAGCTGTTTCGATTGCGGGTCGAAGAATTGGGGGACCTGCAAAAGTAGCTATTTTCTCCAGTGCACTTCAAGGTACAATTAGTGGAAGCTCTGTCGCAAATGTTGTTACATCAGGATCTTTTACAATACCGATGATGAAGAAACTTGGATATAAGAAAGAGTTCGCCGGAGCAGTAGAAGCAGCAGCTTCAACAGGTGGACAGCTAATGCCACCAATCATGGGTGCTGCCGCTTTCCTGATGGTAGAGTTTATTGGTGGAGGCATCACGTATTGGGAAATTGCCAAAGCTGCTGCCATACCTGCAGTTCTTTACTTTGCCGGTATATGGATCATGACACATTTTGAAGCGAAAAGAATTGGCTTACGTGGTTTAACGAAAGAAGAAATGCCTGATCGGAAAGAAGTAATTAAGAAAATTTACTTATTACTACCTATTATTGCTGTCATTGTTTTATTAATGTCAGGTGTGATCGTTACACATGCAGCACTTTATTCCATCTTAATTGCGATTATTGTTGGACTAATTAATAAAGAAACAAGAATGGGACCTAAAGAATTTGTATTAGCACTTGTTGATGGTGCCCGTTCAGCGTTAGGAGTTGCTGCAGCAACAGCCGCAGCAGGTATCATCGTAGGTATTGTAACGAAAACAGGACTTGGTTTAAAAATGGCGAATGGATTAATTGATCTTGCCGGGGGATACTTAATACCGACATTAATGCTTACAATGTTGGCAGCATTAGTATTAGGAATGGGATCACCGACTACAGCAAACTATGTTATTACATCAACAATTGCTGCACCAGCTATTATTTTATTAGGTGTTCCTGATTTATCAGCTCACTTATTCGTGTTCTATTTTGGAATCATTGCAGATATTACACCACCTGTTGCATTAGCAGCATTCGCAGCCGCTGGTGTGGCAGGAGGAGAGCCATTACGTACGGGAGTAAATTCTGCAAAACTAGCCATAGCTGCTTTCATAATCCCGTATATCTTTGTCCTTTCTCCACAGTTACTCATGATCGACACAACATGGTTTGAGTTAGTATGGGTAATCATCACAGCATTCTCAGGAATGATTGCGATTGGTGCAGGTATCATCGGATATTGGTTTAGAAAGTTACACTGGGCTGAACGAATTATCGCGATCATTACAGGATTGCTTTTAATCTATCCTGAAGGTGTCTCCGATATAACCGGAATTATTACCTTCGTTGCATTACTTGCACTCCAAATCTTTTGGAAACGTGATAAAGAAAATACATTAAAAATGTCAAATTAAACAACCATAACCTGAATTCACATTTAGTGGGTTCAGGTTTTTTACTATATTACTTTTTAATAATGAAGCTGGTTATTTTTTGAATAAAATGAAAAAGGGACCCGAAAAATTCCAGGCCCCTTAAAAGGTCCATCACATTATTGGTTTCGAAGTTGATTTTCAGCCATAGCGACTAAACGCTTTGTCATTTCTCCACCAACTGAACCATTTGCTCGAGCGGTTGTATCAGCTCCAAGTTGTACCCCAAATTCATTCGCTATTTCCTCTTTCATGGAATTTAGAGCATTTTCTGCACCTGGCACGACCAATTTATTTCTTGCCATTGTACAACACCCCTTTGAATGGTTTAGGAACTTTAAGCACTGATATCAGATGCTCAATTTTATTTTATCCAAAATGCTAAATAATATCATTGAGCTTTCAGAGCTCTGTATAACCTTTTTCATGAAAGGGAAACTTATATGTAAAGGCATTAATTGCGAACTGTTATAAAGGAGGAAACCGGTCGATGGATACGTTCGAAAAATTCCCTGTTGCACATTTAGATTCTGATCAACTACAAAAAATCCTTGCACTTGAAACCGAACTTCGTAATGAAACAAATGAGAACATCGTTTTAATTGCTTATGATGAAAAAGGGGAAGAATAAACTTTATATATATTTTGTAAAATTATCCAAAATTATGTTGATATTTCCTATCCATTCTTATATGATGATATCTATTGGGTTAAATGCTCTGTAACTTTAAAAAATCCCCGCTCAGTTATACTGGGCGGATTTTCATTTTTCATTTTGTCTACTTTTGTATAAACGCACGTATACTAGATTAAGAGTGACCTAGCTTGTTAGTCTTAAATTCATCTGATGTGAGGTGTAATGAACATGTTTTCCCAAGAAGAGAAAGATGCATTATACAAAGTAATTGAAACAAGAAGAGATGTGCGGAGTTTTAATAATAAACCGGTACCTGCCGATGCTGTAGAGCGAATATTGAAAGCAGCACATCAAGCTCCTTCAGTAGGATTTATGCAGCCTTGGAATTTTATTTTAATTGATTCCAATGAATTGAAAGAAAAGCTAGCTTGGGCTGCTGATAAAGAACGAAGAGCACTTGCTATTCACTATGAAGGGGACGAAAGGGCATCAGCATTTCTTAAATTAAAAATTGAAGGAATTAAAGAAGCTCCTATTACGGTCTGTGTTACATGTGATCCAACAAGAGGAGGAGCCCATGTGCTTGGGAGAAATTCAATTCCCGAAACTGATATGATGTCAACAGCTTGTGCTATTCAAAATATGTGGTTAGCTTCATGTGTAGAAGGCATAGCAATGGGCTGGGTTAGTTTTTATAAAAAGGCAGATGTCCGCGAAATTTTAGAAATACCTCCACATATCGATCCGGTTGCTCTCATTTCATTGGGGTATACAGATGTTTATCCAAAGGCACCCATTTTGGAATCGTCAAAATGGGAAAAGAGAAAGGATTTACAAAACTTAATCTCTAAAAATAAATGGGAGGGACCAGAGAAGTAAACATACCCTATGATACACATGACCTGTCATTATTTTATGTGTATCTTTTTTAGAGAAAATTCACAGAAATTATTGTTATGAAGGAGTCATTTTTTACATGAAAGAAAATCAATTAGTACATAAGCATGAGGAAACCCTTTTTATTATCTGTGTGATCACAACATGTTTAGCTGCTTTATATTTATTAATATCTATTGTTGGTGTTTTTATTTTTTTAGCATTTGCTCTTCTTTCGCTTTTTTCACACATTATTTCAATGTCACATATTCAGTTAAATGGTGTTAGACTTCGTGAAACACAGTTTCCAGATTTATATGAAAAAGTTGTACACCTTTCAACGAAAATGGAATTAAGAAATATTCCGGAGGTCTATATTCTTGAATCTGGTGGATTATTAAATGCGTTTGCGACAAAAGTACTTGCTATCTCGGGAAAAAATATGGTTGTTTTATATTCTGATTTTGTTGATATCGCTGATGAATCCCCGGATTTTGATATTGATTATATTATTGCACACGAACTTGCCCATTTAAAACGAAATCATATTTCAAAAAGTATCTTTGTATCGTTAGCTATGTGGATTCCATTCTTGGGGACTAGTTATCTGCGAATGGCTGAATATACTTGTGATCGAATGGCCGCTTATTATACAGAAAAACCTCAAAATGCAATCAATGGATTATTAATATTAGCAGCAGGAAGACGATTATATAACAAAGTCAACTTAAATGAATTTTTAGAGCAATATAATGAGAAAAAAGGTTTTTTTGCAACATTAACAGAATTATTGTCAACTCATCCGCCAATTCCAAAAAGAATACATGAAATTGAAACATTTATGAATGATGATAACCAACCAACCGTAACATTAGTAAGTAAAACAAAACAAGTTGTCTTTATCATTGTACTGGTTTTCTTCCTGTTGCCAGGGTTATTTATAGGCTTAACCGTAGGAACTGCATTCGTAATCTCCAAGCTTGATTTCTTAAGTGGAATTGCAGATCCATATAGTTACGAAGATGAATATAATTATGAAGACGAACCTTTAATGCAATCTATTGTTGATGATGATCAGGAAACTGTTGAACAATTATTAGAGGATGGGGCAGATCCTAATACGATTAATGAATTTGGCGAAAGTGCACTAATGATTGCCATTATGAATGAGAAACTGAATTTTGTTCCAATGCTTCTTGAATATGGGGCAGATCCGAATCATCAAGATGATTACGGATGGACGCCGTTAATGTCAGCCGTTGTTGCGGATGACATTGAATCAGGAAAATTACTGCTTGAATCTGGTGCTGATCCAACATTACAAGATACAGATGGCTTGTCAGCAATAGACTATGCAAATGATTATGATAATCAGGATTTTATTCAGTTACTTGAATCGTATAAAAATGATCCTAGCATGTTCTAACAAGCTTCAGTTATATTATGAATAAAAATAGTGAAAAGGATGAACATAATCAGGTTCATCCTTTTTTTATCGTCTTTTTTCGGGATGGTTTACAAATAGGATCCATCAACTTAAGTCAAATTAATTTTCTTAGAAAGAAAATTATTATATGATCGTATATACATATAATGAACAATAGGAGGTTTACTTAATGGTAACTAAAGTCTATTTAAATGATACACCTATATCTATAACCAAATACGAAGAAAAATCAGTTAATAATCTTATTCAACTATCAGTAGAATTCCTTGTTACTAGTAACGATTATCATGACATCACGACTTTATTGTATAAAAATGCGTTTCATGTAAAAATACCTGAAAGAAATATAACTTTTCATGGGGTTATAAATAACTATTCCACATCCTTGACAAATTTATATAAAGAAAACCAATTATCAACATTTTCTTTGCAAATCATTGAAAAGTCAAAATAGAGAGGCGATAAAATGAGGTTAAGTATATTAGATCAGGCACCCATATCTTCAAACCAGACACCTCGAGACGCGTTACTGAAATCATTACAATTAGCCCAAGCAGGTGAGCGTCTAGGATATACTCGTTTTTGGATTGCTGAACATCATGATTTAGCAGGACTGGCATGCTCAGCACCTGAAGTAATGTTAGCTTATATTGGAGCAAATACAAAAACAATTCGCATTGGTTCGGGAGCTGTTTTATTACCATATTACAGACCTTATAAGGTAGCAGAAACATTTAACATGCTAGCTACCTTATTTTCTGATCGAATTGATATAGGGATCGGACGTGCACCGGGAGGATCAGCAGAAGCATCAAATGCGTTATCAGACCAATTTCTTCAACAAGTGTGGGATTTACCAAAATCTATAATGGAGTTACTTCATTTTATTTATAACGATTTTCCATCAGATCACGAATATGCCAAAGTTCAAGCAGCTCCACTTCCTGACACAGCTCCAGTACCTTGGCTCCTGGGAACAAGTAAAAAAAGTGCCCTATTAGCGGCAAAGACAGGATTAAGCTATGCATTTGGGCAGTTCATGAGTGATAATGACGGTAAAGAAATTATTAACCAATATCTCGATCATTTCAAACCAAAACGAAAAGTAAACCATCCCAACGTAATTCTTACGGTTTCAGTGATATGTGCAAAAACAACTGAGAGAGCGGAAGAAATTGCGTTAAGTTCTCTATTATGGTCTATTCAAAAAGAGAAGGGGGAGGGAACAAAAGGCGTTCCTTCTATTCAAGAGGCAATAGAATATCCTTATTCCGAAGAAGAAAAGCAAAAAATTGAAATGTTAAAACAAAAGATGATTATTGGTAATCCGTTAAAGGTAAAACAGAAGTTAATCGATATTCAAGCTTCTTATCAAGCAAATGAACTCATGCTTGTCACAATCACACATTCGCCGGAAGATCGTCTCATATCTTATCAGCTAATTGCAGAAGCATTCATGTAACATGTATAATCCATCCTTTATCGCTCATTCTATAGTAGAGAAGAGTGTATAGATGAGGAGATGGCATAATGAAGGATTATGATATTACACATATGATCATAGATGATGGATTATATGGAGAAGAAGCAGTGACAACGGAATTCTCCCATAAGAATAAGGATTACAGTATCACGTTTAAAAAATCAGATCTCGAGATTTTAAATAAATGGGTATTTGAAAACAATACCTCACTCCCGGCAAATCTTTCAGATGAATTGATTGAACTCATTCGGGATGAAGTGAAGAAGAAGATACATGAATAACCTCAACAGGATAAGTTAACCCTTGTTGAGGTTCATCTTTATACTGAAAAAAGGAAAGAGTCTTTCAGTACAGTTATTTCATCTTTTTGTAGTCCATTCTCATTACTTTCAAAAGCTATTTTTACAAGCCACCTCGTAAATGGAGCAACATTCATTTGTTCAATTTCTTCTAGAGTGTAAAAACCTGCTTCATCTGACTCAATTCCATCAGGAACCGGTTCACCATTTATATAATCCATAGTAAAGGCAATATAAACATTATGAATATGGCGTGGGAGGTCACGAAGTGCAACAATTCGATTTACTCTCGCTGTTATTCCAGCTTCTTCTTTGACCTCTCTTTGTATCGTTTCTTCAATATTTTCAAATTGTTCAATATATCCTCCAGGATTAGTCCAATATCCTTTACCTGGATCATGAGCACGTTTCACAAGGAGAATTTTGTTTTCTCTAATTACTAACCCTCCTACACCAATACTATAATCACCCCAATAAACGAACTCACAACTGGAGCATGCTTTTCTTTCTACACCATCGATTTCTCGCAAACCCATTTGCGAACCACATTTCATACAAAAATTCACTGACAAATTCATCATCCTTATTTTTATAAATTCTTTTCTTATATTCTCCAGTTCGTACACCATTCCCTCTTTTTGTTGAAAAATGAGGGAGAATTACAGCGAATCAAGAAGAGAAATAGCATTTTTTGCGCTTGCCCAGGAAATGTTCTTGATATATTCCTATTACCTATCATGAATAAATTCATGGTAAACTGTATGTTGACATTTATCTTAAAATAGTTAATCCGCTTCAAAGGAGGCCAGACATTGAATATTAAACTAAACCATCAAATCATAAAAGAAGTGTGTGGCATAACATCCTTTAAAAGGGGAAGTGCTTTTTACCATGCAAATAAAGTAGTCTTTGACTCTTATCAAGACCAGCAATATAACGCAACAGTCACTGGCACAGAAGATTTTTACGTTACAATAAAAAATGAGGGAAAAGGAGAATTTAAAGCAGCGTGCACTTGTCCAAAACTAGCTTCCTTTGATAAAGATTGTCAGCATATTGCGGCTGTTTTGTTATCAATCTATGAGCAGCAAAGGAAAGGAACAATGCTAGAAGATTCTGACTCATCAACTGAACAATTGACAGAAGGATTGTTTGGCTTATTCAATGGTTCTCAATTCCGAGCAAGCAGACATCAAGATCACTTTGAAAATCGTGAAGTGTTGGAAACAGAATTTGTTTGTAAGCCTATTAAAGGAGAAGACGGGCATTACTTACTTGGAATAGAGATAAGTATACAAAATCAAAAAATTCAACATCTCCGTAAATTCTTAGAAAAATTAGAGCAAGGAGACACGATCCAGCTTTCTTCTTTTACTTTTTATCATAACAAGCATTGCTTTCTGAAAGAAGATGATGTGATTTTACAACAACTGATTCAAGTTGTTTATGACGAGAGAATCTATAATGAACATAGGTTAACACAATCCCAACTTATATTAATTCCACCGACTTCATTTGGAAAGTTATTTCCTTTGCTCTTACAAGCGCCGCTCGTGAAGATAGAAAATAAGAAAAAACGTTACCTAAGGATTATTCAGTCAAATGATTTACTCCCTATTCATTTTAGTTTGGGTAAGACTCACCATAACGGCTATGAACTATTAATTAACGGTTTGGAAAAAATGATAGTCCTACAACCATATCAATGTATTTTGTATGAAAATACGGTTACTTTTCTAGAGAATGAAGATTCAATTCGATTATTTGAAATGCAACAGATGCTCAAATCCTCCGGGACTAATCGACTTATGATTCCTCAAAATCAAATAGCAACATTTCTAGAAAAGGTGGTACCAGGTCTACGTAGACTTGGAAAAGTATCTTTTACAACCGAAATGACAAATTTGATGATAAAAACTCCATTAGTCGCAAAACTGTATTTAGATCGAATTAAAAATCGGTTATTGGCAAGCCTTGAATTTCAATATGATCATATCATTCTTAACCCTCTTGAAACCCGTGAGCCACCAACGAATACATTGCTCATTAGAGATCTGGAAAAAGAATATGACATTTTAAGGTTGATGGAAGAGGCTATGTTTTCTCAAACCGAAGAAGGCTACTATCTACAAAATGAAGAACTAGAATATGATTTTTTACACTATCTTGTGCCTAAGCTTCAGAAACTGACACAAATCTATGCTACAACAGCGGTACGCTCCCGTCTCTTTAAGGAAAATGTGAAACCGCAAATACGTATAAAAATGAAAAAGGAACGGATAAATTGGTTAGAATTCAAGTTTGAAATAGAAGGATTTGTAGATAAACAAATCAAAGAAATACTGGAAGCCCTTGAAGAGAAAAGGAAATATTATCGATTAAACAACGGTTCATTGCTTTCTTTAGAAACAAGAGAGTTTCAGGAAATACAACGGTTTCTTCAATCTCCTTTTCTTCAGAATCAACGTTTATCAGATGGTTTGGATATACCGTTCGAGCAATGTATTCAGCTTCTTGATTATGTTGACAGCAGTGAATCATTTCAATTAGAAGCCTCTTTCAGAGAATTTCTTCAATCAGTTCGGGAACCTGGAAGCCTTGAATTTCCAATACCAGAGAGTTTGGAGTCAATTCTTAAGGACTATCAAAAAACAGGATACAAATGGATGAAAACCCTTGCCCTTTATAGGTTTGGAGGAATATTAGCTGATGACATGGGATTAGGGAAAACTGTCCAGAGCATCGCGTTTATTGTGTCAGAGCTTCCATCTATTCGTGAGACAAAAAATCCTGTTCTTATTCTATGTCCATCTTCACTCACCTATAATTGGCTAAGTGAACTTCTAACTTTTGCGCCGGAAGTACAGGCTATTGTGTTAGATGGCAATAGAGCAGAACGGGAATCCCTTCAAAAGGATTTAACAAACATAGATGTTGTCATTACATCGTATCCTTTATTACGTATGGACATTAAGTGGTATGAAAAACAAGATTTCCATTCCGTATTTTATGATGAAGCACAAGCATTTAAGAACCCTTTAACCCAAACAGCACGAGCTGTTAAGAAAGTAAAGGCAAACAACCGTTTTGCTCTTACTGGAACTCCGGTTGAAAATTCGGCAGAAGAGCTTTGGGCCATTTTTCATGTTGTGTTTCCACAGCTGTTTTTAGGATTAAAGGAATACAGTCAGCTAACAAATAAAACGATCTCACGCAGAATTCGGCCATTTTTATTAAGACGAATAAAAGAAGAAGTTTTACATGAATTTCCGCAAAAATACGAAGAAACAGTTACTGTCGAGCTGCTTCAGGAACAAAAGAAGCTGTATGCTGCGTATTTGGCAAAGCTTAGACATGACACACTTAAACATTTAGATAAAGATACAATCCGAAAAAACAGAATTCGAATTTTAGCAGGGATCACACGATTACGACAAATTTGCTGTCATCCAAAACTATTTGTAGACGGATATAAGGGCAGTTCAGCAAAATTCGAACAGCTCTTTCACATCATTGAGGAAGCTAAACATGCGGGAAAAAGGGTGCTCATTTTTTCTCAGTTTACAAAAATGTTAGAGCTTATAGGAAAAGAGCTCACACTAAGAGGACTTTCATACTTTTATCTTGATGGACAAACACCCTCCGAGGAGCGGGTAGAAATTTGCCAACGATACAATGCAGGGGAAAAAGATTACTTTCTCATTTCTTTAAAAGCAGGTGGAACCGGCCTGAACTTAATGGGTGCGGACACCGTTATCTTGTATGATACATGGTGGAACCCTGCAGTAGAAGAGCAAGCAGCCGATCGTGCTCATCGTATTGGTCAGAAAAATTCTGTTACTGTGTTAAAACTCATTTCAAAAGGGACGATAGAAGAAAAGATGAATGAGCTCCAAGATAAGAAGAGAAATCTGGTCGAAGAAATCATTCAATCCAACAGTGAGACCTCCTCAACACTTACAGAAGAAGACATAAGAGAAATTTTAATGCTATAAGCCTTCAATCAAAGATTGAAGGCTTTTCTCTATGCTTCCTAAAATTGGCGTATTTATTCCTGTCTGCCTTCTATTATACTAGAATAATAGATGAACATCGTTTTTTTGAAGGAGGGACGTGAATGTTAAAACAACTAAAGAGATTCGTTCTCTCAAGTATGATTATCATCCTTTTAAGTATCATTGGCGTTATTGTAACGGTAGAATATTGGAGTCACACAGAAGCCGGAAAGGTACCTGTAAAAACTGGTGTTTTATTACATGCAGTCGATCAACGGATTGTAACATCCGGTATGAAGGTTCCTAAAATCTTTACAGGTTCTGGTGAATCCCGTTTTGACCGTAAAAATATGGCCATACCAATGCATGATGGAGCGGAAATACCAATTAGAATCTATCAACCTAAAGCAGACGGTCCACATCCCATCATTTTGTATTATCACGGCGGAGCTTTTTTAGAAGGCTATGGAAACATTCAAACACATGATAATATCGTCCGGGCATTATCCTCTAAAACAAATAGTGTTGTCATTTCTGTCGGATATCGTTTAGCACCTACATATCCTTTTCCAACTGCAACCGAGGATAGCTATAAAGCACTAGTCTGGGCAAAGAAACATGCGAATCTATTTGATGGAGATTCATCTAAACTAGCTGTAGTGGGAGATAGTGCTGGTGGAAATTTAGCGACAGTCGTCACGATGATGGCCCGGGATAGAAACGGACCAAAGATTACCGCTCAAGCATTATTATATCCGTTAACTACGTTTCAAGATGTTTCATTCCCTTCACGTCAAATCTATGATAGCGGCTATTATTTTATATCAAGAAGTGTTATGGAAAAAGCTAGAGATAACTATACCCCTGATGAAAAAATGTGGTCAAATCCCTATACATCACCACTTGATGCCAACCTTAGCAACCTTCCTCCAGCATTCATCATATCAGCTGAGTTTGATCCACTTCGTGATGAGGGAGAAGCGTATGGGAAACGTTTAGCTGACTATAAAATTCCAGTTACGGTGACTCGATATAATGGTGTTATGCATGGGTTTGTTTCATTATATGAGGTTATGCATAGAGGAAAACAAGCATTAGATGAAACAGCAACTTATTTAAATACTGCTTTTGGAAAACAACCTACCTATCAATCTTATAGCTTTACAATCAATGAAGAGCAATCCACAATGGAAAAACTTCAAGATCGTGGAGAAGCCTATGCAATTGGAGCTTTTTTGATAGGAAAACAAGCTTTTTCCTTAATGACATCTTGGTAATTTTAAAAAGGATGATCAAGTATGTTGATCATCCTTTTTTATTTATATTTCAAAATCTATAACAACAATATCAGAAAGACCGATCTCTTTTAAGTAAGAAACAGCTTCCTGGTGTTTTTCATGTGGACCATATGCTTCAAGAGCCTGTTTATCTTCAAATCGTACTGTAAGACCTACTTGGAATCCCTGGCTCCTATCTGAAAAGTTTAAACCCGCTTGAATATCGACAATTCCAGAGATTTCATTTTTTAAATTTTTCAGCTTTTGAATCGCTTCAGTTTGTTGCTCAACGGATGTTGTCTCATTAAACTTAAATATCACAATATGTTCAACCACTGCTACTCCTCCTAATATGTACACCTATTTTACTTTTCCTTTTTATTATTGCATAATTCAGAAGAGATGTTCAATTAAAAAAGGATTGTGTATAAGAAGAAGGAACGCTATAGTTAAATGAGCTTAGAACTATTAATAAAGGAAGTGTAAACTTGATTAACATAGAAATACCAAAAAGTGATGTATCGATTATTAAAAGAAAGCAACCAGAACAAGAGAATACACCTGTCATTAAATCGATTCAAGGATTTATTGATCTTCATGAAATCCCAAGAGATAAAGGCGGAATAATCTTATTTTACAACAGGCAGGATGAGCTGCTATTTGTCGGCAAGGCTAGAAAACTAAGACAACGTGTAAAAAAACATCTTGAAGACACTGTTTCTCCATTAAAAAATCACCGAGATGAAGTTTTTCGCATTGATGTTTCTATAGTGGAAGATCCGATGGAACGTGAAATATATGAAACGTATATCATCAATACACTACAAGCAAAATACAATGTAGACAAGGTGTTCTTTCATTAATTAAATTCAGGTACTATGCATAGTTGCATAGTCCTTTTTTTCGTTTCAGGAACAATATAAGAGTATAATTTCTCAAGCTGGAAAATTGAGAAACTGAATGTCTTATATTAGACTAAG
This sequence comes from Bacillus sp. J37, assembly GCF_000518865.1. Taxonomy (GTDB): domain Bacteria; phylum Bacillota; class Bacilli; order Bacillales; family Bacillaceae; genus Metabacillus. The sequence goes on along the minus strand of NZ_JAEK01000056.1, from coordinate 14,712 downwards.
CAAAGAATAAAGAGTAAGAAAGGGGTGAGTATCATTAAGCTAAGTGTTCTGGACCAATCAGTTATAAGAAAAGGGGAAACAGCAAAGATATCTTTTAATCAAACTCTAGAACTGGCAAAGTTATCTGAAGATCTTGGATATACACGGTTTTGGGTAGCGGAACATCATAATACAAGCGGAATTGCAGGAACATCACCAGAGATTTTAATCTCACATATTGCTGCAAATACGAGTACTATCCGTATTGGTTCTGGCGGTGTCCTTCTTCCACAATATAGTCCATATAAAGTTGCTGAGAATTTTAAGCTGCTAGAAACTCTTTACCCTAACCGTATTGATCTAGGAATTGGCCGCTCACCAGGGGGGTCTCCTGCAACCCGATTAGCATTAACAGATAGTCTACGAAAAAGTATGAATGAATTTCCAAGGCAGATATCAGATCTACAAGGATACTTAGATGATTCTATACCTGACTCCCACCCTTATCATAACGTTAAAGCCTATCCTGTTAGTGATGGATCACCTGAACTTTGGATTTTGGGTGTCACACACCGTGGAGCAAGAGTAGCAGCAGAAAAAGGTACGGCATTTACATACGGACATTTTATCAACCCGGAAAATGGATTGAGAGCAATGGAAACATATCGGGAGAACTTTCAACCGTCAATTTCTCTGAAAACTCCAAAGACCAATGTATGTATCTTTGTTATATGTGCACCTACACAGGAAAGGGCAGAGGAGATCGCCATAAGTCAGGATATTTGGTTATTATCCGTAGAAAAAGGGTTAGATACACATATTCTGCCTGTTCACGAAGCGAATAATATCAAACTAACTAAAAAGGATAAAGAAAGAATCGTGGAAAATAGGAGAAGAATGATAATAGGTACACCTAAGAAAGTTCGAGAGGAAATCATTCGATTACGTGATTACTATAAGACCGAAGAGTTTATGATTATCAATAATACCTATGACTTTCAAGAAAAGTTGCAAACATATAGGTTATTGGCAGAACAATTTCTCTAAAAAATGCGGGACATATGTTGTCACCGCATTTTACCTTTTACCGTTTTTTCTTTTTATCATTACCTAATGGCTGATTCTTAACTTTTTTCTCAAGAACCACATTTACTTGAACAAGGTTTTCAATATTCTTTACGCTTAAAACCTTCCCTTTACGCCCTTTAATTTTTACTGCATCGTCCTCAGAAGGAACATGATTTAATAACTGACACAACAAAACCGTATTTTCTTCCACAAAATGAACAACTGCCACTTTTCATTTCTCCTTTTTATCAATTTGTCAAAAAAGGATTTCTAGAACTAATCTCCATTTGTTAGTACATTGTTATATGATATGAAACTATGTATAAAAAGACACTAATATTGTTTGAATGGATTCGCTAAATCAATGGAAAAACATGCTAATATAGATAAGGTTACATTTCCAGAATACTAGAAAAAGTTTTGAGGTGCTTTTGTGGAAAACAAATTTTTAAGAGGAACTTTTTTCTTAACTGCTGCAACACTTATTTCAAAGGTATTAGGATTTCTTTATATCATTCCCTTTACTGCGTTAGTTGGGATACATGGTTATGCATTATACCAGTATGCTTATAAACCTTATACGATTTTTTTAAGTATATCTACAATAGGATTACCCTTAGCGGTATCTAAATTTGTTTCTAAATATAATGAGCAGGGGAATTATAAAGCTGGACTCACCCTATTGAGGTATGGAATGCTGCTTATGATGGTCAGTGGTATCGTCTCTTTTACCATCCTTTATTCACTCGCTCCTAGCTTAGCCAGGGTGTTATCAGATCCGGACAGCTTAACAGGTAATACTGTTGAAGGTGTTGAGTATGTGATTCGCCTTGTCAGTTTTGCATTATTGATTATCCCGCCAATGAGCATACTTAGGGGCTATTTTCAAGGAAGTCAATCCATGGGTCCATCAGCTATTAGTACAGTTCTGGAACAGGTTGTCCGTATTGTTTTTATTTTGGCTGGTGCATATACAGCTATACATATTCTGAATCAATCCATTAGAAATGCCGTAGGATTAGCAACCTTCGCAGCCTTTATTGGTGGAGTAGCAGGGTTTGCTGTCTTGATTGTCATAATCTTATCACGGAAAAAATTAATAAAAAAACAAATGGAAGAAAGCTCAATGAACGAGAATGTAGCAGTAATACCCATGTTTAAAGAATTAATTGGATATGCGATACCATTTGTTGTAACCGGCTTAACCATTCCTATATTCCAAAACATAGATACATTCACAATAAACAAGTTATTTCGACTTATCGACTATACATTATTAGAAGCAGAGAAGATAAATTCAGTTATTGGCTTAACCCAAATTCTCATTATGGTACCAGTATCATTAGCTACAGCATTCGGCATGTCATTAATTCCCGGTATAACATCATCTTTTACTAACGGAAAGATCGGTGAGGTGCAACATACGATGACCCGTACATTGCAAACTATTATGTTTTTTATTCTACCTGCAGCAATAGGCTTAACTATACTTAGCAAACCTATATTTTTGATGATCTTTGGCAATAGAAATAGTCCTGATCTAGGCGGAGAGATTATGCAATCTTATTCCATGGCATCTGTCATTTTTGCTTTATTTACTGTTACAACAGCGATTATGCAGGGGGTAAATAAACAAAAAAAAGTCATGATCGGAATAATGATTGGAGTCATAATAAAAATAGTTTTAAATATTATTTTTATCCCTACTTTTAAAGAGGTGGGACCTGTTATAGCTACTTATTGTGGTTTAACCGTGTCTGTCATGTATAATGCGTACTTTATTCAGAAAACCATTGGCTTTGACTACATGACTTTGTTTAAAACATTGAAGCCTATTATTTTTCTTTCTGCGATTATGTCAGTAGCTGTGATATCTGTGAAACTATTAACAGAAATTTGGCTTCTTGATAGTCATGATACATATTTTAATGCATGTATAGTTTCTATTGTAAGCATTATGACTGGGGCACTTGTGTACTTAGGGATGGGGGCGAAAAGCAACCTTTTGAATGATTTAGGAATAGCTAAGTATGGAAAATATAAAAAAGAGTAACAGAAGATTTTTAATCAGAGGCTGAACGAAGAATATTTATTATGATAATTATCTCTAAAAGCATAAGGTGATCTACACACATAATCAAATGATAGCTGAAAATGTGCAGTAGATCATTAAGCTTTTAACAGGAATGTCATTTCCTAAATGGAATTCAATTCCTCTTCAAAGTAAAAAGTGTTTGGGTATTCTTTTAGCGTATAAGAATATCGCTTCATATTTGCGACGTAACTGCTGTTGCTTATCGTTACAATTTCATTAGTAGCCTTAAGACGAACTTTTTCATTGACTTCATATTTATTTTGTTTATTTTTCACAACGTTCCAACTTTCTTTGTAAGAGATATTAATATTATCTCACAAAATAAGCTATTTAGTTTGGATAGAAGAAAATATTTTGCCATAATGACTATTTTCATTTCACAGGGACGCATATATCACAATAAGGATTAGTAATTTGTTCACCCGTGTATCTTTCTATAATTGGTTTGTTATCCATTTCAAACTCATTGTTTTGGATTGCTAAAAAAATATTCTTATATGCTTTTTGGATATCTACTGCTGTATGATTGACTTCGTAAACAAGGTATTTTCCTCCTGAAATTTCATTTTCACTCATTGTTTCATCTATCTCATAGTTTTCCGAGATCACAATATATGCGTCAAATCTGCAGGTTTCAGGTTGCGTGGTTTCAGGGTTGTCTTGTGGAATACCGAACAGGATTGCTGATTTAAGAAGATCCTTTTCTCTAGCCCATCTTTTTAATTTCTCTATTACCTTTATGTTTTCAGGACCATATGGACCAACTCTTCGTACATAAGCTACACGATAGTTTGGAATTGTTTCAGTTTTACATTTCATTTATACATTCTTCCCTTCACGATTAGTATTTATAAGCACATTTTGAATGTAGCATGCTTAAAAATAATTTACACTTTATTTTTTAAATTTTGGAAATTATGTATAATATTGTTACCACTTTAAAAGTGGGAAGTAGTAACAATCTTACACATTCAAAAGTTGAAATATACTACAAGGAGGATCCTGGAGATGGAAATTTTCCCAAGATTAGAAACAGATAGATTAGTATTAAGAGAAATTTCAAGGGATGATGCCGAGGGCATATTTGCTTGTTTTTCTAATGAAAATGTGACGAGATATTATGGTCATGAGACGTTAAATAATTTAGAGCAAGCTGAAGCGTTTGTCGAATTTTTTGCAAACAGTTATAAAGAGAAAAAAGGAATTCGTTGGGGCATTGAAAGAAAAGGAATACAGGGAATAATCGGTACAATTGGATTTAATGCTTGGTCTCCTAAACATAAACGAGCAGAAATAGGATACGAAATACAACCAAAACAGTGGAGAAAGGGTTTCACTTCCGAAGCAGTCTTAAAAGTAATACAATATGGATTTGATGAATTGGGCCTTACTCGTATAGGAGCTGTTGTTTTTACAGAAAATGAAGCTTCTAATCAATTGCTTTCCAAAGTAGGATTTCAAAAAGAAGGGATTCTTAGGAATTATATGTATCAAAATGAAAAGGCGTATGATACATATGTTTATTCCTTGATAAGAAATAGTTAATGTTCTTTTAGGTAGCGGGTACAATCCAAAAATCCTAGAGGACGATGGAGACAATAAGTAGAATAATCTAAAGTTAAAAGTATAGATGTTATCTTAACTATTTGATAAGGGGATGAAAAAATGGATGCTACATTTAATCTGGAAACAGCTGTATTTAATTATAGGGTAGCGGCAATTATGATTGAAAAAAATCATGTGCTAGTTCACAAACAAGTAAATGATCAACATTGGGCTTTACCGGGTGGAAGAGTGGAAGTACTAGAAGATTCACGAACAAGTATTACGAGAGAAATAAAAGAAGAGCTGGGGTTAGATATAATCGTAAATAATTTGCTATGGTTTACTGAAAATTTTTTTGAATATAATCAGAAAAATTTTCATGAAATAGGCTTATATTATGAGGTTTCATTTAAAAGTCAACCTATATTTAGTAGCGAGGTTTTTTATGGAGAAGAAGGTGAAAGACTAATTTACAAGTGGACTCCTATTGATGAATTGGGAGATCTAGTACTCTACCCTGAATTTCTTAAAAGCTCACTAAAAAAGTTACCGAAGTCAACCGAACATGTTGTTATCGGTAAAAATCTTTGAGTTTTAGACTTAGTTTGAAGAGCTTTACTTGGTGTTAATCAATCGTGCAAGCAGAGTTTGTATTTGTGAAGAGTTACAATTCTCCTAAATGATCTCTGCCTGCTTTTTATAGAATGGTAAACTTATACAGCAACGAGAGTTAATTTTTCATAGAAAAAAACACAATGAGGATCAAGCATTGTTTTCAGATTTTTACTATAATTAAAACAACTCTAAATCAGGAGGATGTAATGTATGGTTACTTCTAACCGGAAGGAGGAAAGAATTTATATCCATTTAAAGGGTTATAAGGAATTGTAAGCGTTAACATATTCTTGGTAATTTATCAAAGGATGTCCTATATTGTACAAAAGTTAACCGCCAAGGAGGTATTTCAGGTGTCTTACCACAAGAAAAAAGTATCTATTCTTGTCATTTTCGTTTTATTGGCATGTTTAATGTCGGGTTGCAGTTTTACAGTAAATGGTGCGAATACAGGGGTTAAAGACGGGAAAATTCAGCTTCGAGTTACCTGGTGGGGATCTCAGGATCGCCATGATAAAACCTTAAGAGCTATACAATTATTTGAAAAAGAGAATCCGGATATACATGTTATTCCTGAATTTACAGGTTGGGATGGCTATTGGCAAAAATTAGCGACTGCAGCTGCAGGTAAAAACCTGCCTGACGTTATTCAAATGGATTATGCGAAATTAATGGAATATATCGATCGCGACCTAATTGTCGATATGAACCCATATGTTGAAACAGGCACACTAGATTTGAGCGATGTTGGTAAGGCGTATATTGAAGGAGGATATGTTGATGGTAAGCTTTACGCTGTTAATTTAGGCACGAATTCTCCAGCGATTGCGTATAATCCTGAAATGTTCAAAAAAGTGGGAATAGAAGAGTTTAAGCCAGGTTATACATGGGAGGATTTCGCTAAAACTTCCATGCAGCTCCAAGAAAAATTCGGGGAAGGTGTGTATGGAGCAGGGGGAATAGCAAATGCTCTGCCATGGTTTAACATTTATTTAAGACAACATGGCTTTGAAGTTTATAATAGCGAAGGAACGGGACTAGGATATGAAGATGACAAATTACTAATAGATTTTCTTCAATATTGGGATGAGTTGTTAAAGGATGGCATTGCAGCACCACCAAAGGTAACAACGGCAATCCAAGGCCTTGAAGATGAATTAATTGTTCATGAAAAGTCTCCATTTCTTTGGTTTCACAGCAACCAAATTGTGGCTTTACAGCAATCAGCTGGAAAGGACATTAAATTAACTGTTTTCCCGAGCACTTCTGGTGGAAAAGAGGGACTCTACTTAAAGCCGTCTCAGTTCTTCTCTATCTCAAAAGATTCAAAACATAAAGAAGCGGCTGCTAAATTTGTTGATTTTTTTACAAATGATATAGAAGCAAATGATTTACTTGCTGCCGAAAGAGGGGTCCCAATTTCGAAAAAAGTTCGGGAGCATTTAAGGCCAAAAATGAATGATGCAGGGAAAGAGATGTTCGACTATGTTGAACGTGTTGAATCCCATTCAAGTCCAATTTATCCACCTGAACCCTCTGGATCAGGAGAAGTAGGTATATTGTTTGATCGAATTATAGAACGATTAAATTATGGAAACATCAGTGTGGAAGAAGCAGCCACTCAGTTTAGGGAAGAAGCGGAAGAAATATTAGCAAAAAACAAATAAATATTTTTTATACCGTTGGAGGTGTGAAGATTGAAAGCGGATACAAACACAAAAGAGATACCGAATATTGAAGTAGTTACTCAAAAACGTACAAAAGTCGCTAATTTAAAGAAAAGTTTAAAAAGGGAATGTACAGCTCTTGCGTTTATTTCACCATGGTTACTTGGATTTCTTGTTTTTACAATTGGTCCAATGATTGCTTCACTCTATTTGTCATTTACGGATTATGATATGTTAACAACTCCAAAATGGATCGGTCTCGAAAATTACATCAATATGTTTACAGAAGACCCGCGATTTTGGACCGCTCTTAAGGTAACGTTTACGTTTGTGTTTATATCTGTGCCATTAAAGCTTGCGTTTGCTTTGTTTGTGGCGATGTTATTTGTAAAACCTCGGCGTGGAATCGGTGTTTACCGGGCTGTTTATTATGTCCCATCGATCGTAGGCGGAAGTGTAGCCGTCGCCGTTATGTGGAAGCAGCTGTTCGGATTGGAGGGAGCAGTGAATGGCATTCTTGGTTATTTTGGACTGGAAGGACCGAACTGGATTGCAGATCCGAACTTTGCTTTGTGGACGTTAATTCTTCTCGTTGTTTGGCAATTCGGCTCTCCAATGTTGATATTTTTAGCAGGACTGAAACAAATTCCTGCCGAACTTTATGAGGCTGCTGCAGTTGATGGTGCAACCAAATTTAGTCAATTTATAAGAATAACTCTCCCGATGCTGACGCCGGTCATCTTTTTTAACTTAGTCATGCAGGTAATTGGTGGTTTTATGACCTTCACGCAAAGCTTTTTAATTACTGCAGGTGGTCCACTCGACAAAACGTTATTTTATGCGGTGTATTTATATGAGAAAGGATTTACTTCTTTTCAAATGGGATATGCATCTGCAATGGCGTGGATTATGTTAATCATTGTAGCGATATTTACGGGATTGATCTTCAAGTCATCTTCTGCATGGGTTTATTATGAGTCGGAAGGCGGGAAGTAAAATGAAAAAATCGACAAGAAGCTTTGTCTTTCACTTTTTCACAATAAGTATCGGTTTTGCCATGCTTTATCCAATTTTGTGGACATTGGCCAGTTCTTTAAAACCAGAATCAGAAGTATTCAAAAATGCAGCTTCCCTGATTCCCAATGCTTTGGAATGGGGAAATTATGTTCAAGGCTGGAAAGGTTTCGGAGGTATTACATTTGGCTCTTTCTTTTTAAACTCAGGGCTTGTAACATTACTTGTAGTAATCGGTACACTATTCTCGTCTTCATTAGTTGCTTTTGGATTTGCCCGTTTGGACTTCAAATTTAAGCGTGTATTGTTTATCTGCTTATTAGGAACAATTATGCTTCCGACACAAGTCACTTTAATCCCTCAGTATGTCTTGTTCCACAATCTTGGATGGGTGAATACATATAATCCTTTAACATTACCCGCTTTCTTTGGGGGTTCTGCGTTTTTCATTTTTCTAATGATCCAGTTTATTAAAGGTATTCCAAGAGAATTAGACGAGGCTGCTGTTATAGATGGATGCAGCACTTTCGGAATCTTTTACAGAATTATCCTACCTTTGATGAAACCGACATTGGCAACCGTTGCTATTTTTTCTTTCTATTGGACATGGGACGATTTTATGGGGCCATTAATTTATCTAAATGATCCGAATTTATTTACTGTATCTCTAGGCTTACGATTGTTTTCCGACCCATCATCAGTGACAGAATGGGGACCGTTGTTTGCGATGTCAATTGTTTCGTTGTTACCAGTATTTATCATCTTTTTATTCTTTCAAAAGTACCTCGTAGAAGGCATTTCGACAACCGGGCTAAAATAATCATTAGAAAGTGAGGCAGGAGGTCTATTGGTGAAAACATGTAATCTAGCTTTCTACCGTAACAGGGGCAATCCTAAATCAGATAATTTTGATTTCCATTCTCATTCGGATTTTGAAATTTATATGTTTCATGGAGGGAATTGCAACTACTTAATCAATAATACGGTTTATTATTTGCAACCAGGGGATATTATTCTGATGAATGGATTAACTCTTCACCGCGCGAATCCGTTGCCCCCAGAACCATATGAACGAAGTGTTATTCATTTTTCTTCTGAATTGATTCAATCAAACCTGGAGGTTCTTGACTTTCCTGAATTATTAAGCCCTTTTAATACCTTTAACAATTGCTTGTTTCGTAATATACCAGGTGATTTGCTGTCACGCATTGAGAAGTTGATCGGAAAAATTGCAGATTTATATGAAGAGAGCAAAAAAACATCAATGATTTATGACATGGCATTAAACTGCCGTTTTAGTGAGGCGAAAATGCAAACATTGATGATTCAACTGTTATTTGAAATTTTCGAACTAAGTCAGACTCACTTAAATAGGCTCATTCAAGTTGAATCTGAAAAGGCACAACATGTTAGAAGGATAATTTTGTGGATTGAACAACATTACCATGAAAATGTAACATTGGACAGTATTGCAAAAAATCTCATTATCAGTAAATATTATATGTCCCATATATTCAAAGAGGTAACTGGAGGAACCATCATAAAATACCTTATGGGATGCAGAATAAATCGAGCAAAAAGACTGTTGCAAACTGAACCCAAAAAGTCAATATCAGAAGTAGGGTTAGAAGCTGGATTCAAACACACCTCTCATTTTAGTAGAATATTTTTAGAAAAGACTGGAATGACTCCATCAGATTATCGAATGAAATATTGTAAAACTCAACAATTTTCTTCAGCAACAGAAAATATGTTTTATTTAAACGATAGAAAAGGGCAAAGTGAGAGAGTTTGCTCTACGATCGAAGTAAATTAAAAAGATAACAGTTATACGGACTAGGAATTTCGGCATACATTATTAGCATTTTCGCAAGCACCAATCATTCATGTACTGCACCCCAATTGATAGACTCAATCGAACAATTAGGGTGCAGTGCGATTCAGCTCGATTTAAACTATAAGCACCATACTATTAAAATAACAAAGGTTCATCACCTAATATAACAGCTGCAAATTAACATTTCCTTTTTATTTCGAGGGCAGAGAAATATAGAGTAATGCCGATAATCAGATAAAAGAAAGGACTGAATAAATGTGGTTTTAGAAGTTATTTCCATTTCTTTAACAGATGCAAAAGACGCACAAAAAGCTGGAGCTGATAGAATTGAACTGGTCACAGGAATAGGTGAAGGTGGATTAACACCAAGCTATGGAATGATCGAACAGGTTTGTGGCGAAATAAATATACCGGTAAATGTGATGATCCGTCCGCACAGCCGCTCATTCATCTACAATCGAGATGATGAAAAAACAATGGTAAAAGATATTCAAGTATGCAAAAAACTTGGAGCAACTGGAATTGTCATCGGTGCACTTACTGAAGACCGTTCTATTAATCAAGAGACATTAGATCGACTAATTGACGCATCAGATGGGTTAGATATCACATTTCACCGTGCATTTGATGAAGTTCGAGATCCGATAAGATCTTTAGATATTTTAATGTCTTATAAAGAAATATCACGAATTTTAACGTCAGGTGGAAAGAATAAAGTCCCTGATGCTGTTATAGAAATTCAATCATTACTACAACGATCAGTTAACTCACATATTGAAATAATGCCAGGATCTGGATTGACAGCTGGTAACTTATCGCAATTTATGGAACAAGTCAATATTTCTGAAGTTCACTTTGGATCTGGGGTTCGGCATCAATTAAGTTTTTCAGAATTCATTGACCCAAATAAAATCAAAATCATAAAAGATATAATGAAATCATTTTCATAAACAATATAAACTTTTTGGAAAATACAATTCTTCAAATGAATTATTTAGTTGGCATAGATATTAGAGGTGCTTACATAGTAATCCGAATATTTAGTGTAGATGAGAAAATCATAAAATAACTTTTCAAAATAATACGAGAGGAGGAGAAGAATTTGAAGTTGATTTCTTGATACCTTTAGAATGATTTCACTGTTTTGTTGTCTAATGATATCAAAATACATTATTACGTAAAATATAAATTTGACGTAATAAACTGAATAATTTATAATGAGAGTATAGAAAAATCGTCTCGGGGTGTATGTTATGGCTTCAGAATCACAGCAACAGCATTATAAAAAATTACAAGTGTTGCTCAAAGAATTACCTTGGTATGTTGAAGAATACATTGATCATAAACGCAGAAAGCTTTCCGCAGCATCTTTGCTTAATTACTGCCATGATTATAAAATTTTCTTCAATTGGATCATGTCTGAGCAACTATACGCTGGCAATCTAAAAGATATTCCATTAGAACTGTTAGAAACATTAACTGTTCAGCAAGTTGAAAGCTTTTTATACGTATTACAGTACGAACTACATAACAAAGAAATTACCGTCAATCGTAAATTATCAGCTTTAAAGTCCCTATTTAACTACTTGCAAAACATCGCTGAAACTCGTGATCTTAAGCCATATATTCAGCGAAATGTTATGGCGAAAATCGAGTTTAATGAGCTTAAAGACAGCATGGAAACGATCGCGAACAAAATTGAAGGAAAAATTCTCCTTGGTGATGAATATGAAAAGTTCCGCCGGTTTATTGCTCATGATTATGGCGAATTGAATAAGGAAAACAAAAAGCTATTTAACTTTTACCAGCTAAATCAAGAACGCGATACGGCCATAGTTTCCTTGATATTAGGCTCAGGACTACGATTATCAGAGGTTGTAAACCTTGATCTAGATGACATTGATTTCAGTAAGTATACAGCACGCGTGATACGTAAAGGAAATAAAGAACAATTCGTTTTCTTCAGTAAAATAGCCATGGATGATCTTCAGGAATATTTAAAAATTAGAGAAAGTCGCTATAAAGTTGAAAAAAATAACAAAGCCTTATTTGTAGCAGCTCCGATGGGTCCCAAAGGAAAATCAAGACGATTAACAGGCCGATCTATAGAGAAACTAATTGAAAAATATGCTGCAGCATTCGGAAAACCTTCGTTATCTGTACACAAATTAAGGCATTCATTTGCTACAAGATATCACTCAGAAATCAACGATGTACCAAAGTTACGACGTCAACTGGGTCATTCATCAATTCAAACGACGATGATATATACGCATATACGTAACGATGATTTAAAAAGTGCTGTGGATCGGATGGATATGCCGAAAGATCAGGAATAGCCCCTTTTAAATGATAATATTTGCTTAAAAATGCTTAAAATCGGTATGCAGAACGTTTGTTCTAATAAATACTTAGCATTTGTAGATCTAGATTTTTACACAACAGCTAGATAAGTATTATTTACTTAAATAACCAATAAGGAATGATTGCAATGTGGAAATTAGTAAATGGTAAATTAATTCAGACTACGGATCAAACGCGAATAAAATTTAGAACAAATATCAGTAAAACAATTATTGAACAGTTAAATGAACTTGCTAATAATCATGATACTCATCCAAATTACTTAATTGAAAATGGCTTACAACATGTATTATCACAACAAAATGTCATTCATTTTGATAAAAAAAACAGACCAAAAGATCGTGTTCAATATAAAACAACATATGATAAAGAACTTTTAGATCAAGTTAGAGAATTCTCAAAAGCAAATAACGTATATATAAATGATGTTATAGAATACAGTGTGAATTTTATAAACTTTAATAATATTAAAAATAGCAGCTATAAACATCGAATAGAAAAGAGCTGAAAATTCATAAAAATATGTATTTCATATAACGCCCCGAACATAATATATATTATACAAAGTTAATCTAAAATGATAAATTCTGTCTCATAACCTAAGATTACTCAAGTAATTGAGACAGAATAAATTTTTAGCATTTATAAAGATTTTCAACAACCTTATTTATTCGGATCAATTGTTACACCTAATTCTGCAGCACGGATTTCTTTTACATTCATAAGCTCTGTTAATTCGCCCGCACTACCAGTCACAACAACACCTAAAACTTTGATATCTTGAGGAGAAATATTCGAATGTTCTCCTTTTAAATACATATATATACGGTCATATTCTTCATAATATTTTCCACCTTCATTATTTAAACCTGCTTTAATAGATTCGATAAATCTCTCTTCATTTTTTTCCGACTCATCTTCATTAGTAAAAATATGATCAAAACCATATATATATGTAGATATCTCCGGCAAACTAGGTAATACTTCTGCTTTATCACTATTTTCAACCGTTACCTCCCCCCCTTTTATACGCTCTACATCTGTGTATGTATCAGCCCAATACCACTTTAACGTTATGTTATTTGGTAAGAATTCTCGAACTTCATTAGGTGTATAGCTTCGGTCAAACGATAGTCCCATCTCCATTAATGTTTCACTTGGATAGTCCTTAAGATTATTAAGATCATTTCTTACATAATCATAATCTACACTTGGGTGATAAAATTGCATCATTCTTTGTTTTGTTTCTTCATCATAAGACCGATTTTGCCCGTCTCTCCTATCAGTCATTTGAAACTGTCGATCTCCCTCTACACTTCTTACCCCTCCAAATATACTATAATTAAACACTTGATCACTCCAATTAACTGGTGTTCCTTCTATTTCTTTGTATCTATTGTAGGATAATGTACCATTGAACAAATCTCTACCTATAAATTCCGGACCTAACTCCTCTACGTTTGGACGGGTAATTTGATTAAAAAGTTCAACATCTTTCATTGCCTTTTCTTGATTCCATCTCATAAGCGAAAGCCAACTAAATCCTAAAACCACAAATAGTATTAAAACAACTATAATCGTGATACAAATGGTTCGAAGAGTACTGATTAGTTTTGCTTTTTTTATTATTTTATCGTATGTTTGGTTTGAATTATTTTCATTAAACAGATCATTAAGCCCCTGCTCTTTGTTAGTAGTCTCGTGATCATTCATCTTTTTCTAACTCCCTTCTATATAAATCTTTAAACGTTTCTCTCGCCCTGTACAAATATGTTTTTAATGTTCCTGGATTAAGACCCAGCATTTCAGCAATTTCCTCGTAGCTTAGCTCCATATCATATTTCATGACTAACAGTTGTTTATACAGGGGCTTTAATTGATCAAGTATGATTTGAATATCATTTCTTAGTTCTTTGTTATGAATATATTCTTCCGGTAATGTTGCTTCATCAACTAATTCATAATTATCGAACGATATTTGTATTTGTTTTTTCTGCTTCCGGCAAAGATCGTAATAACGATTAATTGCTACGCGAAATAGCCAGCTAAACACCTTACTTGAATCAATTGAGTCCATATATAACAAAAATTTGTACAATGCATCCTGTACAATATCTTCAGCATCTCGAGGGTTTGCTCCAATCTTGATTAAATACTTGAATATAATGTCTGATTTACTACCTAATAATTTGTGCAGATCTGCTTCCTCAATCAATAACTCCCCTCCTTGTTTATTGCAAAATAGAAGTGCAGACCTTTGCAACAGAAAAATGCAGAGTCCTGCACTTATTTTAATAAGGGCATAAAAAAAGACTTGCCAGTCACCCCAAGTCCCTCTAATGTAATGGTGTCGAATCAATACATGGAGGTTACGGAAGGATGCTAGCAATGTCTGATATTAATTGTATCAAAAATTTAAGAAACAACAAAGGACTATCAATCTCCCAAATACAGAAAATAGTGGGAGTTAACTGGCGTACTGCAAAGAAATACGCTGATGATGACCAGATTCCTAAAGAAACCCTCAA
>NZ_JAEK01000055.1 GCF_000518865.1 Bacillus sp. J37 | reverse complement strand
TGGCAACGTCCTACTCTCACAGGGGGAAACCCCCAACTACCATCGGCGCTGAAGAGCTTAACTTCCGTGTTCGGCATGGGAACGGGTGTGACCTCTTCGCCATCATTACCAGACAATTTAGGACAACTTTTATTATAGTAAGTTTTTCTAAAAAAGCAAGAACTTTTTTATTTCATGCAACCACTACAATTTTCTAGTTGAATGACACAGGATTTATAATGTATCACATCTTAAATTATAGTGTCAATCCCTTTTTTTCACCAATTTATCAAGTTACCTTCTCTTGAAGACAAAAAATATAATAACATCCTTTTTTAAAAATTAAAAGACCTATTTTAACTTTTTTAATAAAAGCTTTTTAGAGATAGAAACAAAAGCTCTCTCTATGGACATAAACTCCTTATTAAAGGAAACACTAACAATGACAATTATAGGGAGTGATTCAAATGAGAGAACGCGATGTAATTACAGTTCTTGATGAATATAAACAAGAAAAACAGCTTTCAGTAGAAGCGTTAATTGTTATAAATTCTGAAACTTTCGCCCTATTAACAATGAAAGAAGATATCTCCGTCATCCTCGTTATGCAAGTTAAGAATGAGAGAGACGGTCAATATCTATTCGGGATTGATGACCCTGCAATGACAAGTATGGTTTTAGATGCTTATGAAATAGCTGTCGATGCAAACCCTGCTGATTAAGTTCCGGAGGTGCCCGTTTGTCGAACAAAAAAATTTTAGAAGGTATAAACGAAAATCTTAAACACAAATTTGACCTTGAAATTAAAGGAATGACTTTCACCAAAAATTTCCGATCCCCAACTGCTGAAGAGTGGTATATTTTTTTACCCTCATATAAAGATCCTGTAACAGGTGGTGCACCTGGAAAGGCAATTATTCATTACAACTTGTACGACACGAAGCACATTTTTATTAATACAACAATTATTTTTGATGATCCTGAATTACATATTAGCAAGAATCATCAGCTTGTTTATTTCATTGCAGATGAAATTGTCAATCGACTTGTAGGATATGCTGACACCTTATTATCAGTACATTCAGGTAGTAACTCCTACAATGCAGAATACAAACAATAATTGAGGGATGAACATGAGTGTAAGCCTAATTCAATCTATTAAAGAAGAATCACATCCTTTCCATAAGCAGGAAGGTGTTGATTCTTTAGTTGGGAAAGTAAAAAATGAAACTTTTGTTCTACTTGGTGAATCTTCACATGGTACATCAGAATTTTACAAGATAAGAGCAGAGCTCTCGAAAAAGCTAATTATGGAAAAAGGGTTTATGTATATAGCTGTAGAAGGAGATTGGCCAGCTTGTCATCAAATTAATAACTATATTAAAGGTTATGACGACACTTTTTCCAATACAAGAGAAGTCCTGGCCTCTTTTCACCGCTGGCCTACATGGATGTGGGCCAATGAGGAAATGATTGAGTTAATCGATTGGCTAAAAGAGTACAATAACAACAAGCCAAATGATAAAAAGGTAGGATTTTACGGTATTGACGTCTATTCATTATGGGAATCAATTGATGAGATTATCGCTTATTTAGAAAAAATTCAATCCCCACAAATCGAAATAGCAAAAAAAGCATTTTCATGTTTCGAACCTTTTAATCGACGCCCTGAAAAATACGGGCTATCTGCTTCTTTCTATGGTGAAGACTGTTTGAACGAAGTGACTAAACTATTAACTGAGACCCTATTAAATAAACTGACGATGTCTGACTCTGAAGATATTTTAAACCTTGAAGTGAATGCACTGATTACAGCCAATTCTGAGAATTACTACAGAACGATGGTCGTTAATGATAATGAGTCATGGAATATTCGAGACAGGCATATGGTAGAAGCCTTAAATAAAATACATGAATTCTATGGTGCACATGCAAAAGGAATTGTTTGGGAGCATAACACCCATGTTGGAGATGCTCGGGCAACAGATATGGCCAATGAAGGGGTTGTCAATGTAGGTCAATTACTCAGAGAGGAAAAAGGTGCTGAGACCATCTTCATTATTGGATTTGGTACACATAGAGGCACAGTTATCGCTGCTGACGAGTGGGGAGTATCCCCCGAACAAATGCTCATTCCTCCCGCTCAAACAGGTAGTTGGGAGGATGCTATGCACAAAGCCGGCCCCTATGATAAATTCATTCATTTTACTAAACATAACCGTCATTTGTTTCAAATACCTATAGGACATCGTGCCATTGGCGTCGTCTATAACCCAGCTTACGAGCAATACGGAAATTATGTTCCTTCTGCCATGTCAAATCGATATGATGTCTTTATCTATATTAATGTGACGAACGCTCTCCATCCACTAACGGTTGAAGAAGTCTTTTTATAAAGATATAAACATCTCCCTACTCTCATTTCTTTTAGTAGCAAGAGTTTGAAATAAAATCTCTTCTCTTAGTCCATAAAAAAGGATGAATTTCAATTGGTTACTCCACCTTTGAATTCATCTTTTTTCTTTTATTCGATGAATTAAACCAGCATAATCTTTTCCTCTTCACATAAAAGTTTCACCTCTTATTTATCTCCCTCGACAGCTCATTACCAGTAAATTCTTCTATACTTTGAATTGCTAATCTTACATGCTTTTCGATGAAATTAACCATTATTTCTCTTTGAAAAATCACTTGTATATTGGCCGGTTCACTTACATATGTAATCTTCACCCATCCATAAAAAGCATTTTTAAAAGCAACATAGCTTCTATATAAAACTGTTAATGCATGACGTAAACCCCGCTTCGCAATCACTTCCTGTTGCAATATCATGATCGTTGACCTTGTTATAGAGACAAGTTCCATTAATAGTGAAGAAATATATAAGTCATTAGGATGTTGACTATAAGAGTATTGCTTTAATAACTTTTTCATATATTTGTAGCTATTAATAAGTTCATCTTTCACGTTCATCTACTCCTCTCACACTATATTTATGCTTAGATTAAAGGAGACATGTTGCTACATACAAAACTTGCAAAATATTTAACAAAATTTGTATCTACCAATTCCTCCATAAGCCACATATAATTACCTGTTGAGAGGGGGAATATGAATGGCGGACATCAAGCAATTTGTTTTTTTTGACTTTGAAATGTTGTGCTCAGATACAGGGATGGCTTTCGAAGCGATGGAGGCCATTCGTTTAGGTGCTGTTAAATATGAACTTGAGACAGAGGAATTGTCATATTTTGATCAATTTATTCGTCCTCAAAGCACCGAGCCACTCACTGACTTTTGCAAGACCCTGACTGGAATAAGTGATCATGACTTAGTTGATGCAGCCAATTTTATAGAAGTTTTTAGCGAGTTCCTCGAGTGGATTGGCGGAATTAAGAAAACAACGTATTTTTCATGGTCTCCAAGTGATCTCTTTCGCTTAAAAATGGATGCATTAAGACATGAAATCCCCGAAAGAACGCTAAAAAAGATTGAGCAACGGTACACCGATTTTCAGAAGGTGTTCACAGATCGGGTTACCAAAAATCCAGTATCTGTTGTAGATGCTCTAAACCTATATGATTTAGAATTTATTGGTGACATGCATAATCCAATGTATGATGCTTTTAATACTTTCCGTGTCTTTCAAACCTATATGAATGAACCTCTTCAGTCAGATCTGATTATGGTTCAAAAAATGATAATAGAAGATACAATGCCTGTTAATATCAAAAATGTGAATGATAAAATACAAAACCAACTACACCATGATGTCAAAACAATTAACGAACAACTTCGTCATACTTATCGTTTACGTGATATAAAAAAACTGCTTAAACCGATTAGACGAACTGTATTAAAATATGAAAATGTGATCCTCAACCGCTCCGGCATTTTTTCAGAGAGTAATATTCATCATGCCCAATGCTTCCTCGCGTTTTATCAAGATTTGGTTCATACTTGTGAAGAACATATTGCTTATTCTTCTAAAACAGTCATACTGCATGAACATCTGCTTCGCCCTATAGAGCAGATTACCTTATACGGAATAACGAAAATAACAGCTAGTTAATATAGTTATGCTAAAGGGACTGTCCTTAAAAGGAGCTGTTAACAAAAGGGATTAGAACATTATCTATTCCCCTCTTGTCAACAGCCTCTTTTATAGACAGTCCCTTAGATTTATCCCAAATCCCCCATTCTCGTTACTAGCATTTGATAAAACTTTTCCGGTTCATCTGGTGAAAGATGAACTTTTGTTACTCGTTTCTTAAAACCGTACATATAGCCTACTTCTTGGGGTTGATTAAATTCAATGACAAATATAGGTTTTTCCTTCATGAAATCTGCTAATACTGCATCAAATACTTGTTTCCTTTCTTCTTTTGACAACTTCTCAGGACCTTTATAATAACTAATCTCCTTTATCTCTTCAAATGGTACGACCAACTTCGCTTTAATCCCAACCTGTATATATAGAAGTTTTTTTGTTAGTACAAACGGACTGAGTCGAATAGCTTGAATATCAGCAATTATAAAAACAAGCGTATAAAGATTCATCACAAGCAAAACGTAGCTTATCATTTCATTCCAAGAATGCAGCAAAAAATGAAACCCTACCGATTCAAGTATTAGAGCATGAATTAGCATGACTGAGAAAGCAATAGCACTGGTTTTTTTATGATAGGTAAACATGTTTGAATCATTAACATTCAGTTGCCCCTTTTTATTCCAGGTAAAGAAGCTATAATAGAACATTGTTAACTCAGATGTAATAACATCTAAAAAACGAGATGGCTTTAACTTTCTTTTCAGTTCAGTTTCAAATCTATATGAAAATACAGGAATTTCTGTCGATTTATCTAGTTTTAAGCCCTTAATGATAGATGGAAATTTGGTCACAATTTTATAGACAATAAACAATTCAAGAAGAATAAATGCCCCCTCTCCTGCAAAGAGAATATATTTGATAAATGAATATGATGACAATAAACCATTTGGGACAATGAGAAGTGCTACACCATAACCCGCTAATGCAACTGGAAGTATATATTTTAAAGAGTAGCGCTTTCTAAGAATGAATAGATATGTTAAAAGAGGAATGACAATCATACAATCAAATAAAGTTGCCAAAGCAATCCCATCAGGAAGCGGTTGCGCAATGGGTACACGGTAAAGAATTGTATTGGAGGTAATAATGAAAAACAATAAAAAACTAAATATGATCAAATTTTTTTTGGATATTATACTCATCAGATACAACCTCCTTTACTTATCATTATACCTTCCACCAGTGGGAAAAGGAGGTGATTTCACAGGATATTTTTGACAAATTCATGTAGTTCATTATTAGGATTGACAAGAAGAGTCAAATTCAAGAAGGTCCATGTTTATTAAAAATTCAAGAGACCGACCCTATACAGTCCGCCTCTATAAAATGTTTTTACTAACGCTCTACTCCACACCAGCCAACAACCGTTAATGCAATAATTTCTGCTGCTTCAAACACTTTGTCTATTTCAATATATTCATTTGGGAAATGGGCTTTTTCTGTTACACCAGGGCCGAAGACAATTGTCGGAGTTGACCCTACCTGTGTTAACAAACCACCATCAGTCCCCCATGGTGATGCTTCAATGACAGGCTCTTTCCCTATTACTTCAGAGTAACTAGCTGATAATGTTTTGATCATTTCATGACTAAGATCTACCGAACCTGGTACCCACCGTGCACCAAACCATTCGAGTGAAACCGGGTAATCATTAAACCATTGATCAATATTTTTAAGCTCCTTGATCCAGGTCTCTAGTTCCATCTTAGCATGATTCATTGTTTCATCTGGTGAAATGCCCATTCTTCCTTCTAATTTTACAAGGTCAGCAACAGAGGACGGCCAATCACCTCCTTCTATCTTTCCGATATTAATTGGAATTGGGATTGGAATTTTTTCATATAGAGGATCATGTATTCTCTCATTTCTTCGTTTCTCCAACTCTCTTATATGATCCACAACAAGCATAGCTTTTTCAATTGCACTAACTCCCTCGTAACGTGTTCCCCCATGTGCAGATCTTCCCTTGACAGTTAACCTAAACCACATAGACCCTTGTTGTTTTGGGAAAATTTTCATATTAGTCGGTTCCGGAATAATCGCTGCATCCGCTTTATATCCCTTTAAAATAGCAGCAAGTGTGCCAGCTCCTCCACTTTCTTCTTCAATGACACTCTGAAATATAACATCCCCTTTTAAAGGTATTCCAAGAGCACGAATGGCTGATAAAGCTAAAAGGAGAGAAACATTTCCACCCTTCATATCTGTTGCACCACGTCCGTAAAGTTTTCCCGCTATCACTTTCCCGCTATATGGTTGATGCCCCCACTGTGCATGATCTCCCTCAGGTACAACATCAATATGACCATTTAAAATAATTGAGCGTCCCTCTCCCGTGCCTTTTAATGTACCGACAACATTGGGACTGCCTTTAAAATCCTTCCTGGGTGAAGCAAAGTACGGATGTGTAGCTAGAAATTTTCCATCAGGCTCCCACACTTCCACCTTTAATCCAATCTTCCTAAGTTTTTCAATAACAATGGTTTGTGCATATTGCTCATTTCCTTGTGTACTGTTGGCTTGAACGAGCTTTTGCAGCAATTCTATTCCATGGTTACGGTTATGTTGCAGCCAGTGATGAATTTGTTCTCGTAGCATATGTTTTTCATCTGTCACCCTTTATCCCCCATCTCTTTATATACCAATAACCTTTATTTCGTCTGAGATTTGCAAAGGTGCATCTGTTTTTGATATTACATCATGTACTGTAAATGGAGCCATGACTTCTGTTAATAGTAGCCCTTGTTCCGTTACTTCCATTACTCCCATTTCGGTAATAATTAAGCTGACACACTCTTTAGCCGTTAATGGCAAATTGCATTCTTTTACAATTTTTGATTCACCTTTTTTATTACAATGATTCATTAATACAATGACACGCTTTGCCTTTTTTGCAAGTTCCATTGCTCCACCAATTCCAGGAACTCTTTTTCCAGGGACAATCCAGTTAGCTAAATCACCTTTCTTACTAACTTCCAGTCCTCCTAAAATGGTCATATCTAAATATCCTGACCGAATCATACCAAAAGCTGTTGAACTATCAAAATAGGAAGCTCCTGAAACAATGGTAACCGGAAAGCCTCCTGCATTACATAATGTTGGATTTTCCATCCCCTTTTCTGGTGATCCACCTATCCCAAGAATTCCATTTTCCGCATGAAACATAACTTGGAGGTGCGGTGATAGATGATTCGGTACAAGCGACGGGATACCAATCCCTAAATTGACAATCATACCCTCTTTAATTTCCTGAGCTGCCCGCTTTGCCAAGCGGTTCCGTTCATCAAGTGAATTCACAGTTCCATCACTCTCCCTATTATTCCCAGGCCCATTTCCAATCAATCCCCTGACTTTTTATCACCATATCCACATAAATACCCGATGTTATAATATGCTCCGGATCTAGTTCACCAAGTTCCACAATTTCTTCTGCTTCAACAATCGTATACTGACCGGCCATAGCTACTAAAGGATTTGTGTTTCTTGCACTCGTTTCATAAAGTACGTTTCCAAAAGTATCGGCTTTTTTTGCATAGACAATGGAAATATCAGCAGTTAGTGCCGTTTCTACTAATAATTCTTTTCCGTCGACTGAAATTTTTTGCTTTCCTTTTTCGATCATACTATCAAGCCCTATGTCTGTTAAAATTCCCGCTAGACCAACTCCCCCTGCACGAATCCGCTCGGCGAGTGTTCCTTGTGGTGAAAACTCCACTTCCATTTTCCCCTCCATCATGAGTTGACCTGCAATAGGATTTGAACCAATATGAGAAACGATTAACTTTTTAGCTTTTCCCTGACTAACCACTTTCCCAATCCCAATTGTAGGAAAACCTGCATCATTTCCAATTAAGGTTAAATCCTTTATCCCTTTCTGAAGTATGCCATTAATTAAGGTTGGAGGATTGCCAACACCACCAAAGCCTCCAAACATGAGGGAACAGCCACTATGAATATAGGATAAAGCTTCATCTAACGTACCTACTTTATTCATTCTTTTCATCCGGTGTGATTGTTCCGCCATGTCCGACACCCCCTACTTCTTTTTGAATCTCTAAAACTACTTCTTTCAAAATAGAAACAAGTTCATCCATTTGACTTTTTGTAATAATAAACGGTGGTGAAATAATGATGGCATCGCCATGAGCACCTTCTTGGCCGGCTGAGGATGGATAAATGAGCAAGCCTTTTTCTCTTGCCTTTTCTACGATCTTATTTGTTATCAAGAGCTTTTTATCAAATGGTCGTTTTGTAGACTTATCGGAAACAAATTCAACACCAATCATAAGACCTATTCCACGAATATCCCCTATAATCTGCAACTCTCCTAACTCAAAAAGTAGCTTTTGAAGCAAATACTCTCCCTGAACTTTCACATTTTGAACTAATTGATATTTTTCAATGTATCGAAGAACAGCCAAGGCTGTAGCAGCAGATTGAGGATTTGCACTATACGTATGACCGCTCATGACAGAGTTTGATCCTTGCAGAATTGGTTTCATTACTTTTTCACTAACTAAAGTGGCCGCTATAGCTGTATAACCTGCACTCATCCCCTTCCCCAAAGCGACAATATCCGCTTGCACTTTCCAATGATGTAATCCAAACATTTCACCTGTTCGCCCTATTCCGGTCATAACTTCATCGGCAATAAAGAGGATGTCGTACTTGTTACAAATTTCTTTAACTTGCTGATAATATCCATCCGGAGGAATGATCACACCACCTGCCGCCCCAATAATCGGTTCCGCAATAAATGCCGCGATCTGCCCGGGACCAATTCTTTTTATCGCAGTTTCAATTTCATTTGCACAGGCTAGCTGACAAGAGGGATATGTTTTCTTTAAAGAGCATTGATAGCAGTATGGTGCTGAGACTGCGGGATAATCTTCAAGTATAGATACAAATCGTTCACGACGGCTCACATGTCCAGACATTGATAAAGCACCAAGTGTAATTCCATGGTAACTCACCCATCTGGACAATATTTTATTTTTCTTAAAATGCCCTTGCTCCTGCCAGTGTTGAATCGCAATTTTCATCGCTGTTTCTGTAGCTTCCGACCCGCTATTCACAAAAAAAGACCAATAATCCTCATCAGCATTCAAAAGTTCATTTAATTTTACCGCAAGCTTTTCTGCCGGTTCTGATGTGAACTGTGAGCGATAAACAAATGAAACTTTGTTTGCTTGCTCATGCATAGCCTCTATTATCTCAGATACTCCATGGCCAATACTTGTTGTCACCGCTCCGGAAGATCCATCTATATACCGCTTGCCATCCTTGTCATACAAATAGATTCCTTCACCATGTGTCACAGTAGGATAACTTTCCTTCATACTCGGCTTGATTAACAAAGATCGATTCATACAATCGCCTCACTCTCTTGCTGACAAGCTTAAAATTTAAAGTAATTCTTTTTCAGTAATCTAGGCTGTGACATTAAGACATCAAATTCAATTGTATGTTTAAGTCTCTTTGTATCTATTAACATAAGCTGGTCTTCAAGCTCTTCAATGGTTTTCTCTGTTTGATATTCCATCCCACATAATGAACAATAGACACCAGGTGTGTTAGTTATTTCAATCGCTCTTGTTCCATCCGGCAACTCCCAGTAAACCGTACATGCCTTCTCCTTGGCTCCTTCAGCTTCACACCATTCACATTTCATCTGTAAAGATTTCACCTCACGTTTCATCCTGAGCCGTCTTCTTTTGCTGTGCCAAAAATTTCTTTTCCTTTAATTCATCACGTTTTTCACGCTTATCTTTTAATGTTGAATATGCAGGGTTTTGTTGAAAGCTTTGTCTGCGGTTATAACGCTCCAGTGAATTCGGGACAAGGTTAAATTGTTCATCATTTAATAATGATGTAATCCCTGTTTTTGAAGGCTTTAAATCATGGTCAGAATAAATTTCTCTAAAATAATCATCAGCCCGGCCAGCGATATAATTTTCCGGTTCAGGATATGTTGTAATCACTCCTTCAAAATTTCGCAGTACTGTTTTTGTTGGACTTTGTGAAATTAAATAGTTTGGCTGCAATGTGATTTTTCCACCTCCACCAGGCGCATCCACAACAAAGGTTGGTACAGCATATCCACTCGTATGTCCACGCAGCCCTTCTATAATTTCCAGTCCTTTTGATATAGGTGCCCGGAAATGACCAATTCCCTCCGAAAGGTCGCATTGATAAATATAATAAGGACGAACTCTGATTTTAACTAAATCATGCATAAGCTTTTTCATAATCGGTACACTGTCATTAATACCAGCTAAAATAACAGCCTGATTGCCAACTGGGACACCGGCATTAACCAACATCTCACATGCTCGCTTTGATTCTTCAGTAATTTCAATTGATGTATTGAAATGAGTATTCAGCCAAACTGGATGATACTTTTTTAAAATTGTACAGAGATTTTCTGTAATTCGTTGTGGAAACACAACAGGAGCTCTCGTACCAATTCGAATAATTTCTACATGGGGAATTTCTCGTAAATTTTTTAATATATATTCCAGTATATTGTCATTTATTAGTAAGCCATCACCGCCCGAGAGCAGAACATCACGTACCTCAGGTGTATGTCGAATATATTCAATTGCCGCATCTAATTGCTTTTTCGGTACACCCATGCCGATTTGTCCTGAAAATCTTCGACGAGTACAATAACGGCAATACATTGAGCATTGATTGGTTACGAGGAAAAGAACGCGATCGGGATAACGGTGGGTTAACCCGGCTACAGGTGAATCTTCATCCTCTTCCAAAGGATCTTCTAGGTCATATTTCGTTTTATGAATTTCTTCGCCGATTGGAACAGATTGCATCCGAATTGGACATCTTGTATCTGTAGGGTTCATAAGGGCAGCATAATATGGAGTAATATTTAATGGGATCGTTTTCGTGGAGATTTTAACTCCTTCTTCTTCTTCAGGAGTAAGATCAATGACTTTTTTCAAGTCATCAAGTGTACGAATGGTATTTGTTAATTGCCAAATCCAATCATTCCATTTTTCTTCAGGTACATCCTTCCACAGCTCAATGTCCTTCCAATGACGCTTTGGTTTATATAAATCATATAACATGATCATTTCCCCCTTACTTTTGCTATCATCAATAGATATGCAAATTCTATGCCAAACACAAAAGTGAAGGGTGGGCGTTTTAATCTTTTAGTAACTTATACTTATTTTTATGCAAAAAAAGAATGAAATTAGACCATTATGATTTTATACGAAGATTGAAAGAGGAAGTTCGAATACGAGTATTTGCCAAAATTTCAGCAGCTATTAGTGGATTGCAACTGCTGAATTTTCGGCAGTATGAAGAAAATTTGGCACCTATATTGGCTAAGATGATAAATCCTTTCCCCAAACATTCATATCTTCAAGCTTATCGAATATATAGCAATTATTTATGAGTCTTCCATGATATTGATATCCAAGTTGATAAAAAGCATAATTCATCCCGAATGATAAAGCCCGTGCCAAAGAGTAAGTATAATATATTCCATTTCCCCTTAAATCTTGTTCTAAATACTTCAGCAACTTTTTCATTAGTCCATGTTTGCGGTGAGCTGGTAATGTTGCACAATCTGTAAGCTCGGCGTTATGATAAATGGTGTTCACATCAGCTGAGGCAGCACTAACAATTTCATTATGATACTCAACCAGGTAAAAATTAGTCCCACCTTTAATCATACTTTCAACATATTTTGGATCATTCATTGGTGTTGGATAAACTTGAAAAACTTTTCCGTATAATTCAGCAAGCTGCCGGGTATCACCTACTTCAGCTTTCCGGAAACTATAATCAGTAGGTACTAACTTATCATTCATGATAGGCCCTTTATTTTTAATATCCTGAAGAATTTCATTTTCTTTTACCCAGTATTGACTTGTTCTTCTTTCGTTTTTGGTATATAAAGTCATAACATAATTATGAGTCCCGCTAAAATATCCAGGAATCACTCCTTCGAGTTCATATCCATGACTTATTAATTCTTGCCAATGCTCTGGACGTGAATAAAATATCACTTTTTCACAGAAATCTTCATTAGAAATAAGACGAATCTCCTGTAAAATTTGTGTCATATTTCCCCGGTAATGATCAACCCTGATTCTTTTGTTAAAATAATCCAGAAAGAGCCCAAGTTGATAATCAGAAGTTGATAATTTTACAGTCTTATAAGGTTTGGCCATCTCTGGATCCCTCCCTTTCTTTCAACTAAAACCTTTTATAAAAGCTCGTATTTCTTCATTTTATATTGTAATGTTTGTCTGGGAATTTCCAGAAGTATTGACGCCTTTAGTACATTACCGTTAGTTGTGTTTAATGCCTGTTTAATCATATTTTTTTCAGTTTGTTCTACGATTTCCCGTAATGATTGAATATTTACTTTCTCCATCAGTTTTTCTTTTTTTATAAACGAAGGTAAATGTCGAATAGTTAATAAATCTTCTTTTTCAATCATATTCATCGCAAACTCAATCGTATGTTCAAGTTCTCTTACATTCCCTGGCCAATCATGTTGATTAAATGCATCTAGTACATGATCTTCAACACCTATAACAAGCTTATTAAAAAGATAGTTATATTTTTGAATGAAGTGATGTGTTAGTAAAGCTATATCCCCCTTACGATCTCGTAGTGGTGGAAGCTCCAGAAAAAACACATTTAGTCGATAATATAAATCTGTACGCAAAACCTTCTTATCTATGAGTGTGGAAGGATGTTCATTCATAGCCACGATAATTCGTACATCAACTGCATATGAGTCTGTTCCGCCTACTCGACGTATGATGCCATCTTCCAATACACGCAAAAGCTTTGTTTGAAACTCGAGTGGCATTGTGTGAATTTCATCTAGAAATAATGTTCCACCGTGAGCCAATTCAAATAATCCCGCTCGATCAACCGATCCGGTAAAACTGCCTTTCTTTGTACCAAATAAGATGCTTTCAAGTAAAGAGTCTGGCAAAGATGAACAGTTTTGGGCTATGAATGGACCATTTTTTCTTGAGGATGCTTGATGGATAGATTGGACAAGCAGTTCTTTTCCCGTACCTGTTTCTCCAAATATCATCACAGGTGATGAACTATCCCCTGCTTTTTTGGCAAGAGTAATGACATCTTTCATGGCATCCGACGCAGTAATAATATCATCCCATTTGTACTTTGCACCTGTGTTTTTTACAGGCTTAGATTGTTGTCCATTCACTTTTCCCTGAAGCTCAAGGAGCTTTTGTGACAGTTGCTTAACCTTTGTAAAGTCCTTTGCAATCTCGATTGCTCCAACTATTTTATCGCCAACTTTAATCGGCAGTGTCGTATTAACTGTATCTATTAGCAATCCTTTATTGTTTTTATAGGTTTGGGATTGCTGATAAATTGGTCTTCCTGTTTCAATAACCTTTAATAAAGTGCTTGTTTGTTTACTTAATGAAGGAAACACATCTAAGACATGCCTACCAAGAACTTCATCAATATCAACTCCATCGTGTATTGCAGCCACTTGATTATAAAATATCGTTATTCCTTCGTCATTTACTGCATGAATGGCTTCATCTATACTACTTAAAATGGCTTCAAGCATTTGCTTCGTTTCAAACGTTTTTAATATCACATGAAACCACCTCTATTCCAGCCAAACTATGGAGTGAATCGCTCCTTACTCCCCATTTTATTAAATGACCGAAAGATCTATGCTGTGTCCTGAGAACCCTCTATCACCAAAAAATGTTTTTTATCGTATCCTCACGTGAAATTGAAATGATTTTAAAGTAAGAGCCGCTTGAAAAAAACCAGATTTAGGAAATATTTATTTCTTTCTTAAAGTTGCCCGGCCATTTTCCCATGTAACTGATACTTTACATTCAAAAAGCTCTGTAAGCTTCTCATCTGAAAGCATATCTTTTGTGAGACCAGAATCAAATACCTGACCATTTTTTAATAATAGTGTGTGTTTAAAGATTGGTAAAATTTCTTCTACATGGTGTGTAACATAAAGAAGAGTTGGCGCAGTGCTCTTTTCTGATATGTGGGTTAATGCGTCCAATAACTGCTCACGTGCTAAAAAATCCAACCCTGTAGTCGGCTCATCAAGAATGAGCAGTTCAGGGTCTGCCATTAGCGCACGGGCAATAAGTACCCTTTGTCTCTCTCCCTGGGAAAGAGTTTCATATGCCCGATCTGCATAAGGAAGACAATGCAGTTCCTCTAATAATCCAATTGCTTTTTTTCTTATTTCTTCAGTCGGTTTTTCATATAAGCCGATTGATGCATAAGCTCCACTTAATACAATTTCAAAAGCACTGTCAGAAGGATAGAATTTTTGTTGGAGTCTAGAAGAAACGAGACCAATCTTTTGGCGAAGCTTTTCTGCTAAATAATCGCGGCCAAAGACCTTATCTAATACCTTTATAGAACCTTGTGTTGGAAAATAATAAGCACATAGCATGTTTAATAGTGCCGTTTTCCCAGCCCCATTCAATCCATATAACACCCAATTCTCATGTTGATTAATGTGCCAATTGATATTCTGCAATATCCACTGTCCATTTCTTTTTAATGAAACCTGATCTAACTCAATCATTTTCTCCATAAGTACTCTCCTGAATTTTTTGATTATTTTGATCGTACCATAGTTTTTTGGTCTAGAAAAAGCAAAAAAGACGATTTTTTAACCGTCTTCATTAAAAACCAAATAAGGCTTTTAAACCTTGATATCCAAAATATCCACCAAACCCTAACAAAGATAATCCTGAAATAATGGATATGATTTTTAAGCTTGTATCATTTAAAAGTTTTCGAAAACCTGTTGTTAGTCCCGCAACAAATACATCCCATAAGGTAAGGCCGACAAATATCATACAACTATAAATAAGCAGCTGGCTTGTACCGCTCTCTTGTGCTGTTTTCGCCAAAACTGAACCATATATCCCAAGCCAAAATAAAATGGATAAAGGACTTGTTATCGACATCATAAATCCAGTAAAAAAACATTTGCTCAGGGAATCTTTTTTTCTGCTGTATGTAAGATTAACGCGATTAACCCCTAAAATACTTTCAAATCCTGAGTATAAAAGAATAAATCCTCCAAACAACCATAAAAAAATTTGTACAAACGGAATATCTAAAAAATTTACCATTCCTAAGTAAACAAACAACATAAAAATCGCATCAGCTATCATTGATCCTGCTCCAACAATCCATGCATGCCAGAATCCATTTTTAATTCCTTTATCAAGACGGGCCGAATTGACGGGCCCAATTGGAGCAGCAAGTGATAACCCTAAGAAAATATAACCGACCAAAATGCTAATACTCAAATATCCTTCTCTCCTTTTAATGGACTTGTACATTATATGAAAAAAGTTGTCCACTATGAGTGAATATTTATTCTTTTTGTTTTAAAGAATATTTGATGTTTAACTTATAAATTAAGGGCATGATAACTATACCAATATTATTGATCAGAGGTGTTAGGTAATGGCAAAAGAACAAACACAAATGAGTACAAACGATGCAATCATGTTAATGTTTTTAGATTTAGTTGAACAAGATGGAATTGAAGTAGATATAACACTTTCAGTAAATGGTTCAATTATATCCGGAACATTAATTGGTGCTACAGCCTACTATGAAGGTGTTACAGAAGCATCAAAAAACTTTGAAGATAGCACAATGTCTAAAATTATCTCAAAAAAATTTCATGATTTAAAAGAAGAGTATGCAAAACAGAAACAACAAGAAGCTGAAAAGGAATCAAAAGAAAATGAAAATTCTTTTACCTTTATTCATTTAAAGAATGCAAAATATGTACCTAACCAGCATGAAATAACACATACAAATGGAACATGGTGGCGGGGGAAAATTTCATCTATTGATGGATTTTCATTCAATTCATTCGTTTAAACATAGTTTTTAGCTTCCCCCTATAAGGGGGACTTTTTAGGGGAGTTACCTTTTTAAGAGGAGTTGATTGAGTCACTCCCACTTTTTTGATCACCATACGATCGAATTTTTCTCTTGCTTTACATAATCAAACACATCCTATCCAACAATAAGCGCAGGGAAGTTCGAAGAGGTTTTATTAATGAGTAATACAGGTCAAAAGAAAAAATCAACACAAGGTGATTTACAGTGGTGGCAGCTATCTTTAATTGGGATCGGATGTACGATTGGGACAGGATATTTTCTTGGATCTGCAATTGGAGTAAGTATTGCCGGACCTTCAATCGTTTTTTCCTTTTTATTAGCTGCTTTGGGCACTTTTATTGTATATAATGTTTTAGCCAAAATGACAGCACAGGATCCTCAAGAAGGGTCATTTTGTTATTATGCTGGTAAAGCTTTTGGAAAATGGGCAGCATTTGGATGCGGATGGAACTATTGGTGTTCCAATATTCTTGTGATGGGTAGTCAATTAACTGCTTTGGCCATTCTATCACAGTTTTGGTTTCCTAATGTCCCTTTGTGGATATTTGCTGCTGGATATGCAATTCTCTCAATTCTAGTTGTGATCACAGGAACAAAAGGCTTTGATAAGATGGAAAATTTATTTGCCATTATGAAATTTGCGGCAATCCTTATGTTTATTGTCCTCGCTTTTGCCGCACTGTTTGGCTGGATCAACGGTGATGGTACGAAACCACCAGGAGTACCTCTAAAACTTGGTGAGCTTTTTCCTGAGGGATTTCGTGGTTTTTACGCTTCTCTCATTTATGCTTTTTATGCATACGGAGGGATAGAAGTTATCGGAATTATGGCCATGCAATTAAAAAATAAAGAAGATGCTCCAAAAGCAGGAACGTTTATGCTTATCAGCTTAACAACGGTTTATGTATTGTCGCTCGGACTTGCTGTCTCCTTAGCAGGGATTGATGCGTTTCATGATAAGGAAAGTCCTTTTGTAACAGCACTGGCAAATTTTAACCTTCCATTTTTCCCCCACGTGTTTAATGGAGCGATTATTATTGCCGGATTTTCTACAATGACGGCTGCATTGTATGGGGTAACGAATTTACTTGTCACCCTGGCAAATGATGGAGATGCACCAGCACTGTTTTCAAAGAAATTAAATTTCAAAAGCTTGCCTTTACCTTCTTTAGGGCTAGCGACGGTTGGGCTTAGCGCTTCTATTATTACAGCATTATTGCTTCCAGGTAAAATTTATGAATACATCACAACAGCTGCTGGAATTCTGCTTTTATATAATTGGTTGTTTATCGTGTGTTCTTCTTTTAAACTTTTGGAGCTCAAGATTTGGAACAAGCTGCTCGCCATTCTTGGACTGGTATTGATCCTTGCAGCAATAAGTGGAACTTTACTTGAAAAAGCTATCAGACCTGGTTTTTTTGTTAGTATTTTGGTTGCAGCCTTAATAGGCATAATTTGTTTATTCATGCGAAAAACCTGGAAGAAAACAACTGGGGATGAAAATATTAAATATTACTAAACAAACAAGCCGAATTGGAATTCGGCTTGTTTTACTATGAGTTCACCTCTTTCGCCTTTTGCTCATTGCGAATAGATTCTGCATACACCTCTGCAAATGCATCAATTGTTCGTTCTAATTCATCTAAATGATTGTCCACCCCTCCTATTTCAACTAGTAACGCTTTATTTGATACATCTTGGTTATAAACACCATTCCCTTCACTTTTTGTTTTTAAGAACACTCCTCGACTGATACCCGGGAACTTCCTCTCTAATTTTTGGTGAATTTCTTTTGCAAAATCCAGGTTTTCCTGATAATCTTTATTTTCTTTTCCCACAACAAAATAGAGTCTTGCATACCTTTCTCCATTAATCGTTTTTGTTGTAATTTCTTTACGAGCTGAATCACGATGTAGATCTAAATAGTACACAAAATCATTCTCCTGTGTTGATACTGCTTCATCAACGATATCGCCTGAAAGTGTATATGCTTGTGTAGAGCTCCATCCCTTGCTATGTAGTTCCTGTGTCATATTTGTTTTGTCATGCTCTACACCAATTCCTTCCTTCATTAGATTTTGAGCTAATCGGCTTCCGAGTCCAATCACATTTGCTCTTTCATCAGAGCTTATTGCATCATTTGGTTGTGTAGCTCCCTTTAATAAAGGCAAAAAAGACTCCCAACTATGACTTTGATAAATAAATACTGTTTTATTCTCAGGATTTGTAACAGGTTCTTCTTGCTCCAATTCTCTATCTGCCAATTTTTCTTCTGCTACTTTCCTTTCCTTTAAAAGAACTTCTGTTGGTGGTGGTGATTCAAATGGAATGTTTGTTAAATCTGTTCCTTCTCCTGCAACTGCAATTTCAGTATCATACAGCCTCATCCCCGGTAATTCATTCCCTAAAAATGTTCTTGCATCAGTTGGTTTAATACTTGTAGCAAGCTGTATAGCCAGAGTAGAAATATTGGAAGCATCCATGAATTGGTTATCAGAATCTTGATAAAAATAATGATTTTCCGACTGAAGAAATTGAGCAAATAATTGTTCAGTATTCATTGAACCAATTGTTCTTTGAATACTATAAGAATCAATCGTCACTTGCATCGTAATGATGATCCCAATTAAGCAAAAGATAAAGATCAGCACAAGTATAGGTACATAAATGAGTTTAAAGAAGAATTGAATTGTCGATTTCACCGTACAACCTCCTTACATATATGTATATGAGGAGGGTACAATTGTAGGCTTAATTATTTTCGTTATCCTTACTAATTACGTACAAACAACCTCTTCGATTTCCTTTGTTATTTTCATAAGGTTTTTCCCTTTAATCTCCTATTGCTCCTACCAACCTCTCTTTTGTATGATTCTCCCTGTAATACTATTAATCTAAATTTCGAAGGAGAATGAGTATATTTGAAAAAGAATATTTTATTTTTTATGGTTATCATCCTATTAATCTCTATTTTTCCTTTTTCTAAATCTAAAGCTGCTACTTCAGAGCCTCAGGTACAAGTTAAACTTGTCAATTATATTGGTAATCAACCACAGCTTTCTATAGAAATTCATGGAGAGTTCCTCATAGCAAATCATCATTTACGTTTACTTGATAAGAAAACATATGTAGCAAAAGTTGAACATGGAAAAATCTCATTATTTGACGAATCAACAAAATTAGTAACCGTTAACCAGCTGGAGCTAACTCCTGTGTCATTCACAAACTATCTGGAAATCAATAACCGTCCTTACCTTGGATCATTCCGGTTTGTTGTTGAACAGGCACAATATATTCGTCCAATTAATACTGTCTATCTTGAGGATTATTTAAAAGGTGTTGTTCCATTTGAAATGATGGCAAGCTGGAACAAAGAAGCACTCAAGTCTCAAGCAGTTGCTGCTCGCAGTTATGCAGTTGGTTATCTGTCACGAGTGATAGACGATACAATTAACTATCAAGTATATGGCGGCTATGCTTGGCATCCAAATACTGATGCAGCAGTAAATGAAACCTATGGTGAAGTGTTAAGACAAAATGGCCGCCTTGTGAGCACTGTTTTTTCAGCGAGTAATGGTGGACGAACAGAGTCAAATGCAAATGCGTGGGGTAGCACTTCATTATCGTACCTTCCAATTAAAACAGATCCCTTTGATGCAAAAACTCCTTGGCAATTTACAATAAAAAAACAGCAAATTAATTCTTCATCACTAAATTTAAAGAACCCCTCGTTATGGTGGAATACAACAACAGAAATGGATCGCTCACTTACGTCTACTATGAAAACTTGGCTTTTGCAAAATGGTTATGCAGGAAAAGACATCAAAATTGTTTCAATTCCTAAGCTAGCTCTCCATACACCCACATCAGGCGGCCGAGTCTCTAAAGGAGATATCACGTTTGAATTTTTTGTAAAAGATCGTGTAAATACAGATGGAGAGCTAGTTTTACAAAAGGTCGAATATGTAAACATTCCAGCTACCCGTATTCGTGCTATGATTGGAAACCGGGTAATCCTAAGTTATCTCGTTACAAAACAATCAGAAACAAATGATAGCTTTACACTATTCGGTATTGGAGATGGACATGGTGTTGGTTTGAGCCAATGGGGTGCAAAAAACCGCGCAGATGCAGGACATTCTTATCGTGAGATTTTAAGCTTCTATTATGATGGGACAACTATTGTCAAAGATTACGCAGAAAGACACCAAACATCTGGCACTACACCACAACCTGTTGTAAAGGAAGGTACGTCTGTTATTACAATACAGCCCGTTGAAAAAGAAGAAGCACCTTCTAGTACAACAGTACAGCCTGTCAAGAAAGATGATACACTTAAAGATACAAATCAGCCTGTTGTTACAACACCAGTCAAACCCGCAACACCCGCTAAAAAGCCAGTAATCGATAAAAAGGCGCCCATTATTAGCCAGGTAAAAGTAACAAGTGATCAAACTAAAAAGAAAGCTACTATTTCCTTTCACACTAATGAATCAGGAAAAGTCACAATCTATATTAAAAATGCTCAAGGGAAAATTTTGCATTATATTTTAAAGGATTCCTCAATAAAAGCAGGACCAATCAAGAAGGAATACAATTTCTCCTCATTAGCAAACGGGACATATTATATAGGGATTACGGCAGTCGATAGCAGCAATAATCGAGCTTCTACATTACCATCTTTTACAGTGAAAAAGCCTGCACCTGTCGTGAAGACAAAAACAGGTAAAGTGAATGCCACAAAACTAAATGTCCGTGCGGCTGCTTCTACTAAAGCAAAAGTTATAGGTTCTTTAAAGAAAAACCAAACTGTTTCCATTGTTACTACAAATGGCTCATGGCATAAAATTAAGTATGGCAAGTCATATGGATATGTGTCAAAGTCTTATATTAAGTAGTAACACTGCACTAAGTTCAGCACTTTTTGCAAAGGCTATATATACGATTAAATGATAGTAAAACAAAAGGGACCCTTGCTCATATACAATGAGCATAGTCCCTTTACATTATGGTTTAATAAGCTTTAGATTTTTTGAACGTTAGCAGCTTGTGGTCCTCTGTTGCCTTCTTCAATGTCAAAAGTGACCTCTTGGCCTTCATCAAGTGATTTGTACCCTTCACCTTGAATTGAAGAGAAATGTACGAATACATCATCTCCACCTTCAACTTCAATAAATCCAAAACCTTTTTCTGAGTTAAACCATTTTACTTTTCCTTGTGCCATCTCAATATTTCCTCCTAGATCAATCAAAACACGTTTGATGATAATTTCGATTTTTAGTATTACCTTTAGAATAAAAAATAAACATCAAATTTCATTTTTTAATAAATTATTTTAAAATGAATACTCCGATAAAATGTAATGACAAAATTTTCTATGATAGAATAAAGAAAAGAGAGAAAAGACTAAAAAAAGGACTGTGAAGCGACGATGACAGATTACAAGGTTTTATTTCTGGACATTGATGGGACCATTCTCAAACCAGATGATACGATTGAAGACTCAACCAAAAAAGCTGTAGCAGAAGTAAAAGAAAAAGGTATTGAGGTTTTTCTAGCCACAGGTCGCCCACTACATGAGATCTCACATATAGCAGATGAATTAACCATTTCTTCATTTATTGGTTACAATGGAGCATATGCAATATACAATCATCAGGATATCTTCAGATCTCCCATGAACAGGACGACAGTTGAAAGCTATGTGAATATCGCAAAGAACAACGGACATGAGCTGGTTCTTTATACACATGAAGAAAATATCTTTTCAGATTTGGAAAGCCCTATGGTAAAAGAGTTTATTTCAGCTTTTCACTTACAAAAAAACAACAGTTACTCTGTTGATATAATTGATAAAATACTCGGAATCACTCTTATAAATCTAAGTGAAAATGAACCGGCACTTTATGAAAAAGCAGATCCCTCCATACACTTATCACAAGTAAATGTTGATGGACTTCGTCATTGCTATGACGTAATCCGGGATAATGTGAACAAAGGAATTGCTGTACAGCATATTTTAGAACTTTTACATATCCCAAAGGAAGCATCAATTGCATTTGGAGACGGCATGAATGACAAGGAAATGTTAAGTGTTGTTGGAGAAGGATTTGCGATGGGGAATGGACACCCTGATCTTTTTCAATATGCTAAATATAAAACAACAAAAGTGACAAACTCAGGTATTTATAATGGATTAAAATCATTAGGGCTAGTCGATTAGTTGGGAGGATCTTCATATGTACGAGCTAAAGACCAAGGAAAATGACAGTAGTGTAATCGAATTTATTGAAGCAGTAGAGAATCCCAAAAAACGTGAAGATGCGTACAAGCTATTGGATATTTTTACTGAGACATCTGGATATCCCGCCAAAATGTGGGGGCCAAGTATTATAGGATTTGGAAAATATCACTATAAATATCCAACAGGTCATGAAGGAGATGCACCGCTCGTCGGATTTTCACCTAGAAAAGCAAAAATTAGTCTTTATTTTGCCACCGGTGATACAAAACGTGAGGAATTACTTCAGAACTTAGGTAAGCATACGTCCGGTAAAGCCTGTGTTTATATCAATAAAATTGCCGATATTGATGTGGATGTAGTAAAGGCACTAATTACACAATCCATTGAGTTTTTGAAAGAAACCTATCCGGATCAACCTGAATAAAAAACACAATCACCCTATTGATGAATCAATGGGTGATTTCTTTTAGCAATCGGTCTTCCATATCTGCATTAGTTACATCTTTCTCCGATAAAAATGACTATTTTCACCAACATTGCATCCTACCGATCTTTTCTTTTACTTACCATCAAATCAAGATAGAGCTGACATTTTTGATTAAAATCGTTAAAATCAATTGTTGTTAACTCAGTAATTTGCTTCATTCGGTAATTTAGTGTATTGGGATGAATAAACATTTGCTCCGCTGTTGGCTTAAGCTTACAGTTATTCACTAGATAATATTCCAACGTTTTGACAAGCTCAGTTTGACTTTCTCTATCTTTTTCTTGAAGAATTCGGATATTTTTATTCGTATAATTCGTTCTTGCATTCTTTTCATAAATAACATCCAAATACTGTAGAACTCCAATCTTGTTATATTCATAGGGAAGGTTTTCTTGTGTTCTTAATTCCTCTGTAATTGAAACAACCTCAAGCGCTTCCTTGTAACTTCTATGAAGAGAGAGAACAGGCTGATACTCGTTTCCGATTCCGATATAAATATTTGAATATCGCCTGACATCAAAGTTTGTTAGTAAATTTTCTACAATTTGAAGAGAAGCTTTTACAGGTGAATACTTAAGAGAATAACAGCCAACAATGATGACAATATTTGTCCGATACACCAACACATGACTTGTGTTGTCTTTTAAATTTAAATAGGAACGAATTGTTTCCTTTAATTCCTCGATTAGCTCTTCGTCTGCATGAATCGCATTCACAACCATTACACAAAAAATAGAAGGTAACACAATATCGAGCTCCGCAGCTTGCCACTTTAATTCCTTTTCATTTGTAAACTCATTATTTATAACCTTTCTGAAAAAGCACTCAATTTCCTCTGCTTTTTGTTGTTTTAGCTTATTTTTCTTGTAAATTAACTTTCCAACATGAAAGGAAATATCAAAAAGAAAATCAAGTTCTTCTTCAGTCAGAAGGTTGTTTATTTCCTGCACCCAAATATAGCCCATAATACTATCCTTATACTTTGCATGAACAACAACTCGACGATTTAAACCAATTTCCTTCATTTCTTCAACCCGGAAAGGCCTGTCAGTTGTTTTTAATTGGTCGATAATGCCTGTTTCAACAAATCGTTCAAATATATTTAATGGACACTTTTTTGAGAAAATGGTTTGTTGGTTAGCATAATCAAAGTGATTGACATAATAAGAATTATAAGCCAAAAGAAAAAAGTGATCGCTTTCTACAATTACAGGCTTTTTTAACCCATCACTGATCACATCGACAACTTCATTCAAATCAGTTAATGATAAAGCACGCTCTAATAGCTCATTCATAAAAAAACTCCTACCACATATTTCGTTAACCTTATGATACTTTGCTTTAGGATTACTTGTATAGTTTAATTG
Organism: Bacillus sp. J37; assembly: GCF_000518865.1. GTDB lineage: Bacteria > Bacillota > Bacilli > Bacillales > Bacillaceae > Metabacillus. The sequence goes on along the minus strand of NZ_JAEK01000055.1, from coordinate 7,640 downwards.
TAGGAAATCTCTCATAGAAATAGAATACAAGTTCAACCACATTATTTATTCACATATTTTAAGCTTATGTCTATCATTTTTTACATAGAAAAAAACGGACAATATTTGCCCGCATTCTCCTATTATTTATCAGGTTGATCATCAACAACCGTGATTGCATCTGAATCATTTTCCCGTTTTACTTCTTGAAAAGTTATATGATTATCTGTACGATTTGTACGGTTTGCATAAGACTTTAATAGCTCACCCATATCGATTCCTGTCATTTCTTTTAATGGTTCCTGAATATCAACCATTGTTTTTGTAATGCTTTTTCCAAAAGATGACACACCCTGACCACTACCGGAATCTATAATTTTCACAGAATCAATATTACTTAGTGGCTGTGCAATCTTTTCAGCAAAGACTGGCAACATTTCAATTAATTTTTCAGTAATGATAACATCACCATGTTTTTCCATTGCTTCTGCTAATAGTTTACGAGCTTCTGCTTCTGCTCTCCCTCGTTCACGTATAACGTCTGCTTCTGCAGAACCTTCTTCACGACGTATTTTTGCCTTTGCTTCCCCATCGATCTCAGCTTTACGGGCTTCCGCCTCTGCTTTACGAGTCGTTTCATAGTACTCCGCATCTGCTTTTGCTTTACGAACTTTACTTTCTTCCTCTTCCAGCTTAACAGCACGTTCACGTTCTAAAAATTGAAGTGTTAATTCCTCTTCTTTTATTTCTTTCGCAAGCTTCGCTTTTTCTAATTCATAGGATTGTTCTGATTTTGCACGCGCCCGTTCAGTTTCCTCTTTGAAGGCAGCATCTTTAATATCTTTTTCTTTCTTTGACTCAGCTATTGCAATTTGACGCTTATATTCCTCTTCTTTTGCCGCTTGATCTGTTTGTGCTATATGAATACGCGTTTCACGCTCACTATTCGCTTCTGCGATTTCAGCCAGTTTACGAACCTCTGCAATACGTGGTCTTCCAAGGTTTTCTAAATAACCGTTTTCCTCATCAGCATCGCGTAAATCTGTTAAACCTAATGATGTAATTTTAAAGCCCATAAGATCTAATTGCTTTTGTGCAACCTCTGATACATCATGATTAAATTTTTCACGGTCACTGTTAATATCTTCAACCGTCATCTTCGATAAAATAGCACGAAGATTACTCCCAAGAACCTCAATAATTTCTGCTTCAATCTCTTCTTGCTCTTTCCCTAAAAATTGCTCTGCATAATTTGCAATACCATTTAATGTGTCAGCTACCTTTACCATCGCAACTGCATCAGCGACAATCGGCACCCCGCCGTTTGTGTACACTCTTGGTGTTGAAAGCTTTAATTGAAAGGAAGTTAAATTAACAGGAGTAGCAGTTTGGAAACGTCTCAGTCTATAACCGCCACCTCGAATAATTTTCATCGAACGTCCTTCTTGGTCTGTGAATATATTCGTTTCTTTTTCAGGATCTCCTAACTTTGGACCTGTAATGATTAACGCTTGATTTGACTTGGCTGTTCGATAACGAATCTTCACCCAAAAGAAATATCCAATCCCACCGAGTGCTGCAATAATTAATAAAGGAATTAAGATAACAATAACTCCAAAAAAACCATCCATCTTTCTGCCTCCTAATAGTGTATTAAGCCATTTTTCCACGTGGTAGACTTTTTCGATAACTAGTTACCTTTGTTAAGTAATACGATTAAGGAAGTCGAAAGTTTCAGGAAATTAGAAATAGTTTATTTTTTCTGGTCTACAATGTGTAACATGGGAAAGATGAAGGAATTAATCATAAAAAAGAAAGCAGAAACTATGTCTGCTTTCCCACAACTTAATTACAACATCTCACTTATTGTTTTTGCCTGCATATGCAAAGCTAAGTAGTCCGGACCACCAGCTTTTGAGTCTGTTCCTGACATTTTAAAGCCACCGAATGGATGGTAACCAACAATAGCACCAGTACAGTTACGGTTAAAATATAAATTCCCAACATGAAACTCTTGTTTTGCACGCTCGATATACTGCCTGTTCCTTGTAATCAACGCTCCTGTTAGACCGTATTCAGTGTTATTGGCGATTTCAAGCATTTCGTCAAAATCCTTCGCTTTTGCAAAAGCAACCACAGGGCCGAAGATTTCCTCTTGCATAAGCCGAGCATTCGGGTCAAGATCAGCGATAATCGTTGGTTCAATAAAGTAGCCTTTCGTATCGTCTCCTTTACCACCGCTCATTAAACGACCTTCTTCTTTTCCAATTTGAATATAATCCATAATTTTATCATATGAAGCCTGATCAATAACCGGTCCCATATATGTTTCGTATTTTTCAGGGTTGCCGGTAATCTTCTGCTCGGTAATTTCCACAACCCGCTGAAGCACTTGATCATAAACATCTTCATGAATAACTGCTCTTGAGCCTGCAGAGCATTTTTGGCCAGCAAAACCAAATGCTGAAGTGAAGATAGATTGAGCGGCTAACTCAAGATCCGCATCCTTATCAACTAAAACTGTATCTTTACCACCCATTTCCGCAATCACACGTTTTAAATGCTGCTGACCTGATTGTACTTTTGCTGCACGTTCAAAAATGCGGGTTCCAACTTCTCGAGATCCTGTAAAGGTAATAATACTCGTTTTAGGATGATCCACTAAATAATCACCAACTTCAGCACCGCTTCCTGGAACAAAGTTAACAACACCTTTTGGTAATCCTGCTTCTTCTAATACTTCTACAAATTCAGCGGCAATAACCGGTGTGGCACTTGCAGGCTTTAACACGACCGTATTACCAGTTACAATTGGTGCAACTGTTGTACCTGCCATAATCGCAAATAAAAAGTTCCAAGGTGGAATGACAACTGTTACTCCTGTTGGTGTATAAACGTATTTATTGATTTCTCCGTCACGGCTGTTTACGGGCTTCCCTTTTGCCAGTTCAATCATTTGACGGCCATAATATTCTAAGAAATCTATCGCTTCCGCTGTATCTGCATCAGCTTCATTCCAAGGCTTCCCTGCTTCTTTTACTAATAATGCCGAAAAGTCGTGTTTTTTCCGGCGAATAATGGCAGCTGCACGGAATAAAATATTGGCTCGTTCTTCTGGATTCCAATATCTCCATGTCTGAAAAGCCTTATCTGCTGCTTGAATGGCCATTTCCGCGTGCTCTTGAGTTGCTTTGGCTACTTTTCCCACAATTTCATCTTTGTTTGCCGGGTTATAGGAAACAATTTGACTTTTCGTTGTAATCCGTTCTCCATTGATGACAAGCGGGTATTCTTTTCCCATCACCTTATTCACATTTTCTAAGGCAGCTTCAAAGGCTTTGCGGTTTTCCTCTTTTGAAAAATCAGTGAATGGTTCGTGTTTGTAAACTGTTGTCATGATCATCGACTCCTTTTTACTTTTTAGTCATACCCTTTAAAACAAAGGCAAGGTTAGCTGGACGTTCTGCAAGACGCCTCATAAAGTATCCATACCAATCAATCCCGTATGGCACATACACACGCATTTTATAACCTTGATTAACCAATTCCTTTTGAGTTTGTGTTCTCATTCCATACAGCATTTGAAACTCAAATGAATGTTTTGGAATTTTATATTCCTCTACTAATCTCTTAGTATATTCAATAATGGCATCATCATGAGTCGCAACTCCTGTATAATAACCATTTAATAAACGAGATTTGATTAGTTTTTTGTAATTTTCATCAACATCCGCCTTCTTCGGAAAAGCAACCGTAGGTGACTCTTTATATGCCCCTTTAACAAGTCTTAAAAATGGTTCATAACTATTTAAATTGCGGATATCTTGTTCAGCACGATACAAATATGCCTGGATTACTGTACTAATATAAGTATAATCAGCTTTTAGGCCCTTAAAAATTGAAAGTGTTTCTTCACACCTTGTTTCATCTTCCATATCAATTGTGACCATAATTTTATACTTTTCAGCTATATCCATAATTTTTCTCATATTTTCAATAACTAGTTCTTTTGAAATATCTAAACCTAATGATGTTAGTTTTAGAGAAACATGAGAATCTAATCGTTGAGCAACAATCGTTTCAATTGTTTGAATGCATTCTTTTGTCCGCTCTCTTGCAATTTCTTCACTAGTAACGAATTCTCCTAAATGATCCACTGTTACCGAAAAACCCTGTTCATTTAACTCTTTTATAAATTTAATGGAGCTTGGAAAGTCTATCCCACCTACAATCTTTCCAGAGGCGATATTGCTGCCCCAATTCTGGGCGGCCCGATTCAACGTTTTATTATTTGATAGATATAAAAATAAATCTCTTGAAATGACTGACACGACAAACACCCCCATTAAAGGTTGAGTAAGAGTTTACTTACTATATATTGTACGATTACATAAGCTTAAGCGACAATGTATCAAATCCACAAAGATTTAAGGGAATCTTTGTGCCATAATTACAATGACATATGAAGCGCTTCTGTCATTTTCTAAGTATGTCCCTATATATGTACCCTTCCACACTTTTACCTTGTTGAAACATATTTAGTAAAACGAAAATGAGACCTGCTCTATTACAGAGCAGGTCTCATATGGCATTTTTATTTTTTCAATCCTAAACGGATCACATTCCAAGAATGCTTCGCTAATGGTGCAATAATATTTCCACCTTCAAGTACCGCTTTTCCTCGGTTATGTGGAACAACTGCTTGTTGTTCCAGTGTGTTAAAAGCTTTTAAGTTTTCATTTTCCAACACAGTATGTTCAATGATTTGATAGTCTGAAAAACTACGAACATCACATTCTAGTGTTAAGCTATCTTCAAGACTGCGGTTCAAGGCAAAAATCGTTAGTTCTTCTTTTTCCGGGTTATGAACGGCAATTGAATCCAGATAAGGAACATCTGTGAACTCTTTCGAATCATATTTAGGTGAGGAGATAACCGGCTGTAAAGCAATCCCACGCCCGTACATGGATACATGCTGATAAGGATAAAAGATTGTTTGCTTCCACGCTCCACCTTTTGTATCTGTCATAATTGGTGCAATAACATTAACTAACTGAGCCATACATGCCATCTTCACACGGTCAGAGTGCTTTAGCATTGTCATAAGCATGCTACCCACTAATAAAGCATCTTCAAAGTTGTAAACATCCTCTAATTGCGGAGGAGCAATCGACCATGGTTCAATTTTTTTATCTGATTCATTAGAATGGTACCAAACATTCCATTCATCAAAGCTTAAATACATTGTTTTCTTACTACGTTTTTTCGCTTTTATATAGTCACATGTTGAAATGACTGTTTTAATAAAATGATCCATATCCAGCGATTTTGCTAAATAGCTAGCTGAATCGTCATTTCGATTTCCATAGTATTGGTGAAGTGAGATATAGTCTGCAGCTTCATATGTATGCTCTAACGTTGTAGCTTCCCACTCAGGGAAAGTTGCCATTGAAGAACTTGAACTACCACATGTAACAAGTTCAATCGTCGGATCTACCCACTTCATAGCTTTTGCAGTTTCAACCGCAAGTCTGCCATACTCTTCTGCAGTTTTATGACCAATTTGCCACGGTCCATCCATTTCGTTTCCTAAACACCATGTTTTAATTTTGTGTGGATCTTTATACCCGTGCTGTTTCCTTAAATCACTGTAATATGTACCTCCTGGATGATTACAATATTCTACCAGGTTTCTTGCTTCATCTATTCCCCTTGTACCTAAGTTGACAGCCATCATAACTTCTGAGTTAACTTTTTTCGTCCAGTCTACAAACTCGTTTGTGCCTAATTCATTTGTTTCAGTCGTTCTCCAGGCAAGATCTAAACGTCTTGGACGCTCTCCTACAGGTCCTACCCCATCTTCCCAATTATAACCTGATACAAAATTACCACCCGGATAGCGGATAATCGGCACATCTAATTCTTTCACTAGTTCAATAACATCTTTTCGAAAACCGTTTTCGTCAGCAAGTGGATGATCCGGTTCATATACCCCACCGTATACTGCACGACCTAAGTGCTCAATAAATGATCCATATATCCGCGAATCCACGTCAGATATTTTAAAATCCTTATCAACTACCATTTTTGCTTTTAATGTCATGATTTACCACCCATCCCCAATTTTCATTTTATAAGAATCTAAATCTTTTTATATTTTTATAATAATCTCCCATCATTTTAGTTGTCAACGAAAAAGTGTATTCGTTTTCAAAAACTTATAATCCCCCTTTTCTAAATACTTTTTTCTTGAACCACTAAAAATAATGACTTTCTCATTCATATAATTTATTTTATAATATACTAAAATGAACTTCACTCTACAGGGGGTACACCTTTGATTCATATTAAAGATTTGCAGTCAGGTCTAACCATATTTAAAGCATTAAGCTCTGAAACCAGAATTGAAATTATCAATTTATTAAGACAACATGATCGATTAAATTTAAATGAGCTAGCAGAAAAATTAAAATTAACAAATGGTGCTGTTACCATGCATATTAAAAAACTTGAAGAAAGCGGTATAATTGATATTACAACTACAGTTGGGAAACATGGAATTCAAAAGATGTGTTATTTAAATGAAGATTCGCTAACAGTGGATTTAAGAAGTAAAGAAATCGAGCATTGTTATGAATATGAAATCAATGTTGGACATTATATTAATTATAGTGCTGAGCCAACTTGTGGATTAGCTACAAAAAATAGTATTATTGGAGAATTCGATGACCCCCGTTATTTCGCTGATCCAACTCACATACATGCAGGTATCATTTGGTTAAACAATGGTTTTCTGGAATATCGGATACCTAATTACTTAAAACGATTTGAAGAGTTTAAAGAACTTCAGTTTATTTTTGAAATTAGTTCAGAAGCACCCGGATACAATGAGGATTGGCCATCTGATATCTATTTTTATTTAAATAATATTGAACTGGGCTTCTGGACATCACCTGGTGATTTTGGAAAAATGAGAGGCACGAATAATCCAGACTGGTGGCCGGGACACTTAAATCAATATGGACTGGCCAAATTACTGCGTATTAACAAAGATGGTACTTTTATAGATGGAAGTCGCATTTCAGATGTAACAATCGATCACATTAACCTTACGATGAAATCTGAGATAAAATTCAAATTAGCTGTTTCAGATAATAGAAAAAACAGTGGTGGCCTAACACTATTTGGAAAGGACTTTGGGCATTTTAATCATGAAATAATTGCACGTGTTTTATATGATGTTATAAAATAAAAACTATCACCTCTTTGTAAATGAGGTGATAGTTTGTTTTTCAGTCATTATTTTTACATTCTAATCATTCATTTTATAGTATGATAGAAAAAAGTGTGTGGGTGTATTTTGCAATAGAAAAGTGCAGAAAAATGCAAAGAAAAGTACAGAGGTTTGTCACCCGAATTACTTTTCTTTATTTTCTTTTAGATAATGCATTCGTTAAGCGATAACTCTCTCCTTGATACGAGATGATATGTGCATGATGAATCAACCGGTCTACCAATGCTGCGGTCAACCTAGAGTCTGTGAATATCCTGTTCCATTGACTGAACTCTAAATTTGACGTGATTATTAAACTTTTTTGCTCGTAGAATTCAGAGATAAGTTGGAAGAGAAGCTCAGATCCCTCTTTACTAAACGGCAGGTA
>NZ_JAEK01000054.1 GCF_000518865.1 Bacillus sp. J37 | reverse complement strand
TACCTGCCGTTTAGTAAAGAGGGATCTGAGCTTCTCTTCCAACTTATCTCTGAATTCTACGAGCAAAAAAGTTTAATAATCACGTCAAATTTAGAGTTCAGTCAATGGAACAGGATATTCACAGACTCTAGGTTGACCGCAGCATTGGTAGACCGGTTGATTCATCATGCACATATCATCTCGTATCAAGGAGAGAGTTATCGCTTAACGAATGCATTATCTAAAAGAAAATAAAGAAAAGTAATTCGGGTGACAAACCTCTGTACTTTTCTTTGCATTTTTCTGCACTTTTCTATTGCAAAATACATGCTTATGTCATAAACCTGCCACTTTAGTTGAAGTATAACTCTTCATAATCTCAATTTCATTCTAACTGATTTTCTCCAATCTGGCCCGATTGATGAAGATGATATATTTGAAAGGTTCGGTGCTTCTCTTCCCCAAGACGTGTTAATAACACTTATCGTTATAGAAGGTATATACAGTAAAATGTAAGAGAAACTTATTATATAAAACTTAAAAATGTTCAAAATAAAGTAAAGTACTAAAAAGATTTGCGAATAAAAACAAAAAAGCCCCAATCCCTTATTTAAAAGGAACTGAAGCTTCACTCTGATGATCCGAGAGGGATTCGAACCCCCGACCCCTACCCTGTCAAGGTAGTGTTCTCCCACTGAACTATCGGATCAATATATTATTTTATGTAAATATGCTGATATAAAAGGATTTAACAGTGATTTGAATACTTGTCTCTCATTCCAATTTTATTAAATTATAGTACACAGGAGCGATACCTTGCAATAACTTTATTCAGTATCCTGTAATTTATTCTTCATCAGTCATGGTTACTAATTCTTCATCGCTGGTGTAGTTATGTATTTTCGGCTTCACAATAGTGCCATCATGAAGTGTCAATGTGAGTTCAGGAATTGCTATAGCATATTCATGTAATTTACGTAACCCTTCAGCAATTGCAGATTGATTATTTTCACAGTTTGCTTCTATAGAAATATCGAAAGTAATTGATGTTCCAATATAGAATTTCTTCGTACCGTTTGTATTTGCTTCAATATTAATCATTTTAACCTCTCCCTTTTCCCCATTTTTGGGATTTATTTTTATTCAACTTCTACAAATTTATATCCCAATATAATCATCATTTGATTTATGTGAAACCTTACAAATTTACCTAGTGTGTCATCTGAAATTTCCTCATTATAATGCTTTTCTAAGTCTGCAATTTCTTGTTGTGTAAAAGTACACGCTTCTCCGTCATATTCAATCAACTTAAATTTATATTGAGACATGATCTCATTCCTTCCTTATTAGAATAGGACTGCAATAGTTAAAGCCTGAAATACTACAAAAGCCAATACTATATAAGCAAAATCCAATTTACTTATCATGTTTCCACTCCTTTACTTTTCCGTCTTCATTAATTAACCCAAATCCTTCCTCAGTTAAATGTTCTAGCTTTGTGATAAGAGTAAATAAGCTAATGCCATGTAACGCTTCTCTTACCTCATATAAAGCTTTCATTGGATCAGAAACCTTAGTATCAATATCGATATTTCCGATGCTTAATGTTTCGTAAGCTGCAAATTCTTCATTAAATTGGACTTTTGCATAAAAAATTGATGTTCCTAATCCATTTGATTCAGTGAAGATTGCATAATCCTTATTGAGTAGAAGCCCATCTAACAAATAAAATGAATCGTCAACTTCAGCAATAATTTTAACTTGATCCATGTAACCACCCTTTCACATCACAGTGCGTAAAATGTTTATTTCCAATACATTTTGCACACCTTAGTGTTAACTCTTAATTACATAATATACACTATAGTGTTCATTGTCAACAATTAATTGTAAAAATGTTCACTACAGTATATAATTAGTATAGAGATGTTGAGAGGACGGTTGATCATCATGATAAAAGTACATTTATCTAAAATCATGGGTGAGAAAAAACTAAAGATTAGTGACGTTGCTGAATTAACAGGTTTACACAGAAACGGAATTACTCGCTTATATAAAGAGGAAACGGACGGAATAAAATTTGAAACACTTGAAAAGTTGTGCACTTCTCTTGATTGTGAGATAGGAGAACTTCTAGAGATAATTAAAGATAGTAAATAAATTTAATACGAATACGAAGAAAGACCTCACCAATGACTATTTATCAGTGAGGTCTTTCTTTTTTTGTTGTTCTTCTAGGATGTTATTGACATCTATAATAAGTTTTTCTTTTGCTGCTTTGAATTCTTTATCCTCTGGACGCATTGAAAATGTATCCTTTAAAAATCTATAAACTAAATCCCCTAATTCCTGAGTTGGTTTTAGTCTTGTTTGATGAAAGAAATCTAAAAGTCTAGGTTCAAAGTAGCCTTTATAGAACACTTCGTTAATATAATCCGAATATTTCTTATAGGTACTTTGATACGATTCCTCTTTATCTGCCGGAAAAAGACAGGTTATTTTAAAACCATCCTCATCAATAGTTTCTTTTGCCCAAGCTTTTTTATTTTCATCATAATATATCTTTTCATTATCAATCGTTTTCTCATCTTTACTCACAACATCACCTCAAAATGATTATCACCATTTAAGGATCAAATAATACAAAATGGTAAATTAATATTTTCATAAGTAAATTTATCTATTATATAGAGGATAAAAACTCACTGACTGAAGTGAATTTTATAACTATTTGCTTTTCCAAAATTTATCTGTTATGATAAAGAAGAATTATTTTTGTTCGGTCTGTAAGGAAAGAATAAGTGGTTTAAACTTTTCGCCTTTGATATCTAATTGAGCAACTATAGTAATAAATTGTGGAATATCCACGCAGGAGGCAACAATTATGGAACAAGGTACAGTAAAATGGTTTAACGCAGAAAAAGGTTTCGGATTCATCGAAGTTGAAGGTGGAGATGACGTATTCGTACATTTCTCAGCTATCCAAGGCGAAGGATTTAAATCATTAGATGAAGGTCAAAAAGTAACTTTTGACACTGAGCAAGGCCAACGTGGTCTTCAAGCAACTAACGTAAACAAAGCATAATTAATGAGGACTCTTTTCTAGAGTCCTTTTTTATTTGGATAAAAAGGTATAAAACAGCATAAAAATCCCCACTCAATAATGAATGGGGAGAGGTTAAATATGCAAAAAGTACTAAATGGTTAGCTAAAGCATAACACACTATTTGCTGAATACCTAATAAAAATTAAGAATAGTTAAGAATTATCTTTAAACTGGATCACTGGTTTTAATATTTCACCTTGATATTTGAAGATGTTTGAATATCTTTGTTGATATTTGGTGGTATTGGTTGATATGTTTGTTGAGTGTACTGTGATTGTTGAGTACGTCTTTTAGGTGGTTTATTTTGAGTGGTAGTACGAGTAGTAGGTTGTTCAATAGTTTTCACCGTTTTTGGGGTAAAGTCCTCTTTAACTGGTTGCGGTTCTAATGTATTTAAAAATTGACTGAATGACACTGCTTGAAATAATTCGAATGAATATAGATCATCTAGAGCGAACCGTTGCTCAGATAAAATTAACACTATTGGAAACTGCTTATTATTCTTAGGCTGCCAAGGTTCTTTTTCAATGATTTTACTATCATATAGCTTCTCATATCGCTTTAACTTTTCATCCATCGTCTTTTGGCCGTAGATTGTCTTCTGTACCTCGATAAAGAATGGTGACTTATTGTATATACAGAAAATGTCAGGCTCCACTTCCCCTTTACTTCCATACTTAGGTTCAACTTGGAAAACATCAAATTTACCGAACAATGACATTTCTCTGTATACCTGGACAATAGCTAGAAAGTGCCCTATCTTGGCTGAATCTGATTTAATATTAACTTCTGATCCAAAGTATACATAAGGCTGGAATGCTGTAGAACGTTTAATATGACCATCTCTATATAAACGCTTAAGGACGTTGTTTGCTGAGTTTTTAGGCTTCTTTAATCCTTTGAAATGAATGTCTGCAATGTCATCCAAACTCATACATCTAAATCTATTTAAATCGCTACAAATCGCTTTATCACGCTTAGATAACCCCACTATTCCAACCTCCCGAATATGTCACTCTTAGTTAGTTTAGGTTGTTCTTCTTTTGGTTCAGTTTCCTCAGGCACTTCCTCAACTTTAGATACCATAAAAGGATTTAACAAACTTTTAGCATCTTCAATTTTCAAGTAAGGTGCTTGAAGCTCATACAATTTGTCACTATTCATTATGAAACGCCCACTAACATCTATTTCATGTGCTTTAGGTGTATTAACAATCCTTGATTCCGTTATATCGCGCAGCTTAAATCCCATTGAAACTGTTAAATTAGCTCTTATTGTTGTATCTAGTACTTTTGCATTCGGACGTTGCATACTTAACAAAACGAACACACAAAGTGTGCGACCAATCGCTACAATTTCGGTTAATATATCCATTATTTCTTCATCTTTACGTAACATCACAAACTCATCTATACAGACAACAATATAAGGACACTTATGTTCTTCTGGTAAATCATCAACATGACTTACTTCAAATACTTCAGTTAGATTACTACGTTCATCTAATTCCTTTTTTATATGCTTCAACATTTTACGTATATCCTTTGAAGTAGATAAAACACATTGTACATGTTCAACTTTTCTAAAAATATGGAATTCTGATTTTTTACAATCTCCTAAGTACAAATGTAGTTCGTCTGGTCGTTTAGAAAGTATCAGTGTTGTAAGAATAGAACGTAATTGAGTTGATTTCCCCGATCCGGTTTCTCCAGCGATCAAAATGTGCGGTTGTTTTAATAGATCAAATAATACATACTGACCATTTCTATCCTTGCCACTTACGATACCTAGTTTGAATGGTTCTAACAAAGGTTGTATTTCATTAAATTTGTATATCAATTCTTTAGGCATGGATGTTTTATAAACTTTCAAAGTGAAAAGACTACTATCTCCTGTAATTTCAATATTTGCACCAAATAGTTGAGTGAATACATAGTCCTTTTTCTCAATGTCTTTAGGATTCATACCTGGTGGAATTTTGAAAACATACATTAAATAATCTTCATTTTCTCTTATATCAAGTATTGCAGGAAAGCGTTTATGGGTTGTATTTCTACTCTGAACCTCATGTGAAATATCTCCAACTTTAAATGCATTACTTAACTTAGCTCGTTGTGTGAATCGTTTAAACAAATTTCTTCACCATCTCCCATATAAACCACACAGATGAAGCAATTCCAGTAAAAGTTAAAATATACGTCACTATTCCTCTTAACGTATCCGATTCTACAAACAACCCCTTTGATATGAGCTTATCTTCAAAAAGTCCTATAACAACTATCGACCCACCTATGACTCCTACACAGATTACTTCCATCATGTCGTTCACTCCTTTTTTATTTTGTTTCCCCCTCGGACTCCCCCTTCTATCACTCACTCCTTCCACTCGTTCCTTTTAACAAGTTTTATTTTTCTTATTTTCTATAGAATTCTACTTGTACATTGATTACTAGATTAACTTACAACAAACTGTTATTTAATGTTTCTATCACTTACAAATTGATGTTGCTATAAGGAAAGAGTAAGGAAAACATAACGAAAGTAAAACTTACATTTTACTTTTTCAACACTTACGACTTTGTGTTAATAGCCTATGACAGGGATAAGTTCTACTTGCATGTCTATCACAAAAAATTGTGAAAGGACTATCCAATAAATTTGTAGAATATATATCTAGAGGTGTTGGAATTGTTTAGGAGTAGGATCGGTAAATTATTGAGAACATCTAAATACAAAAGAGATTTTATACAAAAAGAATTAGGAGTTAGTGCAAATACCTTATCGAATTGGTGCAATTCAAAAACCTACCCATCTATAGATAAAGCTTTTAAACTTGCAGAATTGTTGGAATGTAGTGTATATGATCTTTATGAATTAGAAAATAAAAAGTAGGAGATGGATAAATGCAGTTTTATCTAGTTGCAATACCAGTAGCTTTATTGTGGTTTCATTCAATGTATGTACTTTTAGAAAAACATAATGGAGAAGAATATTGGTGGCTTAGAACTTATTTATTTTTAGGAATGATTTACTTTATAGCTATACCTACATTAGCAGTTAAAGATATAACTGAATTTTTTGGTTTAAGTAATGGGATTTCAGCAACTCTTATGGGAATAACAGGTATTGTGCTAATACTTGTATTAATTAATAAGACACCTAAAAAACAAAAGGGCGAGTTTGTAGATGAAAGTAACGATTATTAAAGGTAAGCATACAGAAGAAAACATTCAAAAAGTTTATAAGTATCTTGTTGAATTGTATAAGAAAGAAGTATTAAATAAAAAATAACTCTAGCCGTGGAATAGCTAGGGTTTTGTTATGAATATACTCTTGAAAATAAGAACAAATGTTCCTATAATATATTTTAGGAGCGTGATTCTAATGTATAGTGATTTAGAAAGAAAAATTTTTCGTATTTATTTTAATACTTCTATTCATGGTAAAAGTCCTACACTTAAGGAATTGATGAGATGGACTGGTAAAACAGAAGCTGAAGTGAGATCTGTTGTTATTTTACTAATTAAAAAGAATCTTATATTGAGGGACAAAGAAAATAACTTGATTGCAAATAGGATTAAAGTAAAATGAACTAGTGATAGACAAATAAAGGGAGAAAATTTACATGGAATATATCGAAAATAAGATTTTTTATCATATTCAAACTAATGCAACATGGAGAGATATGCCAAAATTAAAAGAAGGGGATATTTTCGAAACAGGTGTTGAATTTAACCCTTTTTATCAAATTTTATATTCAAGTGACTTTTTTCAGAATGCCATTAAATTAAGTAAAGAATACAAACATTTAATAGAAACAAATCAAGCCTTTAATACTAATAAGGATACATTGGGATATGTTTTCACTGGAACAGAGCATCTCTTAAAAAGTATGCGTGAAGAAATCTTTGAAAGAATAAGATCCGATAAGTTTTCAGAGCTTCCATCTAGGCAAAAATGTCTATGGGTAATTCCAGAAGGTAATGTAGAAAATCTGGATTATTGGAGAAAAGTATTTAGCAAAGATGGCGGTGATTTATTAAAGCTTAGTTTGACTGGTAAAATTCATACTACTAATGAAGAGTTTGTTAGTCTTAATTTGTTCAATGGATCTGTTAAAAACATTGAGGAAAGTGCTTATAAGTATTGGAATGGAGAAAAAGGCAAAAGTCAAGAAGAAACTCTCTTTGAAGGAAAAGCAATAGTTGTGAATGTTTTAGAATTATAAAGAAGGAATGAAACTAAATGAGAACTTATGATGACTTAGTCAAAGAATTAAAGGAAGATAACATCTCACCAGATGAGGCGAACAAAATGATTAGAGGATATCAAATACTATTAACTGTAATCACTAACTTAGAAAAACTAAGCGAAGATAAATAAAAACCCTCTCCATAACGGAAAGGGTTTAATGGGTTAGGAACCCATGCTCAACTTTAGTATTTTACATAAATTTTTTATTTTATACAATTAGAAAACAATTTTTCATGGTTTTATACTACTTTTCTTCTTTTAATAGCTTGTAATCGTAACCGCCACGCTTATCTTCTAGCACATCAAGCATACGATCAAATAAAACTAAAATATCAGCCTTAATCATTGTCTTGTCTAAATTTGCTGCATCCGTAATTCCCAATTCCTTTGCTACACGATCAACTGCTTTTTGTTGTACTTTACTCAATTTAAATTCCTCCTTTTTTGACACTTCAACTTTTTTTCCAAGAATATCAGAACCATAACCTTTATAATTGAATTGTAAGTGAGGCTTATCAACGAAACTTTTCCAATCTCCTCCCCATTCAAATCCTAAAGATTTAGCATAAGAAATAGCTTTCTTAACATTTGAAGCTTCATAACCACTCCATAAAGTTTGTCCTTTATCATTAACTGGAACAAAATCTAATGCCTGACCAACAATATGATATGACTTCATAGTCTGTGAAGCACCTTTACTAACATTTTCTTTCTGTTGTGCTTTAGTTCTAATTGTTTCGTAAATTAGAATATTAATATTATTTTTCACACAGTATTCATACCACTTTAGAGCAACAAGTTGTGTATTATATGCAAGCTTTGAAATGTTTTCTCGGTTTCTTGAATCGTAATACATTACTTACCATCTCCTTTGTCCTTATTTTGAATAACATGTAATTTATCCGTCACAATAGATGGGATTTTAATTCCTAACTCAGCACAGTTTTCAGTGATAGATAAAATCTCATTTCCGATATAAAAAAGAACCGTACCAAAGGCAACAGTTCCGTTTAATCCTAGAATTGTATCTATTATGTTAGCTGCAATAATGATTCCAAATACACCAATTTTACGTACATAACCAAACCAAGCAGTACGACTTCTCAGTTTTTTCTTTTTCCAAGCCTTAATAACTCCGAAGAGTATATCTACAAACATTAATATAACTAAGAAGTCTAAGAATTTAACATCTCCGAATAAATAACCTTGAACAATTTGTATATGTTCCATTTTCTCGACCTCCTTCACAAAAATAAAAAAAAAGAACCTCAAAGGGTTCCTATGTACCTAATTTATGTGCTAATTTTTCTTATATCTAAGCTTAATTATGATTATTAATCACAATAAACCTTTACTACTGCCTTTTTAACATATTTAGGTTCTTCAATACTTAATGTAGGCATATGTCCGTCTTCAGGTGTAAAGATAGCAAAACACCCTTGTTCTACTAATAAAAGGTCACCACTACCATCATGAAACATTAAATCATTTTCTTTATGTTGTTCAACTACTTCTAATCCCTCTACGTTTGCATAGCCCATACGCTCTCCCCCACGAATCATATATTGAATATCCGTGTATTTATAATGAGATTCCCAACGTCCGTGTTCAGCATCAACAGTCTCGTACTCTTGGATCATAACAAAAATGTTATCTTCCTCAATTTCGTATTTACCAGGCTCTAATGAATTCAGATCATTATTAATTAGAAATTGAAGTCCCTTTTTAATACGAGGATGAAGTCCATAATATACTTCTGCATTTGAAAGTTTATCGATAATCAAAGTAATCCCCCATTAATTCATAATAAAATCAATTATTAATTATAAGGGATGTTAACAAAGGAAACCAATATAATGATAAAGTTGTTACTTCAAAGTTTACTCCTAATACAACAATAAATACCCTAACCACTTAGTATATTCCGACCAAACTACGTATCTACTTTTTTCATTATCCCACCAGTACCTTGAATTAAAAAAATCATTTTTAGATGCTACATAAGTTAGATCAGTTTCTAAATCTTTATATACTTTATTAAATATATACTTACTTCTACTTGTATGAAACTCACTGGTTACAATTATTGCAGAATCAAATTTATGATCAAGCATAATGTTTTTTGTTAGAGTAGCATTAGTGTAGGTACTATCTGCATCTTGTTCGTAAATTATCTTATCCATTGGTATTCCACTTTTAAGTAATTTCTCTTCATTAAAATAATCAGAATTAGTTAGAATTAAGTACTCCCCAAACCCTCTATTAAACAAATCAATTCCCTTTTCTAACCTACCCTCATAACCACTTAATACAATAATGACATCAGATTTTTTAGGATCTTCATTTACTACTAAAAAATTAGCTGCATATAAAAGTAAGCTTAGCAACATAATTGGGAAGAAAATTAAAACAACAATTCTATTTCTTTTCTTTTTACGATTTACCTTGTATTTTTTTAATCTAGGTGTACTTATTTCATTATAATCAAGTTCCATTTTTCATCTCTCATTTAATTAAAATTTTATCTTTAATTAAATAATACACCCTTCAAAATAAAAATCCACTATTTGGTATTGTTATTTTCCAGATTATCTAAAGTCATACTTTTTCTCTCAATACGAAGTATGATTATACAAATTCTAAAACAACTTTAAAAGAAGTAAAAAAGAGAGCTTTTTAGCCCTCCCTGTTTACTCTTGCATATTTATCTTCTTTATGTGGTAAAAGTACACCTAACAATAAACCAACGATAAACATTAATGCAATTACTCCCCATAGCCATAAAGGTTTTTCTGGAATAATTGTAAATAATGTTGCTCCGATAATGATCAAATAAACTGCAATCCAGTGATACCAAGCCATTACATCACTCCATTTTTTTAAGGATATTAACAGCCTCATTAGCTGCTTTATTTCTCTCCCTGATTAATTTATCCAACTGTTCTTTCTTTTCTTGTGAAGAAAGGGTTGGTGAGTTTTGTACTGTACGTATTTCTTTATTAAGATCACTAATTCCTTTATTTAAATCATTGGATTTCTTATATTGTACTTCATTTGCGAATTCTTTGTCATTCTGTTTTGCAGATCCTCTAGCCTTAGATAACTTGTCTCTCAAATCATAGAATTTATCTAATGATTTACTTGAGCCAGATTGATTAACTAAGAAAGCCTTTGCTAATGGTTGCTGATCAATACTCTTTGCAGGTTTTTCTGGCTGTTCCTTATCTGATACTCCATTAATAAACATATCAATTATACTGGTTCCATATGTCCCTAGTCCACCTGTAAAACCTTGAATTGTATTGTCTACTATTCTAGGTGATCCGAAGTTTTTGAAACTACCTTCTCCACCTGTTAATTGATTAATACCTTTACCAAGCAGTTTAGCTGTTTCTGATGTATTAATATCATGTTGATCAGGAAACTCCATGTTTTGCTCCCTTTGAGGAATGATAGACCCTTGTCTAAAGAATGAATAATTGGCCATTCCTTCTACCATTGGAGCTAAACCAGTGAGCATTGTTGGTACTGCCATAGCTGAGAAACCATCTTTGATAAATCCATCAAATGTTTCTTTATCATTTTTCGCTACAAATTCAAATGCTCTTTCTAATGAATTTGAAAATGGATATGCTAGATCGAAGGGTTTCGGAATTCTTGCAATTTGATTTGTTCCTGGAATAGGTACTAAATAGAAAGTATCCTTTAGCCAAGTTGGAGCATCGTCCAAAACTTCTTTTTGACGTTCATTAGCAAACATTTCTTGAGCAACTATTGCACCAATAGTAGGTATTGTTACCATTGCCATTGCCTTTCCAGAAACTTTACCTGGATTCTGACTAAACGCTCTCCAAAGCTTACTCTTACCTTGTATATTGGCATTTAAGAAGGCTACAACTTTATTCGCCTCACGAATACTAACCCCTGCTCTTCCAAAATCCATGATATCTCTTGCTCTATATGCAGCCTCTTGAGGAGAAGCACCTTTACGCATCGCAGCTCTAAATTCTCCAACTTTAGTTCCTGTTTCACTAATGTCGGCAAGAGTTCTCAAAGTATCCATTGGATTTGCAAACTTTTTCATTAACGCTTTATAAGATTTTGAATCTAATACATCAATATATTGAGTATTCGCTTCCGTTAATGCCTTCTTTAATGTTTGCTGATGTGCATCTCTATCCATAGACATAATGTTGCCATATCCACCATTTTCTTTAATAAATTGCTCATAAAGATCTCCACTTGTTTTGAACTCTTTATCACCTATTTTTATTGTTCTACCCTTCCAAATTGACTGCCATAAACCAACTGGAAAATCGATAAATGGATTGAAACCTGATTCAGATACAATTGTTGCAGCAGGAACATCACGTAAAAAGTTACGCATACTAAACTCGGGTGTTAAGGTAGCTCCAGCACGTAAAGTTGAAGCAGGTTTAGCAAGTATTTTAATTAAGGTGTTCGAGGATTCCTTGTCTAAATTCTTCATTGCTTTATATACATCTGGTGGTACTTCATAATTAACCTTTTTACCATTATCCATCGCACTAATTACGTTAATTCTTCCTGTGTCTTCACCTTCGTCTAATTTTCTGATAAAGTGACCATCAATATCTTTATCTGCTAACTTTTCTAACTTAGAAGCAACATTATTACGATCTACAACATTAGTAGCTTTATAAATATTTTTAATTACACTTTCCATAGGATCAACAACATCCCGACTTGACCCTTTCAACTTCTTAATTGGACTACTAGCAACAGATAAAGCATTGCTTAAACCATTTGCAAATTCAATTTTTTCATCATCAAAAGAACGAAATAATGGCATGTAATTAGGATATTTCTCTCTCATTGCTTTAACAGCATCAGCACTAAGTACGGGTTTCTCTCCATTAGACAACATTTCTAATACATTATTATTTACATTCATCAGTTGTTTACGAGCATTTTCCAAACCTGGTGACCCTAGTTTATTGATTACATCTTCTACCTCAGCATTAGTGAAGCCTGAGTTAATCCCTTTTGCATTAACATCCTTAGCATGAACAGCAATTGCATAATCCCCTAGATCTTCAAGATTATATCCTTTGTCCTGAACTTCCTTAATAATAGGGTATAACTGTTCTTTAACAAGTTGTTCTGCTTTTGCGGGACTTCCCTTATAAAGTCTAGCCTGTTTATATAAACTATCCTCAGCACTTGCTACATTACCAATTATTTTTTTCTCAAGAGTTTCTAATGGAGCAACATCATCTACAAATTGTGTGCGTAAAGTACTAAAGAAAGTGTTTTCTTCTTTTTGCGGTGTTCGGTCAACCTTTGCTCTGAACGTATTTGCGTTTCCTTCAGCCTGTTTTTGACTATCAAGAAGGATGTCTGGAATTCTCTTTAGAGTAGGTTCTTTCCCTTGTGAAATAGCTTCAAATTGATTTTTTGAAGACTGTTGTGTATTTGGTGAGATATTTTTAATAAGGTGTTCTGAAAAATCATTAGAATTCCTAACCTCATTTGTTTGAAGTCTTAAAGAATCACTCTTAGGTGCTAAGTTTCTAACTGTTTCTTCAGAAGGTTTACCTGTGAATGTAGGAACATCTCCTTTTGCTAATCGTCCTATTAGAGGTTGTATACCTTTCCCAATCCCATAAAGAGCAGGATCAGCTAAAGCCCCTGCAGCAGTACCAATTCCAATATGCTTCAAGTTTTCTAAAGCATTCGTGTTTTCTCCATTTAAAGCCTCACGGACACCAACTTCACCTGTAGCAATTCCAGCACCAGTTACCGCACCTTCTTTTCCAAGTTGTATTGCTTTTTGAGCGCCTTTCTTACTCATATCAGCACCTAGTTTTGTACCTCTCACAGCCTTGACTGCACCTAAACCTGGTAACAAGTACCCCAAACTATCTGCAAGAAAGTCAGTTGCTCCACCTTGACCAACTTTACGATCCGAATAAAAAGCATCAAGCGTCTTTTCATCATTTGTTTTCTTAGCAATTTCTTCATAGGCACCAAGAGTAGTTGAATTAGCAGCACGATTAATAAAACGATCAAGACCTGTTGCTTTTTCCCCTTCTCTAACCTTACCTGTTTTGTTAATAGTGGTGTCACTATCTCCATCTTTTTTATCTCGAATGGAGAAACCTTCAATAACCTTTTCACCTTTCATAAATCCTTTAAGATTTTCTAGCCAACTATCATCATTATCTTTCTTTTTTACATTTTCTGTATTACTTGAACTCTGTAAAGAAGCCCTGTATCTCTGATTGTTGCTTTGATCTAGAAAACTTTTAATTGCATCCTTTTGTCCGCCAAGCTTTTGCCAATTACCATATTGAAGGTTGTCAATGTCTTTTTGAATTGCAGAAGGAAACTTACCTGTTCGCTTATATTCGGCTTGAATGTCAGCTTCTTTTTCTTGTTGCTCTCTTGAAGGCATTGAACCGCCACGACCTTGTGACTTAGCTTTTTCATTCTGCTTTATATAGTCATTCATACTTTCTGATTCACGTTTAATTCGAGCTTCTTCAGCCTTTTGTTGTTCTTTAAGTAACTGTTCATAAGCTTTCTTTCGTAATTCAAACTGGTCTTTTTCATACTCTGCCTGAGCCTTAGAATGACCTATTGAACGAGCTGAAGAAAGGCTAGAATCAAATGATCCAGCCCCATATCTTTGTTCAAATATTTTTTTATACTTTGACTCATTAAACATACTTCACCACCAAACTAATACCAATTATTTTTATCCCAGAAAGCTAGTGCTTTTTCAGGTGTACCATATCGATCTTTAACATATTCAGCCATCATCACTAACTGGTGAACTGGATTACTATAATCTAGGCCAGTTTTCTTTTCATAGTTTCTACGAGTTGAATTGAGAAATTGTCCATATCCATGAGCTGTACTTTTTGGATTTTTAGCTGAAGAATTCCATGAAGATTCACGACCAACTAACTCTGTAAGAGGAGCAGCCCAAGAAGCAGGAACCCCCATTTTTATAGCTTGATTTAAGTGAGTTTGATAAGTTTTATAAGATGAGCTTTTTGAAGCCTGGGTTGAAGTCTTCTTATAATTGCTATAACCGCCCCCTTCCTGAACATTATTAAAACCCGATTTATAAAACTCTATTTGAGAATCATTCATTGATTTTTGAAGTTCTCCATTATACTTAAGCTCAAACATTCTCCAAGCTGTATCTTCACCATATTGAGATTTAGCCCATTCTAATTGTGCTTTTTCAGAAGCAGACATATTATTAAATACATACTGTCTCCACTCATAATCCTTACTCCATTGACTGTCAGATACTTTATCTCGTTGCTGTTGATAATCAAATTGTTTTTGTCTCCATTGTTCTTCGAGTGATTGTTGATTCAGCCTATCTTTACGATCAGTATCAGATTGAACCAATCCTTGAGCCATTTCAGCAATTTGAGTAGCACGTTCAGAACCTAATTGACCTCGTTGAGCTTGCGAAGCCATCGCTATTCTCATTTGCTGATCTTGAGCTAAACCGGAGTTTTCTAATCCCATTGATTGTGCATTTTGTTGAGCTTCTCTAGTGTTATTAAACTGTTGTGATTGAATATCCATTAGAGCTTGCTTATACAATGGATCAACCTGCTTAGATGCTTGTTGTGTTGCTTCTTCAAAACTCATAGGTCGTTGACTTTGTGGAGTTAGATTCCATTTTTTCGCATATTCGTTATAATAATTCATCTGTTTATCAGATACTGCTTGATTATTTTTAATAGCATTATCAACAGTATTGAAATAGCTAGATTGTTGATTCTTGGCAAAATTCCCATATGGATTTTGTGAAACATATTGCTTTTGATTTGATGATGATAAATCCTCTGGTCTAAATACACCTGATTTTAAGGTGTTGTTACCATATTTTGATTTTAGGTAACTATAATGATCATTCTGTTTATCATTAGCTTTGTTACCTAATTTAGAATATTGGTTGATAAATCTCATATCTTGATCAACTTGTTTTGAGGTGTATGGTGTAGCCATTTAAAAACCCCCTTTCCAAAAATAAAAAGCCGTCCTTTAGGATGGCTTAACTAATCAACGTCATTATTTTCGCTAACTCTCTTCGGATTAATGCAGATTCTAACATTAAACATTCATCGGGTCTGATACTATATCTCGAACCTTTAGGAGTAACTAAAACTTTATTTCCATCAATCTCTTCGTATTGATCTTCCCACTCATCATAACAAAGAAGGCCATAATTAAATGCGTTTAAACCATGTCTAGTAAATGCTTCCTCAATTTCTTGAGCAATGATTCCAAAGTGTGTACGTGCTTCATCTCCCTTTTCTTCAACAGCATCATTGAATTTAAATTGAAAATAATTCACTTCTGACCATGCATCTAATACTTTGTTATCTATTTTTAATATCTGTTGTTTTGAATTTCTATCTGAGGTGTTGATAGTTCCAGTACCTGCAAAGACAGTAGAGAACCTATTTGAAGCTTGGCCTACTGAAACCGAATTGTCTGAACTTGGTCTCACGGAAATAGATGGATAGAATGTAGCATAATCAGAATTTATTAGTGCAACACTTGATGATCCATTACGGAAGCGAACACCATTTCCTGCTGCTCCTCTAATATCCATCTCTCCTGATGTTTTAATTAAGGAACCATTAACAAATAGTCCCCCATTAATACTTGAATCTCCACCAGATGAAAAACCTTTCGCAAATGAGTTTACATCTGAACCAGCATTTGCTGTATTAGTATAATCCGAAGATCCGATAAAAACAGGACGAAGAGTCGCATTAAAAGCCACCAAAACTAAATTTTTGGTGTTAGATGTTGTGCTAATCGGCCCATAGTAATCAGTATCATCAAATAATACTGGTGACCCATTAGTCTTTAATGCGCCACTACCGCCTTCACTATGGCAACCTATAAATACAGGTCTATTAACTCGATCTAATTTGATTCTAAATGGTTCCCATGTTGAAAAACGACAAGAAATAAATCGCATTCCTTGTAAAGCACCTGACGCATTACCAGCCAAACCATCAATACTTACAGAACCGCCACCATTGTCGGTTAAATAGTTGCCTGTAGAATCGTCTCTTCTATATTTCGTATGGTGATTTGTACCGTAGAAAGAACATGCTACTGCCGTTACATCGGAAGCACCGAAATTACCTCGTCTATCCGTTACCGTTGTTCCTGTTAATTCATCGTAATAAAGGTCAGAGTATCCAGATTGTCCTGCTTTAGGTTTTGCTCCTTGGATTTTAAGACCCCACTTACCACCAAGTGTAAAGATTTTTTCTAAAGTAAGGCCGTCAGCACCATTTCTCACTGTGCCCTCAAAATATGGATTGCCGTTTAAATCATTGAATTCCGGGGTATAACTACTTCTTGTTACATCAAAGTATATACTCGCTTCTCTCCAATACCCTAATACATGAACATTATTGATCGAATTATGTACACGACAACCTAAAAAGATTCCTATATCCCAATTTGATCCATAGTTGACTGGTGAAATGTCTGTTTTATCAAAGTCTAAGAATATAGTAAAATTTCGTAACGTAACATTTTCAGCTTGTATATTTAATGCAGCTGATAATGGGATGTCTTGTGGGTCTGAGGCATTAGAACGATAATTAACTCTTGTTCTCACCCTTTTTTGTCCTGTCCCTTTTACTAAAAACCCACTGGTTTGCCTATACTCTGTTAGTGCTTTATCAGCATATCCCGAACCAGATCCAATTCCGTTAATGGTGATTGGGTGCTTTACCTCAATTTCTCCTGTAATTACACTGACACCTGGAATTAACAATTCAAGGCCAAGAACTTCACAATATGTTATTGCTTCCCGAATAGCATCTGTATCATCTGTAACACCATCGACTTTTGCTCCAAACTTTTTGATATTTATTCCTCTCAGGTCAAATTCAGCCTGTACTGCTATATCATTCTTTTGTCTTAATAAATCTGGATCAATATGTGTCGCACCTACAGCAGAAGGAGCAATAATCCTACTTCCTACCGAATTATCATCAAGATGTCTCTCTTTAACAGATTTATTAACGTGCGGTAATTCTTCTGCTTCTTCGTGAAATACTTGCATATCATGATTATTATTATTTGCAATCCGTAGTATTTCTCTTTCTTGTTTATAATCTTCAGCAGTGACTGTTTCACCATTTGTCCACTGCTTTAACGCACTTGGATCTATTCTCGCCATATTAGTTCCTCCTTCTAGGGTTTCTTCAACTTAAATACGTATCCAATCCCTAGCAATTGGAACGGTGAATTATCATTGTGGTTTATAACTATTTTTGTCCTTCTACATTTTCCATTTATTCTTAACTTATGAACTTCTGCATCTATAGCACCAAAAGGCGAATCCCCTAATTCCCAATTACCAAGAACCGTTCCTGCATTAGCTATTAAATTTGGCTCTTCTGTGGTTCTCCATTCAACAAGTCCTGATTCATTTATTACTGCCGAACCACTTACTGGACTTAATGAAATATTACTGTCCGCATAGACGTATATACTTGATGGAGATTTAACAGTGAAATGTCCAAGAATCAATTGTAATTCTTTTAGTTTTTTAGGGTGATAGGGTTGGCCAAAGTCATAGTATTTAGTCTCAATCACTGTATTGTAATTAACGCTATTATCATGGTATACATCGGAAACTTTCAGTACTGTACCATTTCTTTGTAAACCAAAACAATCATTCCCATCTTTCCACATATAAACGAATGTCATTTCTTCTGATTCATCCATTGTCCATACACCAAGATGATAATAATATCTCAATCTCTTCTTTTCATAAGGAAATGAAATATAGTACTGATCATCATTTATAAATGCATTCGCTTGGATCGAAATTGGAACATTATTTGCTATTGCATTATCTATTCTTGATACACTTGCTCTGTCATCGACATAACCAATGGTATCAAGTGAATATATTCCTTCTTTACTTAAGAAGAAAATGCGATTCTCAACAACTTTTGTAGAAAAAGGTGCGATGCATCCTATCGCACTGTTTAACATTGTACGTCTATATTCTTGAGGATTATCACCATATAAAGCCTGAATTGTATTTGGTGTGAATACTACAAGCATGTTTTGAAATTGAACTAAACTCTGAATTGATTCCCTTTCTTCATTCTCAAACTTAATAGTATTAGAAATTGGAAAATAGTTAGGTTTATTCAAGTCAGAAATATAGATTAAATCAGGATTTTCTGTACTCCCATAAAGAATAATCCTACCCCAGTGTAGCAAAATGCGATTACACGAATGTATACCGGTTGTAAAAGGCTTATTTTTATCTGTTGCGTATGACTTATAAGAAGGTATGATATACTCTACAACCTCTTCAGGATTGCTATCTAATCGAGCAGAAAGTTTGATTTCTTGATCTGCTCTTTCAGTTTTAAATTCATGCCATCTTGAAGTAGTCCAGTCGCTACTAAGATAGTAATCTGTTCGACCTTCCCATTTTCTTTCATACTTATAACGGACGGTTTCACCTTCTGGATAAGTAACAGTTACACGAATGGTAATAGGTTGATTGAATATTCCATATTGAGGTGATATTTGTACATAATCAATTCTTAATAAAGAGCCAATTGTGTGAGATGTCCAGTTGAATGGATCTGGATGTAATCCATTTGCTCCTATCTCTAATAGTTCCATAGAATTTGGATTATACGGTTGTACTACTTTAGCATTTGTCCCATCAAACTCAACTAACTTTGTACCAGTAGCAATATACAACTTATCCTTAATCTGAACGGCTTCGATCTTTCTTTCCTTTTGAAAGCTTGATAAACCTTCAATTGAAACAACTTCCCATCCAAAATCACTAATTTTATAGAGCTGCCCCTCAATAGCTAACAAAGGAGTTTTAGCTCCACCTTGAAAGTAATAATAAAAATAGCCTTGTGCATCATTATGAGGATCTAAAGTATTTATTGGACTAATTTGATGTCTCACATGCCCTTTACGTCTTTTTATTGAACCTCTATCACCTAAGTCAGCGTTTAAAAGTGTTGTTAATTCACTATCTTTAAGATTTTCGTTAGAAGTAACAGTATTTAAACCACTTGAAAAGTCTCTGAAAATCTCAAAATTCTTTCTCCAAGGCTGAGTATCAAATTGTTGTCTAGCCATATAGCCTCAGCACCTCTCACAAAGTAGTTATTCCGTCTACAACTTGAATTTCGTAAACAGTAAAATTATCTTCTGTCCTGTATTCTTCTGGAACTTTGTATTTCGCTTGAAAAGTAACTAGGTTCTCCTCAAATTCTCTAAATAAATCCACATATTCAAATTGAGATGAATCCATTTGTTTAATCCTTGCAGTAGCAAAAGGGACAAGTAACAAATAATGGTATACTTCTGGAAAAACAGGACTTTCTGAAGGTTTAGTTACACTTAAAAATGGGAAGTTTGCGTTTAATTGGACATTAATACGCGCAATAGCATCGTTAATCCAAGTAGTTATTTGTTCTGGTGGAAATTCTTCATCGGCTAGGGTATTTACTGTAGAAATAATTGTTTGTAAATCCAATAGATTCACCCCTTAAAATAGAACAAGCAGAGTATTAATATAACCCTGCTTGTTCTAAAATTTCTGCTACTGTTTTAGGTACTTTTACTTCTTTCCCTAGTTGAATTTGATAGTTATAACCATTAATACCTACAACTTGATACGGCCAATTTACATTCTTACCTGATTCTTTAGCAGCTTCTAATTTCTTACGCTCTTCAGGATTTAAATATAGTTTTACTGTAACTTCTTCTTGTTCTTTAAGAACCGATGCAGTATCCTTTGTTACTTTATCCATTTCATTTTCAGTTAATTGTTTTTTGACAGCCATTATTAATTCCTCCTCATATTAAAAAGAGGTATGGTGATAATCCCCATACCTTAGTAGTTTTTATTTAGTTAGATACAGCGTGTTCGATACGTAGGACAGCTAACTCTTCAAGACGAGCAATAGTAAATAATGCTTTCCACCCAGTAGTTGCACGTTGATCTAATGCATCAGCAGTACCTGCGCTACCGTGCGGTTTAATGATATTTTTAACTGAGCCACTTCCTGCAATATCTACAACTCCATATGCATTTTCACCAAGCATTAAGGAAACATAAACATCAGTTCCCGTTGCTCCTGCTCCAGCAAATACTTTCGCATTTGTGGTTTCCACAAAACGAACTCCATATAAACGTCCGATCTCACCATTAAAGATTTGTTTAGAACCAGCATATTGTGCAGCAGCTTCCCATTTTGGATCAGATTGTAAGTCATAAGTAGCACCAGGTTCAACAATCATTACAAAATCTCCACCATTGATACCTTTAACCTTGTTACGTTTCATTGTACGAACAGCTTTACGAACTTCATTAACTGTTAAGACATCAGTAGCAGTAATAGTTGCACGAGATGCACGACCATTAGCGTATTGTACATTTGTTCCACTTACTAAAATCTCACGAGAAACAATATCTAATGTATCTGAAGCTTGGTCTCCTAATACATCCGTAGATTCATCTAAGATTGGGTCAATAGCTGTCATATCAAGTACATCTGATACTTCAATGTAATCACCATATTGTTCTACAGTAGCGAAGATTTCACTCACAGATAAATTGTTACCAGCAGGTGTTACTCCTTCAGTTAGTGGAGTTGTCGCAGCAGCTAGATTAGAAAATTTACGGAATTGGATCTTCTTACCACCGTTTTTCGGAATAGGTTTCTTTTGTCCAAATTGCATGTGTACAAAGTTTGGAACTAATCGTGCTAATAATTTCTTATCGTAGTATGTTTGCATTTCTGGGCTTAATGATGCTTGTGTAGTTACTTGTGTATTTGTCATAATTTATTCCATCTCCTAAAATGTAATTCGTTCTCCAGACCTTACTCTTCTGGACAACTCTTGTATTTGATCTAAACTCATGTTAACTGGGTCAAACTTAGTGCTAGAAGGTTTATCATTACTTGCAAGTACTTGCTTTTCATCCCTACCCGTAACCTTAGCTAACACTTCTTGTTCTTTTTGTCGCGCGATGTTATGCATTTTATCTTCGTAAGTAGACAGCTTATAAGCGTCTTCAAGTGAGTATCCTTTATCGATAGCCAACTCAAAAACTTTATCTTGGTAAGTATCAAAATCTGAAAATTTATTACGTACTTCATTCAATTCAGCTTCTGCTTCTCTTTGTTTTTCAATTTGTTGCATTGATTCCAATTGAGATTTTACTTGAGACAATTCATCATTAATAGGTTGATAGTGTTGTCTGTAAGCCTCCTCATCAATACCTAATTTAGAAGCATTTTGTTGAATTTGTTGTTCCTTCTCAGCTTCCTCAATCGCATTAAATAACTCTTCAGTGGTCTGGTATCCACTCATTTTAGCTAAACGATCAAGATACTGAGCTTGTGATTCGTACTGACCTTTAACTTTTTCATCATAATAAAGTCCCTTTTGAATCAAATCCGGTGCTTCATCACGAGAAATTCTGCGTTCCTCTTTGTTGTACTTTACCGGTATAAAGTCTCCTTCTGGTTGGGGAGTCTCAACTTCCGGTTGTGTTTCTATTTGTTCTGTTTCTTGGTGTGTATCTGGTGTTTCAATAATTTCTTCATGAGTATGGTTGCTCATTTGTTCTTCCATCATTTAATCCCCTTTCGACTATGGTTGGTCGAATTTTTTTTATGCAAAAAGGCCTAGGAAGTCTCATCCTAAGCCCAAAATAATTATTTGATTTTCAATTGTTTAATTTCCTGTTTTTGCAGTATCATTAACATTTAAAATTAAATCAGCCAATTTATTTCGATCAATCAATACTATATTGGTTGATTCTGCTAATTTATACGCTGAAGATGTAAAGTAATTATTAGTAATAACCCAAGCATGTTGCGCTTTATAGTAATCTCTTGCGGAATTAATTTCTTGTACAGCTTTAATACCAACTTTACTTTTATACCTTTTTGCTTGAATTACAATTCTTTCTTTTCCTTCTAATATAAGATCCGCACCAAAATCATTAGAGGCAGGAGTTCTTTTAACGTTGTATCCGAGCTTTTTAAAGATCACTGCTAAATAATGCTCAAATTCAACACCCTTCATTATGTCGATTTCATTCATTCCAGCTTGACTTAAACGTTCTTCTAGCTGTCTAATACGTTTTAAATGTCTTTGTTCAGTTATTACATAAATTAAAAGAATAAGCGCCATCAATGGTAAAGCTAAAGATAATATTTCCACTTTAAGTCCCCCGAACTAAATACAAAATAATCCATTCTTCTTTTGAATTATAATTTAGATCGGTAAATAGTACCATATCTTTTTATCTAAATTCCCATTAATTGAGCTACTATCTGCTCTTCTGTCATCCCTTGTTCCAACATTACATCTAATTGCTGTTGAATTTCTTCAGGAGAATTTTCATAAATATCATCAAATTGTTGTTTGATATTAGATGAATCCTGAATTGGTATATCCATAGGTTGTTGCATTGATGGATCAGCATTCATAGGAAACGGTTCAGACATTGGAGGTTGATTTATCATCTGTTGTTCTTGCATCATAGATTGTTGTTTCATTATTTCTTCTTGTTCACGTAAACGAGCAACAATTCGATCCTTATTTGGTAAACCTTCTTGCATTTCAACGTATTCACTACCAAGTAATAAACCTTGTTGGAATAAATCTGCTCCTAATTGTGATACATAGGCTTTACTTGTTGGAGTTGAGTCACCGGCAGACACCTTCACATCAAAATCAATTTCTGCATATTGAATAGCATTAAATTCCTTGAATTCAACTGTACCATCTTCATCAATTAATCTGATGAAACGAGTTTCAGTATAATTCTCTTTAACTAATTCAATCATTAGCTCATAAACATCCTTTAGGGATTGATGTAGATTTCTAATGATGCCCTTTATTGGAATTGACCCTTGTTCTTGTAACAACTGGATAGCTGTTGCAGCAGTAATTCCTGTTGGTGTTGAACCTGTCATAGAATCATAAACTCCACCCATTTTTTCTATGTATTGAATTAGGTTATCTGCAAGTTTATATACATCACTAGGCATTTCTGGAGGTTTAACTTGACCAACAGAATTCTTAGGATCTTTTGCATACCATAATTGTCCAGGTTTGTTCTGCCATTTAGAAATATCAATTCCACTCTTAGGATCAACTAATGTAATTGGATTTGCATGTAGCATTGCATGAGTAACAGGTAATTCAACTAATTTATTAAGTAACTTTTGATTACTTAGGATATTCTTAATCTCACTTATTCCCCATATACTTTTACGATTCTTCTTAGCAACGAATGGAACAAATGGATATCTACCATGTTTGTATACTTTCTTGATTTCTTTAAGTATTTGACCACCTGCTGCATAGGTACAATGAATACCTTCTTTGTCCTTATGCCAATACTCGTAAAACAAAACTCTATCTTTACCATGATTAGTGGAAGGGCGGTCAAATATTTCTGTTTCTAAAGCAGTATCAGGGTCAACTTTCACATCAAACTTTTGTTCAACCCATTGTATAGATTTAGGAACACAATAAATTATGTATCTACATTCATCTACAGTAACAGCATTAGGATCAGTGAATATATTTGAAGGGTCTGGAATATCAATAGCAACGTCACCTTTCCAAATGTTCCCCTTTACAGGACTTCCACCAGTCAATGAATTATCCCAATACACTTTATACCATCCAGTACTAAGTAATAAACCAGCTCTAACAACTTGATCATTCTTATCGTCTAAGTCAACACGCTCAGAAATAACATCTGTTACTTGTGTAAACAGCTTAGCAGCTTCTTCATCATCTTGAGATGTTGGTAAGATTAAACCTGATGGTCTATTATTCGTTAATTGAGGAGCTTTCTGATCCACGATATACGAAACGTAATTGACAATAGGATCTGGTCTCCATGTTGCCCTTTCTTTATTCCAATGTTTCGCTAAATAAAAATCATCGTATTCTCTCATTTCAGTACGCATTTCACTTTGTGCACTTAATGATTCGTTAAAATGAGAGACAATCTTCTTATATAATTCTTCATCCTTTAATTTCAAATCCACACCTCCTACAAGTCATGCCAGGATAAGTTAATATCTTCACCTTCTCTGAGAGCAAATGGTATATACTCATCGTTTTTAGAGTTACTCATTGCATTAGTCTCAAAGTGTTCTAGATAATTAGTAATATAATTTTCCAATACAAAAAGAGCGATTGCTGAAGACATTACAGTGTCATCATGACAACCACTCTGAGCATTAGTTGAACCATTCTCTTCTCTAACATACGTCATACATTCATTAATAAACGTTTTATCGTATGATTTAATAAGCTTTTCTCTAATTAGATAAGCCAAGTTATCAATAACTAACGGTTTAGTCTTCTTAGTTGTTTGCCAACCTAATTTCTTAGTTACAATATCTCTATCTTCATCGTATTTTTCCATTTCGAAGAGATTAATATAGGAGCGCTTGAGGATATTTAACGTTGTGAATCCATGATTGTTACTTTCTACAGCAATCAATGCTTTATTGTAGAAATTACCCAACTTCTCTAATTCATTAGCAAACAAGTCAGGATCAATATGACCATGCCATTTAGCTACTTGTTGTTTAGTATTAGCATCCCATACAGAAGCAGAGCTATAATCACGATTTTCAAGCCCCTCAGATACGTCTGCACCAATTACATAATGTGTATCAGGCTTAGGATACTCCCATATCTCAATATACCCCTTATCATCTGTAACAAGTTGATTCTTTTCTAGATAACCTTTGTCACCTTGTTTAGCTTCATTTAACCATTTCTTTAATACACCAATAGAGAATCTAGGACGGCCACTCGATAGGAAGCTCTCTTCTGCATAAGATGGATACTCCTGTTTGAAAAGCTCAGGATCACCACCACAGTTATTACGGATAGCCCATCTTCTCCAAGTTAATTGATCGGTTGTAAGGTTATAAAGTTTCTTTAGTTCTTCCTCTTCATCTGTAAGTACAAAGTCTTCTGGAGTAGGCATAGAATATTCAGCGTGCTCAAACCAAGGAAAGAACATTGGAATAAAATCATTCTCTCCTCTTTCTGCTTGCTGCCACATATTATAAAACATTCCACCTACACCATTACTTGTACTTTCTACGATTACCATTGTATTAGGAGTATTAGGTACAGCTTGCATTAAACCAAGCATTACATCATCAGGGTTCTTCCAGAAAGCTAACTCAGATACATGAAGATTATGTATAGTACTTGATCTCCCTGCACCATCATTATTAGCACTCTCAATCTTAATCTTAGAACGTAGTCCAGGATTCTTCCTTTTCTCATCAGGATCAAGTGAAGGATTTTCAAACACTAATTCTTTACTATTTGAATTCTTCTTCATTGGTCTTAAAGGAGTTGGTAACTCATCATAGAACAACTTCGACATGTTAAATAGATTCGACGATGCTTCGACTGTGTGCGCAATAATCATTGAATTAGTAAGTTGTGTAGTTGCAGTACGTTTGAATATTAGTGATTCGGTTAGGGTTGAAAATCCCATTTGTCTCGATTTTGCTATGATAATCCTTACTGGTTTACCTTGTGATTGTAACTCTTCAATCTTGTTTAATAATCGTATCTGAGATGAATTAAGCTTAAAGTCTACAAGTTTCCCTTCCTTAGTACGTATCTTAAGGAAAGATTGTATGTATTTCTTATTATCATTAAGTAATGTTGCTAATTGTTCTTTTTGAGCTTGTTCTATGAGTGTTCACCTACCTTTCTAGACAAATAAAAAAGACCGCCATATTAATGACCGTCTATAATGTAAATCCTTTTAATGTTTCGTCAATCTCATCTTGTGTAATACCTATATACCTTTTAGTTATACTTGGAGCAGAATGATTAAATATATCCTGTAAAAACGCTATATCCTTAGTTCTTCTATAATAATGATAACCAAATGTCTTACGCATAGTATGTGTTCCAATATCATCTCTACCAATCATTTCAGCAGCTTTAACAAGTGCTCTGTACGCTTGTGTTGTAGATATAGGCTTATCGCCTTTACGACTAAGGAATAGTAAATCCTCGTCATCCATACCTCTTATATAAGTATCAATTTCACTTCTTAAACCTTCATTTAGAAAGAAACGCTTAGATTTACTTGTTTTCTTTTCTTTTATAACTACATGTGATTTACCTTTAACATCAATTACTCTTAAAGGAAGGATATCTGATACCCTTAAACCAGTATTAATACCAAAGATAAATAGAAAACGATCACGTTCACTACAAAAACGCCTTAAAGATTGTTTCATGTCCTCAATTTCTTCCCTAGTTCTTAGAGGTTGAACATTCTTTTCTTTTGTCATTATTATCGCCCCATTCCATAACATTTTCATACATCGAATGTACGTTTTTATTATATTAAGACGATAATAACAAATAAAACCAATAAAATCAACTTTTTGAATGTATTAAAATATACAATTTCGTACATTCATTAAAATGAAAGTTTTATTTAGTTTTCATTATTTTTTAGAGTTTTTAAGAAATTCCTCTAAAGTCATACTACCTTCTTGCTTAATTTCTTGACGATCAACCCAACCATAATTATTTTTCATGTTAAAGATTGCACCGGCAACACCATTTTTACCTTTAAATAAGTGCTTTTCTGCATAGTTTTCACATTTAGTCTTAGCTTTTTTAATCGTGTCATAATATTCATCTCGTTCTTCATAATTAAGCAATCCTTGTCTAGTTGTATCTAATGCTAAAGCTAATCCAGTAATTGTATACGGATCTTCATTCTCATCACATTCAGCAAAATATGCATCAATCTTTTTCTTCATTTCTTCAACGGATTTAAACTTTAATGGTCTTCCTACTTTATTCTCACTCATTTTTACCACCACCTAAATAAATTTTGTTACAATTAATATAAAACTGAAAGGATATTCAAATGAAAAGGATCGGAAATATTAATCAATTTCTTCTTAATGTACAAATCCAAGATTTCTACAATTACATAAATTTTATGGAAGAAACTATTACTTCCCATAAGGACACTTTAGAAAAAGAATTTGAACATCAAGCAAAAGAATTACAAAACGAAGAAGAAAGACAGGACTTTTACGAATCAGTATTTTTAGATAGGTATCATGATTTAGATGAAACCTATACACTTATTTTACGTAAATCCCTATTCTTATCTCTTTATTCTTTTCTTGAAACTCAACTAGGGAGTATCTGTAGTAAATTAGAAAGCAAAAAGTTATCGAATATTAAACTAGATGATATTAGCCACAAAGGTATATTGAAGTACATTTTTTATATTGAAACTGTTCATAATGTACCTATAAATATTACAGACAATGTTCGAAAAGAATTTTTAGGTTATAACTTTTTAAGAAATTATTTTGTTCATAACGATAAAAGTCCAATTAAACCACCACAATTCAAATCCATTAAGAATATCAAAGCTGTTTCTTACACTATTTATCCACTTAAGCCTGAAAATCATTATATTGAGTCATTTGGTAAAAGTTTTAACGAAAAATACCTTGATCTAATCTCTTTACTCTTCAAAGAAGTTTTTATAGCCCTAGAAAAGTCAAATATTGATTTGTAGCATCTCTTTTTGAGGTGCTTTTATACTTTACTCTCTTCAATCTCACGATAATATTCATCTTCTTCACTAACAGTAATCGGTTCAAACTTTAACATTTCACCTGTCTGTTCCTTATACTCAGCAAAATCCTTACTCATCAATCTGTCCATTAAATCTTGTCTTTCCTGTTTGTTAGCTTCTTCCCTCTTATGTAACTGAATTAATAAAACTACAATAGTAGCAAATAAAATACTGAACGAAGATAATGTTAATATTGTCATCACTTATCACCCTTCATCTCTCTAACAATCTTCAAACACTCCTGCAACAACATAGTTTGAAATTCTATCTTAGCTTGTATCTTTGCATTGAGTTCTAGCATCGTTCAATTTCTTTCACTTTACTCATCTCCCATTCAAATAAAAAAGACACCTCATTTACTGGGTGTCCTACATTTCAAATATTCTAGTTATATAATTAAATGCTACATAAATCATAGTTAAACTCGCTATTATACCGGCTATTTTATTTGGAACCTTGATTTTAACCAGTATAAATTTAACTAAAAATCCTACTATAAGTGTTAACGCTATAAATAACCCTAACTTCAAAGCTATTCCATTTAATGTATCTTGCAATGGACTAAAATCAATTTCTTCCATAATTATAATGTGTATAACTCAATAGAATAATTACCGTCAGTGCCTACAGAGTAATTTCCAACTGTTTCATGTGGTCTTACATAAAAATTCACACCACTCTCAAACTCTATATTCACAGGTATATTTTGGACACCTTCTCCAATTTGTAATCTTCCATAAGAATAACCATCAACCATTATGTATAAATATCCTCTAAAAGCTGAGTAAACATTAATTAACTCAATTTGTCCATCTCCAGTTATTTGACAAACATTCAAATAATAATCTAGGCTATACTCTGTATCAATATCTCGCAATTGAACATCTGCATTTCGTTGATCTTCATGAATAGTTGGCATATTAGTTCCCCCATATGGTAAGTATTTAACTAGTATAATTTTACCATAACTGAACTCATTCATAAATTCAAATCAAAAAGACACCCATTTTACTGAGTGTCTTATAAAGGTATTAATTTATAGTGATTTCCACCAGTCTTCAACATTTTCACGTTTTTTCATTGCACACACTCTCCATTCCTCTTTTGAGAAATGTGTATGCAACTGTTAGATAGATTATAACATATTTTAATACAGATAATAGAGTAAAACCTGTATTATTTAATAGATTATGAGACCAAAGGGAGAATTGATAAACCAATAGATTCAAATAAAATTTAGAATTTATCTAAAAGAAAAGACACCCATCAAGAGTGTCAATTCATTAAGCCTTCATCAACATATACTTCCATACCTTCCTCTTCTAAGCATTCACCAAAGAACTTAACTTGTTTCTTATAGTCATAATTAATGATATTTAAATCTTGATCCTCTGCATCGTATACAGCAATTACAGCGTCATTTACATAAAGGTTTATATAATCTTCCCTACCGGTTAAATGAGCTTCTACACTGAATTCCTGGCCTTTTATAGTTTCTTTATTTGCTTTCAATGCTTTAGATAGTAAATCTTTAATTTCATCCATTTGATATAACCTCCTATAGTTAACTCCTTTTAGGTTGTATCATAATGAATTATTAATTTGCAAATTTAATCAAAAATAGGTCTTAGGAGAGTTAACCAAGACCTAAACTCTTCCTATGTAGCGTCCTAAAAAAATTATCAATATACTCAAATGACTCTTTAGTATCTGAAGCAACTATAAATATCTCTTCCTCTGCTGCTTCCATATCGCCTTCAAACAATTCCTCTATGTAATCCTGCTTAAGTATGGTTTCAACGATTTCTTCAACACTCATTTCATTATGTATAAATTCAACAATACCACCGTTATAAATATTGTACTTAATCATTCTTCATTATCCTTACGTAAATATTTCCAGCTCTTACCGTATACAAGATTCCAGATATTACGATATCCCTGTCCATATGCTTCAGCAGTTTGATGGATAAAATCACTTAATTTATTATTCTCATCTGCTTTCCATTCTTCAAGTTGCACAAGTATCTCTAATACATCTGATTCTTCAAGACGTTTACCTTTACCCATTTTCGCACGAGTGCTTTCACGGTATTGAGACTGTCGAGAGGACATTTGTAAATTGTCTATACGGTTATTCCATTTCTCATCCTCTTTAGGATAATGATCAACCTCTATCTCACCACGTTTGAAGTGTTCCAATGCAATACCTGAGTATGATGCCATTATTAATCTATGTAATCCATAACAATTTCTCGTTCCATCATCATGTAAAACTCCACAATAACAATATCCGTTTGAATTAGGATTTGCTATAAGAAAACGTTCTTCTAATTTTGACCAAATGCGACCATTAATCGTGTCAGCTAAATAATTTGATAATCCTTTGTAGCTAGGAATTGGAGTTAAAATTGCTTTGTGACTGCTAGAATAAAGTGTACAGTTTTTGCTTGATAAGATGAAACGCTTATTTACCCAAATATACCAGCAAAAAATATCAACCTATCACTGTAAAATGATCATAGTTCATACTTGCAGTGGAGGTTAGCGAAGGTGGATAAGTGGGAAATGTACATGGAGATAAAGCAATTATTAAAGCAAGGATTTAGTCAGACAAAGATAGCTGAAAAGTTAGGGGTTTCTCGAACAACTGTTTACAGGCACTTAAAGAGATCTCCTTCGGAGATGGCGGAATGGGTTGATTCTCTTCAGTATAAAAAGAAAAAATTAGATCCATATAAAGAACTGATTTTATCTTGGTTGAGAATGCATCCGGATATGTCAGCAGCACAAATTTATGATTGGCTTTTAGAGAAATATAAAGATCTAACTGTTGGAGAAAGTACAGTAAGAACATATGTAAAAGCATTAAGAGAAGAATACAAAATAAATAAGGAAACATCTCCTCGAATGTATGAGGCAATTCCTGATCCCCCAATGGGAGAACAAATGCAAGTAGATTTTGGTCATACGAGACAAAAAACTGTTGATAATAAGGAAGCCAAACTCAACTTTATAGCTTTTGTCTTATCACATTCTAGACAAAAGTATAAAGAGTGGTTGGATAGACCATTTACAACACGGGATGTTATACAAGCCCATGAGAACGCGTTTAAATGGTATGGAGGAATGACCAATGAGATCGTTTATGACCAAGATAGTTTAATTGTTGTTAGCGAAAATGGTGGAGATCTAATTTTAACTAAAGAATTTCAGCAGTATAGAGAATCCAGAGGAATAAACCTTCGGGTTTGTAGAAAAGCTGACCCTGAGAGTAAGGGAAGAATAGAAAATGTAGTTGGATTTATCAAACAAAACTATGCCAAACATAGAGTGTTTCATAACATCGACTCTTGGAATGAGCAAGGATGGGAATGGCTGAACAGAACGGGTAACTATAAAATACACAATACAACAAAAAAGAGACCATTCGAAGTGTTCCTCCTGGAAAAGCAACACTTAAAACCAGTCTCCCAAAATATAGATATTCAAAATAACTATGAGATAAGTATAGCAAGATGTGTTCATAAGGACAATACTATTCGTTACCAATCTAATCGGTACTCTCTTCCACTTGGAACTTATAACAAATATGAAAAAGTATGTATCAAGGAAACGGAGACTAAAGAATTAGTTATTTATATACCTGATACTGGCGAAATTATTGCAAAACATTCAATTCCCGAAGGGAAAGGGATGTTAATAAAAGATAAAAAACATAGTAGGGATCGTACAAAAGGTGTTGGAGCATTCATTAATACAGTGGCTGAGAGATTTGAAGATAAAGAACTAGCCTTTAAATATTTAGAGAAGGTTAGGGAAAAAAATCCTCGTTACATTAA
Organism: Bacillus sp. J37; assembly: GCF_000518865.1. Lineage (GTDB taxonomy): Bacteria > Bacillota > Bacilli > Bacillales > Bacillaceae > Metabacillus. The sequence continues at coordinate 1,077 of NZ_JAEK01000054.1, read as the reverse complement.
AGACCAGTTGCAAATCATCTTGCGCGAAACAAAAGGTATCGATAACGAAGTACTGACTAAAGCGTTAGCAGAGTGTTTAAAAAGGAAATTATACAGTGCAACTGATTTTGGCGATATCATTGCATATGTGAAACGTCAGCGCCAGGTACATGAAACAGTTATTGATAAAAAGAAAGAAGTTAAGACTTTGAACAGGCTATCAGAATGGGTTTTAGAAACAGAAGCATACAAAAGAAAAGTAGATACTTACACGGTTTTAATGGAGGTTGAATAGCGATGAGCCAAATCCAACAATTACAAGACATAATGAAAGGGTTAAGACTCGTTGAAACTGCCAAGCATCTCCCCCATTTGATCAGAGAAGCTGAGCAAAAAGACCTTTCATTTACTCAATTCCTGTTAGATGTCACTTCTTATGAGCAAACTCGAAGAGAAGAAAAGCAACTAAACAACCGATTAAAGTGGGCAACTTTCCCTTTCAGCAAAACACTTGAGGAGTTTAATTTAAAAGAACAAAAGTCTTTAAGCAACAAACAACTAAATAGATTAAAAGATTTAACTTGGATAGAACAGCTGTACAATTTGATTTTATTAGGGCCACCAGGTGTAGGTAAAACTCACCTGGCCGTAGGCCTAGGAATAGAGGCTATTAACCAAGGGTATAAAGCGATATTCACATCAATGGGAGATTTAATTCATAACCTGAAAACAGAAGAAATCACACGAAAGTCAAAAGCAAGAATGAAAAGAATTAGAGAGGCTGATTTAGTCATAATAGATGACTTAATGTTTATGGCAATGGATCAACAAGAAGCTAATATGTTCTTTCATTTAATTAATGACTTGTATAATCAGTCTTCCATTATCTTGACCTCTAATAAGGCACCAAAAGAATGGGGAGAATTATTGGGTGATCAAGCTATAACAACAGCAATTCTAGATAGGATTCTTCACCGAGTAGAAATCATTCATTTAAATGAAGATAGTTATCGTATGAAGCATCGTTCTACCATATTTGGGGAACAAAGTGTTTCAAAATAACGAGCAAAAATTGTTTCATTCTACTTGACGGTCACA
>NZ_JAEK01000053.1 GCF_000518865.1 Bacillus sp. J37 | reverse complement strand
TCGTCATCATCGTCGTCATCATCGTCGTCATCATCGTCATCATCGTCGTCATCATCGTCGTCATCGTCGTCATCATCGTCGTCGATGTATTCTTCCTCTTCCGCCTCTTCTTCAGCAAATCCCAATGTAAGTTCTTGATCCTCTTGATCTAAATCAACAAGTAATTCACTTAGTTCTTCAGTTAATAACTCTACAAAAGACAACTCATCTGTTTGTCCTGTTTGTTCAAAAGAAGGACCTGAATTTTCTCCAAAGTTTGCATTTTCCATTTCATTTTCCCCCAATATTCATTTTTGCCAACTTTCTTACTAGTTTCCATTGCAAAATAGAAAGATGAGAAGTGAAAACCCTATAAAATTAAGCGTTTGCACCTTCCTGTTAAATAAAAAAGTTTGCGAGAAGTTATTTTAATTTATGCCGTAAAAGGAAGGATGTTATAGCACAACTTAACTAATTTATCCACCAACATAAAAATTGTGCTTGTAACTTCATGAATGATATTTTTGGTATTTTTCACTTTTATTGAAATTTGGGTATTTGTTCAAGCAAATCTGTCCTATTTTTCATACATTAAACTAGAAGATATTTAACTATTCAAGGGAGGTATGAAGATGGATGACTACTGTTCAATTTTACAGTCACTCTCATCCGGTTCCGAGGTAAATATTCATACAAACGATAAAACTTATTATAATGCAATCTTCAAGAAATTTTATCCAAGAACAAATACAGCATTGTTTATGACTGATCAATTTTACAATTATGGGGGGATCCCTGTATTAATTCAATGCAGAAACATTACATCAATGGATTTACCTTTTTCCATGCAAGACATCTCAGATGAAGATGAATAATTGATAAAATCTTAGACTGCTTTTATATATGCAGTCTAATTTTAAGAAATAGCTATATAACTCAACTCCTCTTACATATTACATAAGAGGTAACGGTTTTTAATGATTAATTGTGTTTATGCTCTATCACAATATAAGCTTATCCACTAATAAAATAGAGAGTATAGAAATAGAAACTTTTTGGAGAGGGGATATAGAAATGAAAATATGTGTAGTAGGAGCTGGTTATGTAGGTTTGACTTCTGCCTCTGTCCTTGCAGATCTCGGGCACACTGTTTGTTGTGTTGACACAAATATCGAAAAAATCAGATCATTAAATAGGGGAGAAGTACCAATTTATGAGCCTGGATTAAAGGAAATCATATCTCGTAACGAGAAAAACTTAACATTTAATTCTGAAGTAATTGAAAATATCCGAAAGCATCCTGTTATCTTAATCGCAGTGGGAACTCCCTCACTTGCAGATGGTAAAACCAACTTAACATATATTTATAGTGTAGTTGATATGATAGCAGATGCACTTACAGATTATAAAACAATCATTACGAAAAGTACTGTTCCACCTGGTACGAACGAAAAGATACATGCTAAGTTACTTCAAAAAGGAATCGCTCCAGAGCAGTTTGCAGTCGTCTCGAATCCCGAATTTTTAAGGGAAGGGTCAGCGCTTTTCGATATGTTACATGCTGATAAAATTGTTGTGGGCATGAAAAAAAATGATTCTAAATCCTTAAACATTGTAAAATCTCTTTTTAAAGGAATAGAAGCTCCTTATATCGTAACAACTCTCTCCGGTGCAGAAATGATTAAGTACACCTCAAACGCCTTTTTAGCAACAAAAATCTCATTTATTAATGAAATTGCTAGAATATGTGATAAGTATGAAGTCAATATTGATGATGTTGTTCGGGGGATCAGTACAGACCCACGAATCAGTCCGCACTTTCTAAACTCAGGTCTAGGCTATGGAGGGTCTTGTTTTCCGAAAGATGTCCGTTCTCTAGAACAAAGTGCGATTGAAAAAAATATAACTCCGATCATTCTACAAGCCATCCAATCTACAAATCATTCACAAATTGATTATTATATTGAAAAACTTATAACCGTATTTGAGTCACTGAAAGGGAAAACGATTTCAGTTCTTGGTATTGCTTTCAAACCAAATACAGATGACACAAGAGAATCTCAAGCGGTTTATCTCATCAAAAAACTAGGTCAAATAGGTTGTAATGTAAACACATATGATCCAAAAGCAACGTTACCTTTTTTAGGAGAATCAAATATTATTCAATTTCCTACTTTAGATCAAGCAGTTACTGATGCTGAATGTGTCATCATCGCTACAGAATGGGCTGAATTTCTCTATTTAGATTGGAAGAAACTTAAGCTGCTTATGAAAGGAAATGTTATTCTGGATGCACGAAACTGCATCGATCCATCAAAAGCGTATGAACATGGATTTCAATACGTAGGAGTTGCACGCTCATGAAAATACTTGTTACTGGTGCTGCAGGCTTTATTGGATCTCATTTGTGTGAGAGACTGCTAAAAGATCCGGAAAATAGAATAATTGGGGTAGATACCTTTATAGGGCCAACTCCAATAAATCTAAAAGAAGTAAACCTCCAATCACTTAAGAATCATCCAAGATTTCAGTTCATGGAAATTGATCTTCTTTCAGCAGATCTGGACAATGTACTAAAAGAGGTGGACGCCATTTATCATCTGGCAGGTATGCCTGGTGTTCGATCTAGTTGGGGAAAAGACTTTGACCCTTATGTAACAAATAATATTTTGGCAACCCAACGTCTATTGGAAGCTGTGAAAAACAAAAATATTACTAAATTTATCTATGCATCCACATCATCTATTTATGGCGAAAAGAGCGGAAAAGTATCGGAGGACTCAATACCTACACCACTTTCACCTTACGGAATTACAAAATTAACCGGTGAACACCTATGTCATGTGTATAATAAGAGTTTCGGTGTTCCAATTGTAGTGGTTCGATTTTTTACAGTCTATGGACCAAGACAACGGCCTGATATGGCATTCCACCGATTTATTGTTCAAATTCTAAAAGAAGAACCAATCACGATATATGGGGATGGTACCCAATCAAGGGATTTTACTTTTATCAGCGATTGTGTTGAAGCAACATCGGCTGTGTTATACCAAGATCATTTGATTGGCAGAACAATTAATATAGGTGGAAAAGAAAGAGCCTCCATCAATGAAGTCACTGAGTTACTCGAACAAATAACAGGGAAAACATCAAAAATAAACTACACGCAAAAAGTTAACGGAGAACCGAAACATACATGGGCAGATATCACTCTTGCACAAACACTACTACACTACAATCCTAAAATATCGTTAAAAGAAGGCTTAGTTAAAGAACTGAACTATATCCGCAAAGTTTACGGTTTGTAGAGGTGATAGGGGAATGAGAATTGCCTTTATATGTACGGAGAAGTTACCTTCACCTGCAATAAAAGGTGGGGCGGTTCAGATCATGCTTGATGGGATTATTCCTTTTTTAACCGAGCACCAAGTGACGATCTTTTCTATCTCTGACAAATCTCTTCCAAACAATGAGAAGCATGCTCATTTAGAATATTTTCGATTTCCGAGAGAAACCTATATGAACAATGTTGCTGAGGAAATAATGAAACACCAATTTCATGTCATTCATGTATTTAACAGACCCAGTCATATTCCTATTTACAAAGAATCCTCACCAAACAGCTCATTTGTTTTAAGTCTTCATAACGATATGTTTTCACAGTTAAAACTAACAAAAGAAGAGGGATTAAGGGCGATTGAATGTGTAGATGCCATTACAACAGTCAGCAATTATATAAAGCAAACAATAGTAAAAAGATATCCGCAGGCATCACATAAGGTCCACGTCATTTATTCTGGTGTAGATCTGCAAAAGTATCAAAGTGTTTATGAAAAACAGGGGAAAATCATTCGGAAGAGAGTACGTAAACACTACGATCTCCAAGAGAAACAAGTGATTCTTTTTATAGGTCGTTTAAGTAAAACAAAAGGGCCCCATTTGTTAATAAACGCGTTGCACCATTTAATCGATAAATACCCTGACATTGTGTTGGTCATCGTAGGGGGAAAGTGGTTTAGTGATAATACTGTTGATGATTATGTTCAGAGCTTATTTGATCTTAGTTCCAAGTTTCCTTCACATGTTCTTTTTACTAAGTATGTCCCTACGGAGAATATACCTGAACATTTAGTCATGGCTGATCTGTTTGTATGTAGTTCACAATGGCATGAACCACTTGCCCGTGTTCATTATGAAGCAATGGCAGCAGCAATCCCAATCATTACAACAAATCGAGGGGGAAATGGTGAAGTTATTCACCACGGGAGAAATGGACTTGTCATTAATGATTACGACAATCCCAAAGCATTCGCAGATGCAATAGATTTTATATTATCAAATCCTTCTGAAAGTAAATCACTTGGTTTGAATGGAAGAGAAAATGTAAAAAAACACTTCCAGTTTCAACATGTCGCAGAAAGATTAGAAAAAATTTATCTTCAAATAGCTCAAAAAAACCATTAATATGTATCAAAAAACCCTATTCTTTAATAAGAGTAGGGTTTTACTATTGCGATTAAATTGCTATTTGTGATCTTCGATCGTTAAACGAATATCAGGAACACCCAGAAAGCTTTTGATAGCTAAAGCACAAGCTCCCATTACTGCTGCATGTTTTCCGAGATCTGAAATTAAGATTTTATGATAATCGCTAATGGACGAAGTTAGGTTTGATTCAATTTTATGAATAACATTAGGATACATTTTTAATAACTCACTATTGAGAACAATTGTTTCGGGATTTAGTAAATTAATAATATTGTTTAAACCTATAGCAACATATTTAATGAACGAATCAAGTACATCACAGGTTGGTTGATCTTGATTTATGATAAATTTGTGAGTATCTTGATAGGTTAGATGTTGATTAGCATGTAATTCCTTTAATTGGTTTAAGATACTTGCCTCTGAAGCATATAATTCCCAACAACCTGAATTACCACAGTTACAAGGACGACCATCAGGTACGATGATCATGTGTCCCATTTCTCCAGCGTATCCATGATATCCTTTAAGTAGCTCCCCGTTTATTAATACACCTAAACCAATACCCGAGTACATGCTGATACTGACTAAATTATCACTTTGATGATGTTTGAATACTCTTTCAGCAAATGAGCATAAGTTTGCATTATTTTCGATATGTATTTGCATATCGAGTTCTTTTTCTAAGTCTTCTTTTAAGTTTTTATCTTTCCATTTATGTTGAGGAATAAAGTTAATTATTTCATCCTTGGAAACAGTCCCGTGAATTCCGATGACAACACCTACAATACCGAATCGACTATCTGAATATTGATCATCATATTGTTTGATATTAGCTATGAGCAGGTTAAGTATTTCATCATAGTTTGAATTCTTGAACTCTATAATGTCGGTACTTACGGGGTTTCCCCCTAGATCTGATAATGTAAATGTGACATGTCTGTGGTCCAGATCAACTCCTAATGCATAACCAGCTTTTAGGTTTATTGACAGCATAATCGGTTTTCTTCCCACACTGTTATGTTCCTGATGTGACTCAACGATTAATTCTTCTTCTAATAAATCAGCTACTTGTACAGAAATGGTAGCTCTTGTTAATTTCGTTATTTTGGATAAATCTGCTCTGGAGATCATTCCTGCTTCAATTATTTTACTTATGATTAAACGTCTATTAATACTTTTTATATAAGCAGCGTCACCTATCGCCATGTAAATCACCCTTAAATTTTTTTAAAAACAAACTCTAAAGGCTGTTTTCTCAAACTTTGTTGCTTTGTAATATGTGTTGGGTGGTTGATTTGATCTCCAGGATGCTAAGCTTTCCGTGGGGTGAGCGGTGACCCTCCTCAACGCTTTGCGTTTGCGGGGTCCCGCCTCCCACAGGAGTCTCGCACCTTCACTCCAATCAACCTATATAGTTTTTACAAAGTACTTATTAACAACATATTTACTGGAAAACAGCCATAACTAAATCATCAATTTAAATATTATACATTCTTTCACTTTTACTGAAAATCAGTCATTTGAGAAGTGGTATACAAATGATTGACGAGAAATAATAGAAATGATATTCTACACATAGATTATTAATTTGTTTTGTAAACTAATTAATAAGATTCATCTCATTATAACACAATTGTTCATGACAAAAAGAGAATATAGTAAAAACTTTGAAGAATAACAGGGTACGGAGGAGATAAAATGAAACCGTTTTTAAGTGATTCATTCTTATTAACCAATTCTACGGCAGAAAATCTTTATCATAGTATTATGAAGGACTTGCCAATATTCGACTATCATTGTCATCTTAGTCCTAAAGAAATCTATGAAAATCAAACATTTGAGAATATTACACAGCTTTGGCTTGCTGGTGATCATTATAAATGGCGTGCAATGCGTATTCATGGTGTAAAAGAAGATTTAATCACAGGTCATGCAAGTGATTGGGAGAAATTCGAGGCTTGGGCAGAAACAGTCCCGCATTTATTTGGAAATCCTTTATATCACTGGACCCATATGGAGCTAAGAACGTTCTTTGGAATTAATAAACTTCTCTCACCTGATACTGCGAAGGAGATTTGGGAAGAATGTAATGAAAAGCTTCAAACAGAGGACTTTACACCTCGACGATATATTGAAAGATCGAATGTCCAATTAGTCGGTACGACAGATGATCCGACTGATACACTCGAATTTCATAAGTTAATAAGAGAAGATACTGCTTTTGAAGTGGAAGTAGCTCCAACATTTCGTCCTGACCAGGCTCTTTATCTTGAAAGAGTTAGCTTTCCGGAATGGCTGAAAAAATTAGAGTCTGCTTCAGGAATTAACATTCAAACACTTGATGGTTTAGTAACTGCATTACAGCAAAGAGTAGATTATTTTGCTGAAAATGGCTGTTATGCATCTGATCATGATATTCAACTAATGGTTTATAAGCAAATACCGAAAAGTGAAGTTGAACAGATTTTCCAAAAGCGATTAAATAACGAAGAGCTTACAAATGAGGAGCTCATTGGATATCGTTCCTATCTCCTTGAAGAGTTGGGAAAAATGTATGCTAATAAAGAGTGGGTTATGCAATTGCATATGGGGGCATTACGAAATAATAATACGTTTATGCAACAGAAAATTGGTGCAGATGGCGGATTTGATTCAATCGGTGATCAGTTGCTCGCAGAAGGATTATCATGCTTCTTGGATACATTAGATCAAGCAAGAAGCTTACCTAGAACTGTCCTGTATAATTTAAATCCACGTGATAATTATGTGTTGGGGACGATGATTGGCAACTTCTTTGAAGAAGGTATTCCGGGTAAAGTCCAATTCGGTTCAGGCTGGTGGTTTAATGATCAATATGATGGCATGGTCCGACAAATGACAGACTTAGCGAATTTAGGCATACTAAGTCACTTTATCGGAATGACAACTGATTCGCGCAGTCTCTTATCTTATGTTCGACACGAATATTTCAGAAGAATTGTTTGTAATATCATTGGTGAGTGGGTTGAAGAAGGAAAAGTACCAAATGATGAAAAAATATTAAAACAAATGGTTGAAAACATTGGTTTTAACAATGCACAAAAATACTTTTCTGTAAGATAAAGGAGATAAAAAAGTTATGGGCATTCTTCAAGATCTATTAAAAGACATTCCTGTTCCAAAAATGGCCAAAGTGAAACAGAACTTTGACAATGCAAAAATAGAGAATGTAGAACAAGCAATGAAAGAAAAATTGCAACAGGATTCCATTCGCTCTAAGGTGAGACCTGGTATGGAAATTGCTATTGCTGTAGGTAGCCGGGGGATGGATCGACTTGTAGAAATCACGGCATATACCGTGCAATTTTTAAAGGATTTAGGTGCTGTTCCATTTATAGTACCAAGTATGGGGAGTCATGGAGGTGCTACAGCTGAAGGACAACGTGAAGTTTTAGCCCATCTTGGAGTTACAGAAGAAAGTGTGAAAGCAGAAATTCGTTCCTCGATGGATGTGATAAAACTAGGGGAATTACCGAATGGTTTACCGGTTTATATTGATAAATATGCTTCACAAGCAGACGGGATTGTTGTTATAAATCGGATTAAGCCACATACTGCATTTCGTGGGCCAGTTGAGAGCGGTATTATGAAAATGATCAGTATCGGATTGGGAAAACAAAAAGGAGCAGAAGCTACCCATCAGTTAGGGTTTAAATATATGGCAGAAAATGTTCCGGCAATGGCGAAAATGATGATGGAAAAGACACCGATTTTATTTGGAGTAGCCACACTTGAAAACGCATTTGACAGAGTAGCAAGGATTGAAGTTTTACCTGTTGAAGAGATTGAAGAAAAGGAACCGGCTCTTCAGGCATTAGCAAAACAACTATTGCCAAAGCTGTTCTTTGATCAAATTGACGTGCTGGTTATCGACGAAATTGGAAAAAACATCAGTGGAGACGGAATGGACCCCAATATTACAGGTCGATATCCAACACCATACGCAAAGGGTGGGCCTGATGTAAATAAAATGGTCGTGCTTGATTTAACTCATCAAACAGAAGGAAATGCCAATGGTGTAGGGACAGCTGATTTTACAACTCAACGTCTTGTAGACAAAATGGACCGGGAAGTAACGTATGCAAACGGATTAACTTCAACCGTTTGTGCACCTACTAAAATCGCTACTACATTAGCAAATGATAAAGATGCGATTAAAGCAGCAATTAAAACATGTAATATTCTTGATTTTACAAAGGTAAAAATGGTTCGTATAAAAAACACATTAGAGATTGCTGAAATTGAAGTATCGGAAGCTTTGATTGATCATGTTACACAGCATCCTGATATGGAGCAATTATCCAATCTTTTTGAACTGCCATTTAATGATGAAGGTAATTTATCATAATTAATCATCTCGTTAACATATGCCATTTATTTTATGAATAGAATGAGGGGGATTTCTAGAATGTCTAATTTATTTGATTTAACTGGAAAAACAGCAGTAGCAATAGGCGGTAACAGTGTATTAGGTTCATCTATTGCCGGAGGGCTATCTGCTCATGGAGCTAAGATTGCGATTGTTGGCCGTAATCTTGAAAAAGCAAACAAAGTTGTACAAGAAATTGAAGAGACAGGCGGAACAGCAAAAGCATTCCAGGCAGATGTAAGCGCTCGTGAATCTTTAGAAAATGTGGTAAAAGAAATTGAAGAATGGTCAGGCGGATTTGATATCCTTTTAAATGCTCCAGGGAAAAACAGCTCAACCCCATTTTTTGAAATTAGTGATGAAGAATGGGATGACATCATGGATGTGAATCTAAAAGGAATGATGATTACTTGTCAAATTTTTGCTAAGAAAATGATTGAACAAGGAAGAAAAGGAAGTATTATTAATATATCTTCTGTTTCTTCGACAACACCACTTTCAAAAGTGTTTACGTATTCGGTTTCAAAGGCAGGAGTTAATAGCATGACACAGTTTTTGGCGCGTGAATTTGCACCACATGGTATTCGGGTAAACGCGATCATTCCTGGTTTCTTCCCTGCTGAACAGAATCGAAAAATTTTAAGTGAAGAGCGTGTTGAATCCATTATGAATCATACACCTATGAAAAGATTCGGTAGCCCGGATGAGCTTCAAGGTGCTGCTGTTTGGCTTTCTTCAGAGAGAGCATCAAGCTTTGTAACAGGTGCGATGATTCGTGTTGACGGTGGTTTCGGAAGTATGACAATCTAATGGATTAATAGTTTGATAGAAAGAAAGGAGAAGGCAGCAATGAATGAAAAACTACAAAACTTAGTGTCCATTCTCCGAGAAATGCAATCAGTTGTTGTCGCTTTTTCAGGTGGAGTCGATAGTACCTTTTTGCTAAAGGTGGCTGTAGATACATTAGGACCTGAGCATGTACTGGCAGTAACAGCAGATTCTGAAACATACCCTTCTAGCGAGCTTGAAGAAGCTAAAGAGTTAGCTAAGAAAATCGGGGCAAATCATAGAGTGATTGAAACGTCAGAACTAGCCATTCCAGGTTATACAGAAAATGATCGTAATCGGTGTTATTTTTGCAAAAACAGTTTATTTGAACATATAATTCCTGTCATGGAAAAAGAGGGGTTTAAAAATATCATATATGGTGTTATTGCAGATGATTTAAACGAATTTCGACCGGGGATGAAAGCTGCGAAGGAGAAAGGAATACGTGGTCCTTTGCAGGAAGCAAACTTATTTAAAGATGAAATAAGAGAGCTCTCAAGAGAATTGGATTTAGCTACATGGAATAAGCCTTCTTTTGCTTGTCTGTCTTCAAGAATTGCATATGGAGATAAGATTACAATTGAGAAGTTGACGAAAATTGAAAAAGCAGAAGCTTATTTAAAGACTTTTCATATTCGTCAGGTTCGTGTTCGAACACATCAGGAAATGGCTAGAATAGAGGTTGAACCAAGCGATATGAACATTGTCCTAGAAAACCATGATAAAATAGCTAGTGAACTAACAAAATACGGATATAAATATATAACATTAGATTTAGTTGGATATAAGAGCGGTAGTATGAATAAGGTTCTTTCATAATCAAACAGGCTTTGGAAATCATCCAAGGCCTTTTCTATGGAAATGAATACTGTCAAAGGAAGATGATTATATGTTAAATGAGTTTGTTATTGGACTTGATATTGGAACAACAAGTGTAAAAGCAGTTGTTTTTGATATGAATGGAAAAGTAATCACAGAATCAGAAGAACACATTACATCACTATACCCGCAACAAGGTTGGGTGGAGCAAGACCCTGTTGAAATCGAACGGTTTGCTGTAAATGCAGTGCGAGATGTGATAAAGAAAGCCAATCTTCATAAGAATGAACTGGTTACGATTAGTTTTTCATCTGCTATGCACTCATTAGTCTGTGTTGATGAGGAATATCAACCGTTATCGAATGCAATCATTTGGGCAGACGGAAGAAGTACTGAGCAGGCAGAAAAGCTGAAGCAACATGATGGAACGAATGTATTTCAAAAAACTGGTGTGCCGATTCATCCAATGACTCCACTATCAAAATTACTTTGGATGAAAGAGTCAGGATATGAGCCTTATGAAAAAGCAACGTATTTTATTTCGATAAAAGAATATATCCTCTTAAAATGGTTTAACAAACGGGTCGTTGATTTTTCGATGGCGGCTTCAACAGGTTTGATGAATGCTCATACACTTGATTGGGATCTTGAACTATTGGAGATGACTGGTGTAAGGAAGGATCAGCTATCGGAAGTAGCTTCACCTACTATGGTCTTACATGGTATAAAAAAAGAGCTTGCAGAAGAAATGGGAATCACAGAGGATTTACCATTTGTGCTAGGATCAGCAGATGGACAATTGGCTAACTTAGGTATAGGGGCAATTTCTCCGGGAGAAGTAGCCATTACAGCTGGGACAAGTGGAGCTATCAGACAATTTACTAAAGGTTTCAGCATAACGAACGAACGCGAAACATTTTGCTATGCATTTACAGAAGAGGATTCAATTATTGGCGGTCCTACAAACAATGGCGGAATAGCGCTACAATGGTTAAAAGAACTTTTAAACTTTGAAGGAAGTTTTGATGAGTTTACAAAAGAAGCTGAAAAAACAGCTCCAGGTGCTGAAGGGTTACTTTTCCTTCCGTACATCAATGGAGAAAGAGCACCATTATGGAATCAACAGGCTAAAGGTAATTTTTTCGGGATGAATATTACTCATAAGAAAGAACATTTTGTTCGTGCAGTTTTAGAAGGAATTACATTTAATCTTTATCAAATTGGACAAAGTTTAGAAAGTCAGGCTGGCGAACCTGAAAAGATCTTTGTGAATGGTGGATTGTCTAGATCAAAGCTGTGGCTTCAAATGTTGGCTGATATTTTTGGGAAAAATGTATATGTTTCTGAAAGTCATCATAGCGCAGCATGGGGTGCGGCTTGGACAGGATTAGTCGCTCTAGGTAAAGTACCTTCCTTTGAAAAAATCAAAGAAAATATTCCAATGAGTCCTCCAATTATACCAAATGAAAATAATCATAATACCTACTTAGAAATCTATAAAAAATATGAATCATTGGCTAAAGACATAGCAAAGCATTTTTAAAATGTGAAAATAAGGAAAGAGCTTAAACTAAGGTGAGTGAAAATTAATGCTTGAAGATATTTTAAAGCAGGTACAAACAGGGTCATTAAGTATCAATGAAGCAAAGGAAAAGCTTTCAACATTTGAAAACTTAGGATTTGCAAAGGTTGATCATCACCGAAAGAAGCGACAAGGGTTCCCGGAAGTCGTTTATGGTGAGGGAAAAACAAAAGAACAAATTTTAGCTATAATTAAAGCGATCCGATCAAAGGAGAATAACGTTCTTGTTACACGGATTTCTAAAGAAAAAGCAACACATATTTTAGAAGAGTATCCTGAATTTACTTATCATGAGATCGCTCAAATTCTTTTCTGGAAAGATGAAAAGCAAAGTGAGAAATCCAAAGGTTATATTGCCATTGTCTGTGCAGGAACATCAGATTTAAAAGTTGCAGAGGAAGCGGCAGTAACAGCTGAGGCATTGGGAAGCAATGTTAGGAGATTTTATGATGTGGGTGTCGCAGGAATACATCGTTTATTTGATTCAATAGAAGAAATCCAGAATGCTACAGTTTCCGTTGTTGTGGCAGGAATGGAAGGCGCTCTTCCGAGTGTTGTTGGAGGGCTCGTTAGTCATCCAATCCTTGCCGTTCCAACAAGTGTAGGCTATGGAGCAAATTTTAATGGATTGTCTGCTTTATTAACGATGTTAAATTCATGTGCATCAGGGATAAGTGTAGTCAATATTGATAATGGCTTTGGAGCAGCATATAACGCAGTTTTAATTGATCAACTAGCTAAAAAAGGGGAAGTACAACAATGAAAACACTTTATCTAGACTGTTTTTCTGGAATTAGCGGTGACATGATGATTGGTGCTCTTATTGATGTTGGGGGAGATCCGGCATATCTTGTGGAAGAATTAAAGAAACTTAAAATAGATGAAGAGTATGAACTCCAATGGAAAAAAGTTGTTAAAAATGGTATTACTAGTACGAAATTTGATGTGATACTAAAAAATCATCATGAACATGGACACACTCAACATGACCACCACCATGAACATGGACACACTCATGAACATGGACACACTCATGAACATGACCACCACCATGAACATGGACACACCCATGAACATAGACACCATCATAACCATGGACATCATCATGAACACGAGCACCATCATGAGCATGGACATCACCATCACCACAGAACATACAAAGATATCGTTCAATTAATAGAGTCTGCAGGTTTTTCAAGTGAAGTAACAGAAACAGCTTTAAATGTTTTTAAAAAAATTGGTGAGGCAGAGGGGCATATCCACGGTTTACCTCTTGATAAAGTTCATTTCCATGAAGTTGGGGCGGTTGATTCAATTATAGATATTATTGGTACAGCCATATTACTTCATCAGTTAGGTATTAAAAATGTTAAATCGTCAGCTATTCCAGTAGGAACAGGAAGAATTCACATTGATCATGGAATTTATCCTGTACCAGCTCCTGCAACGTTAGAAATGTTAAAAGGTGTGCCAATCGAACAAAGTGATGTTAGATTTGAATTGACCACCCCAACTGGAGCTGCAATTGTATCGGTCCTCTCTGAAGAATTTTGTACACTTCCGTCCATGGATATAAAGGCAATCGGATATGGAGCAGGAACGAAAACATTTAAAGATCGACCAAATGTATTAAGAGTAGTTATAGGGGAATAGGTAACGGATAGGAGTAATTTCATGATTTCTCAACCACCATCAAACGAGGAACATATTGATGATCAAATGCTTAAAGTAGAAGTGAATCTTGATGATATTTCAGGAGAATGGCTTGGGTATGTAATGGATTTACTTTTTGAAGCAGGTGCAAATGATGTTTTTTACACACCAATATATATGAAAAAAAATAGACCAGGTGTGTTACTTCAGCTTCTGTGTAATCGTGGGAAGCTTGGAACGATTAGAGAAGTTTTACTGAAAGAAACAACAACACTTGGAATTAGGTATTATCCTTTAACTGTGTTTAGGGCTGAAAGGACGTTTAGGCAAGTGCAAACGGAGTGGGGACCTGTAACTGTTAAAGAAGGGATGTACAATGGACAAGTTATCCAAAAAGCACCGGAGTTTGAGGATTGTAAGAAGATTGCAACCACATATAAAGTTCCATTGAAAAAAGTTTATGAACAAGTTTGGAAACAATTGGATTAGATTGGAATAATTCACTCGATTATTAGTTTAAAAGGCTTCAATTCCTTATTAAGGAATTGAAGTTTTTTTTTCGTTAAGGAAATTATAAAATTTTTGAACTGTGGATAAGCGCTTCGACATCCAGCTTCAGCGCCTAGCCCCGAAGCACAGGACGTGCAAGTGCAGCCATTGCGACAGGATGTTGCCTCTAGGGTCTAGCCACAAATGAATAGAAGACAAAGAACGTCTTCTATTCATTTGCGTCTTATTTGCCAGAGGTTGATCAAGGCGCTTGCGCTTTGTTCTTAAAAAAATTTTATTACTCATTTTTTTAAGGATTCGTTAAGGTTCAAATTTTATAATCACTTCAGAAGTAAACTTACGATATAAACGAGGTATTTCAAATAGGAGGAATAATAGTGAAAAAGTGGATTTCAATTATCGTCATTGTCATATTAGCAGTTGGAGGAGGAATATGGTTTTTCCAAAGTAGACAAACAGCAACACCAGTTTCAGCACAAGCCATGACAACAACCGTACAAAAAGGAAACATCCAAGTTGAGGTTAGTGGTTCAGGAACCGTTGCTTCTGTTAATAGCTCGGATATCACTGCAGATTTAGAAGGAGAGGTAGAAGAGATTTTAGTAGAGGTCAATGATGTTGTTGAAGAGGGTGACGAGATTATTACCTTCACTGACGGTAGTGATCCAATTACAGCTGCACATGCTGGAACAATTACGAACATTGATGTAGAAAGCGGAAGTCGTATTCAAAATTCACAAGTAGTAGGACATATTACAGATTATGAAACATTAGAAACAGTTATTAGTGTCGATGAACTTGATATAACAAAAATGAAAGCAGGACAAAATGCTGAAATCACAGCGAGTGCTTTCCCGGATGAAACATTTGAAGGTACTGTTACAGAGGTTTCTAAGGAAGGAACGGCAGAAAACGGTGTTTCAAGCTTTAGTGTAACTGTACAGTTGAAAGATCCAAAAAGCTTGCTAATCGGAATGTCAACAGAGGTCAATGTTATTACTGAGAGCAAGCAAGATGTTCTTTATGTACCGATTGAATCAGTACAGGTAAATGGTGAAGAAAAATATGTAACGATCCAAGAAGCAGCTTCAAGTAATTCCGATGCAAGCACATCAGATCAGGTTGTTGAAACAGGCATTAATGACGATCAAAATATTGAGATCATTTCCGGATTAACTGAGGGACAAACGATTGAATTACCAATTTCTACTACGTCTGGTAATGAATCAACTCAAGAATTACCAGGTGCAGGAAGAGAACAAGGTTTTCCGGGGAATGGGAGTGGACAAGGATTCCCTAGCGGCGGAGGACAAATGATGCCAGGCGGAGCAGGAAGAGGTAATGAGTAATATGACAAAACCAATTATTGACATCAAAAACATGAAAAAGTCATATGTGCTTGGTGATGAAACGGTACATGCCTTGCAGGATGTTTCCCTTCAAATTTATGAAGGGGACTTCCTATCCATCATCGGGCCTTCTGGTTCAGGAAAATCTACATTCATGAACATGCTTGGATGCTTAGATACACCAGATGGAGGAGAGTACTTGCTAGATGGAAAAAATGTCGCAACCATGAAAGATCTGGAGCTTGCTATGGTACGTAATGTGAAAATCGGGTTTATTTTCCAACACTTCAATTTGCTAAACAAACTGACAGCTTTAGAAAACGTTGAACTTCCCCTTGTTTATCGAGGAATGGGGGCGAAAGAACGTAGAGAAAAGGCAGCTGCTTGCTTAGATTTAGTGGGGTTGACTGGAAGATACCAACATTTGCCAACTCAGCTTTCAGGTGGACAACAGCAGAGGGTAGCAATCGCTAGGGCACTTGCTGGCAACCCTTCTGTCCTGCTGGCAGATGAGCCTACAGGTGCTTTAGATAGTAAGACAAGTAAAGAGGTCTTGCAATTGCTAAAGGAATTAAATGAAAAAGGACATGTGATCATTGTAATTACACACGATTTAGAGGTTGCGAGACAAGCTAAACGGGTTGTGCGAATACATGATGGTAAAGTTTTTGAAAATGGAGGTGACTGGTTTGAACCTGTTGGAATCAATCAAGATGGCGTTAAAGAGTATCAAAGGCAATAAATTAAGAGCTTTTCTTACCATGCTTGGCATTATCATCGGGGTGGCATCCGTCATTACACTTGTAGGAGTCGGTCAGGGTTCTTCAAACTCAGTTACAGAAGAGATTGGCAGTCTTGGAACAAACTTATTAACTCTCAGTGTAACAGATACTGAATCTGTTCAGTTGAAAGAAGATCAGCTTGATCAATTTAATGAGTTAAATGGGATTTCAGAGGTAGCTCCAATTGTCTCAGGGAGAGTAACGGCAAAGTCTGGTGAGAACTCTACACAAGTATCCATAACAGGTACAACATCTTCCTATTTAACTGTTAGGGATCTATCTCTAAGCCAAGGTCGCTTTCTATCAGATATGGAAAATGAATTAAGACAGAAAGTGGTCGTATTAGGTTCTGATACTGCTTCAACATTATTCCCTAGAAAGAATCCTATCGGAGAAAGTGTTCAAATTAATGGAGTATCTTTTAAGGTTATTGGAGTACTGGAGTCAGTAGGCAGCTCACTTGGCACAAGTGGTGACAGCGTCATTATTGCTCCTCTTTCTATTACTCAAAGACTTACGAAAAGTACAACGATTGGCACAATTTATCTGAAAGCGCAAGATGAACAAATGGTAGACAGAGCGAAGTTTCAAGTACAAGGTGTGATGACGACTCTATTTCCCAATCTAAGTGACTATTATTCAGTATCAAGTCAAGAAGATTTGATGGAAACAATGTCATCTGTTTCAGATACTATGACAATTATGTTAGGGGGTATCGCAAGCATATCCCTGTTGGTCGGCGGAATTGGTGTTATGAATATAATGCTTGTCTCTGTATCGGAGCGAACGAAGGAAATTGGAATCAGAAAAGCTATCGGTGCGAACCGAAAATCTATTTTGCTGCAATTTTTAATTGAAGCAGTGGTTTTAAGTGTAATAGGCGGACTTATAGGTGTGGCTTTAGGCTTAGGAATTTCTAGATTAATTGAGGTATTCTCTAGTCTGGCAATTACATATTCACCAACAGTAACATTAGCTGCGTTTTTGTTCTCTTTCGCTATTGGTATTATCTTCGGGGTATTCCCTGCAAATAAAGCGTCTAAGTTAAATCCTATTCAGGCTCTGCGCCAGGAATAGCTGGTATCAATTTTAGATTTATATATTGATTATTTAATAGGAGTGACGAACTTATGAAAAAAATAATGCATTTGGTTGGAGTTTTAGTATTAGTATTGTTACTAATTCAATCAACGATAGGAATTATCAATTATTCCTCCTTTGGGTCGCCTCAGAGTTTTCCTGATAGAGGAAGTCTTAATGCAAATGGAGGAGGTAGTGGCTTCAGGGGTACACCACCACAAAATAGTGAGGCTGAAACAGACGCAAGTAATACAAATGGTCAAGAAGATACAATGGATCCATCAACCCTGAATGATCAGATGCAGTTGACTATGGAACAGCAAGACAGAAGTTCTTTTTCTTCTACTATACGAAGCTTTGAAAATGGTATACCAGGTCTTGTGGTAAATTGCTTATCTCTTGGATTTGCTATTTTCTGGATACTATTATTTTGGCTAACGAAGAAAAAGCAACAAACTCAAGCTATATAGAATAGTAATAAATATATCATGAATGTTGAGGGGTGAAGCAAAATGAGACGAAATTTGGGAATAAAATTAATTGCTGCCGGTACGATTTTTGGTGCATATGTGTCAGCTTATCCAAATTCTCATGTACATGCAGAGGAAATGACTGTACTTGAAAACTCTGCCGAATTACAGTCAGTAAAAATTGATGAATTTCAGCTTGATCAGCCATTTTCACCTGATGTAAAAGGGTATTCTGCATCAGTTGAAAACGAAATAAAAACGATGAATATATTAGTAGAAAAAAAAGAGGAAGCAGCTAAAATTACGATTAATGGTGAAGCAATTGAGAGTGGGGTGAAAAAAAGTTTACCACTTTCTACTGGAAATAATGAATTTGAGATTACCGTTACAAATGGAACGGAAGTATCTTCTTATAAACTTACAGTCGTTCGTGCGAAAAATGACAATAATCAACTTTCCAATCTTTCGTTATCCAATGGGAGCCTTAGCTTTAATTCAAAAAAGACAGATTATTATACTGAAGTTAAAAATGAGATTAGTAAATTAATAGTAAAACCTAATACAGAAGTTGACACTTCAACTGTTACGATCAATGGTACTACCGTCAAAAGTGGCGAAGGCCCTGAAGTCCAACTGTCTGTCGGCTCTACGACGATGACAATCATTGTAACAGCAGAAAACGGTACGAAAAAAATATATACTGTAACCGTCGTAAGGCAAGCACAACAAGATTCAAGTTCAATCGTCGCAAATGAAGAAAAAAAACAATCAGAGGAAGTTCGGCCAACAACGGAAACTACTTCAAACAGCAGTAAGACCAGCGTAACACCCTCAACAACAGAATCAAATAGTCGTGGGGCAAACTCTATACCTAGTGAAGATGTATTGGCAACTACAAATGTTAATAGTAGTACAAAGAATACCGCGAATCTTGGTTCATCATCTGCAACAGTGACGGGTGAAACAAAGACTACGGCAAATCTCGACTCTCTAACCGTGTCTAATGGTACCTGGAACAAGTCATTTTCTTCTGATGTGTACACATATCACATATCATTAGCAAGCGACGTAACGGATATTACCCTTTCTGCTGATGCTGAGGAATCAGATGCAGACATTTTTATTGAAGATGAGGAGATCTCAGATAACTCAACATTGACAATTGGTGATAAAGCCAAAACAGCCATTTCAGTTATCGTCGAAAACGATGAGGATCGCAAAACATATGTGTTAATATTTGAGAAGGATGTAGTCGAAGAAGTAACGACTGAAACAGGTGAGTCTATTGCTAATAGAGAAACAGAGGCACCAACAGTTTCCTCAGGCACTGAAGGTATAGAAGCTATGAAAGGAACCAGTGAGACTAATCCAATGAACGTTCGTGATGAAAGGCAAGAAGAAACGACTTCTATTTGGCAAAAACTTATGGCATTTTTCGGTCTATAGGTAAAGGAATAACGGAAATAGAAAGTGAGGAACTGTTTTTTAAAACGGTTCCTCTTTAAAAATTATAAAGTTATAAAGTAGGTAATTTCATAGCAGTGTTTATATTTTGTAGTTCTAACTGGATTTGTTCATTGGTATCAAACGCATGATACCAACCTTTTGAAACCATATAATTTGATATTTTTTCGTGCATATCCAAGGCTTCCTCTAAATGGCGTGTTAGGGTATGTTTAATTTCAGGTGTTCCTGATTCGGTGAGTGCCATGGCATAGTTTCTAACACCGCTTTTGGCTGAAATCAATAAGTCCATTGCGACAACTTGATCGGTTAATGCCTTCATGCCAGTTAAACTTTCTATAATTGAATTCAAAACGATCATCTCCTATCTAGTGTATTCCTTTTGCCTTCGTTAAAATAGAAGAGTATTCTTCTAATTGTCGAGTTGAGATTGTAATATCCTGCTCCATGATGTTCTTTAGCTCTGGATCTGATACTAAAGCTCTCATCGTTTTGGATTTCGTTAAACACGTTGTTTTAAATGATGCCATTTCCTGAACTTCAAGTACTTCATGTAAAGCATAATTCATGTTATATACTCCTTTGTTATGGTTTTAAGACAACTTTTATACAATTATCTGTTTTCGTATCAAATATTTCATATCCACGTTTTGCCTCACTTAATGGAAGAACATGACTTACCACATCGCTTGGATCAATTTTGCCAGTTGAGACTAATTCAAACATATAAGGCATGTAGTGGATAACAGGAGCCTGACCTGAGCGAATATTTACGTTACGCTGCATGATATCTCCTAATGGAAAACCGTTATATCTTCCTCCATAAATACCTGTAATTTGAATGGTGCCACCTTTTCGAACAGCTTGTGATGCTATGACAAGCGCACTCATTGTTCCACCTTGAAGTTTTAATCCACTTGCAAGGAATTCTAAATCTGACATTTTACCATCCATCCCTACAGCATCAATGACAACATCTGCTCCACCTTGTGTCATTTCCTTTAAGTAGTTCCCAACATTTTCTTTGCTTTCAAAATTAACAATTTCCACTTTGTTTGTGCGTTTCGCATGCTGTAATCGATAATCAACATAGTCAACAGCTATGACCCGCTTGGCTCCTTTTAACCAACAAAACTTTTGGGCAAAAAGACCAACTGGTCCACAACCAAGAACAATGACTGTATCCCCATCTTTGACCCCTGCATTATCAACACTCCAGAAACCGGTTGTCATCGCATCAGAAATTACACTTAATTTTTCATCGGGTTCTTCACAAGATTCTGGAATTTTAAAATGCGTGAAATTGGCAAAGGGTACTCGTAAATATTCAGCTTGTCCACCTGGATAACCACCTGTGTTACCTGAATAGCCAAAATATGCTCCCATATCTCCATTATCATTTGAATTATCACATTGGCTTTCAAGATTGCTTTTACAATACTGACATTCTCCACAAGCAATATTAAAAGGAATTATCACTCTATCTCCTTTTTTCACCTTAGTAACACCTGGTCCGACTTCTTCAACGATCCCCATTGGTTCATGACCAATGACGTAATCCTCTTGCATATTGGGAATCATTCCGTGAATTAAATGCAAATCAGATCCGCAAATGGCTGTACTTGTTACTTTAATAATCATATCATCAGATTTTTGAATCTTAGGATCTTCCACTTCTTTGACTTCGACATTTTTGATGCCTTGATAGGTCACTGCCTTCATTCTGTAAAACCTCCAATGTTAGTGTTCATCAGGTGTCCGGTCAAACATACCTTTACGATTGGTTTCCTCTGGAAAGAGCTTCATGTTACCGATCATGATTGTATTTTTAGCAGAAAGTTGATCTAGTTGATATTGTTCTTTTAAATCATGTGGATGAAACCATTTTTTCTCAATCATGAGATCAGTTATTTCTTGATGCATGGCGATCCCTTGCATGAGTTGTTTTCGGAGAAGTGCTCTTAGATCAGGTGAAGAGGTTTCAGTTAGGGCAACAGCGATATTTCTCACGCCTTCTTTTGCACGAATGAGAAAATCCATTGCAAAAGTGGTATCTGCAAGCTCGGGGACATTTAGCGAATTTATCGGATCTAAGTAATCATTGTTCAATGCTCATTACCTTCCTTTCAATTTATGATAGGTGTTGGGCGACTTTCCGGGACAGGTGCTTGAAATGGCGCACGTTGATAGATCGCTTGTAATTCAGTAAGTGCTTGAATAGATTGATCAACATCTTTTTGCATAAGTTTCTTAAGATCATCGTCAAAGATTAGACCTTGCATAAGTTTTGATTTTGCTACACACAGTGTTTTGAAGTTAATAATTTCATGTAAATCCAATGACTCGTGTGCAGATAATGTATTGGGATCCATATTTAAATAAACCTCCTATGTGAAATCTCTTGGGTATTTTTCCCGATTAGTGAAGTTTAAGACTGAGAAATTTTGTAAGCAGCATGACTCTATCGATTGTTTAACATTAAATATTCACTTTATTTATAAAAAGTATAGAGAAATTTCTCCACAAATTATATACTATTCGTAAGTGAACAAAAAAGATAATTTTAAAACAAAAATAAACTTATGTTGTGGGGGAGTTATATGGATGTCGTAACACTTGGAGAATCTATGGTTGTTTTCACACCGACTAGTGACGGTTTTATGAGAAATGCTTCTCAGTTTACAAAAAAAATCGGTGGAGCAGAATCAAATGTTGCGGTTGGATTGGCAAGATTAGGACATAAGGTCGGATGGATCAGCAAGCTTGGTGATGATGAATTCGGAAAAGCTGTCCTTGCCGGTTTAAAAGGAGAAAATGTCGATATTAGTCAGGTAATATTTGATTCAGAGGCACCAACAGGTATTTATTTTAAAGAGCCGAGAAGACAGAATAACACAAGAGTTTACTATTACCGAAAGGGCTCTGCCGCGAGCAGGCTTTCACCAACTGATCTTAATCATGACTATCTTAGTAAGGCTAAATATCTTCATATTACAGGTATAACACCCGCTTTAAGTGAAAGTTGTAAGGAAACCGTCTTTGAGGCAATAAGGTTAGCCAAACAAAATGGTAGTACAATTGTTTTTGATCCAAATCTCCGTACAAAGCTTTGGGATGAGGAAACAGCGAGAGACACATTGCTTATGATGGCCAAAGAAGCTGACATTGTGTTGCCCGGTATAGCTGAGGGTGAATTTTTATTTGGTGAAAGTGATCCACATAAGCTCGGACAGTTATTTTTAGCACAAGGTGCAAAAGTTGTTGTCTTGAAAATGGGAGCGGAAGGTGCTTATTTTTTCACTGAAAAAGAGAGCGCTTTAATTCCTGGATTTCCTGTAAAGCAGGTCGTTGATCCTGTTGGAGCAGGAGATGGATTTGCTGCCGGTTTTCTATCAGGTTTACTCGACGGCTTAGAAATAGGAAAAGCGGTTGAAAGAGCGAACGCTGTCGGTGCTTTAGTTACAATGGTTAATGGTGATGTTGATGGTTTACCGGAAAGAGATGAAGTAGAACAAATACTAAATAAAAACAGCGAAGATGTTGTTCGATAAGGAGAAGATAAAATGAGTCATATTGACATAATAAAGGAAACCGGAGTAGCTGCTGTCATTCGTGGTGCAACAACTGATAATATCATCGCCATTGCAGAATCATTAAAAGCAGGTGGAGTCAAGGTATTGGAAATAACGGTTGAAACACCAGGTGCCTGTGCAGCAATTGAAAAAGCATCATTAGAGCTTGATGATGTTCTAGTTGGCGCAGGTACTGTACTTGATGCTCAGACAGCACGAGTTGCCATTATGTCCGGGGCTAAATTTATTTTCTCTCCTACGACAAATAGTAAAACAATTGAAATGGCAAAAAGGTATGGAGTAGTGAGCATTCCGGGAGCACTAACACCAACAGAGATCCTTACCGCTTATGAAAACGGTGCAGATTTAATTAAAGTATTTCCGGCAAATGTGTTTGGGCCAAGCTATATTAAAGACATTCATGGTCCACTGCCACAAGTGCCGCTTATAACAACTGGTGGAATCTCGGTAGATAATGTCGGTGAATATATTAAAGCCGGAGCAGCTGGAGTAGGGGTCGGCAGCTCGTTGGTCAACACGAAAAAAGAGCTTACGTCAGCTTATCTAAGTGAAATAACAGCCACGGCATCAAAGTTCATAAAAGCAGTAAAAGAAGCAAGAGGAGAATAATTTATAGGGGCAACCATTCGTTTTTAGAAGGTTGCTTTTTGTGCAGCTTTACATATATGAAATATAATTACTAACACAAAAATAGGTAAGATGTTTGTTTTTGTATGATTTTATCCTATAATGATATAGAAAATGTATAAATCACGGGGGAACAATATGCTTGCTTTAGAACGGCATGAAAGAATCTTAGATCAACTAGATAAAAATAAAATTGTTAAAGTATCAGAGCTTAGCACTCTTTTGGGTGTTACTGAAAAAACAATCCGAGGAGATCTTGAACTCTTAGAAAATAAGGGATTGTTGAATCGAATACATGGTGGTGCAGTAATAGCTGAGGACGCCGGAAAAATGCTTCCAATAGCTGAGCGCCAATCAGGTCATAGTGATGTAAAGCTAGCTATTGCAAGAGAGGCAGTTAAGCTAATACAACCAAAAGAAACAATCTTAATGGACGGTGGAAGCACCACCCTTGCAATAGCCGAGCTATTAGGTGATTTTCCTATAACCGTTATTACAAATGACCTGAAAATTGCAAATGTTTTACTAAATAAAACCAATGTTCAGTTAATGGTTTTAGGTGGGATGAGAATTGACAAATCTTCCTCATTAATGGGGGCACAGGCTACGGAAATGCTTAGTCGTATGAGAGTCAACAGGTTATTCTTTGGAACAACAGGTGTATCAGTCGATCATGGATTGACAGTTTTTAATAGTATTCATGCTGATTGGAAAAAGCAAATTATCAATTGTGCAGATCAAATTACACTGTTAGCAGATTCAACAAAATTTGAAAAGGTTGCCCTTATTCAATTTGCTACTATTGAGGAAGTGAATGAAATTGTAACTGATTCTAATCTCGATCAACATGTACAGGAAAAATTCCAAGAAAAGAATATTAAGCTGCATCTTGCAAAGGCATAGTTAGTAAACACACTGTGGGACGAAGCAGGATTTAGGAAGAAATAAAGATGATACCGATAATTAAATCGTTGTCATCTTTTTTGTTTGTGCTATAATAAAACTATATCAAACATAAACAAACATAAACAAATATTAACAAACACCTGTTTTCAAATTTTTTACAGATTAATACAAGTGTTAACAATATAGGGAAGAGAAAATAGTATATTTATATCTATAAAAATAAAATGTATAAGTAGTGAACATACTCAAAATTAATAGGATTTCTTATAAAAAGGCTTTATTTAGACAGGGAAACTGAATTTTATTTTCTCGATTATTTATAAATTCACCTAAAAATTGATTGACCTGATAGACTATTTTCTTTATAATCGAAATGGAAATAAACAAACAAAAACAGAAGAAAAGAAACAAAATCCGAAGAAAATAGTACATTTTATCATTGCAATAAAAAAATTGTGAAATTTAATAAAAGTAATAATGAAAACGTTTAATATTATGGTAGCTGGACATGAATGTTCAACCTAAATAGGAGGGTAAAAATAATGGCACAAAAACAAGCATCTCTCGAAAAGACGGACATTTTAACTTATATAGATGTCTTAATGGATAACCTTTCAAAAATCAGTGATGACACAGGAGAATTTCTATTAAACTTTGATGGTTTAGTTGTTGATGATAAAAGTTGGAATGTGTGGAATTGGCCTCAAGGTGTCGGGTTGTATGGGATATTTAAATATTGGAAATTAACAAATGATCAAAAGGCACTGAAAATTATTACAGACTGGTTTAATGCTAGATTTGAAGAAGGTGTTCCACCTAAAAATGTAAACACAATGGCTCCGCTTCTTACATTGGCATTCTTATACGAAGAAACGAAAGATCAGACTTTCGTTCCGTATTTGGAAAGCTGGGCTGAGTGGGTTATGTATGAAATGCCTCGTACGAAGGAAGATGGTCTTCAGCATATGACATACGGTCCTGAAAATAAAAATCAGCTATGGGATGATACATTAATGATGACTGTATTACCTTTAGCCAAAATTGGAAGGCTTTTCAATAAACAAGAATACATCGAAGAAGCTAAAAAACAGTTTTTAATTCATATCAAATACTTAAGTGATCGAAAAACAGGACTCTGGTTTCACGGGTGGACATTTGAAGAAAACCATAATTATGCAGAAGCATTATGGGGAAGAGGGAATTGCTGGATTACTATTGCCATTCCAGAAATAATTGAAATACTCGATTTACAAAAAGGAGATTTCTTAAGAGAATTTCTGATCGATACTTTACAAAGACAAGTTGAAGCATTAGCTGAATATCAAAATGAAAGCGGATTATGGCATACCTTAATTAATGATAAAACCTCTTACTTGGAAGCATCTGCAACAGCAGGCTTTGCCTACGGTATCTTAAAATCGATCCATAAACGCTATATAGGCCAAGAGTACAAGGGTGTAGCTTATAAAGCAATCAAAGGAATAGTTGAAGAAATCAACGAAGATGGTGCCTTGCAAAAAGTATCTGTAGGGACAGGCATGGGAGATTCATTGGAGTTTTATAAAGAAATTAAAATCACGACAATGCCATATGGTCAGTCATTAGCTGTACTTTGCCTGGCTGAATTCTTATACGAGTATATCTAAAAAGAGTGTATTTCATTTTAATAGACTTGGTTCAATTGACACCAAGTCTATTAAAAACATGGACAAAGGGGGAAATAAATTGAAGAAAATAATTCCGGTTATGATAATAGGCTTATTGTCTGTTATTTTAGTTACTGGTTATAGCAAAAATGAGAACGATTCCATAGTTTTGAGATTTGCTTATGCAAGTAATAGTCAGCCTGTTAAAGATGCGATGGCCGAGTTTGGAAAGCTCCTGTCTGAGAAAACAAATGGTGAAGTAACAGTTGAATATTTTCCGGATAGTCAACTTGGTGGAGAACGGGAATTAATTGAATTAACACAAACAGGTGCAGTAGATATTACGAAAGTTAGTGGATCAGCACTGGAAAGCTTCTCAAATCAATATTCCATATTTGGGCTTCCGTATTTGTTTGATAATGAAGATCATTTCTATCGGGTTATGGATAGCGATCTTGTTAAACCTATTTATCAATCAACAGAACAACTGGGGTTTATTGGGTTGACCTATTATGATTCAGGTCAAAGGAGTTTTTATATGACAGAGGGTCCTATTGAAAAACCGGCTGATTTAAAAGGAAAGAAAATCAGGGTTATGCAAAGTCAAACAGCCATCAAAATGGTACAGCTATTAGGTGGTTCACCAACTCCTATGGATAGTGGGGAAGTGTATACCTCTTTGCAGCAAGGAATTTTAGATGGTGCTGAAAATAATGAGTTTGCGATAACAGAAGCCGGTCATGGTGAAGTAGCGAAATATTATTCGTATGATGAACATACAAGAGTTCCAGATATAATGGTCATTAATAAAGAAACATTAGAAGCTTTAACAAAAGATCAACAAGAGGCTGTATACGAGGCGGCAAGAGAGTCTACAGAGTTTGAAAAAGTTGTTTGGAAGGATGCTGTAGATCAAGCAAAAGAAAGATCAGAAAATGAATTTAATGTGGTCTTTAATGAAGTTGATAAAGAACCATTCCAAGAAGCGGTGCAGCCGTTACATGATGAGTTTGCTAAAAATGAAACGTTTAAACAGCTATATGAAGAGATCAAGAAAATGAAGGAAAATAAATGATAGAGGACGATACGATGAGATATGTAAAGAAAAGTGTCGATAGAGTCATAGAATTTCTGACGTGTGCTTTATTCTTAGTTATGATAGCGGTTGCAAGCTGGCAGGTATTAAGTCGTTTTATTTTGAAAAATCCTAGTACATTTACAGAAGAGCTGTTAAGGTATAGTTTAATTTGGCTTGCAATGCTTGCTACTGCATATGTTGTTGGAAGAAGTGAGCATATCGCCATTACATATTTGAGAGACCGTCTAGATGAAGAATCTGCAAATAAATTAGATATCGTCATTCAAGTATTTTTCCTATTATTCTCTGCAACGATTATGGTGTATGGTGGTGCAAAGGCTGTATCTCTAACGATGGCCCAGATTTCTCCAGCACTGCATTTGCCGATGGGATATGTTTATTTGGCGTTACCTTTGTCGGGAGTATTCATTCTTTTTTACAGCTCAATAAATATTCTGCACATCTTAAATAGAAAGAAAAAAATAGAAACAATGATGGAAGAGAGAAGTGTAAGCTAATCTTGAAAATTTAATTAAAGAAAACAGGTGAACCATATGGAGTTACAAGCTAGTTTAATTTTAATAAGCGTTTTCGCCGTCCTTATGTTTATAGGAATTCCCATTGCCATAAGTATTGCTGCAGCCTCATTAGCTACCGTTTTAATTGTTTTACCATTTGATGTGTCTGTATTTACATCCGCACAAAAGATGATCACAAGTTTAGATAGCTTTTCTTTATTAGCGGTTCCATTTTTCATCCTGTCGGGAATTATAATGAATAATGGTGGAATCGCTATCAAACTAGTAAACTTAGCTAAGTTGATAGGTGGTAGAATACCTGGTTCGTTGGCTCATACAAATATTATTGGAAATATGTTCTTTGGGTCTATATCCGGTTCTGCAATTGCTGCCTCGACCGCCATTGGTGGTACGCTCATTCCACTGCAAGAAAAAGAAGGTTATGATAAAACATTTTCAGCTGCAGTTAATATTGCATCAGCGCCAACGGGGATGCTAATCCCGCCTAGTTCAGCGTTTATTATCTTCTCATTAATAAGTGGAGGCACTTCTATTGCCGCCTTATTTATGGGGGGTTATGTTGTAGGGATATTATGGGGATTAGCTGTGATGTTAGTGGCCTATATTATTGCAAAGAAAAATAAGTATCCAGTGGCACCAAGGGTTTCTTTTAATGAAGGAAAAAAGATCATCGTTGACGCGATTCCAAGTTTATTATTGATTGTGATTATTATTGGAGGTATACTCACAGGTATTTTTACAGCGATTGAGGCATCAGCCGTTTGTGTGGTCTATTCATTATTTTTAGCTCTTGTATTTTATCGATCAATATCTCTAAAGCAATTACCAAGTGTATTAGTAGAAGCTGTTAAAATGACTGGTATTATTATGTTTTTAATTGCTGCTTCATCAGGTATGTCGTTTGTTATGGCATTGACTGGCTTACCTGAAGCAATTAGTAATCTCATTTTAGGTATATCAGATAATAAGTTTGTTATTCTAGCGTGTATTACGATAATATTATTGTTGATTGGTACCTTCATGGATATCGCACCAGCTATTTTAATTTTCACCCCAATCTTCTTGCCAATTGCAACTAACTTGGGGATTGATCCGGTTCACTTCGGGATATTCTTTATTTTCAACTTATGTATTGGAACAATTACACCACCTGTCGGTACGGGATTATTTGTAGGAGCGAGTATAGGTAGAGTAAAGATTGAAAAACTTCTAAAACCACTAGTGCCGTTTTATGTTGCAATCATTATGATTGTCGTGTTAGTTACATATATCCCAGAAATCAGTCTATTCTTGCCTAATCTATTTGGATTGTAGTAAGAGATTCTTTTAAGGTCTATTACCATTTAATGGTGGTAGGTCTTTTTTGTCGTTCAGGTAACTATAAAATTCTTTGAACTGTGAAAAAGCGAGCGACCTCCCTTCTCCGAAGCACAGGACGTTCACAAAACTTTACTTCACACTATACACATCGAGTACGTACGAAAGGAGGAAAGATTAAGGTGAAGAAAATTTCCGGGGGGCAATGGTTACTCCAATGGTTTTGGGGGTCTTCATTTTGCTGGGAGGTTTTAGTAGGCTCTAGCAGCAGGCCAGCATGACAAGGACCTAGCGAAATGGCCCACGGGGAGGTTTTGGTGGACACCACCAAATGTATGGTGGGATTTTTTTTGATAGGCTTTCTGGTATTTTCCATTCTCCTATTGACCTGGAACGCGTTTCATACATTACACTCATAATCAAGTAATAAAAGCTAGGAGAGATACTTATGTTTGGACTAATGATACTATGCTTTATTATCTATTCTGCAGCTTATTTGTGTATAACAAATTCCGATCAATCGGTAAAAGTCAAACCCATAACTAATTTTGAAGATTATTTTGTTGAAAGCAATGGTAGAATGAATTCAAAGAAAGACTGGCAAAATGAGTGAAGGTGAGAATATGACAAATATTAGAGACTTAGCTAAGATGGCTGGAGTTTCGGTCACAACAGTATCTCGTGTCATCAATAACCATCCATATGTTAGTGAAGAAAAAAAGAATGCAGTTTTGAAGGCGATACAGGATAGTAATTACCATAAAAATATAAATGCTGTTCATTTAAGCAGAGGAAAAACGTTATTGATGGGGGTAGTACTACCTTACTCAGATCATCCATATTTTGCTCTCCTTCTAAAAGGGATAGCGAAGCAGGCGTTTGAACATAATTACAAATTGGTATTGTTTCAAACCGATTATATGGAAAGTAGAGAATTGGAAGCTTTAGACATGTTAAAACACAAGCAAATTGATTCATTGGTCATTTGTTCAAGAAGTTGTCCTGTTTCTACTATTGAAGAACATTTACAGTATGGTCCGATCGTATTGTGTGAAAAAATGAAGGGAAAAGAGTTATCTGCAACATTTATAGATCACTACAAAACATTTGTTCATGCACTAGAGTATTTATATCAAAAGGGTCACAGAAAGATTGGCTATTGTATAGGAAGAAAAACGGGAATGAATAGCCGTCAGCGGGAGTTGGCTTATAGGGATTTTGTGAACAAATACCATTTAGATTACAATCAGGAGTATATTATTGATCATTGTCTTTATTTTGAAGACGGTGAGAAAGTGTTAAAAAAAATCCTCGGAATGATCACTACTCCATCAGCTCTAATTGTGACAAATGATCAGGTGGCAGCAGGAATTGTGACAGCTTGTCAAAGTTTAAACATTTCAATACCGGAACAGCTTGCTATTATAGGATTTGATAACCAGCCAATCGCAAGAATGATGAACATTACCTCGTTTGAGCTACCACTTGAGGAAATGGGTGAAAATATGTTTCTACAAGCAGTTAATGCAGAGGTTACACATAAAGAATTTTCTGTTCAATTCATTGAAAGAGGAACCGTTTAAGGAGGTTTTATGTAAAATTTCATTTTTTTACTATATAATGACAAGTGGAAAAGAAAAACGAAAGGTGGAATCATCATGACAAATCGAAGTGTAATATTTTTTGATATTGACGGAACTTTGCTGAAACATGATAAAACATTGCCAGCCTCAACGAAGGAAGCAATCTTTCAATTAAAAGAACTGGGGCATGAAGTTGCGATTGCAACAGGTCGAGCTCCCTTTATGTTTGAGGATTTGCGAAAAGAATTGGATATTCATACATATGTTAGCTATAACGGTCAGTATGTTGTATTAAACGGTGAAGTCGTTTATTCAAATCCGCTAAATATCGATTCACTTGAACAATTAACAGAAACTGCCCTTTCAAATGAGCATCCTGTTGTTTATATGGATCATGAAGATATGAAAGCGAATGTTCCAGAGCATGCTTATATTAATGAGAGTATTAGCACATTGAAAATTGACCGTTTTCCAACACATGACCCACACTACTATAAAGGTCGTGAATTATATCAATCCCTTCTTTTCTGTCGTGAAGGAGAAGAAACGCAATACGAAGAAAATTTCAAGGACTTTGATTTTATCAGATGGCATCCATTATCTGTTGATATTCTTCCTAACGGAGGATCCAAAGCTAAAGGAATTGAAAAGATTGTAGAAAATTTAGGATTCCCATTAGAACGCCAATATGCATTTGGGGACGGTTTAAATGATATTGAAATGCTTTCCAAAATTACAAATAGTGTAGCGATGGGAAATGCCGAAGAATCTGTAAAGGCAGTAGCAAAACACGTGACAAAGTCTGTTGAAGAAGATGGGATTGTTCATGGACTTCAGATGGTTGGTTTATTAAGTAAGTAGTAAGGTACATACAAAAACTGAAAAATTCTTAGCATCTTAATAATGAGGTGTTAAGGATTTTTTGTTTTTTATAATAGCTGTTTTCACAAAGATTGTTGCTTATGAATATTATTTATACTTTATAGTGGAATGGAGCGCAATGGAACGAACTAATTTTTCACAATTTATAATACATAAAAAACAACAAAGTATGCAAATAGCAGCTTTTATAATAAAAAATTCAATCATAACTTTTCCTTATTTACTTTCATAAAATGAATGTAATTTTCTTATCTTACTCTTATCTCTATAATAAATCTTAGTTAGTAAAATACGGAAACAAGAGATGGAGGAGAATGAGTTGAGTAACAAAAACGATGTGAAAAAGCAATTTAGCCGGAGTGCTGATGATTATGTGAAAAGCCAAATCCACAGAAAAGGTACTGATCTGAAAAGATTGCTCGAAATGGCTGATATAACTGGAAACGAAATTGTTTTGGATGTCGCCACAGGAGGCGGACATACGGCAAATGCTTTTGCTGCCTTAGTCAAAAACGTAACTGCCATGGACTTGACACCGGAAATGCTGACTGCTTCTAAAAAGTTTATTCATAATAATGGACATTCTAACGTTGTGTTTGTTGAAGGTGATGCTGAAAAAATGCCTTTCTCAGATGAGCAATTTGATATTATTACATGCCGAATTGCTCCTCATCATTTTCCTAATATTGAAAAGTTTATAAGTGAAGTTTATCGTGTGCTAAAAAGTGGAGGGCAATTTCTATTAGATGATAATGTTGCACCAGAGGAAGAACTTTTTGATCACTTTTATAATAAAATTGAAAAAATAAGAGATTATAGCCATTATCGTGCATGGAAAAAAACAGAGTGGATCCAGAAAATAGAATTAGAAGGATTTGAAATACATGAACTCTCCCGCTTTGAAAAAAGATTTGAATTTATGAATTGGTGTGAAAGGATGCATTTATCTGAAAAGGTAAAAGAAGATTTAATAGATATTATTCTCAACGCACCGGAAAAGGTAAAATGCAAATTTAGAATTAATATAGAAGATAACCAGGTTAGATCTTTTTTAGGGGAAGCGATGTTATTGAAGGCAATAAAAAGGTGAATGCTTTCAATGATAAAAAAACCGTCGCCCAGGATAAAGTGTACCCATTGTAAAGGACAATTTTAAAAAGCCTAGGCTGCATTAATGAGATGATCTCTGTATTGAACAGAGGTCATCTTATTTAAATTCCATTGATATCTATATTGATTGTAGTATGTCATGTAATTCTTAATTTCTCGTTTGAGCTCCTCAAGAGTATTACATGATTTGATATTAGCTTCATCTTTAAAATGTCCAAAAAAGGATTCTTGGGGAGCATTATCCCAACAGTTTCCTCTCCTTGACATTGACTGACTCAATCTAAATTTCTTTACCATCTTCTGATAAACANGACTAGTATAATGACTTCCTTGATCAGAATGAATAAAAGCTCCTTCTGCCAACTTTACCTTCTTGTTTTTCTTTAATTTCTTTAGTGTGTCTGTAGCTATCTCGAGAGTAATACGATCAGAAACTTGATAAGCTAAAATTTCATTTGTGGA
>NZ_JAEK01000052.1 GCF_000518865.1 Bacillus sp. J37 | reverse complement strand
AAACTATTCCTCAAAACCGAAGGTTTTTCCGTAAAGATGTAGAGACAAAGTATACCTACTAGCCTGAGGCTTGGGAGAAGCATATCAAGGAACTTCTACTAAGAGCGCCACGTCCTGTGGCAACGTAGAAGTCAGCACATCCTGTGCAAGTAAGGAAACGCAGAGAGAGAAGANCGGAATGTGCGTAGTTGGCACATGAGGATCTGAACGAACAAGCTGACGCGGAGATTCGCCGCTTATCGCAAGCCGAAATCCGAACACGGAAGTTAAGCTCTCAGCGCCGATGGTAGTTGGGGGTTTTCCCCCTGTGAGGGTAGGACGTTGCCAAGTAAAAGATGGAAAAAGATCAGTAGAAATACTGGTCTTTTTTTAATGTTTGAATGAAGTGAAAATTGAAGGATATGAACGATGTCACTTAGTAAGAAAAGAACAGGCACATATTGAACTAATAGACATAATTTAATTTAAATCAATTTGTTTAAATTCAAAATTGTGTATACAATATTACTTTTTGGTAAAAATAAAAAGTATGGAGGTGGAGATTTTGAATTCAAATAGTTTACAAAAGTCTCTTGGGGAAACATGTATTATATGTGATGAAGAGAAGGAGTTAGGAATTCATCTTTATACAAGTTTTATTTGCAGAGACTGTGAAAAAGAAATGACTAACACACCAACGTCTGACCCTAAATATCAATATTATTTAGAAAAGTTAAGAAGGGTAAAAAACTCACCACTTTATTCATAAAATTCTGAGGCTGATTGGAAAATCAGTCTTTTTTATTGTTTCTTACATCTCTATTGGTTGTGATATATGACGAATCTGTATATACTCAGGTAAGCTAGATATTGTTATAATAGATTTCATCTATAAAAAAGGACGTTGATTTTATAATGGAGACGCCTCTTTACACTGCTTTATTAAACCATGCTAATGTGAAACCAACATCTTTACATGTACCTGGTCATAAAAATGGAGCAGTTTTTTTGCAAGAAGCAAGCCATCTGTATAAAGATATCTTACAAATAGATGTGACTGAATTAACAGGACTGGATGATTTACATCACCCACAGGATGTTATTCTAAAGGCACAACAGCTTACTTCAGAATTATATCGAGTAAAAAGTTCGTACTTTTTAGTGAATGGTTCAACTGCGGGAAATCTGGCAATGATTTTAGCAAGCTGCCAAGTAGATGATGTAGTACTTGTTCAACGAAATTCCCATAAGTCAATTATGAATGGTTTACAACTTGCAGGGGTTAGGCCTGTTTTCCTGGATCCTAAAGTGGATGAAGAGCTCATAGTTCCTAGTTATGTTGATTTTGAAAGAATAAAAGAAGCCATAAGGCTCTATCCAAATACAAAAGTTCTTATATTAACCAATCCTAATTATTACGGCCTTGCCACTGATTTAGCAGAGATTGTTACATATGCACATGACCGTGGAATTCCTGTGCTTGTTGATGAAGCACATGGTGCACATTTTATTATTGGAGATAGGTTTCCTATATCTGCTGTAGAGATTGGGGCAGATATAGTTATCCACTCAGCACATAAAACACTTCCAGCTATGACAATGGGGTCATTTTTGCACTTTAATAGTGACTTAATAGACAAGGAAATGGTAGAGAGCTATCTTTCAATGTTGCAGAGTAGCAGTCCTTCCTATCCGATTATGGCTTCACTCGATTTAGCACGTGCATATTTAAGCAAGACAATGGAAGAGAATTTGCAAGTTGACATAATAGAATCGGTACAAAAGATCAAACAACAAATAGATGCGATAAAAGGTCTGGAGATTATTGAGTCACATGATCGACTTGTTAAAGGTGATCCATTAAAATTAACAATAAGATCTACAAATGGTTTATCAGGATATGAGTTGCAGGAAGTTCTTGAAAGACATAATGTTTTTATCGAATTAGCTAATCCTGAACATTGCTTATTTATATTACCACTTGGTGATATGAATTCGATTATTAATAAAATAACACAAATCAATCCAGTTCATCTAAAGGCTAAAAAAACAAGAATGGCTACAAAGGAGTTAAAAAGACAAGAAGTAAAAGGAATACAACCGCTGGAGGTATCTTACTTTCATCTCAAAAAATACAAAAAGGTACTAATTGGATTAGATGATGCCGTAGGTCATTATTCAGCAGAAGCTATTATTCCATATCCTCCAGGTATTCCTCTAATTATGGTTGGTGAGAAAATAACCAAAGAGTTGGTGGAGAAGATTAGACGAATGATAGAATTAGGAGTAAACATCCAAGGAGATTATCATATTAAAAAAGGAAAAATAAACATATACATGAGTAAAGGGTGAACTTTTTTGAAGGGAAAGTTTATAACGTTTGAAGGTCCGGAGGGAGCAGGTAAGACCTCTGTACTGGAATTATTAATGACAGAACTAAGCGGAACTGAGATGGAGATGGTTTTCACCAGAGAACCTGGAGGTATTCATATATCAGAGAAAATCCGTGAAGTTATATTGAACAAAGAGCATACTGAGATGGATTCGCGAACAGAGGCATTATTATATGCAGCGGCAAGAAGGCAACATTTAGTAGAAAGAGTTGTACCTGCAATTGAAAGTGGAAAAGTAGTGTTCTGCGACCGTTTTATTGATAGCTCTTTAGCCTATCAAGGTTATGCCAGAGGGTTAGGAATAGAAGAAGTGTTATCAATAAATGAGTTTGCAATTAACGGATTAATGCCAGATCTTACATTTTATTTTAAAATAGATCCAAAGATAGGTTTACAAAGGATTTCTAAG
Source organism: Bacillus sp. J37 (assembly GCF_000518865.1). Taxonomy (GTDB): domain Bacteria; phylum Bacillota; class Bacilli; order Bacillales; family Bacillaceae; genus Metabacillus. The sequence goes on along the minus strand of NZ_JAEK01000052.1, from coordinate 31,712 downwards.
AGTTCAGAGCGAGAGAAAAACCGCCTTGATTTAGAGGACTTATCATTTCATCAAAAGGTTCAGGAGGGTTATGAAAAAGTCATCGCCATGTTTTCCGAAAGAATTGTTGTCATTGATGCTGAAAAATCACTTGAGGAAGTTGTCTGTGAAGTGAAGAACAAATTAAAAAAGGTAATATCTTTTTAACAGGTAAGAAAGTTTTAAATTTGTACGTAGTGTAGGTGTCTAGCTCCAGGTACCTTACGCCTTTTTCTAATTAAATAAAATTACCATTAATCGTGCAATGATTCACTTAATTGAACATGTTACAATAAAAGGAGGCTTCTCTATATGAAGTTAATTATTGTGGTTGTACAAGATCAAGATAGTAACAAGCTATTGAATGCCCTTACTGAGCATAATTTCCGTGTTACTAAATTATCAAGTTCAGGCGGATTTCTCAAATCAGGAAATACAACATTTATGATAGGTACAGAAGATATTCGAGTAGATAAGGCGTTGCAAATTATAAAAGATAATTGTAAATCCAGAGATCAACTAGTTGCTCCTGTATCTCCAATGGGAGGTAATGCGGATTCCTTTATCCCATATCCTGTTGAAGTAGAAGTAGGCGGTGCAACTGTATTTGTTCTTCCTGTCGAACAGTTTCATCAATTTTAATAAAATATCTAAATGGCAATATGCCATGGAGGTAAAGGATGAAAATAAGTCAAGATATTAGATCAACTATGGACAAGAGGGGACCGGAGCAAAAGGTTTCCCAAACATCCAGCAAAGGTTTCCATGATTTAATCGTTAAACAAGGAAGTAAGCTTCAAAATGAACAGCTAAATAAATTATTAGTCGACATAGATAGTGCTGGACGAAGATTGGCAAAGTCTCGAAATTTCAGTGACCTTTCTAAATACAAGCTTTTGGTGAAAAAGTTTATCCACGAAGCTGTTGAGTATGGCATGAATATGAAACAATCCAGAAGCTGGGATTATAACGGTAATAGCCGTTCATTGAAAATCATTGAGCAGGTGGATGAATCACTAGTTCAATTAGCAGACGAGATAATAAGCAAGGAAGATTCAACAATAGATATTCTTGCAAAAATAGGCGAGGTTAAGGGATTACTTATTAACCTATATACGTAGAGAGTGATGAGTATGACGAAAAGTTTGAGTGAATTTAGTTCATATCAGCCAAGGGTTATCAAACTATTAACAAATAGTATACGCAAGGACCGACTGGCACACGCATACCTTTTTGAGGGGAAAAAAGGTACTGGTAAAAGAGAAGTAGGAGTTCTTTTAGCGAAAAGTTTTTTTTGTGAAAGTCTCCAAAACTATGAACAGTGCAACAATTGTAGAAATTGTAAAAGAATAGAGTCGGGTAATCATCCTGACGTACATGTTGTTGAACCCGATGGCCTTTCAATTAAAAAGGGTCAAATTCAGGCACTTCAAGAAGAATTTTCAAAGTCCGGAGTAGAATCGAACAAAAAGCTTTATATGATTGTTCATGCAGATAAGATGACAGTCAATGCTGCAAACAGTTTACTTAAGTTTTTAGAAGAACCCAACGCCAACACAATTGCCATTCTCATAACAGAACAGTATCATAAAATATTGAATACAATATTATCAAGATGTCAATTGTTATCTTTTCAGCCATTGCAACCAAAAGCCATTGAACAGACATTGACAGATTCAGGGATAGCTCCACATATTGCTTCATTAGTGGCACAACTAACCAATGACGCAGAAGCGGCTTTTAATCTGTCACAAGATGATTGGTTTGCGCAGGCTAGATTGAAAGTGATAAAATTATATGAAGTCCTCACCACTCGAAAAGGACAGGCACCTCTGTATATACACACAGAGTGGATGAATTATTTTAATGATAAGGAAAAGCAAGAAACAGGGTTAGACTTATTATTATATATATATAAAGATGTCTTATCTGTTCAATTAGGAAATGATGAACAAGTGATTTATCAGGACATCATTCAGCAAATTAAACAGCATGCCCTTCAAATAACTCAAAGAAGTGTGACTGAGAAGGTAACTTCTATATTAGAAGCTAAGAAACGGCTTCATGCCAATGTAAATCCACAATTATTAATGGAACAATTGGTTTTAACATTGCAGGAGGGATAAGTTTGTATAATGTTGTAGGAGTTCGCTTTAAAAAGGCGGGCAAAATATATTATTTCGACCCTAATGGTCTTCAAATAGAGGATGATGATTTTGTCATTGTGGAAACAATAAGAGGGGTTGAATATGGCAAAGTCGTCTTAAACAATAAAAAAGTAGAGGAAAACGATGTTGTTTTACCTCTGAAAAAAGTCATTCGTCTAGCTGATGAAAAAGATCGGTTAATGGTTCAGGAAAACCAAGAGGCGGCGTCTGAGGCATACCATGTTTGTCAGAAAAAGGTTTCAGAGCATGGTCTCGATATGAAGCTGGTAGATGTTGAGTATACATTTGATCGGAATAAAGTGATCTTTTATTTTACAGCAGATGGACGTGTTGATTTTAGGGAGCTTGTAAAAGATTTGGCTGCAATTTTCAAAACTAGAATAGAGCTACGTCAAATTGGTGTCCGTGATGAGGCGAAAATGCTGGGTGGTATTGGTCCCTGTGGTCGTATGTTATGCTGCTCCACATTCCTGGGAGACTTTGAACCTGTATCAATCAAAATGGCAAAAGATCAAAACTTGTCATTAAATCCAACAAAAATTTCCGGTTTATGTGGAAGATTAATGTGTTGTCTCAAGTATGAGAATGATGAGTATGAATCTGCCAAGGAACAATTACCTGATTTAGGAGAGATGATTGGTACTCCAAGTGGTTTAGGAAAAGTAGTTGGTTTAAATATATTAGAGAAGATTCTACAGGTAAACCTTGTGGAACAAGAACGCGTGGTTGAATACACTTGGGATGAATTGCAGAAAGAAGGCGTAGTTCCAATGCAATCCACAGATTGATGGGGTGGAACAAGTGGATAAAAAGGAAATATTTGAATCTGTCAGCAGTATGGAGGAACAAATAGGATCTTTATATACACAATTAGGCGAGCTTAAGCAACATTTAGGAGAACTCATTGAAGAAAATCATCATTTACAAATTGAAAATGAGAACCTACGCCGACGATTAGATTCAACAATGACTAGTACAAAAACAAAGGCAAAAAAGACAAAAGCAACGGATAAAGAGCAAAAGAAGCAAAGTCAGCAGGTTGATATAGGAGAAGGCTATGACAACTTAGCGAGACTTTATCAAGAAGGCTTCCATATTTGCAACTTACATTATGGAAGTATTCGTAAAGATGGTGATTGTTTATTTTGCTTATCATTCCTAAATAAGAAATAATAGAACTGACTCATACTGGTCTTGTCCAAAAGATGAAACCAATTGCTATGTGTCAGTCTTTTTTTGCTATTGAATGCTTTTGCGAAGAGATTAAAGGAGAAAAGAACAATGGTTAAGTTAATAGGAGATGAGAGATTAGATTATTTACTTGCAGAGAATTTAAGGATTATTCAAAGCCCGTCCGTTTTTTCTTTTTCATTAGATGCTGTGTTATTATCAAGATTTGCTTATATGCCTATTCAAAAAGGAAACATAATTGATTTATGTACAGGAAACGGCATTGTTCCACTTATTCTTAGCACAAGAACAAAAGGAAATATTACCGGTGTGGAAATTCAAGAAAGGCTCTATGATATGGCGGTTAGAAGTGTCCATTATAACCAGCTGGAGCAACAAATAAAGTTGCTCCACGCAGATCTGAAAAGTATGCCTCAGGAGCTCGGGCTTGGGAAGTTCGATGTGGTTACTTGCAATCCTCCTTATTTCAAAACACCGCAGAAGGATAAACAAAACCTCAATGAACATTTAGCCATTGCTAGACATGAAATCTTATGTACATTAGAGGATGTTATTAAAGTGAGCAGCCAGCTCGTCAAACAAGGTGGAAAAGTTGCAATTGTTCATAGACCGGGAAGATTAGTAGATCTTGTTGAACTCATGAGAAGATACGGTATTGAACCAAAAAGATTGCAATTTGTCTATCCAAAGCAAGGCAAGGAAGCGAACACAGTCTTAATAGAAGGTATTAAGGGAGGGCAAGCCGATCTGAAACTGTTGCCACCTATTTTTGTTTATGATGAAAACCACGAGTATACGCAAGTTATAAAAGAGATTTTATATGGAAAAGAAGAAGATAAGTAAAAAGAAAAGGCAACACTATGGGTAGGGGTCATATAAATGGTACAAAATGAAACACACTATTTTTATGTGTTAGAATGTAGTGATGGAAGTTACTATGCAGGATATACAGTAAATCTTGAGAGACGTATACACAATCATAACACTGGTAAAGGAGCAAAATATACGAGAGGCAGAACTCCAGTGAAACTCCTATACTCAGAAAAATTTGAATCGAAAAGTGAAGCATTAAAAATGGAAATTAAATTCAAAAAGTTTTCTAAGAAGAGGAAACACTCATATATAGAAGGAAGGTGAAGGGAATATGCTACATACCCAAAAAAGCTTTATTCAGGATGAAAAGAAATTGGGAGATTTATTTTTAGTGCCAACACCAATCGGTAACTTGGAAGATATGACCTTTCGGGCTATTAAGGTGTTAAAGGAAGTAGATCTTATCGCCGCAGAGGATACACGTCAATCAAAGAAATTATGTAACCACTTTGAAATTGATACTCCTATTTTTAGCTATCATGAACATAATAAAGAAAGCAGTGGAAATAAAATCATTGAGTATTTACAGGAAAATAAAAGTGTTGCATTAATTAGTGACGCAGGTATGCCGACAATTTCTGATCCCGGTAGTGAACTAGTACAACAAGTTTTAGAATCAGGTGCAAAGGTAATCCCACTACCAGGTGCTAATGCAGCATTAACAGCACTCATTGCTTCCGGAATTACACCACAACCTTTTTACTTTTTTGGATTTTTAGATCGCCAAAAGAAAGAGAAAAAAAACCAATTAACTTCATTAAGTAATCGTAACGAAACATTTATTTTATATGAGTCACCACATCGGCTAAAAGAGACATTACATGTAATGCTTGAGTGTTTAGGAAATAGAACGATTTGTTTATCACGGGAATTAACGAAGAAGTTCGAAGAATTCATAAGAGGTCATATTGAAGAGGTCATATCTTGGTCTGAAAACAATGAGATACGTGGAGAATTTTGTATCATTGTTGAAGGTTCAAAAGAAGAAATTATTGATGAGAAAGATAGTTGGTGGAATGCACTATCTGCAAAAGAACATGTTGAGCACTACATAAACGAAGGATTAAATTCAAAAGAGGCTATTAAAAAAGTAGCACTTGAACGAAGTATTCAAAAAAGAGACGTTTATCAGGCATATCATATAGAATAATATAAAAAAGGGATCAGATTTGATCCCTTTTTTATATTACTTATTTACTAATTGATTTTGAATTTCAGATAAGATTTGCTCAGCACCTTCACGGCTTAAAACTAATTTACCATTTGCTAATGCCAAGTTATCATCAGAAACTTCTCCAGTGATTTGGCAAGTCATATTTGGCTTGTATTTTTTTAGGATAATTTTATCATCATCAACGTAAATTTCCAATGCATCCTTTTCAGCAATACCTAAAGTACGGCGTAATTCAATAGGAATAACTACACGGCCTAATTCATCAACTTTACGTACAATTCCAGTAGATTTCATAATTTGGTAATCTCCTCTCACCTTTATATATATTTATGTTTTTTTACTATACTTCGTCAATATTCGACAAAAACTGATTTGCTTTTTAAGCATATCAGTGTTTCCAATAAACGTCAATCATTTTTATTATATTTCCATGTAAAAAAATAGGTGCCATATAGAAACCCTAGTATAAGTGGGTTTTACTCATTATTTACCCACAAATTATGTATAATAAACCTAAAAATGGAAAATGAATATATGGGATATATTATTGTTTTTATTAATTATTAGCGGTGTTCGTTCGACATCTAGATTGGAAAATTCGACAAAAACCTATATGATCTTGTCGAATAAGAGAAATGTTAAAACTTTAGGTATATATTCTTGATATTAGAGGCTAAGATGGTATCATTAAGAGTATGAAAAAGTCTGAGATGGTTAGGTTAGTAAGGGCTACTTATTGATCAAAATCTTTAGATACATAATAGTACCGGAAGTACCTTTGGGGCTAGGGTATTTGAATAGCATTAAGGATACATGGTTTCTTATCGCTCTCGTCCTTTGGGCGAGGGCCTTTTTTGATGACTTGCAGGGTACTTATTTTAATAACTAGTTAGCACAAGGAGGTTATACAATGGAAAATAAAGAAAAGACATTTTATATTACAACTCCAATCTATTATCCGAGTGGAAAGTTACATATCGGACATGCCTATACGACTGTAGCCGGTGATGCAATGGCTCGTTATAAACGTATGCGTGGGTTTGATGTCATGTACTTAACAGGTACAGATGAACATGGACAAAAGATCCAAAGAAAAGCGGAAGAAAATAACATTACTCCACAGCAATATGTTGATGGAATTGTATCCGGGATAAAAGAGCTTTGGGGAAAAATGGATATATCTTACGATGACTTTATCCGAACTACAGAAGATCGACATAAAATAGTAGTAGAAAAAATCTTTGCTCAACTTGTTGAACAAGGTGATATCTATTTAGATGAATATGAGGGTTGGTATTCAGTACCAGATGAAACATTTTACACTGAACTTCAGCTCGTTGATCCAATTAAAGAAAATGGCAAAATCGTTGGAGGAAAAAGTCCTGACAGCGGTCACCCAGTTGAATTAGTAAAGGAAGAATCATATTTCTTTAAAATGAGTAAATATGCAGATCAATTGTTAGCGTTCTATGAAGAAAATCCAGAATTCATTCAACCGGAATCAAGAAAAAATGAAATGATAAATAATTTTATTAAACCTGGATTAGAAGATTTGGCTGTATCACGAACGACTTTTGATTGGGGAATAAAAGTACCTGGAGATCCAAAACATGTTATCTATGTTTGGATTGATGCACTTTCAAATTATATTACGGCACTTGGGTATGGAACAGAACAAGACGATAAATATAAAAAATACTGGCCTGCAAATGTTCATATTGTAGGGAAGGAAATTGTCCGTTTTCATACAATCTACTGGCCTATTATGTTAATGGCATTGGATCTACCACTTCCAAAGAAGGTATTTGCTCATGGTTGGCTTTTAATGAAAGATGGTAAGATGTCAAAATCTAAGGGGAATGTAGTGGATCCTGTTACATTGATTGATAAATACGGCTTAGATGCTCTTAGATATTATTTATTAAGAGAAGTGCCTTTTGGATCTGACGGAGTCTTTACTCCTGAAGGATTTATTGATCGTGTTAACTATGATTTAGCAAATGACTTAGGCAACCTGCTCAATCGAACTGTAGCTATGATTGATAAGTATTTTGAAGGAAAAACACCTGCTTATAATGGAAGCCAGACAGAATTTGATGATCAACTTGTAAAGACTTCACAGGAAACAATTAAGAAATATGAAGAAGCAATGGAAAATATGGAATTCTCAATTGCACTTTCATCCTTATGGCAGTTTGTTAGCAGAACAAATAAATACATTGATGAAACGCAACCATGGGTCCTAGCAAAAAATGAAGAAGACAATAATAAATTGGCTTCAGTAATGATCCATTTAGCTGAATCACTACGAATCACTGCAGTTTTATTAAAACCATTTTTAACAGAAACACCAAATAAGATCTTTGACCAACTAGGTATTCATACAGATGCTTTACAGAATTGGGAAAGCATTTTGACATTTGGCCAGATTGATCAAACAAAAGTTAACAAGCAGTCACCAATCTTTCCACGATTAGAAGTGGAGGAAGAAGTGAAGTATATCAAGGAACAAATGAAAGGCTCCGCTCCGGTAGTAGAGGCTGAGGAAAAAGATGTAAATATTGCTCCTCAAGAAGCTGAAATTACAATTGATGATTTTATGAAAGTGGATCTTCGAGTAGCAGAAGTTCTCCAAGTTGAACCAGTGAAAAAAGCAGATCGTTTGTTAAAAATCCAGTTGGACTTAGGTTATGAGAAAAGACAGGTTGTTTCTGGAATTGCCAAACATTATAAACCAGAGGAACTATTAGGTAAAAAAGTAATCTGTGTTGCCAATCTAAAACCTGTGAAACTTCGTGGCGAATTATCTCAAGGAATGATTTTAGCTGGGTCACAAGGTGATTTACTTTCAGTCGCAACAGTTCTTGCTGATCTTCCAAATGGTTCAAGAGTAAAATAACTACCTTTTTGAGCGTCTTATATTTAATGAGACGCTCACTTTTATTATTAGAAGTTTGGAACTTTTATTACATGTGGATATTAGAACAGTTAAGTGTATTTGAAATAAGTTGATGAAAGCTCTGAAAAACAAATGTTTCACGTGTAACATTTTGTAAAACATAATACAGATTTGTCGAAACAAGCTGAGGAAGGGAAGTAGAAAAATGCTATTTGATACACATGCTCATTTAAATGCTATTCAATATGATGAGGACTTGGAAGAAGTCATCGAAAGGGCACAATTGGAGAAAGTTACACATATTGTTGTGGTAGGATTTGATAAAGAAACGATTACAAGAGCAATGGAACTCACAGAAAAATATGACATGATATATGCAGCAATAGGATGGCATCCCGTTGATGCAGTAGATATGACAGATGAGGATTTACTGTGGATTAAGGATTTGGCTTCACATCCAAAAGTAGTTGCTATAGGTGAGATGGGACTAGATTATTACTGGGATAAGTCACCGAAAGAAATACAAAAAGAAGTATTTCGTAAACAAATTCAATTAGCTAAAGAGGTAAAGCTTCCAATCATCATTCATAATCGTGATGCAACAGAAGATGTGGTGGAAATTTTGCGAGAGGAAGGAGCTAGTGAAGTAGGAGGCATTATGCATTGTTTCACCGGAAGTTTAGAGATAGCAAAGCAGTGTATGGACATGAACTTCTATATTTCATTTGGTGGTCCTGTAACCTTTAAAAATGCAAAAAAACCTAAGGAAGTTGCTAAAGAAATTCCAATCGAGCGGTTACTGATTGAAACAGATTGTCCTTATTTAACACCACACCCATTTAGAGGAAAGCGTAATGAGCCAAGTTATGTAAAGTATGTAGCAGAACAAATTGCTGAGCTAAGAGAGATGGATTTTGAGGAAATTGCCCAAAAAACATCCGACAATGCCATGAAAATATTCGGCATAACTCGATAACGAAAGTTGTCGAGTTATGCAGGAGCTTGTCCACTTTTTGAGAAAATCATTCAGTTCTACATGTCTAAACTTCCTCATAGTATATCTTTGTCGATAACTCTTACTTCACTTTTCCTGACTTATTAAGCATAATTATGAGTACGTTGGAAAAATGAGACAACGCCCAAAGGGTTGACAAGACGAAAGATACTCTATATAATCCACGAGGAAGAAGGAGGCGGTTTTCATTTTTAGTGAAAATTTGAAAAAGCTGTTTTCCGAAAAAGTAATAAAGAACAAATTTGTCCTTTCTGCTACTAGTTTAATAGTTTTAGGATCTGGGTCTGCATACGGTACATATGAGTTAACGAAGGACTCTGTCTCATTGACCATCAACGGTAAAGAAGAAATAGTACGTACACATGCAAACACTGTCAACGATTTACTTGAAGAATATGAAATAGATATAAGACAAGAAGATGAACTATCACATGATACTAAAAATAAAATTAAAGATGATATGAAAATCACCTATAAAGCAGCAAAACCAATTAAAGTTGCAATGGGTGATGAACGAAGGACAATTTGGACAACAGCGGATACAGTTAAAGAACTGATACAACAAGAGGATATTGATGTCACTGAGCATGATCGAATAGAACCAGCTTTAGATACAGTAATTAAGAACGATTTGTCACTAACAATTGATAAAGCATTTCAAATTACACTAAATGTTGGCGAAGAGGAAAAGCAACATGTTTGGACTACTTCGACTACTGTCGCTGACTTTTTAAAGAATCAAGATGTTCAATTAAATGAATTGGATAAAGTTGAACCCGCTCTAACAGATGAATTAACTGAAAAGAGTAATGTTACAGTAACCAGAATAGAAAAAGTCACCGATGTAGTGGAAGAACCGATCGCCTTTAATGTTGTGGAAAAGAAGGATGACAACATTGAGAAGGGCGTACAAAAAGTTATCAACTCAGGAAAAGAAGGTAAGCAAGAAAAACATTATGAAGTAACAATTGAAAACGGCCAGGAAGTAACGAGAAAACTATTGAAAACTGAAACAGTTCAAAAAAGTGAGGATCGTGTAGTTGCTTTAGGGACAAAGGTTGTCCAAACGAGTACAACTGTTGCTTCTCGAGGAAATGATTCTGTTTCAAAAGAGTTTTATGTGAATTCAACGGCTTATACTGCAAATTGCAATGGTTGTTCCGGAACCACTGCAACAGGAGTGAATTTAAAAGCAAATCCGAATGCAAAGGTTATTGCTGTTGACCCTAATGTTATTCCTTTGGGTACCAAAGTATATGTCGAGGGCTATGGATATGCAGTTGCTGCTGATACTGGTTCTGCTATAAAAGGGAACAAAATCGATGTGTTTCTATCATCAAAATCAGCTGCCTATCGATGGGGTTCGAAAAGAGTAAAAATAAAAATTTTAGAATAGATTTGACAGAGGATTAATTTCCTCTGTTTTTTATTTTTTCATTGAAATAATTTATTATAAGGTCAAGGCTGTTCCAACCCACACTTTTGTTCTTTTTAAAAGGAATGTATACTGTTTATATCTCTTCATTACATAAGACGTAATTACATAGGGAAAAGTTTCAACTTTTTTGGAGGAAATAATGAAAATAAAAGAAATTATCGTTGTAGAAGGAAAAGACGATACTACAGCTATAAAGAGAGCTGTTGATGCAGATACAATTGAAACAAATGGCTCTTCAATAGGAGATAGTGTTATTGAACAAATTAAATTAGCTCAACAAACACGTGGAGTCATTATATTTACTGATCCGGATTTTCCAGGTGAAAAAATCAGAAAGACCATTTCAGAACTAGTGCCTGGATGTAAGCATGCATTTTTGCCCAAAGATGAAGCAAGGCCTAAACGAGGTAGAGGAATAGGAGTAGAGCATGCTTCGAATGATGCCATCCAAAAGGCTCTTCATGCAGTTAAGGAAGAAATGAAGGAATTTACAAGTGAGATTAGTTTTGACGATTTACTTGATGCAGGTTTAATAGGTGGCAATAAGGCAAAGGATAGACGTGAAAAATTAGGATTGCTTTTGAAAATAGGTTATACAAATGGAAAGCAACTACACAAAAGGTTACAAATGTTTCAAATCTCAAAAGGCGATTATTTAAATGCTATAAACAAAATCCTGCAGGAGGAAAATAAGTGATGACGAAGGACATTGCAACACCCATTCGCACAAAAGCTATCTTAGAAAAGTACGGCTTTTCATTTAAAAAAAGCTTAGGTCAAAACTTCTTGATTGAGCCAAATGTTCTTTCCAGGATTGTTGACCATGCGGAAGTAACAGATAAAACAGGCGTTATAGAAATTGGGCCGGGTATTGGTGCTCTAACTGAACAGTTAGCCAGAAGAGCAAAGCGTGTGATTGCTTTTGAAATTGATCAAAGGCTGCTTCCTATTCTTAACGAGACATTAGAGCCGTATAAAAATGTAACAGTTATTCATCAAGATGTTCTGGAAGCAAATCTAAATAAGGCAATTGAAGATTCCTTTCACGATTGTGAGGAAATCATGGTTGTGGCTAATTTACCATACTATGTTACTACACCAATTATTATGAAGCTTTTAGAAGAAAAACTGCCATTAAAGGGTATTGTTGTCATGCTTCAAAAGGAAGTTGCTGATCGAATATCAGCTGTTCCGTCCACAAAAGAATATGGTTCTCTCTCAATTGCTGTTCAATATTATACAGAAGCGAAGACGGTCATGACTGTACCAAAGACAGTTTTTGTGCCTCAACCAAATGTAGATTCAGCAATCATTCGATTATTAGTTAGAGATAAACCAATTGTTGAAATTGAAGATGAAAACTTTTTCTTTCGAATTGTACGTGCGAGCTTTGCGCAAAGGAGAAAAACATTATTAAACAACCTTGTTCATTATCTGCCAAATGGAAAAGAGCAAAAAGGAAAAATTGAAGAGGCTCTTCTTGAAATTGGAATTGATGGTAAAAGAAGAGGAGAGTCTTTATCAATTGAAGAATTTGCTAAACTTAGTGATCATTTAGTTAAAATAGTAAGCAGATGATAAAAAAACCAGGGGTGTCCCGCAAAAGGAACAACCCTGGTTTTTGTTTTACTATTAGAAAGTATATAAGTTTTATGGATGATCGTATAAGAAAAACTAAGGCTTTCGCCATTAGGACTTGGCGAAAGCCTTAGTTTTTCTAATCTTTTTTCAGCATATCACCAATTTTAAAAACCTACATAGGCTAGAAAAGGATCATTTTTAATTCTTGATCCCAGCTTAAAGGAGAAGGGCCTGACGTTGTGAGCTAACTTGTTAAGACAACAGGTGAATCATTCATTGGAGTGGTAGAGGATGCAAGTGAAAATTGGAGATGTTGTTGCGAGAAAATCATATAATCTAGACTTATTGTTTCGTGTTATAGACGTAAAAACAACTGCTACAGGTGAGCAGGTGGCAATTTTATATGGAGATGAAGTAAGACTAATTGCAGATGCAGGGTGCGATGATTTAGTTATTGTTGATGAGGCTGAAAAAAATACAAGGAAACAAAGGGAAAAAGAGCGAATTGATCAGTCTTATTATTTATTTCGGCAGGACTATCAGTTGCTAAGAGAAAAACAAGAATATTACGCTACTTCCAGCTACAGTCATAATGAGGAGTTTTTCCATATCCCGGGGAGGGTGCTTCATGTTGATGGAGATCCACTATATTTACAAAAATGCCTCTCCTTGTATGAAAAAATTGGAGTGCCTGTAAATGGTGTTCATGTTAATGAAAAGGAAATGCCTGAAAAAATTACAGACCTCCTAACTAAATACCGACCAGATATATTAGTTGTTACAGGACATGATGCTTATTCAAAGCATAAAGGTAGTATAGATGATATTAATGCTTATAGGCATTCCAAGCACTTCGTTCAAACGGTTCGGCAGGCGCGTAATAAAGTTCCACACCTTGATCAGCTTGTCATCTTTGCGGGGGCATGTCAGTCACATTTTGAATCACTTATACGTGCAGGTGCTAATTTTGCAAGTTCCCCATCTAGAGTTAATATTCATGCACTAGATCCGGTTTATATCGTTGCAAAGATCAGCTTTACACCTTTTGTTGAAAGGATTAATGTATGGGATGTTTTAAGGAACACTCTCACTCGGGAAAAGGGGCTAGGCGGTGTCGAAACACGAGGAGTACTAAGAACCGGTATGCCTTACAGAAAACCGACAAGTCCATGATTCCTGGCCGCTTACGTTTTCAATATGTAAGTGGCTATTTTTTGTTGATCAGTCTTACATTGGGTGAAAGGAAAGAGGGGGAATTTATCTTCTATTTTCGACTAAATCTCAAAACAGATTGGCTAAATCCCTTCAACACATAGATGAAAAATATTCATCATTTTAACAAATTTAGTTCGTTTTTTCCTCTCTAAACCTATGCATTGTATGAAAAAAATGAACATTCATATCAATAAGATGAAAAAACATTCATTTTCTTTACATAAAAGTTAGGGTGTTTGTTCAAACTATAGGTGACAAATGAAAATTTTGTTGAAAATATTTTATTGACAGTAGTGAAAAGATACTGTTATAATTTAAATTTTATTTGACTACATAGGCGAAAGGTTGTATAATAATCTTAGTGAGGTGGATGCAATGGGAAAAACTCTAACGGATATTAAAAAATCCTTGGATGGTAATCTTGGCAGACGACTAACTCTTAAAGCTAATGGTGGTCGTAGAAAAACGATAGAACGCTGTGGTGTACTAGCAGAAACCTATCCATCTGTCTTTGTTATTGAGCTTGATCAAGATGAAAATTCGTTTGAACGTGTATCTTACAGCTATGCCGATGTTTTGACTGAAACAGTACAACTTACATTTTTTGAAGATACAACAGGTTCTTTTGCAGTTAGCGGACAGTAGACAGCATATGTTTACTGTTTTTTTTTTGCAGGTAACTGTAAGATTATATAAACTGCGGATGGGTGCGCGACATCTAGCTCCAGGGTCTAGCCACAAATAAATTGAGACAAAGAACGTCTTCTATTCATTTGCGTCTTATTTGCCCTAGGCTGATCAAGGCCTTGCGGCTTTTATCCCTTAAAATTCATATCATACATATCTAGTTGTTTATATTCAAATACTATAAAAGCCGCAGTACTTTTTCTATTTGGAAACTTTAGCTTATCCTCTGAAGGGAAGTGTGTTTGCAGATGGCGAGACGTCGTGGAATAATGTCTGAAAGCTTTAAATATGAATTAGCAAAAGACTTAGGGTTTTACGATATCGTGAAGGAAGAAGGCTGGGGAGCAATCCGCTCGCGTGATGCTGGGAATATGGTTAAGCGTGCGATTGAATTAGCTGAAGCACAGCTTTCGAAACAACAGAATAAGTAACGTATAGATTGGCGGCACAGGGTTTGGTTAATAAATCATTCATTTTGGTTTGGATGGTTTTTAACCGGCCCTTTTTTACGATATAGATTATAAGATGTCGAAGGATATGTCATTTTCTTTATTATTTATACCCTAAAAGAATAAAAAACCACTAATATGATAAGAAATGAACAGAGGTACTTGTATTTATATCCTATATCTTATGGTCATCGTCTTCTATCCATTCCGAGAATCTGGTTATAATACAATGGAAATGTCGAAAAAAGCAATACGATACATGCTTTTGTGGTACAATGTTGATACAATTTTAGTTCGTTCAAGTAGGTGACAAAGATGCGTGTTTTGGAAAAGGCACCAGCCAAGATAAATTTATCGTTAGATGTTCTCCGTAAGCGACAAGACGGTTTTCATGAAGTAAGAATGATCATGACAACTATTGATCTTGCGGATCGTGTTGAATTAGTAGATATTTCCCCAAATGAAATCCGGATAGTCTCACATAATCGTTTTGTTCCAGACGATCAGCGTAATTTAGCTTATCAAGCAGCAAAGTTATTAAAGGACCGTTTTAATATTGAAAGAGGTGTATCCATTTCAATTACAAAAACAATACCGGTTGCTGCAGGATTAGCGGGTGGAAGCAGTGATGCAGCAGCCACATTAAGAGGACTTAATAAGTTATGGAAACTTGGTTTGACTCTAGATGACTTAGCAAAGCTCGGAGCTGAGATTGGGTCAGATGTATCCTTTTGTGTATATGGAGGAACCGCACTGGCAACTGGCCGTGGTGAAATGATTCAGCAAATTGACCCGCCCCCACATTGCTGGGTAGTGCTTGCAAAGCCAACGATCGGGGTTTCAACAGCAGATGTATATCGAAACTTAAATCTGCAAACGGTTCAACACCCTGATGTAGACGGAATGGTTACTGCCCTACATAATAATCATTATGAAAAAATCTGTTCATTAATGGGAAATGTCTTAGAAGATGTTACATTGCGTATGCATCCAGAGGTAGCAAATATAAAAGAACAAATGAAAAGGTTTGGTGCTGATGCTGTATTGATGAGTGGAAGCGGACCAACAGTATTTGGGTTGGTACAGTATGAGTCACGTTTACCACGTGTATATAATGGTTTAAGAGGCTTTTGTGATCAAGTATTTGCTGTAAGGATGCTTGGAGAGCGAAACATCCTTGATTAAATACGGATATTAAGTTATATTTACATTAATAATATTCGGATTTTGGGGGTTACCAGTTCATGAAATTTCGTCGTAGTGGTCGACTTGTTGATATGACAAACTACATGCTTCATCATCCACACTCTTTAGTACCATTAACATTTTTTTCTGAGAAATATCAATCTGCTAAATCATCAATTAGTGAAGACTTATCGATTATTAAAGAAACGTTTGAACAGCAGGGAATCGGGACATTATTAACTGTGCCAGGTGCTGCAGGTGGAGTGAAATTTATCCCTAAGGTGGAAGCGAATGAGGCAAAGCAATTCATAGCTGAACTAGGTGAGCTTATTGCAAAACCAGAAAGACTGCTTCCCGGAGGTTATTTATATTTAACTGACCTTCTAGGCACTCCATCTATCGTTAATAAAATTGGTCGTCTTTTTGCGACAGTTTTTAGTAACCGGAAAATTGATGTAGTCATGACGGTGGCAACGAAGGGGATACCATTGGCATATGCCGTAGCAGCACAGCTGGATGTACCTGTTGTTATTGTTAGAAAAGACAGCAAAGTAACAGAAGGTTCAACAGTAAGTATAAACTATGTTTCGGGATCATCAAAGAGAATACAAACGATGTTGCTTGCTAAACGCAGCTTAAAAGAAGGGTCAAATGTGCTCATTATTGATGACTTTATGAAAGCTGGAGGTACAATTAACGGCATGATTAGCCTCTTGGAAGAGTTTAAAGCAACTGTAGCGGGCATAGGTGTTTTAGTGGAAACAGAGGGTGTTGAAGAAAGATTAGTTGATCAATATGTATCACTGGTAAAATTAGCTGACGTGGATGTTCGTGAACGAAATATTCACGTGACAGAAGGCACTTACTTTCAGATTGTAAATACTAAAGAGATTGGAGAGGAACTTTATGAAGATCGTTAGTACAAGTCAAGCACCTGCAGCTATTGGACCGTATTCACAAGGAATTATTGTAAATAATCTGTTTTATAGCTCCGGTCAAATTCCTTTAACCGCTGAAGGAGAAATGATTTCAGGAGAAATTGAAGCGCAAACACAACAAGTGTTTAAAAATTTAAAAGCTGTTTTAGAAGAAGCAGGTGCATCTTTAGAAAGTGTTGTAAAAGCAACTGTATTTCTTCAAGACATGAATCATTTTGCCTCTTTTAATGAGGTATATGGACAATATTTCTCGACTCATAAGCCTGCACGTTCATGTGTGGAAGTGGCAAGATTGCCAAAGGATGCTTTAGTTGAAATTGAGGTTATTGCATTAGTTAAATAATATGAAAAGTCAATCACTCTGATGTGGTTGACTTTTTTTGTAGCTAAAAATCAAAAAAATGGAATATTTGTCAATTATTTTGCCTAAAATTAAAAAAATTTTCAAATTTAGGGAGGAATAACAGAAGTAACGTTGAATTTAGTAACTAAAGTTTTTCATATGGGGAAAAGGTGGTGAACAGAATGGAAGTTACAGACGTAAGATTACGCCGCGTAAATACCGAAGGACGTATGAGAGCAATTGCATCTATTACGTTAGATCATGAGTTTGTAGTTCATGATATCCGCGTTATTGATGGTAATAATGGTCTCTTTGTTGCGATGCCAAGTAAGCGCACTCCTGATGGTGAATTTAGAGATATTGCACACCCTATCAATTCTAGTACACGCGGAAAAATTCAAGATGCTGTACTGGCTGAATATCATCGTTTAGGTGAATTAGAAGTTGAATTTGAAGAAGCAGGTGCTTCATAAAATAACAAAGGAACTTTGTACAACTGTACAAGGTTCTTTTTTTTGTTTTAGGAAATACTAGGATTCTAAGATTAGGTCCTTATGCAGGAGAATGATTCGACAATTTTTTCAAGATCTCAAACAAGATTAAATGATTTTTTAGGTAAGTTCAATTGAAAGATGAAACTTGTGATAAAATTAGAAATATCATGTACTTTTGTTTGTTGTCTTGAAATACGACTTATTTTAAGATATATTTTTTTATGGATAAAAAGGTACTGTTTTATGGTGAATAAGGAAAACTAATGCTTTCGCCTTAGGAATTGGCAAAGAGTAATGTTTTTCTATTGATTATAGCTTAATGGAGGCTTATTTAAATGGATAATCGGTATGCAGTTATTCTGGCTGCTGGACAAGGGACAAGAATGAAATCCTCACTATATAAAGTGTTACATCCTGTTTGTGGGAAACCAATGGTTCAGCATGTACTTGATCAAGTAACACAATTATCATTGTCGAAAGTTGTCACAATTGTCGGCCATGGGGCGGAAAAGGTAAAGTCTGAGCTTGGTGATCGAACAGAGTATGCATTACAAAGTGAACAATTGGGAACGGCGCATGCAGTAATGCAGGCTGCACCATTTCTTGAAGATGAAGAGGGTACGACAATTGTTATCTGTGGTGACACCCCATTAATTCCGGCTGAAACAATGTCTGCCTTGTTAGCACATCATCAAGAAACAAATGCAAAGGCAACGATCCTTACAGCAAATGCTGAAGATCCGACTGGATATGGCCGTATTGTCCGTAACCAAGAGGGGACAGTAGAAAAAAACGTTGAACATAAGGATGCATCAGAAGACGAACGAATGATTACGGAAATTAATACTGGTACATATTGTTTTGACAATAAAGAATTGTTCAAGGCATTAAAAAATGTTTCTAATGATAATGTTCAAGGAGAATATTATTTACCAGACGTAATTGAGATCCTGAAAAAAGAGGGGAAAGTTATTTCAGCGTATCAAACAGCATCTTTTGAAGAAACATTAGGAGTAAATGATCGAATTGCATTATCACAAGCGGAAAAACTAATGAAACAACGTATTAATAAAGAGCATATGAGAAATGGTGTTACAATTATAGATCCGGATAATACGTATATTTCTGTTGATGCCAAGATAGGCCGCGATACAATGATTTATCCAGGAACAATGATCATTGGTGAAACTGTGATTGGTGAAGAATGTGTTGTTGGCCCAAATACAGAAATAAAAAACTGTAATATTGGGAGTAAAACAACGATCAGACAATCTGTCGCACATGATAGCGAAATCGGCAGTGAAGTACAAATAGGCCCATTTGCACATATTCGTCCTTCTTCTCACATTTCCGATGAGGTGAAGATTGGAAATTTTGTTGAAATTAAGAAGTCATCAATGGGCAAAGGCAGTAAGGCCTCTCACTTAAGTTATATTGGGGATGCAGAGGTGGGATCTGAAGTAAACCTTGGATGTGGTTCCATTACGGTTAATTATGATGGAAAAAATAAATTCCTAACAAAAATAGAAGATGGTGCTTTCATTGGCTGTAATTCAAACTTGATTGCGCCTGTTACAGTTGGAAAAGGTGCATATGTAGCAGCAGGCTCAACTGTAACAAATGATGTACCAGAAAAAGCATTAACAGTTGCACGTGCTCGACAAGTAAATAAAGAGAATTATGTCGATCGTTTAAATCATAAAAATTCCTAATGGAGGTTTACACTTTACATGTCTAATCGCTATGAAGATTCAAATTTAAAAATATTTACACTAAATTCCAACCCTGCATTGGCAAAAGAAATCGCTGATATTGTTGGCGTTGAATTAGGGAAAAGTTCTGTAACACGCTTTAGTGATGGAGAAATTCAAATAAACATTGAAGAAAGTATTCGTGGCTGTGATGTGTATATTATTCAATCTACTAGTAACCCTGTGAATGAGCATATCATGGAACTACTAATTATGATTGATGCTTTAAAGCGTGCATCAGCAAAAACAATAAATATTGTTATTCCGTACTATGGCTATGCAAGACAAGATAGAAAAGCGAGAGCAAGGGAGCCTATAACAGCAAAGCTTGTTGCAAACTTACTAGAAACAGCTGGCTCAACGCGTGTTATTACATTGGATCTTCATGCACCGCAGATACAGGGATTCTTTGATATCCCGATCGATCATTTAATGGGAGTACCGATCTTAGGTGAGTATTTCTTAGGGAAAAACTTAGATGATATCGTTATTGTTTCTCCTGATCATGGGGGTGTAACAAGAGCCCGTAAACTAGCAGATAAATTAAAAGCACCTATCGCGATTATTGATAAAAGACGTCCAAGACCAAATGTAGCAGAGGTTATGAATATTGTTGGTCATATTGAAGGTAAAACGGCGATTTTAATAGATGATATTATTGACACAGCAGGGACAATTACATTAGCTGCAAATGCTTTAGAAGAGAATGGGGCAAAGGAAGTATATGCTTGCTGTACACACCCTGTTCTATCAGGACCGGCAATCGATCGTATTGCTAATTCAAAAATCAAAGAATTAGTCATAACTAATTCAATTCAACTTCCTGAAGAAAAACGGATTGATAAGCTAGTAGAACTATCAGTTGCTCCACTAATAGGTGAAGCGATCATTCGAGTACATGAAAAACAATCAGTAAGCCTACTTTTTGATTAAATTTTATACCCTCCTACTTTAAAAAAACCTACCGTACCTGATCTAAGAGATAGATTAGGTGCTGGATAGGTTTTTTTTCGTATCTTTCACTTTATTCTCTTAAAAATGTTTATACCTTTCTCGTTATGGGCAAACAATATATATGAACGAATATCGTTAGGAAGGTGTAAAATATGACAACTTTACAAGCAATGAAAAGAACAGAATTCACTAATTCGGCAAAAAGAAAAGTTCGTGAGTCTGGCAAGATTCCAGCTATAATTTATGGTAAAGCTAAAGAAAGTCAACCAGTAGCGTTAGATAGCATAGAATTAATTAAAACGCTTAGAGATGAAGGAAAGAATACCGTTCTCCATTTGGATGTTGATGGTTCGTCACATGCGGTTATGTTGTATGATATGCAGACAGATCCACTAAAGAATGAGATTATTCATGCTGACTTTCATATTGTGGACATGCAGGCGGATGTTCAGGTAGAAGTGCCCGTTCATCTAACTGGGGAAGCACAAGGTGTTAAAGACGGTGGTGTATTACAACAATCATTGCATGAAGTGACGATTACGGCAAAGCCAGGTAATATTCCTCAATCAATAGATGTAGACATTACAAACTTGGGTGTGAATGAGACTCTTTACATTAAAGACCTCTCGACAAGTACAAACTATCAATTTACTCAGGATGAGGAACAGGTAGTGGCCTCAATACTTCCGCCACAACAGGAAGAAGAAATTGATAGCGGAGAAGAACAAGAACCGGGACAACCTGAAAATGAAGAAGGTCGGGAGAATAGCGAAGAATAAAATAATTAAAATAGAACAAAACTAGTGTCAGTTTTTCATGAGCTAAATATGGAGTAATCTTATCCATATTTTAAGGAAATGAAGGCTGACACTTTACTTTTATAGTAAGAATTTATATGCTAAATAAGATATAATGGTAAAAAGGGCAATAATATTAATTCTTTTTATAATTCTTAAATAGATGATCTTGTTTGGAGGCGAAGGGTGTTTATGAAGCTCGTCATTGGGTTGGGAAACCCTGGGAGGCAATATGAAAATACCAGGCACAATGTGGGGTTTAAAGTAATTGACAAGCTATCAGAGGAGTTAGCAATTCCTCTTGATCGACAGAAATTTAACGGGATATACGGTATGGGTCATATTTCCGGAGAGAAAGTCATATTATTAAAACCACTTACATACATGAATTTATCAGGTGAATGTATTCGCCCTTTAATGGATTTCTATGATATAAGTACAGAAGAAATCGTTGTTATATACGATGATTTAGATCTTCCTACTGGTAAAATTCGTTTAAGGTCAAAAGGCAGTGCCGGTGGACATAATGGTATTAAATCAATGATTCTTCACTTAGGAACACAAGAATTTAATCGAATACGAGTTGGGATAGACCGCCCAATTAATGGGATGAAGATTACAGATTATGTGCTAGGCACATTTACTTCAGAAGATATGGAAGGTATAAACGAAGCAATAAATTACAGTGCGAAGGCTTGTGAAGACTGGCTTCAGAAAAATTTCGTACAAGTGATGAATGAATATAATTAAATCCAATGTGCTTGCCATCATTTTCTATATGTATAGTCCCTCGTAAAAAGGACCATACTAAACGTAAAACATTCCTTTTTAGGAGGATAATGATGGCTTTGCATTATTATTGTAGACACTGTGGTGTAAAGGTAGGAAGCCTTGATAATATCTCTGCTTCAAGTGAGCAGCTTGGGTTTCATCATTTAACACATGATGAACGCCAGGAGATGATCACATATGAGCAAAGTGGTGATATGCACATAAAGACGATTTGTGAAGACTGTCAGGATGCATTACATAGAAACCCTGATTTACATCAAGTGGAACACTTCATTCAGTAAGAGCTTTGGGTGACCCCCAAAGCGTTTTTCTGTTTACCTCTCCACTAATGGATCGAAGCATACCGAATACTGTAAGTAGTACTGAAACCCAACATTTTTTATGTTTGATAAAGTGAAAAATGAAATATTGAGAGGGGGGCTGAGCTTGAAAAGTTTACAGCAGTTTTTTTATGAAAATGATGATTTTAAAACAATTGTTTCCGGGATTGAAGAAGGACTAAAAGAGCAACTTGTCGCAGGTCTTTCCGGTTCAGCTAGGACAGTTTTTACAGCTTCACTCTATCGTGAGTTAAATAAATCGATCTTGATTGTGACACATAATTTGTTTCAAGCTCAAAAGGTTTATGAAGATTTACTAAACTTGATTAAAGATAATGTTTATCTTTATCCTGTTAATGATTTGATAGCATCTGAAGTGGCAGTAGCGAGTCCTGAGCTAAAAGCACAACGAATTGAAGTATTAAATCAATTGTCTGAAGGGAATAGCTCGATAGTTGTGGCTCCCGTTGCAGGGATAAGGAGATTGCTGCCGCCAAAATCTCTTTGGAAACAGAAACAATATAAGTTGTCTCTAGGACAAGATATAGACTTGGATGAATACATTCAACAATTTATCTCATTAGGCTATGAGAGAGTTGATATGGTTAGTGCTCCGGGAGAATTTAGTGTTCGCGGAGGAATTATAGATATCTATCCCCTTACAGAGGACAATGCGATAAGAATTGAGTTATTTGATACTGAAATTGATTCTATCAGATCGTTTAATATAGAAGACCAAAGATCGATAAAGATGTTAAAAAATGTTGTGATTGGTCCAGCTGTAGAGATGATGATAACAGATGAGTCAAGGGAGAATTGTATTCGAAGAGTAGAAGAAGGTCTAGCGAAAAGTCTCAAAAAAATGAAGAATGAACAGCAAAAGGAATTATTGGTAGAAAATATTCAATACGATTTAGAGCGTTTACGCAACAATCAGCTAAATCAAGATATGTTTAAGTTTTCATCACTCTTCTACGATCAGCCTGCTAGTTTACTAGATTATTTTTCGAAAGATTCCATGATTGTTCTTGATGAAATAAGTAGAATTCATGAGACATATGACCAGTTAGAACGTGAAGAAGCCGAGTGGTTTACAGGCCTGCTTGAAGAAGGAAAGGTATTTCAGGATGTGAAAATGTCACACTCTTATATGGATGTTATGTCAAAAAGCAAGCATCCTTCTATTTATCTTTCCTTATTTTTAAGACATGTGCCACATACTAGTCCTCAAAACATATTAAATTTATCTTGTAAACAAATGCAAAGTTTCCATGGCCAAATGAATGTTCTGAAAAATGAATTAGAACGTTGGCAAAAGGCACAGTATGCGGTTGCATTTCTAGGTGTTAATGAGGAAAGAACAAAAAAGCTTCAGGATGTATTGGAAGACTATGAGATTGAGGCAAAGATTTTAGGGGAAGATGAATTTTTACACATTGGTAAAATTTCTATTGTTGAAGGGGATTTACAAACAGGGTTTGAACTCCCAATGCAAAGATTAGCGGTTATTACAGAAGAAGAGCTTTTTAAGAAAAGGGCTAAAAAGCAAGTCAGAAGACAAAAGCTTTCAAATGCAGAACGGATTAAGAGCTACTCTGAACTAGAAATTGGCGACTATGTTGTTCATGTTAATCATGGTATTGGAAAATACCTTGGAATTGAAACACTTGAAATTAATGGCATTCATAAGGACTACTTAAATATTCGCTATCAAGGTAGTGACCAGTTATATGTTCCTGTTGATCAAATTGATCAAGTTCAAAAATATGTAGGGTCTGAAGGTAAAGAGCCGAAAATTTATAAGCTTGGTGGAAATGACTGGCGTAGAGTGAAGAAAAAGGTTGAATCTTCTGTACAAGATATTGCAGATGATTTGATCAAACTGTATGCCGAGCGGGAAGCAAGTGAAGGTTATGCCTTTTCACCAGATGGAGAAATGCAGAAAGAATTTGAACTGGCATTTCCTTATCAAGAAACAGAGGACCAGATTCGTTCTATCGTAGAAATTAAAAAGGATATGGAACGTCTTCGTCCGATGGACCGCTTATTATGTGGAGATGTGGGATATGGAAAAACAGAAGTTGCGATTCGAGCGGCCTTTAAAGCAATTGCCGATGGAAAACAAGTAGCATTGCTCGTCCCAACAACGATTTTAGCTCAACAACATTATGAAACGGTCAGAGAACGTTTCCAGGATTATCCTATTAATGTTGGCCTTTTAAGTCGTTTTAGAACGAGAAAAGAAATTACTGAGACAACAAAGGGATTAAGTAATGGCAGCGTAGATATGGTAATAGGAACTCATCGTCTGCTTTCAAAAGATATTAAATATAAGGATTTAGGGTTACTTATTATTGATGAAGAGCAGCGATTTGGTGTAACACATAAAGAAAAAATAAAGCAACTAAAAGCAAATGTCGATGTGCTAACCTTAACAGCAACTCCAATTCCTAGAACATTGCATATGTCCATGCTAGGAGTAAGAGACTTATCAGTTATTGAAACTCCACCTGAGAATCGTTTTCCTGTTCAAACATATGTTGTCGAATACAACGGGGCATTAGTAAGAGAATCAATTGAGAGAGAAATGGCACGTGGAGGCCAAGTATTTTTCCTATATAACCGTGTGGAGGATATAGATCGTAAAGCAGAAGAAATTTCAATGCTTGTTCCTGATGCAAGGGTTACCTTTGCACATGGGAAAATGACTGAAAATGAACTCGAGTCTGTTATGTTAAGTTTCCTTGAAGGAGAATTTGATGTACTTGTAAGTACAACAATTATTGAAACTGGTGTGGATATCCCTAATGTTAATACATTAATTGTGAATGATGCAGATAAAATGGGATTATCGCAGCTTTACCAGCTTCGTGGAAGGGTTGGACGATCTAATCGTGTTGCATATGCATATTTTACTTACAGGAAAGATAAAGTCCTAACAGAAGTTGCTGAAAAGCGTCTGCAGGCAATTAAGGAGTTCACTGAGCTTGGTTCAGGTTTCAAAATTGCAATGAGGGACCTTTCAATTAGAGGAGCAGGGAATCTATTAGGTGCACAACAGCATGGATTCATAGATTCTGTTGGTTTTGATTTATACTCTCAAATGCTGAAAGAAGCGATAGAGGAAAGACAAGTAGATAAGCCAAAACAAAAAGTTATTGATGTAGAGATTGATCTTCAGGTTGATGCTTATCTTCCACAGACATATATTATGGATGGGCGTCAAAAAATTGATATGTACAAACGTTTTAGATCAATAACAGAATTAATCGAATTGGAAGAATTACAGGAAGAAATGATCGACCGCTTCGGAGAATATCCTGTAGAAGTTGAGTACCTATTCCATATCGCAAGAATTAAGGTTTTTGCTATTCAAGAACGAGTTGAACTTATCAAGCAAGATAAAGAAACAATTATGATGCTTATAGAAGATGAGGCAAGTAACCAAATTGATGGACAAAAGCTGTTTGATTTAAGCAATAAATACCCTCGCATTGTCGGTTTAGGAATGGAAGGCAGCAGATTAAAATTAACCGTCAATACAAAAGGTCTTGGCGTTGAAAAATGGTTGGCGATCATTACGGATCTTTTAAATGGTCTCTCACAAGTGAAAAAAGAAGAAATCTCAGCAAAATAAGTTTAAAAAATGAGTTAATAGGCGATTATTATTAGTTGCTTTTCATTTTCTCCTAAAAAATCCGGTTGAGGATGTATATTACACGATTGGTGAAGGATACTAATTTCAACAAACGATGATTGTTACATAAAAGAAGCTCCTGTCATAAACAGTTCTTATTTTTATACTTACAGCAGGATATTAACAACAATCATCAATTTCCTATCATCCGATGAAAGTGAGGCAACATAAGATGAAAGCAACTGGTATTGTTCGTCGCATTGATGATTTAGGTCGTGTAGTTATTCCAAAGGAAATACGCAGAACCTTACGAATTCGTGAAGGAGATCCGTTAGAAATATTTGTGGATCGCGATGGAGAAGTCATTCTAAAGAAATACTCACCAATTAGCGAACTAAGCGATTTCTCTAAAGAATATGCTGATGCCTTATACGATAGTTTGGGACATCCTGTACTAATCTGTGATAGAGATACTTTCATAGCTGTGTCTGGAGGATCGAAAAAGGAATACTTAAACAAGAACATTAGTGACATTGTCGAGCAGGTTATGGAGGAAAGAAATTCAGTTTTAAAAACTGATGCAGGAGACATCCAAATCGTTGAAGGTTTAAGCGAAGATATTAAGTCATATACAATTGGGCCAATCGTTGCAAATGGAGATCCAATTGGAGCAGTTATCATCCTTTCTAAAGAGCAATCAATTGGAGAGGTTGAACACAAGGCAGTGGAAACAGCTGCAGGATTTTTAGCTCGCCAAATGGAGCAATAAGAGGAAAAGGTAGCGGATTTTCGCTACCTTTTTTATGTACTTGAAAAATAGGTACGTAAGGTCTGACCAAGGCGCTTGCGCTTTTGATATATGCTATAATTGCTAATAGAGGATGTTTGAGAGGGGATAGAATGAACATCGAAAAAGATCATATGAATATTGCCTTGCGTGGTGTTTTCATCCTGACAATTGCAGGGTTAGTAACAAAAATATTAAGTGCAGCTTACCGTGTTCCTTATCAAAATATTGTAGGGGATATTGGCTTTTATATTTATCAGCAAGTTTACCCATTTTATGGTATGAGTGTGGTGTTAGCAACTTCCGGTTTCCCTGTTATGATATCAAAGGTAATGAGTGATATAGGCCACGGAAAATCGGAGCAGGATCGTTCAAAAATAATGTCCATTGCTATGATATACTTAACAATCTTTGGGTTGGCATTGTTTTTTCTTCTATACATATATTCGCATCCTATCTCAAAATTAATGGGAGATGCAAAATTAGCTCCTCTTATTGAAATCTCTTCTTTCTCATTCTTGTTGGTTCCTTTTGTTTCCTTACTAAGGGGTTATTTTCAATTTGAGCAGAATATGCAACCAACAGCAGTATCTCAAGTGGTAGAACAGGGATTTCGAGTATCTTTTATTTTAATAAGCTCTTATTTTTTCATTCATTTTGGGTATGATCTCTATACAGCAGGTTGGGGAGCATTGGTATCATCTGTAATGGGAAGTATAGCAGGATTTTCCATTCTCCTTTTCTTATGGAGACGAAACAAAAAGGAAAGAAGATTACATTGGAATCTATCAGCATCAATTCAAGCTAGAGAAATTGTATTGACGTTACTTAAATATAGTTTTAGCTTTGGAATTACTAGCTTGTTGCTTATTCTCATTCAGTTAGTCGATGCCCTGCATTTATATGCTTTACTTCTTCATAATGGCACAGATGAGGAGGTGGCAAAAGTAGCAAAGGGAGTATATGACAGGGGACAACCGTTAATTCAATTAGGTACAGTGGTGGCAACGTCCTTCGCACTATCACTTGTTCCAGCTATTGCTCAAGCAAAAATGCAGCAAAATGAGGATTTTATAAAGGGAAAGTTGCAGCTTTCCTTGAAATTATGCTTAGTTATTGGTGCCGGCGCGGCGGGGGGATTAATAGCCTTAATAGATCCTATTAACATGATGCTTTTTAAAGATATTTCAGGTTCAAAAGTACTTATGATTTTAAGTGGATCTATTTTATTTACATCTATATGCCTGACATTGTTTGCCGTTTTACAAGGTTTAGGGTACACATTTGTACCTTCAATAGCGGTTGTCATCGGCGTGTCCTTTAAATATATTGGAAATATCATGTTAATTCCCGAGTATGATGTGACCGGAGCCGCGATATCAAGTCTTGTAGCATATTTTGTTGTTGCTTTGGTCATGATGATATTCATTAAAGTGAAGGGTTTTTCTTTTCCATACTTAAGAACAACTGTTCAAATAGGAATGGCAATTATTAGTATGGTTATCACTCTTAAATTAGGGCTGGCATATGTTGGACCTGAAACTCGTACACACTCAATGATCATTTCACTAATTGGGGTATTCATTGGTGGAATTGTTTATATCGTTTTAATTTTAAAAATGAAAGTATTCTCACATTCAGAGATTCAATATATTCCTGTAATAAAGAAACTTTTTAAATAGAAATGAGGTACATAGATGACAAAAACAATTACAATTGTAGGGCTTGGCGCAGGAGATTTGAATCAGCTGCCATATGGTGTGTATCGATTGTTAACTCAATCGGAACATCTATTTTTACGAACAAAGGAACACCCTGTTATATCTGAGCTAGGGGATCAATTACATTTTGAGTCCTTTGATGCCATTTATGAGCAGCATGATGATTTTGACCATGTTTATACAACTATTGTGGATACGCTTCTTACAAAAGCAAATGAAATGAATATCATCTATGCTGTGCCTGGTCATCCACTTGTTGCTGAAAAAACAGTTCAGCTTCTTTTAAAAGAAGGAAGAAAAAAAGGATATACAATTAAGATTGAAGGTGGACAAAGTTTTCTGGATTCCACTTTTCAAGCATTAGAAATAGATCCGGTAGAAGGATTTCAACTTGTTGATGCATTTGATTTAAGAAAAGACATGCTACAGCTGAAGGGACATGTTATTATCACTCAAGTTTATGATCAAATGATAGCTTCAGAGGTAAAGCTTACACTTATGGAGGAACTACCTGATCATTATAAAATTAAAATTGTTACAGCTGCAGGCAGTAGTCTACAGGAATTGAAGGAAATCGAGCTTTATGAATTAGATCGTGAAACAACTATTAACAATTTAACAAGTGTTTATATACCACCTGTTACGGACGATACAATTCTTTACCACCAATTTTCCTCCTTCCGTCATATTATTGCGGAATTAAGAGGACCGAACGGATGCCCATGGGATAAAGAACAAACACATCAATCGTTGAAAAAATATCTTATAGAAGAATGCTATGAATTATTAGAGGCGATCGATAAGGATGATATTGATCATATCATTGAAGAACTGGGAGACGTGTTATTACAGGTTGTTCTTCATGCCCAAATTGGCGAGGATGAAGGTATGTTCTCCATTGATGATGTGATTAAAGGTGTAGCTGAGAAAATGGTTCGTCGTCATCCCCATGTTTTTGGTCAACAATCTGTTACTGATTCGGATGAGGTCCTGGCTAATTGGGAGGAAATAAAGAAGAAAGAGAAGGGGACAAGAGAAGAGCAATCAATACTGGATGCTGTTGCATCTTCTCTTCCGGCACTATCTAAAGCATTTCATTTGCAAAAGAAGGCAGCGAAGGTCGGCTTTGATTGGCCCTCAGTGGAAGGTGCCTGGGATAAGGTAAAAGAGGAATTAAAAGAATTTGAAGATGAAATTGCTGTGAATAAAGATCATTCGCTCATCATGAAAGAGTTTGGCGACCTTTTATTTGCTTTTGTAAATGTGGGAAGACATTATAAAATTGAACCAGAAGAAGCTCTATCTTCAACAAATGTGAAGTTTTATGATCGATTTGGGTATATAGAAAAGATGGCAATTGAGCAAAATCGACAACTTCAAAACATGTCTTTAGAAGAGATGGACCATTATTGGAATGAAGCAAAGAAATTAGATAAAGAATGAGGGATAGAAGATGAGGTTAGATAAATTCTTAAAGGTATCAAGATTAATTAAACGAAGAACATTAGCTAAGGAAGTAGCAGATCAAGGGAGAATTTCCATAAACGGGACGCCGGGTAAAGCCAGTTCCAATGTAAAAATTGGTGATGAGTTGATGATCCGTTTTGGACAAAAGCTGGTGACACTTGTCATTGAAGACTTAAAGGAAACAACAAGAAAAGAAGAAGCGACAAACCTTTATCGAGTGGTGAAGGAAGAGAAGGTTGAGCAAGACTCTTTTTAAGTGGTTGCATTCATACCTGCCTTAGTCTGATCAAGGCGCTTCCGCAATTGTACGATAGAAATGTAAAATATCTTACTTAGTATTGGTGTCTAGCTCCAGCGCCTAGACCCTCGGGGTCATAAGCCAATTTGGAATTGAAGGCAAAGAACGCCTTCTATTCCAAATCGTCTTATGCCTGTCGGGTCTGACCAAGGCGCTTCCGCATTTCGTTTATAGCTTGTTCTAAACCGAATTGAAGGATCATACACATATAAAGGAAAATCCTTTATAAGAATTCGGAGGTAGAATATGAGCCAATACTATGAAAATCATGCGTCTGGACATAAAGGTACGATTCAAGAGCATGATGTGATCATGCGAGGCAGAAAGTTAATAGAGATCACCGGTGTAAAACAGGTTGAAAGCTTTGATAGCGAGGAATTCTTATTGGATACGGTTATGGGGGCCTTAGCAATTCGTGGCCAAAACCTTCAAATGAAAAACTTAGATGTTGATAAAGGAATCGTATCGATAAAAGGCAGTAGAATATTTGATCTAATCTACTTGGATGAACAGCAATCGGAGAAAGCTAAAGGACTCTTTAGCAAGTTATTTAAATGAGTTTAACAACACAGTTTTACACTATGCTTGCGATGGTAGGAATGGGTAGTTGGATAGGTGTAGCTCTTGACACATATGGTCGCTTTTTGAAGCGGCCATTGAGAGCTAGGTGGGTTGTTTTTATCAATGACTTTATGTTTTGGGTTGTTCAAGGCCTAATATTATTTTATCTTTTGTTACTTGTAAATGAAGGTGAACTAAGGATATATATCTTCCTTGCCTTAATCTGTGGGTATGCTGCATACCAGGGGCTCCTTAAACAACTCTATTTGAAGCTTCTGGAATATTTCATTCAGACAAGCATCCGATTATATAATATTATCAAGAAGATCGGACAGGTTTTGCTTGTTCAGCCTATACGAGCATTGATACAACTTATCATCGTGATTATACTTGGAATTGTCAAAGTTATATGGAATTTATTAAAATGGGCTTTTCAATTTGTATATTCTTTGGTTAAAATTTTACTAGCCCCTGTAAAATGGGTAGGAAGGCTTTTATGGAGACTGGTTCCACTGCAGATAAGGCAATTTATTACAAGAATTCTTTACAAATTAGCAGGATATCTAAATAAAATCAAGAATACATTTAATAAGCTAAAATTGTGGTGGCAACGTTTAACAAAGAAGTAAGGAGCCATTCCTGTAATGAAGAAATTTGAGGATTGAAACAAAAAGAGCCCTCTTGGTATAGTACGAGGTGTCCGCAGCTGATCAGCACTAAGGACCCTTAATTAAGTAACCAAGGAGGACTCAAAATGAATTATACACAAAATCACAAAATCTCTCAAATTACACCTTCAACTCTCATTGTCGGCATTGATATAGCCAAAGACAAACACGTAGCACGTGCCCAAGATGATCGAGGCATCGAGTTCGGGAAACGCTTGATCTTTGAAAATCGAATGCATGGCTTTCAAAAACTAGTGAATTGGGCAGAAGATCTTCGGAAGGAAAATGCCA
>NZ_JAEK01000051.1 GCF_000518865.1 Bacillus sp. J37 | reverse complement strand
TGAAGAAGTATCGACATGTATTAAAAAAACATGGGATTATACAAAGTATGTCTCGAAAAGGGAATTGTCTAGATAACGCAGTTATGGAAAACTTTTTTGGTTTATTAAAGAGTGAACTACTTTATTTAAANGATTTTGAGAGTATGGAGCATTTCAAACTAGAATTAGAGAAATATATTTATTATTACAATCACAAGAGGATTAAGGAGAAATTAGATGGTATGAGTCCGGTTAATTACCGAACTCATACTCAAAAAGTCGCTTGATAACTTATGTCTAACTTTTTGGGTTCAGTTCAGTTCACTGGTCCAGTTTCTTAATAGAAGAGATGATCATGACTCAACTCAGAATTTGTCGAAGATTGTTAGGGGAATACCGGAGTGTAACGCCTAGAATAGAGACGCAACTAAATGTTGTAAGGGTAGTTGGTTGTTATTCTTTTTTCCGGAACATTTCTTGAGTTTCTAAAATAAGTTTTGAAGGGGATTGTGCGTGTAATAGGTGCCTATTTCTTTCGAAAGAATATATTAGATAACAAGAAAACCAAACCACCCGACGCTGTAGGAAGCAAAATGGCGATTTTCAAAGGAGGTAATCTATTTTGGCAACCACCACTCTAAGGGTAGAGGTTGCAGGGAGAAGTGTTAGCGCACTTCTCCTTTTTCATTATATTCCCATCATTCATAAGGAAAGGATGGTGTTTAGGGGTTAAGTTGAAATAAGGCTTTAGTGAATTATTTCTTTTTTTTGCTCGATATAATTAAGGTTCTCATTTCTCTCCATCTAGTTACTCTTTAATTTTGGATCAGTTATCCACCCTAATGTTCCTCTGCAGTTGTTATCATTCTTTCCTATTAAACTAATTTTTCTTTAAAGACAAAGCTGGTAGTTTGCCAGTTTCAATTATTATTATTTCTGCATGTGATATAAAAATGAAAGAAATAAGAGGTTTTAACATTTTAAATTTAATTTAAGGGGTGTGAAAATGAGCACTAATAAATATGACTATAGTATTCATACTATTTTAATCGTTTTATTTGCTATGTTAATAATCATTGCCACTGAGGTAATTGATGGAATTTTAAGGTGGTTACTTATCTAACTAAAAATGATGTTGATCACCCCAATGAAGTAGTATTTCTTCAAATTGGCTAAATCATGAACTACTCCTAATCAGAGGATCAATTAAACTTTCAGAATGAACGTTGATTACCCTTCAATTTTTATATATTATACAAACAATTGAAATTAGACTTTAATAAATAAAAAACAACCAAAGGATCTTTTGGACTTTGGTTGCTTAGCGAACGATGTGCCATTACCCTGCCTGCTCTAAAGAACTTGCTCGATTTGCACTGTAGGAAAGAGCCATATAACTAATACCACCGGTGATCATCGCGATAAACGCTGTTGATAAAGATGGTGCATAAAACTCTGTTAGTAATCCGGCAAGTGCACCAATTCCCCATGCGGCAAAGGCTTTATATCGGATTGATTCAGAGATATCTGCATGTTTACGAAGGAAGAATTGATCAGCAATAATGACAGCACCGATTGGAGGGACGATAATCCCGAGCAAGTTCAACCAAGTGATAAAATGGTTCCATGCACCGGAAATGGCTAGGATTGTACCTAAGATTCCAAGAACAATGGCAACAGGTCGCATCTTTTTCCCTAACAAACTTGACCAACCTACAGCTCCATTGTATAGGCAATGTGAGCAAACACTTCCTAAATTTAAGAACAACAAGACAATAGCTAAAATGGAAATGAATCCGCCTTTAGAGGCGATGTATAAGAAAAAGTCTGAGTTTTGGCTGGCAGAAGCAGCAATTAATCCCCCGAAAATCATCGCAATCATATTCGCAACTGGAAAGGCAGTGAATGTTGCAAGTAACGATTCCTTGCCATTCTTAGACCATCGGTTAAAATCACCAGTCATCGATCCGGAATCAATAAAGAGGGCAACGACCATTGTTACGGCAATCCCTAGTGTTAATGAGTTGTTTCCAGAAAAGCTTGCAATGGAAGACCATCCGCTAGTAGAGACAGCTTCTGTTACAGCCCAGCATCCAAGGATGAAAAAGAATGGTGCAGAGAGTGCGCCGATATAAGTAAGTGCTTTGACCCCGAGAAGTGTTACGGCAATATACAGGATTCCTGCAATAAGTGTTATGATATAAAAGTTTGTGCCAAAGGCATCGCTCATATTTGAGCCGGTTAACCCTGTTTGTACGGCAAACCATCCGATAACTAACGTAGATAGTAGCCCAGACACAATTCTTGAACCATTTTTCCCGAATGTAATTGCGGACTGCAAGGAAAAATTATAACCTTTTTTAGTCGAAAGGACTCCAAGTGTTCCTACATAACCGAATAGGATAAGGTTTCCTAGCAGAATAGCAAGCATTCCTTGCCAAAATCCTAATGCAGTTACAATAGCAGCACCTGTTACGGTGGCGGTAATAATCATTGGAAAGCCAATCCATACAAGGGACACAGACAAGGCACTCTTTCTGGCCGATAGCGGGACAGCTGAATGTTCATATTCCTCTTCTAAAACTACTTTTGTTTCGTTGCTCATATTGCATTCCTCCTAACTATTTTTAGTTCACTGCAGGTGTTTTTAGTGATTTTAATACGGAAATGACTTCTTGGGATTTTGAAACACTACCAAAAACTCCACCCTGCATCGTGACCATCTTTAATGCAGCCAAGTGATTGTTATAGTCAGTAGCTCCAGTACAATCTTCAAGGATCAAACACTCATATCCTCGATCATTTGCTTCTCTCATTGTCGTATGAACACAAACGTCGGTTGTGATTCCTGTTAATATCAAGTTTTTGATTCCTTTTGTACGAAGGATGAGATCTAAATCTGTGGCGTAAAAGCTTCCTTTCCCGGGTTTATCAATGATAATTTCACCAGGCAGTGGTTTAAGTTCATCGATGATATCCCAACCTGGCTCACCTCTTACAAGGATTTTTCCCATAGGTCCGTCAGCACCAATTTCAGCACCAATTTGCTTTGATCGCCATCTCTTGTTAGCGGGTAAATCAGAAAGATCTCGGCGATGCCCTTCTCGGGTATGAATAATAGTAAAACCCTCAATTTCCCGTGTTTGATGCAGGAGTGCTTTTATGGGCTCAATAGCACGTCTTGTTAAGGATAGGTCATAACCCATCTGGTCAACATATCCTCCTGGTCCACAAAAGTCTGTTTGCATATCGATGATGATCAATGCGGTATTTTCAGCTGTTAGCATTCCGTTATAAGGAAATAAGTATGGATCTGCTTGAATAAACAAGGGGATCATCCTCTCTTTTTATTGTTCTTTCTCTAAAGCAACTAAGATAGTTTGATAAGTTTCTTCTAAATGCTTATCTAATAAATTCAGTAGGTCCTCCATGTTTTTTTCTTCTATAAAACTAAGTAGTTTTCGATGCTGTGTTTGACTCTCTTCAAACGAGGAAACTTCGTTGGTATAAAGATGCATGTAAGGATTTACTGTATTCCAAACATTTTCAATTAGTTGGTAAAGCTGCTGTGAGTTTGCAAATTTGTATATTTGCAAATGAAAGCATCGATTTAACTCTTGCCAATCACTATTTGAAATCGAAGGGTTATCCATTTCGGTTAACATGGCATAGAGCACTTTCAAGTGATCTCTTTGTATGTTGGGTACAGCCCATTCTGTTGCAAGAGATTCTAAACGTTTCCGAATACTAAAGGTTTGTTTTACTTCTTCTTTTGAAAGCTTCCGAATTGAAACACTGCGCTTTTCTACTTCTAATAGATTTTCCGCCTGAAGTCTTCGAACAGCCTCACGAACAGGTGTTGTACTCACGCCAAAAGAATCTGCCAATTCCCTTAATGTTGTCTTTTCACCGGGTGAAATTTGTCCAATGCTAATTTGATGCCGAAGAAGTTCATATACTTGGTCGTTCATACTAGCAACTTTGATAATGTTTTGATTCATCGGTACCTCCTACTTTGTGACATCAGATATGTGATCACAAACTTCGTTGTTGTCTTGATACATACAATAAAAGGTTTACATGCACCTTTCAATCATTATGTCAGAAAATATGACACGAAAAATAATTTGCAAGCAATGACTAGTTATTTTCTATGGATGAATTTAATCGTTAGAAAAAAAGAGTGTAAGGAAATATAACATAGTAGATGAATGTGTGGCTAACTTCTTTTACTATGTGAGTATAAAATCGTGATCACAAATCACAATTGGAGGGTTTATCAAATGACAAACATACCATTTACGATTGAAGAGACGACTGTTACAGAAATACATGAGGCAATTAAAAAAAACGGATTAACTAGTGTTGAATTAGTAGATTCCTATTTAAAACGAATTGAGGAATATGACAAGGAAGTTCGTGCGGTTGTAACAATTAATCCGAAAGCAGGAAAAGAAGCAGCGGAGCTAGACACTTATTATAGAAAAACAGGTAAAATGAAAGGTCCTCTCCACGGGATCCCGGTCCTAGTTAAAGATCAGGCGGAAACGGCAGCAATTCCTACTTCGTTTGGAAGTGAAGCCTTTAAACATTATATTCCGGAAGTAGATGCAACTGTGGTTGAGAAGCTCCGCGAAGCTGGGGCAGTAATCTTGGCAAAAACAAATTTATGTGATTTTGCTGCCGGATGGTTTTCCTTTTCATCAGTTAATGGCCAAACCAGAAATGCATATGACCCTAATCGGGATGCCGGAGGTTCTAGTGCAGGAACAGGTGCAGGCGTTGCTTTAAACTTTGGGACAATCGGGATTGGTGAAGATACTGGGGGTTCTGCCCGAATTCCAGCATCTTTTAATAACCTATTTGGACTACGTCCTACGATCGGCTTAATTAGTCGGTTTGGTTTTTCTCCTTTAGTTCATTTTCAAGATACACCGGGACCGATTACACGTACTGTACGTGATATGGCCAAGCTGATGGATGTGCTTGTAGGATATGATCCTAAAGATGAATTCACGACTGCA
Organism: Bacillus sp. J37; assembly: GCF_000518865.1. Lineage (GTDB taxonomy): Bacteria > Bacillota > Bacilli > Bacillales > Bacillaceae > Metabacillus. The sequence goes on along the minus strand of NZ_JAEK01000051.1, from coordinate 30,202 downwards.
GCTACCTTAACAAAACATGTGGGGCAATACGAGGCATTGTTGGAAGAGTCGACCTTAAAGGGGAGAAGAATTGGTATTCTACGACAAGTATTTGGCTCTAATGAAGATATGGACTCGTATCCAGTGAATCAGGTCGTTGAAGCGGCAATCAAAAAGCTGAAGGATGCAGGTGTAGAATTTATTGATGAAATAACGATCCCTAATCTTGAACAATATTTAGAAGAGACTTCACTTTATACGTTGCAATCAAAGAAAGATATCACTAATTTCCTAAGTAACCGTGTAAGGACACCACTTAAGAGTCTTGATGAAGTCTATGATCATAAAGCTTTCCACCCTTTAAATGATTTGTTTCACGACATTGTAAATGCTCCGGACGATCCAACAGAAGCAGAGAGCTATTATCGTCAGCGATGGGCTCAGGAGGAATTTAAACAAGAAGTGCTAAACGTAATGGCTATGCATCAGCTTGATGCCATTCTTTACCCGGATGTGAAAATCTTACCTCCGACGTATCAGGATCTTGAGGACGAAAAGTGGACTTGTTTAACCTTCCCTACAAATACAGTGATTGCATCGCAAACAAAACTGCCGGCTATTTCAATCCCGGGTGGCTTTACCCCTGAGGGAATACCTGTTGGTTTTGAATTGTTAAGTAAACCGTTCTCTGAGGTAGAACTGTTGCAAATTGCTTACGGTTATGAACAAATCGCACAGCCTCGGAGAGAACCAAGTACTTTGAATGGGGATCTTGAAAGTGTTTAATGCCCTTCATGCCAAAAAGGGGGAGAACGTGTTGGAAAGAAAAATCGATATAAATTGCGATTTGGGAGAAAGCTTCGGCCTCTACCGATATGGGGCAGATCAAGAGGTGATGCCCCTCATTTCTTCAGCAAATGTTGCCTGCGGTTTTCATGCAGGTGATCCACATGTCATAAGGGAAACGGTAGATTTAGCGGTCTCTTGCGGGGTTCGGATCGGTGCACATATCGGATTTCCTGACCGCCTTGGGTTTGGACGCAGAGAAATAAAAGTGACACCTCAAGAAGTCTATGATTATATCATCTATCAGCTCGGGGCCTTGGATGGATTTTTAAAAATTGCTAATGTAACGATGTCCCACATCAAATTACATGGAGCTTTATACATGATGGCATGTGAACATAAGGAAATAAGCAGGGAAACTGTAAGAGCTGTTAAAGAGTATAATCCCAAATTAGAGATTTACGCTTTACCGCATTCTGAGCTTGCAAAGCAGGGAAAACAAGAAGGTTTAAAGGTCGTAAATGAATTCTTTGCAGACCGTCCATACAATAAAAAGGGAGTCAAAATGTTTGATTGGTCTCTTGAAGAAATTGGGAGTCCAGCAAAGGTAGCGGATAATGTATTGAATGTATTAGAGCAAGATTTAGTAAAAGGGAAACAAATAGAAACCATTTGTGTACATGGAGATACCCCAAATGCTCCGAGTATTTTATCGGCTATTCGAGAGAATTTAATGGAGGCTGGTTGGTGTGTAGGATAGGACTAGAGGACAACTGAAAAAATAGGGATCAAGTCAATATGATCAAAAGGTAAGGGAGTTGATAGGGGTGCGGATACCTAAAAGTTTATCCATAGAGAAGTTAAAGAACATGTATGCTGATAAAGAATGTACACCTAAAGAGGTGATTACTGAAATCATAAACAGAAGTCAGGCTGACACACACATGAATATATGGATTACTCCACCGTCCATGGACATGATACAACCCTACTTGGATCGTCTGGAGAAGAAAAGTCCATTTGATGCACCTTTATGGGGAATTCCATTCGCGATAAAAGATAATATCGATATGGCTGGTATCCCAACAACAGTTGGATGCCCAGATTACGCATATATTCCGGAAACACATGCTACTGTTGTGGAAAGATTAGTTGAGGCAGGGGCAATTCCTATCGGTAAAACGAATTTAGATCAATTCGCAACAGGATTGGTTGGGGTGAGGAGTCCTTATGGGGAAACACATAATTCTTTAAGGCCGGAACTAATAAGCGGTGGCTCTAGCTCAGGCTCAGCAGTGGCAGTTGCTCGTGGTCATGCAGCTTTTTCGCTTGGTACAGATACAGCAGGGTCTGGTCGTGTGCCGGCATCGTTAAATAATTTAGTAGGCTATAAGCCGAGTTTAGGTGCATGGCCTGTTAAAGGCGTTGTACCCGCATGTGCATCTCTTGATTGTGTCACGGCGTTTACTCAAACCTTGGACGATGCACTTATAGTTGACCGGATCGCACGAGGTCTTGATGAAGAGGATCAATGGTCTAAAAATATACCCATTCCAATACCGGTATTACCTAAAAAGATTTGTTTACCTAAAGAACCTATTCATTTCTTTGGTCCTTACGCAGTTGAATACAAAAAGGCGTGGGAGAGTTCTATAGAAAAGATAAAAACAATGAATATACCAATTGAATATATTGATACACAGCTATTTTCAGAAATAGCGGCAATCTTATATGATGGACCTTGGATAGCTGAACGTTGGTCTGAGATAGGGCATTTTATTGAATCTCAACCGCCTAATACGGCATTTCCAATTACAGAAGAGGTACTACGCCTAGGATCTGGTTCAACTTATAGTGCGTCATCCGTTTTCAAAGCAATGCATAAAATTCAGTTAGCCAGACATCAAACAAAAAAACGATTAGAAGATGCAGTTCTTATTATGCCTACTGTTGGCGGCACGTGGTTGCGTGAGCAAGTAAGAGAAGATCCGATAGAAACAAATAGCCAAATGGGATATTATACAAATCATTGTAATTTACTAGATTTATGTGCAGTTGCACTTCCATCAGGTTTTGCAGAAGAGAATACACCGTTTGGTATAACATTTTTCGCTCGCTCAGATAGTGAAAGCTTGATTTGTGGATTAGGAGATTTGTATATAAAGCAGGTTAGTAGTTCAAATAAAAATAACACTCTGCTTGTATCTGTTTGTGGGTTGCACATGCGTGGTTACCCACTTGAAGAACAAATGCATGAGTGTGGTGCTACATTTATCCGTGAAGATATGACAGCACCCAAATATCAAATGATTAAACTTCCGACTGTTCCTCACAAACCGGGACTAATAAAAAAACAAGATGGAGGAGCATCAATTCATATCGAACTATGGGAAATGCCGATTGAAAAACTAGGAAAACTAGTTGCCTCAATCCCATCACCACTAGGCTTTGGAAAAATAGAACTCCAAAGTGGCGAGGAAGTCGCAGGCTTTATATGCGAAGCCTTTGCAGCTACTACTTCACAAGACATCACAGAATTGGGAAGTTGGCGCAACCTTCCGGTACATGGGGACAGGTGAGTTGTCCCAGTTTAAGTGGATTTTAGTAAAAGGAACATCAAAATTTGGGCAGGTTTACGAATAACCTTTAATTGAGGTGCTGAAGTTCATTTTTAAAAAAGTAATTAAAAAACAAAAACCATCCCTACTAGGATGGTTTCAACATTTTTTCTTATAGAAAAAATCTAATCAGCACCTCACAACTCTAACGAAAGCTTTCCCTGTATCACCTATGATAAGCTCACCTGTTTCCTGGTTGTATTTAATCAATTTTAACTGCTCCACGAATCGCTTCATTAACCCATCTACCAACTCAAGTGAATATTCCAATTCAACGGCTATTTGCTTTTTTGAAATTTGGTAAGTTCCATCTTCATTTGTAAATCTTCCCTGATTCATAAGGAGGTAGACATAAAACATCCTTTCCTCTTTACTCATCTCTTCTGAAATAATGGGATCTTTCCACATACAAGTGTTCACCTTTAGAAATTTTTTCATCTTCATCACTTCCCTTTCGCATTCTTTTCATAAAAGATATATAGAAAAACGAAGATAGAGGACTGTGAATTTTAGAATGAAATATGTCTATTTTGTGACGAGTTATAAGCGTCTGGAAATAATACCCTTAAATTGGAAGGTGATAAAAAGTCGCTTAACCCTCAACAACCTCCCTTCAAAAACCGATAGTAAATATAGAAAGAAAAATGAAAAATAAAAACAGAGGGAGATCATCAAGTGAAGCTATTAAGAAACTTAAAAATGATGAAAAAGCTGCTAATCATCATCATAGTCAGTGCCTTAGCACTTGGTACAGTTGGCTATTTGGGATTGCATTATATTAAAGAGATGGCGAAGGATTCGGAAGAAATGTACAAGGATAGTCTTATCCCTCTTAACTCAATTATGCAAATCCGAGTCAATGCAAGAGCAAGTGATGCGTATACAATTGAACTGCTTGTGACAAAAGATCCGGAGAGAAATAAAGAATTACGCGATGAAATTACGTCGGCATGGGAAGAAGCAGATGCCGTTATCAATGATTTAAAAGAGAAACATTTGAGTCCTGAAAATGTGAAGTTGATTGATGAATACGCAATGAAGGCTGAAGCATTAAGTTCGACGAGAGATCAAGTGATTAAATTAGCTCTTGAGAATAAGAATGAAGATGCATATGATTTGTATCTGCAATCTGTTGAGCCAAATCGTAAAGCATTAAATGAAACATTAAAGAGTATGCAGCAAAACAATTTGACCTACGCTACTTCAATTAACGATGAGAACAAAGAAAGAGTAGACCAAGTAACGACATTTGTTTTCATCATTATCATTGTTGCACTTATCCTTTTAATTGTACTTAGCGCGGTCATTGCGCGTATGATTGTAAAACCAATTCACGAAATGAAGAGTCTGCTTTCAAAAGCAGAAAATGGGGATTTTACAGGCAAGGGAAGCTATCAATCGAAAGATGAAATGGGTGAGTTAACTTCCTCATTTAATCAAATGTCAATGACACTGCAATCGATTTTTGCGACAGTCAATGATTCCACACAGCAAGTAGCATCGGCTGCTGAGGAATTAAGCGCAAGTGCTGAGCAAAATAGTAAAGCAAGTGAGCATATTACGATGACGATTCAAGAATTAGCAGCAGGTTCAGATACACAGGTTCAAAATGTTGATAAAAGCTCTGTGGTCATGAACGACATCATGGATCATACAAAATCAATTTTTGATAATACAGAAAAAATAACCAACGATGTGTTACATGCTTCAAAAATGTCTCAAGATGGGAACCAGGCAATCGAGCAAGTAAATAAGCAGATGGATTCCATTTATACGAACGTAACAAGCTTATCACAGGCAGTAAAAAGCCTGGATGAACGGACATCTGAAATTGGCCAAATCTCCAATGTGATTTCAGGTATTTCAGCACAAACAAACCTATTGGCTTTAAATGCGGCAATCGAAGCAGCCAGAGCAGGAGAACATGGAAAAGGCTTTGCGGTTGTAGCCGATGAGGTAAGAAAGCTTGCAGAAGAATCAAATAAATCAACCGAGCAAATTTCAAATTTAATCTCATTAATCCAAAAAGATGCTGAAAACACACTAAACACAATGAATAAAGCATCTGAAGAAGTAAACTCAGGTATCAAAGTTGTCAACACAGCCGGCAGCTCATTCCAAAAAATTGATATCGCTGTAAACAATGTTGTTTCACAAATAGAAGACATTTCAAAAGCGGTAAAAGACCTCACGGCAGGTACAGAGCACGTCACAGGCTCAATCAATGAAGTAAGCGAAGTGGCAAAAGAATCAGCATCTATCACGCAAAACATCTCAGCCGCAACCGAGGAACAGCTGGCATCAATGGAAGAAATCTCAGCCTCCTCCCAATCACTCGCAACACTCGCAGACGACTTACAAAACCTAATGAAGAAATTTAACATCTAATTTGGTACAGGGGGACAGGTTCCTTGTCCCGATTTTTCGAAAGAATCATTAAACCATCTCCCTGACCGCAGAATTTTAAAGAGAAGTGTCACAGGCACTTCTCTTTTTATAATTGTTTAAGAACCTATAATTTCTTTGAACTGTGGATAAGCGCGCGACATCCAGCGCCTAGCCAATCTAGAATTGAAGGCAAAGAACGCTTATCGTCTTTTTTGCCCTAGGCTGTTCAAGGTGGACCAGCTTTTGTTCATCTTAAACTAATTGAATAGTTATCCGGTTATCTACCAGAATCAATCCCCGCCACCCCCACCACAACTTGAGCAGGAACTCCCCCCGGACGAGCAAGAATTACTACATGAACTTGTACCGCAAGAACTGGCAGATCCGCAACTTGTACAACTTGATGTTGAAGTACTTTTCTTGCTGATTTTCATGTAACTTGAAAACTCATCATAATGAAAATATGAAACAGATAAAACAGGAACAATCATTTTGTTGAAATTTTGCTCGCTTTTACATTTTCTCATTTTGTCGTGGATCACACTTTTATCATGATCTTTTATCTTGTTTGCTGTTTTTTTCATGGAGGAGATCAGTGCAAGCACTGTATTCATATAATGGCTATCACGTTTAAAATATAAATCGATTAGTTCATTTTCTGGTAAATTTTTGAAATCATCAATGATTTCAGGATGCACAGGGTGCCTGAAAAATCCCTGATAAAGATGGATATTCTCTTTTCGAATGAAAAAAAGCTCGGCATAGATCCAATCGAAAAATCCCCGCAAATCAGGATCAGGCTCTACTTTTACATTTGGGCTATGATGTAGAGTCGTTCCTAAGAATTTCTTTGAAAACTCATCATACTCACGGGTAAACATGAGCATTTGATGCCACAGTTCATCGACTTTATCGCTAAACATGGGAGCTTCCTTTAAAAGGGAAGTCAAAATAAAATAGCGTTTTAAGTCCAGAAGACGCCATTTGTACTCATTTTCTTTTAGCTTATTTTCTCGCTGTACCCTCTCTTCTACATTTTCCATATAGCTGTTACTAAGGGACTTCTCGAGGTCATCACTCAGCTTTTTTAATCCTTTTATTGGCCTTATTTCCAAAGTTCCCGGGGATAGACCAAATTTAAAAGAGACCTTTTTACGTATAAAGATAATCAATAAAATCAACATTACAGCAGCACCCAGGAGTATCCACTCCATACCAATTCCTCCAATCTTTTCTTAAAATCCTTAATCTTAATACGGTAATTTATTATAGAAGGTTTCACTTTTTACATAGTAAGAAATCTCCTTGCGTAGTACTTTTTCAGTCTAAACAAATAAAAAAAGTGAATTTTTATCTATTTATCCTGATCGAATCGTCATGTAAGATGAATAAGTGTGTACTTTTTACTAAAATAAGGAAAAAACTCGTTGATCATAGTATTTCATTTTAACATAAGGAGCGGATCTTACATGATTTTTTCCAAACATTATCTTCCAGTTGGAAGTGTTGTAGGGCTGCATGATGATTCAAGACGGTTATTAATTATAGGTAGACAATTATTTTCAGAAACAAATCAAGTCATCAGGGACTATGCGGCTGTGAACTATCCGAACGGATTTACGGATGCAAAAGAACAATTTATTTTATTTAATCATCAAGATATTCATGTTGTGTATCATTACGGATATGTTGATGAAAAGGAAATGCAGTTGGATGCTTTGTTAGCAGAAGCGGAAAAACGTGAGGATGATGATCATGGGGACAATTCGATTTAATAAGGATTTACCGGGGAAAACTCATTTGCTCATTATAGAATTAGAAGGAAAATTTAGTTTGCTGCTGGAACATATGACGACATTTAAACAAGAGTTAGATCGTCATACTGGAAAGGCTGCGATAAGTCTTCAAGAAAAAATGGTGAATAATCTGGCGTTTTTTAGCAAAGCCAGCAGCAGTTTATTGTATTTTGCGGATACGGTCCTGAACTTTGTTAAGGCAGTTGAAGCGGTTGATGAGTCAACGGGAGGACCGGCAGGATCGAGTAGCCGTGCTGAAATGAATTATACATTTTCAGTAAGCAGAATTGAAGATGAAGTAAAGCTGACTCCTGCATCACTAAAGCAGGCGACAGATCGTTTTGAGGGAAACATGGCTGCGCTTGATGAAGTACTCGGAGATTTCCATACATTACTAGATCATGTCATGTTTGATACAGAATTTCCTTGGGGAGATGTTGCCGATATTTGGCCGGAAGCGAAGCAGGAGATCTTTTCTATTGTGGGAAATGCAAGAAATAGATTAGAAGACTTGTTAAAAAGTGCGAGATTATTAACTGAGGAATTGCAGCGTGTTGATAACTTGATTTCAAGACAACTGGTAAAGTAAAGGAGGGTTTGACGTGTATGGCAGACATCCGGAAGTTGCGGCAATCATAAAAGGACATGAAACAACGGCTAATGGAATCTTGACTGATGCCGGATCACAACTTCTTTATGAAAAATTCAGCAGCAATGTAAGTACTGTTTTTGGGCTTTCAGCATCTGTTGGCGGCAGTATGATCACATTGGATATTTCAGCGACGAAAAGTACGGTCGATGGCTGGATAAGTGATCTGCAAACTTGTTTGGAAGATGCATGGAGAAAGTATGATCCTGAGGAAGACGAGTCGGGTACTGAATTTATGAGAATCCAAAGCATGAGTATGGATATTAATGACATCATCATGAACTATAACAGTTTGAAGTATGATCTGGATGACATTGAACTTGAATTTGAAAATGCGGTCCGTTTGTATCGATCGCCTGTGCGTTCTGCGTTAACGGATATTCGTATTCTTTATCATGCTGAAAATAATGTGAGTGGGGATTTTTCTGGGTTTAATAATGTTTCGGTTTATGTGCATGGGATTGAGGATACAGGAGAAGATTTTTTCAATAGTGCAAAAGATGCAGCACAAGATGGGGATATCATAGTTTTTGTTCAACGTGATGGAAAGAAGCTTTACTCTAGAGTAGTTATAAATAGAGATGGAAAAACAATAATTGAATATGATGAAGATTTAACTGAATTAATGAATGATAGAGCTTTTGTGAATAAAGAAGGTCGTATTCACTTTATATATGAAACAACACATAAAAACGAACATCGACAGGAAACAAGTGATGATCTGGCACTGGAATTAAATAAAATGGGGCTAATGAATGGGGAGACAAAAATTGATATGTTTGGCCATAGTTACGGTGGTAGAAGGTCTCTACAATTTGCAATGGATTATCCTGACAATGTACGAAGTATTACTACAGTAGGAACACCATATGACACAAATTTCTTAGCTACAGCAGCTAATAATGTTCGGTGGGCAGCAGAATTAGGAGGAAAAAACCCAAAAAACACAAGTGATTTTTTAGATTTCAATGAGAATAATCGCAACAATAAAGACGGTATGGATTATAGTAATGCTTACACAGATATGACCAGTGAACCACTTTCAGATGATATTCATCAATTGAAATCTGCAAACCCGGAAATATATCGGAAACTTGAAGAGATGGATATTACAGCTGTAGCAGGATATAGAACTGAATATACAGTAAATTATTCTCCATATTACTCTGCCCCTCCACAAGAATACAAGACGAACAGTGATGATACAGTATCTGTGAAAAGTCAGAATGCTGAGATTCTAGGAGACTTAATAGATGAAAGACCCCAAATTGAAGTGGAAGGTACTAACGTGTTTGATCCCGGACATGTTTATGAAGTAGAAGACGAAGACTTTATTAAAATAATGAAAGAAGTAAATATTAAACAGATGGAAAAGGAGCATAAATGATGAATAAACGATTTGTGAATCTTTCCTTTTTTCTAATGTCTATATTCCTTCTCGTAGGATGTGAAGAAAGTAATATGAAAAATAAAGGATCGTCAAACCAAATGGAAGTTACTTATAAGGAGGGTTTTCCTACAGAAGAAAGCCCGGGATTAACTGAATTTATCAAAGGTTATCTCTCTAGAGATGGTGATAATGAGGTAATGAAAAAGGATGATTCTTATGTTTATTCAGTTAGTAACAAAAGTGAAAATGATAGATTAGTTCACTATTACCATTTCACAAAAGATCAATTAAAAAGTTATTATCAACCTTTAGTAGATGCAAATAATTATGAAGAAAAGTTGTTACAAATGAATCAAACTGATAGAAAAGAAGATGATTTATATAAAACCATCGAAAAAACCAATGAATATCATCTGCCACTAATTTCATTGGAGGAAAATAACCAACTTAACATTAAGACAAATGAGAGCGAAAAGACATTTGACTTACCTGAGCTTATGAAAGAATACGATGTGAAAAAGTCAGACGATATGGTAGTAAATCTCAAGTCATTAAACAATGATCATTTTGTCATAGAAATTCAGGATTTTAGTGTTGAAAGTGTTGAAGGTTGGGATTTGTTCATGACGCTTTTTGTAAAACAAGATTTATCAAATATTGTAATTAGTGAACTTTATGATGAAGATTTACAAAGTAAGTTGGATTCAGGAGAGTTAAAGGACTATTATAAAGGCTTTCAAAAGGTTGATCCATCTAGTCAGTATTCCAAAATGTTTGGAAATAAAATTATTGATAATAAACTAAATAAGATTATAGATATTAAAAAGGGTGATCTCTTAAGTAAAGACGGGAAATATGTATATATAAATGGGAATAACAAGGATCTATCAGGAGGAATCCAGGAAATTCAAACAATAAAGAATTATGCTGAGGGTAACGATACGTCCGATATAAATTTCGATCTTGATTTAGCTGAAATTGCTAAAAGGTTAGATCTTGATACGAGTGGTAATGCTTCAGTAGAAGTAAATTATTTTAATGAGGACTATATTGTCTTGAGGTTAAACTATAAAGGGGAATTTGTCGGAACTGCCGGAGCTACCAACCTGATAATCGACTTGCAACATGATAAGAAAATATATTACTTGGTCGATTTAGGTTTGTTAGGGAGAATATAAAAGGGACAGAGGGACAGGTTCCTTGGTCCATTTTGAAAGGGATTAAATCCTTATATGAATAATTTGTATATTATGAACACATGGAGATTGGGACAGGGACGATGGACCTGTCCCCCTGTTCCATTTAGGAGCATGATAATCTTGAAAACACATAGTAATAAACTTAGTATTTTCTTGGTACTATTGTTGCTTCTTTCTGGTTGTGGGGAAGATAATATGGCAAATCAAGATTCTTCATCGTCATCTGAAGAAAAATATGAGACAAAATATCAAGAGGGTTTTCCTCAAGAAGCCAGCTCTGCTTTATCAACATTTATGCAGCATGTTCTTAGTGATAGTGTTGATCGAAAGTTAGTGGATGAAGACGGCAACTTGATTTTTTCTGATGGAAACAGGAGTGCAGAAGAATCATCGGTTATTTACTATCAATTTACTGAAGAGCAGCTAAAAGACTACTATAAACCACTACTTCAAACGGAAGAATTGAATGTATCATTAAATCCATTGAAACAAAGCAATAGTTTGGAAAAATTACGAACTCCATTAGAAAATTATGAACAGTATTCCCTTCCTTCTATAGCCATGAAAGAAAATAATCGATTGGAGATAAAAACAACTGAGAATCAAAGAATAATCGAATTGAATAATGAAATGAAACAATATGGTATTACAGGTACAACTGAGTTTATTATGAATATTGAAGCGGTTAATGAAGATAATTTTGTAATTGTACTTGCAGATACAGCTAAAGGAAGTCGTTTAAGAGAGTTATATTATCTCTTTATAAAACGGGATTTGTCAGATTTTACGATTACACAATTAAAATATGAAGAAACTCAAGAGATTATCAATTCAAATGTACTTACGCCGTTTTATGATATTTTTCCAGGAGCAGGGGATTATAAGAGTATTTTTAATAATGTTTCTATTCTGGATGTAACGACAAATAAAATAACAGAAATAAAAGATAATGACTTATTAAGTGAAGATGGTAAATTTGTCTATCTAAACGGTGCAGCCGAAGAGCTTTCAGACGGAGAACAGCGAATTCAAACGATAGAGAATTATGCAAAAGGAAATGACATCTATGAAGAACAATTTGATATTGATTTTGACAAGATTTCAGAGAAAATGGATTTTGAAACGAATAAGATTAGTATAGCCAAAACAAACTACTTTAATGAAGATTATATCATTCTGCACCTACTCTACAGAGGAAAAACAATCGGTGAAGGCGGCGGAACAAACGTCATCGTCGACCTGCAAAACAAGCAAAAACCAACTGCTTACCTAGTTGACCTAGGGATGGAATAACAGGGACGGAAGTCCTTGGCTGGGACAGAGGGACAGGTTCCTTGGTCCATTTTGAAATGGAATAAATCCTGATATGAATAACATGAATATGATGAATGCATGGAGGGTGGGGACAGGGACGATGGACCTGTCCCCCTGTTCCATTTAGGAGCATGATAATGGTGAAAATACATAGTAAAACACTTAGTTTTTTCTTGGTACTATTGTTGCTTCTTTCTGGTTGTGGAGAAGATAAAATGACCAATCAAGAGTCTGTGGCTGAAATAACTTATAAAAAAGGTCTTCCTACCGAGACGAGCCCTGCTTTAAGCGAATTTATCCAGCATTATGTAACTGGTAGTTTTGATCGGGAATTACTGAATAAGAACGGCACTTTGGTTTTTTCAGATAGTAATAGGAATAAAGAACAAACTTCTGTTACCTATTATAAATTTACCGAAGAACAGTTGAAGGACTATTATGAACCATTAATCCGAACGGATGACCCGAGCTTGAGGTTATATGACTTAAAACAGACTGATAACATAACGAAGCTACTTTCTCCATTAAAGAACATTGATGAATATTTCCTTCCATCGGTGACAATGAAAGAAAACAATCAATTGGAAATCAAAGTGCTTCAGAATCAAAGAACAATTGATCTCAATGAAGAGATGAAAGATTATGGAGTAACAAGCGACACTAAATTTATCGTAAATATAGAAAATATGAACGAAAATAATATTGTACTAGTACTTGAGGATATAGAAAAATCAGGATATCAGAATGAACTATATTACCTCTTTATCAATCGAGAATTATCTCATTTTACAATTACTCAACTCAAATATGGAGAAACTCAAGAGGTTTTTAATTCAAATGAACTCAAACCCTTTTACGATCTCTTTCCGGGAGAAGGAGACTATGGAAGTGTTCTAAATAAAATATATATTCTTAATGTAAAAACAAATAAAATAACAGAAATAAAAGATAATGATTTACTAAGTGAAGATGGAAAATTTGTGTACCTAAATGGTGCTGTCGAAGACCTTTCAGATGGAAACCAGCAGATTCAAACACTCGAGAATTATGCAAAAGGCAACGATATCTATGAAGAACAATTTGATCTAGATTTTGAAACGATTTCAAAGGAGATGGACTTTGATACAAGTAGAATCCATATAGCCAGAACGAATTACTTTAATGAAGATTTTATCATTTTGCGCTTACTCTACAGCGGAAAATTAATAGGTGAAGGAGGAGTAACAAACGTCATCGTCGACCTACAAAATAAGCAAAAACCAACTGCTTACCTAGTTGACCTAGGGATGGAATAACAGGTGGGACGGAGGGACAGGTTCCTTGGTCCAATAGAGAAAGTGAATTGATCTTAGATATGAACACTGGTGTAAGGGGGATTGGGACGATGAACCTGTCCCCCTGTTCCACCAAAAAATTTAAAAAATATTTCGTTTTTATGCTACTCTATCTCAAAAAATCCCTATATACGGGTGGAAGACAAAATGTCGACCAACCATTATGTATAATAGGGAGAGAGAAACGTGGAAAAACTAAATTACGACACAATCCAAAAATATCAATCATTTATAACATTTGAAGAAATGGACAAGTCAGTTCGTGGATTTTTATATAAACATAAGGCTGAGTTATCTGAGGGAACTTTAGCTGTTCTTCATCTTATTTGGAAGCATTCGGTCAAAGTTGTCGGAGTTTCTTTTGCTAAATATGATTATATTGCTGAGCAAGTGGGTTTGAGTAAACGTACGGTCATTCGTGCTGTGAAATTGTTAGAAGAGCGAGGAATCATTAAAAAAATTCCGACAAAAAGAATGAATGGAAAACAGGGAGTAAACCTTTTAATCATTCAGACGTTTGAAACCATCGATTCTATGAAAACTACCATGTCACCCAAGAGTGTCACTGCACCTGTCACTCCTAATAAAACAGAGAATAAACAAAGCTCACTCTGTGAGAAAAAAACAAAAGAACGAACTAACGTAAGAGAAGCATGTGAACCAACACTACAAGAATTAGACTTCAGCTATCTACCAGAATCTATCCCGGAGGAATTCAAAAAAACCGCACAACCATTTTTAAACGCTATCGATATATATAACCTATGGAACCGAGTCATGATCGTCTATAACAAATTCGATCACGGCAAAACAATCGAAGATTTTATGGACTGCATCATCAGTGCCTTCAAACAAACAGTCTTTGCAAAAAAGAGAGGAAAAATTCACACCACATTCGAAGGATACTTCTACCGTATCCTACACGAAACCTTCACCCTAAAACTACGCCAAGAAAACAAAAGCAACCTATTTTGGGAACTACATGACTGGGTCACGGGGACAGGTTCCTCGTCCCACTAGGTTGAAGGGGAATTATGACAAATTTACTCTGAAGAATCTCTTGCATTTTAATTCTCTTTAGGTTCATTTATAATCAAAGCATCTATCAAAATACTCGAATTAGGAGATTTGCGAATATGCTCATTCAATGTACAAAAAAACTGTTAGAGCAACTTAAAATAAAGCCTCACGAGCCAATCAAAGAGCAGAATCCACTTTTCTCATGGCATGCCCATTTTATTCTTGTAAATCGTAGAAAAACGATTGTACTCATTCATGATCTTTCTAGATATATCATAGTCCTGCATGGCCTAAAGGCAAAGGATTATAAGTATTTTGATCAGCTCATTGTGAATGCGATCCGCGAAACATTTGAAGCAGAAGGAGTTAAAAAAGAAGTAATTGAGCAGTTTTTAACTCAATCAATGGATTTCACCTATTCGAAAACGAAGGACCGTACTTCGGTGGCAAGATTGAACAAGGCATGTGAAACAACATTTTATTTTCTAGACTACTTGAATCAAGAATCTGTCATTAATTCAGAGTTAAGTAAACGTGTTAGCCGGAGTTTAGTTGGTGACGGGAAAAATAAATATATTTATCCGAATGAAGAGATGTATAAACAACTTGAGATATTTTCAGGTCAGCCTATTTTTGAGACGAAGGCGGTACAACTAAAAGTGGCACTAAAGCTCGAAGATCACCAAGTTTGGCGTCGAATCATCGTTCCAGTTAATCGGACATTTCATGATTTGCATAAAATTCTTCAATCAACCTTTGGATGGAAAAATAATCACCTGCATGAATTTATTATTTACAACGCCGACGCAGAACCAACGATCAATCTTGTAAGTGTTGAAAAAGCCTTAACATATCCAAAACAAACCGAAATGAAGCATGAAAAAGGTATAAAGCTATCAGAGTATATGCCTGCATATAAAACTTTGACATACACTTATGATTTTGGCGATGATTGGAAGCACGAAATTGAAGTTGAGAAGGTAATAAATGAGTATCATGACTATCATCCACAATGCGTTGACGGAGAAGGAAACGCTCCTCCGGAAGATGTAGGTGGGGTTCCCGGTTACACGGAATTCCTCTCCATTCTAGCAAATCCCGAGCATCAGGATTATAAGCATACAGTTCAATGGGGGATAATGCAGGGGTATGAAGAGTTTGATATTGAGAAGATAAACAGGATGATGAAAGATAGGTAGAAGGATGAATGGCAATCGTACACACTCAATATGCCTGGGCCTTTGGGACAGAGGGACAGGTTCATTGACCCACTTGAAGGTAATGAGTTAGAGTGTAAGAGGAAGAGAAAGTAAATTAAAGTAACGGGTGTTAAAACATACATAGGTACAACTTAAAAAGAAGGCGGGACAAGGGACCTGTCCCCGTGTCCCACCAAGGGACCCCGCCAACAACGAGGGACCCCGCCACCAGCGAGACCTCCATCCCAATTACGAAAACAGGTGTGATCAAATCAAATGAGAATTAAAACATTAGTTATTGCCCCTTATCCGGCGATGAGTCATTTAATTGAAGATTGTCGGCAGGAGGAGCAGGAGCTTGATTTATATATGAAGGTTGCGAATCTTCAGGAAGCCATTCCGGTTGCGAGGGAAGCGGAGGATGAGGGATTTGATGTGATCATCAGCCGTGGTGGTACGTCCAAGCTAATTGAAGATGTGGTGAATATTCCGGTTATTGATATTCATGTGTCAGGCTATGACATGCTTAGGGTGTTGACGCTTGCGAATGACTTTCCGGGTAAAAAAGCAATTGTTGGCTTTTCGAATATAACTCTAGGTGCGAAGGCGATTACGGACTTACTTGATATCCAAATTGATGTGTTCACCGTTGAAAAAGCGAAAGAGGTTGATGGCCTGGTTAAAAATCTTAAACAAAAGGGTTATGAACTCATCATGGGTGATGTCATTACCATGGATGCGGCGACAAAGCATCATTTGGAAGGGATTCTGATTCAGTCCGGTCGGGAAGCGATTTTTGAGGCGTTTCATAAGGCGAAGTCTATTTATCGTCTGCATCAAAAACAGCAGCAGGAGATTATTTTACTTCGTTCACTTTTAGTGGAAGCATCCTCAAACATCATCGTCCTATCACGTGATGGTAACATTGCCTATCAGCACTGGACTGATTTTAAAGAGTGTCCACTACCACTAAACAAACTGCATGAATACATTCAGGAAAAAAACAACCTAAATCATGATGTGAGTATCTTTAAAGCAAGTGAGCAGCAAATGGTAAAACAATCTGTAAAGAAGAAAGTGATTGAAGCTCAAGAATATTATGTATTTCAGTACTCTTTGGTCACTACTCAAAATACTCATCAACAAAACATCCATGTTGAAACCGTTTCACAGCAGCCGATGATCATTTCAAACAGTCAAGCCATGAAAAGGTGTATGAATCTCATTGAAAAAAACGCAAATCATGATCAATGGCTTCTTATTGGAAGTGAAGGAACAGGAAAGAAGCTTCTCTCTCAGTACATTCATTATAAGAAAAACAACGGTCAGGGACTTTATTCAAGTATAACGGCTGAAAGTCTGTTACTGCTTGAACATGGAATAGATCGTGATATACGGACACTTTATATAAATGAAATAGAAGCATTATCACCAAAAGAGATGAAAAAGCTAACGACAATGTTGGGTCATTTAAAAATGGAAAACCTAACAATTGTCCTGGCTCTTACAAATGAAGAGGAAATTCCTCATTCTCTCATCTACGACACTGAGCTAGTAAGAGTACAAATCCCATCTCTAAAAGACCGTAAAGATGACATTAGACCGCTAACGACCTATTTTATCGCTGCTTTTCACGGTCAAATCGGAACATCAGTCATTAAAATGAAAGAAGATGCGATGGAACTGTTAGAGGAATATTCCTGGCCTGGAAATGTCGCACAGCTTCGGTCGATTCTTCACTCAGCTGTTTTAGAAGAAAAGGGATATGTTCTAGGAAAAAAACTTCTACAGCAACATGTTGAGGAGCAAAAAGAAGAAGCAAATACAGTGGATAAGGAATTTCTTTCTGGTACATTGGAGACAATAGAAAAACGGATTATTGAGCATATTATGGAAGAAGAAAATCATAATCAAACAAGAGTTGCAGAGCGGTTAGGAATTAATCGATCGACTTTATGGCGCAAGCTGAAACAATAACTGTTCAGCTTGCTTTTTTATTTGTTGCAAAATACAACATTTTATATTTAATGTGTTGCAAAATATTGTGTAAGCCATTACAATAATCCTTGTAACCGATTACTAAATATATTTAGTGTTTAATATTGAAACAATTATAAAAGGAGTGTTACAATTATGAAGATAAAAGCAACTTTAGATCGAATTCCTGGCGGTATGATGGTTGTACCGTTGTTAATTGCAGCATTAATAAATACATTTTTCCCGGACTTATTACGGATTGGTAACTTTACTCAAGCACTATTTGTAGACGGTGCGAGTACATTGATTGCCCTTTTCCTTTTATGTACAGGTGCGCAAATTAACGTGAAATCTTTTGGTGTGTCAGTTGGTAAAGGGGCGACGCTTTTAGCAACGAAATGGGCAGTAGGTGCGGTATTTGGATTAATCGCTTACTTATTGGCTGGTGATAATGGATTATGGTTAGGTTTAGCGCCAATCGCTGTTATCGCAGCCATGACAAATAGTAATGGCGGATTATTCGTTGCATTAGTTGGTCAGTACGGAAGTAAAGAAGATCGTGCGGCATATTCACTTTTAGCACTTAATGATGGTCCTTTCTTAACAATGATTGCGCTATCTATTTTCGGAGCAATGGGCTTTGTAGATGGTATGTTCTCATTAACTTCATTTATATCAGTGTTACTGCCGATTTTAGTTGGTATGGTATTAGGTAACCTTGATGAAGAAATGCGTACGTTCTTAGATAAAGGTAGCTCAATGTTAATTCCATTCTTCGCATTTGCATTAGGGATGGGAATTGATTTTGGCGCCATCCTTGAAGGTGGATTATCGGGAATCATCCTTGGTCTATTAACAGTATTTGTGACAGGTTCTGCAGGTTATTTCGTATTTAAAGCATTAAAATGGAATCCAATCGTTGGAGCTGCGGAAGGATCAACAGCAGGAAACGCAGTAGCGACACCGGCTGCGATCGCAGCGGCAAATGCGAGTTTTGCATCAGTTGTCGACATTGCGACAGTACAGGTTGCAGCTTCAGTGGTGACAACAGCTATTTTACTACCAATTTATGTAGGGTTCCTGGTGAAACGATTAGAGAAAAAGGGCTATAAATTTGAACAACAAGAAGACGTAAAAGAAGCAAACGTCTAAGGGTGTGATAAGAGTGGAGAAAAGAATTGGCATTATATCTGATGATTTAACAGGTGCGAACGATTCAGGTGTACAATTAGCGAAAAAACATTTGTCATCGACGGTTGTATTTGATTTTGAAACATCAACTTTAACGAAAAAGCCTGATGTGTTAATCGTTGATACAGATAGTCGCGCGAAGAAGCAGGAAGAAGCGTATAAAGCAGCATATCAAGCTGCTTTATACCTTCAAAAGGAAAGCTATCAGCATGTATATAAAAAGGTTGATTCAACATTAAGAGGAAATATTGCGGCTGAATTATCTGCTGTTGAACAGGTGTATCAGCCTGAAGTGGTCGTGATTGCGCCCGCTTTTCCAAAAATGAAACGTCAAACTATTGATGGAAATCATTATGTAAATGGTGTGTTAATCACGGATACGGAGTTTTCGAAGGATCCGAAAACACCGGTAACAGAAGCGTTTATACCGGAATTATTAACGCAATATCAAGATCGTAAAATTGCCTTAGTTGATAAACGTATGCTGGGACAATCTATAGAAGAACTAAACCAAATCATTACGACGATCCTTAATCAAGGGGTAACATGGTTTGTGTGTGATAGTGAAACAGAAGAAGATCTACAAAGAATTTGCGACATTTTTTCTAGCCTGAATAAGAAAACAGTCTGGGCCGGTTCTGCCGGAATAATTGAGTATTTACCAGATGCGCTTCAGTTAACACATTCTAATGAAGAAAATCAGGAAGAAATCAAAATTGAAAAGACGTTAATCGTTTCAGGCAGCTTATCTCAAGTGACGAAAGAACAATTGTGCAAAATAGAATCTCTGCAAAATTCTTTCTTTATGGAAGTAGATCCTGCGACTTTAGTGGAAAATACGTTTGAATTAGACCACTATATGGATCAACTAAACCAACATTCAGAATACGAACACTATGTTTTATATGTAGAGGCTTCTGAGGAAAATCGTGTTTCTGCGAAGGAAGCAGGAGAAGCGCTTGGTTTAAATTTAACGGAAGTAAGTGAAGCGATATCAAGAGGACTGGGACAGATTGCAAAAGGTCTTTTAGGAAATTGCGCCTCTATTCAAGGTTTAGTTCTGACAGGTGGAGATACAGCAAAGGCAGTCTGCTCGGAATTAGCCATTTCAGAAATGGAGCTTTACTCTGAAGTAGAACCAGGTCTTCCGTTTGGTCGCTTAAGAAGTGAGAATCGCAGCTATTGGGCGGTTACAAAAGCTGGTGGATTTGGACATGAACAATCATTAGTCAATGTAGTCAAATACATGGCAAACAAAAGAAGGGTGAGAGCATGAGTCAAGTAAAACCAATCGTTGGAATCACAATGGGAGACGCAGCAGGCGTTGGTCCGGAGATTATTTTAAAAAGTTTAGCAAGTGAAGAAATGTATAATATCAGCCGACCTCTAGTAATCGGTGACAGCAAAATTCTTGAAAGAGCAAAGAGTTTTGTAAACAGTGAGCTAATCATTGAATCTGTAACAGCTGACCTTATTGAAAACTTACCATATAATTTCGGTACAGTTTATTGCTTAGATTTAAATCTATTAGATGCCAACCTGCCAATTGGTCAAGTGTCACCTGAAGCAGGTCATGCGGCTTTTGAATATTTAGCAAAAGCAATCGAATTAGCAAAAGAAAACAAAATCAATGCCATTTGTACAGCACCATTAAACAAAGAAGCGTTACACAAAGGCGGCCATAAATACCCTGGCCACACAGAAATTCTTGCAGACTTAACAGGTACGGAAGACTTCTCGATGATGCTGTCAGCACCTAATCTAAAAGTCATTCACGTGACAACACATGTCGGAATCATTGATGCAGTAAAAATGATTAACCCAGAGCGTGTTTACCATGTCATCAAACTTGCGCACGACACATTGAGAAAATCAGGTATTGAATCACCGAAAATCGCTGTTTGCGGAATCAATCCACACGCAGGTGAAAATGGATTATTCGGTTACGGAGAAGAAGACGAAAAAGTCGTTCCAGGTGTAGAAAAAGCACAAGGAGAAGGAATCAATGTAGTAGGTCCGCTACCTGCAGACACATTATTCTTCCGTACCGTTCGCGGAGACTTCGACGTCGTTGTCGCTATGTACCACGACCAAGGACACGGACCAGTTAAAGTACTAGGCTTAGACGCAGGCGTCAACATCACAGTTGGCCTGCCAATCATCCGTACAAGCGTCGACCACGGCACAGCCTTCGACATCGCCGGCAAAGGAATCGCAGACGAAAAAAGCCTAATCGAAGCCCTTCGTCAGGCTGTGGAATTTGCGGGGTAGGGACAAGTTGAGGTCACTGGAAAACCCCACATAAATATTGAGAAATTCTAATAAGTATAAAAAGAAAATCCTCCTTTTTGGTATGAGTGAATCAGCACAAACACTGACCAAAAAAGGGGGATTTTCTTATGTCTTAAAGACAGTATTATACAATCATATAAAAAGGATAATGGATTAATTTTAAGTAGTTGGACAACACTCAACCGATGTATTTTTCGATAATGTCAAATCTCCTTTGGAATTTTCCCTGATTGAGCTGATAGTAGAAAAAATGTTGCTTCGTTTATAATGAGCATTGTATCTGAATAGATTGCTAATAAGCTCTTAATTGATATTGTGTTTCCGGCGAGATTATTTCAACGGTTTTTAAAGAGTCATCTGCTGTTTCTCCGTTTTCATCTTCTACATTTAAGGTTTCTTCTGTAATGAAATTCATATTATTTTTCACATATTGAATCACGGGATACATCATATTTTGTTGGTAACATAATACCGTGATCGAGTTGTTCACCTTTTCTTCCTTTTTCAATTGTCGTTGCGATTTCTGGTTTCCTTATTCAGAGATCGAAAGTCATAAGAGATTGCTCCAATTACTCCTCCGATGAGTAGAAATCATAGTATGATCTTTCTCATGTTATTGTTTTTCCTTTAGATATGCATTATTATTATCGTTGGGTATTTGGACCTATCTGAATTTGTGTATGTTTATCAAGGGTTATAGTAACTTTACACTATGGTCCAATATGGGTAAAAAGTAGAGGATGACCCTATTACGTTTGTACAACTAGGAGTGTTATTGTTTTTCTTTATTCATTGATTTTGAAATGCCTTGTTTGTTTTCCTTGACTCACTTCAAGTAGTTTAGTTGGGGTTTTATCAGAACCATAATGACCTGAGTTTAAAGTTATAGGCCTTTCGATTATCTTGTTTTGTAAATTTTTACCTTTGTAATTATCTTTAAAAAATATTTTAATATTATATGAGTATTTTTTCCTACTTAGTTATTTTTTTCTAAATTAATGGGGGAAAATAGAAATACTAAATAGTAAAGGAGATAGGAATATTGTCAAACAATTTGCAATCAAAATTAGGAGAAGGTCTATCAAAATTTCAAGGAGGGATCGAGCAAGGTAAGCAAAAGCTGCAGGTAGTTCAAGAAATAAGTAAACATAAGAAAGAAATAAATGAAACATCCATAAAAAAGTCTAAAATTCTTCTTGAATTAGGTCAAAGTACATATAAGAAAATTCGCAGTGGTGAAATTGTTGATTCAGATCTGAATGAAATGACAAAAGGAATTGTAGGATTAGATCATCTAATCTATCAATCTACAAAAAAGATTTCAGAGCTTAATCAAAGCAATGCAGATTCAAACGTTTTAACCTGTTCTTCGTGCCAAGCTCCAAATGATATAAATGCAAAATTCTGTGGTGGTTGTGGTGCGAAAATGGAGAAAGAACCTGCCGTTGAAGCTAGTTCAGGGGTTAGTTGTGTAACTTGTGAAGAAGTATTGTCGGATACAGCTAATTTCTGTCATTGCTGTGGAACAAAAGTAGATAAATAAGGAATGAAAAGAAAGTAGGTAGAGTTGATTTGTATTGTAGTCATTGTGGGATGAAAAATAATGAAAGTGCCCAATATTGCATAAATGATGGGGCATCTTTAGTACCTGTTATAGAGAAAGTAAAGGTAACTCAAGAAAACCATAAATATTGTATGGAGTGTAGCCATGAAAATGCACTTAATGCCATCTACTGCCAACAGTGTGGACATTCAGTAGAAAAGGTAACGGAAAAAGAAGATGGTATCACTTCGGGTACAATACCTGTCCATAGTGAAGATCATGTTAACTATGAAAAAGAGGATTTTATTTCTAGTATTTTGAACAAACATAATCTAAAGCGAATTGCTATATTTAATGCTTTTTCAATTATTGCCCTATTTGTTTTTTCTTTGATCGTTAGTTCATCAGCTAATCGTCTATTATTAGAGTCACTTCGTTCAGAATTTGGATCTTTAGTAGATTCTCTTAAAGTTGTATCAGCAACAGATGTTTTTATGATTAGTCATATGGCAAGCCTTCATTATCGTGCAAATGCTTTAATGTTTGAAGGGGTACTCGAAACAACTAGTGGACTATTTTTACTTTTATTTATTCCTGCCATTATTTTTATTTTAATAGGATTCTTTATGAATAAAAGGGTCACTAAGAGCTCTATTGTTGAAAGGTTATCCATCTGTTTATCCTTTTCCATTATGTATGGAATAATCGTTGGATTAATAAGTACGTTTGCTGGAGTTTCAGTGGATATTGCTGATCCAACCGGCTTTATTGGAAATATAACGATCTCATCAGACTACTCTTTTTTTGAAAGTATTTTTAATGCTCTTATTATTAGTTTTATTTTTACAAGTGTCGGCGCGATGATAGGTGTTGCTAAAGAGCAGCGATTCAATAATAAACAATACGGTGTATCCATTTCTCGCGCGATACTTCACTCTGTCATAGGACTTGTTTTCATGATTTTGATAGGAACAGTCTTCTTTTCAACAAATGACGAACTGACAACAGGAGACGAAACAGGTGATGTTCTATTAGGCTCTCAAATAGGAGGTTATTTATGGAATATTTCTCAATTTGGTACCTTAAACTTTGAAACGACGTCTTATGGAGAAGAGATCACAGCCAGCTATTCTTTAATGGGTGGGCCAAAGGCTTCAGAAGATGAGGAAGAATTCGAAGAACTATTTTTAGAACTTAAATGGCTATGGATTTTAGTTCTTATCCCAATTGGTCTTCACTTCCTAGCTGGAAACAAATTACGTAAATCAACACAAGGGAATATTCTTTATGAACTTGGTGTTTATGCCATTGTATTCGGGTTAATCAATGCCCTCTTTGTATCGATATCTAGATTGACGATTGATACAAATTTTGATGATGTATTCAATGCAACATTTGGTTTTTCAACATTTGGAACGTTCATAGTTAGTGCAATTTTTGCTTTTATCGTTTCGTACGTTGCTGTTATGCTGACGAACCGCCAAGTAAACTCAAATATTAATCAATCAATGTAATTCACGAAGCTACCTAAAGATAAATAGGTGGGTAACGAGTCTTTAACAATGACCATGAAGAGGTGTAAGGAACTTGAAATTTTGTACATCATGTGGCGCGAAAGTGGAGGATACCACTGCGTTTTGTAATAGTTGTGGAGCGGAATTGTCAGGTGTAAAAGAGGAGAGAACTAGAGAGGTGCAAAACAAACTTCCTTCTTTTTCGACTCTTTCGCTAAAAACGAAAATAATTTTTGGTTCAATTTTAGCTATTCTTATTATTGGATTCTCTCTTTATAAAGTAGGAGAATCATACACAGATAAAACGAAGGTACTAGAAAATTTTGAAGAACATTTAGAAAAGGGTAATGTAAGCGAACTTGTTCATTTACTAGATTCTGATGATGAATCTGTGAAAATTAAAAAAAAGAATGTTGAAGCACTATTAAAATATCTAAAGGAAAATCCTGATGAGAAGGAGTATTTGCTCTCACAATTGCATGAAAACTCAAATCAAGATGGGATAGTTTTAGCAGCAAGCTCTGATGACTCTAATCAAATTATTACATTTGAGAAAAAAGGAAAAAGATTTTTCCTCTATGACAATTATGACTTTGTCCTTCATTCGTTTCCTTTAGTAGTGAATACAAATTATGATGAATTACGATTCTTTCTTAATGGGAAGGAAGTAGCATCACCTGTAAAAGATGGGGATCAAGTCACTTTAGGCTCCTTCTTACCTGGGACATATAAAGTGAAGGCTGTCCTTACTTCAGATTTTGTTGAATTAGAGAAGGAAATAGAAGTAAGTCATTTTGGTGAGACTGAATCAGATCTAAGCCTGGATGTTGATTATGTATATGTAAATTCTAATGTAGATGGAGCATCTATCCTAATTAATGGTAAGGATACAGGTGTGAAAGTTAATAAGGAAGAGGCGGTGGAGGTTGGTCCTGTTTTAATAGATGGTTCTATGACGCTTCAGGTCGAAAAAGAATTACAATTTGGAAAAGCGCAAAGTCCGTCTGTTTCGATTGAACAAAATGATATTTCCGCTAATCTAATATTGAATGACGAGCAAAAAGAAGCTGTTACTAATGAAATTAAACAGTACCTATTGAACTATTCAAAAGCAATTGCTTATCAAGATAAAAAATATTTAAAAGAAAATAATCTAATAGTATCAGACTTTGTTTCTTCTTCTTTTGAAGAATTATTTAATGGTGACTTGAATTATTTTGGATATCTTGTAAACCTAAAGTTAGATTTAGAGTCCGTTTATCTTGAGGAGATTGAAGGGGAATGGACTGTTGGAGTTTCTGTTTTAGAGGAATGGATGGAAGATTATGTCTATTCCGGTGACTCAATATCTCTTTCGGAGGAAGAATATGCGAGAACATACCGGTTAACATATGATTCTAAAACGGCCAAAAAGTGGATCGTTGATTCTTGGGATTCTTCTTGGAGCTTTGATGATAGCAAGGCAAAAAAAGTTGAAATTGATGCAGCCGCACAAAAGAAGCAGCTAGAATCATCTCCTAAATTTAATTCAATATACAAAGAAGAACTAAATTCTGATGTTAGCACATTTGTTGAGTCTTATATCTCCTCATCTGTACAAGCTTTTAACTATAGGGATTTCTCTATCATTTCCGATCAAATCGATCCATCATCAGATTATACAAAAACAGTATCCGATTACATTGATCACCTTGAAGAAAAAGGTATAACAGAAGATTTGGTTAACATTAATATAGAAAAAGTAGAACAACAAAATGACGAGACCTTCCATGTATACACACTTGAGGAATATCATATTTACTATAATGATAACACGGCAAAATATAAAGCATTTGAAGGTAAATATGAAGTAAGATCAACAACTGAAGGGCTAAAAATGTATAAATTATTATCTACTGATGAGGTAGATAGTCAGGATTTATAAAGGGACAGAGGGACAGGTTCCTTGGTCCAGTTTTAATCGAGATATGAGGTTTATCAAGCAGGACAATATAGGACTTGAAACTAAATGGGGGAGGCAGGGACAAGGAACCTGTCCCCCCGTTCCACTTTACCTCTCCGCAACTCCAATGAGAAACGATTCCCACTTTTCTTTGGATGAAAGGTCTTTAAATGCGTTCTTTTTCAGGTATGTCGGCTGCATGGTTGTTGCAAACTTGCTTTTGTTGTGTGATTGATCTGTTGTCATGACTACTTGTCCGATTTCTGTTCCTTCCTTTATCTCCTGTAGATCCCCTGAGCGAAGTCCGGTTGTCACTTCTTTTCTATTAACCAGCCCATTTTTATCTAAGAAATAAAGAAACGTTTTTTTATCCTGCTTTACTATGGCATTCCGTGGAACTGCCGGAACTTTTAAGGCTTGATCAAGTGTTACTTTTACGTCGGCTGTGGTACCGATTGGAAGTGCCTCTGCTTGTTCTGACAGTATGGCTTCAAATGGATAGACGTTCTTTTTATCTATCTCCGGTTCGTTTTCAGGAAAAGAACCTATATCGAATATTGTTCCTTCTAGCTTCGCTTTTTCTCCTGAAACTGTTGCGTTAAAGGACATATCAACCTTTACCTTTTTCAGTTGTTCCTCAGTTAAAGTGCCTTTGATGGATAATGAAGTGGAGGCAATCGTCACAACAGGGTTTCCGAGTTGATCGTTTACGTCCTTCACAATCCCATCTCCTTCACTAATGATCATAGCGGAATCACTTTTCTCGTTAATTAAACTAATTTGAGTTTCATAGTTGAAAATTTTATCTTCAAGCTTACTCTTTTCAAGCTCCTGCTTATAGATTTCCTGTTCGATTTGACTGATTATCACATCATTAGACGTAGACGTGTCTTCCGTGTCCGTTATATCTTCCGAAAAATTAAAGTCATCTTCAAAGGCGAACACCGAATCGTATTCGTATGCGTAACTTGAGTCGGAAGAAGAAATAGAAGCCTGATAGTCTGATAGCTTTGCGATGTATTCATCAATACTGCTCAGCTCTCCTTCGGCCTGGCTAATATCACTCTCCAACGTATCTCTTACCTGATCAAGCTCAGGTGTTGCATATTCAATCAGCGGAGTACCGGCCGTTACTTCGTCGCCTTCCTTAACCAGAAAACGCAGGAACTCTTTATCTTTATCATCAAAATAAACTTTATATTCCTCCTGAGGCATCAAAATTCCCTTTGTATCAAGTGTTTTAATGATATTTCGCTCTTGAACCCTTTTCCAATCGTGAACATATACGGTGTGCTCTGCTTTGCTATCTTTTTTCCAGATCAAATAAGCATTTAATGTAATAAAGCAAATGCAAAAGAAGATGAGTGAGAAAATAAACCACTTTTTCAACCTAACCACATCCTTACTAATACAGGTACCTCAAGATACGCCATGAAGGCGTGTAAGAGCCAGCTTAATATGTAAAACAGAACGATCATGAAAAGAGTGAATAAATTATGCTTTTCAGTAAGTCGTGATAAATAAACATACAGAACAGAGATAGCTAAAAGTTGAAAAAGGGTGATGGAACTAAAAAAATGAACCCAATATTCGTGGTCGATTAATTGTTGAGCAATGACCCCTAATGAGAAGGGGTTGCTTGCCTGGCTTAAATGATAAAACACAAGTACAGGATAGGTGATCGCCTTTTCCACTAAATGAATAGAGAAAGCGAATAGTTGAACAATCAAAGCTTTTTTATAGGAAACATCAAGTACGATCCAATAAACAAAGGATGGAAACCAAAGGAGTAGAGTCGTATAGAGTAAACTAGAAACCAGTTTTCCTAATAAAATAAACACCTTCCCAACCTCGAATTCCTCTCTGGAAAAGTCCGTAATTGCTCCTGAGTATGTTTCAGTGCCGATGCCAAAATAAACACCAGCTGCAAATATAAGTAAACTGAATAGATAGAGAAGGAAAATTCTCCAGCCAATCCCTCCTGTTGTCTCGGCCTTTTGCAGTTGATAAAGGCTTACCTGCGGACGGAAAATCCCTTTTATAATGGATGTTTCATATATCATGATTCATTCTCCTTAAATAAAGTTACCCCTCTAGTCTATATGATGTTGTAGAAGAATAACGTTGGAATTTGTCGATTTATATATTAATTAAACGAATTTGGTGAATTTGGACTAACTTTGTAAAAATGCGCTTATGTATGATCTGCTTTTCGCCTGAATTCAGGAATTGTAAAAATCTAATTGCAATGTAAATCAAATGTTAATTTACTGTGTGATTTTTAGATCTTTTGTATAAAAAAATAGTGTCCTACTTATATATAACGCTAGTATTTTTGAAATCCGCAAGAAAAAAGGGAGAGTTTATGACAAATTTAAAACAGGTTATAAACAAAGAATTTCTTAAAAAGCATCAACTTGAAATAGGGGTTCTATTTTGTTTTGTATTGCCGCCGGTGGGAATTTTATGGCTGATGTTGATCGGATGGATTCACTTGAAAAATACAGTTGATTTAAAGGTTCCATTCTATCTTAATACAACCACTTTCTTTTTTATTTGCTTGGCATTAGCAACATTGGGGGCAACTTTTTCAGAAGATAAAGAAGGTTACATGCTGATTTTTGCGATGATTTTAGGGTATGTAGGGCTTTACTTATATATAAGAGAACGAGTAACAATGGCTCTTATTCGGCGTTTTAAGTGGGTTATGATAGTTGGTGGCATATTTTTGGTCTTAGCAGGAAGTGTAATGAGAAACATACAAGTATCGAATATGTTGATTGGAGGGTTGACCGGTACGATCTTCCTTGGGCCTTCACCAGATTCTGATGGCAGATTGTTTGGAACGGCCTATAACCCGAATTTTGCTAGTTTCCTGTTATTGCTTATTCTTTCTTTTTTGTTAGCAGAACAATTAAAAAGGCAGCAATGCAAACAGGTCGTCAGATGGAATTATGTACTCGTGGCTTTTATGATATTTGGCATTTTTCAAACAGGTTCACGTGCGGGGATTGGTGTGATGTTTCTTGTCCTGGTCATATTTATGTTTAGGTATTCAGCGAAAATCGGAATAGCGGCTGCCTCCCTTTTTATTCTTTTTCATAAACAAATTCTTGGTGTTATACCGAGGTTTAATTTACTTCATGAAGCATTTCTTGAAAGAAAAGAGATTTGGATGACGAGTATTAGAATTTGGGAAAAGTATCCTTTCTTTGGAACAACTCCTTTAGGATACCGTCATGCTTATGATCAATTTACGCATCCAGAGCCACATGCCCACAATATGTTTTTAGGTTTGTTTGCAGAGTATGGCACAATTGGTGGACTGGCTTTTCTATTACTTGCTATGACCTTACTGTTTAAGATTAGTTGTATGCTGTTTGTGTATTCAAAAAACAAGGAATTGCTCAACTTTTTCCTGTTATCACTTCCGGTTTTATTTTTTACAGGAATTTTTGATCATCCGCTTGTGTCACCGCAGACAGCCTTGTTGGCAGTTATATTGGTCGCGTGTTTTGACCGATATACAGGAAGTGTTCCGTTTTGGCAAAAAACAGTGCTGTTTGTCAATTATAAGGTTGCGAGAATGATTTATTTTGAGGGTCCTCGTGTGATGAGGTTGGAGAAACAGCGGGTGAAAGGTTAGATGGAAATGTGTGTGAGCCGTAAGTTGCAACTTACGGCTCTTTTGCTACAGTTGAATCGTTCATGATTATGCACGATAAGTGGGACAAGGAACCTAGTATAGTAAATAATAGCTGAAAGACATAAAAAAACCACCGTTTTCATTGTAAAATAGAAGAACCTATCACAGAACTTCCAACATTACATTCCCGACCAAAGGAGATGAATACGGTGGTATATTCAACATTTAATCATATTCAAGGCAAAATTGGAAGTCGATGGGCGCAACTTGTGAGAGAGACTGGATCAGAGAATATCTTACTCGTGGCTATAGACGCGGCGAAATACACGCCTAAAGCTATAATCGCTACATTCTTTGGTGATATCTTAGTAAAACCTTTTGATATAGATTCCTCTACTTCTGGATTTAATAAGCTCAAAAAACTC
>NZ_JAEK01000050.1 GCF_000518865.1 Bacillus sp. J37 | reverse complement strand
CTCAAAACCGAAGGTTTTTCCGTAAAGATGTAGAGACAAAGTATACCTATTAGCCTGAGGCTTGGGAGAAGCAAGAAGATCTAGGAAGTGCAGAGAGAGAAGACCGGAATGTGCGTAGTTGGCACATGAGGATCTGAACGAACAAGTTGACGCGGAGATTCGCCGCTTATCGCAAGCCGAAANCCGAACACGGAAGTTAAGCTCTCAGCGCCGATGGTAGTTGGGGGTTTCCCCCTGTGAGAGTAGGACGTTGCCAAGTAAGAAGAGGAAGAAAAGATCAGTAGAGATACTGGTCTTTTTTGTTTGAATAAAACAAAGCCTTTAAAAGCTTAGCAAAAAACCAACTTTTTACAATAATATGTTATATTAAAGAAAACATATAGGCGGGTGCGAAATGGAGAGAAGAAATCATTGGGATGCGAATTTATATGATAAGCATCATTCATTTGTCTCTGAGTATGGACAAGATTTAGTAGAGCTGTTAAATCCTATGCAAGATGAGAGAATACTTGATGTTGGATGTGGAACTGGCGATTTAATGAGTATATTGGATCGCTTAGGGGTATCTGTTTTAGGTGTGGATCAATCTGAGCCGATGATAGTGAAAGCTAAAGAAAAGTATCCACAATTAAACTTTGAAGTTAGAGATGTGTTGGAACTAGGTTTTAAAGAAGAGTTTGATGCTGTTTTTTCAAATGCTACTTTACATTGGGTAAAAGAGCCAATGGTAGCTTTAGAAAAGATGTTTGAAAGCTTAAAGGCAGGAGGACGTTTTGTTGCAGAATTTGGGGGTGCTGGTAATGTTGAGCTGATTTTGAACGAGTTTAGAAATCAGTGTGAAAAGGAGGGGTATCCTGTAACAAGTGAATCGCTTCCATGGTATTTCCCTAGTATTGGTGAATATACATCATTAATGGAGAAAGTTGGTTTTAAGGTGACATATGCGGTACATTTTAGTAGACCAACAGCTCTTGATGGTGAGGAAGGGCTTAGAAACTGGATACGAATGTTTATGTCGGATTTTCTACGTTCATTGCCTGATGAAGTTGAAATGAAGGTGTTAGAGAATGTAGAAAATAGCTTGCGTTCCATTTTATATAAGAATCAGCAATGGGAAGCAGATTATAAACGTATTAGAGTTATGGCTTTTAAGTAGGAAAATAAGTAACGTTTTATGTTTTATAACCTAACCAAAAGAAAAACTAAATATTGAATTTTTTGATATTGTGAATGATGATTAAGGATTTCCTTAGTTAATCATTCTTTTTTATTTGCTAAAATAGTCACTTTTGATATAAAGGATATCTTTACATAAATAGTGGTAGAATGTAGAATACATAGAACTGTGAGCATGGAGGTAAGAGCATGACATCTAAGCCAAAAAAGAAAAAGTTTATTGTTGAGGAAAATGAAACAATTGATGATTGTCTCGACAGGATGAGTAAGGAAGGGTATATGCCGGTTAGAAGAACAGAACAGCCAATTTTTAAGGAGGAGATCCGGAATAATGTGGTTGAACAGGTCCCGTGTGGAAGAATGATTACATTTGAAGGAAAACTTCTGTAAAAACCGAACAATAAGGAACTATTAAAAAAAATCGTTCGATTTTACGTTGACATGGGATAGCTTCATTGTTAATATAAACATGTAAATAATTAATTTAAAATATACCTCATATATAATTGGGAATATGGCCCAGAAGTTTCTACCCGATGACCGTAAATTATCGGACTATGAGGGAAAGTGTATATACGAATCGGAAATAGACAAATCCGAGCTCGATATATCTAACTTTCTCTACTAGTTGAGAAGGTTAAATATCGAGCTTTTTTGTTATTAAGATTTTTTATAAAGGTGGGGAAAGAATGAATCCGATGGTTGGAGTCATAATGGGAAGTACCTCTGACTGGGACACGATGAAATTTGCATGCGATATACTGGAGGAGCTTAGTATTCCGTATGAGAAAAAGGTAGTTTCTGCACATCGTACACCAGATTATATGTTTGAATATGCTGAGAATGCTAGAAGCAGAGGTTTAAAGGTTATTATTGCCGGTGCAGGCGGGGCAGCCCATTTACCAGGTATGGTTGCGGCAAAAACAACTCTGCCAGTCATTGGTATTCCTGTTCAGTCAAAGGCTTTAAATGGTCTTGATTCATTATTATCAATTGTTCAAATGCCAGGTGGTGTTCCTGTTGCAACTGTTGCCATTGGCAAAGCTGGAGCAACAAATGCAGGATTATTGGCTGCAGAGATCTTGTCCACAAATGATCAAGCATTAGCTGATAGACTAGATACGAGAAGAGAAGAATTACGATTAAAAGTTTTGGAGAGCAGTGATGAGCTTGACTAATCAAACGATTCTACCAGGCAGTACAATTGGCATCATCGGTGGTGGACAGCTTGGGAGAATGATGGCCATTGCAGCAAGACAACTAGGCTATCGTATTGCTGTATTAGATCCGACAAAAGACTGTCCTTGTGGTCAAATTGCTGATATCGAAATAACAGCTAGCTATGATGATCTTGATGCAATTAAAGAATTAGCTAAGGTAAGTGATGTTATAACATATGAGTTTGAGAACATTGATTACACAGCTTTACGTTGGTTAGAAGAGCATGCATCATTACCACAGAAGAGTTCATTGCTTTTGCTAACACAGGATCGGGAAACAGAAAAAGCTGCGATTGTAAATGCAGGGTGCCAGGTTGCACCATATGAGATTATCCATTCCGCAGAAGAACTGCAAAAGGCAGTAGAAGTGCTTCAGTATCCATGTGTCTTAAAAACGTGCCGTGGTGGTTATGATGGTAAAGGACAAGTCGTGCTTCGCATGGATAAGGATCTCTCAAAAGCTGAGGAGCTGCTAGTTCATGGAACATGTATATTAGAAAAGTGGGTTCCTTTCGAAAAGGAAATTTCAGTAATTGTGACGAGATCGGTTAATGGAGAAACAAAGACGTTCCCAGTAGCTGAAAATATTCATAAAGACAATATTTTATACCAAAGCATTGTTCCTGCCAGAGTATCGGATCGTGTCATTCAGAAGGCGGAAGAGCTTGCTATTAAACTATCAAATAGTTTTGAACTTGTTGGAACACTTGCCGTTGAAATGTTTTTAACAGACAATGACGAAATTTATATAAATGAGTTGGCACCACGCCCGCATAACTCGGGTCATTACACCATTGATCTATGTGAAACAGATCAGTTTGAACAACATATACGTTCTGTATGTAATCTTCCTTTAGGGCAAACCAAGCTATTACAAAGTGGTATGATGGTTAATCTTTTAGGAGAGGATTTAACAATAGTAAGTGAGCATCTTACCCTGCTGAAACATGCTAAGCTTCATCTTTATGGCAAAAAAGAGCCTGCCTCTAAGCGTAAGATGGGGCATATAACATTTATTATTGAACCAATTCAGGATAATATAGAAAAGATTAATAAAATATGGGGTCAAAATTGAACGGAGGCAAAAGAAATGATTGAACGTTATACAAGACCAGAAATGGGTGCAATTTGGACGGAAGATAACAAATTTAAGGCATGGTTAGAGGTTGAAATTCTTGCATGTGAAGCCTGGGCAGAGCTTGGTGTTATTCCAAAAGAAGATGTGGCACTGCTTCGTGAAAATGCATCATTTGATGTGAATCGCATAAATGAGATTGAGCTAGAAACTCGTCATGATGTTGTAGCCTTTACAAGAGCAGTATCTGAGACTCTTGGCGAAGAGCGTAAATGGGTTCATTACGGTTTAACATCAACAGATGTTGTTGATACAGCTTTATCATATTTATTAAAGCAAGCGAATGATATCTTATTGAAAGATATTGAGAACTTTATCCAAATATTAAAAGAGAAAGCTCAAGAGCATAAATATACAGTCATGATGGGACGTACTCATGGTGTTCATGCTGAACCAACAACATTTGGATTGAAGCTTGGCTTATGGTATGAAGAAATGAAGCGTAATTTAGATCGTTTCAAACGTGCTGCAGAAGGCGTTGAGTACGGAAAAATCTCTGGCGCAGTAGGAACGTATGCAAATATCGATCCATTTGTTGAAAAATATGTTTGTGAAAAGCTAGGAACAAAACCAGCTCCAATCTCAACACAAACCCTTCAACGTGATCGTCATGCTGATTACATGGCATCCATCGCACTTGTAGCAACATCAATCGAAAAATTCGCTGTTGAAATTCGCGGGTTACAAAAGAGTGAGACTCGTGAAGTGGAAGAGTCTTTTGCAAAAGGTCAAAAAGGGTCTTCAGCCATGCCGCACAAACGTAATCCTATTGGTTCAGAAAACATGACTGGTCTTGCGCGTGTTATTCGCGGTTATATGTTAACAGCTTATGAAAATGTTCCATTATGGCATGAAAGAGATATTTCTCACTCTTCTGCTGAGCGTATTATCTTACCGGACGCTACGATTGCTCTTAACTATATGTTAAATCGTTTTGGTAACATCGTGAAAAACTTAACGGTTTTCCCGGAAAATATGAAGCGTAATATGGATCGTACACAAGGTCTTATTTACTCTCAACGTGTCCTACTTGCTCTCATTGATACTGGGATGACTAGAGAAGAGGCATATGATCTAGTTCAACCAAAAGCAATGGAAGCTTGGGAAAAACAAGTACCTTTCCGTGGTTTAGTAGAAGCTGAAGAAAAAATTACTTCAAGACTCTCAGAAGAAGTCATTGCTGATTGTTTCGATTATAACTATCACTTAAAAGGTGTAGATGCAATTTTTGAACGTCTTGGTCTTTAAAAAATAATAGCAAGGGCTTAAACAAGTCCCTTGCTATCTCTTTGAACAAAAACATAGGTAAGAAAATCTGACAGAACATAATCTAAAGGTTCCCAATATTCAGTTTTAGGAGGGCTTTCATGAGCACAGAAAAGCTTGAGTTACTATATGAAGGTAAAGCTAAACAGATTTTTAAAACAAACGAACCTAATATTCTATGGGTCTCTTATAAAGATTCCGCTACTGCTTTTAATGGTGAGAAGAAGGAAGAGATTACTGGTAAAGGGCGATTAAATAACGAAATTTCCACATTGATTTTTGAAAAGCTAACAGCAAATCATATTGAAAACCACTTTGTAAAAAGACTGTCATCAACAGATCAGCTTGTGAAAAAAGTAACGATTATTCCTTTAGAGGTCGTTGTAAGAAATGTTGTAGCAGGAAGCCTTTCTAAACGAATTGGTATTGAAGAAGGAACAGAGATTACTAATCCTTTAGTGGAGTTTTACTATAAAGACGATGACTTAGGCGATCCACTCATTACAGAAGATCACATTGCTTTATTAGAATTAGCTACGCCAGAACAGGTTCAAACATTGAAAACTCTTGCCAAGCAAGTCAATGAAGTGCTTAAGGCTCATTTTCTTTCCTGTGATATACGCCTAATCGATTTTAAATTAGAGTTTGGTATGACAGAGGAAGGAAAAATTATTCTTGCAGATGAAGTATCACCTGATACATGCAGATTATGGGATATCAACACAAATGAAAAGTTTGATAAAGATGTTTTCCGTAGAAATATTGGAAGTTTAACAGATGCATATGAAGTAATTTTAACTAGACTTGGAGGCCAATCAACATGTACAAAGTAAAAGTTTATGTCACGTTAAGAGAAAGTGTATTAGATCCACAAGGGAGTGCGGTAAAGAGTGCATTACACAGCATGGACTACAATGAAGTTCAAGATGTTCGTATCGGGAAATATATGGAGTTAACGATTGAGAAATCAGATCGCGATTTAGATACAGCTGTTCGTGAAATGTGTGAAAAATTACTTGCTAATACAGTGATTGAAGACTTTAGCTATGAGGTACAGGAGGTTGTCACAAAGTGAAATTCGCTGTGATTGTATTTCCAGGATCTAATTGTGATGTTGATATGTATCATGCAATTAAAGATGAGCTCGGTGAAGAAGTGGAGTATGTATGGCATGATGAAACAGATTTAAGCCGATTTGATGGAATTCTTCTACCTGGTGGTTTTTCATACGGAGATTACTTACGCTCAGGAGCTATTGCCCGCTTCTCAAATGTAATGAAGGAAGTCGTGAAAGCTGCTGAAGCTGGTAAACCTGTACTAGGTGTATGTAATGGATTCCAGATTTTATTAGAGGTAGGATTACTTCCCGGTGCTATGAAACGAAATGAAAACTTAAAGTTTATGTGCAGACCAGTTAATTTAAAGGTTGCAAATAATGAAACAGCCTTTACTTCAGCTTATGCTAAGGATGAGGTTATCTCAATTCCGATCGCACATGGAGAAGGGAACTATTATTGTGATGAGCAAACACTACAAACGCTTAAAGAAAACAATCAAATTGTGTTTACGTACGAAACGAATCCAAATGGCAGCCTAGTTGATATTGCAGGTATTACGAACGAGCGCGGAAATGTATTAGGAATGATGCCTCACCCTGAGCGTGCTGTTGATGAGCTATTAGGAAGTGCAGACGGATTAAAATTATTTCAATCAATCGTAAAAAACTGGAGGGAATCTCATGTCACTACTGCTTGAACCAACTAACCAGATGATAAAAGATGAAAAAATCTACAGACAAATGGGTGTAAGTGATGACGAGTTTGCTCTAATTGAAAAAATTATTGGACGTCTTCCAAATTACACAGAGATCGGTATATTTTCAGTAATGTGGTCTGAGCACTGCAGTTACAAAAACTCTAAACCAATTCTTAAAAAATTCCCTGTGACAGGTGAAAAAGTATTACAAGGTCCTGGTGAAGGTGCAGGGATTGTTGATATCGGTGACAATCAGGCGGTTGTATTTAAAATTGAAAGTCATAACCACCCTTCAGCAATTGAGCCTTATCAAGGTGCAGCAACAGGTGTAGGTGGAATTATCCGTGATGTTTTCTCAATGGGAGCAAGACCGATTGCAATCTTGAATTCACTTCGCTTTGGAGAACTAGAAACACCTCGAGTGAAATACTTATTTGAAGAGGTTGTTGCAGGGATTGCTGGATATGGTAACTGTATCGGTATTCCAACAGTAGGTGGAGAAATTCAATTTGATGATTCATATGAGGGAAATCCACTGGTTAACGCAATGTGTGTTGGGTTAATTAATCATGAAGATATTAAAAAAGGTCAGGCTAAAGGCGTTGGCAACACAGTTATGTATGTGGGTGCTAAAACTGGTCGTGATGGAATTCATGGAGCAACATTTTCTTCTGAAGAATTAACCGACGATTCTGGTGCAGATCGTTCAGCAGTACAAGTTGGCGATCCATTTATGGAGAAGCTTTTATTGGAAGCTTGTCTTGAAGTTGTAAAAAATGATGCACTAGTTGGTATACAAGATATGGGGGCAGCTGGATTAACTAGTTCATCTGCTGAGATGGCAAGTAAAGCCGGATCAGGTATTGAAATGAATCTTGATTTAATCCCACAACGTGAAACAGGTATGTCCGCATATGAAATGATGCTTTCTGAATCACAAGAAAGAATGCTGCTAGTTATCGAAAAAGGAAGAGAGCAAGAAATTGTTGACCTTTTTGAAAAATATAATTTAGAAGCTGTGACAGTAGGTAAAGTAACAGACGATAAAATGCTTCGTCTTTTCCATAACGGTGAAGTGGTTTGTGAGCTTCCAGTAGACGCACTTGCTGAAGAAGCACCTGTTTACCACAAGCCTTCTAAAGTACCGGCATATTTTGAAGAGTTCCAACAAATGAACGTTGCACCACTTCAAGTAGATAATTATAAAGAAACACTTCTTAATCTATTAAAACAACCAACGATTGCTTCAAAAGAATGGGTTTATGACCAATATGATTACATGGTACGTACGAATACTGTTGTAGCACCTGGTTCTGACGCAGCTGTTGTACGTATTCGTGATACGAAAAAAGCATTAGCTATGACAACTGACTGTAACTCTCGTTATCTATATCTAGATCCGGAAGTTGGCGGAAAAATTGCTGTCGCTGAAGCTGCACGTAACATTGTTTGTTCAGGAGCAACTCCTTTAGCAATTACAGATAACCTAAACTTCGGTAACCCTGAAAAACCGGAAATCTTCTGGCAGATTGAAAAAGCTGCAGACGGTATTAGTGAAGCTTGTCGTGTATTAAATACACCTGTTATCGGTGGTAACGTTTCTCTATACAACGAAACAAATGGAACAGCAATCTATCCAACTCCTGTCATCGGAATGGTTGGATTAATTGAAGATACAGATTATATTACAACTCAAGATTTCAAATCAGCTGGAGATCTAATTTATCTAGTAGGTGAAACAAAAGCAGAATTCGGTGGTAGTGAACTTCAAAAGCTTACACACGGAAAAATCTTTGGTCAATCACCTGAGCTTGATTTAGACAAAGAAAGCAAAGTACTAGGCCAGCTTTCAGCAGCAATCCGTGCGAAGTCTGTTGCATCTGCACACGATGTTTCTGAGGGTGGAGTCGCGGTTGCATTAGCTGAACCATTATTCGGCGACAAAGGACTAGGTGCGGAAGTAGCTCTATCAGGTGATGCAACTGCAGCACTATTTAGTGAATCACAAACAAGATTCGTTGTTTCAGTGAAAAAGGAAAACAAAGAAACATTTGAGCAATTAGTTGAAGCGGTTTGTATCGGGGAAGTAACAAACTCTGGTAACCTAGTTATTAAAAATGAACAGGATGAAACACTTGTCGATGCATCTGTTGAAGAATTAAAAGATGCATGGAAAGGAGCAATCCCATGCTTGCTGAACTCAAGGGATTAAACGAAGAATGTGGTGTATTCGGAATCTGGGGTCACCCGGAAGCAGCACAAATTACGTATTATGGCTTGCATAGTCTCCAGCATAGAGGTCAAGAAGGTGCAGGGATTGTGACAAGTGATGGTGAGAAACTAACTGGTATGAAAGGGTTAGGACTTATCAATGAAGTATTTGCAAACGGGAAATTAAAAGAGCTATCCGGTAAAGCGGCGATCGGCCATGTTCGTTATGCAACAGCAGGTGGAGGCGGATATGAAAATGTTCAGCCTTTGCTTTTTAAGTCACATAGCGGAAGCTTAGCTCTTGCACATAACGGAAACCTTGTGAATGCAACACAGGTTAAACATCAGCTTGAAAGCCAAGGGAGTATTTTTCAAACAACTTCTGATACAGAGGTATTAGCACATCTAATTAGAAGAAGCGGCTATC
The DNA here is from genome assembly GCF_000518865.1 of Bacillus sp. J37. Taxonomy (GTDB): domain Bacteria; phylum Bacillota; class Bacilli; order Bacillales; family Bacillaceae; genus Metabacillus. The sequence continues at coordinate 26,636 of NZ_JAEK01000050.1, read as the reverse complement.
AGGATATGAAAGAAGCTGTAAAAAATGCCTTAACGATGATTAAGGGAGCATATGCATTTTTAATTATGACGGAAAATGAAATGATGGTTGCTCTAGATCCTAATGGATTACGTCCACTGTCTATTGGAGTCATGGGAGATGCGTATGTTGTTGCATCTGAAACATGTGCATTTGATGTGGTTGGGGCAAAGTACGAAAGAGACGTTCAACCTGGTGAGCTTTTGATTATCAATGATGAAGGAATTCGCTCTGAGCGCTTCTCTATGAATATCAACCGTTCAATATGCAGCATGGAATATATTTACTTCTCACGTCCTGACAGTAATATTGATGGCATTAACGTTCATACAGCACGTAAAAACCTTGGTAAACGCTTGGCTGTTGAATCAGAAGTGGATGCCGACGTTGTAACAGGTGTACCTGATTCAAGTATTTCAGCAGCAATCGGTTTTGCTGAATTAACTGGAATCCCTTATGAGTTAGGTTTAATTAAAAATAGATATGTAGGCCGAACGTTTATTCAACCTTCACAATCATTACGTGAGCAAGGTGTAAAGATGAAGCTTTCTGCTGTTCGCGGTGTTGTTGAAGGGAAGCGTGTTGTCATGGTTGATGATTCGATTGTACGTGGAACAACAAGTAAACGTATTGTGAATATGCTTCGTGAAGCAGGGGCAAGAGAGGTTCATGTGCGTATCAGTTCACCGCCAATCGCAAATCCATGTTTCTATGGAATTGATACTTCTACACATGAGGAACTAATTGCTTCTAATCATTCAGTGGAAGAAATTAGGCAAATTATTGGGGCCGATAGCTTGGCTTTCTTAAGTGTTGAAGGCTTACTTGAAGGTCTTGGGCGGCCATATGAAGGTGAAACAAGAGGTCAATGCTTAGCTTGCTTCACAGGTCGTTATCCTACTGAAATTTATGCAGATACCGTTTTACCGCATGAAAAAGCGTAAATAGAAAAAATGTGATAGGAATCGAATGCTCGATTCCTGTCTTACTTTAAAGTACAAAGTGGTCAGTCTCGCACTGATCTTTAATAAGATAAATAGATTAGTTTTTAGGAGGATCACACATGTCTGACATTTATAAGCAAGCTGGTGTAGATATTGAAGCTGGTTATGAAGCTGTGACAAGAATGAAAAAGCATGTTGCCAAGACAATGCGCGCTGGTGTATTAGGTGGACTTGGCGGCTTTGGTGGAATGTTTGATTTAAGTGAACTAAATTACAAAAAGCCTGTCCTTGTTTCAGGAACAGACGGTGTTGGAACGAAGTTAAAGCTTGCTTTTATGGCGGATAAGCATGATACGATCGGAATTGATGCTGTTGCCATGTGTGTGAACGACATTTTAGCTCAAGGTGCAGAGCCTTTATTTTTCTTAGATTATCTAGCACTAGGAAAAGCAAAACCGGAAAAAATCGAGCAAATTGTAAAAGGAATTGCTGACGGTTGTGAACAATCAGGATGTGCATTGGTTGGTGGAGAAACAGCAGAAATGCCAGGTTTATACGAAGAGGAAGAATATGATGTTGCCGGCTTTTCGGTGGGAGCTGTGGAAAAAGAAGAAATTGTAACAGGTGAACATATTAAGTCCGGTCATGTTTTAATTGGTCTTACATCAAGCGGAATTCACAGTAACGGTTTTTCATTAGTTCGCAAGGTTCTGTTAGAGGATCAAAAGCTTGAACTTGATAAAGTTTATGAGCCTTTTACACAAAACTTAGGAGAAGTACTTCTAACTCCAACAAAAATTTATGTGAAGCCTGTCTTAGACGTGGTTAAATCCTATCAAGTTGATGGAATGGCCCACATTACTGGTGGCGGTTTTATTGAAAATATTCCAAGAATGTTACCTGAAGGAACAGGAGCAGAAATTGATCTTGGTTCATGGCCAAAGCCTGCAATCTTTGACTTTCTGAAGGAAAAAGGCCAGCTGGAAAGTGAAGATATGTATAATGTATTTAATATGGGAATTGGTTTTGTTCTTGCTGTTAAAGAAGAAGTATTGCAAGATGTGCTTGCAAAACTAGATGCAAATGGTGAAAAAGGGTATGTCATTGGACGCGTCATTGAGGGCTCTGGAGTAACATTCAATGGAGGAGCATTTTAATGAAAAAGTTAGCCGTTTTTGCATCAGGGAATGGCAGTAATTTTCAAGCTATATTAGATGAAGTGAAAAGAGGAAATTTAGAGGCAGACATTAGCTTGGTTGTATGTGATAAGCCAACAGCAGGTGTCATTGCACGAGCTGAAGCAGCAAATATCCCGGTTTTCTGTTTTATCCCGAAAGAATATGAAACAAAGGCTCAGTTTGAACAAGAAATTTCAGCTGTTTTACAAAAACATCAAATTGATCTCGTTATCCTTGCGGGCTACATGAGGTTAATTGGTGAAACACTGCTAGCGGCATATGAGTCAAAAATCATCAATATTCACCCATCATTGCTGCCTGCTTTTCCAGGTAAAGATGCGATCGGACAAGCATATGAAGCAGGGGTAAAAGTAACGGGTGTAACTGTCCATTATGTAGATGCGGGCATGGACACAGGTCCAATTATTGCTCAGAAGGCAATAGACATTTCAGAGGAAGATACTGCTCAATCCATTGCTGAAAAAATCCATGCAGTTGAACATGTATTATATCCAAAAGTCATTCAAGAACTAGTTACAAAATAAAGCATAGAGGTGAGGAATCATGTCAGTAAAACGTGCACTTGTTAGTGTTTCAGATAAAGCGAATCTTGTTCCTTTTGTGAAAGAGTTAATTGAATTAGGTGTTGAAGTCATTTCAACAGGTGGAACAAAATCATTATTAGAAGAAAACGGACTAAACGTTATTGGAATTTCTGAGGTAACAGGTTTCCCTGAAATTATGGACGGCCGCGTTAAAACCCTTCATCCAAATATCCATGGCGGTTTACTAGCTGTGCGAAATAATCCTAGTCATATGAATCAGCTTAAGGAAAATAATATTGAAACCATTGATATGGTTGTGGTGAATCTTTATCCATTCAAAGAAACCATTTCAAAACCTGATGTTCAATTCCAAGATGCGATTGAGAACATTGATATTGGCGGTCCTTCTATGCTTCGTTCTGCAGCTAAAAACCATGAAGATGTGACAGTGGTTGTTGATCCGGCTGATTATCAAAACGTATTAAATGAACTAAAATCATCAGGTGAAGTTTCATTAGCGCAAAAGCAACGCTTAGCTGCAAAAGTATTCCGTCATACAGCTGCATATGACGCGTTAATCGCCGAATTCCTAACGAAAACAATTGGTGAAGAAGATCCTGAAACTGTCACATATACATTTGAGAAAAAACAATCTCTACGCTATGGTGAAAATCCTCACCAAAGTGCAACATTCTATCAAAAACCATTCGTACCAACGGCCTCAATTGCAAATGCAAAGCAGCTGCACGGGAAAGAGTTATCTTTTAATAACATTAAAGATGCTGATGCAGCACTACAAATTGTACGTGAGTTTGCAGAGCCGGCAGCGGTTGCTGTTAAGCATATGAATCCATGTGGCGTTGGTGTTGGAACATCAGTAAACGAAGCATTTACACGTTGCTTTGAAGCAGATCCAACTTCTATTTTCGGCGGGATCGTTGCACTAAATGAAGAAGTTGATGTAGAAACTGCCAAGCAGTTACATGAAATCTTCCTTGAAATCGTTATTGCTCCTTCTTTTAGCCAAGAAGCATTGGATGTTTTAACAAGTAAGAAAAACCTTCGTTTGTTAACAATTGATGTAAAAGCAGCATCTAAGCAGGATAAGGTACTTCAATCTGTACACGGTGGTTTACTTGTACAAGATGAGGATACCCTTTCACTTGATGATGTTGAGGTAACAATTCCTACGAAACGCGAGCCTTCTGAGGAAGAATGGAAGGACCTTAAGCTTGCATGGAAAGTAGTCAAACATGTGAAATCAAATGCCATTGTGCTCACAAAGGATGAAATGACAGTTGGTGTTGGCGCCGGTCAAATGAACCGTGTTGGTGCAGCGAAAATTGCGATTGAACAAGCGGGTGTTAAGGCACAAGGCAGTGCATTAGGTTCTGATGCATTCTTCCCTATGTCAGATACGGTTGAAGCAGCTGCAAAAGCAGGTGTAACAGCAATTATTCAACCGGGTGGGTCTATCAAGGATGAAGATTCTATTCGTATGGCGGATGAGTATGGTATTGCGATGGTATTCACAGGAGTACGTCACTTTAAACATTAATTTTATTATGGAGCCAGTTGAACTGGCTCTTGAATGTTTTAAAAACAAGAGCGGGGTGTGAAGATGAAAGTACTGATTATCGGGCAAGGCGGACGTGAACATGCATTAGTTTGGAAGGCAGCACAAAGTAAACTTGTAGAGGAAGTTTTTGTTGCACCTGGTAATGATGGAATGGATGAGATGGCTACACGAGTAGACATCAGCGAAACAGACAATGGAGCACTAGTTTCTTTTGCAAAAGAGAAAAACATTGATTTAACAATCGTTGGCCCTGAAGTTCCTTTACTAAATGGTATTGTAAATGATTTTGAAGCTGAAGGTTTAAAAGTATTTGGACCAAGAAAAGAAGCAGCACTTATTGAGGGCAGCAAAAACTTTGCTAAAGAAATCATGATCAAATACAATATTCCAACAGCTGAGTATCAAACATTTACAGATGTTGAAAAGGCAAAGGCATATATTCAGGAAAAAGGTGCACCAATTGTTATTAAAGCGGACGGGTTAGCTGCAGGTAAAGGTGTAACAGTTGCTGAAACTCTTGAAGTAGCGTTAGATAGTGTGACAGATATGCTGGAAAATGCGAAGTTCGGTGATGCATCAAGTTCTGTTGTTATTGAGGAATTTTTAGCAGGTGAAGAATTTTCATTGATGGCCTTTGTAAAAGGTGAACAAGTCTTCCCAATGGTGATAGCTCAGGATCATAAGCGTGCATATGATAATGATGAAGGTCCAAACACTGGTGGAATGGGTGCCTATTCTCCTGTCCCACAAATTTCAGAGGAAGTTGTGGAAATAGCAGTTGAAACAATTTTAAAACCGGCGGCAAAAGCGCTTGTTAGTGAAGGCCGTTCATTTACAGGGATTTTATATGCCGGACTTATCTTAACACCGAATGGTCCAAAAGTTATTGAGTTTAATGCCCGTTTTGGTGATCCTGAGACACAAGTTGTTCTGCCAAGATTGGAATCGGACTTGGTCGAATCATTACTAGCTATTCTCAATGATAAACCTGTTGAGTTAAAGTGGTCCGAGCAAGCAGTGCTTGGTGTTGTTCTTGCTTCAAAAGGCTATCCAAATGATTATGAAAAGGGACAACCGATCGGCTCTCTTACTGCCAAACATGAAGAAGCTGTTATTTTCCATGCAGGAACAAAAAAAGTGGATGATCAGTTTGTCAATAATGGGGGACGTGTGCTAGTTGTATCTGGCTATGGTTCAACCATTCAAGATGCACAAAAACAAGCGTATGAACTAGTAGAAAAAATTTCAGCTCCTGCATTGTTTTACAGAACTGACATTGGAAACAAAGCTATTAAGCACGTCGTTTCTTAATATAGACATATAGCAAGGCAACAATGCCTCCAATTAAGGCAATTAGAAGAAAAGACATATCTGTTAAATATTCTAAAAACATATGTAGCACCTCCTAAAACGATAGAATAAGGGGCTGGCAAGGCCAGTCCCAATTTATTTAAACAAATGATTGTAATTAGTTTAGTGTCTAGCTCCAGCGCCTAGCCCCTCTAGGGTCTAGTAAATTAGGAATTGAAGGCAAAGAACGCCTTCTATTCCAAACTTACTTATTTGCTCTAGGGCTGATCAAGGCGCTTGCGCTTTTCTTATTAAGAAGGATTATACGTAACTTCCTCCACATCTTCACCAAAATAATCTTCATCATCGTCTTCAAAGAAATAAGTATTCCTATTTTCAAACAAATAGGTGATTGGGCAAAAACGCAGAATACCTTCTCCAACCTTCATTGCGCCAAGTATGATCGCAATAAGATAAGAATCTCTCCAAGGCTTCTTACAATATTTTGATGTAGCCCATGCTAATACAGATAGCCCACATGTAATCCGAATAAGCGCATTAACAATCCCGATATTTGGTCTAACCATCATAAGCCTCCCTAATTGTCATAAAATTGAAATAAAAACTTTAATGCGTTAATAAATTCCATATGTTAACATAGTATCTAAGTAGTAACTAGAAAATGGAGGGTTTTTTATGCCCGAGCAAAAATTTCAATGGAAAAATAGTCAGATACGAAAACAAATAGAGGTATTAACGAATGATTTAGCTCCAACCGTGGTGCTTAAAAATGCAACATATCTTAACTCATACTTAAGACAATGGATGAAAGCAAATATTTGGATCTATAAAGATCGCATTGTTTATGTGGGGGACAAATTACCTGAACAATCATTTCAAATGGAAGAAATTGATTGCGCTTCCAATGTAGTTGTACCAGGATATATCGAGCCACATGCACATCCATTTCAGTTATATAATCCCCAATCCTTAGCGAGATATGTGTCACAAACAGGAACAACAACATTTATAGGAGATAATCTTTTTCTTCTTTTGCAGTCCAGTAAAAAGAAAGCGCTTACTTTTATGGATGACATGGAAAAGTTGCCTTATCACTATTTCTGGTGGGCCAGGTTTGATTTGCAGACAGAGGTACACTCTGAGGAAAAGGTCTTTTCACATGATTTTGTTCGAAAATGGTTGGAGCATAAGTCAGTTCTTCAGGGTGGTGAGTTAACAGGATGGCCAAAGCTTGCTGATGGAGATGATTGGATTCTGTATTGGTTGCAGGAAACAAAACGTAGGGGAAAACGAATAGAAGGTCACTTTCCAGGTGCCTCTAATCATACGTTAACAAAAATGAAGTTATTTGGAGTTGACAGTGATCATGAATCAATGACAGGAAAAGATGTGATGAATCGTCTAAAGATGGGGTATACTGCTGCATTAAGACAATCATCTATACGCCCGGACCTGGAGAAGTTAATAAAAGAAGTGCAAAATGAGGGGCTTTCGGTATATGATCATGTCTATTTCACAACAGATGGTTCAACACCGACTTTTTATGAAAATGGAATGATAAATTCGTGTATAGACATCGCTTTGGACTGTAATGTTCCTGCGATTGATGCTTATCACATGGCTTCTTTTAATATTGCCAGGTTTTATCAATTGGAAGATCGCATCGGTGTTATTGCTCCGGGGCGTATGGCAACATTAAATATCCTTGAAAATATCGATAATCCTGATCCTCTATCGGTTATGTCAAAGGGAAAATGGCTGGTGAAAAACAGAGAGGTTCAACAATATAACGATGAAGTGGACTGGGGACTGTATGGGTTGGAACCTGCTGAAATAAAGTGGGATTTACTCATTGATGATTTGCAATTTTCGATGCCTATGGGAATGAAAATGCGTAATGCTGTCATAATGGAGCCATATTCAGTTACAATTGACAGTTCCTCCGACGTACTTTCGGAAGATCATGATGAAAGCTTTTTAGCATTAATCGACCGTAATGGGGAATGGCGGATTAATACTGTGATCAAAGGCTTTTCAAAGAAAGTGCAGGGTTTTGCCAGTTCATATTCAACAACAGGTGATATGATAGTGATCGGCAAAAATAAAAAAGAAATGCTGTCAGCTTTTGCACGAATGAAAGATATAGGGGGAGGTATTGTATTAACGGAGAATGGGGGCATCATATTTGAAATGCCTTTAAGGTTAAATGGTGGAGCTTCCCAAGAATTACTAGAAAAGGTTATAACAAAGCAAAAGGAATTAAATATCTTATTAAAAGAGAGAGGATACCGATTTGATGATCCGATTTATTCCTTGCTTTTTTTATCATCTACTCATTTACCCTATATACGAATTACACCAAGAGGTATATTTGATGTGATGAAAAAAACGGTACTCTTTCCATCTATAATGCGTTAAAATATAAAAGTGGAAATTAGATAAGGTTGTGTTAGTTTGAGGAATGTAAAATTTGCGGCCGCTTTCTTTTCAATATGTGTATTTATGAGTGCATGCAGTAATGATGAATCACAAGAGCAAAGTATTCCGGATAATGGTGAAGCATCCGAACAAATAGAAGAAACAATAGTAGAAGCAGTTGAAGAAAGCGTTGTCTCGCCATTAACAGGATTAGAAACAGACGAACAAAATATAACACAACGTCCAGTTAGTGTGATGATTAACAATCACCCAGCCGCAAGACCGCAATCAGGGTTATCAAAAGCGGACATTGTCTATGAAGTCTTAGCTGAAGGAAATATTACCAGGTTATTAGCTGTCTTTCAAAGTGACATACCTGATATTATCGGGCCTGTAAGAAGTGCAAGACCTTATTATATTGATTTAAGTAAAGGATATGATTCCATTTATATTGCCCATGGATATAGCCCGGACGCGTTAGTAAAGCTAACAAACGGTGAAGTCGATTCCTTAAATGGTATGGAATACGACGGAACGCTTTTTTGGAGAGCTGACCACCGGAAAGCACCGCACAACTCCTATATATCAAAAGAAAATATTTTAGAAGGTGCTATTTCCAAACAATATGAAGTGGCAGCAGAAGTAGAACCCTTTGAATTTTTATCCGAAGAGGAAGTCCAGAATTTAGAAGGGGAACATGTTAACAAGTTTGTTATCAAATATGACAATTCCCAAACCTGGCAAGCAACTTACGAGTATAATCAAACTGATAAGGTCTATAGTCGCTATAGTGACACTCAACAAACAGTTGACCTTGAAAGTAATGATCCTGTTAAACTTTCTAATATTTTTGTAGTAGAAATGAAGCATAACATCGTAGATGACTATGGAAGACGCGGAATTAACTTGACGTCTGGAGGAAAAGCTTTATTACTTCAAAATGGTTTGATGCAAGAGGTAGAATGGGTAAATGAAGATGGTAGGATTTTACCTGTAAAAGAAGGGAACATCGTAAAGTTTGTTCCGGGAAAAACATGGATTAATATTGTACCAAATTTAGATATGTTTCTAATTCAATCGCAAGAATAAAAGGAGAATGAATTATGCAAATAGAAAAGCTTCGCGGAAAAGAGCTTGATCAGCTTTTTCAATCTATTTTGTCATTAAAAGACCTTGAGGAATGTTATCGTTTTTTTGATGATTTATGTACAGTCAATGAAATTCAATCCCTGGCACAGAGGCTGGAAGTTGCTAGAATGCTGCGTGAAGGCAATACCTATCATAAAATTGAAACAGAAACAGGTGCCAGCACAGCCACTATTTCACGTGTTAAGCGTTGCTTAAACTATGGAAATGATGCCTACACAATGGCATTGGAACGTGTTCATGGCAATAAGGAATCAGAAGAAGTTGAATAAATAGAAAAACACCACAATATGTGGTGTTTTTTATTTGACGTTTATCCAGAATTTACGCTCGTAAAACTTCAAACATCTTCCTTCTCTTTTAAGTTTTTTGCTAGCATGTAATTTGCTATAATAGGGAAATGGATGTTTTGAATGGAGGAATCCAGCATGTACGATATTACCGAGTGGAAGCATGTATTTAAACTCGATCCTGATAAAGAGATAAATGATGAAGAGTTAGAGAAGGTCTGTGAATCCGGTACAGATGCAATTTTAGTCGGTGGAAGCGATAATATCACAGAGGATAATGTGTTGAACTTAATGGCGAGAATTAGACGCTATCTTATCCCTTGTGTTTTGGAAGTTTCCACAGCAGAATCCATCATTCCCGGTTTTGATTTGTACTTCATTCCAACTGTTTTAAATAGTAAAAAAACGAAGTGGATGATGGAGCTACATCATGAAGCTGTTAAGGAATATGGCGAGATTATGAATTGGGATGAAATTCTTGTTGAGGGCTACTGTATTCTTAATCCGGAATGTAAAGCAGCAGCTTTAACAGAAGCAAATACAGAATTGTCCATTGAAGATGTGAAGGCTTATGCCCGCGTAGCAGAAAATATGTATCACTTACCGATCTTCTATTTGGAGTATAGCGGTAAGCTTGGGGATATTACTGTCGTCAAGCAAACAAAAAAGGTGTTAAATCATACAAAGCTATTCTATGGCGGCGGAATTTCAACTCCTGAGCAAGCAAAGGAATTTGCTCAATATGCAGATGTGGTTGTAGTGGGCAATGTTATATATGAAGATTTACCAGCAGCATTAAAGACTGTGGATGCAGTTAAAGAATGATTGAAAATAATTTTTTTAAAGGTATGAAAGTATAAATTATTAATTAGTTATAGTGTCTAGCTCCAGCGCCTAGCCCCGAAGCTACAGGATGTGCAAGTGCAGTCCTTGCGACAGGACGTCGCGTTTTTAGACTGCCTCGAGGTCATAAGTCAATTTGAAATTGAAGGCAAAGAACGCCTTCTATTTCAAATTGACTTATTGCCCTAGGCTGTTCAAGGCGCTTGCGCTTTTCTTAGTTGAAGGTTTTTTGTGATGACGTTAAAATAGAACATATGTTTTGTGAAGGATGGTGAGGATGTTGCAATTTTTATCAAATCAGTTATTAGCAGGTTTGAATGATATGCAACAAAAAGCGGTAAAAACAACAGACGGCCCTTTACTAATTATGGCCGGTGCCGGTAGTGGAAAAACAAGGGTGTTAACACACCGTATTGCATATTTAATGACAGAAAAACAAATTGCTCCTTGGAATATATTGGCGATTACGTTTACGAATAAAGCTGCACGTGAAATGAGAGAGAGAATCCAAGGGATCTTAGGTTCTGGCGGGGATGATATTTGGATTTCCACCTTTCACTCGATGTGTGTAAGGATTTTACGAAGAGATAGTGACAGAATGGGAATCAACCGTAACTTTTCCATTCTTGATACGACAGATCAATTGTCAGTAATAAAATCAGTACTTAAGGAGAGAAACTTGGATCCTAAAAAATATGATCCAAGAAGCATACTAGGATCTATTAGCAGTGCCAAAAATGAACTAATCACACCAGAAGAATTTGATAATCAAGCAGGAAGTCATTATGAGCAAATCGTTAGTGATATATACAAAGATTATCAAAAGAAACTCCGTAAAAACCAGTCACTTGACTTTGACGACCTTATTATGACAACCATTCAATTATTTCAACGTGTTCCGGAAGTACTAGAGACATATCAAAGAAAGTTCCAGTATATTCATGTTGATGAGTATCAAGATACGAACAGAGCGCAATATATGCTTGTTAAGCTTTTAGCTGCAAGATTTCAAAATTTATGTGTTGTTGGAGACTCTGATCAATCAATCTACCGTTGGCGTGGAGCAGATATTGCCAATATTTTATCGTTTGAGAAGGATTATCCTCAAGCAAATGTTATTTTATTAGAACAAAACTATCGTTCAACCAAGCTTATTTTAGAAGCCGCCAATGAAGTGATTAAGAAAAACTCGAATCGTAAACCTAAAAAACTTTGGACCGAAAATCCGCAAGGACCGAAAATTACGTACTATCGTGCTGATAGTGAGGCATCAGAAGGACAATTTGTGGCAGGGAAAATTAAGCAGTTGGTGGATTCAGGACAACGTAAGCTTTCTGATATCGCGATTCTGTATCGTACAAATGCACAATCCCGTATTATTGAGGAAGTATTATTAAAGTCAAATTTAAATTATACAATCGTTGGTGGTATTAAGTTCTACGACCGAAAAGAAATTAAGGATTTACTAGCATATCTTCGTTTAATCGCTAATCCGGATGACGACATTAGCTTGGCCCGTGTTATCAACGTACCGAAACGTGGTGTTGGTTCAACATCTTTCGATCGGATTGCAAATTATGCAATCGATCAAGATATCTCTATATTCCGGGCACTGGACGAAATAGAACATATTGGAGTAAGTGCAAGAGTTGTTAATGCATTGGTAGAGTTTCGGGAATTAATCCGAAACCTTGGTAATATGCAGGACTATCTTTCCGTTACTGAGCTTGCTGAAGAGATTATTGAAAAATCGGGTTATCGAGACATGCTAAAGCAGGAAAAAACTCTTGAGGCCCAAAGCCGCCTGGAAAATATTGATGAGTTTTTATCTGTTACTCAAACTTTTGAGAAGCAAAATGAAGACAAAAGCCTTGTTGCCTTTTTAACGGACTTAGCTCTTGTATCAGATATTGACAAACTTGATGAAGAGGAACAGGAACAAAGTGATGCACTCGTTTTAATGACACTTCATTCTGCAAAAGGCCTGGAGTTCCCGGTTGTCTTTTTAATTGGACTTGAGGAAGGAGTTTTCCCGCATAGCCGTTCTTTAATGGAAGAAGATGAGATGGAGGAAGAACGCCGTCTGGCATATGTAGGGATTACAAGGGCTGAGCAGGAGCTGTTTATTACAAATGCCCAAATGCGTACATTATTTGGTAGGACGAGCATGAATCCGGAATCACGATTTATTTCCGAAATTCCAAATGAGCTAATTGAGAACTTGAATGAACAGGTGAAAAAAGCTTCAACTTCATTCAATACTGCACGCAGACAGGAAAAACGCCCCCCAGTGTCAAGGCCTGTTGTTACACCATCTTCTACTGGAGGAGATGAACTTCCATGGGCAGTTGGAGATAAAGCTGAACATAAAAAATGGGGTATTGGTACGGTTGTAAGTGTAAAAGGAGCAGGAGAAGGAAAGGAATTAGATATTGCGTTTCCTAGTCCAGTCGGAATTAAACGTCTCCTTGCTAAATTTGCTCCAATTAATCGTGTGTAAATCAAAAGTTCCGGAAGAAAGGATTGGACATCTGAATGGATAAACAATCAGCAACAAAACGAGTGGAAGAGCTTCATGAGCTATTAAACACTTACAACTATGAATATCATGTTTTAGATCAGCCAAGTGTTCCTGATGCAGAATATGACCGTCTCATGCAGGAACTTATAAAGGTCGAAGAAGAATTTCCTGAATTTAAAACACAAGACTCTCCAACCCAAAGGGTTGGAGGGGTTGTGTTGGAAGCTTTTCAAAAGGTTGTTCATCGAACTCCAATGCTAAGCCTTGGCAATGCATTTAATGAACAAGACCTGCGGGATTTTGATCGAAGAGTTAGACAAGCTGTCGGTGATGATGTCCAGTATGTTGTTGAATTAAAAATAGATGGGTTGGCTGTTTCTCTTCGTTATGAAAATGGTTATTTTGCCCAAGGTGCTACACGTGGTGATGGAACTACTGGTGAGGATATCACGGAAAATTTGAAAACTGTTCGCTCTATACCGCTAAAGTTAAAATCGAATGTGTCCTTTGAGGTACGCGGCGAAGTATTTATGCCGAAGAAGTCTTTTGAAAAATTAAATGAACTTCGACTAGCTGCAGAGGAAGAGCCATTTGCAAATCCCAGAAATGCTGCTGCAGGTTCAATTAGACAACTGGACCCTAAAATAGCAGCCAAGAGAAATCTCGATATTTTTGTTTATAGTATCGCTGATTTAGGGGCGACAGGCATTCAAAGACATAGTGAAGCACTAGATTTTCTTGAGAAAGAAGGCTTCAAAACAAATAAAGAACGTAGAAAATGTGAAAATATTGATGAAGTGATTAATCTGATTGAAAACCTTCAGGAAAAACGTGCAACACTACCTTATGATATTGATGGGATTGTTATTAAAGTAGATTCCTTAGATCAGCAGGAAGAACTTGGGTTTACGGCAAAAAGTCCCCGTTGGGCTGTTGCTTATAAATTTCCGGCTGAAGAAGTTATGACAAAACTAATCAATATCGAACTAAGTGTAGGAAGAACAGGAGTTATCACACCAACAGCTATTTTAGAACCGGTGAGGGTTGCTGGTACAACCGTACAACGTGCATCACTACATAATGAAGATTTAATTAGAGAAAAAGACATTAAGCTCGGAGACACAGTTGTGGTTAAAAAAGCGGGAGATATCATTCCCGAGGTCGTCAATGTTTTAGTGGAACACCGTACAGGTGAAGAACAGGAATTTTCAATGCCAACACATTGCCCGGCATGTGAAAGTGATCTGGTAAGAATTGAAGGAGAAGTAGCATTACGATGTATTAACCCACAATGCCCTGCTCAGATTCAAGAAGGTCTCATTCATTTTGTTTCACGGAATGCGATGAATATAGACGGTCTTGGAGAAAGAGTTGTCTCTCAACTATTCCTTGCAGGATTAATTAAAGATGTGGCAGATCTTTACCGTTTAACAAGAGAACAGCTCCTCGGGCTTGAGAGAATGGGTGAAAAGTCAACAGACAACCTGTTACAAGCAATTGAGCAATCGAAGGAGAATTCACTTGAAAGACTTCTTTTTGGTTTGGGAATTCGCCACGTCGGATCAAAAGCAGCTAAAACATTGGCTCAACAATTTGAAACAATTGAAAACCTTCAGAAGAGTACAGAGGAAGAGTTAGTAGCAATCAATGAAATCGGTGGAAAAATGGCAGATGCTATTACAACCTATTTTCAAAACCCGGACGTACAGCATCTTGTGAGTGAATTAAAAGCATTAGGTGTTAACACATTGTACAAAGGCCCTAAACTGGTAAAAGCGGAAGACAGTGATTCTTATTTTGCCGGAAAAACGGTTGTGTTAACAGGGAAGCTTCAACAATTGTCACGAAATGAAGCGAAAGAAGGGATTGAAGCTCTAGGTGGCAAAGTGACGGGAAGTGTTAGCAAAAGCACAGATCTTGTCATAGCCGGCGAGGCCGCAGGAAGTAAACTGAAAAAAGCGGAAGAGCTAAATATCGAAGTATGGAATGAGACTCAATTAATAGAAGAGTTAAATAAATAATCGTCAACCCGTCCCAGTGAAATAGGAAAAATAAGAGGTGTGGACTTACATTGAAAAAGAAACTAGTTGTGGTGCTAACAGGCTTACTGTTTTTAACGGCTTGTGCACCTAATTTCGGAGAGCAAGAGGAAATCGTTCAGGAAACCGTGGATGAATCTAAGGAAACAGCGATCATTCCAAAGTATAATATTTCAGATTCATATTACAAAATGATTTTACCGTTTAAGCAAGGGGAAGCAAGAGGATTAGTTTCAGAACAATTAAATACCCGACTAGATATTGATGAGTTTGAAACGGGATTAATGAGAATTGCGCAAGAGACATTTTCAACAGATAAATATCTATACCAGGAAGGACAATATTTAACAAGTGATGTTATTACTAGCTGGTTAAAACGAAAGCTAACAGGAGATGCCTTGAAACAGGCCCAAGCAGAGGCGAAGGAAGATGGGGAAAAATTTGTAGATCTAGGATTAAATCCTGCTCTGACTGGTGAAGGTGGACTAGAGCAACAGAATGCTGCAAATCCTATTTATCTCGCACATATGCTTGAACATAACTATTTAATCCGTGAAGGTGATACCGTAGAGCTTGGCGGAGTTGTTATCGGGTTAGCGATGAATTCTATGCACTATTTTAACCAAGAGGATGGTTATGCTAGGTACCATAACATTAGTAGAAGTGAGGTACTAGCAAAGGGGAAAGAGATTGCACAGGAAGTCATTAATCGTGTTAGAAATACAAACGGCTTAGAAAATGTGCCTATTGTTATCGCTTTATACGAACAAGAAGAGAAGTCCTCAATTGTTCCTGGTAATTTTATTGCGAAAACAACAGTAAAGCAGGGGACCAACAATTTAGGGAAATGGGAAGATATAAAGGAAGATTATTACTTCTTTCCATCACCGGAAGCAACAAAAGACTACAGAGATGACGCACAAATGTTTAATCGATTTAAGCAGGATATCGAAGAGTTTTTCCCGAATTACACAGGGGTAATCGGAAAAGCATTTTACAAAAATGAGGAACTTAACTACCTGGATATTGAAATTCCAATGCAGTTTTATGGGAAAGCAGAAGTAGTGGCATTTACTCAATTTGTTACAGGGAAAATCATGGAATACTTTCCGGATTACATGAATGTGGAAGTTAATATTATGTCAACATCCGGTCAGGAAGCACTTATTTTGAAAGAACCAAACCAAGAGGAACCAACCGTTCATATTTATAAATAATAAAACCGCTTGGAGATCTCCAAGCGGTTTTTTCTATTCAACATCACAATGAAAATACTCTATCTTTGTACCTGACTTTTCAATAATAGGAAAGCCACCCTGGTCATAACAACTAGCAGAGAGTGATTGTACCTCTTTATAACTAAAGTAAAATTGAAAGAAAACCAATGATCCTGCTAATATTAGCATGGTTGAAAGTGTGCATATAAGTATGGGCTTCTTTTGCCTGAGCATGTTATCCATTCCAGTAAAGCCGTTCATTTTGTGGTTGTTCATAAAGTGGAATTTCATCCTCTTTTAAATCCTGCGGTGATGTATTTTCTGGTTGTTGTGGTTGGGGTGATATACTATTTATTTTTTCATCTGAATCTTTGTTTGATAAAGTATGAATTAACTGTGATGTGAGGACATTTCTTTTTTCATATGCAGTTAAAAAGGCTGCAATGGCAATAATGATTCCTCCACCTATTAACGCAAATAAATAAGGTCCGAAAGAACCAACCATTTGAAGTAACATAAAGTCGATTGACCCGCCATACATTTCTCTTTCTGCTTCTGCAGCTTTAAAGGTCATAGATATATGATTGATTAATCCACCTGCACCAAGGAGGATTAAAAATCCACCAAAGCCAATTAAGAATTTTTTCAATTTTACCACTCCTGACGAAATGATTCTCGTCCAATTTTACCATAAATTATTAGATATCTCCAGAAACTTGAAGATATAAATAGTGTTTTAGATAAGTAAATAGAGGGAAAAATAAATTATTATATCATGAAATCCTAGGTGCTGAAAGACATAAATCAGCAAAAAATATGTGGAAAAACGCAATTTTTGCGAACTTAATTTTATGAATTTTAATGAATAGATATAATCTATAATAGGATATTTTGACTAATCGATGCGTTTTTGTGAATAATTATGCAATTTTTATTTTGTGACCAAGACGGAAATTTGTTTGATCTGTCAGATTGTGTTAAGATGTTAAACGTCTCATGCCTACTGTCAGTCTATTAGCCTATAAATATCTTTCATCATGAAATTGCATATGACTGCATAAGGATTTGTTAAAGCTAATTTAGGGGGTGTCCATATGGAATTAACTTTAGCAACATGGTGTTGGCTGTTGATCCCAATGCCATTGTTAGTAGTACTATCGATTATTACTTATTTTACTGAGAAAAGGAGTGGTTAAAGAAAAATGGATATTAATATAGCCCAATTAACGGCAATTATTATTTATCTGGTAGGGATGTTAGTTATTGGAATAGTTGCATCCAAAATGACAAGTAATTTAACAGATTACGTACTTGGAGGAAGACGTCTAACTCCGGGAGTAGCCGCTTTAAGTGCAGGAGCATCAGACATGAGTGGTTGGTTAATGCTGGGTTTACCCGGAGCCATGTATGCCAGTGGTATGGGAGGAATGTGGATTGCAATAGGTTTATCAGTCGGTGCTTATTTAAACTGGCAATTTGTTGCAAAGCCATTTAGGGTATATACGGAAGTTGCAAATGATTCAATCACGGTATCTGACTATTTTGAAAATCGTTTCCGTGATAAATCAAGGTTACTAAGAATTGTATCTGCTATTGTTATTCTGGTATTCTTTACATTCTACACTTCTTCAAGTCTTGTAGGAGGTGCCATTCTCCTTGAAAGTTCGTTTGGAATGGATTATAGACTAGCGTTATGGATTGGTTGTGGAGTAATCCTTTCATATACTCTCTTAGGAGGCTTCCTGGCAGCAAGTTGGACTGATTTTATTCAAGGAATTTTAATGCTTTTAGCTTTAGTCATTATACCAATCGTTGTTGTATATGAACTTGGTGGTTGGGGAGACACATTACAAAAGATTGGAAATATTGATCCATCTTATCTAGATATCAATACAGGAGCAACATTTATAGGAGTAGTTTCACTACTTGCATGGGGACTTGGTTATTTTGGTCAACCGCATATTGTTGTTCGATTTATGGGAATTAGATCGACTAAGGATATTCCAAAAGCTCGATTAATTGGGATGACATGGATGATTATTTCACTCTTTGGAGCAATTTTTATCGGATTCACAGGAATTGCTTACTTTGCTGATGCACCGCTTGAAAACTCTGAAACAGTGTTTATTATGTTTTCACAAGTGTTATTTAATCCTTGGGTTTCAGGATTCTTACTTGCAGCCATTCTTGCAGCTATTATGAGTACAGTAGATTCTCAATTAATTGTTGCTTCAAGTGCTTTAGCACAAGACTTTTATAAGCAGCTATTTAAAAGAGATGCTACACAAAAGGAAGAAATGATTGTTGGAAGAATTGCTTGTCTTGTTATTGCGATCATTGCAATCTTCTTAGGTTATGATCGAGACAGTAAAGTTCTTGAGCTTGTAAGTTATGCATGGGCCGGGTTTGGTGCTGCATTTGGTCCACTTATTATCTTGAGCTTGTTCTGGAAACGAATGACCAGAAATGGTGCATTAGCCGGAATGATTGTTGGTGCACTAACCGTTATTATATGGTCTAAACTAACGGGTGGTATTTTTGATCTCTATGAACTGGCACCAGGATTCATCTTTTCTTGGATCACAATTTGGATTGTGAGTTTATTAGGAAAAGAGCCTTCTGAAGAAGTTCAAAATGAGTTTGATACGTTTAAAGCTGAATTAAGGAAGTCTTAAAGCCTAAACACCCCCTTTCATTTAAGGGGGTGTTTTTTGATAGGCAAAAAAAGATTCGCTTCATAGGATATATTATTAAAACGTAAATGGAGGTTATAAAGAATGACTGATCCAATGAAGCTGATCAATGAGTTTTTTCAAAGCCGGCCTAAACGAACATTGCTGGATTCTATAGATGATGCATTTAGGAAATCAAACCCTGTTGCCGGTTTCTCCATAGATGTAAAGGAGACAGCAGATCATTTTATTATAATCGCGGAGCTACCAGGTGTCCCGAAAGAGGATATTCAAGTGGAATTGCGTGGAGATGATGTGGTCATTAAGGTGAAGGAACAACGTCATCAAAGCAGAAGAATCGGTGGAGTCAAGGACGTTTCGTTGCCTCATTATGTAGTAAGGAAAAATATGAAGGCCATGTATAAACACGGATTACTGGAGATTCAGTTGGATAAAAAGAAGCCAAAGAAGATTGAGATTGAGTAGTACTTAAAGTGTCCCGCTAGTATGAAGCTAGCGTTTTTTTATTGTCCATTTGCAGGTTTTTGTCGAATAGTAGATAAATTTGAAAAATCGAAGCTAATATGGTAGGAATCGGAGATATATCCTAATAATCGTAGATGAAATCCTCGGAAACGAAGGTAATCATAAATTTGGTCTCCAAGTATGGCAGCTTTTCTCTACAAATGTTGATTAAATATATGTTCATTTGGTATCATCAGAGTATTGTGATTGTACGATTTTGTGGAGGTGAGTGTTAGATGTCTAGAATTTCAACTGATCAAGTAAAGCATGTTGCGAATTTAGCTCGTTTGGCTATTTCTGAGGAAGATGCGGAGCTTTTTACAAAACAATTAGATGCAATTATTACATTTGCAGAGCAATTAAATGAAGTCGATACTGAAAATGTTAAGCCTACTTCTCATGTATTGGATATGAAAAATGTAATGAGAGAAGATGTTCCGAAAAAAGGATTAGACAACGAAGAGGTTATTAAAAATGCACCAGATCATGCTGATGGGTATATTCGTGTACCATCAATTTTAGAATAAAGGAGGGACAAGCATGGCATTATTTGATCATAAAATATCAGAATTAAAAGAACTTTTACATAAGAAAGAAATTACGGTTTCTGATTTAGTGGATGAATCTTATCAACGCATCCAAGCGGTTGATGATAAAGTTGGAGCGTTCCTTGCATTAAATGAAGAACAGGCACGTACATATGCTAAGGAATTAGATGAAGCGTTAGATAGCCGTAGTGAATTTGGGCTATTATTCGGTATGCCGATCGGGGTCAAAGATAATATCGTAACAAAAGGTTTACGTACAACTTGTGCTAGTAAGATCCTGGAAAACTTTGATCCTATTTATGATGCAACGGTTGTGAAACATCTTCAAAATGCTGAAGCAGTGACAATCGGGAAACTAAACATGGACGAATTTGCGATGGGTTCATCAACTGAAAACTCCGGTTATAAACCGACTCGCAATCCTTGGAATTTAGAAACTGTGCCAGGTGGTTCAAGTGGCGGATCTGCTGCTGCTGTAGCTGCTGGTGAAGTTCCTTTTTCACTTGGATCAGATACAGGTGGCTCCATTCGTCAACCGGCTTCTTTCTGTGGAGTTGTTGGATTAAAGCCAACATATGGACGTGTTTCCCGTTTTGGCTTGGTTGCTTTTGCATCGTCTTTAGATCAAGTTGGACCAATTACACGTACAGTTGAAGATAATGCTTTCCTCCTGCAAGCAATCTCTGGTGTAGATGAAATGGATTCAACTTCTGCAAATGTGGAAGTACCGGATTTCCTTTCTTCATTAACTGGTGATGTGAAAGGATTAAAAATCGCTGTACCAAAAGAATATCTTGGTGAAGGTGTAACCGAAGAAGTAAAACAATCAGTTCTTGATGCATTAAAAGTGCTGGAAGGACTTGGAGCGACATGGGAAGAGGTCTCATTACCACATTCTAAATATGCTCTTGCAACTTACTATTTATTATCTTCTTCTGAAGCATCTGCAAACCTGTCTCGTTTTGATGGTGTGCGTTACGGCTATCGATCAGATAATGCAGAAAATCTCATTGAGTTATACAAGCAGAGTCGTGCAGAGGGCTTTGGTAATGAAGTGAAGCGACGCATCATGCTTGGAACATTTGCACTAAGCTCCGGTTACTATGATGCTTACTATAAAAAGGCACAAAAAGTACGTACATTAATCAAAAAAGATTTTGAAGATGTATTTGAAAAATATGATGTCATTATTGGACCAACAACACCAACACCTGCTTTTAAAATCGGCGAAAATGTAAAAGATCCATTAACAATGTATGCAAATGACATTTTGACGATTCCAGTTAACTTAGCAGGTGTACCAGGAATCTCTGTACCTTGTGGCTTATCTAATGGGTTGCCGCTTGGATTACAAATTATTGGTAAGCATTTTGACGAAAGCACGATATACCGCGTTGCTCATGCATTTGAGCAGGCAACAGAACATCATAAAGCAAAACCTGAATTGTAAGGGGTGAGGAAACAATGGAATATGAAACGGTCATAGGACTAGAAGTCCATGTAGAGTTAAAAACAGAATCAAAAATCTTTTCAAGCGCACCAAACCACTTTGGAGCTGAACCGAACACAAATACAACTGTAGTCGAGCTGGGCTATCCAGGTGTATTACCTGTGTTGAATAAAAAAGTTGTTGATTTTGCGATGAAGGCATGTATGGCCTTGAACTGTGAAGTTGCTACTGAGACGAAATTTGATCGTAAAAATTATTTTTATCCGGATAATCCGAAAGCATACCAAATTTCCCAATTCGATAAACCGATTGGGGAGAATGGGTGGATTGATATTGAAGTAAATGGTGAAACAAAACGTATCGGGATCACACGTATTCATATGGAAGAGGATGCAGGTAAATTAATTCACTCAAATGACGGCTACTCTTTAGTTGATTTAAACCGTCAAGGTACACCTCTTATTGAAATCGTGTCTGAACCGGATATCCGTACACCTGAAGAAGCTTATGCTTATTTAGAAAAGCTTAAAGCGATTATTCAATATACTGAGGTATCAGATTGTAAAATGGAAGAAGGATCACTGCGTTGTGATGCGAACATCTCTTTACGTCCTGTAGGACAAGAAGAGTTCGGAACAAAAACAGAGCTTAAAAACTTAAACTCTTTTGCGTTTGTTCAAAAAGGACTGGAATATGAGGAAAAACGACAGGAAAAAGTTCTTCGTTCGGGTGGGGTGATTGACCAGGAAACCCGTCGCTATGACGAAGCAACGAAGAAAACGATTCTTATGCGTGTAAAAGAAGGCTCTGATGATTACCGTTATTTCCCTGAGCCGGACCTTGTTGAGCTTTATATTGATGATGAATGGAAGAACAGAATTCGTGCGTCAATTCCTGAGCTTCCGGATGCAAGACGCAAACGATATATTGATGAACTTGGCTTACCTGCATATGATGCACAGGTGTTGACGATGACGAAGGAAATGTCTGATTTCTTTGAAGCTACACTTACAGCTGGTGCTGAAGCAAAACAAGCATCAAACTGGATCATGGGTGAAGTTTCTGCTTACCTAAATGCTGAAGGGAAAGAGCTAAATGATGTCGCTCTTACTGCAGAAGGTTTAGCAGGGATGATTAAGCTAATTGAAAATGGAACGATTTCTTCAAAAATTGCCAAGCAAGTATTCAAAGAGCTTATCGAAAATGGTGGAGATCCTGAAACGATCGTTAAAGAAAAAGGCTTAGTTCAAATTTCCGATGATGAAACATTACGTAAATTTGTTAACGATGCGATCGATGCAAATCCACAGTCTGTTGATGACTTTAAAAATGGTAAACAAAAGGCAATTGGCTTCTTAGTGGGTCAAATTATGAAGGCAACAAAAGGACAAGCAAATCCACCGATGGTAAATAAACTATTGATGGAAGAAATTCAAAAAAGATAAAAGAAAAAAGAGAGATCTGCTCTGCACGGGATCTCTCTTTTACATGGTATCTTGTTGAAATAAATGATGAAGGATGCGATCTTTGTCATCGAAAAACTGTTTCATTAATTGATAATGGTTTGTATCCTCAAGCTTTGTTTCATGGATTCCTTCTTCTGATAATTCATAAATTGTTGCCTGGGGATAGGCCATAATAATCGGTGAATGAGTGGCAATAATAAATTGAGAGTGATCATGTACGAGTTCATCAATTCTGGAGAGCATTGATAGTTGCCGTAAGGGTGAGAGAGCAGCTTCAGGCTCATCCAGTAAATAGATACCTTGTCCACGAAATCGATTCTTAAAGGTGGCAAAGAAGGACTCGCCATGTGATTGTTCATGTAATGATCGTCCGCCATATCCATCGATGATCCGGGGAGCCCGACCTTCTTTGTCTAATTCTTCAATAGTAGAAGCAACATTATAAAAGCTTTCAGCTCTTAAGAAAAAACCGTCCTTAGGTCTAATTGTTCCTTTTATTAGTCTCAGGTAGTGATCAAGGTTTGAGTGAGAATCATAGGTGGAAAATGTAAAATTAAGTGAACCGCCTTCAGGATTAAAGCCTATACCAAGGGCAATAGCTTCCAATAATGTTGACTTACCCATTCCATTTTCTCCAACCAAAAACGTAACATTTGGATGAAGTGATAATTCATCAAGAAATTCTATACTTGGCAGATTGAAGGGGAATTGTTGAAAAGAAGGAACAGAATCTCTTACAAGTTGAATACGCCTAATATACTGGTCATTCAGTTCATCCATATGTATACCTGCTTTCCACACGATTTGCTAATAATTGTAACAAAAATGCGAACGGGTTCATACTACTTCTGCATGGGAAATCGAATGAAAAACTTTACTTTTATTATAAAACATGGTGATAATGGTAGTTGGGTTAAAATGTTTTGTACCCATTAAAATGGGAGACAATGATAATAGTATATAAATGATTTTAAAAAAGACTTAAATGTCATTTCATAAATATAGGATGATGAGTATGAAAAGAGCTAGAATTATTTATAATCCAACCTCGGGACGTGAGCTTTTTAAAAAGAACCTTCCAGAGGTATTACAAAAATTTGAACAAGCAGGCTATGAAACGTCCTGTCATGCTACAACCTGTGAAGGAGATGCCACGAAAGCAGCAAAAGCTGCATGTGAACGTGACTTTGACTTGATTGTTGCAGCTGGTGGAGATGGAACAATTAATGAAGTCGTGAATGGCGTGGCTGATCAGGAAAATCGCCCGACACTTGCTGTTATTCCGGTGGGAACAACAAATGATTTTGCACGGGCTATCGGAATTCCGTTAAACAATGTACTTCAAGCAGTTGAAGTCATATTAGCCGGAAAGGCTAAAAAGATTGATATTGGTAAAGTGAATGACCATTACTTTATTAATATTGCCGGTGGAGGACGCCTGACAGAGCTTACCTATGAGGTTCCAAGTAAGCTAAAAACTATGGTAGGACAGCTGGCATATTATTTAAAAGGAATGGAAATGCTGCCTTCCATTCGTCCTGCTGAGGTAGAAATTGAATATGATGGAAAGCTTTATGAAGGAGAAATCATGTTGTTTTTAGTTTCTCTTACAAACTCAGTTGGCGGTTTCGAAAAGCTTGCACCAGATTCAAGGTTAGATGACGGAATGTTTGATCTGTTAATTTTAAAAAAGACAAACTTGGCAGAGTTTATCCGAATCGCCGGCTTAGCCTTAAGAGGCGAGCATATTAATGATGAGCATCTTATTTATACAAAAGCGAACCGTGTAAAGGTACAAAATAAAGATAAAATGCAGCTCAATTTAGACGGTGAATATGGTGGATTGCTTCCTGGCGAGTTCGTTAATATGTACCAGCATATTGATGTCATTATGTCAGCGGAAAAAGTAAAGCAAATGGAAGAATAAGAAACTTGGCACAGGGTAAGAGCCAGGTTTTTTACTTTCACTTGAATATGATAAAATAGTGTAAATTATTGTACGTAAAGGAAGAACGACATGTCAAAAATTCAAGTACCTGTTGCAAAAAATGAATACTACGATGTTACCTTTGAGGATTTAACACATGAAGGCGCAGGCGTTGCCAAAGTGGATGGCTTTCCCATCTTTGTTGAAAATGCTCTGCCAGACGAACGAGCAAAAATAAAAGTCACCAAGGTGAAAAAGGGTTTTGCCTTTGGCCGATTAATTGAAATGTATGAACAAAGTAAACATCGTACAAACGCACCCTGTCCTATCTACTCGCAATGTGGAGGATGTCAGCTCCAGCATCTTAGTTATGAAGGACAACTTGGCTTCAAGAAAAGACAAGTGGAACAGGTCTTAACACGAATTGGGAAACTTGATTTAACAAAAGTTCATATACATCCTACATTAGGAATGAACGATCCCTGGAACTATCGAAACAAAGCACAGGTCCCAATTGGTGAACGTGAAGGTGGACTTGTAGCCGGCTTTTACCAGAAAAGAAGCCATGATATTATCGATATGGAAAGATGTCTCATTCAGCAAGCTGAAAATGATGACATTGTACAAGCTGTAAAGAGCATATGTGAAACCTATGGAATCCGGGCATATAACGAGGAAAAGCACAAGGGTTGGCTGCGTCATATTATGGTACGCTATGGCCTTGTTACAAAGGAAATGATGGTTGTATTTGTCACAAAAACTGCAGATTTTCCTCATAAGAATGATATTTTAAAGGAAATAACAACTCAATTTCCACAAGTAAAATCAATCGTACAAAATATTAATAACAAGCGAACCAATGTTATTTTTGGTGACGAGACAAAGGTTCTTTGGGGAGAGGAATATATTTACGATAAAATTGGAGACGTGAAATTTGCCATTTCAGCCCGCTCTTTCTATCAAGTAAATCCGGAGCAAACAAAAGTCTTATATGACAAAGGTCTTGAATATGCAGGTCTGACTGGTGAAGAATCTGTCATTGATGCCTATTGTGGAATCGGTACGATTTCGTTGTTTCTGGCTCAAAAAGCAAAGCGGGTTTTTGGTGTGGAAATTGTACCTGAAGCAATTGAAGATGCGAAGAGAAATGCCGATCTGAATGGAATGACAAATGCTGAGTTTGCTGTTGGTGAAGCGGAGGTTGTTATTCCGGAATGGTACAAGCAAGGGAATACGGCAGATGTCATTGTTGTGGATCCTCCTCGTAAGGGCTGTGATGAGGCACTGTTGAAGACCATTATAGAGATGAAGCCTAAACGTGTTATTTATGTGTCTTGTAATCCCGGTACGTTGGCAAGGGATTTGCAGGTGCTTGAGTTAGGCGGATATGAAACGGTTGAAGTGCAGCCTGTTGATATGTTTCCTCATACGACACATGTTGAAGTTGTGACGAACATGAAATTGAAAATGTAACCCAATATTAAACTCTTCCGAACCAAAAAAAACATTTCCGATTCAGGCTCGATTACAGTGAAAATAAACATTTCCGATTTTCGACTCTGACTCAATATCATCCCGGTTTTTCCTCATTAGGAACCCGGGCTTTTTTCTGTTATAATTCAATAGGAAATCAATAAAAATTCAATAGTTTTATCCTAACTTAATCCTGTTTGAACCCTTACCAATTCAGGCTTTTTTCAATATTTCACTCAGGTATTTATTCAATAAGAGACCGAAGGTCTCATTCAATCTTTTCTCAATGCTTTTTCTTATTTCCCTTATTCTTTTTCTCCTTTTCTCCTTCTTCCAAAATCGGAGGACTTTATTTTAACTCTCGAAAAAAGGTGAAAAAAATGAGGAAAAACAGGCGGAAAAACGGTCATATTTGAATCGAAAATGGTCCAAAATAGGGGTTCAGTCGGAAATCTTTATTATAACTCGAACGGAAGAATGCGGATTTGAGGAGCGGGATTTCGGAAGGGTTTATTTGGGGTATACA
>NZ_JAEK01000049.1 GCF_000518865.1 Bacillus sp. J37 | reverse complement strand
CAGAGTCGAAAATCGGAAATGTTTATTTTCACTGTAATCGAGCCTGAATCGGAAATGTTTTTTTTGGTTCGGAAGAGTTTAATATTGGGTTACATAGGAGAGAAAAGATTTTGTTGTGAATACTTTACTCCATATATTCTTTTATTGAATTAATTAGTTCCACTTCATTCGAATTTTCAGAGATATAGGAAATATACTGACTTTTACCCGTTTTCAAATATCTTAGCCAACCTTGTAATGAAGATAGATAAGTGTCGTCTAAATGATTTAATGAAGAATATTGACCAACATAATTATTATAAGCATTAAAAGATTCATGTCTTACTGGATAACGTTGTTTAATGTATTCATCATCTTCTACTAACTTAAAATAACCATTCGAATCAATAACAAGAGTATTATGTTTTGAATCATCACCATTCCTTAGTTCAGCCTCTAATTCCGTTTTTGTAAATAAGTGTGCTGGAGATTTAATCTTATGCAATTTTATTGAAAAGTAAATGATATTCTCTTCCCACAATAGTCCTTTTTGTTCACATTCATACTGAATATACGACTCCATTTCCTTAATTGCACATACTGCGTCTTCAAACTTCCCAAAAATAAACCTATCATCTGAAGTATAAGTGTAAAGATAGAGTTTTTTTTGATCTTCTTCAATATTCCCTTTCTCTGATATATAGAGAGTGGGAGAAAAAAAATCAGATACAGTAAAATTAAATTGTAGAGAAAAAACTACATTTTCATTTGGGGAACCTTGAAACCTTCCACAAATACTTGAAAAATCCCATGTCTTGTAATTTTTGTTTACAAACTCAATGACACGTTCGTAATTTATAAAATCTATCTCATCTTGATTATTTGATTGTTGGATTTCTTCTCTCAAAGTATCTTGGTTGTATTTTGAATAAAAATGATCAAAGTCAATACCCGTATAGTCTTTCTTCATTTGCTCTATATATGCTCTATATTTTTCTGCATCCATCTTGTTATGTCTTGCATCATAGGTACCTGCAATATCATTGTAAACAGATGCCTTTGAAAAGAATACAAATGATCCCTGAAGAAAACGGTCAACTAGATTGTAACCATCCGGCAACTTACTTCCATCGTCATAATACCCGTAATTACCATTCTTCCAAGAAATATAGTGTCCAGGTAAATCCTCCGTTAGAAGTTCCCTCATTTGATTATCGTCAGTGCTAAAAATAGGATTCAAGTTATCGAGCTCTAACCGAAAGTAACTCCACATAAAATCCTTATCAATACTCTCAACTATTAATCTTTTAGGCTTAATAATATAATATCCACCACCACATTTTAGCCTTATACACCCTACTTCAGTTGCCCTTTCAGCATTATCCAAATCTTGACCACCACCAGAAGGAATAAACATATGATTCAAATTAGGCATACTTCCCAATAGGTTCAAAACAGTAATTATGTCATCAATATCATCCCAAGCAGCAATTTTTGGTATAGCCTTTACAAACAATCTTTCCTGAATATACCTCCACTGACTAAGATTGCTCCTTTTAAAATCATTGTATATATTAGACCACCCTATTAATCTTTGTGAAAATTCTTCTATTGATGGCCTTAGATAAGGATTATCCAATGTTGAATCAATTAATAATTGTTCAAGCTCTACAAGGTGCATACTTTTATAAAATTTTCTTAAACCCATTAGTTCACTCTCTGGGTTATATGTACCTTCAAAAGCATAATCTTTTCCAACAAGTAACATCCATAGGGTCTTAGCTAAAGAATAAACATCTGCTTTTTTCCCATCTGCATTAATAGCGTCTATTTTCATTTCTGGTGCTATTGTTGCTTTTGCACCAATTGGTTCTCCTATTCTTGTTAAATCGCTTTTTTCTGGATAATCAACCAAACCAAAGTCACTCAATGCGTAGCTGTTATCATAAAAATAAATATTGCTTGGCTTAATATCTCTATGAACAATATCTTTTCTATGTAATTGAGTCATTACTCTTGATATTTCAATGATACACTTTACCTTTTCATCAATGCTTGTATCATAAGTAAAATGTTCGTTAATTGGGGTGGCTAGAGGCATGATATACCAAAACTTTTCACTTTCATTTTCTTTGAAATTAAAATCATAAATAGGAATTACTCCATTTATTTCATTTTGGATACTCATAACTAGCTCTGTTTCTATTTTAAATCTTTCAATTTTCTCACTGAAATTATTTGGTGAATCATCTAAAATTTTCAGAGCAAATTCCTTACTTTCTTTTTCTTTTGCAATCCTAGCAATGTAAACAGTAGCGTTTCCACCTTGACCTAATTTTAATTTTGGTTTATATACATATCGGTCATTAATATATCTCCACTTTTTTCCCATTCTGTTTTTCCCTTCAAAATTTATTAAGTTTAATAAATATTGTTTATATTAAGGCTTAATCACTCCTTTTCCTCTACAATTTGATCAAAAAAACTTACCTTTTTCCCTAACAAATCATCTTCTTTCTCAAGCAGTGGATCTATCCAGTCCGCCTTACTTCTCGCCCATTTTACCCAATTTAATAGTTTCTCTTTTTTTGCTATATCGTTTATTTCTTGAACATTTAATTCCATATCATCTGCGAATTCTCTAATTTTTCTTGCCTTATCCCAATCGTCAACAGCCTGGCTTAGTTGCTTGATTTCCTCTAACTCACCTTTTCGCATTTGTTCTAGTCTTCTCTGTCTTTCTCTTTCATCTTGCTCTCTTTGGTCACTTCGCTCTTCCATTTTGTAATCAGCAAAAAAGTTATTCGCAATCACAAACATCTGATAAATAATCTTACCAACTTGCTTTTCTAAAGGAAGTTCTGTCATATCTTTAAATTCAGTATTTACCTTACTTTTATTTGTAAAGCTCATCCAGTCATTTGCGGTTATTTTTAAAATTAAGTTACTACCCTTTTCATCTAATTCAAATTGAAAAGCTGTATATATAATGAAAAAATAAGCAATGTCCCGATTTTCTTTCGTTTCAACCCTTACTTTTCCTTCCATATCATCTAGGGTTTTTATTATGGTATCTAGGATTCTATAAGCCCTATTAAGATTGGGTCGAGAAACATGGATAGGCAAGATAGCATCGTTTTCAATAATTTTACTTGTCTGGTCTATATTTTTTTGAGTTCCTTTTATTTTCCTGCCTTTTTTCACTCTATTTTGTGTTTCTTCTTTGTGTTTTGAAATTAATTGGTGCGGGTTTCTAAGTTGATGACCAATTTCAATGTTGGTACATTTTTCAATAATGAGTTTTTTTGTTTCATCTCTCAATAAATGTAGCTCTTCTTTAGAAGTTAGTTCTGCATCTGATAATGAATCAATATCAGTTCTATGTTTTATAACATAGTTTCTAATATATTTCTTTAAAGTCCCATATACTGGTGGCAAATCAATTCTTTCTTCTGATTCACCATTTCTTATTCTCTGCCAATACCCCCTCGGCGGTAATGGAATCATCAGCCTCTTTAAATGCTTTCGCATTGTGGCTTCTGAAACCTTATATTTTCCTGCTATTTCAGCAAGTGGTTTATTCCATACTTCATCGTAAAGTTTCTCTCTTTCATCCTGAGTCATATATTTTAAGTCCACCAACTAATCACCCCCAAGGATACTCCACCAAAGTCCAATTTGATTTGTCTTATTAACATTTTAGAGAATAAATAACAGGCCATCTAATCTATGAAGAGTACATATAGATTTTTTAAGAAATAATTAACTCTTCATCTATTACTAGATTGCTATCGTAGTACGACTTATCTACGAATTCTATATTTTGTTCGAGGTATTTATAGTTTTCCTCTTTAATAGAAGGTGCCCAGACACACAATAGTTTTCTCGCTCTTGAAAATGCTACATAACCTACACGTGCCTCTTCAGAATCATTATTATCTCCCAGCCACTCTAGCAATTGAGTTTCTGATTCAGCTATAACTAAAACACACTCTGCCTCTTGTCCCTTTGCTGTATGTATATTAAACACATGACTTTGAAAATCTGAACTATTGTCATAGTTACCTGTATCCTCTAATAAATCTGAAACAGTAGTTTTCTTAGAAGCCCTCACTTGATTTTTCCAATCGTAACTAAGCATTCTAAGTTTATTACCGATTGATTTTCCAAATAATTTTTTCGATTGTTCAGATAGGAATTCTTTTAATTGTATAAACAGTGATTCTACTGAGGTTTCCTTTAGATTTAGGCCAATCAAAAAATGCAACGTAAATATTTGTAATTTCCTCCACATGAATTTGTTGTATCCGATCTCTGCTAAAGACACAAAACTTGGATGTTCATTAAAAATAAGATAACTAAGTGCTTCTGCCATTTTTTCGACTGAATCTTCAAATTGATTTTCTTTTTTATGGGAAATGGCCAATAAAATGTTTTGTAATATTTTAAAGCGACGATAGTGTTCTTTGCTTAGTTTTTTAAGAAACGGATTAATTTCAACATTTTGTTTGTGTATTAAGTGAGATATATTGGATAAATACTCATTCTTTCTTGCTAATATCATGTAGGGATTATACTTTTCATCACATCTTACTTTTTTACGTATAGAGTGAAATAATGGTATAACCTCAGAAAGTTCCTCAATATTTTTTATAAATAATACTTTTTGGTTACTGGCTGCATTGTCACCAGCTTCCTCTTGTTGAACATTAGTTTTACGGTTGGTAAACTTTACAATATGCTTTGTACTACGAAAATTATTAGTTAACCTGTAATTCAAGAATTTTTTATCTTTAATCCTAGATTGAAAAAATTCAGGTTTTGCACCGGTAAAACTAAAAATAGATTGGTTTTTATCTCCGACGAAAAAGAATACTGAACGGACTAACATGGAGAACACTTTATCCTGATATGATGTTACATCCTGAAACTCATCCACTAAAATAAAGGGAAACCTTGAACTAATTGCCTTCCTTATATGTTCATACTTATTAAGTATTAGATAAGATAAAAATATAACATCTTGTTGATCAATGTATCCTTTTTCCTTAATAAAGTCCTTCCACTTTCTAGTCGCCTCTGGAGAAATCTTTTCTTTAAAGCAGCAAGGAAATCCATTTTCATCTCTTCCTAAACTTTCAAACGCCGCCAAGGTGGATTCATCAATGAAATAATTAGGGCTATTCAATATGTTTCTTATCTCGGTTTTGTAACCCCTTGCAAAACCAGGTGGAGCCAGTTTATAAGATGTACGGTCCTTTCTCGCAAAATGTGAATACGGCTTTATCACAAAATCTAATAAAAAAGAATGAATGGTCCCTATAAAAAGTCCTGCTGGTAACTGCACTCCTTCTTTTTGTAAACGACCAATGATTTCATCCTTTGCAGCATTGGTATAGGTAATACATGCAATACCTGAGAAAGACATAGGACGTTTTTCGATAATATGTTTCAATCTTTGAATCAATAATGTAGTTTTTCCACTTCCAGGTCCCGCTTGAACTACAACAGATTGAGTTAACGGTGCAATTGCAATACTTTTACGGAAATTATCATTATCAGTCAATTCTTTATTCACCTTCTTCCTCTAATAAAAAGTCAAACGCTTGTTTGATATATGAAGGGATATTTAACCTTTTACCCTCGTTTAATTTATCTAATACTAATTGAGCAAACTCCCCTTTTTCTTTAGAAATTAGATTGTAGCAATCTCTAGCGAAATCCTTCCCTTTAAGTAAAAGAATTCTTTCTCGATTTTCTTGCGTTCCCAATTTATTCTCTTGAATAAGTTCTGAAAAGAAAGAGGTATTTTTTTCAAGTAATAAGTCATATTCAAATGTTTTTATATTATTAGAAATATAGACATTTGGAGTAGAATGGAAATCATTTAATAGGTTAAGAGTTCTTTGACAGCTTTCAATTTCCCCCATTTTTGACGGATAAGCCTCTTCTTTTAAAATCTTATTATTACCTAAAATTATGTCATTTCCTTCGTTGTCTTTAACAGGTATTGCCGCCGGATCACTATCGGTCAAAACTGCACATTTAATATTCAATCCATTCTGTCCAAACAACTGTAAAAATGGGCGAAAAGCAACTCCGTCAACTGAAATAATTGAAATCCCCTCGCCCTCAAGAGTCTTTCCACGTTCTACTTCCTCACCGTTAATAACTATTTTTTCTTTATATAACATAGAAAAGAATTTGGGCATTAGAAGTCTTTCGGCAATTCCTTCTACCAAAAGTACCTTTCGTCCAAAGAAAATATCTGATTTTGTGGCATCCAACCATCTTTCTAAATATCGTTTATATTGACGGTGTTCTTTTACCTTCAAGTCAAAAATGGACCCTACACGATTAGAAATCGTCTCCCCTTCAACCTTATAAAATATTATTAAGCTATCTAAACTTGAATGGGAGCTAACGTGGGTAGAATGAGAAGTCATTATGACTTGTCCAGCTACCTTTTGTTCAAATAAATAGTTTGCCAAAAATTTTTGCAAGTGACTATGTAAATGTGCTTCAGGCTCCTCCACAATTAGAATAGGATACATATAATCGTGGTTTTGTATTCTTTTTTCTTTTATAGCAGTGTATTGTGTAAGCAAAAGACTGATATAAAGTAAGTTGTTATATCCTAATCCGTTCATTTCAACAGAGTGGACATTATCCTCATTTGTTCCAATTAACACCCTCAAATCTTTCAATAGAGAATCATAATCACTTTCTCCCATTTGTATTTTTACTGTTTGACTTGATATGCCGGTTATTCGTCCTAGGTATCTATTAATATCACTTTGGACCTTTTGAATTTCCTTCCCTTTAGTTATTTGTCTATTAAGCTCATCAATCTTATCTGCAATTTTTTTAAGCTCTGCTTCTTTAATATCAAAATTTCTAAGAATCCGTTGCAACTGTCCAGATGACTTTTTAAGTTCTGTTGTTGCATCTCTAAGTGCTCCTACATACTCAATCCCAAACTTCGATAGCATATTAAAATCAAAGGTATCTAGCGTTTCACGTTCTCCACCGTATATTACCCACTCATATTCATTTAATGGAAGCTGAATCTTTTCAATAGATATAGCTCTAGTTGGAGGTTTCACTGATATATTAGCCTTCGGTCTAAATTTGTAAGTTAGTCTACCTTCTCCTGGTTTTCTAGTTAACCATCTACTGGTAATTGCAAGTTCATTTTCTGTATCAATCCCCTTTAAAGTTGCTTCAATTACAACCTCTGGCCAAACATCTCTGATGATTAAACCGTTCCAGAAGTCTTCCTGTAGTAGCGTTCTTTTCCTAATAGAATAATTACTATTAAAGATAAGACTTAGAGCCTCTAAGAAGTTTGATTTTCCTACGTTATTTTCCCCTATAATAATTGATAGGCCATCATTCAAACTAACATTAAATTGCTCAAAACTTCTATAGTTTAAAATTTTAACTTCGGAAATATACATATATGCTCCTCTTTTCTCTATTCTTCTACTATTAGTATATAATAGAAAATATTGGAATAACTAAATATTTCATTAAAAAGCCCTGATTTCCAAACGAAATCAGGGTAGTAAATGGTACTCTTGGTCTATTTTAAATAGTTCAGTAAAACATCCCAATCTAAGCTCTTTTTACTGTAGAACACCTCTGCGATACTTAATTCAAATGTATCTGCATATGAAATAAATATTCGACTACCAGTTCTCTTACTTTTCATAGATGTTAGTTCAAGTATTTTATTTACTAAATCAACCAAGTCATTATAGGCAAAAACAAAATATTCCGGCTGTTTTCTAGCATCTACTAATACAACAAATAGATCGTCTCTACTCGTGTGTCGAGTGAAATTTTCATTTAATTCCCATACAACACCGTATGTGTTGTCGTAAAATGAGGTTTTTACTTGAACCATACAAGTTTTCATGCCATTCGGACTTGTAACAATTAAATCGAACAATGGAGTGTTTTGAGGTGGTAAAGCGACAATAGTATTTCTTCTAAAAAGTTCCCCTGCAACAAAATGCTCTCCAGATTTTCCTTTTAAGGACTTCTTTATTTCTGGTGATACGCTAAATTCATCTGGCACATTTATTTCTCCAGCATGTCTAACGACCAGCTTTGATAATAATGTATCAAATCCCTCCCAGTCATTTTCTTGTGGATTATTATTATATAAAAATTCCTCAATTGCCTCAATCGCCTCATTAATACCAGTTAATGTAATTGGTGGAATTGCAATGTGTTTTGATACGTCTCTTATTTCTACGATTTCTTTGAAACCCCTTAGTAATTTTTCTGCTGCTTCGGTAATTTCACTTTTCATTATTTTCTCCTTCTAAATTTAAGTCTATTAATCTCAGAAAACTGTTTACCAAATCATAAATCCACAATTTCAATTTTACTGGTATTACTCAATATTAAATTATTTCATGAGAATTTTAATGATTAGGTGCACAGTCTGCACAAAAGCCATTGCCACCATCATTCTCTACGTTGATTTTTTTCGCACAATCCGGGCACATGCCGTAAGCATTTGGAATATCATCATAGTCATCTTCAAAACAAGAGCGATAATATCTTTCCTCAAAATCACTAGAAATAATTTCAACGGAGTCAAACTCACTTGAATCTTCAAAATCCAGCAGCATATCCACAGTTCTAACAACGCTGATTGTAACTTCCCCCACTACTCCATGCTGGTAGGCAGGTGAAGTGACAACTTCCTTAGTATCTTCATCTCTTCCCCAATAATCATAAGAATAGCTACTCATTTGCACGTTGTATACCAATTCGTATATTATTTGATCATCATCACGTTCAACCATAGCAAAACTACTTAAATCATAATTTTCAATTTCCCAGTCATCAATACCCTCAGAACCCGAATATGTCAAAACTGACTCATCAACGTAGCTATATCCAGAATATGTAAGCTCGTTAATTACATAGTCAAATACTCGATATTGAATACTATCTATGTAATCTTTATCAGTAATTTTTAGTGCTTGATCTACTACATCGGATTTTGGAACCCCCATACTCTTAGAAACAGCTTCATAAAAATCTGCAGAAACAAATGGCACAATTTTCATCGAATGCCCAGTAACACCACCATTTGTTGATGCCCTGGTCTTTGTATCTTTTTCAAATTCCTGCACCAGTTGTGGTAAAAATTCATATTTATCGTTTTCAATTTTCCACCAGTCTGGCTTAACATCATCTGTCACAAAAATGATATTCTTCTGCTTTTCTTTAGCAAATCTTATTACTTCTTTCCATAAAATCAAATCACTATATTTACGAATCCCATCTTTTTTCTTTCCATCTTTATATCCTGGAGGTATATCCTTCTTATATCTATTTTCACCATCTTCACAAATCCCATATATCTCATCTCTAGTGAAGTCTTCCATTATCTGATTATTGTCTAGTAAATCTTGGACTAATTCCTTTACTACATCACTTGTCCAACTATCTTGTATAAGCGTTAAGACACTTCTCTCATCAAAGTAATCTGTAAGCATACTTTTTAATTCATCATATTTTTTATCAATTTCATCCTGAAATTCCTCTGCCCCAGGAAATTGGCGAGTAATTAAAGTAGCACAACTGTTTTTTAATTTATTCCTTTGAGTTTCAATTAAATTCATGGTGTCCTGTATTGAATTTTCAATAACATCTTGACGACGTTTGAATAGAGCTTGATAGTGCTTATGATATTCAACTTTAACAGTATAAGGAAGCATTAGATATGCTTGAATTTCCTTTAAACATTCCAAAGCAAAATTAGCATAATCCGGTGAAAATCGGTACAAACCCAAATATACATTGGTATCACATACGACTACATAATTATCTGTAAAAAGTGCAGAAACATCAACAGAATCACTGCTGATGAATTCTAGTTTTTCAATTTGATTAGTCATTAGATAGTCCCCTCATCTAAAATTTTATGAACGAGAAAAGTTACATGCCGACCCTTCATAATTGTCTTTAAATACCCTTTGTCTTTTTATCACGATGAAGCATTTTTTATCACTTTAACACGTACTACACACAAGCATATGATATTTTTCTTCATACCAAAAATCTTCCGAAGGTTCCATGCAACCACATTTCGGACATTTGGCAAGTTCTTGATAGTCAAATAGTTCTTCAGGGTCGACTTCTAAATTCGTAAATGAATCAAAATAGCTCTTTGAAACATTGTAAAGTTGCTCAATGACCGGATGCTTCCATTCATCCTCCGTATATTCTTCGTTTCCAATTACATACACAATATTCCGGGATTCAGTTTCAGGATTCAGTTCCCAGTTATACATAATAAAGAGACTACTGTCAGATTCATTTAAAACATTCTGCAATAATTGTTTTAATATACTAGCAGTTTCCAATGAACTTTCTCCAATAATACCTTCCCATTTAACATAAAAACCAATATCTCTCAGCAAATTTTCCTTCGTCAAGAAACAGGACGAAACCCTATCTCGGAGTTCTAAAAAATCATTATTCAACTTACGAAGCTCTTGTTTGTAAAATGAGCCTTCTAAATCTCCCAGATTGTATTCTTCAAATTGCGTAATACAATAATCAATTTCTGACAACAAATCTTGCCTTTCTTCGTACTCAGTAATTGGCCATCTTTTATCTTCAATCTCGTTATAATTTGATAGTAGCCCGACATAATCCATTGCATACCTTTCATTAAGTACACCTTCGGGTAAGCAATCTGCTGAACAAAATACCTCCGGTCCCACACTCCAAACAAACTCTTTTACATTAATTATTTTCTTACAATTCCAACATTGTTTCATCATTATTCACTCTCTTTTTTTTCAAATGGGAATTTCTCAGCATAGTTAAATAAGACTAGATCAACTATATATAAAACTGAGACATTCATTTTTTCTGCATGATGTTTTAATGTAAAAACAATTTCACTATTTTCGAGAAACTCTTTTAATCCAAATACATATGAGTGATATTTTGAATATGTCTGATTTGCACTAGGACCATAAATTTGCTTACATACCTTTGTATCAAAAATGGGAAAAAGATTAGGGCACATAAAATGCAAGAGCTTTGTTGTTGATGAAAGTTGAGTGTCCAATCTTACTGTGTCATGCAATAGTTTTCCTGCAGGAATTAAAAAATCTCTAAGTCCCATATCGTAATATCCATTGCAAGAGGAAAAAGCGGTTTCTCCTTGATATTCTCCTTGGTAGGCAGTCCTTTCAATTGACAAAAGTTCAGCATTATAAAAATATCTCTCTATTTCTGTCAATTTATTTATAATTTCTTGTATCTCCCGTAAGTCTGTTGCAAATGAGGAACGTGGGATTTTAGGAAGCCATGAATATACTAAAGCAACTCTCTCAGTCCATACATCTACACCAGAAGTACCCCTTGTTTCGTTAAACCTTTTTACAAATGGACTATATGAATACTTATACCAATAATTAGAGTTTTGAAGTATCTCAATTTGTTTTTCTATCTCAGCACTTGTAAGTATTTCATTAAATTTATTTAACACAACTACTTTTAAATCAGCCATTCTTATCTCCTTATTCATCTATTTTCCCTTTAACTTCTGTTTTTTCTTTTTCTTTTCTGCTAAATTTACACGCACACTTGCATATTCTATTAATCTCTCAATAAAATCTGAACCATCCTTTGTTGAAATTGAACCTTGTGCTGGTAAGGACCCAAGATATATTTTTTCATCTACAATTAGGCTAGGAGAAAACTGTTTTACTTTTTCAATTACTTGATGATTTGTAATTCCATTACGCCGCCCATTGTGAAAAATCATATATGATTCTTGCTCCTTAGAGAATGAACTAAACTGATCAATATTTAATTGTAGTATGTTTGTAGAAAGTCCCGAATCATCAACGGCAACCGTTAAATAAGTGTTTCCATTTCGATTTCCATAAACAGGGTCATTCACTAATACTGATGTCCCAAATATCCCTATTCGATAGACAGAATGTTTTCCAATTAAATCTTTAACTATAAGACTCCGATAGTATCCTGGAAAACTTCCACCACTTGCATTTCCAAATGAAAATTTCCCGTAAGATAAATCCTTCACAATTTCTGTCCGGTATTCTCCCCTTTTATTGAATTCACCACATAAAATGAAATTTTGCAGCTCTGAAATAAACGGGTGCATTTCCACAAGAGTACCCTCTCCAATATAACCTTCTTGAAGCAAAAACCTTATATAACGGTCATATGTCGTCAATTCATATGGCAGTCTTCGTAATTCACGGAATCTCGTATATTCGACCTTTCCCTTTAACAATTCCGTATATGTATAGAGTTCATTAGTTAAAGGAACTACATTATCATTCATTACTTCATACAATTGCATTTGCTTACCATTGGAAACTCCAATATATTTTGCATTAAGAATTTCATTGTAAGATTTGACCTGCTCTAATGTATGATCGGTTAGTTCAACATGTTTAGCCTTTATTTCTAATACTAACAGGGCATGTTCATTACCATCTCGGTCTTTATTCCAAACTACTATATCAGCTCTCTGCTTTGATGTTGAATCAATATGGTTAAGAGGAAATTCTGTGCTAATTGTATCCCTTGGTATTTCCATCTCTTCAATTAATACTTGAATTATTTTTTGTCTAACCTCTTCTTCAGGCGTATACTGAAGTAAAATTTGTCGGCAAGGATCATATATTAGCTTCTTTCTTCCATTTTTATATATCTTCATATGTCCTCTTCCTTTTTATAGAATTTAATTGGATAGCGATCTACCATACCAACATCAATAAATTCTATATAGCCCTTCGCTAGAAAGAATACCTCTGTTGTTATAGTTGTATGGATTTGCCTAGATACATCATACAGGATTATATTGTCCTCAAAATCATCAGAGTACAATACTAGAAACGTCGTCAACAAAGGTTCTTCTTTTTCCAAACTCTCATTTACAATGGCATACACTTCATATGGGTTATATTTTAATAATGCCTTTAATTCATTTTCAGTTAAGTAATAATCAATCATTTGATAGTTTTTATTTCGTATTGTTATTTCCGCAGGAAACATAAAATCAACCCCTTCTATGAATATTTTACCAAATTTCGACAATTTAATTATGAAATATTGGTATAATTTTCATAGAAATATAACTTCATATTTTAAATGGAGGAAACCATAATGCAGAAAAGAACATTGAAACTAATCCAAATTGAGTGGCAGGGTCCATTTACATTGGATGAGTTGAATCTATTGACCGATGATTCACACGACTAAGGAATCTATCAAATCTACGGGAAACACTTAGTCTACGGGAAAGATGTTTTATTATATATAGGTAAGGCTGACCAGCAAACTATAGGGAAGAGAGTATCGCAAGAAAATTGGTGGAACACAAATGATTCTAAGCAGCTAAAAATCTATGCAGGTCGTCTTGCTGGTGTAAGCACACCAAATGATGAATTATGGTCAAAAGAAATTGATTTGGCCGAAAGACTTCTAATTAGTGTTCACAAGCCGGCCTATAACTCAAAGAGTCTATCGCTAATTCGTGATGCCGAGCTTCAGGATATTCATATTTTGAATTGGGGAGATCACAGGGATCTACTTCCTGAAATTTCAGGATTAAGATGGACAAGCAAACTAGACACCATGGAATACGAGATTTATAGATATAAATCCATCGAATGATCATGTAAATGAGGATTGAATATGGAGAAAATTTGAAACCGATTCTTTATTAATAGAGGAGAATAATATTGTTAGATAAAATAAAGGACATCAACCTTGCTCTAAACAATAAAAGTTATTTATCAGCACTTGCACTATCCTTAACTTTACCTGATATTTGTGGGGAAATTGAATATCCACATTTTAAACACAAGAATGGAAAACGAAATGTAGGAAAACAATATGCAACATGGTTTGACAATTGGGCGAACCAATATTTTGCAGATAACACAGGTTGGACAAAAGATTTCACTAAAGCAAAAAAACCATATTTTACAGGTGAAATGTGTTATTCTTTACGCTGTTCTTTCTTACATGATGGAAATTCGAATATAAAAAACTGGGGCAACAAAGAAGATGCAGATTTTTACTATTCATATGAATTTGAATTAGCAATAGGTGGAGCAGATTCCTTTGGTTTATCTTGGGCACACCAGTCTAGTAATGATTCAAAAATAACGAAAACAAAAACTGTTAGAGTTAATATTGACAAATTATGTGAGTCCATTTGTTTAGCTGCAGAAAATTATTATCGAGAAAAAGACCCTATTCTATTTAATGACCATAAAATTAACTTCATTGATTTTAATTTGGAAAGGAGGAGTGAATAAATGAAGGAGATTTTAAAACACCCAACTGTTTCTGCAATAGTTGGAACCGTGGTCGGAACTCTGATAGTAGCATATATAAATGAGATAAATGTGCTAGAAGCACTTATTTTCATAAATGCTCCTTTATTTTCGTAAATTTTCCCTTTAATGTTCATTGTTACATCTGGTTGTATAGCAAATTTTTCAACGTAAGTGAAAATGTTTCCTGTTTCTATTCCGTATTTCCTTAGAATGTGAATCATTGTTCCTGCTGTTACATCTTGATACCCTTTAAATTCATTGACTTCATTAATTGCTTTTTCCATTGCAAAGCACCTCCGCTAGTTCGTATTTTTGTATTTCTGTAATTTGTCCTTCTTCTTGCAGATTGTTCAAAACCATGAACAGGTAGTTCCTTTCTTTGTAAGTTAAGCCATTTGCAAAATTCTCTACTTTAAATGCCTTAAACAACTCATTGAAATTAACCATTGAAATAATCTTTTTTTCTTTAAATTCTTCATTCACGACATAATGAATGACATCTTCTTTCCCAAAGTTTTTATTTCGCTTTTTTAAGACCTTTTCAATTCGCTTAAATTTTGCCAAATATGGCTTTAGGTCAAAAACAGGAGCATCTTCATTCACAATCACTTTATTTCTTGAAGCCAGGATGTTTTTATGAAGATAAGTGCTTTTGTCTAACTGGATTCCAAGTTTGATTTCCAGATCATCACGTACCCATTCATAAATCAACTGTTGAACTTCAAAGTCTACATCTCTAAGCTCAGTTACTGGGAGATATAAGTGATACTTATTGTCAATGAGTTCCGACCCACTTGAAAATGACTCCTGGAGATAGCGAAACGGACCGTTCTTTATATCTGAAATTACTTTCGGTAAGGAATCTGGGTGAATGTTCGATAAATCATTAAAATTGAACCAATACATGTTGGACAGATATGCCTCAATTTTCCCCCTTGTCCTTTCAGATTCTTTCCAAACACCCATTGCGTGTGGAGTACCGTCTTCATTCATCCTCACAAACTGTTTGCTCGTAGCCTTGTAATGGCTTTTATTCTTAATGTTTGCATTGTCTAAATAAGCCTGTACTTGCCTTATATTACCCATAGCCTCTTCCTTAGAATCAAACCCCTGTGTATAGGAGGTAACTAGATAACCAGATTCGTTGTCTTTTGCATTCATAGCAGCCTACTCCTTTCGAACATTGTTAATATATGATAGATAATTTACTTTAAAGGAATAAAACAATTGATGTTCGAGGAAGTCTTAGTTAGTTTTGAGGACATTACTTATTAGATTACTTCAAATAGAACCCCTATAAACAGGTACATTAAATTGAGAGCGAAACTTATTTCATTACTATAGTAACTAGGTAAAACTTTCGCTCTATTGGATGTGTATTTCGTCAAGGGGAAAACGTTTATATGGTTGCAAGAACCTCAATTAAATGCCTATAACTGCTGATATTGCCAAACTGGTGCCTTACTAACTCTTCTTTTTTAAGTTATTTTAATCCTAATCTATTTTCCTTTACTATGTTTTAAATAGGCTAGGAATATTTATATGTATGTTTCAAATCTTTGGGATTGTTCATTCCTAGTTAAGCCATGCCTCTATTAGATTTATTGCCATCTAATTGTTCACAATTAAGAGCGTTTTTTTTCTTAAAGTAATGCTAGGACTTCTTTATTTTCACAACAATATTAATGGTTTATGTTTCGGTGATCCTGATTTTTTAAACAGAATGCCAATTATGCGAAGCCCTATTTCCTTATTCAACTGTATATTTTTTCTTTGGTGTACTCGAAACGGGCTGAAAACAGACTATATAGGGTTTAAATAGATTTCTTTGAATAATTTTCTTCCATAATGTGCTCGATTCGGTCTCAATATAGGCTTAATATACCAATTACTGTATATTCCACTCTTACATAAGAACTCAAATTTTAGACTTTACTCACGTAATAATGCCTGAACGGGTGCCTTACTTCAATCAATTTAAGTATTTGTTATGG
This sequence comes from Bacillus sp. J37, assembly GCF_000518865.1. Classification (GTDB taxonomy): domain Bacteria; phylum Bacillota; class Bacilli; order Bacillales; family Bacillaceae; genus Metabacillus. The sequence continues at coordinate 20,634 of NZ_JAEK01000049.1, read as the reverse complement.
CTTTAAATTACCTGTGGCATAAATACGATCCAAATTTACCTCCTGATTGTTCATAGTCAAGGGATTTTTTCTTATAGGAAAGCCAAGTTCTTATCTATTTTCACACATATATTTATGGTTTATGTTTCGGTGATCCTATTTTTCCGAATTGTTAAATAAAACTCTCGATAATAATATTATCTTGGCCTTAGGATTTCAATAAAAAAAGCTACTGAAAGAAAAATCAGTAGCAATCCTTTATTTTCTCATCCTGTAATCTTCTTTAGAGATTCTTTGTCTTTTAAAACCTGTTTAATATAGTCCTCAGCTAATTCTTCTAATCCAAAGCCATTTATCAGGATGTTCAGACGAGTTGTCAACTCACAGCCACGATAGCCTTTGATAAGTCTGAAGATGAAACTTGGCGAGAGGTTTGTCCTATCAGAAATATCCTTCAAGCTATATCCTCTTTGATTCTTTAATTGCTCAACATATTCACCAAAATGATTTTCAACCATATCAAGAATTTCCCTATTTCCTTGTTGTTCCATTGCATTTCCTCCTATGTATTCACTGATGCTTAGATCAGTTCCTGATTTGTCATAAGACCTTATATACTAAGCAGTTAGACTAAAAATAATTACTACTTAATAGGACAAATTTCGCTATTAGAAAGGAATAATTCTTTTAAGACAAATCTAGTATAAAAGGTAAAAAAAATTAAAGGGGGAATCATTATGGATACACAAAAATTTATGAGTTTATCTGCACTAGAGAAAGTAGAGTTAGTGAATAAAATGCTTAAAGAGGAGGAAGATTGCCATTTAAAAAATACGGCTACTAAATTAGGATTGTCTGAATCTACTTTCTCAAAAATCATGAGAGATAACGCATCTTTTCAGTACAACAAAACTAGCAAACAGTACGATCGAATTATGCCAATTGATGAATACAAGAAATATCTCCAATCAGGTTCTAACGAAAACAAAATGGAGGAAACATTGCAATTTGTTGCTGAACATCTTGAAGAATTAAAGGGGATTTTGCATGTACATGAAAATGAATTGATATTAGAGCCAGAAATATATGACTCTAGCAGCACAACTATCACTAGAACGATTCAGGTAAACGAGGACATTTATAAGGCGTTCTCTGACTTGTATTCTAGTAGATTTTCACACATTCGGCTTAGAGAAATCTACAGTAAGTGCCTTCTTGATTTTATCAAAACCTATCAACCTAAAAAGACCCCTGAGAATTAAGTATCAGGGGGTTCAATTACCTTTTTGCCACTCATGTAACAATTCAATTATTTCACTTTGCCTAAACCCATCCCAACCATTTTCGGCTCTTCGGAAGCAATCTTCATCAATCTCCGCTCCATTTTCAAGGAGTACCTTGCAAACCTCAAGGAATCCGAAATAGGAGCCCGATTTCTAATATAGACCTGCCGATACTCCTTTGATTAGGATCAGCTCCCAATTCAATTAATCTTTTAACAACAGGTAGCTTGTTATGAAACACAGCCCAGTAAATGAGAGTTTCTCCATTTACTTGTTCATTAACTTCGTGATTACTCAAATATTCTTCGAGTTTTAATAAATCATTAGAATCAAGTATCATAATATACTCCATATTAGAATCTCCTTGATTTCTTTTTTGCAACTTCCTTCATCTCTTTACTATACTTTCTATACTCATCCATTTCTAGTTCTGCATTTCTTAAATCATCTGAGTTTTTTATATCGAAGCCAATAATGTCTTCAACTGACAGAACCCCCTCTTCATTTTCATCAACCTCAAAAAACGGCAATTGCAACCTTTTCCAGAACTCCGTATCATAACTCTCATCATTTAGAATAATTTTAATACCATATGTCTCAAAGTCGGAGAAAATGCCCGTACAGTCTCCTACCCCATTTTCAAGTGTATGCTCGATGGTATCCTTTAATCGAAGTAGAGCTGTCTTATTAGAAACAATGACAACATCTTCGTGTGGTTTCCTTTGAGAAAAGACATACAATAATGGTGGTCCTTCACGGTCCTTTTCATTGTTCATTTTGTATCACTCCCTATTTCCATACTGATTAATATAATTCTGTAAGAATACCTCTAATTCTTTGTCTTCTAGGTAAAAGAGGTCTATATATGTAAGGGGGCTCTCATATTTCTTAGAATTCATCTCAAACCCTACCCGCTTTCCAAATCCGCCATTTCTGGATGAATATTCATGTTGAATTGAATCTATTAACTGAAAGAAACGCATATCGGGATTTGATTCCCATATTTCTTGAAGCAAACTCATAACCCTTCCGATTCTCTCCGGATCTCTTTTCTTACCATTCATCCCCACACTGACTCCTCTGAGTGTGAACTCTAAATATTTTTCCATGTTTAGGAATTTAATCTTCATTTGCTAATTCCTTCTCTTCTAATCTTTTAAGTGCCTCTATTGCAACAATTAAATGCTTGTCTTGAGGCTTTGAAGTAAAAAGAAGATATTGTGCAGCCTTACCAATTATTATTATTGAACCCCAAATTATTTTTGGCTCATTTCGCCAAATTTCGAATCCAATGCTCCATGCCCCTAGATACAACCAAATGGAGTCGCCAAATACCATAAATAATATAGAGAAGCAGATGAAATAGGATGCTACCAAATTCGTGCCACACTTCCCATGCGTCCTTGGCTGCTTTCTTACGTTTTCTATCGTTAAATTCAGACCTTTCTCATATGCTGAAAAGGCCTTATGCTCTGCCGCATGATACTTTGCCACGGGACTTATTTTTATAATTAGACTAACTATAATTAATAAAATGGATAAAAACTCTAAGGTGTTAATGGGGATGGTATATGAGAATTCAGAGTTTGATCCTTCAATCAATAAAAACTTCACTAGAAAAAAGACTATTATCACTAGCAAAAAACGTTTCCAAAATTCAATTAAAACTTGAAATAGCATAAAAAAAGAACGAATAAAAGGGATCTTCGAAAGAATGATGGCTATTTTGTTATCATCCCTATTCATTCTTGTTTCTGTTGTGATTTTCCTATCCTTAAACCGGGCTAATACCTGATACTTTCCCCCGGTAAAACTCACATAATTAAATCCTGCTCTTCCTCCGTTTATTTCCATATTCTATCTCTCCTATTAACTTTGGGACATTCAAATTATGATGACCTGCGAATTTGGTAAAGCTCATTACAGTTAGAAAACCTTCCTTCTGAATAAATATCAAACTTTAGATGATTTATTTTCTTCTTTTTGACTTCCAAATAATTGTTCCAGAAACTGCACCCAATGAAATGGTAATAACGATAGCCAAAACTGAAACGATTAGTAGCCACATACGAATCCCTCCTTCTTTAAGCATTAATAATAAGTTATCAGTATTGTTCAAACCTTTTTACTGCTGGTCTTTTTTGCCTTTTGGCAATAAAAAAGCTCACATCCATTAGTTAGAATGTGAGCTCATTAATATATTGAAATCTATTTTGAATGATTTTTTGATTCATAATATTCCCTGCTTTTCATTTTATTATATTGAATTATAATTTAGATTAATGCGATAATCAAGGTAATAAATTTACATAATTTTACACAGCAAAGAAAGGAGAGGTGAAAATATGTATTGTTTAACAATCAATGAAGTGGCAATAAAGTTAGGGTTACACCCTTATACCATTCAAAGAATGTGTGAGAAGGAAAGGTTTCGAGGTGCCTACCTAGCAGAGAACGGAGATTGGATGATACCTGAAGATAATTTCATCACTACAAGAAAACAGGATAAAAAGTCAGAAGAAATTCTTCAGCAAATTGACAGAAAGAACCAAGGGGAAGATACTAATGCGGATGTGTTATTTGTATCTCCACAATTAGTAGCCGATTTTTACGAGGTGGCGGTTGAAAAAGTAATATGTTGGATCGAACAAGGATACCTTTCTTGCAAAGAATTGGATGGAAAGCCAGGAAAATACTTGGTACCAAAAGAGGAATTTGAATATCTTAAAATGAAAAGAGAAAGCGATTCTACCGAAGAGGAAATAAAAGAACTACTTGGTTCGGACTATATTGAGGATTGGGAAGTAGAAATTGAGGAATAAAAGAGAATAGAAAAGATGTTTTTAACATTATTTGCTTACCCTAAAAGTGTTAACATTTTATTGAATAAGTGTTGATTTATTCAGAATCCATTAAAGAAAAAATGTTACAATTAACAACTTATAGGGAAAGTGTATACACATTTATCTTATAACAAAGTCCCCTATTTCGTTTGTTTCCTAGCTATACAGGACCCTTTATTGAACAAGCGATTACAGGCCTATTTAACAAAGAAAAAGACTAGACCAACTACTTGATCCAGCCTAAATTGATATTGTTTTTGACTACTAAATTAACTTCTATGATCCGAATGATACATATCTTTTTTCTGCCCAACAAAATATTGGGGTCGTATCTTTTCACTGATTCTTTTATAGTCTTTCATCAAGGGTTCTACTCTTCGTAAATCTTCTGAACTTCTAACTCCAAAGTCAAGATAGTAACGGGGACTTTCGGTTTCTTTGCAGCAATCGTCCAATTCACTATAGGGTAACTTCATCTTGCTCCAGAAAGGAGAATCCAGTGGCTCGTTGTTGACGAGAACCTTTATTTCGTACGTTTCCAAATCATTTGGTGCTACACGGCAACTGCTCTCTCCATTATCCAGAGCTAACTCCAGAGCTTGTTTCAATGTTTCTAACCCTGCTCTTGATCCTACGATAACACTTTCTGCACTCATATCTGATTGAGCATAGATATTTACTATTCTAAAAGTTGAAGAATCCACTATAATAGCCCTCCATCCTTACTGCCCAGCAATTTCCCCATTATGTTCCAAGACTGCATTTTCCAAACCACTGTATTTCTTTTTAATTTCATTCATGTCTTCTACAAGCGAAACGACATGTTCTTCGAGAACGTCGAATCGTTCCTGGTTACATTCGAACCCCGCTTCCAGTGCGTCCATCCTTTCGTTCAGTTTTTCAAAACTTTCATTTACTATTTTTTCTATTGATTTTAGTTGATTGTTAAGCAGCACTTTAATATCATCATTTGTCATTTGTTCATCTCTCCTAAAAGTTTACTTTCTTTCGCTTAGTCAAATACGGATTTTCGGGGAACGTAGTCTACTCCATTCTGTTTAAGCTGAATCTTTTATCCCTTTCTTTCCATAGGTAAATTGGGAGAAATAATTAATAAATTTCTCAAAAACTTCCACCAAAATGCTAACAGTTCTCGGAATATCGTTTTGGTTAACTGTGGTGTAAAAGCCTATGCTTCGCTTATTATCGTTGAAACGAATCAAGGGATGTATTTCTCTTCTCAGAGACTCTGCTTTATTTTCAAAAGCATGAAACCAATCTTCTTTACTAGGCCCAAAACGGATTTCCACAAACGCTCGGTTTCGCACATCATGTACTGAACAATGGTACATAACTTCATCCAACCCTGCCCCAATTTGCATTACTTTGCTATTTTGTGAATGCTTTTTAGAGCTATGGAAGTTTAAGTAATAAGGCATTCGTTCACACAGTTGATCTAGCATATAGTCTTTTACGTCATCCTCCCGGTTAAAGTCATATTGTGCTTCGCCAATATATGCTTTACCAATGTGAGATGGTGGCATTTGAAAGTAGTAATCAACTAATTTCAACGGCTGCTTAATCTGATGAATGAGCTCCAAATTTCCTAAAACATCTAATTCATATTGTTTATTCAACAGTTTTATATGCTCAATAACTTCGGAATCTATCTCAACAGCAAAAAAATTGATATATTTTCTCGGACTATTCCGAAGTAGTTCCTTTATATCCTCTATAAAAGAACGCTTTCGGAACTTAGATGCAATCCAAATTACATATCCTTCGGCCGTATTATTAATTAAATCTTTTGTTTTTAAAAAGTGATCCTCATCGGCAGTTGTAATCTGACACTCTACAAAAATATCAATTTTACTTTCCTTGTTTACTCCATGTAAATCGACTCTTTGGGAGCCGTTATTGTACTCCATTCTCATTTTCTCAATCTGGATTCCGATTATTTTTTGAATGACTTCGGGATTCTCTTTAAGATAGAGAGTAAAAATTGTTTCCTTTTTTGAACCTTGTTTACTCATTTCTAGTATCTCCTTTCATCAAGTAAGGTAAAACACCCCTCAGAATGCCTATTATTGACTCTCTGACATTAGGTTCAACCAATTGCCCTCTAACCGTAAATTCATTATCGGACAGTAAATCAAAAAGCTCCTTTACTTCCTCATTCATTCCCAACATTTTCAGTATTTTCTCTGCGGGTATGTCAAGCTCCCTTGCAATAGTCATTGCAATCGGAACTGAAGGGGCATTTCTTTTTCCAGTTTTTATCCTAGATAGATAGGCAGGAGAGACCCCACAATCGGCTGCAAGTTTATTTAATGAAATTCCCTTTTTAATTCGATACTGCTCCATCGTTTTGGCAAATTCACTAGGAATCTTTCTGTCTTTTGACACATTTGCCACCCCTTTTTAATGTTTTAATTGTTTACAACTGTTTAATTAGGTTACTAATCTAAATTGCTTCGAATAGTTCACTTCGGAATTGATGATTTAAACGTTTAAGATAAAAACTGTCTACTTGTCGGTAGGCAAAAAACAAAAAAACCCGCATCCTTTTCAGGACACGAGTTTTATGAAAAATGATTTATATTTTTGTGTACTAAAGCAATTCATATTGATTCCAACCTTCCAAACAATTGTTCGTTACATTAAATTATAGCGTAAAGATTGGTGCATGAAAAGGCCTTATTCATGTTTAATAGACTGTAAAAACATATATAATGTGGAACCTAACATTATAAGAAATTCATTGACTATAATCACTGTTAAGAAGCAAGAAATAGGCTACTTTATACTAAAGTGGCCTACCCATACGTTAGAAAACTGACCCTTAAAGGGGAAAATGAAAAACCCTTTTAATACATCTCTCCCTACTTCTATTCCGTGTTCTTTCGTACTGTATAGAAAACGATATGGAAAACACCTGAACACGCTATGGACAAGGGATTGAAGGGATATTGGACATAAAGAAACGGGACGAAGTCCTACTGGACCCGCCCCGATATAATATTGATTTTTGATTGAAAAAACCGATTGAGTAACGATTAATTACATAATTGACTGTCCGCTGCTCTTCCCGCTTCCTTTGCCGTTTGGAAACCAACTATTTAACAGTAGGTAGTAACTTTTTAGCAGAGGGAAGAGGAAAGTAACAGCTACATCTCTAAGATCATAATGACCCCTTTACATCCCTACCCATTTTTTACATTAGCTTTTTAATACTAACTTTTGATCCTCTATGACATAAACACAATCAGCCACTCTATCAACAAAGGTTCGATCATGCGATACAAATAGTACAGTTCCTTCATATCCTTTTAAAAACCGTTCCAACGCTTCAATACAAAAAACATCCAAAAAGTTCGTGGGCTCATCCAAAATGAGTATATTGTATCTTCCTAAGAATAACTGACACAATATTAGACGAATAGACTCTCCACCGCTTAAATTCCGGACATTCTTTTTTAAATCATTTCCTGTAATATTCATAGAGTGTAGAACAGAACGAATTTTGCTCTCATCGAAATCACTTCTATCTTTCATAAATTCCAGTACAGATTCATCCTTTGTAAACTGATAGTCCATTTGTTCATAAATGCCGATAACCGCTTTTGGCGAAATCGTAATCCCTTCACCACGCTGTAAAATATGCCGAAGCAACGTTGTTTTACCTGAACCGTTTTTACCTGTAATAGCAATGGTCTTGCCTAACGGGAATTGAAAACCCGATTTATCAAGAAGTGTCTTCTCCCCCGCCTTTAGCCTTAACTGATCTGCCATTATCGGAAATTTATTGTGTAATTGCAAAGCACTAGACTGGTGAAATCGAATGATTTGCTCTTCTTTCGGTGCTTCCACCGCTTCAAGTTGTTCTACTCTTTGCTCTATTGCTTTTGCTGCTCTTTGGACTGCCTTTTGACTTGTATCCTTGGATTTCGTCATAAACATTTTATTCGCCTTTGCTTTTGTTTCTTTTTTGGACATATGTCCATTGGCCTGTGTAATTTTTTCAGCCTTCTTCATCTTTTCTTCTGCGGCTTTGATAAGACGTGATTTTTCTTTTAAATACTTGTCATGTTGTTCCTGCTGTTGCCTTTTCTGAAGTTCTTTTTGTACGACGTAATCCGAATAGTTCCCTGTATATTCCGTTACAATTCCATCTTGGACTTCCCAAATCTTCGTCACAAGTTTATCTAATACATACCGGTCATGACTCACGAGTACGAGTGCACCATAATAGTAAGCCAATTCACCGATAAAAAGTTCTACACCCTCTGCATCAAGATGCGTGGTTGGCTCGTCAATTAATAAACCTTCATGATAGTTTGAAAAAAATTGAGCTAGTTTCAGCCTTGTTTGTTCCCCACCGCTGAAATTATTGATGTCTGTTTCAGGGATAGACAGCTTTCCTTTTAGGTCATAATCCACCTCTGCTGGCCCTGGTACAGTTAATTGATCAAAATAAGCAAAGTCTACATGACTTTTCACTTTTCCGTTTGACGGTTGAACTATACCCGCTAGTAACTTTAATAACGTACTTTTTCCTGCTCCATTTTCCCCGACAACACCGATGCGATCAAACTGATGAACAGCTAAACGCTCAATCACTAATACAGTTTTATCTAAATAAGTTAGTTCAACATTTTCTAATTCAAAACATATTTCTTCCATTTTTGCTACCTCCCGAAAATTGGTGATTTCGTACCGATAGCTAGGACCGATACGAGCCTTTATTTCAAGTTAAAGCCCGTATCAAAAGAATAATAAAAATTGCATCGTTTACTCCCCCTATTTCGTAGGATTATTTATATTCCATTTATTGATAATCAAATTGTTATAGAAAATGGTACAGCTATGGGACACCCATTACACTTTTTCGAGTCTAATTTGGCCGTTCATTAGTATTATTTGACTTATTTATTCCTACCAAAATATCTAAGTCAATGGTAATCCTGGAAATTCCACGATTTATAATTTGTTCCATATCGTCCTTGCTCATATTCCAGGAAAGTGGCGACATTTGAGTTAAATTTGTTAAATCTTTTACATTTAGTCCCTTGGTATAACTAATTTCGAAAGTGTCCATAAGATGAAAATGCTGTTTAAAAAGAGATACCGTTTCATCATTTTTATAAGACGTTTTATCTTTCTCATCGAATCGTGCTTCTCGTAGTTCTTTTAAATAATTTGAACGAGGAACAACTTTAATAATGAGACCATTAGGTACTAAGATCCTTTGGAATTCCTTATAATTTGCAGGTGATAGGATATTCAAAATGATATGGCATGATTGATCCTGTAATGGTGAATTTGCTAAATCACCGACAAGCCAAATGGACTTTTTGTAATTGCGTGCCGCCATTCGTATGCCCTCTTTTGAAATATCTAAACCAATTCCTGCAATTGTTTCATTCTTACATTCATCTAAGATCCTTTGTAAATGTGATCCTTCTCCACACCCTGCATCAAAAATTATAATTTCACCCTTTAAAGCATCCATATTTTCAATGATAATTTCTGAAATTTCCTTGTGTAGGAGGGCAAAAAGGTTATTTTCCATAATGACTTTTTGTCGTGCTTTAAATAATTCCTTGGCATAATGGCTATTTGTAGAATGAGTCATCATGTTTACATAGCCTTGTTTCGCAAAATCAAACGTATGATTATTCAGGCAGACTAGGCTCTTTAAATGAGTGACCTTCATTGGACTTTTACAAAGCGGACAACTAAATACATGAACATATTTATTAACTAATTCAGCACTTTTTTCTTTATTAATCATGGTTTCTCTTCCTTTCAAATAAAAAAATCACAAGCATCTGCCTGTGATTTGAGAGTAAAGGGAAAGAGACCCATCCTTATTCTATTAGGGGGAGCTATTAAAAGCCGTCAGCAAATAAAACCTGCCCTTGATCTAAACAACGAAAGGTTAAATTAGACAAAAATAAAGAAAGGCAAATAAGTCGCCTTTCCTTACATTACATATTTTCCACACATAAACAGGCAATAAGGATCCACCCATAAGTTGATTGGGGGAAATAAATTGCTGGATGTGGTGAATAACTATGAAATGAAGATTATTAAAAAAGGACAGACTAATCCCGTTTACTCTGCATACACAAACAGAGCCTTTGAACGTATTCAATTACTGGTTCAAAGTTGGGAATCGTAGTCTCATAAAATGTGTCATTTTTTAATAATCCTCCTTAACGTTTAAAAGTATAGTGATTATTATAGGTTCTCTTTTACAAAAAGTCAAAGATAAATAGTGCTTTTACAATTAGAGACGGTTATTTACCTTCAACTTGATATTTATTTTAGTATCTTTTCCGTTTCCGACACAAGGTCATGCAACATTTTAACCGCTTCACTCGTATGATCTGAATCGGAAGAAATTAATGTAACAATCTGGTCGATGTTTTTCTTATAATTATTGGGTTTCTGATTAAAGCTCTCAATCATTCGGACAGCTTTTTTCTCATTGATACAGTATTCATCATTCAAAGCAAATAATACTTGATTTAAACATGAAATAGTTCGGAAGCAGTGCCCCGTAACATATGTAATATCATCCTTATCCACATTGTCCTTCGCAAACATCAAAGAAAAAGATGCTTCAAACATGAAATAGCCGATTATGGCATCCTTTAATGATTTTGGATAAGGGCTAGTCTTAGCTTTTAAATCTGAAATTTGATTGGTACATTCATACAATATTTTACAAATGGAGATTTCCCCCATATACATAACATTTAGATAGGCATGTGGATGTCCTGTATGATAATGAGTAGAAACCTTGCCCTGTAAACAATCATCAATTACTTGAGATACCCTTTTTATATCCCGAAAAATCAAATCTACATGGTACCCTTGAACGACAATCCAACCACCACCATTTATCCAGGCACCCCACTCACCTAAAGATGTAACTAGATTTTCTCTATGGTCATCATCCAATCTAGTAGCAGCTTCACTAACCCCTCTGACATCAAACCCTGCCGATGTATCATAATATATTCCAATATCTATATCGGAAGTTGGGTGATTCGTACCTCTTGATCTTGATCCTCCTAATACCACTCCAACAATGCCCGGGACATCTTTTAATTCATTGTTAATTTCTTGTAAAATGTTTTCTACGCTCAACAATTTTCAACTCCTATTTTTATCCTATGGTTAATAACATTCACTCAGTTATCATCGAAACAATCGGTTTTTCCCAAATAATCCCCATTGCCCAATTCATTCTACGAAAGGTACAATTAGGCAATAATTTTCCATATATCTCATAGTATTTCTGTTCTGAAAGGTACTTGTCAGATGCTAAATGTTCGAGCCACGACTTTGAAGTGTTATACTTGAATACTCTCACAGCATTTTTCACACCGAATTTGAAACAGTTAGGAAGAAATTCTTGGATTGCTCCTAATATGTAAACGTACGTTGGTGGGGTTTCAACCTTAGACACATTATCAAGAATAACAATTTTCCCACCTTCGTACAGCAATTCTTTCATTTGATTAATTACAATTGATATATCCCTCAAATGATGGAAAGTCGTCCTGCTTACGATATAAGCAAACTTATACCCCAAACTAAGATTTTCTGCATCCATCTTCAAGTATGAAATATTCGAACACTGACGCTTCTTGTTGGCAAACTCAAGCATCCCTTCCGATATATCAATACCAACTACCTCGCTAAAGTAATTGGATAATTCATAGACTAATATTCCCGTCCCACATCCAATATCTAATGCTCTCCCTTTTTCTATTGGCATATTAGCAATAAAAAAGGTATTGTCATTCAGAAGATTAGTTACAAAGTCATACTCTTCAGCCACTTTATCAAACTGTGATCCTGTAATACTCATATGTTCACCCCCTCCTATTCAACAATGGGATAGATTTACCTTACCATTTATTTATTTCATTCAACTCTTCCTGTAAATAGTTCATCGTTATAACTCTTTCTTGTTCCCCTTGTTTATCATATAAAAGTTGTTCCATAAATTCCCATATATCTTCCAATCGTCTCTTTCCCTTATAAAAGGTCATTGCTTCAGGATTAATTGAAAAGTTTTGATGAGTTTTCCGATAGATTCTTAAAAATTCATTAAAGTAGGGTTTATCATCTAAGAACATCAAGTCAGCTTCAGGCGGGGCTAGTTTCAATCCTTCCCAATCAATTAATATTAGCTCTTGTCCCGACTGCATTAAATTCCAATTGTGTAAATCTGTATGACATAAGGCCATTCTTAATTTTGAGTTTTTCAAGTTCTGTGAATGCTCCTCAAGTGTATAAATCAGATCATTTAATTGTAGAATGTAGGAATGGATCAATTCCCATACCTCAGACGGAAAATCATTTCTCCCTTTTTGCAATGTTTGTCTCAACATCGGTAAAAATGGAACCTCAAAATCTTCTATAAAAGCATCAGTCCCAATTGGAATGTTATCACTATATGAATGAAGCTCTGTTATGATCTTTGAAAGCTGATAAACCTGATTCTCTGTTAAATCTCGATCCCCAATCGTTTCCCCCTCAATATATTCATAAAGCAAATAAATCCCATACTCATCTTCACATTTATATTTTCTTTCACTTGTCATCATAGGAACGGAGATTTTCCCTTTTAAATTGCTATTCTTTATAAGCCATACCAAGATTGGAACATATTGATCAATCAGAGCAGTCAACTTCGGTGTGGAAGCTCTGCTTTTTTCATATACCTTCAAAAAATAGCTTTGATTTTTATTTGACACTTTATATGCGAGGGATGCCCAACCACCCTGCTGAGGCGACACAACATTAATCTCTATGTCATAAAAGTCTTTTAATATACTTTTTACTTGATTCATCCTAGCCCCTCCAGTAAAAACTTACAACACGGAAAAAGTATAACACAATTCGAGGTTGCCCTTTAATTATTGTAAAAAGCCATACATATGCGTATTAGAATGGTTGAATATGAATTTCAAATGATTTAGTATCTTATTTAAAGCATTATTTATGAGGTGAGGGTATTGGTGAAAGCAGACAAGTTAGCCTCCTAAAAATCAAAAACACATTTTTAGGAGGCTAATCAAATGAAATTTAATCTAATTGAAAAAGAAAAATGGGATAGATTGCCGTATTTCGAGCATTACTTAAATCAGAAGTGCACATTTAGTATTACAGCAAATATAGATATTACAACGTTATTGGAACAGCTCAGGAACAAAGGGATAAAGCTATATCCATCCTTTATTTACATGGTCACTAGAATAGTAAATTCTCATAAAGAATTTAGAACTTGCTTAAAAGATGATGGTACTCTGGGTTATTGGGAAAGTTTGTTGCCTAGCTATACAATCTTCCATAATGATAACAAATCATTCTCAAGCATATGGACCGAATTCTCTGATGAATTTCCTGTCTTCTATAAAAACTTTCAAGACGATATGAAACAATATTCAGAGGTTAAAGGATTTTTCATAAAAGAAAATGTACCAGAGAATTCCTTTCCTATATCTAGTATTCCATGGGTTAGTTTTACTGGCTTCAACCTAAACGTAAATAATAATCATAACTACTTATTACCAATAATTACTGGCGGAAAATACTGTAATCAGGAAGATAAAATATTATTGCCTATTTCTTTACAGGTACATCATGCGGTTTGTGATGGATTTCATGCTAGTATTTTTATAGAGGAACTACAGCAACTTTCTAATAACTGCCTTGATTGGCTCTCATAAGTATTGATGATGTAGCTTAATAAATTTAGTTAAGGAGTTGCTTTGGTGACTCCTTTTCTTAATTATATTCAAACCCTATCTTTACCTAGTTCTGATTAGCTCACCTATATTTGACCTTTATTACTCATTCAATGACTGATAAATGTTTTGCGTATACTTCGTGATGGCCTCGTCATAATCTGGATACTTATATCCAAGACTTTCTGCCACAGATTTAGAGTATTTTCTAAATAACTCATAACAAGTAAATAAAGACTTCCACATGTTTGAGTAGCTACTCTCAGAATAAGTTGTGAGTAATGTTTCCCAATCATCTTTCGGTAAATACTGTTCAATAAATTTATAGTTTTTCCCCACACTAAAGGTAAACCCTCGCTCTAATCCTATTTGCCAAGACATCATTCTTAACAGATTAGGCCGTACTATCTCGTTCAAATGGTCAATTGTAAATAGAATTTCTTTTCTAGCCAATCCCTTTACTACATATGTAGAAACCCACCAAAATTCATTGCAGCAATCATCAAATTCTCTTGCTGTGGGCTTTTTAATCCAATACTTCCGATCATTTGCGACCACTTTATTTTTGACAAGACCACCCTTATCAAGTAGGACTTCTACTAGCCCATCACTATTAGAAAAGTAATCATCTACTTCGTTTATCGGAATAAGTGTTAAGTCAATTCTATTGCCATCTTCAAATAGCATAAGGTAGGAAAACCAATGCCCTAACTCCGGCGGAAAAAGCTCCATGTCTTCCGGTTTTTGCATTATCAAACGTTTCCCAAAAACATTCAGCCATTCATCATTCTTTTTGAAGGAATCCATATCTGTTACAAAATAAGAAATATCATAATCCTGCAATGAATCACGGGGAATGTTTTTGTTTGCACGTGAACCTTCCAAAGTTACCAAGCGAATTCGATTATCGTTCTTAGCAAAACTAATGAGCAAATTCTTCATTTCTTGTTCACTTCTCATTGTATTAATCCTCCAATTTGTTGAAAAGTAGTTTATGTGCCGTATACGAAGAAATCTCAGAAAATTACTGTTCTCAGATTTCTATTTGTGTACTTTTTATTTAGCAAACTATTACTATTACTTTTCTACTGAAATGATTAAAAACATGGGTCTTCTGTTTTCATCTTTCATCCCTGGATCATTCCTTACCATTTCTTCCGTAGCCATAGGTTCCTTAACCGCTTTTATTTTAAAACCTATATGAATTAAATCATTAATATAAGTAGAAATTGTACGGTGATATTTGATCACATTCTCGGTTAGAAAAGTTGTATTACGTACTTCTTCTGATTGGTAATTATCCACTGGCCAATGAAGGCGATTTCCTTGATCATCATAATACCAATCTTGTTCGTCCCGAGAAGTAAAAATCGGATGTTCCACGGAAAAAATAAAAGAACCTCCAGGTTTTAAATATTGATAAACTTTTTCGCAAATAGTATCAAACGATTTAATATAGTGAAAAGCTAAAGAACTGATCACTACGTCAAATTGTGCGTCCGAAAAATTGATGTCTTCAATTGGCATTTTAATATACGTAATTAAAGGATCATCTGTTTTTTCACGGGCTGTTTCAAGCATTTTTTCGGATATATCTACTCCAATTACCGAACTTGCTTGGTGTTCACGTGCGTATCGACAATGCCAACCGAATCCGCACCCCAAGTCAAGTACACTCTTATTTTTCAACTCTGGAAATAAGGATTTTAAAACCGGCCATTCTCCTGCACCTTCAAGCCCTTTAACTGATCTTGGCATTTTTTCATATTCAGAAAAAAACACAGCATCATCATATTTGTTTTGTTTCATAATTTAAACATCCCCTATAATACTCTTTCCTTAACACATGTCTATTCCTCTATCTCCCAAGCTGGGTTCCAGACTACTTCCCACAAATGCCCATCCGGGTCCTGAAAGTGACCGGAATATCCACCCCAAAAAGTGTTGTGTGCAGGGTCCGTTATTGTTGCACCCGCTTTTTCGGCTTGTTCTAATACCTTATCTACTTCTTCTTTACTATTTACATTGTGACCAATTGTAAATTCAGTAGGACTTGCTGGAGCCTGTGTAACTTTTGCCTCATATGCAATATCTTCTCGTTTCCAAATAGCAAGTTTCAAACCTGATTGTAGTTCAAAAAAGGCTACTGCTCCATGCTCAAATTCTTTACCTACAATACCTTCTGTGGGTAGTCCCAATCCATCACGGTAGAATTCTAATGCTTTTTCCAAATCATCTACACCTAATGTGATTACTGTGATTCTTGGTTTCATAATTAATGACACCTCATCTTCATATTCATTTTTACCATTAAACTTTTGGCAATAACTAATCCGAGTCCTGTCCCCATGTCCCTGCGTCCACTACCCGCTACTTAATGTAATTTCAAATTACATTCCAGCTAAACCTAATTCTTTATTTGCCATCTGAATATATTCATCCATCCCAGATATTAAGGCAAATTCGGCAATTCCAACAGGGTAAGCAGCATTTAATTCAATAATATGTTCCCTCATCTTAGGCCAATGATACCCTCCAGCTTCTTTGTAAGCCTTGATAAGTGTATCAAGACCTTCTTCACCAAATACTCTGTAATGGCCAACGAAATCAGTGGAAATATCAGCTACCTTTGCTTCTGTCCAATCAATTAACCCCGTTACATTTCCTGAACTTTCAACGAGGATATGTCCTGGGTGCAAATCTCCATGAATCAGTCCGGTTTCTTTTGGCCATATTTCTTCATCATTCAACCACGTCTGCCATCTATTCCATAACGGCTCTCCCACACCAAATTTTTCCTTAACCGCATCCATACGATTCTTCATGATTTGTTTTACTTCCTCTGGTGTTTGAACTATAACACCTGCTTCAGATGCTTTCTCCCTTGGAATGCTATGAAGTGTAGCCAATACTTTTCCAAGCGTCTGATAAAAACATTTCGGTATATTATTTTCATCAATTTCAAAAACATATCTTTTAGCTTCAGGATCAATGGTTCCTGCTGGAACTCCATTTAACTTTTTATACGCTATCAGCTCTTCTGTGTAAATTCCCCAATCAGGAGCTTCAAAACTAGCATACTTGTTTATTAAGTCCAGTGCTGTTTTTTCTGCCTTTGTTCTAGGGAATACATCAAACCGCCTCGGAATACGCAGCACCCATTCTTTTCCTTCCTGATCCTTAGCAAATACCACCTGAAAGTCTAATCCAGATTCATTAAAAACAAAAAAGTCCTCTATCAATTGGAGACCATGTTTTTCTGCAATTTCCAATACTTCCTTTTTTGTTTTACTCATTACTCATCACATCCAAATCATATTTTTTGAAATAATAGAGACAATATTAGTTATGAATATTACGTATATATTGAACCTCTCCCTCATCTTTCACAACTATTCCAAGTTCATTTAAGTCCATTCTTAAATGTTTTATTTTTTTCTTATCTCCTTCTCTAATTGCATTCCTACGTTCATATAAGATGGCATAGACATTTTCTCCAACCGTGCGATCTTCAAGCGTCCAGAGTTTATATTGATCGGCATATGAATCCTGTTCACTCCAAGGATAGTGATGATTCAGGAATTTTTCTCGTATGATTCCTTTTTTTATGTCTGTCTTTTCTCTCAATAATTCTTGTCCTTTATTACCTGTAATGATAACTGTTTGATCCTCCATAAAGATTTCTTTTACGTCTGAACTGTTAATTCTATTTTCTTTATCATCTTTATTAATCAAAATTTCTGTATCACTAATACTCACTTTCAAGGCTTCACTATAGACTGTTAATGACAAAAGAACCCCTATAATCGCACCTATAATCATCAAGACAATAGAAGTCCAAAAAGGGTCAAGTGACTCCAAGAGTACAATGACCTTTGAATCATTAAAAAGCGGAATTTTTATGATGAAATCCAATAATCTTGGAAGAAACCAACCAATCGTTCCTAACACAATAGGAAATAAAACAGCAAAGAGCTTTTCCAAGAAACCCATACCAATTGTGGATGTATCTTTCATATTATTTTTTTACTCCTTCATTCTATTTTTTTTAATAGATGATTCTATTTCCTAAATTAGTGCTATATGACTATTTTTAACACCATTTTAATTAATTCATTTTTATATTTCTCAAAACTAAAGGTTTTATTATGTTTAAGCATACTTTCCTCAATTGCTCCTTGAATCAGGACACAGATCATTTCAACATCAAACTGATTAGAAAACTCCTTCTTTTGTTGCCCATCTAATAGAATCTCTTTGAGCAATGTATATATTGGATCTTCGTCTTCTTCCCCATTGTCAGCTCTATAGAATGGAATTCCTTCTTCATTTTCAACATTAAAGACAATCTCAATTAATGCGATATTATATTTAAAGTTAGCCACTTGATAAGCCAAACACGCTTCAATATATGCAGTTAATTGCGAAGTAGGTGTTTCCTCTTGAACCACTTTTCCACTAATAAAATCCAATTTTTTTTCTAACAAGTACAGTAAAGTTTGATTAATTAAATCCATCTTGTCGGAAAAATGATAAGAAATTAAACCTGTGCTCACCTTTGCCTTTTTGGCAATTTTAGTTAAACTCACTTTTGTATAACCAACTTCTTCAAGTGTGTCAATACAAGATTGAATAATCTGCTCTCTTCGTGCTTCCGCAATAAAAGATTCACCCATTTTTAAAAACATCTCCTTTAAATCATATTACTTATCCAAATAAAATATTGATTGTACAATCAAAATATTGATTATACGTTTTATTTTACTTGCATCTTTTATTATTGTCAAATATGCTTCCATAATTAATGGAGCAGGACTTCTGGGTTTTATTTATTAGGAATTTTAAACGAAAAGAAAAGCAGTTTAGATGATTGGATCCTTATTGGACAAAGGATTATATAATTATTGAACAACAGAAACAAAACTGGACCCGCTAATGGAATCTAGCCTGAATTTTGATTGATTTGTGATGAAAACAACTAATTGTTTAAGGATTGAATACATATGGGTTGCCCGCTGCTCCTTCCCGATACCTTTGCCGTTCGGATACCAACTATTTAGCATGGGGAAGTAGAAAGTAGCAACTATATAGTTGTGCTAGTACGCATTACATACAGTGTGATCCATCAAACAAATCTTCCTAAGTAATTTAGGAGGGGGTTTCTTTTTTCTCCGTCCATTTATTTCTTTAGTTAGTATCCCCATTATCAATTACTTTGAACATCAGGTACAAACAATCCCTATCTCCATTTACCTCATTTATGAAAATCCAAGTCCATCTACTATGTCCCCAATCGAATAATTAACCTTCCCACACGCCCCCTTCACATTACCTTCCATTTTCTGTTATAGAATAATTACGTTCCCGCCTTTTTCCCGATTTTCGCCCAAAATTGTACCGATTTCGCAATGATTTTTATAAAAAAATTTCGTTCCTTTTCGAATAAATACGGAGTAGATGGTGAGGGGCCATTTGATTTAAAACGTGTGAAAAAAACACTAGAAAGGATACCGATTCAATAGCGTGAGGAAACCAACTGAAAAAGAACTTGAGTTGGACTAAACCCTTGCTGAACAAAGGATTGGAGGAATATAGAATTAAAAAAACGATTGGATTCGGATTGAATTTTGATTGAAAATGGGATTGGACTACAATTGGAACCCCAACGAATTTTACACAAAAAAACCGAAGGTCTGCCGGGAAAAATACCGGAAAAACCTTCGGATAAGGAACAGGCTCCCCATACCAAGCAAATAATATCAAATTTACAGTCAAACTCTTTGAGCTAGAACCAGCTCGAACTTTTTTTAGTATTGATATAAATCTCAACACGATATGATGATAATGAATAAAAAATGAAAGGAATGATGTGAATATGACAACTTTATATCGAATCAATGTGTTCGAAGACGAATTCCATTCCAAAGTACAAATGCTTAATTAAGAATGTACAAAAACGTTCGTTTAACCATGTACATTTTTGATTTCCCCTGTATATTACAACTTTACATGGAGTGGCGGGCATGATAGCCTTGATTTGCTAGCCGGCCCTTGTTATTGCTGGCTTTTTGGCTGTATAGTCATGCCCGCAGAGGCTCCATGTCAAGTTGTAATTATGCACTCACTTGTATAGATAGCCTTATAACAAGCAAAAGTGTACATGCTTAGACGAGCAAAAATGTACATTCTAATACAGTCATTTATACCAAAGTAGTAACAAGGGTTAAATACAATGAAATCCTTGATTATTGGGATGGTCACAATTGGACAAATGGTGGAGTAGGAAGGCATTTGGGTATCACTAAGCTAAAAGATGGCAGGTATGTACTCATTTACGGTACACAATGGCAAGGAGAAAAAGATTATGGGAGGGTTGTTTCGCCAGAGGAAGCCTTACATGAGATATTAAAGTCTCACAATACAGAGCTTTTGACTCTGAAAAAGTTTAAGGATTTGAAAACTTTAGCAGAAGAAAAATAGATTATCGGTGACATTGAATACGAAAGGAAATAAAAGACCTAAAGGAGAACATTCTCCTTTTTATTACTTGAATCTATAAAACTGAGTTAAGATTGAGTACGTAATGCTCTACTGCACTCTTTTCTCTATTTTCCATATTATAGATGAAATATTACAAACCAAACTAAATTCTTCTTTCCTCCTATGTATACCCCAAATAAACCCTTCCGAAATCCCGCTCCTCAAATCCGCATTCTTCCGTTCGAGTTATAATAAAGATTTCCGACTGAACCCCTATTT
>NZ_JAEK01000048.1 GCF_000518865.1 Bacillus sp. J37 | reverse complement strand
AGTTTTCCAGAGTATGTCACGAAAAGGAAATTGTTTAGATAATTCACCGATGGAGAACTTTTTTGGATTAATGAAACAAGAAATGTATTATGGGGAAGCACTATGTTCATATGAGGAATTAAAACAGAAAATTGAAAGATATATCAATTATTATAATAATAAACGTATAAAACAAAAATTGGCAGGCATGAGTCCGGTTCAATTCCGTATCCATACCAGCCAATTAGTTGCTTAATATAAAACTCTAACTTTCGGGGGTCTCCTCATTACTGGAAGTTCTTAGATTAAAAATTTATGTTACATTGTTTATACAAGTTACATGAAATTGCTCCACATTATAAGGGTACTGAAAACATATATCAAGGTATCTTTCTTAACACACAGCCTGTAACAAACTGCATCCAGGCATACCCTCCTATCTTAACTGTTTCATTTACGGGCGTGTCTTTACTAGGATCGAGGCAAACAAAATCGATATGCTGAACAGCAACATGACTTCCAATTTCGAGTAGGCTATCAAAAAGCTCTTCTGTTGTCATTCCACCTGGAGTTGATGCGGGAACACCTGGAGCGAAGGAGATGTCCAGGACATCAAGGTCTACCGTTACATAAATGCGATCTACTTTTTCGCTTAATGTTTTAAGGGCGTGAAGGACAGTTTGGATAACTCCTGCTTTTCGCGCTGTTTTTAACGTGATGATCTTAATATGGTGTTTATTGGCGAAATCTACTAATGGTTTGGCATTATAATAACCATGTGGCCCAATATTAACGATATTTTCTCCCTTTACAATGTTCTCTTCAATTAATTGCCTAATTGGTGTCCCATTTGAAGGTCCCATTATTTTCGGATCTCTTACATCAAGGTGTGTATCAAACTGCAAAATACCAATTGTTTCATTAGGGAATGCCTGTTGAATACCTTTTACTGCACAAGCGGTTGTGGAATGATCTCCACCGATCATACATGTTCGTGAGTATGGATATTTTGAACAAAGATATGCTGTAGATTGTTTGATTCGATCGTGTGACATAGAAATATCAGTCGTATGCATAGAGATATCACCTGCATCTCCGACAAGAAACGAGCTAAGATCTATGTTTTTTTCTATGTTATAAGTAGCAAAACCTTTCCAAATACGACGAAATTCCATCGGGTAAAGAGATGCTCCTGAGACACTGATGGAAGAGCGTGATAATGGTGCACCATAAATGAGCAGTTCAGGTGGGGTGTTCATCGTGTGAATGGATTGTACCCATTCATGAACATAAGTTGGATTATGTTTATTCGGTTGATTCCATGACCATTCTGGTTGTACTAACCAATGCTCTCTCATCGGTTTACCACCTTGATTCCTTTTTTCCAGACTGTTTTCACATGATTGACACCGAATCGATATTGCAGTTCTTGATAATTTTTTACGTTCCACAACACGATGTCTGCTTGCTTCCCTATTTCGATGCTTCCAACAATATGTTCACGTTTTATTGCACAGGCTGCATTGTATGTGGCTGCTGTTAATGCTTCAGCCGGAGTTAATTTCATGGTTAAACATGCTAAGTTCATCACTAAAGGCATAGAAGTAGTTGGTGATGAACCAGGGTTACAGTCTGTAGAGATGGCTACAGCTACTCCTTCATCAATCATTTTTCTTCCGTTAGCTGCTTTTTCTCTTAAGTATAGAGCGGTGGCTGGAAGTAAACATCCAATTGTTCCCTTTAGAGCCAAGGCTTTCATTCCTTGCTCAGTTGTTTTAAGTAAGTGCTCAGCTGATATGGCTCCAACTTCGGCAGCTAATTCTGCACCACCTAAGCAAACAATTTCATCAGCATGAATTTTTGGAATCAGGTTATAAAGCTTCCCTGCATCTAAAATATTTTTTGATTGCTCAACGGTAAACACATCTTTTTCACAAAATACATCGATGAACTCAGCTAAGTTTTCCTTTCCTATTATCGGTAACATTTCGTTAATAATCAGATTTACGTAGTCGTCTTCTTTCCCTTTATATTCCACAGGTACAGCGTGGGCACCCATAAAAGTTGGAACAAGGTCGATAGGGTGTAGGTGTTGTAGTTTTTTAATCACAATTAATTGTTTTCGTTCTGTTTCTAGGTTAAGTCCATATCCGCTCTTAGCTTCAATCGTTGTAACACCATGTTCTAAAAAGGAATCGAGCCTTTTTAGTGTTTGCTCTATCAAATCTTCCTCTTTTGCTTCTCTTGTCATTTTCGTAGTGGCATGAATTCCACCACCTGCATTCATGATGTCCATATAAGAAGCTCCATTTAATCTTAATTCGAATTCTTTCTCACGGCTTCCACCGTACACAACATGTGTATGTGGATCGACTAGGCCGGGTGTGACTAAATGGTCTGTTGCATCAATAATATCGGCATTGTGAAGATTGTTTCGGTAGAGTTGTTCTAAGTGATCTGTTGTTCCAACTGATTGGATGAGACCGTCTTCGATCCATATACTCCCATCCATGATAATTCCTAAATCTGACATCGAAGCTTTTGTTCGAGCACCAAGTTGGTTTGATTTTAAAGTGGCCAATTGATTTATGTGTTTAATCCATAGTGGCTTTTTCAACATTCATCTCCTCCTTGGTTTAACATCGGCATGTTTAATCCATGCTGTTTGGCTGTTTCAATGGCAAGGTCATATCCTGCATCTGCGTGACGGACAACTCCCATTCCGGGATCAGTTGTTAACACACGTTCAATTCTTTGTTCAGCTTCTTTTGTGCCATCAGCAACAATCACCATCCCGGCATGCAGTGAGTAGCCCATACCTACACCTCCTCCATGATGAACAGACACCCATGTTGCTCCTCCTACCGCATTAATCATCGCATTTAAGATTGGCCAATCTGCAACAACATCTGATCCATCCTTCATTGCTTCTGTTTCCCGATTAGGAGAAGCAACGGAACCAGCGTCTAAATGGTCACGCCCAATTACTATAGGTGCTTTGAGCTCACCGTTTGCAACCATGTCATTTATCATTTTTCCAAACTTCGCACGTTCACCATATCCTAACCAGCAGATGCGTGATGGAAGGCCTTGAAATTGAATCTTTTCTTGGGCCATCTTAATCCAATTACAAAGTGGCTTGTTTTCACTAAACGTTTTTAAGATTGCTTGATCCGTTTTTAAAATATCTTCCGGGTCTCCTGATAATGCCACCCATCGGAACGGTCCTTTTCCAACACAGAATTGAGGACGAATGTAGGCCGGAACAAAACCCGGAAAATCAAATGCTTGATGTATACCAGCATCTTTGGCTATTTGACGGATATTATTACCATAATCAAATGTAATGGCTCCTTTATTTTGGATTGCTAGCATTGCTTCTACATGTTTGGCAATTGAGGTTTTGGCATATTTTATATATAAATTCTTATCGGATGTTCTCAGGTGTTCTGCTTGTTCTAATGTCATATTTGAAGGAATATACCCATTTAAAGGGTCATGTGCTGACGTTTGATCTGTTAGAATATCAGGAATGAAATGAATCTTTATCAACTCAGGTAATAGATCTGAAGCATTTCCTAATAGACCGATGGATAACGGTTTTCGTGTTTTCTTCGCATTTGTGGCCAGCTGGATCGCTTCTTCTAAACTAGTAGTTTTCATATCTAAATACCGAGTTTGTATTCTACGATCAATTTTCTTTTCATCAACCTCAATTGCTATACAAACGCCACCGTTCATTGTTACTGCTAATGGTTGGGCACCACCCATTCCGCCTAGTCCTGCTGTTAAAGTAATCGTACCTTTTAATGATGAATTGAAATGTTGTTTTGCTACTTCTGCGAATGTTTCATAAGTACCTTGAACAATGCCTTGTGAACCGATATATATCCAGCTTCCAGCCGTCATTTGTCCATACATCATGAGCCCTTTTTGATCAAGCTCATGAAACGTCTCCCAATTAGCATAGGCAGGCACAATATTTGAATTAGCTAATATAACACGTGGGGCATCTTCATGTGTTTGAAAGACTGCGACCGGCTTTCCTGATTGAATAAGTAATGTTTCATTGTTATTTAATTGTTTAAGAGAGTGGACGATCATATCAAAACAATCCCAATTACGTGCTGCTTTTCCAATACCTCCATATACGACTAATTCTGAGGGGTTTTCGGCCACTTCAGGATCAAGATTATTCATGAGCATTCGAAGAGCAGCTTCTTGCTGCCATCCTTTTGTATGCAAGGTGTTTCCTCTGTATTTCGATACTTTATTGTTATTCATATAGCTTTCCCTCCAATACAGTTTTAAAGTAAGGTTTCTCTGCTTTTAACCAATTTGTCATTGCTTCGATGTCAGTTGAAAAAATACGGTCATGTGTTATCGATGGAACTATTTTTCTTGCTTCCTTATAAAATGTTCCAGTAATAGATGCCATTTTATGAGAACCTCGAATTTCTGCCGCTTGAATACTGCAAATGGCTTCAATAGCAAGAACTCGTCGGGCATTTGTTATAATTTGATACGCATGCCTCGCTGCAATGGTCCCCATACTTACATGGTCTTCCTGATTTGCTGATGATGGAATGGAATCTACACTTGCCGGATGTGCTAATGTTTTGTTTTCTGATACGAGTGATGCGGCGACATATTGCATGATCATGGCACCAGATTGAAGACCCGGCTCCGGACTTAAAAAAGCAGGTAAATCATTTAACTGAGGATTAACAAGTCGTTCAATTCTTCGCTCGGATATATTGGCAAGCTCTGACAAGGCAATTTTTAAGAAATCCATCGCAAACGCAATGGGCTGACCGTGAAAATTTCCACCTGAAATGATTTTTGATCCATTATGAAAGATAAGGGGGTTATCTGTTGCTGCATTCATTTCGATCTCAAGCTTTTCTTTTGTGTAGTCCAATGTTTGCCATATCGCTCCGTGGACTTGGGGAATACATCTTATTGAGTAAGCATCTTGTACTCGTCGTTCGCCTTGTTTTGTAACTAGTAAACTATCTTTTAAATAGTCTCGAATTCTTGTTGCAACATCTATTTGTTGCTTAAACCCTCTTGCAACATGTATTTCATGATTAAAGGCATCAACAATTCCTTCCAACGCTTCAATCGTAACACCAGCAATTAACTCACTTTGAAATACTAGTTTTTCTGCTTCCAAATAGGTTATAGCACCCATAGCAGTCATTGCTTGTGTCCCATTAATTAAGGCCAATCCTTCTTTTGCGGTAAGCGTAACCGGTAAAATGGACTCTTTTGATAATGCATCGATCGAAGGCATTCGTTTTCCTTTATAAAAAACCTCTCCCTCCCCTAGTAAGCAAAGAGCTAAATGTGACAACGGGGCTAAATCACCACTAGCACCAAGAGAGCCTTGTTGTGGGATTACAGGATGTATTTCTGCATTAACTAAGTCAAGTAATCTTTCAATAATAACTGGTCGAACACCGGAAAATCCCTTTAGTAAGGCATTTGCTCTTAGCAGTATCATTGCGCGTGATACTTCTTCTGGAAAAGGATCACCAACCCCGCATGCATGTGATCGAATTAAATTGAGTTGAAGGTTCTCAACATTATCTTTATCTATAAAAACATCACTGAACTTTCCAAAACCAGTTGTAATTCCATATACAATGTTTCCCTTAGAAACAATATGTTCGACAGCTTTTCTACTTTCTATCACTTTTTTCATGCTTTCTTCTGTATAACTAACTTTCTCTCGTTCAAAAATAATTTTTTGCAAAGATTGAAACGTTAGGTTTTGGCCATTTAACGTAATCACCTATTTACTTCCTCCTTCTTACAAATAGAAAAGGGGACTATATCTATGAAATCAATGGATTCCAAGATATAGCCCCCTACTCACTATTTTCACTTTGGGCATTTTCATATGTGGTTAATTCCAAGACCAATGGTTTCATGTTCTGATCCTTTGACAGGTGCACCTATTGTTCCATAAAGAGAGACAGCAATCCAGTCACCCTCCTGTTCCTGATCATAAGGATTTCCTCGCAGGACAGCAAATGACAGTCCAACCGTTCTAAGAACTGATCCTAATTGAACCTGGCCACGGGTAACGCCGTGTAAGGCTTCCATTATTGCATGATATAAGGCATGTGATTCACGATAGATAGTAGATTCAATAATGCCGTTCTTTTTAGCCGCTGTTTCAATCGCTGCCACTACTTTATGTGCATCCATTGAACCAACTTTACCAATACAGCCCTTCCAATTGTTTTCTCTGAGTTGATTTAACTGCATGTCGTGGTCTTCTGATAATAATAGGAGTATAGCTTTCCTCCCAATAAGGCGATCCTTACTTAATGCCATACAAAAAACAACTCTTTCATCTGGATTCTTATCTGATAACTAATGTCTAACACCATTGTATGCCGTGAAAAAATGAATGATCACTATTATTTCACTAAATGTTTAAGGGATGCTGCATATTGTCAATACTGTTTACATGATTCTTTAAAAAATGATTCAAGAGGTGGATAAAGATGGCTGTGCAACGAACGTTTATTATGGTGAAACCGGATGGTGTCAAACGCGGGTTAATTGGGGAAATTGTGAAACGCTTTGAGCAAAAAGGATTTGTCTTACTTAATGCCGAGTTAATGACAATTGATCAATCAAAGGCAGAATATCATTATGAAGAGCACAAGGAAAAGCCATTCTTCGGAGAATTGGTTGATTTCATTACATCTTCCCCAGTCTTTGCGATGGTATGGGAAGGTGAAAATATAATTGATGTTTCCCGTACGATGATAGGTAAAACCAGCCCAACTGAAGCCCAACCTGGTACCATTCGCGGTGATTTTGCATTCAAAAAAGAGGAAAATGTGATTCATGGGTCGGATTCAATAGAAAGTGCTGAAAGAGAGATTGCAAACTTCTTTGATCCATTGCAACTTCGTTCTTCTGACCAAATGTTTAAAAATCGAAAATCAAGTTAATTATAAATGTCTTTTGATTGCATGGAAATGATTCCAGCAGCAAAAGACATTTTCACATTGAAGGTGATAATAAATGCTATGTCGGACAAGTGATGAATTACAACGGTATGTGGAAACATCAAAGGAATGGACAAAAAAAGGGAAAGTTGCAGATTATATCCCAGCGCTAGGTAAAGAAGATCCGGATGATTTATCCATAGCGATTCACTATCCAAACGGAGAATGTGTGTCAGCGGGAGATATCAAAAAGAAATTCACTCTCCAAAGTATTTCAAAGGTAATAAGCCTTGCTCTTGTATTAATGGAAAATGGGAAAGATTTTGTGTTTGATCGAGTAGGAATGGAACCGACAGGAGATCCCTTTAATTCCATCTCCAAATTAGAAACGATGGCACCTGCAAAACCATTAAATCCGATGATAAATGCCGGTGCACTTGTTGTGACACATATGATCAATGGAGATTCTACTGAAGAAAGATTACAACGATTATTGTCATTTGTTCAGGATCTGACAAATGATCAATCGGTTACTTATAATAAAGAAGTGGCTCAATCAGAGTATGAAACAGCTGATTTAAATCGCTCCTTAATTTATTTCCTAAAGCAACATGGAATGATAGACGAAGATGTTGAACAATTAATTGACTTGTATTCCAAACAGTGTTCGATTGAAATGAATTGCTTGGATTTAGCGAGGATTGGGGCTGTTTTTGCTATGGATGGAGCTGATCCGCAGACTGGTAAGCAACTCATTCCCTCTGATGTTTCAAGAATATGTAAAACCTTCATGGTTACTTGTGGAATGTACAATGCTTCAGGAGAATTTGCTATAAAAATTGGAATTCCTGCTAAAAGCGGTGTGTCCGGCGGTATCATGGGATCTGTTCCTGGAAGGTTCGGAATTGGAATCTTTGGTCCTTCATTAGATGAAAAGGGAAATAGTATTGCGGGTATACGGTTATTGGAATTGTTATCAAAAGATTATCAACTAAGTATGTTTTGACAAAAATAGTGCCCTCCGTTTTCAGGAAGGGCTATTTCTGTATTACGTAGAATGACTGGATTTAGTTGAAATAAATGTTGTGGTTAATCCAACGGCAAGTATCGTAATACTGGATAATAGGAACGTTTCTCTTGAGATTAACAAGCCCCCAAGTAAAATGACGATGCTATCGATAAAAAATATCAGGATTCCGACATTAATTCCTGTTTTTTCAAATAAAAATTGAGCAAGTAAATCTGTTCCCCCTGTACTTGTACCAATCCGAAGCATTAAACCGATTCCAAGACCTACAAATATCCCTCCAATCAACGAGCTGATATAAGGAGCTAAATGAATAACACCTGAGAGGGGCTTCAACAAATCGATAAAAAAAGAAGAGACAAGCATTCCATGTAAACTATTATAAAAATATTGACGATAATAAATCCATGCGATAAGAAATACAGGAATACTTAGGAAAATGACCATTAAACCTGCTTTTAATCCTAATAAATAATGCAAAATTAACCCTATCCCTATAATTCCTCCATCTAATACTTTATACGGAGTTAAGAATAAGTTAATCCCTAATGACAGAAGGATACTGCCAAGAATGATCATGATACCGATTCTCACATACTTCATGTCTCTCCTCCGAATATTGGACATGTTTTAGTTTATGAGATGATTCGGAATATTATTAAACTTGAATAGCGAGCTCTATTCTTTTTTATTAAATATCCCCTAAGAAATCAGTTATGTAGATGATCCCATATTTCCTTACTAAATAATTACTAAGGACACCTTGTGTTTGCTTTTCAACTGGAGGGTCTGTTAATGTATACGCCTTTGCATTTAACTTTTCATACTCCTTTTTATCCATTTCATTGTGGTATTTATCATCAACGATACCAGATGTTATAGCTTGAATTGGATAACCAGTAAAAAAGACATATGTTCTTAAAGACATATGTGGAGTGGAATGAAGGATAAAAATAATTATAATTAGAACGGTTAAGGGTATCCATGTTCTTTGTTTTTTCATGATTTGATCCTCCTTCTACTTATTAATTATTTTACTAGACTTCCATTATTTAATTTGTGAACTTGTGCCAATCTTGATAATACCGTTGATGAATTTTTGTTTAAATTATTTGATTTATCGTTATCTTGTAAAGGCTCTTTGAATGATTCCTATAATCCCGCTTATAAGAAGAAAAACCCCAAAACATGTAAGAAAAGCAACTGGTGAGAGGATTTTTATAAAGGATAGCCCTATCATACATACACCAACTAGTAGGTAATGGTGAACAGCATGCAATTTGTAGGAAGTTTGTTCAACATGCCATGCACGGAAATATCCTTGTAAAAAACCCAATAGAACCTGAATCATCAGAGCAAAATAAGGGAGAACTTCCATTTGTACGTTTATAAAATAAATAGACACATAAATGATTCCCATCGCAATATAGATAAATGATATTCCTGAAAAGTGAAGATTCTTCTTAGAATGATAGACTCTGTATCCCCATGCAGCTGAAAAAGAGAACCCGGCAAAAAGCCAGGCAAATAAAGTATAGGTGTAAGAAATTTCCTTCAACCAAATAATATAGTAAGGAAAAATAACAACTTGTCCAACCGTTATAACGAGCGGAAAGTTTTCTGTTATCCTTCTTTTCAATTGAGCTCCCCTCATTTGAGATAGTGCTCATAAAACAAATTTTGAAAAACATTGTTAGGATCTCTGCGTCTCTTTTCTTCCTGGAAGTTCTTCCAATTCGGATAGGCTGTCTGAAACTGTTCTTCTGTTTGATAAGGATAGTATGGAAGATAATACGTGCCACCAAGTTTTATCGTTAGATCTGTCCATTTACGGATCATTTCTTTCGCCTCTTCTATGTCTTTATTCTCGACTCCATGTTGGATTAAGACAACAAGTCCTAACATATCTTTAGTAGCATAGTGTAAACTTGTAACCTCTTCTTGAGCCGCATAACGGACAGTTATATTATGGATCTTAATGTCTTCATCGTGATCATCACTTGTAAGTAATGGTTTTAGTTCGGATATATATTCTTCGAAATTTTCCACTGGGATAAAGAACTCTTGGAGTACTTCAACTTGACCAGGCTTGGTAAACTCCATAAATGTTGATTCAGATCTCATAGCATTATTTCGGGTGATTGTATCATGATCAAGAGCCTGAATAAACTGTTTTTGCATCTTCCAGAAAAGGTCTTCAAGCCATCCGCCCTGCCGGCCCATGTCTAAGGCTAATTTACTTAATTTTATCCCTGTTTCTTTTTTTAACGGTGTTTTATAATCTGTATTCCCTGTACTTTTGTAGTCAATCACATACATTTCATCTAAAAATGATGTTGGAGCAACACTAATTCTTGCATAATGCATAGCCGTTTCTCGTCCTTTAAGTATTGAGGTAAAATACGATTCATATTTGTCTGTTTTCATTTCTTTCGTATGAATCGTATAAATGTTATTGTCTGTTAATTCTAATGTTACATCTAGAATGATTCCAAATAGTCCATACCCACCGAAGACATATTTCATCCATTGCTCTTCATCATCACGAGATACAGTCTTGATTTCACCCGTAGGAGTAAGTAATGTCATTTCCTTAACGGTATCAGCCATGGACCCGAAGCGAATATCCCTTCCATGCGCATTAACAGACAAAGAGCCGCCGATTGTAAATATAGATTGAGATTGAGTTACTTTTAATGCTAATCCATAACGATTTACGGCTTCCTGAACATCTTCCCAAGTTGCACCTGCTTCAACCTTTACTGTTTTTTTCTTTTTGTTAATGTCCAAAATGGTATTCAGAGACTTCATGTCGATTAAAACACCATCTTTATAGTATGTATGACCACCTTGGGAGTGCTGCAAACCGGCAATTGAAACTTTTTCGCCCGTTACATTTGCTTGTTTAACGATTTTTTGCAGCTCGTAACGAGTATCATGATTTTCTACTTTTGCTATTTTTTCAGGTAGTAAACCTGTGTAGTCAGTAGTTAATAAATGTTGATCAACACCATATTTTCGTTTCTCTATCGGAATAAACCACAACATAATGATAATAAATATAATGACAATCATTCCTAGAAACCACGGCTTTTTTGACATTTCTTTAACTTGTGTTCGCATAGACTCTCCCTATAAGATGTGATAAAGAAGTTAAATCTTTTTATAAAAAACATCAGGATGTCCCTAAAGACAGTCATACTTCTCAATCTTTATAATGCAACCAAATACACCTTGAAGCAAGTAGAAATTTTCTAAATAAAAAACGACCTTAATACAATTATTAAGGTCAAAAAAATAAATTTTTTATTAGTAGTAAGGATAATAAGGATAGTATGGATAAGGATATCCATAATAAGGATAGGCTAAAGAACCAGCTAACAAGCCTCCTAATACTCCTCCTAAAAATGGAGCTCCCCAAAATGGTCGATAAAACCCGAAAGGTCTTCCGAAACCAAATCCAAAAGGTCTGCCAAATCCAAATCCGAAAGGTCTTCCGAAACCAAATCCAAATCTTCCAAACGGTCTACCAAAAATTCGTGTGTCATTCGGATCAATGATTTCATACTGATTTACTGTAGGTAGTTGATATTCATTTTGCATAGATGCATTCCTCCCTTACTTCACTATAAACTTATGCAAATTGGGTAGGAAATTCTTGGGTGAATACCTATATTGAAGAAAAAGCCCCCGCTATAAAAAACTCACTATATAAATAAAACCATTAATTCATCATCAAAATAAGTGTCTTCTATTTTAAGCGCCCTTTTTTCAACTCCATACGTTACAAATCCTATTGACTGATAAAGCTGTTTGGCCGGAAGATTGCTTGCAGTTACCGTTAAGTAAATCTGTTCTATCCTCAACATTGATTTTGCCTTTTCAATAAGTTCCGTTACTATTTTTTTGCCGATACCAGCATTACGATAATCTTGATGAACATACACTGCAACGATCGTGGCTCGGTGAAGTATTTTCTTTTTGGTTTCAACGACTAAAGTGGCAATCCCAATAAGATCTTCTTCTACAAACGCACCGATTGTATGAGTGTATTCGGTATTTAGCTTTAATTCCGTTTGTTGAATAGGCATTTTTTCCTCTTCTTCATAACTTGAGCTAAAAGCTTCAGGATTATTTTGCAGTGCTTCCAATCTCAAGGATTTATATTTAGCTGAATCTAATCCAGTTAAGTATCTTATTTTCATAAAAGCTTTACCTCCTATGTTTTGGGACAGCTAATGTGATCATTCCTCATAATTTATCAGAAATTACACATGATAACAATTATAAACCTTGAATAGTTGGTGATTTGATGCACTTCCAGGGTAGATTAAATAAAAGATCTGTTCCCTTTTTGCTTTTGGCATTGTTTCAAACTCTCTTTATATGCTTATTAAAAAAACGTAGATCTTCAAACACATGGATATTATTTTTTTTAAATATTGGAATGGCTTTTATTTTTGAATATATTGTTTTAAATGTGTTCAAAGCGTATACGTATAAACCAACATTGGTAAAAAAGAAGTATTTTGACAATGTTTTTGGAGCTATACTTTCTCAGGGGTTATACATACCGGTATCAGCTACATTTATTACGGTTTTTGGTAAGAAACTTAAATGGAAACTTGGCTTTACATTTTTCTATTATTGTATTGAACGATTATTTATCTTTTTAAAGATATATAAAATAAACTGGTGGAAACCGATTTATACGGTCATTTTGTTACCTGTCTATTATTTGTTAAGTGACTTTTTTTATAAAGGGCTGGAACAACAAAAAATAATGGCAAAAAAACTTGCTCATTATTTAACAATTATGGTAATTGAAACAATTTTTATGTATGTATTGGCCTATAATGGACAAATACGTTTTGGAATAAAGCATTTATATTCAATACGTTTACACTTTATGATTGCTCCGGTATATTGTATATTTATGTCATTTATATCTACATCACTAGCAAAAGAAAAGGGGTTTTTTTTCCGAATTGTTCATCTTTTCAGTTACAAAGTAGTAGATGCGATTTTAATTAAAACGGGTATCATGGCTTTGAATCGTCATTATTTTAAGTGGAGAATATTTTCGCAATCTTTAATGGTTGTTACTGCAAGGATTATTTATCTAAGAATATTTCGAAATGATAATTGATAACATCAACTGATGCCCTAGCAGTTTATTTAGCGATAAAATAACGTATATGTTATGACTTGTCGAAAGATGGAAACTATTTTTCCATCTTTCAAATCTTGTAGTTCATTTTCTAAAGCTCCAGTCGTAAGATGATCATATCTCTACATTGAATGCCGTTTTCGATAATGATGTCAGAGTACTGTCGAATGAAAAAATTCTGATCGATTTCAATCATTCGAAAACCACATTTTTGATAAAAGGCCAATTGCCCAAGACTAGAGTTACCTGTGCCTACTTCTATTGCCTTGTATCCTTTATTCCTGGCATGTTCAATTGAGTGAAAAAGAAGTATTTTACCTAAGCCCTGACCTTGAAAATCTTCTTTTATCACAATGTTTTTTAATTCGATTGTATCTAACTTCTTTTCACATAACACATAGGATCCTATTACTTGATCTTTCATTTGTGCAATAAAGCACTCACCATTTTGTATATACTCCATAATTAATTGCTCTGATGGATCTGCTTGAAGTAATAAATTTATTGGTATTTGCTCGTCATTTTCTAATCGTCTAATTTTCATCTTTTCTCCAACTTTTATGTAATCTTTTTATTCGTTAAAACTAGATGCTTGGTACAATTAAACAAAGAACAGTCCCATCCAATCGTGTCCCTTTTTAACAAAGTAATGGATGTATTTAATAAGGATTCTTCAAATGGTTCATTTGGAATAAGTTTTTTAATTATCTTTTTTAAAAAAGAACCGTGACTAACAATTAGTATGTTTTCGTTTGGATGCTTTTGACAAATTTCATTAATGAATGTAATACCACGGGAAAGAACCCGATCATCTGATTCAATTTTTAAATCTAACTCTCGCCACCCACTTCCCCACTTTAAGATCCTTTCCTCTTCAGTGGTTCCTTCAATAAGTCCTCCAGCAATCTCACGAAGTCTTGAATCTAAGTGTACGGTTTTCATCATCTTTTCTGCAATGATGTTTGCGGTATGATGTGCCCTAAGAAGATCACTGGAATAGATGATATCCCAGTCTTCTGAAAGTAAGCGTTGTGCCAAACGTTTTGCATCTACAATTCCATCATTATTCAAAGGAATATCACACCAGCCTTGTGCTTTTCCTTCTTTATTCCATGGTGTACTCCCATGCCGTATAAAACCTATTTTCGTCATCTACTATCAACGCCTTTCTACAAAATTGATCGCTTTCTACCAATATATTTTTCTACCAATATATTACTCACTTAAATGTATAGTTCATTTCTTTATTTAGCTGACATGTGGAAAATCTCACCTTTTTCTCCAATATTTTTAAAGTATACGTTCGGAAACGTTCAAGTTATGATGTAATAGGTTTTATTACATGTCTTCAGACGATCAGGAGTGTGTTATATTGAAAAAGCAATTCATCATGGCGTTATCCTCCATAGGCATTTTAAGTGTTGGAATCTCAAACCAAATCTCGGCACATGAACAAACTTATAAAGTTCAAGCTGGTGACTCATTATGGAAAATTTCCTCTTCTCATCATTTAACGGTCGAGCAAATCTTACAGTATAATCATTTAACTTCTTCATCCATTTATATAGGACAGGAATTATCGTTGCTTGAACCCCATTCCCACGGTGGAAAACAACCAATAGATTTATATACAGTAAAATCAGGTGATTCATTATCATTAATTGCTAAAATCTACAGTACAACTGTTACAGAACTGAAATCTATCAATCACTTGAATTCTGACACTATTTATATTGGTCAAACATTAAAAGTTCCAAGTTCTTCTAAAATAGATTCAGTAGCTACACCTACTACTACTTCAACTCAAAGTTATACAGTCAGAGCTGGAGATACTTTATGGAATATAGCTCTTTCGACTGGAGTATCAGTTACGCAATTAAAGGCATTAAATCATTTAACTAGTAATACAATTAAAGTCGGACAAGTTCTCAATTTAACGGAAAAACAAAGTTCACAACCTACTTTGAATGTAGATAAACTCATTACTGAAGCAAAGAAATACATTGGGGTTCCGTATGTATGGGCTGGTAATACTCCAAGCGGTTTTGATTGCTCAGGTTATTTAAAATATATCTTTAATACACAAGGAGTTACAATTCCTCGTACTGTAGCGACAATTTGGGAAGCAACAACACCTGTTACTTCACCTAAAAAAGGTGATCTTGTGTTCTTCGCAACAACATCGCAAGGTCCAAGCCATGCAGGGATTTATTTAGGAGATTATAAATTTATCCATGCCGGCTCGTCAACAGGTGTTACAATCACAGATATGAATAATACCTATTGGAAACCCCGTTATTTAGGTGCTAGAAAAGTAAATATGTAGATTGCACGTGAAAATCATGAGAAACATTCCTTTCTCATGATTTTTAAATAACATTAATTTTTCAAAACACCCAAATATTCCTGCCATGGACCAACATCTTCTCTATATCTATTCGCCATTACTCTAACCATTTGTGATAAATGGGTTAGGTCGTGAACAGCCCAGGTTGAAATTAGTTCTCTAATCTTTACTTTTCCAAATGCAGGGTGATAACCAGTTTGCTCCAATTGTTTCTCTGTTGTTACTAAGCTCATTACCTTTTTTATGTTTTTATTCCGTATCTCAATAAATTCATTTAATAGTTCGTCTATTTGAGGTTTGGTTGAGTTTTTTAAATGTGAATATCGATCAAATACCGGGAACGGTTGATGTTCACCTTCCTGAAGAATAAATTCCAACCGTGGAATCCAATTGTGTTTTTCTGCTTCGATTAAGTGTTCAATTACTTCCTTTACATTCCATGTTCCTTCTCCTTCATTACATAGAACCCAACCATGTGATAAACCCTTAAGTAAACCAGATAATGTTACAGGTGTTCGTTCGAGAATATCGATCGCTTCATTCATCTTAAAGTTCATGCTATCACTCCTGTCGTCATTATTATTTACGGTGTTTGTCTATAATCTTTGTAAAAGGTGTGCATTGATAACTTGAAGATATACATTAAGTTTTCACCTACTAAATATTTCTCTACTATATAAAATAATCGGAAGGTTAAGAAGGAATGAGCTTGTGAGCCAATTTATGTCCTAACAAGACAATCACTATGGTTATAACACCATAAGGGAATGCGGCGACGATCGTTGTATAACTGGCTAAATACTCATATAAGTCTGGAAACACTTTTGTGGTTATTCCCTATCATGTTCCTCCTACATGACTTTGAAGAAATACTTTTTGTTGAATTATGGTTTAAAAAGAACTATAGGAAAGCTTCCGAAAAAGTACCGGGATTTTTCAAAAAAACATTTCAAAATATGTCAAAAATCACTGCGGCACAATTTACTCTACCTGTTGTATTCCAATTCTTAATCTACATCATATCTACATTTTTAGCTGTAGAATATCAATATTATATACCGTTCCTTGGTTTTAACCTTTTCCTACTTCTTCATGTGTTTATGCATATTGGTCAATCATTTCTTGTTGGTGTATATACACTAGGGCTCGGTACAGCTGTGACGATCACTTTTCCATATTCCATTTACTTATTTTATAGGTTGTTAGATGAGGAGATAGTTGAAATAACTTCTATATCCTTTTCCATAATATAAAATGATGATCATATTAAATTTTAATATGAATGGATTAAATTTACAATACTGATAGAAACTAGTTCTATTTAAATATTGAAATTTCATTAGAACTTGCTTAAAGTATAGGTGGTTATATTTGTAAAAAATTACTAAGTGAGGAGAATGTCGGTGAGAAATGTTCTATGGGGCATTTTATTATGGATTGCAGCTACTTTCATTTTTCGATTTTTTGGACATCATTTTTTGATCCAGGGGCATAACATTTTATTATTAGTTAGCTTTTTAATGGCGATCCCGCTAATAGTTGTTGGAACCTACCCTTATTATCATTTTATGAAAGTATCAAACTCTAATCGCATGGTAGCAGCCATCCAAATTGCTGTTCCGGGAATGATTTTAGATATTTTTAGCATCATCTTTTTTACACTTGTGTTCCCAAACCTACATAATGACACACTACCATATTTTTCTGCTTGGTTACTTTGGGCATATAGCTTAATTCTTTTAACAGGTATTACGTTTACACGAAAATGAGGTTTATAAACAAAGGGGAACCTTTCATATGTAAAAGGCCCCTGATTTTTCATCAAACTTTTTTAACAGGAAGAACAATCACGGTTCGGGTCACTTTTTTCTGCACAAGTAAAACAATAAACTTCTGAATTTTTTACAACTCCATTTAAAAAACCGTCTGAGCAGTAAATGATTTTTTTACATGTTAAACATTCACCGACTTTTTCAACCATAGACAGGCCTCCCTATTTTTGGTTAAACACTTCGTAATGGACGATGTCTTCTTTCGGAATTACCTTCTTTTTCGCTGGTTGATCACTTATATAACCTAGACCTAAAATAGCAACGATTTTTCGATCACTAGGAATGGATAGAGCATTTTTTACGTAATCCTCTCTTTGTAAAGTCTCAGCCTCATCTGTGATATTAAAAACAGCACCGAATGCACATCCTAAACCTTCATTAACAGCAGCTAACCATATATAGCTACTGGCAATTGAAGCATCCTGAAGCCAATACTTACTTATGTTAGGACATCCTGTGATGACAATGGCTCCTTGAGCTTCTTTTAACCATTTCATATACGGAGTAGTTTCAGATAAGTAGTCTAATGTTTTCCGGTTTTTAACGATAATAAATTCTCTTGAAGGTAAATTATTTCCTGTTGGAGATAAAGAAACTTGTTGGATGATTTCCTCGATTGTTTCCATAGGAATAGCTTTGTTTGTAAACTTTGTCATTTCCCGTCGGTTTTTGACCACGTCTTTAAAATCCATAAAAACTCCTTTCATGAAACTAAACATATATTTCATCTATATCTTTAGTTTACAGGTAAGAGGTCTAATTGTTAAAGGTTTTTCGCTACTAATTTATTAACTACAGCTTATAAAGGCAGTTTCACATCAATGACTGTCCCTTTATTAACTTCACTTGTTATCTCAACTGTTCCCTGGTGATTCTCGATAATCCTTTTGCTGACCATAAATCCTAATCCAGTTCCTTTTTCTTTTGTTGTGTAAAAAGGCTGCCCTAATTTAGATAATAAATGATTAGGAATTCCGCAACCCTCATCAATGAAACGAATCAGTAATTCCTTATCATTAGTTAAAAGTTTAATGATTAGATTGCCACCATTCGGCATAGCTTCGAGAGCATTTTTAATAAAATTAATAAAGACTTGTTTTAGTTGGTTTTCTTCACACATGACGCTTACATCTTCATGTACAAAATCAGTACTAATTTGAACATTATTCATGATAGCTTGTGGATTTAACAGAGTAATCATATCTTTTACAAGTGCCTTAATATCCTTTGGAGCAAAATGAACAGCCTGCGGTTTTGCAAGCATAAGAAGTTCACTGAGTATGAGTTCAATTCTCTCAATTTCAGACTTCATAATATCGTAATAAGTTTGTTTTTCGTATCCACTTGCTTGTAACAGCTGAAGAAATCCCTTGATTGTGGTAATTGGATTCCGTATTTCATGAGCAATTCCGGCAGCAAGTTCTCCGGCTATAGATAATTTTTCAGATTTGATTAATAGTTCTTGTGCTTCTTTTTTCTCGGTTATATCTTTATAAATCACGGCCCACCCATTTGGACTGGAATCTTCATTTAATAACGGGAAGCTGGATAATATTATGAATAGGGTTCTGCCGTCTTTCGTTTTCCTAATGGTTTCATACCCCTTTATTTTTTCACCTAAGATTGCATAGCTTTTACTTAAATTTGCTTCAAAGATTCTTTCAACTGGTATGATAGGAAGTTCAGTAACATTTAATCCGATTACTTCATTTGATGTGAAGCCAAATGTTGACACAAAAGCATCATTAATTGAAATTAATCGATCTTGAAGATCATAGATAACAATCGGGTCCGAATTTTCTTTAATAAACGATCTTAATTGATGTTTTGTAGCTTGTAATTGACCTTTCAATTTAGAGTGTTTCTTTTGTTCATATATAGAAGGGAAAATAACCGATCTTTTATCGTATAAGCTTGACTTGACTAATTCTTTATCTGTCATAAAGTATTCATGACTTTTCAACATACTATTTTGAAGAGCAGCAGAAATTTTATGACCGTTATAAGCACAAACTGAAATAAGATTTGAAGATTGTACACTATGATCGGCTAATTTTTCGAAGGTTGTGAGCTTTGAAATTAAATGATCTTGATCTTTCCAATCTACATTCGCCCAGGTTCTTACAATTGAGCTTTTATCCTTAAATTGATCGATAATTTTTGAAAAATGCTGAACAATTAGATCATATTTAAAATCACCATATAGACGATAGAAATCATAGTTATCAAAAAAGTGAACATTCCTCAATTGATCAAGTGATAAAGTCTCCTGTATCTTGAGACTAATCTTATCAAAGATTTCTTTATTTTCAATGAATAGTATATGATGACCTTGTTCAATGCCGGTAAAAATATATGAAGATGCGTTTTCGATATAGTCTTCTATCGATTCATAGATGTATAATATATGTCCATGGTTGGTTATGTTCATCATTTGGGATAATTGCACAATGTTTTCTTTCATCGCTACCTCTTCAATTTACATAAGTTAAATTTTTTATGAATATTATATCTTATTGTATAGGATAAATCGTCATATAATTTTAAAAAAATAACCGCACTATAATAAGTGCGGAATACTAAAGATATTTTATTAAGAATTTTCATCTTTGTCATTTTCAACTAGATGTCTTAGCATAGATAGTTTATTATCCCAAAATTGTTCGTAAAATGAAAGCCAATCTTTTAATTCGATAAGTGGCTCAGGATGAAGTTGATAGATTTTTTCCCTTCCAACTTTCTTCCCACTCACTAATTCTGCCTCTGAAAGAATAGTGAGATGTTTGGTGATTGCTGTCCGGCTTATTGGAAAATGAGCCGTTATTTCTGTAATGGGTAAATCTCTTTTTGCTAGTAAACGAAGAACCTCTCTTCTGGTCGGGTCAGCAATAGCTTGAAACACATCATGCTTTGCTTGTGCCACTTATGCTTCAACAGCCTTTCGAAGTTTTTCATTTACAATATTCTCCCAACCACCATTCATTCTATCGCGAACAACAGAAGCTTTTTCATTTGCTTTTTGTTGAATATCATCAGCGTCTTTCCAGCCGCTATGAATTAATGTGAACTCTGTATTATCCCCTAAATCTCTCAGAAGAAAAGAGACAATCCAGCCGTCAGTGTCCCAGGAGAAAACAATTTTTGTTGGTTCTTCAATTTCTAAAACTTTACATGGTGAAGGACCAAATGGAGATTGAATGTGAAATTCATGTCCAACCTTTGCCTCGAAATCATTTGGCATAAACCATTCTGAAATTCCTTCTGAAGTTGAGACTATCTTCCATACTTTGTTGATGGGTGCTTGAAAGATAGTGGTTTTTTTTATGTCCTGTATTGTTGGCATACAATTCACTCCTATGAATATAATCGAAAATGAAACCAATTGGTTTTATTTTATTATAACACCATTTGGTGTCATGTCTATTCTTTATTTTTATCAACTTTTTATTATTCTTTTATTTTTTGGAAAAGATAAAGGTAAATAAGACAAAATGTGGTGCTATTATTGGAAATGATCTTAGATTTATTACCCTTTCAATCTTTACATTCTATAACATTAGAACAACTTCTTAAAGAGGAAAAGTTATTTTACCAAACACTTCACTCTTACTGGCAAGATCATAATTACTTGACTATAAAATGGTGGGTTTTGGTTTCATTAAGTATTATGTCTCCATTTGTATGGTTTATTTTCGTTGATAAAAAAAGAATTACAGAAATAACAGCCTTTGGAATGTTTTTTGGTATTATCGCTATTTTCTTAGATTCCATTGGAAGCAATGCTATGGTTTG
This sequence comes from Bacillus sp. J37, assembly GCF_000518865.1. Classification (GTDB taxonomy): domain Bacteria; phylum Bacillota; class Bacilli; order Bacillales; family Bacillaceae; genus Metabacillus. The sequence goes on along the minus strand of NZ_JAEK01000048.1, from coordinate 16,341 downwards.
GACATATCCTGTTCGTTTAACACCCTATTTATATCCGCAAATGTATCCGTATGATGTTGGAATTATTATCATTCCTTTTATGCTTGTTTACCAAAGAACAGGAAAGAAATTTAAAACATTCTTTTTTTCGACAGGTGTACTAGCGTTACTTATTGCATTTGTAGCAGAAACAACAATGGAGCGGTTGGATATGTATATGGAAATAACATGGAAAAATATATATTCCTTTCCGATTTATTGGTTAATTGGATTAATTTGCTGGAGCATCTTAAAACTATTTAAAAGAATAGAAAGAAAACATAACAAACTTTAATGCTCAATAATAGCCGCGAAGATACCAAGTAGATTTAAGAAGATGTAACAAAAGAGGCCGTATAATACGGCCTCTTTGATAAATGTTATATCCATTGTTTTGGGTATTGTCTATTTTTAAATAAATTATTATAAAGTAATGAGATCAAAATAAGGAGAACAGATGATAAGACGATAGATAATAAAAACCCCCAGCCTGCTTCTGTGTTGATGGCCACCATTGCGCTTGCAGCTGCAGGTGGGTGAATAAATTTTAGTGAGATCATAAGAAATAAAACAATGGCAAGTGTAAGACCAATGGATAGATGAGATTTTCCAAATACATTCCAGATTGATAAAGCTGTAAAGGTTGAAATGAGATGGCCACCAACTATTTGCCTTGGTTGTGAAAAAGGTAAAGAATGAGCAGCAAATACTAATAAACAACTTGCACCCATCGGACCTAAAATCATTGGATATCCTAACAATACTGCAACAAAGCTAATGAGTGTAATAGCAATCAATCCGCCGCTCGCAGATATAATTGTGTCTCCAAGCTTCACATTCGTTTGTATTTTCTGGTTTCCTCTCATTTTCCTCAAGTAAGAATAAAAAAATATATTAATGTTTTGATCATTTTTTTGAAGTGTTTTCTCAACATTCATAAAACGTTCCCCTTACAGTGAGTTTTTCAAGAAGTATGTAAGATAATCTTCCGTAAAATTTATTGTAAAGGAAATGTCAAAAAATTTAAAGATATTTTTGATAGTTTATTATTGTAAACCCTTTCAAAGTGTGTTATGAGATTTAAAAAGTTTGACTGAAAATGTCGGAGGATTAGTAGTGCAAACGTTGTTAATTTGTTGTTAAAATAATAAATGTGTCGAGTTGAGTTGGCTAGGAAATGCAATGAAAGTTGATATAGAACGTTATTATAATAGTTTGTTAATGATAGGGATCCTGCTTGTCTAGCTAACCGTCATTTATCTTAAAGCATGCTTTTCATTTGCATGGTTAAGTTTTGACGGTTTTTCATTTTTTATCAAGATGAATAACCTAAAAAAATAATATGAATTTTATTCAAATAGAGGAGGAGTTTTTATGTCTAACGAAACGAGTACAATTGGTCAGCAAATAGTGGTTTATAAAGGCATAAAGTGTGAAGTCATCTATAATTATGGAAATGGTAATTATGAAATTGTTTTCGGAGAGCAAATTTTATTAGTACAGGAATCAGAAATACAACTCTTAAATTAACGAGTTTTTAAACATCATTCGTTATAAGTTACGAATTTCTTCAAAAGATGTAGGCATCGGTCCATGTTTTATTCTATTTCTAATGAGATTCGCACATTCCTCGGAGGATAAAATAGATGTATTTACTTCAAGATCATATATACCAGGCTCATGGACGAGCTTTTGCCATAGCTGTACCGGCTTTGGAATATTGCCTTCAGGTGTGTAACCAATATTCCATGTAGTAAGTCTTCTTTTCATAATTACTTCAATGGGACAGTATACACCTATAAAGTAAGCTGGGTAACCTTCTAAGATCATTGCACATTTTTTGAGAATATCTAATGAAGTCGAATAGCCGTCATGGTGGCCTACATCTACTACTACATTTATCCCAGCTCGACTAAAAGAAGCAATTGACTCATACATGGCAATATATAAACGCTCAATAACAGGTTCCAGATCAGGTCTCTCACCTCCAGGACGCAATCCAATGCCTGGTTGATACGCGTCCGGAGTCATTTTCATCAAATGATCAACACCTAGATTCATCCATACACCTTCAAAGTTGTCTTGAATGAATTTGGCAATACTTGATTTTCCGGATCTTGGAGTACCGTTTAAGATGATAATAATCCCTGTTTTCTCCATTTTTCCCCTCCAGGTTTGGTGTCAATTGTACCTTTATTTAAACGCCTGCATTAAAGTCCGGGAGACATTTTAATGCAGGTCACTTACACTAATTCATTACGGTTACGAAAAATACGATATAGAACATAACAACATCCAGAACATAATATTGCAAGCAATGCAATGAATCCATATCCTGCCTGTAAGCCGATCAATTCATTTTCCCCGTTACTGAATACATTTGTGACAAAATCAATAATAAATCCGATTAGAAAGTTTCCGATTACACTTGCAATACCCATTAATGTAACGGTAAACGTAATAGCCGTTCCTGTACCATTTGGATATCTTTTTGCAAGAAGTGCCATAACTGTTGGATAAATTAAAGCAATCCCTGCTCCTGAGACTGCGAATAAAATGGCTCCTTTCTCCCCTATTATAATTGCTGCAAAGTTGCAAATTCCAGAAAAAGCGGAAAATATCATAATGGATTTTGTGAATCCTACCTTGTCGGTTAAAGGCCCAAGCAATAATCTTGAAAGCATGAAAAATAAAAAAAATAAAGACAACATATGTGAAGCATCTGTTATTTCCCATTGATAAGCCTTGACTAAATAATTAATTAACCATCCTCCAACAGCAAGCTCTGATACGACTCCGAATGATAAAATCGCAACGATTAACCAAGCAATCGGATCTCTAGAAAGAGATTTAAAGGATAGAACAGTGCCTTCTTCAATCTTTTCTGTTGGAAAAATTCCTAGTAATGAAGGAATGATTGGTAGTAATGAAAAACAAAGGATGAAAAGATACATCCCTCTCCAACCAAATTCTTCCCCACCTAATCCATTCCACCCCATAATGGAAGCAGCCATTATAGGAGCAACTGTTGAGCTCAGGCCATAAAAAAAGTGTGATAAGTTCATCATCATTCCGGTATTTTTCGTAAAAATCCTGGCAGCCATTATTCCCAGCCCAATTTCCAACATGCCATTACCTATGTATAAAAAGAAAAAAGAAGCTGAAAGAGTTGTAAAAGTTGTTGAAAAAAAGATGATAAATCCAGCTGCAGTCATCGATAAAAATGCAGTAATCCCTGTCCACTTAATACCAATTTTGTTCGCAAGGATGGAGGTAAATGAACATGCAAGTAAATATCCGAGAGAGTTTAAAGCTAACAAGGCACCGAGATGTGTCTGAGTCAATTGGAAGTCATTTTGAATAACAGGTATAGCAGGTCCTCTAACATTTTCAGATAACCCGAAAATAAGAAATCCTCCAAAAACGATCAAAAGCATTAAAAAATAATTATATTTGGCTTTATTAAAAAACACTTTACGTGAAATTTGCTTGTATTCAAGGTTACTCATTTGCTGTCCTTCTTTCTATTTTGTGACTCTGTTCTCTGTAAATATAACAGTCTGTAATAAATAAATCGCACTTACCTCATCATCAATTTGCACATAAATATCATAGTGACTTTTTCTTGGAGTGGGAGGTTGAACTTTATAGCGGATATTTGCTGATGATAAAATGTCGAGGACCTGAAAAAATTCATCTTTCGTTAAGCTTGAATTAATAAGCTTCCATTTTGCATTTTGATGTGAACGATAAAGTGAATAGATAACAAAAAACAAACAAAGTACAGCAATTAGCACGTACAAAGATCTCACTCCTCATTTGTCATATGTTATTCACTATATTAGCGGACTGTTTCAATCATGTATGCTTCTTAAGTTCCACAAAAAAATGTGAACTCCTTCTGCTTTTACAATGGGGAACCAACTATTTTTTGTGCAAATAATAGAAGCCTGACACCTAAGATGATGGATCCAGCTCTCAACTGCTATATTTAGCTGTTCCGCATACTCTACGACATGAAATTACAAACTAAAAAGACAGACAAGTTGTAATAGCATGTCTGTCTTTTAACCCTATATTTATGATCATAAGCTTAATCCTCATCATCATTTTCTTTCTTTTTACCATTACCTCTATCTTTGTTTTCCTTATCCTTGCGTTTATCTTTATCTTTATTCTTTTTTCCCTTTCCTTTGTTTTCCTTTTCCTCTTCCTTGTCTTCCTCTCTTTCTCTTGCTTTCTCAGCCTGTTCTTTTGCTTTTTTCTCCTCCTCTTCTCTAAGTTCAAGTGCTTTTTTTATGTTACCTGCAATAAGTGATAAATCAAAAGATGCTTCTGTAAGTTCTGATTTTGATTTTGAGACGATCTCCTTAAATACTAATGTAGCGGTTTGGCTGCTAGATGATAATAAATAATGCTGTTCATCTGTTTTGTCATAACCTAACCAAACAGCACCTACTAACTCAGGTGTATAGCCAACAAACCAGTGATCATTTGATCCACCGTTCATTTCAAAAGGTAATTGGGTAGTACCCGTTTTTCCCGCTACATCAATCCCGGAAATCTTAGCATTTTTACCAGTTCCTTTTTCCACCACACCATTTAGTAAATATGTTATTTTCTGAGCAACCTCGGGCTCTGTTACCCGTGTTGCTTTACTTTGCCATTCGGCGATAACTTCTCCATTTGCATCTTCAATTTTTTGAATAGAGTGGGCTTCAACCATCACACCATCATTTGGGAAAGTAGCAAATGCCTGTGCCATTAATAGCGGTGAAGCTCCTTTAGACATTCCACCAAGAGCTAGTGGCAGGCTATGATCTTCTTTCACTAATGGAATGCCAAAACGTTCGACAGCATGAATTCCTTTCTCCAAACCTATTTCATTTAAAAGCCAAACAGCTGGAATATTGTAAGAGTGAATAACAGCATCAAATAGTGTCGTTTTGCCTCGATATTGATGGTCGGAGTTTTTCGGCTGATAACCTCCCTCAAAAATTAGAGGCTGATCTAATAAAAGATCAAATGGTTCATAGCCTTGCTCCAGTGCGGGTGTGTATACTGCTAAAGGTTTCATTGTTGATCCCGGCTGCCTTATTAATTGGCTTGCATGATTAAATCCTCGGAATGTATGCTCTCCTCTTCCTCCAACTAAAGCCTGAATTCCACCGGTTGATGGATGAATAAAGACACTGCCACTTTGAATGAGTTGATCTGAACTGCTTTCTGGAAAAAGTGTATCAGAATTGTATACTTCCTCAGCGGCAGTTTGAATGACTGGATTTAATTCTGTATAGATATGAAGTCCACCAGAAAGAATTTCATTTTCAGTAAGATCATATTTCTTAATTGCTTCTTCTATTAAATAGTCAATATAATATGGATAATTGCCCTTATATTCATCTTCGGTTTTTCGTTTATCTAAAACAATTTGATCAGCTTTCGCACTTTTTAATTCTTCTTCCGTGATAAACCCTTCTTTTTCCATCAAGGTTAAAACGATATTTCTTCGTTTGACAGATTGGTCGAAATGTTTAATAGGTGATAGTGAAGAAGGAGCTTTTATAAGTCCAGCTAACAAAGCAGATTCACTTAAGGTTAAGTCTGAGGCGTTTTTTCCGAAATAGGTTTGGGCTGCACGTTGGATTCCCCATGCACCTTCACCAAAATAAATTTGGTTTAAGTAACGTTCCAAAATTTCATCTTTTGTATAAGAACGTTCAATCTTTTTTGTTAGAATCAATTCCTTCATTTTTCTTGTATAAGTACGCTCATGTGACAAAAACACATTTTTTGCGAGCTGCTGTGTGATTGTACTTCCACCTGCAACGACATCACCTTTAAACAAATTCGTAACAAACGCTTTAGTTATAGCGAAATAATTCACACCATGATGATGATAAAAACGTTGGTCTTCTGTAGCGATTACAGCATGTATCATATCCTCTGATATATCCTCTAATGAAACACCTTCAATCCTTGAATTGGAAAGCTTACTAGCTATTTCTCCTTGTTGATCATAAATAATCGTTGGCTGTGGTGCAGGTTTTTCTAACTTGCTCACATCACTTGTCCAAATCAGTATATTGATGACTAAGAGACCGCAGAGTACAGTTAACAAAAGTACTGTACTTATTTTGAAGACCATTTTTTTAGCGAAAAATGATTTTCTCTTTAAGGATCTTTGTTCTTTCCTTTTTTCCATTCTTCCCAAGACTTGTCCCACCTTCTAAGTTGCAAACTCTAGCTTGTTATATACTGAATCAGTATATATTTTTCGTCAACATGTCTTAAGTCTTAACCTTCCACTAAGAAATTAGCCTTATTTTAAAACAGAAAAAGTCCAGAGAGATTCTATTCTCTGGACTATCTATCTTTAAAGGAAACGCATTCACTTTTTATTAGAAAATTGTTCTTTTATAAGCTTCAATGACTCAACTAAACCTGGTAATTTATCGAAATTTTCTGCTTCATTATTTAGTAGGATTTCGTTAATTCGAGACTGTAACAGCTCTTCAACCAACTCAATTGTTTGTTGATGAATCATATTTCACACCCCTACTTGAAGATCCTGTATTATATTCCACTCCTTCGCTTTTGATACCAAGTTTAATCATTATTGAAAAATAATGTTTAAACTTTTCATATTTTAAAAGGTGAGGTGAATTTAGGAGGGTAGTCTTGAGGGAAAGAAGGCAGTATAATGGAGCAATTAAAAATTTTTGAAGCTCGTACAAAAAAGAGTGGAATTGGATAATCAGTTACAACAATTTTGGGAACAAGACTCAAGTATTGATACTGACAGTTTTGGGTGTGTGCATTTTTTTAGTAGGACCGCTTATCCTTCTTTTTTTCTTTTTAGATCGTTCAAGAAGATATGAAATTGGTTTTAAAAGTAAAGTAAGGACAAATAAAGAAGCTAAACAGGAAAGAATCTCTCCTTTATTTGTCCTTTGATTATAGTTTCACTCTTTGTAATCGAAGTGCGTTTAAGACAACGGAGACTGAACTAAAGGCCATGGCGGCACCTGCTAACCAAGGTGCTAAGAATCCCATTGCTGCAATTGGTATTCCTAAAGAATTATAGGCAAAGGACCAAAAGAGATTTTGTTTAATATTTCGAATCGTTTTTTGACTCATAAGGATGGCATCAGCAATACTGTTAAGATCTCCCCGGATAAGAGTAATATCTGCAGCTTCCATGGCAACGTCTGTTCCTGTTCCGATTGCCATTCCAATATCAGCCATTGCTAAAGCCGGTGCATCATTAATTCCATCTCCAACCATAGCAACAACTTTTCCTTGCTGTTGAAGTTTTTTTACTTCTTCTGCTTTTCCTTCTGGTAAAACCTCTGATACAACACGTTCAATTCCTGCTGAATTGGCAATTGTTTTTGCTGTTCGCTCATTGTCACCAGTAATCATAACAACTTCTAATCCCATATTCTTTAAGCGTTGGACGGCTTCTTTTGATGTATCTTTAATCGTATCTGCAACAGCTATCATACCGGCAAATTGATCATCAATCGCAATTAACATGGCAGTTTTTCCTGATCTCTCAAGTGTTTCCATTGTTTGAAGAGCCGTTGATATAGAAATATTGTGTTTTATCATTAATTTTCTTGTACCAGCAATGATCAATTTCCCTTGCACTTTTGCGATTATGCCATATCCCGGTATTGATTCAAACTCTTCAACATCAACCAGGTCAATATTTTTATTCTGAATACCTGAAACAATTGCCTGTGCTAAAGGGTGTTCAGATTGCTTTTCGGCTGAACCAACCAGCTGTAAAAATTCACTTTCATTAAACCCATCTTCCACAAAAATATCTGTTAGGATTGGCGTGCCATTTGTAATGGTTCCTGTTTTATCTAAAAGAACTGTCGTTAAGCGATGTGTTCGTTCAAGATGTTCTCCACCTTTAAAGAGGATACCAAATTCAGCAGCCCTTCCTGACCCCGCCATAATTGAAGTTGGAGTTGCAAGTCCTAATGCACAAGGACAGGCGATGACTAGGATTGCAATCATCTTTTCAAGTGCTTCTGCAACATTACCGGGTGTTATCCAAACGAACCAAATGATAAATGTAACGATGGCAATTCCAACAACGATTGGAACAAAAATACCGGAAATGTGATCAGCTATGCGTTGGATGGGTGCTTTTGAACCTTGTGCTTCTTCTACAACTTTAATAATTTGTGAAAGAGCTGTATCACGACCCACTTTAGTTGCTTTTATTTTTAATACACCATTTTTATTTAAAGTTGCTCCTATTACACTGTCGCCTGCATTTTTATCAACGGGTACACTTTCCCCTGTTAACATGGATTCATCTAAAGCAGAACGACCCTCGATAATTTCACCATCAACGGGTATCTTCTCCCCGGGTTTAACAATTACGATGTCACCAACCTGTACTTCTTCAAGTGGTATTTCTTGTTCTGTCCCGCTACGGATAACAATTGCGGTTTTCGCCTGTAATCCCATCAGTTTTTTTATTGCTTCAGAGGAACGTCCTTTTGCACGAACTTCAAATAATTTTCCCAATACGATTAAAGTAATAAGGACTGCACTTGTTTCATAATACAGCTCTACCATATGGTGATTAGAACCTATTGATGCAATTGTTAAAAATAAACTGTAGAAATATGCAGCAGATGTTCCTAATGCAACAAGTACATCCATATTGGCACTTTTATTTCGGAGTGCCTTATAAGCTCCTATATAAAATTGTTTCCCGATAATAAATTGTACTGGTGTAGCAAAGGCTAATTGTACCCATGGATTCATAAGCATCTCAGGTAAATAAATAAAAGATGTGAAACTAAAGTGACTAACCATTGACCAAAGTAAAGGAATGGATAAGATTAAGGAAAAAAGAAACTTTCTTTTCTGTGTCTGTAATTCCTTAGTTCTTTGATCGGGGATATTATTTTTCTCTTCATCTTTCAAGCTGGCTTGATAACCTAATTTTTCTACTTGTTTAATTAAATCAGTAGTGTTAGCTTGTGATGCATTAAACTCAACAGTTGCTCTTTCTAATGCTAAGTTGACTGATGCATTTGTGACACCATCCAGTTTGTGTAAACCTTTTTCTATACGATTCGCACATGCGGCACAAGTCATACCACTAAGATTTAGTTCAACCTTTTCCATTGCTATATCATAACCTAGGTCATTTATTTTCTTTGTGAACGTATCTATGTTTGTAATACTTGGATCATATTTAATGGATGTTCTTTCTAAAGCAAAATTAACAGTTGCCTCTTCCACCCCATCTATTTTATTAAGTCCTTTTTCAATTCGAACAGCACAAGCAGCACATGTCATTCCTGTGATAGGTAACACTGCTTCTTTTCTTTGTTCTGACATTTTCTAAGCCTCCCTATACCCCGTAGTGGTATAATACTTTTCAAAATAAAACGTGCTAACAAAATAAGCACGTTTTGTTTACGGAATGACGTTAAACTACATCATATCCTTGTTCATCAATTATTTCCTTTATTTTATCCAATGAAACAACAGCCGGATCAAAATTGATATCCACTTTTCCTTCAGATAAATGAACTTTTACATTTTCTACCCCATTTTGTTTTCCTACATTTCCTTCAATTGCACTTACACAGTGACCACAGGACATACCTTGAACTGTTAACGTTGTTTTCTCCATTATTTAACACTCCTTATTTTTTCATTAATCTTTGGATGGTAACAAGCAATTCATCAACAACTTCTAAGTCACCATCTTGTATTCTTTCTGTTACACAACTTTTTAAATGAGCTTCTAATAAGACTTTTGAGAAGCTATTAAGGGCAGATTGAACGGCGGAAATTTGGGTAATGATATCATCACAATACGTATCTTTTTCAATTAACCCTTTAATACCGCGAACTTGACCTTCCACTCTATTTAACCGGGTAATTAAGGATTTTTTTACTTTATCAGAATGGTGGCTTTGTCTTTCAGAATGATTCATATTACATTGTTCAAATGTCAAGGCCTCTTCTTCTTCAAACATATTCAAAACCTCCTCTTAAATATAATCTACCATACCCCCCTAACCTATGTAAAGCATTTTGATTTAATAAAAACTTATTGTTTTTTCTCCTATTTGAAACGATGCCTGAACTAAAACACTTTTTAGATGACTTCTTCATATAATATCAAATCTTTAACTAGGGGTGATAGAATGAAACGATGGTTAAAAACCGTGATTTTAGTTTATCTTTCCCTTTTGTTTTTTGGCAGCTTTTTAGCCGTCGGGGCATTATGGACTGGAGTGTTAGAAAACCTGTTTCCGTTTATTTCTTCTATTGAGATTTTTCTTTATTATTCCTTTGCCGGAGCAATCGGTGGATCCCTACGACATCTTTACATGTTTTGCTCTCACTATATGAAGGGCGAGCTAACAGACTATAGAGAGTGGATTATGTATATCTTTTATCCGATATTTGCTACAGGTACGGCTGTTATAGCTGTTACATTAATACAAAGTGGAATTTTTTTGATTGATTTTATTGACTACAATGAAACTCCGTTAGCACAAATCAGTATTGCGTTTTTCGTGGGATTTGGATTTAATCGGTTTTTAAATAAGTTAAATGCTTTTTCTAAAAAAATGTTTAAACCAAATAAAGACGATGATAATAAATAAAAGATGACTCCTTTTTGAATAAAAGGAGTCATCTTTTATGTTCATATGTAAAACCGTGCACCTCTTATTGATATGGTCACATAAGTGTTACTTAAGGAGCCAGCTCAGTCAGGGCTACCCAGCGGCACACAGACGAATCTACTTATGGCTGCTCCCTTCCAGGCCTGACCAGTTTCATAGATGTCTGTTGCGCGGACCCCAATCGTCATCACCGCTTGCAAAAGGCAAACCTTACATGAACCATACCGCTAAAAAGGAATTCAACCCCGCTAAGGCGGATTGCAGGTTACAGGGCACCGCCATCTCCCCATCTAGCACGGTATGTATAAATGACATGTATGTGTATGGTATGAACAATACGTGTTACGTATCGTATATATCTAATTTAACATAAATGGATATTGTAGTGAAGTTGTATTTAATGGTAAAAATGGTGTTTGGCATTCGGAACATAATTCGTACCGTTATTAATAGGACCTCGAAGTTAAGAAAAATAAAATGCGTACAGCATTTCAGACTGTACGCATTTTTCTATATAGCAAATGCATGATTACCGATTGTTTTAACCACTTCACGAGTTTGTATCCAATCACTTGTTGCTGTGTCCGGATTATAAAAATAAAGAAGTTCATCATTCTCATCGCTTTCTGTCAATGCATCTTGAACAGCCTTATAAGCGTCCTTATCAGCCGGTTGGTTAATTGAGTTATTTGAAACAGGTTCAAAAGCATTTTCTTGATAAATGACTTGCTTAATAGTATCCGGAAATTGATCATGATCAACACGATTTAGTACAACTTCAGCAACTGCCACCTTCCCAACATATGGCTCACCTTTTGCCTCTGCATGGACCAGTTGGGCAAGCAATTTTTTTTCATCCTTCGAAATCGTAGCAGACACTTCATTGTCAGCCTTTATAATTGTCTCATCATTCTTGGCAACTTCTTTTTGTTGAAATCGTAAATCAATAGAATTCAAATTGTTTTCTTCAGTTTCAATTCCGTGCTTATTTAATAGTAAATGTAATGAAGTACCAGTTTCAGTCGTATCATGTTCTTCAGCATTGGTTTTAGAAATAGTAAAAGAGAAAAAGATCATATTTAGAGTTATGAATAAACATAGAATTTTTTTCATCATGTATACCTCCTGTTTATTTATTGGTCCGGAAACAGGTCATATACAAGGCTAACAGGTTTGCAAGTGTTTCTCATTAGTATATTTCTGGAAAATGTAATTCTAAAAAGTAGAAAAGTTAATTTTAACGTTACTCTCCCTCAAAAATTACCTATATAAAGAGTGACCGAACTTTTATCACTAGGGGGGATATTAATAATGCAAAAGTTAAACTATGACACAATGAACTCTTATCAATCTTTTTCAACAATTGAAGAAATGGATCATTCTGTTCGCGGCTTTTTGTATACATACAAATCATCATTAACTCAAGGAACCTTAAAGGTATTAACTTTTATCTGGAGTAAAATTGAACCGAAGAACTGTTATTCGAGTAGTTAAAACTTTAGAAAGTCTAGGCATTCCTAAAGAAAGTGCCAACAGCCAGAAGCAAGGGGTAAATTTACTAATCATACAACCATTTCAATCAATCGATGAATTACAACTAATAACACGCCACCCCATGATGTCACTCCTAATAAAACAGAGAATAAGCAAAGTTCACTCTGTGAGAATAAACCTAAAAAACGAACTAACGTAACAGACAAATCATATGACACCCGGTGAACAATAGATAGATAATGGGTTCGATCAATGATTATAAAATAGATGCAAGCTTTGACCTGAAATAGTTCATGAAAAGTTTATCCAAGCAGCAAAACCCTTTTTCCATGCTTTTGATATCAACCGTCTATGGAAACGTGTGTTAATTGCATATAACAAACTCAACTTTAAAAGGTGTATAGAAGATGTCAAAGATATTATTGTTTATGCTTTTAAGCAAACCGTATTTATGAAATGAATAAGAAAAATACATACAAGTTTTGAAGGGTATTTTTATCGAACTCTATATTCAATGCTCAACTTGGAAAAACGTCGTGAGAATCGTCATTTGCTGTATGACTTCATTGGCAGTGAGAACAATTAGATAGAACGAGGATAATTCCTTTTACACAATAAATTGCTTCCGTTTATAATTCTTTTGTAATGAAAGAACACTCGTTCTATAATAAGTATATAAGGATAAAAGGAGGATAAGTAATGAGACCGAAATTGACGAAACATACCAGCATTCAAAGTTTTAAAAATTACTATTGGTTGAAAACGGAACTACAAACATTATGCAGGGAAAACGGGATAAGCGTTACTGGTTCAAAACAGGAAATCGCAGATAGAATTGAGGTATTTTTAAAAACAGGAGAGATAGAATCTCCTATTAGAAAACAAAATGTAAAAAGAAATATTCAGTTGCTCGAAGAATTAAGCCTTGATACTGTTATTACAGAAAACCATCGTTGCAGTCAGAGTGTAAGAGCATTTTTTAAGACAGTTATCCCTAATTTTCACTTTTCTACATATATCCAGAACTATTTTAAAAATAACACCGGAAAAACATACCGTGATGTTGTTGATGCTTGGTATGAAGAAGAAGAACGAAAGAAAGCCCCAACTTATACGAAAAAAATCGCCCCACAATTTGAATATAATCAATTCACTCGTGATTTCTTTGCTGATCCTAAGAATCGGGGAAAAAGTCGAACAGATGCAATTGAAGCCTGGAATAAGATAAAAAAACTTCCTGGGAGCAACAGATATGTACCTGATAATGAATGTTGATGAGCATTTAGTAATGCTTCATCTTCTTCATTTTCTTTTATTGCATTTGTTCACCTGTCAACTTTTACATAGATTTCTTAGTAAGTTTCCTCCCGCTTTTTCTTGGTCTTCTTTTCGTATAGCCACCAGAAAATCTCTCTATCAATAAGATGTCGAAGGAACTATTTATTTACATTTCCTACCATGCTTAATTATGATAAATATGAATAAAGATTCATTTTCATCTACTTCTCCAATTACTTAGTTTATTCGGTATACAAACTAATTGTTTGTTGGTATAATCATTTCGAGCATAAGAGGAATCTAATGAACATGCATATGTAAACCCTTACTTCGCTCCTCTTCTTTACTATTTATTAAGGAGGTTATACTGGAAAACTGTTTTGTAAGCACTTACTTTATGTTCTTAAAAAAGGAGACGATACAATGCTAAAAGTTTTAAGAAAACCACTTATTTCTGGATTAGCTTTAGCTTTACTTTTACCAGTAGGTGGAAATGCTGCGTCAGCAAACGAAACAAGAAGTGCTCTTGAGGTCCCTTCAATTAGTGAGAGATATGAAAATTCTTTTACAATCGGAGCAGCAGTTGAACCTAGTCAACTAGAAGGAATAAATGGAGAAGTTTTAAAACGTCATTATACCAGTATTGTTGCAGAGAATGTAATGAAGCCTATTAATATTCAGCCAGAAGAAGGAAAATTTAATTTTAAAGAGGCTGATAAAATTGTAAAATTTGCAAAAGAAAATAATATGGACTTACGCTTTCATACATTAATTTGGCATAGTCAAGTTCCTGAATGGTTCTTTTTAGACAAAAATGGAAATCCAATGATTGAAGAAACAGATCCAAAGCAAAGGGAGAAAAACAAAAAGCTCCTTCTTAAACGTGTGGAAAAACATGTAAAGACAATTGTAAAGCGTTATAAAAACGATGTCGATGCATGGGATGTTGTGAATGAAGTAATTGATGAATATGCATCAAATGATAAAGGCCTACGTGAATCTCCATGGTATCAAATAACTGGAACAGATTATATCAAAGTTGCGTTTGAAACAGCTAGAAAATTCGGCGGGAAAGATACTAAATTATACATTAATGATTACAATACGGAAGTACAACCAAAAAGAGACCTTTTATACAATTTAGTGAAGGATTTATTGGACCAAGGTGTACCGATTGATGGAGTTGGACATCAGGCACATATTCAAATAGGATGGCCTTCCATTCAAGAAATTGAGGATTCCATTCGTCTATTTGCAAGCTTAGGTCTAGATAACCAAATAACCGAGTTAGATGTGAGTTTATATGGATGGCCGCCACGACCTGCTTATCCAACTTATGAAGACATACCTGAATCTGAGTTTGAAAGACAGGCAGTACGATATAATGCATTATTTGAGCTATATGAAAGATTAGGCAGCAACATTAGCAATGTGACTTTCTGGGGAATTGCTGATAATCATACATGGTTAAACGATCGTGCGGAGCAATATAATGATGGTGTTGGCGTAGACGCGCCATTTGTTTTTGATACTGAGTATCAAGTCAAGCCAGCTTATGATGTAATTATGGATTAAATTTTTAAAAAACTCAGCCTTATTGGGGCTGAGTTTTTATTTCGGTATTTATTTCGTCGCAGGAGCAACTGATGCTTCAGGAGAAGTGACTTTATCATAAAACTCAACAAACTTATCCCGATCCTCACTATCACGGTAAGCCATTGCTACACGTGGATGTTCATTCAATGTTCCAGAGATCATATAAGGAATGATATACCCCCACTCCCACTTTTGTCTCATGTCCAACATATGCTTTTCAATGATACCCAGAACTGGTTTAAGCTCATAGCTTGCTTTTTGGATATGTGTAACAAGGAGCTCTGTATGGCAATTCCCTGCCGCTCTACCCATTCCATAAACAGATGAATCAAGAAAACTAACTCCATTACGCATTGCTGCTAATGTATTGGCAAAAGCAAGCTGCATATTATTGTGTGTATGAATACCAAATTTTTTGTTAGGAAGCATACCTTTAAATTTCTTTACTTGGTGTTCAATGTCAGAAGGATCTAAACTTCCAAACGAATCAACAATATACACAACATCCACAGGGCTTTCCTTAACCATGTTAAAAGCTTCTATTAATTGGTTCTCTGGAACGCTGGATAGTGCCATGATGTTAAGAGCTGTTTCATAGCCAAGTTCGTGGAACATTTGTACGAGCTCTAGACCCTTGTCTACCTCACGGATATAACATGCCACTCGAATCATATCTAATACACTCTGTTCGCGTGGTAAAACATCATCTGGATCAACACGGCCAATATCAACAAGAGCAGATAGTTTTGTGTTTTTTTTCTCAGGAATCACTTCTTTAAGAAACTGATCATCAAGAAATCTCCATGGATTTGGTTCGCTGGCCTTTAAAAGCTTAGGTGAATTTTTATAGCCGATTTCCATATACTCAACACCAGCCTCATTTAGGCCATGATACAAGTCTTGAACAAATTCTACGCTGAAATCCCAATTATTTACTAGCCCGCCATCACGAATGGTACAATCGATTATATTCGTGCGATTTTCCATAGTCATCATTTCCTCCTGAATTATGTAAATATATCTTTTAAATTTGCCATAAGGATTTACAACTGTCAACAGATTTTGTGAAAGTATTAGGAATTATGAAAAAATTTGTGTGTTCTGCAGTCATTTCTGTTTCAAATTTTACTATGGTACTATGTGTTATAATATATAAAGGCTGTTTTCGCAAATATTGTTGCTTTGTAATAAGTGTAGAGTTTGTTGATTTGAGCTCCAGGCTGCTCGCTTTCCGTGGGGTGGGCGGTGAGCCTCCTCAACGCTTTGCGTCTGCGGG
>NZ_JAEK01000047.1 GCF_000518865.1 Bacillus sp. J37 | reverse complement strand
CTCAGGTCGGCTACGCATCGTTGCCTTGGTGAGCCGTTACCTCACCAACTAGCTAATGCGCCGCGGGTCCATCTGTAAGTGATAGCCGAAACCATCTTTCAATCCCGAACCATGCGGTTCGAAATGTTATCCGGTATTAGCTCCGGTTTCCCGGAGTTATCCCAATCTTACAGGCAGGTTACCCACGTGTTACTCACCCGTCCGCCGCTAATCTTTGGGAGCAAGCTCCCTCAGATTCGCTCGACTTGCATGTATTAGGCACGCCGCCAGCGTTCGTCCTGAGCCAGGATCAAACTCTCCAATAAAGTGTTTGATATAGCTCTTAAAAAAATGTTGTACTATATAGTACGTTTTTGTTAATCGAAATTAACGTTGGCACGCTTGGTTTTGTTTAGTTTTCAAAGATCATTTGATGTCGTTTCATCAGAAGCGACTTTCTTAATATAACATTTCCAACTCGTATCGTCAACAACTTTTTTAAAAAACTTTTTTCAATCAAGTCAGAGACAAAATGTGATCGCCGCTGCGTTATAAGTAACAGCGACGAATAATAATATAACATCTACAAAAATCTAAGTCAACACTTTTTATTAACAAAATATACTCTATGAAAAACTCCCTTACCTTTTGTTTGTTGTCTTTCTATAGATACATATTTCTTTTCTACTAAAAACTCCAATAAAACACTTAAGTCCACGGAGTAATGTTGTAATTCAGGATGTTGATATAACTCATGGAAGTACCACGAGTCTCTTTCAGACATAATGGATAGAATATGGCCTGCACCGGCTTCTGTTTTTGAATGGATCAGAAAATCGCTTGCCAAGAATAAAAGCTCCAGTCTTTTTTCAAGAGATTCTTCTCCTTCAATAAGCTCTTTGTATAGTTTATAAATTTGCGGCTCGATTTGTTTAACCTGATTCCAAACCGTTACTTCAGGATAAAAGCCCCTATCAATGACTTCTAATCTCGCTAAATGATGAAGCGCATGAACAATATGGTTGTATGTATCTAATAATTGATTTGATTCAAAGAATACTTTTCCTTCTAAATAACGTCGAATCAGCTTGGAGAATTCAATCCCCATTTTTAACTTTCTCTCCGAAAACGGAAATGTTCTCAGACGCTCAACTAGTTCAGCTATGTATTCATTTCGGTCAAATAGGACCTTTCCATTCAAAATCCAATCAACCATTCTGCGATTTGTTCCAAGTAGAATGGATTTGTTCACATCATCTTTTGACATAACAGTCAAAGAAGCTTTTTTATCATCATATTCATAATGTTTTACATACAAAGGGTGATTCAGTTCTGACACAATGACTAATAAAGCTACATCAAGATTATCTGTTAATGGTGAAGTTTGGTTTCGTTTTTCAATCATCACAATTGCTAAAGTATTTGGTTGGCTTGCACGTTCTTGATAAATTGGACGGAGAATATCTTCCATCAACATCATCCTCCATTATATTGGCTTTCATAATGTTTCTACATCAGTCTTACAAAATCCTCTTCTATTAAAGAGAGACTTCCATCAGATCGGAGTTTTCTTCATCCTCCACTGATGGTTAGCGAGACTTATCGGATCTTTATAAGCAGTTATCATCTTTGTTTCTCTCGAATCTTGGAGTCGGAGTCTTACTGCCTGTTAAGAACGGGATAAAGCGAGTTTCTATTCCTACTATTCTAAAACTAGTACCAAAAAAATATCATTTCTGATAAGATTAAAAAGCATAAGGATAGAAAGCGCTAAACTCGATTTATCGTCATTAGGAGGGCAAAGTATGGCTCGTAAATATACAAGTAAAATCAATAAAATAAGAACCTTCGCTTTAAGCTTAATCTTTGTTGGATTTATCATTATGTATATCGGTGTTTTCTTCCGCACGAACATGTGGGTGATGACGATTTTCATGATGTTGGGTATGCTGTCGATTATCGCAAGTACGGTTGTTTATTTCTGGATCGGTATGCTTTCTACAAAAGCTGTTCAAGTAACATGTCCCAATTGCGGGAAACACACAAAGATTTTAGGACGTGTTGATATGTGTATGTACTGTAAGGAACCTCTCACATTGGACAAGGATCTTGAAGGTAAAGAATTTGATGAAAGCTATAATCGTAAGAAGCTTAAATAGCACACAGAAAAGAACGGCTAAATTCTGCCGTTCTTTTTTAAAATCAATGCAAAAACAAGCTATAAAGTCTAGCTTGTTTTAATGTGTTTCTTTCTTTTCACAGCTGTTGCACAATCCGTAAATTTCCATACGGTGGTGACTAACTTTAAAACCCGTTACATGTGCAGCTAAAGCCTCAACTTCATCAAGTCCCGGATAAGAAAAATCAACAATCTTTCCGCAACCTTCACAAATGACGTGATAGTGATCCGACGTTACAAAATCAAAACGACTAGATGCATCGCCATACGTTAATTCCTTAACAAGTCCAACTTCACGAAATACCCTTAAGTTGTTATAAACAGTAGCAACACTCATATTAGGGAATTTTCCTTCTAATGCTTTATATATATCATCGGCTGTAGGGTGAATCATGGAATCGACCAAGAATTCAAGTATAGCATGACGTTGAGGTGTAATACGCACTCCAGTTTGTTTCAGGGTATCTAATGCATCCTTTAATTGATGTTCAGACATCCGCCATGCACCTCACTTCTATAAAAATTCTTACATTATAATGTTTATAATTAGTGTACATTGTTACTACGACTTTTGTCAAACGTTACTTATACAATGTATTATTTACCACAATCTTTCACTCATGCCCTTATTTAATATCTTTTCCCTAATGAAATCTTATTTTCCATCTGTTTATGTTCATTGCTTATATAATAAGCAAGATTGCTTTTGAAAATTTCCATCGCTCTGGGTAGGTACCTTTTCGTGATTCCCGATAGATGAGGTGTAATCGTAACATTGTTCATATCCCAAAGCTCATGCTCCGCTGGTAGTGGCTCTGTCTCAAATACATCTAAAACAGCATGCATGGAATTGTTTGATTTAAGCACATCCATTAACTCCTTTTCGACGACCACGTCACCTCTTCCAATGTTGATAAACACAGCATGATCTTTCATATTTTGAAAGAATTCTTTATTAAGTAGTCCTTTTGTTCGATCTGTGCTTGGGAGAACGGAAATGACAAAATCAGCATGAGACAACGGGTCTTTCACTTCACTCATTTTATATGTTTTATCAAAATGGTCAACAGCTCTTCCATCACTATTTACACCCCATACATTCATCCCGAATGCTTGAGTTAGCTTTGCAGTCGCAGTTCCGATTGCTCCTGTTCCTATAATAAGCACTGTCTTCCCGTATAGTTCTTCCATTCTTACACGTCGATCCCATTTATGTAATCGCTGATTTTCAGCTAACACTTCCGCTTGTCTCGAAACTTGGAGCATCATAGAGATACAATACTCAGCCATCGGAATAGCATGCACACCTTTTGAATTCGTCACCAAAATATCGCGCTCTTCAAGCACACTAAAAGGAAGTTGATCAATCCCGGCAGACGCAACCATCATCCATTTCAGATTCTTCGCCAGGTTAATATGTTCCTCTGTCATATCCTCTCCATAGGTCAAAATAATATCTGCCTCTGGTAATAAATCAAGTGCCTCATTTATTTTTTTATCATGATAAAACACAACATCAGGATAAGAGCGACTTAAATCCTCTTTCATATATTCTGGTAGTTTAACTGTAGATAATACCTTCATAATTATTTTCCCCTTTTTTGTATATTCTAAGTTTCAAAAAAATTGGTTCGTTAAACGTTTCCCTTATGTTCTGTACACAAAACTACTTTGGTTGCTTGGAACGAATATGCGAGACTCCTGTGGTAGGAAAGCCTAGATACAAAGTATTAAAATAAAAAAGAGTGCGGACCTTAGTCCGCACTTCCAATCCGGCGCTAACATTTGAGGAGGTAATGCCTTCCCTAATAATCTACGCACAATCTATAAACTTGGCTGGACGTTTGCCTTACGTTTTAAAAATAGGCTCAATATTTTACTTAAGATTTTCCTGGTTTAAGCCCTTTAGCTCTGGAAGAACAAATTGGCCGTCTTTTCGAACAAGCACATCATCAAAATAAATTTCTCCCCCGCCATACTCAGGTCTTTGAATTAACACCATATCCCAATGGATTGCCGATTTGTTTCCATTATTAGCTTCTTCATATGCTTCACCAGGTGTAAAATGAAAGCTTCCGCAAATCTTTTCATCAAACAAGATATCACCGATCGGCTCTTCAATATAAGGATGGAACCCTAATGCAAATTCACCAATATATCTTGCACCCTCATCAGTATCCAGTATTTCATTCAATTTTTCGGTTTGATCTGAAACCGCATCAACAATTTTTCCATTTTCAAACGTAAGTTTTACATCGCGGAATGTAATTCCGTGATAAGGACAAGGTGTGTTAAAGGAAATTGTTCCATTAACCGAATCTTTGATCGGGGCCGTAAAGATTTCGCCATCAGGTACATTTGCCTCACCCGTACATGGAATCACTGGAATACCTTTGATCGAGAACCGCAAATCGGTACCAGGTCCTGTAATTCTTACACGGTCTGTTTCTTCCATTAATTCTTTTAAGGGCTCGGCAGCGCTTGCCATTTTGTCATAATCAACTGTGCACACATCAAATAAATAATCTTCAAAGGAACTAGTGCTCATTCCTGCTTTCTGAGCTAATCCCTTTGTCGGATAATTCAACAGCACCCACTTACGATGATTTACATAGAATTCAGATACCGGCTTCATAATTTCTCCGCGGAGTTTATGCATTTCTGCAGGAACCTCAGCCATTTCCGCATCATTTTCTTCCCCAATAATGACAATCACAGCATCTACATCTTGATATGTTTGCATTTGCCATTTTGCTTGTGTTTCCAATTGAGCTTTTTGATAGTTCTTGGCTAGATGCAGTGTAATCTCATCATCAAGTATTTCCACATAAGGATATGCTCCTAATGAATATGCTTGATCAATGATTTCCGTTATAAGAGGTTTTGTATTTAAGTGACCCCTAATCAACACTCTTTCCCCTTTTTTCACTTTCACCGAGTGATTTAACAGAACCGCGGCCAGTTTTTTTATTCTCTCATCTCTCATCATGACACCTTCTATTTATTAAGATTGAATTTCTTTTATGTAATTCAAAGCTTCCTCAACATGATCTTTTACTTTTACCTTTCTCCATTCTTTGATGATTTTCCCATCAGGATCAATAATAAAAGTAGATCGCTCAATCCCCATATATTCCTTGCCAAAGTTTTTCTTCAGCTTCCACACGTCAAAAGCTTCTGCTAATTGGTGTTCATCATCAACTAATAGTTGAAAAGGCAAGTCATGTTTTTCTTTAAACTTTTGATGTTTTTCCTGTGGATCAGGACTTACCCCAACGATGACTGCATTAACGTCTGAAAAGCTTTGATGCTGGTCCCGGAAGTCACATGCCTCAGTTGTACAACCCGGCGTCATATCCTTCGGGTAAAAATATAATACAACATATTTCCCCTTATAATCAGTTAAACTTACCTTTTCTCCACTGTCTGCTACTAATTCTATATTAGGTACATGTCTACCAACTTCAATTGACATAAAAATCCCTCCAACTTTTTCATTCTCTCATAAGCGTAACCAACTTTTTGTCATCCTACAACTCTGAACTACTTTTCGATGCCAATAACGGTACGTGCTAAGAAAACAGCTGGAAGGACATAGCCAATTAAAGATTCTATAACTGCCAAAAACCGACCTATGCCGACCGGAACAACGTCACCATAACCTAATGAAAACAATGTCACTGCACTAAAGTATAGAGAGGTAAATAGGTTATCAAAATAGCCTCCAGTTGTGACGTTCCCAGCTTCTTGCAAGACCGGAATACTGCTTTGGATACAAATTAAATAGATGATCCCGAACCCCAAAAGAAGGGATATATATAGATACATAATCATAATAATTGTTTCGACTGATAAAAAATTCTTTTGAAAGCAAACAATCACTACATATCTAAAACTCATAAAGATACAGATTGCAATACATATACCAAATAGAAGGCCCACATTTTCCCCCACCCTATTTAAGGTTGTCCTTTATACAATATATACAGGCCTATGTCCGGTTATGAAAAAATAATAAAAAGGACTTAGCATGAAAGAGCTAAGTCCTTTTGTGTAGCCTAATTTAATTTCCCGCACCTCTATACCTTTTCACCCCTTGATTCCATAAAAATACAGAAACCACAAAAAACACGATTCCCATCACAGGGGTCAAAAAGGAATACACATACCATTCTTCTTTATCAAGAAAATAAGCTGCCGGATACACACCGACAAATGCAAACGGCAGGATCCATGTTAATACAAAGCGAATAACAGAATTATAAATATCAACAGGATAACGGCCATAGTTTCCGATATTGTACATCATCGGCATAAGTGAAGTACGGGCATCTGACCAAAATCCGATACTTGCTAAGGAAACGAAAATCCCCGCATATACAAGGGCCCCGCTTATCACAAAGATAATAAAAAAGATGATATCATACCAATGAAAACTTAAACCAAGTTGAATCGACGCATACCCCATAATAATAATACCGGTAATTGCTCCAAACAAAGACTCAAGCTCCATCCGTTCCAAAATCACTTGAAACAGACTGTGAATCGGTCTTGTTAAAATACGGTCCATTTCCCCTTTGACGATATACCGCTCATTAAAATCCCAAATATTAAAAAATGCACCAAACACAGCAAACGGAACTAAGAAAAACCCGTAAATAAAGATGATTTCATCACGAGTCCAGCCGCTTAAAAACTGCGTATGACCAAATACTACAAGAATAAAAACCAAATTCGTTACTTGAAACAACATATCTGACAGCAATTCCACAACCATATCAGCCCTGTATTGCATTCTTGTTTTCATATATTGTCCTACATATTGGGTGAACATTGAAAAATAAAACATCTCATCATCCTCCCTGAATGATCATTCGTTTTTTTGCGATAGCCCAAAGAACCTGAATTGGGAGGAATAAGACGAATGCCCAAAATCCTTGCAACAAAATAGCTTGAAGAACTTCATTTCCTTTTATTCCTTCAGTAAAAATCATGCTCGGAATATAGCTGATCGCCTGAAACGGGAAATACACCATAATGTCCTGGGCCCACATCGGGTAAAAACTGATTGGTAATAACAGACCTGAGAACAGATCAATAATCACCCGTTTCGCTCTCATTAATCCGTCATTATTAAACAAGAAAAATGTTAACATCCCCGTAATTAAGTTGATCTGCGTATTCACAATAAAACTAAACACAAGTGAGCTTGCAAATAAAAGCCAAGTTAATCCATTTGTCGAAAACTCCATCGGAAAAACGAGGGCAACAATGACCATCCCCGGCACCGAGAAGAATACCAACCGGAAAATCCCTTCACCAAATGCCTGCATCGTTTTCATGCCAAGGTAGTTATAAGGTCTTATAAGTTCCACTGCAACTTTTCCTTCTTTAATTTCAAGGGCAATTTCACGATCAATATTGTTAAAATAAAACGCCCTCGCCATCCATGAGACAGCTATATATGTTGTCATTTGAACGGCTGATAATCCTTCAATTGATTCTTTCCCGCCATATATTGCGGTCCATAAAAAATAATAGGCACCTATATTTATGCTATAAATCAAAATTCCGCTATAATAATTGGTTCGATACGCGAGCATCATTAAAAAGCGGATTCTTATCATTTCAATATATTTATCCATGTTTTCACCTCAGCTTGAAAGGGCCTCTCCTTTTTCATAGATATTACGAATAACCTCTTCAGTGGAAATTTCTTTCACACTTACATCTGTAATTTGATGTGTCCCTACTATCCGACCAATTAACTCAGACATCTGTTTTTCCTTATCACTAACGAGAGCATTCCACGAAAGCAATTTATCTCCCTTTTGCCACACAACATCAAGATCCTGAGTTAAGAAGCTGAGCTGTTCTTCAAGTACTTCCTGCTCAAATTGAAATTCAATTTGCTTTCCTTCTCCCCAATGTGAGCGCAGCTTTGCTAAAGCACCATCATAGATGACTTTCCCTTCATCAAGCATAATGACCCGCTCACAAAGTGCTTCAATATCTGAAAGGTCATGGGTTGTTAACAGAATCGTTGTTTTGTATTTTTCATTCATTTCTTTTAGGAATTGACGGATTTTCAGCTTTACAAGAACATCAAGCCCGATTGTCGGCTCATCCAAAAACAATAGAGGCGGATTGTGAATAAGTGCTGCGGCAAGCTCACACCTCATTCTTTGCCCTAAAGACAACTTTCTGACAGGCTTATCTAGCAAGGGACCGATATCAAGCGTCGAAATCACATGCTCCATATGCTCGTTATAATCTTGATCAGACACTTTATATACTTTTTTCAATAAACGAAATGACTCTTGGACAGCGATATCCCACCATAGCTGTGAACGCTGGCCAAATACGACTCCAATTGATTGTACAAACTGTTCACGTTCTTTATGAGGATTCATCCCATTGACTAAAACTTTACCTGACGTTGGTGTTAAAATTCCTGTCAGCATTTTAATGGATGTTGATTTCCCCGCTCCATTTTCACCAATATACCCAACCATTTCCCCCTGCTTCACAGTAAAGGTTACATCATTCACAGCAGGAATTGTTTTGTATTGTCTATTTAATAAATCGCGAAACGCACCCTTTAAGCCTTGTCTGCTCGAATATGACTTAAATTCTTTGCGTAATTGGTTTACTTCGATGATATTTGTCATTTTACTCCCTCCAAATCTGACCACAACTTAGTTTATCTAAAATGTGTTCATTCAACAAATGGTAAGCACCTAATTTCAAATTTTTTAGATTCACTGATTCGTGTTAGAATAACCATAGTCTTTTCATGTTTTACATAGTAGGAGGATACTGATGAATTTTTCAAAATCACAACAATTACACGAAGAAGCTTTACAACATATTGTAGGCGGAGTTAACTCCCCTTCCCGTTCTTATAAAGCTGTTGGCGGAGGATCACCTGTTGTCATGGAAAGAGCAAAAGGTGCTTATTTCTGGGATGTTGACGGCAATCAATATATTGATTATTTGGCAGCATACGGACCGATTATTACTGGACATGCTCATCCGCATATTACAGAGGCGATTACTAGAGCAGCTGAAACCGGTGTTCTTTACGGGACCCCAACTCCACATGAAATTACATTTGCGAAAATGCTGAAGGAAGCAATGCCTGCAATGGACAAAGTTCGTTTTGTGAACTCTGGTACAGAGGCTGTCATGACAACGATCCGGGTAGCACGCGCTTATACAGGCCGTACAAAAATCATTAAATTTGCAGGCTGCTACCACGGTCATTCAGATCTTGTTTTAGTCGCAGCAGGATCCGGCCCTTCAACATTAGGAACTCCAGATTCTGCGGGTGTTCCAAAAAGCATTGCCCAAGAAGTTATTACTGTTCCATTTAACGAAATCGAACCATTAAAAGAAGCTTTAGATAAGTGGGGAGATGAAGTGGCTGCCATTCTTGTTGAACCAGTCGTAGGAAACTTTGGAATCGTTGAACCGAAACCCGGTTTCTTAGAGGAAGTAAATGATCTTATCCACCAAGCTGGAGCTTTAGTTATTTATGATGAAGTCATCACTGCGTTCCGTTTTATGTATGGCGGAGCTCAAGATCTGCTAGGTGTGTATCCTGACCTAACAGCACTAGGGAAAATTATCGGAGGCGGTCTTCCGATCGGGGCTTACGGCGGTAAAAAAGAAATTATGGAACAAGTTGCACCATTAGGACCTGCATATCAAGCCGGAACAATGGCCGGTAATCCTGCTTCCATTCTTTCCGGAATAGCTTGTCTGGAAGTATTGAAACAAGAAGATGTCTATGAAAACCTTGATAAATTAGGTGAAATCCTTGAAGAAGGAATATTACAACATGCTCGTACATATAATATTCCGATAACGATCAACCGACTAAAAGGTGCATTAACCATTTATTTCACAAACGAAAAAATCTCCAACTACGAACAAGCTGAAAACACAGACGGTGAGATGTTTGCGAGATTCTTTAAGCTCATGCTGAACCAAGGAATTAACCTTGCTCCTTCAAAATACGAAGCCTGGTTCTTAACAACCGCACATACTGAAGAAGATATTCAAGTAACATTAAAAGCTGTTGAACAAGCATTTAGTGAACTTAGATAACATGTAAAAAGAAGAGGAAGACTCCTTCCAAGGGCACAGCCCAAGAGTCAACCTCTTCCTTTTTCTATTAAAGAGTATTTTCAGAAAATATGGACGATTTACATTTTTGTAAAATAGGGTAAATACTTCTTGTAATAGGGAATAAAAGGCTGTATAGTACGATATTGATTTATAAGAAAAGCGCAAGCGCCTTGGTCATCGCCGTACAAACTGGAGGAGCATCGACTAATGATTTAGGAAACACGGTAAGCGAAGCGAACCGACGTTGACTTATCGTAGGGAGATGATCTAAAAGTTTGATAGGCGATAGGCGCTGAGTCAAAACCCGCGACGTTCTGTCGCATTGACAACACTTGCACATCCTGTGCTTCGGAGCTAGACACTGAAACTAATTACTATACAAAATACTTACTTAGTGTTGTTATTTGAAAAACGAAAGGAATGTTTTAAGCATACATGAAACTAGGTGCACGCATCCTTAAGACAGGGATAGCCATTACACTAGCTTTATTTTTAGCACTGGCATTGGAATTGCCTTCTGTTGCTTTTGCTGGTATTTCAGCGATTTTTGCCATTCAACCAACTATTTATCGCTCTTATATTTCTATTATTGAACAGGTTCAAGCAAATGTCATTGGTGCCGCATTAGCCATCACCTTTGGAATAATCTTTGGCTCAAATCCGATCATCATTGGTCTCACAGCCATTATTGTCATTGCCATCAATATAAAATTGAAGGCCGAAAGCACCATTCCTGTTGCTCTCGTGACGGTTATCGCCATATTAGAAAGCCCTGGTGACGATTTTGTTCAAATAGCCTTGATTCGCTTTTCCACAATATTACTCGGAGTATTCGCAGCATTTATTGTCAACTTAGTATTTCTTCCACCGAAATACGAAACAAAGCTTTACAACCGAATTGCCGAAAACACAGAAGATATTATCAAATGGATGAGAGTTAACATCCGCCATGCTTCAGAACATAATGTTTTAAAAGACGATATTGAAAAATTAAAAGAAAAAATGATCAAGTTGGATCAGCTTTATTTACATTATAAAGAAGAACGAAATTACTTTAAGCGTGAAAGCTATGCAAAATCAAGAAAGCTCGTTCTTTTCCGGCAAATGATTGTCACAACAAACAAAGCGTTGGAAACATTAAAAAAATTGCATCGCTTAGAAAATGACTTAAATCAAATGCCTGAGGATTTTCAAAAAATTCTTGTAACAGAATTAGATTACCTTCTATATTTTCATGAAGAATCTTTGCTTAGATTTATCGGAAAAACAAAGGCTCAACCTTCTACGGAAATAACTGAGGAAGGCAAGTTTACTAAGGAACAACTTACTTCTATGTTCATGAGGTATCATGAACAACATGATACAGATTGTTTCTATTCACTATTGCCGCTCATTTCTTCAATCATCGATTATAGTGAGCAATTAGAACATTTAGATACGTTAATTTACAGTTTTCATCATTATCACAAAGATGATAATGAGATTAAGCTTTCTGAGGAATAAGAAAAGGCACATATCTCTATTTTTGAGACATGTGCCTTTTTGGTTAATCAAGCTGTTGAATTTGAAATAAATTATAGTAGTGGCCTTCTTTTTGCATTAAGTCCTGATGTGTACCTTGCTCAACTATTTTCCCATCTTCAATGAGGACAATTTTGTCTGCGTGTGTAATGGTTGAAAGACGATGAGCCACAATAAAGGTTGTGCGTTCTTTCGCAAGCTTTTCAAGTGCCTCTTGAATAAGATGTTCACTTTCTAAATCAAGTGCTGATGTTGCTTCATCAAGGATGAGGATCGGCGGATTTTTTAAAAACACCCTCGCAATCGATACCCTTTGCTTTTGTCCACCGGAAAGCTTCACACCTCTTTCACCCACTTTTGTTTCATAGCCGTTTGGTAATTTCAAAATAAACTCATGTGCATTTGCTACTTTAGCTGCCTGTACCACTTCTTCCTCTGTTGCATCAGGTTTTCCAATTAGAATATTTTCCCTTACCGTATTGCTGAACAAAAATGTATCCTGAAGAACCATACCAATTTGCTCCCGTAAACTCTGTGCTTCATAATCGCGAATATCTCTATTATCTAAAAGAATTTGCCCTTCTGTTACATCATAAAAGCGGGGTAATAAACTTACCAGTGTTGATTTTCCTCCACCGCTCATCCCTACAAGTGCCACTGTTTCTCCCTTATTGACACGCAAAGAAAGATTTTCAATAATAAGTGGCTCTTTTTCATGATAGCGAAAAGAAATGTGTTTAAATTCAACTTCACCTTTTACTTGATCAGCTTTTTTCGCATTTGGCTTATCAACAACTTCATAAGGAACATCGATAAATTCAAACACACGGTCCATAGAAGCAAACGCCTGTGTTAAGGTTGTCGATGAATTAATGAGTCTTCGAAGCGGATTGTACAGCTGCTCGATATAGGCAATAAACGCAACCATCGTCCCGATCGTCAAATCTCCATGAATGACCTGATAACCAGCAAAGCTAATGACAATCAATGGAGCAATATCTGTTAACGTATTAACAATCGCAAATGTTTTTGCATTCCAGCTTGTATGGTCGAGTGCTTTTCCAAGAAAATTAGAATTTTCCTTCGCAAATTGTCCTTGTTCAAACTCTTCAGTCGCAAAACTTCGAATAACAGGCATTCCCTGCACTCTTTCATGTAAATGGCCTTGTACTTCAGCAAGAGCCTGTGAACGCACTCTTGTTAAATGCCTTAATTTTCCGTAAAAATACTTCACCGACAACCCATAGAACGGAAAAAGGATTATCGATACGAGTGTGAGTTTTACGTCCATAGTCATCATGATTGCTACAGCAATGATGATCGTAACAATATCTAACCAAACATTCATTAAACCTGTAATAACAAAATTCTTTGTTTGCTCAACATCATTTATCACACGAGATATAATTTCTCCAGCCCGCGTATTCGCATAATAACGCAAGCTTAATTTCTGTAAATGAGTAAATAATTGATCTCGAATATCGTATAAGATTTTACTCGCAGTCCATTGTGCAAAATATTGCCGGTAATATTCCACAGGTGGACGAATCACGACAAATAATACAAACATGATCCCCATAATGGTCAATAATTCTTTTGTCTTTTCAGCATCTGTCCCAGTGCCGCCGATAATATTATCCACCACATGCCTAATTAACAAAGGCATTAGCAATGGAATCGAAAACTTAATGACACCAATAATAATTGTTCCTACAATTTGTAGGCGATAAGGCTTTACAAAAGCCATATATCGTCTTACAGCCCCCAAATAGATCCCCCTTTTCGAAATGCGTAAGCGCCCTGGTCAGGCCCGACAGGCATAAGACGCTAAGGAATAGAAGATGTTCTTTGTCTTCAATTCCTTAGCGGCTTATGACCCCGAGGGCCTAGGCGCTGGAGCTAGACACCAAACTAAGTATAATCTTCGTATTCTTTGTTCTATCGATAAGCGCAAGCGCCTTGGTCGGTTTCTTCCTTTAATAATGTGAAAAAGGCTGACTCATCATTTACTCAAACCTTGAGTAAGCACGAGAGTCACCCTTGCCACTGTATATTTATTTTACGTATGTTAAATAGCGTTCATACCACTCATCGATAAATTCAGGTGCAAACGGTCCTTTCTTTTGTCGAATCCATCGGAGTAGCGTGTCCAAATTTTTTCTTAAAATAAGATCAATTACTTCAGGATAGTTCATCATCTTGCTATGAAGTTCATATTCATCTTCATCTAATATGGTAAACGTCATATCAGGGTATACTTTTACATCAAGGTCATAGTCAATATATTTTAAAGCTTCGTCATCCCAAACAAATGGTGAACTGATATTGCAGTAGTAATAAACTCCATCTTCTCTTAGCATACCAATTATATTAAACCAGTGTCTGGCATGAAAATAGCATATTGC
Organism: Bacillus sp. J37; assembly: GCF_000518865.1. Classification (GTDB taxonomy): domain Bacteria; phylum Bacillota; class Bacilli; order Bacillales; family Bacillaceae; genus Metabacillus. The sequence continues at coordinate 24,994 of NZ_JAEK01000047.1, read as the reverse complement.
CGGCTCTCTTGTCACCCATGTTCTTCCGTCCGATTCAGTTACAATTGTTCGATCATTCCCACCAATAATACAATGCTGAGACCCTTTTAAAACAGTTGATTCTTCCCAGACTCTATGGATGTAGCCATTATGCTTATAACTATGAATTTGTATTTTGTCTCCTTCCCTGGGAAAGCCCACTTTTCTCCCCTTCTTTCAGTCGGTTGCTTCGTGAAACCTCTTTCACAAACGTATTCACCTAATATAGTTGTTCTTATTATAACGTTTGTGAATAGAAAAGGAAAATAAAAGAGTCATTTCCTGAAGAAATGACTCCTTTATTTTGTCTTTTATGAAACCGTTTCGAACTTTTGGTCTTCATAGGATTGGATAACTTCTTGTGTTTGTTTTTCGAATACTTGTTGAATCTTATTTAATTCTTCTTTCATGTTCTCTATTTCATCCTGAATGGATTGAAGTTTCGTTTCGTCCTGTAAGATATCCAACTGATTCTTAAGATCCTGGCATCTTTCAATTTCCGATTGTAAATATAATAATTTATCCATCGTTTTTAATTGCTCTCCTACCAATTGATCAAAATTCATTTTTTCTCTCCTTTCTTAGAAAAGCGGAAGGTGGCGAATAGGATAGAAGGCACTTTTTGCTCTCGATTCCTATATGACTAGCTGATAGCGCCTTGAGCTAGCCACCTAAATTAAGTACTAAATGATAAGTCCTTATTTCTCAAACCAAAGTTTGTACTATTAAATTCGCCATTTGCTCAATCGATCCTTTGACTACTTATGTAGATGAATCAGAAGTTTTGTCGTTTGGAATGATGGTAAGATTAGTCAACCTGAATATTCTATGCTTATAAAACGTATTTAATACATTCATTTTTCTAAAAAAGAGCAAAAAGAAAAGACACCTCTCTAGTGAATAGAGAGGTGTCTTTAAGCTAAGCTAATTAAGAGTTTTGACCTTTGTTAGACTCAGCTTGTTGGTTTTGTTGACGTACTTGTTGTACGTTTGTTTCGCTCGCGAATTCAGTACCAAATTGACCAGATTGGCCAGCTTGGCTGCCACGAGCACTTTGAGCATTTTGTTGTCTTACTTCTTGAGCGTTTGTTTCGCTCGCAAATTCAGTGCCAAATTGACCAGATTGGCCAGCTTGAGCGTTTTGTTGTTTTACGTGTTGGATATTAGTACCTGATTGTGTTTTGTTGTTTTGTGCCATTCGATATCACCTCCACGAAATATAGATTGTCCCAGAGGTGATTTTTATATCCACAAAATTTAAGAAAAAATTTATTTATTTAAACCAGCAAAGAACGTCCGCCGTCGACGATGATTGTTTGGCCTCTAATCATGGAAGCATTTTCTGTTACTAAAAATTCTATTGCATTGACCATGTCCTCGATTTCAACCATTCTTCCTGCTGGTGTATTTTTCTTTGCATCCTCAAGAAGTTCTTCACGGTTCGGGAAGTGCTTTAATGCGTCAGTGTCAACCGCTCCGCCTGAAACTGCATTTACGATGATATTCTTCGGAGAAAGCTCAACTGCTAAATATCTTGTCAGAGCTTCTAATGCTGCTTTTGAAACACCGACTGTTGTGTAATTTTCCAAATAGCGGATTGATCCTAAAGAGCTCGTGCTAACGATAAACCCTCCACCATTTTTCTCCATCAGCTTTGCAGCCTCTTGAGCACAGAACAGTAATGCTTTGCTGTTGATATTCATCGTCCAATCCCAGTGGCTTTCTTCAAGCTCCATTGCCGGTTTTTGAACACCTGAAGCTGCATTGCTTACAAATACGTCCAATCTACCGAATTCTTCCTCAATAGTAGCGAAAAGCTCTTTAATTTTTTCCGGTTTCCCAACATTCGCCTTAACAGCAATCGCTTTTACACCAAGCTTTTCAATTTGCTCCACAACCTCTAGAGCCGCTGTTTTACTTCGTGCATAATTAACAACAATGTCATATCCGTTTTCTGCTAAACGAAGGGCAACAGCTTTTCCAATTCCACGGCTGCTCCCTGTAATAAGTGCTACTTTATTTACTTGGGTCATTTTGTCATCTCCTTATATGTATCTAATCGCATAGATGTCATCATTGTATCAAATAATATAGTGAAACTTCTATGTTTGTTGGTGTTCCCTAAATCAATTTCATGTACAACCTAAAGACTCTTTTCCAGTAGAGGAGGATATATATGTACGTTGGTCGTGATATGACTGAGTTATCAATGATGCCCAAAAACGAATGGAAAAAAGAAGAGCTTGCCTATTTCCATCACTCTCTTCAACAAATGGTTCCGTACCTTAATGTAGAGGGACAAACCATTCACCGTGAGATCGTTCAAGAAATTACGTCACGCGGCGGGCTTAAACGTAATGAAGCAGATTATACACATGGCACTAGAGTTTCTTATGAATAATTAAAAAGGTGATATGAAGGACATAACTTGTAGCAAAAACTTCGAATATGTCCTTCATCACTAGTCTGAAGGACATAACTCAAAACCTTCAAATATGTCCCTCATCAATGGTGTGAAGAACTCGGAAATTAACTCACAGACTCTTCCTGGAAAATTTTATAAATTTTTTGATGTGATACAGGAAAAGCATATTTTTTCATTTCTTCTTCTGTCACCGGTAATAGATCCTCTGAAGGGATATTAATTAATTTTCCAATAAAAACAGAGATATTCCAAATCAAATGGGAAAACACATGTTCAACAGTTCCCGTTAATTCGGATATTTCAGCCTCCGCTTGGTATTCTTCTTTTAAAAACTGCTTAACTTGCTCCCGATATGATTCTTTTGTTTCTGCTTTGATCTCCATATTCGGGAATTCCCAAAGATTAGCTAATAACCCTGTACCAGGACGTTTATGAATATATAGTCTGCCATGATCATCATAAAGAACAACTGCAGCCATTTGTAATGGTCTTGGCTTCTTTTTCTTGCTTTTTACCGGAAGCTCAGCCTGTACTCCCTCCGCAAAAGCTGAACAATACTCACGGACCGGACATAATAAACAAGATGGAGATGTTGGGGTACAAATTAACGCACCAAGTTCCATTACCGCCTGGTTAAAAGAAGATGGATCTTCTTTGGAAATCAATTTATATGTGGCCTCTTCAAAGGTTTTCCTTGTCTTCGGTTTTGCAATATCATCCCAGATCGATAATATTCTTGAAAATACCCTCATTACATTCCCATCAACGGCCGGCTCCGGAATATTATATGCGATACTTAATATTGCTCCTTTTGTATATGGTCCCACACCTTTTAATTTTGTAATTTCTTCTGGAGTATTCGGGACAACACCATTATAAGAATTCGCAACCTCTTTAACAGCTGAATGGAGATTTCTAACACGTGAGTAATACCCAAGTCCTTCCCATGCTTTTAAAACTTCCTCTTCATCTGCAGTGGCAAGTGCTTCAATAGTAGGAAATTTCCCTATAAATGCATTAAAATAAGGAATAACGGTATCTACTCTTGTTTGCTGAAGCATGATTTCAGATACCCAAATTTTATAGGGATCCTGGTCTCTACGCCAAGGTAAATCTCTTTTTTCATGCTTATACCATGATATTAAATCATGCTGAAAATCATGTATTTGAAAGCTTTCCAACTTATCTTTCACTTCATTTATCATTTATTTTTCCTCCGGATGTTAATTTACTTCATAATCGGGAAAATATATGGTAATAAGAAAAGCGCAAGCGCCTTAATCAGCCTAGGGTAAATAAGATGCAAATGAATAGAAGACGTTTTTTGTCTTCAATTCATTTGCATCTTATGACCTCGAGGCAGTCTAAAATCGCGACCTCAATCATACGACTGCACTTGTACGTCCTGTACGATCTGAGGCTAGGCGCTGGAGCTAAACACCAAAACTAAGTTCTAAATTTAACACACTTTCTACCTGTTAGAATAGTACAAGTTCATTTATAGATAAAGTCTTGATGTTTAAAAATAAACAGAAATGTTCACATTGGACATTATTGCATCATATATATTTTCAAAAGAACTTATGAAATAGAGCTTTTATGGACAATCACTTAGAAAACTTGGGTTATATCCTCGGGTGTTAAAACAAGGAGGTACATTCATTGGATACTGGAACACATGTGGTCATGGGCATTGCACTTGGCGGGTTAGCGACTCTTGATCCGGTCGTTGGCATTGATAATCCCACTGCTACAGCTGTAATGTTCGGCACAATTATTGGGTCACAAGCTCCTGACCTGGATACCATTTTAAAACTAAGAAATAATGCTAAATATATTCGAAATCATAGAGGGATTACACATTCAATCCCGGCTATCTTTATATGGTCTTTTTTGATTACAGGTATGCTGACGATTTTTATTCCTGAGAGCAATCTGCTTCATCTTTATCTTTGGACATTGTTCGCGATCGTTCTTCATGTTTTTGTTGATATTTTTAACGCTTATGGAACTCAAGCATTGAGGCCTTTCACAAAAAAATGGATCGCCTTAGGAACGATTAATACATTTGATCCTTTTATTTTTTTCATGCATATTATCGGAATTGTGATTTGGATTTTCGGTGCTCATCCAGGTTACACATTTTTGAGCATTTATATCATTTTGATTGGCTATTACCTGATTCGTTTTGCTATGAAGAGAAATATTGTCCGTCGTTTACACAAAATCATCCCAGATATTGAGCAGATCATCATTTCACCGACAATGAGGTTTCGTCAATGGCATATTGCAATCATGACTGATAAAACTTTTCATGTTGCTCGTTCTGTTAATGAAGAGATTATTCTGTTGGATGAGTTTGAGCGTGTGCCTGTTCCACAAACAGAAGTCATTAAGGCGGCAGAGGAGGATGATAATATTTCAGCTTTTTTATCATTTTCACCGGTTTATCGCTGGGAGGTTGATGAATTCAGTGATCATTTCGAGGTTCGATTTATCGATCTTCGTTATCGCAGTAAGGGATATTATCCTTTTGTCGCCATTGTCCAATTAGACACAGACTTAAATATTGTCAGCTCTTATACAGGCTGGATTTTTAGTGAAGAAAAGCTGCGTAAGAAACTTGAGCTTATTCCCGAATAAAATAGTGAGAGGATGACGTTTAGTCATCCTCTCACTATTTTGTATTACTTAGAAAAGGTGTAAATTAAGTTCCTTCCCTTTCGCTCCAGACACTCCATGCGCCGGGGGGAAGCTAAGCCTCCTCAGCTTCGCCTGCGGGATCTCATCCTTCCACTACTTCCCACAGGAGTAAGTGTCTTCCGCTCCATCACTATTTAGTTGATATAGTAAAAACCCTTAGTATTTAATGTTTTAAATAATCATCCTTATTCAGTAAGTCACGATACTTTGGATTAGTTGCAATAAAATCATGCAACTTATCTCCATAATGTGTAATTAATTGTCTCACGACTGTTTCTGTTACTTGTTTTCCTTGATAAGTATTTCCTGTTTTGGCTTGGGTTGATTCGAAGTCTTCCCAAAGCAGTTCTACCCATGTTCGTGCTTGGGCATAGGATAAACTGTTATTTTTGCTTAGTAGCTCATTTGTTAATCGTTCAAAATAATCTTCCATTATTCTCACCTCTAGGCAGGATTCTCTACTTATATTTCACCATTTAGCAACCATACTATTAATACGCTTCATTTAGTGAAGCTAATAAATGATGATTTGGAGGGGATTGTGTTGCGAAACAAAGCATCAGGATTTCCAAACATGGGCAACAACAAGTTTGAAGGCGAACCAAGAGCGAAAGATGAATTTGCTTCAAAAAGAGCAAACGGGACAATTAACTCTCACCCGCAAGAACGGATGAGAGCATCAGGTCAACGTGAAAATCCTTACTCTTAAAACGCTAAACCAAACTTGTGGAGGTGCTTAATAATGGGTTCACACAGTCATAAAAAATTTTACGACAATATGTATGCAAATCCATTCAATCAGCCTTGGGCTAATCCAAAACATGCACATGCTCAAGTAAATGGGCAAACACAACAAACCCAAGACCTCATCATTTTAAAAAGACAAGTTAGAAAGCAATCGTAGCAGGATTTGGGTGACTCATACTATTATTGAGTCACCTTTTTCATTAACATGGAAATTGGCAAAGCTTCCTCATGATCCGGTGTTGATAACCGAGATCCCCATGCAAAGATGCCATTCATATAGTTAATTTTAAATGCCTCACCAGGTGCTCCTTCAATTTCATAAACTTCTTCAGGCTTATAATCGTTAGGATCTAACAAATAGGATTTTGCCATCGTAATTTTTCTTTCTAAAACTGCAAACTCATTGATAATTCCCAGCTGCTCTGCTTTTCTTGCTTTTTCCTTAAGTCCCGCTATTTCATTTTTCAATTCATACTCCGTCATTTCACTATAACGCTTTGTTAACACTTTTTATCCCCCTCATTCTTCATCTTCAAGAAACTTTTCAATCAACTCAATGGAAAACCCTTTTCTATATAAAAATTGTTTCATCTTCATTCGATACTGATAAGGATCTTGATTTTGATATTTTCTTTGTGCTTTTTCAGCATGCTTCATTAGAGCTGTCCATTCTTCTGATTCATCTTGTTCATATTGGACTTCATCTAATACCTTAGAAATAATATCGTATCTAAAACCTTTCCTCATTAGGTGCTGTTCAATTTTTTGCTTAATCTGGACTGTGGATATCTTGTTATTCTTTTTTAACAGTTTTTCTGCATGATCTATTGCCTCTTGAAGCTGATCATCATCGTTGTACTCTTGAAGCGCTTGTTCGATAAAGTTCTGATTAATGCCTTTTCCGATTAGCTCTCTTTTTAAAACACTTGGTCCTTTTCCATTTGTTTGTTTTTGAGTCCGAACATAGGCAATCGCAAATTCCAAATCATCAACATAGTTGTATTCTTTTAATTTGTAGATGACGTCTTGAATAATTGCATCATTAAATTCTTTTTTTGCTAAATTTTCGGCCACTTCTTTTATCGATCGCATACGATAACTTAAGAACTCTAAAGCTTTATTATAAGCCTTTTTACTAAGATCTCCATATTGGATCTCATGGATTTCAAGCTCATCAATTTCTTGGCCTTTTTGGAGATTGTATTTAATGAGAACATCTTGATCAACACTAAATGCATACTTTTCTCCTTGACCGTCGTCCAAAAATATATTGAAACGTTCTGTTGATTGCTTTTGGGTTGTAATTTTTGTAATCAAAGCCATTCTTGTTCTCACCTACTATTTTTTAATAACATAACACATTCAAAAGAGGATATTTTCAAAATAAATGGTATTAATGAACTATAGAATAATACACACGAACAGGAAGTGGTGTTAGTGAAAATTGCCATCTCAGGTGGTACTGGTTTTATTGGAAAGCATTTAACACAGTATTTTTTAAATAAAGGTCATGATATGTATATTTTAACACGAAGCCAAAAAACTTCTGCTGAAAAGAACTTACATTTTGTTCAATGGATGACAGAAACCGCAAATCCCGTTCGGTCTCTTGAAGGAGTTGATGTCATAATCAACTTAGCTGGAAAGTCCATTAATGACCGTTGGACCGAAGAGGCAAAAAAACAAATAATTGCTAGCAGAGTTGAATCAACAAAAGCGATTTACTCGATCATTTCCTCTTTAAATGAAAAACCTAAAGTATTCATTAATGCAAGTGCAATCGGCCTTTACGGTACCTCTTTAACAAAAACGTTTACCGAACAGTCAAATGAAACTGGCTTAGATTTCCTTGCAAAAACAGTTGAAATCTGGGAAAAGGAAGCAAGCAAGGTCCAAGAGCTCAATGTTCGCACTGTTTTCACTCGATTTGGAATTGTGTTAGGTGATGAAGGAGCGTTATCGAAGATGGTGTTGCCGTATAAATTGTTTGCAGGTGGCAGCCTTGGTTCCGGACAACAATGGGTGTCATGGATTCATGTGATGGATCTTGTCCGTCTAATCGAACATATCATCTTGTCAACGATTTCAGGACCGGTCAATGCTGTATCTCCAAGTCCTGTGACAATGAATGAGTTCGGAAAAACAATTGGAAACGTCCTTAACCGTCCTCATTGGCTTCCTGCTCCCGCTTTTGCTCTAAAAATGGTGTTAGGTGAAATGAGCCTACTTATTTTGGAAGGTCAAAAAGTATTACCAGAAAAGGCGTTAGAAGATGGTTTCACATTTACTTATCCACATGTTGATAAAGCGTTACAAGATATTTTAACATCATCTTAAAGATGGTGGAAAACAAGGAGTATCGAAAGATGAAATCAACACTTTTTAAACAAGCAACCGTTTATCCGATAACCTCCCCTCCTGTTTATGAGACAGACATTCTTGTAGAAAACGGTAAGATTAAAGCTATCGGAAAAAATTTAGACCCGTCTGAATCGACGGATACAATTATATGTAAGGATAAATATTTATTCCCAGGATTTATTGATGTTCATACACACTTAGGTCTTTATGACGAAGGAACTGGATGGGCAGGCAATGACGCCAATGAAACGATCGAGCCCATTACCCCGCATATCCGTGCATTAGATGGTGTTCATCCACTGGATCCTGCTTTTAAGGATGCCATTAAATACGGTATCACAACCGCACATGTGATGCCGGGAAGCGCAAATGTAATAGGAGGAACCACTTCTGTCATTAAGACATATGGTATTAATGTTTCAAAAATGATCCTGCAGGAAACAGCCGGACTTAAGATTGCACTTGGTGAGAATCCGAAACGAATGCATAGCCATGGTAATAAAGAATCTATTACAAGAATGGGAATAATGGGTATGCTTCGTGAGGCTTTCTACCAGGCAAAATATTGTGATGAAAAGGAAGATTTTCGTTCCATTCCTATTAAAAAAGCATTACGGAGGGACATCCCGGTACGCATCCATGCTCATAGAGCAGATGACATAATGAGCGCTATACGATTTGCAGAGGAATTCAGTTTAGACTATCGAATTGAGCATTGCACAGAAGGACATCTCATTGCAGATGAATTGGTAGGGAAAAAAATGAAAGTATGTGTGGGACCCACTTTAACCCGTAGATCAAAAATAGAATTAAAAAACAAAACATGGGAAACCTATCAAGCACTATCTGAAAAAGGTGTCGAAGTCTCTATCACAACCGATCACCCTTATACCCCGATTCAATATTTAAATCTATGTGCCTCTCTTGCAGTGAGAGAAGGGTTTGATGAACAAAAAGCACTGGAAGGGATAACAATAACAGCAGCACGCAATTTAAGAGTAGATGAAAGAGTCGGTAGTATAGAAGTGGGTAAAGACGCAGACCTAGTTATTTGGAATTACCACCCCTTCCACTATCTTGCAAAGCCGGAACTAACGATGATTAACGGTGACGTCGTGTATAAAAAGTGACAAAATAATATTATCTCACTATTGTTTTGTTTTTCGTCAGCCTTCTTTGTAGCTCTTTTAATTTAACGCGCTAAAACTTATGATATTAGTATGTTTTCCAAGCAGAATAATTTACCAGGATATCAGAATGTTGGCCAAATCAACAACTATTGTACGATAAAAAAAATATTTTTTTATTCGACAAAAAAGGAGTATCTTTTTCATTTAAAATGCCGTATGATACTTCATGGAAGCAATGCTTTTATATGAAAACACAATTAAATCTAGTATTGGGAAGGCAAATGGTGCGCCACCAGCTTTACTGGTTCTAGTGGGTTCGATTCCCACCCCGAAATTTTTTGAAGGTAAATCAACATAAAAAATTTCGAGGGTGAGGACGACCATATCACGTGGAGTCTGCCCTCAGGTTGGAGGGATCCAGATGCTAAAAAAACGTGATATTTATGATAGTCATACACTTTATGAACACATGGTTCACCCTGATGTCTTCCCATTTGTGCGTCATAAAGCAAATTCTTTTGAAGAATATCTATTTCTAACAAAACAAACGATTGAAGCTGAAGAACGAGGTGAATTGATTTCACGTACCATTTTAGATGAATGGGGCTCTCCAATCGGCACAATCAGTTTGTTTGATATCCAAGACAAAGCAGGTTTTTTAGGCACCTGGATCGGTAAACCGTATCACGGCAAAGGCTATAATCAGCTGGCAAAAGACGCTTTCTTTAACGAGCTATTCTACGAATTAGATATCGAAACAATCTTCTTGCGAATTCGCAAACAAAACATCCGCTCAACTAGAGCCGCAGAAAAACTACCTTATGTTGTGAATGCCAATGAAACAAGAGCACATTTACTAGAACAAATTAACAATGGAGAAGACATTTTTCATTTGTTTGAAATTACTAGAGATCAATATACAATTTATAAATACCATAATGCATCTGAAGTTGATGATCAGCAGCTGAAAGAGGCTTAGGTGGGATTCTATTGAATCCCGCCTTTTTTATTCGGAGAGGAACCTTGTGTACAGTACATATTTTCGATTCTGTGGATTTATTTCCGGTTTTGAAGTTATATTTTCGATTCTGGAGATTTATTAACGATTCTGGGAATATATTTACTATTAGACATTTTTCGCCAAAAATTGACCAACTTTTCTTCTTCCACTCCATCTAAACTTAAAGACAATTTGTATGAATCCCTCCCCCCTTGTCAAAACTAAATCTTGAATACTATATTTTGGAAGGATGATTATGATGGCATCAGAAAAGAAAAGACGAGATAAATCAAAAAGTACACTTTCCAGTATGCAGGAAGTGACATACTCTAGAGAATTCAAAAATGCTGATCGTGCTGGTGGATACATAAGCAAAAATAGTCACTAACTTCCAACATGAAATCACGAAATTAAGCCATCCTAAACTTGAACCAAAAGTTCAATTTGATTAAGGGGGCTTTTTTTCATGGGCAGAGGTCATCAACATAACCATAAAGCACGTGATAAGAACTCAACAACTCTTCCACAAACACCTAAAAACTTAAAAAGAGACGGTGTGGATGAAGAATTTTCAAGAGAATTAGCAGATCAGGCTGATCTAGAGGCTCAGGCAAGAGCAAACGCTGCCAATCAACGACAAAGTACAAACCGCAATTCTTAATAAGAAAGGAAGTGGATAACTCCACTTCCTTTTCTATTTGTGGAAAAAGATGTGGATAAACCAATACTAAAGTTGTGGATAATGTGGATATATATGTTAATATCTCTAAAATAAGGCATAAATTATCCACAGGTTACATAATTTCTCCAAAACTTCTCTCCTGTGTATATTGTGGGAACTGTTAATAACTTTTCAAAGTGAACATTCCCATACAAAAAACATATAATACAGTGTATTACTTTGTATTAAATTTAGACAGGGGTGTTAATAGTTGGCTTATGAAATAACACAAGATTATATTCGTACCGGAAATTCCCGTTCAGGGCAACGAATAAACACCGTACGCTTCATTGTAAGTCATGACACTGGAAACCCAGGCTCTACAGCATATGGAAATCGCAATTATTTTGATAGACAACAACCATCCGCTTCTGCTCATACCTTTATTGATGATAAATATATTTTAGAAATAATACCTTTAACCGAGATCGCCTATCATGTCCGTTCAAATGTTACAGCAGATAACAGACTATACGGTGCCAATGCCAATAGCGCAGCGATCGGGGTAGAATTATGCCACGGCGGTAAAATAAATTTTGATGCTGCATATGATCGATATGTTTGGTATCATGCGTATTTATGTGACAGATTTAATCTGAATCCTAAATCCGATATTGTTGCTCACGCCACTCTGGATCCTTCAAGAAGAACAGATCCAGTTGGAATCCTGAGAACACACGGCATATCTTGGTCGATGTTTATTGATGATGTCGCTGAAGCTCTTCGAAACTTTAATGGTGCCAAAACACCAAGTCAGCCTAGTCAGCCAAGCAAACCTCCACAGCAAACAGCTCCGGCCCCAAATCGGGTAACAAAAGGCTCCACTGTGAAATTACCGATTGGGGAAGGTGCTTCAGGTGCATTCGTTCGAGATATTCAGCAACAGCTCATTAAAGCAGGATACAGATTACCCCGCTATGGTGCAGATAGTGTGTTTGGAGAAGAGACTGAAAATGCGGTTATGAGGTTTCAAAGAGATCATCATTTAGCTGTAGATGGTTTAGTTGGGCAAGTCACGTTATCCAAATTGCAGCAGGTGAATCAACAAAGAGTATCTGCACCTGATTTCCCTCTACCAAGCGGTATTTTGAGACGTGGAGATCAAGGAGAATCTGTTAGACAATTGCAAAGAGCCCTAAAGCAAATAAACTATAATCCGGGTACGGTAGATGGGATTTATGGTCCCCGAACAGAAGATGCAGTAAGAAGGTTTCAATCCATGTATGCAGCACTTAAAGATGATGGAATCTACGGACCAAATACAAGAAAGTATATCAGAATGGAATTAGATGACTAGCACAAGTCTCACCCTAAAAATCTGTAAAAACTTCATGTAAAAAAGATGTATAACAATTCCTTCTGCAACATAAAGTATTAGTACATCACAGTACTCACATCATGAAGCGAAAAAGCACGCTGCTCATATAGAGTGGCGTGCTTTCTTGTTAAGAAAAGCGCAAGCGCCTTGACCAGCCCCGACCTGCAAAAGGCGATTTGGAATAGAAGGCGTTCTTTGCCTTCAATTCCAAATTGGCTAGACCTAGGCAGTCTAAGAACGCGACGTCCTGTCGCAAAGACTGCACTTGCACGTCCTATGCTTCGGGACTAGGCGCTGGAGCTAGACACCTACACTAAGTACAAAATTTCTTTTTTATTTTTCAACTAATTCTCCTCTGTACAATTCATTCTTTACAAGAGTAATGTCCAGCTCTTTAGCCAGTTTCTTTAGTTCTCTTTCTTCCCTCTCTGTTACAATTGAAATAACCGTACCTGATGCCCCTTGACGTCCTGTTCTGCCTGAGCGGTGAACATATTGGGAAGCATTTGCCGGCAGGTCATAGTGGATAACATGTGATAGCTCAGCAATGTCCAAGCCTCTCGCTGCCACATCAGTAGCAAGTAAAAGTCCCTGTTTGTCTGATCGAAGGCTTTTTAGTGCAGCCTCACGTTCTTCTTTCTTTGTATCACTATGTAAAAGATGAACATCTACTCCGTTATATTCAAGCTTTTCTCCTAATACATCTAAGTTGCCGATATCCTTTACAAACCCTAAAGCTTTCATCGGTATATTTTTGGCCAATCTTTCAAGGATGTGTGCTTTTTCTCTTTGTTCACAAACAAGATACACATGATCAACTTGTCCAACCGGAATTTCATCTCTGCTCACCTTAATGATTTCAGGATCCTTTTTCATAAGGTCTCTTGCTCTGGATTCGGTGCTTTCATTTGTGGTAGCTGAGAACAAGACAACTTGACGTTCGTTTAATGTTGATTTGATAATTTCCTGAATTGTCTTTTTATGTTCAGGAGTTAAAAGTTGATCACCTTCATCTAGTACAACTGTTTTTACTGCATGCATTTTCAACTTTTTCATTTTTATTAATTCTTGGATTCTTCCAGGTGTTCCAAGGATTACTTGAGGGCTTTTCTTTAGTTTTTCAACCTGTCTTTTAATATTTGCTCCACCGATAAAAGAGGCACTTGTGATGGTACTTCCTTCTGACCATTTCTTTACTTCTTCAAATATTTGCATAACAAGCTCTCTTGATGGTGCTAATATTACGATTTGTGCTGATTTCCTATTAACTTCTACCTTGTTTAAAAGCGGAAGCACATATGCAAGGGTTTTTCCTGTTCCTGTAGGGGATTCAGCGATAACGTCTTTTCCTTCCAGGATTGGAGGGATTGCTTTTAGTTGGATTGCTGTAGGTTCTGGGAATTTTGCTTTTTCCCAATTATTTTGTAAAAATGGTTCTGCGTCTTGTAAAAAGTTTTGTTCTGACATATTTGTTTATCTCCTTCACTAACTTCTGTATGTATTCATGTTAAAGGGTTCATTATTTTCAATATACTTAATGCTGTTTATTTATAGAAAGCACGGGGTTCATTCCATTGCGCGCCAAACACTTGCTTTCCGCGGGAAGGAAGCTGAGCCTCGGCTTCGCCAGCGGGGTCTCAGTCTTTCCTCTACTTCCCGCAGGAGTCAAGTGTCGTCCGCTCCATTCCACACTATCGTTTTGTATAATTAAGATTCTAAAGAAAATTATCTAAACGAGAACAGCACCATAGCAACTAACCTTTCTCACCACTATCTATAGTATAGCTAATTTCCACCAAGTGTAATATATGAATCCATAATTCGTCATATTTCCCCAGAAATAATTCTAATTCGCCAGACTTCGTAAAAATGAGTCAATTTCTGTATTTGATGTAAGAATGAAGACTTGTTTACTAGATTTTAGGTTTTGAAGTTGTTGTCTCATTTTTTTCTTACGTTGAAAATATGTGCTACATATAAATTTGATAAAGGCCATGTCTATCTTTTCGTTACAACCGATGGCACGGTCAGGTCGATCTTTCCCTATGTTCGTTAGCCATCTTTTCAAGACCCGATATAAACAGACTGTCAATGGCTTTTCGATATAAATAATGGTGTCTGCCTTTTCTACTCTCATCTCAAAGGTGTTACGATAATTTCCTTCAATAATCCATGCCTGTTGATTGATAACTTTCTGTTGCCTGGATTTAAAATCTTCAAATGCTGCTTCAACCCATCCCGGCTCCCAGTACATCGTATCAAGATGGTGCACGTTTATTTGAAGAATGTCTGACAGCTTTCTGGCGAATGTCGATTTTCCCGCACCTGCTGATACCCCTATAACCATAATTTTCTTCAAAATTCCCTACCCCTTAGTTAAATATTTTTTATTTTTATGTTTACGTAATAGAAATTTAGGGTATCACCTAATTATCATATGAAAAAGTAACAGAAAGTCAGCTTTCCATATCAAAATAGAGAGACAATTGATGAAAGGTGGTACCCCATGGTTACTCATGTTCATATTAAGAAATTGAATGAAATTAACAATGAGTTGTCAGCCATTTCGAGAGAATGTGAGCGTGCATTTTCTGAGTGGGTAAAAGATAGAAGTAATACAGATTTATTAAGAGAATATAAAACACTTCTAGGAAAACGTGGGGACATTATTAAAGAATATAAATCCTACTTAATTATTCATTAGCTTAAAGAAACTGACATTCCGGGGAATGTCAGTTTTTTAGCTTACAATTTTTTTATGATAACAACTTTTAAATAGTTTCCTTCTTTAAATTCCTTTATTGTTTTAAAATCTTTCGGCAAACTAAATTCTTCAAGAATTTTGTACGTTTCTCCCATTTCCTGAAATGCCTTTTCAATAAATCCTTTAAACTTCTGCATTCCAAAAGTACTGCAATTAGAGGAAGCAACAATGATTCCCTGTTTCTCTGTTATTTGGATCGCCTGTTTCAATAGATCCGGATAGTCCTTTCCTGCGCTAAAGGTATGCTTCTTTGATCTTGCAAAGCTTGGTGGATCCAGGATGACCATATCAAATGACAGTTTTTTCCGAACAGCATATTTAAAATAGTTAAAGACATCTTCAACGATAATACTATGTGCTTCATAATCAAGTGAGTTCACACTGAACTGTTCAATTGTTTTTGCTTTACTGCGATTTGCTAGATCTACACTTGTCGTTTTTGCTGCTCCTCCAAGTGCTGCTGCAACAGAAAAAGCTCCTGTATAGGAAAATGTATTTAATACATTTTTTCCTTTTGCATATTTATCACGGATTGCTTTGCGAACATCTTTCTGGTCAAGGAAAACCCCTACCATTGCCCCGTCATTTAGGTAAACTGCAAAACGGATTCCATTCTCCTTCACAATTAGCGGAAAGCTGGCACGCTCACCTGTAACAAAATCATCATCTTCCATATAAGTACCCTTAACATCAAATCGTTTCTTTTCATAGATTCCTTTAAAATCAACAGTATTGCTTAAAGACTTTATAATTTCTTCTTTAAAAGAATAGATTCCTTCACTATACCAAGTGACCACATAGTATCCTTCTTCAAAGCAATCAATCGTCAATCCGCCGATACCGTCTCCTTCACCATTAAAAACGCGAAAAGCAGTTGTATCAGGATCATGATAAAAAGACCGGCGATCTTCAACCGCAGCTTTTATTTTTTTCTCAAAAAAGGATTGATCAATGACTTCCCTTTGGTTATAAGTTAAGATCCAACCTCTTCCTTTATTTTGTATTCCATAGTATCCCTTAGCTATAAATTGATTTCTTTCATCAACAAGATCAATAATCGAACCCTCTTGTTTTAGAACTTCAGTATTTTTGATTGCCTCTTTGTTGATGAGAGGATAACCTGATCTAAATTGCTTTACATAGTTTGGTTTTATCTGTACTTGAATTGGATTTGCCATCTTTTCACCTATGCTTCATTTATTTCCGTCAAACGAATCTATTCTCCATGATACAGATTTTTCACAAAAAAAGAAAACCCCTCTTGTACTAGAGGGGCGTACCTTTATCTTATACCCACCACATTTGAGATGGCTGATCATTGATTAATACTGTTTTCAGGTTTGTAACAGCTCGCTCGAAGCCCTCGTCAATTGACATAATTGGGTCTTCATGCTCGATGCTTACAACATAATCGTAGTTGTATGTGCGAAGGGCACTCATGATATCATTCCATTCTGTTAGGCTGTGTCCACAACCAACAGATCTGAAAGTCCATGCTCTTGTTTGAACTTCGCCGTATGGCTGCATGTCCGTTAATCCATACATATTTACATTGTCTTGGTCAATGTATGTATCTTTTGCATGGAAATGGTGAATAGCATTTGCTTTTCCTAAAATTTTGATCGCTGCTACCGGATCAATACCTTGCCACCAAAGATGACTTGGATCTAAGTTAGCACCAATTGCATCACATGTTTCTTCGCGTAGTTTTAATAATGTATATGGAGTGTGAACTAAGAATCCGCCGTGTAATTCCAAGCCAATTTTCACATTATGCTCTTGTGCATATGCTCCGACTTCTTTCCAGTACGGAATTAGTTTCTCTTCCCATTGCCATTTTAACACATCACCATATTCATTCGGCCATGGTGTGACAGGCCAGTTAGGATATTTTGCATCTTCACTGTCACCTGGTGTACCTGAGAATGTATTAACAACAGGTACATTCATTAGTGAAGCTAGTTTAATTGTTTTCATGATTGTCTCATGATGGTCTTTTGCCAATTCTTTGTCTGGTGAAATCGGATTACCGTGACAGCTGAATGCACTGATGATGAGGTCGCGCTCTTGGATTTTTGCAAGATATTCGTTACGCTTTTCTTCGCTTTCCAGTAGAGCATCTAATTCGCAATGAGTATTTCCAGGATATCCGCCTGTACCGATTTCTACTGCGTGAAGGCCTGATGCTTTCACACGATCTAACATTTCTTCAAAGGATTTGTCATTAAAAAGTACTGTAAATACGCCTAATTTCATTGGAATTCCTCCTGTAATTTGGATTATGGTTGAACACTTTTAACGAATAATATAGTTAATCTCTATGAACAAGTTTGTTCCATTACGCTCCACTAAGTTTATAAAAATAGTATTCTAAAGCAACAACCTATAAGAATTAAGCTTTACTTATTTATCCCTTAGTTCTTTCAGCAGATTGATAAATTGCATCGATAATCTGTGAAACTTGTAATGCTTCTTCAGGTTTTACGACTAACTCAGCTTCTCCACGACAAGCATCAATGAAGTTTTTCACTTGAGCGATTCCGGGGTTATCTTCACCTTGTACCCAAGCAGCTTGGCTATTCATTAACATGCCGTTTTTGGCTGTGTAGAGCTCAAGAGGAAATACACTTATACCGCCATCTACTCCTGAGATACTTAGATGTTCCTGATCGTCTAGTATATTTGCTGCCCATGATGTTTCCAATAAGAGTGAAGCACCATTTTCAAATTTAATGTATGCTGTCACATGATCATCTACATCAAAGGTTTCATGATCAAAGGTACCCCATTGGTTGACACCATTTGGCGTTTTGCTTAACACATTATATGTGCTTCCGTTTACTTCAACATGTTTCGGACTTCCCATTAACCAAATGGCAAGATCCAATAGATGGCAGCCATAATCTATTAAACTACCTCCACCTTGAAGGGATTTGTTTGTGAACACACCCCAGCCAGGAACTTTTCTTCTTCTCAAAGCTTGAACCCTTGTGACAAGCGGAGTTCCCACTTCTTCCATTAATTGTTTAGCAGCTTGAGAGTTTTTCATAAAACGATAGTGATAGGCAATCGCTAATACTTTGCCTGTACGCTTTGAAGCTTCCAGCATTCTTTCACATTCTTCTGCAGAAAGGGCCATTGGCTTTTCGCAAAGAACATTTACTCCCGCTTCTAAAGCGGCGATTGTAATTTCAGCGTGAAACTTATTCGGTGTACAAATACATACTGCATCAACATGCTGAAAAAGTTCACGATAATCTTCTACTACATGTTCAATTTTATGTGTTGTTGCAACTTCCTGTGCTCTCTCTATATTTACATCACTGACTGCTGTAATTACACAGTCATCAGCAAAACTATGAAACGCTGGTATATGACGGCCTTGAGCAATTCCGCCAACACCAATGATTCCGATACGTAGTTTACTCATTTTTATCACTCAAATACTTTAGCAATTGTTTTTGTTTCATTTGATTTAATGGCGGCTAGGATAACAGCTAATGACTTCATACCTTCTTCACCATTAATTGGCGGCTCTGTGTTTTCTACAATTGATGTGACAAAGTTATCAATCACATGAGTTGTGTTTTGGCCACCCTCATCATTTGATTGAATTTTACCTAATTCATAGTTCACAACTTCACCATTTGTATATTGAACAACTAATGAATATGTTGGATTTTCTTCCAAGCGCAGGATCGCTTTTTCACCATAGATGATCGTTGAATTATCTTCTTTTGCTGTATAAGACCAGCTTGCTGCAAGAGTTCCAATGATTCCGCTTTCTGTTTTAAGGGCACAAACAGCTGTATCATCCACATCAGCACCTTCTTTTGCTGTTGTTTCAATAAATGCACCAACTTCAACAATTTCTTCTCCAAGTAAATAGCGCATTAAATCTGTTTTGTGAACTCCTAAATCACCCATTGCACCGATATATGCTTTTTCTTTTTCAAAGAACCAGCTTTCTCTTCCATCGATACTCCAGCCTTCTGGTCCCGGATGACCGAATGCTGTACGGAAGCTGTAGATTTTTCCAAGTGTACCGCTTTCAATTAGCTGGCGCGCAAGCTCATGAGAACGTACAAAACGTTGGTTATGAGCAATCATAAGTTTTTTATCATTCTTTTTCGCTGCTTCAATCATTGCATCTGCTTCTTCTTGAGATGTTGCCATCGGTTTTTCACATAATACGTGAAGACCATTGTTTAACGCTTCTATTGAGACAGGTGCATGAAGATAGTTTGGCGTACACACGCTAATTACGTCTACTTCACCACTTGCAATAAGTTCTTTATAGTCAGTAAATGCTTTTGCACCGTATTTATTTGCAACTTCTTTTACACGGTCTTCCACGATGTCACATACTGCTACTAGTTCAACATTCTGGTTTGCTGCATATTCAGGAAGGTGACGATATTGTGCAATACTTCCACATCCAATAACTCCAACTCGTAATTTACCCATTTTACATTCCTCCATTTTTATAGAAGGGGAACTTCCCCCTTCTTTTTTATGATTTCAAAGTGTATATCTAAGATTATTTTGCTGAAATAGTCTCAAGCGGTTTTGCATTTCCATACACTGGACGCTTGCGGTTGACAGGGCTTACATACTTTACGCCGTTTTTAATGACAAGTTGAACTTGTTCATTGTGGTACGTAGGATATGTTTCATGTCCCGGTCGGAAATAGAATACTTTTCCGTTACCGCGTTTGAACACACAGCCGCTTCTGAAGATTTCTCCACCTTCAAACCAGCTTGTGAAAATTAATTCGTCCGGAGCCGGAATATCAAAGTGCTCACCATACATCTCTTCTTTTTCAAGTTCAATGTATTCTCCAACACCGTCAGCAATTGGATGGCTAGGATCTACAACCCATAGACGTTCTTTATCATCCGCTTCACGCCATTTTAAATCACAGCTAGTCCCCATTAACTTTTTGAAAATTTTAGAAAAATGACCTGAATGCAAGACAACAAGTCCCATTCCATCAAGTACTCTTTGTTGAACTTTTTCTACGATCGAATCATCCACTTCATGATGGGCAAGATGTCCCCACCATACTAGTACATCTGTATTTTCCAGAACTTCATCGGTTAACCCATGCTCAGGCTCATCTAATGTAGCTGTTCTAACCTCATAATTGTCTTCTTGTAAAAATTCGGCAATCGCACCGTGAATTCCTTTAGGATATATTTCACTTACGACCGGATTTTTCTGTTCATGTCTATTTTCATTCCATACTGTTACGTTTGTCATTTATATCACCCTAATCAAAATTTATTTTTCATACATTTAGTGAACCGGTTAACAATTCATCATTACACAATGAGATTAGATGAGTTCACCTCCTTAAAGTGCTATTTTTCCTTAGTCGATCCTCTGACTACTAATTCAACAGAAAGCATAATCTCTTCTGTCTTAACATCTTCATTTTCGATTGCATGGATGGCTGTTTCAGCTGCAACCGCCCCTTTACGAAAAACATCTTGGCGAATCGTTGTTAAGCTTGGTGAAGAGTAGCGACTGATCATCAAATCATCAAAACCGACAATTGATAAATCATCAGGAATTCTTAGACCAGAATCATTCGCAGCCTTCATAATCCCTAATGCCGTAATATCTGATGAAGTGAAGATTGCTGTTATGTTTTTATTTTTCACGAGATCTTTTCCAATTAAATAGCCGTTTTCAAAGGAATTGTATCTTCCTTCCAACACCATTTCGCCTTTAAGGGGTATATTCCCTTCAGCTAATGCCCGTTTGAACCCTAAAAACCTCTGGCCATCTACCGCATAATCAACTTTCCCATTGGGGATGAAGCATATATTACGGTGACCTAAATCTATTAAATGCTTTGTGCCAAGATAACCACCTAGTTCATCATCTATCCGTATATTATGATAATGATTTGTATAATCTTCGAAGGAGTCAATAAAAACCAGTGGTATAGATAGCGTTTTCATTTCTTCTAATAAAGATAAAGGAAATTTCCCTAAAACAATTAGTCCATCTAAATTTCTCTTCATAATCCAGTTTTTACATTCTTCCGCCTTGGAAATGCCTGATATGATAAAATCATAACCACTTTTACGACAGTAATATTCGACTCCGCTTAGAAGCTCACTAAAATAAGGATTGTCCTTAAGAATGGGCGCAAGCGTATCACCTACGAGCGGCATAATGACACCGATCATATTTGATTTTCTTTTTGATAAACTAATTGCCGTAAAATCAGGCTGATAGTTAAGCTCACGAATAGATAGCATAACTCTTTCCTTTGTTTCTTGTGATACCTTGTTTATACCATTAAGCACATAGGAAACAGTTGCTGGTGAAACCCCGGCATGTTTTGCTACATCTCTTATCGTTATTTTCTGCTTCATTTTGCCTCCGGTTAAACGGTTAACTAACTTTGATGTCATTATATAATGAATGGTAGCAGAAGATCAAGAACAATCCTTATTTTCTTATAAAAAATAAATCTATTATCCTCTTCCCCTCAAAAAATATATGAAAGAACCTCTATTTATATTACATTTGAGGTTCCTTCTTACAGCTTATTTGTTAGGAGTGGAGGAACTGTCTCTTATCATTAATTTTGTACTTAGTACAGCTTTAATTGGAATTTCTCTCCCTTTCAATCGGTCGTATAATAGTTTTACTGCCGTCCTTCCCATCTCATCAGTGTGAATTCTAACCGTTGATAACGGAGGATTCAAGAATTCTGCTGCCTCTATATCGTTCACCCCGATAACAGATAGATCCTGTGGGACACGAATGTTTGCTTCATGTAATGCTCTCATTGCCCCGATAGCCATTTGGTCACTTGCACATATTAAGGCCGTTGGGAGTGTTCCGGGTTCTATGAACTTTTTCATGAGCTGATAGCCTCCTGTTGCTCCCCATTCACCAATTTGAACCAACTCCGGCCGATAGAGTTTCTTTTCCTTCATGACTTTCTCATACGCTATATTTCTAATATCCGGGACCTCTCCCAAACTCTGACTATCATTTAGTCTGTTGTACATGTCATAACCGCCGATAAATCCAATTTTCGTATGTCCTTTATCCATTAAATACTTCAGAACATCTTCTATTGCTTTATCCAGACCTGATGCAACCACATCATATTCACCTGTTTCTGGTAAATGGTTGATAAAGACGATATTTTTATGCCCATGACAATATTCCTGAACAGATGAAGGTTCAATTCCTCCTATGACAATGACTCCATCCAGCTGCTTTAATTCCTCGAATGAAGAGCTATTACCAGCATAAATCATTGTCTTTATCTTAAAAGGAAGTTTGGAGCATGCCATTTCGATTCCCAGACGAATAGCCATAAAATACGGATCCGAGACCTCATCCTCTTGTGAAGTGGCAGAGACTATGCCGATTTCATACATTTCTGTTGTTTTATTAATATTTCTTTTTCTAGTTCGTTTATAATTTAGAGCCGCCGCAGCTTCTAACACTCTCTTTCTTGTCTCTTCTCCAACAGACAAAGTTGTATCATTGTTTAAAATTCTTGAAACTGCAGCCGGTGATACTCCTGCCTTTTCTGCTATGTCCTTAATCGTTGCCATGACCTCACCTTTATTCTTTCGAAGTATCTACTGTTCGCCATAATTTAAGTAGTAAGTACTCACCATTATCTCTAATATATTTACTAAATATTATACGTTTACATTATTAATTTTACTAGTTTTTATTTATTTATTGGATAAACTTTTTTCACTGAGCGTATAAAAAAATGCTTTTTGACCATACTGGTATTATCTTACTAGATTGCGAGGTTTATATGATGGTAAAACGTATTGTTCCTGCTATCTTTTTAGTTTTCTTTACATTTGTAGCTTTTAGTGTGTATTTTCTCTATCAATTAAGTGTTTTTACTGTAAAAGTGATGGTTTATGCTATGTAGGGATAGAGATATTTACTTATTACGTTGTTGTTTTACAAGGAAATTCGTTTTGAGATAGACAATTTTGCAAAGTTATAGATTTTCTTGCAACTTTGACTTTATTTTTGCAATCCTCCGCATATTTTTGCAACTTACAGATTAATCTTGCAGTTTTTCCGTTATTTTTGCGGACATCATTTTCCACACTATTTCATAAAATTGATAAGAAAAGGATGAGCAACTCGGCTCATCCTTTATTCAACAGCATTTTCAATTGGATATAGACTTAAATCAAGATTTAGTTCTTGCCCTAATGCAAGGTTTGCGAGCTCCATTCCTAGATATGGACCACTTGTTAAACCTGAGGCACCTAATCCGTTTGCCAGAAGGAGTCCTTCAAATTCAGGCAGTGGACCGATGACAGGTAAAAAACCTGGTGTAAATGGACGAAATCCAACTCTTGTTTCAAGATGTGTGCTGTCATGTAAGCCTGGGGCAATCTCCAGTGCCTTTGTCAAAATTTCATGAAGTCCTCCTGCAGTTGCACGCTCATCAAAGCCTGCCTCATCTTCATGTGTTGCCCCGACAACAATTCTTCCTTGATCAAAAGCTAAAATATATTGATTATTTGGAGGCATGACAACCGGCCATTTACTTGTATCTTCATTTGACATTTCAAGATGAACAATTTGAGCCTTTTGAGGCGAAACTTGAAATTTCTTTCCTAATGGCTGGATTAATTCGTTTGACCAAGCCCCGCCAGTAATAAGAACCTGCTCAGCCGGTAATCGATCATGTTCTATTTCTACGCCCTTTATGGTATGACCTTCCCGAATAAGTGAAATGGCATTTCCTTCAATGAAAGTGGCGCCATTCTTTTTCGCTCCTTGTACTAAAGCATTACGCAAAGCTCTACCGTTAACTCTCGCTCCACCACTCACATACACAGCACCATACTCTTTTGATAGTGGCGGAAATAATGCTTTTGTTTCGTTAGGAGTTAAAATCGTAATTTCACCAATTTCCGGTGCATCTTCTCTGCGTTTCCGAGCACGTTCAGCCATTTTTTCTAATTTCTCAGGATCTTGATGTAAGTTAATCGCTCCTACTCGACTATATCCTGTTTCTTTTTCTCCATCTTCTTCAAGTTTCTTTATTAATTCAGGATAGTAACGAGCACCATTTTTCACGAGCTGATACCATGCTTTGTTACGTCGTTGAGATAGCCATGGACAAACAATTCCAGCTGCTGCATCTGTTGCTTGTCCCCGATCCTTCCTGTCAATGACCGTAACATAAGCACCAGCTTTTGCTAAGTGATAAGCAGTTGACGCCCCAAGAATTCCCGCTCCAATGACAATAATTTTCTTCAAAATAAAACACCTTTTCTTCGTGGAATTTGTCTTTTATTTTACTTTACATTGGAGCAGGAAACAATTTTGTGAACAAAAGCGAAAGCGCCTTGAACAGCCCCGACAGGAATAAGGCGCTTAGAAATAGAAGACGTTCTTTGTCTTCAATTCCTGAGTGGCTAGACCTTAGAGGGGCTAGACACCAACACTAAGTTCAAAACTTTATACTTTCTTACCTGATCGAGTAGAGGGAAAATAATCTAATTATTTTCGCCCCTCTCACACCACCGTACGTACGGTTCCGTATACGGCGGTTCAATTTATATTACAGTGTGTACTTTTAGATAATGATCTAAAGCAGAGGGAAGACCCCTCTGCTTTAGTCTTTTGTTTGAGATTGCTCTTTGAACAACTTTCGATAAACCGATGTATCGATAACCTCTTCGACAGAAGGTTAATCCCTTCGCCTCTCCCTCAGGGATTCCTAATTGGATAAGCGATTTGATTCGTTTCTTCGATACCTTCCATTGCTTCCATATGATGAC
>NZ_JAEK01000046.1 GCF_000518865.1 Bacillus sp. J37 | reverse complement strand
ATGTAACCCAATATTAAACTCTTCCGAACCAAAAAAAACATTTCCGATTCAGGCTCGATTACAGTGAAAATAAACATTTCCGATTTTCGACTCTGACTCAATATCATCCCGGTTTTTCCTCATTAGGAACCCGGGCTTTTTTCTGTTATAATTCAATAGGAAATCAATAAAAATTCAATAGTTTTATCCTAACTTAATCCTGTTTGAACCCTTACCAATTCAGGCTTTTTTCAATATTTCACTCAGGTATTTATTCAATAAGAGACCGAAGGTCTCATTCAATCTTTTCTCAATGCTTTTTCTTATTTCCCTTATTCTTTTTCTCCTTTTCTCCTTCTTCCAAAATCGGAGGACTTTATTTTAACTCTCGAAAAAAGGTGAAAAAAATGAGGAAAAACAGGCGGAAAAACGGTCATATTTGAATCGAAAATGGTCCAAAATAGGGGTTCAGTCGGAAATCTTTATTATAACTCGAACGGAAGAATGCGGATTTGAGGAGCGGGATTTCGGAAGGGTTTATTTGGGGTATACAGAAAAAGTCTACCTAAAAGTCCGACCCTGTTCTCGTGAAAATACTTTTGCGATTTCAGGGTCTTTTTCCTGTTAAAACCATGCCAATTCAGTGTTCTGCCAATTTTCTAATCAGTTTTTTATCAAAACTTTATTTTAACTCTATTAGTGGAATGCTAGTAGACAGGGTGGATTTCTACAGTTTGATAAAAAGTGCTTAAGCATGGTATAAGTGTAAATGGACATATTATTTTTTAACCTTGGGACAAGGGCTTGCCTTGGCATCCCGTAATGAAAGGATTTGAAATTTGAAGATGATCAATAATTTTTGGCGTGAATTACCACGACCTTTTTTTATATTAGCACCAATGGAAGAAGTGACGGATGTTGTTTTTCGCCATGTAGTGAGTGAAGCAGCAAGACCTGATGTGTTTTTTACAGAGTTTACAAATTCGGAGAGTTATTGTCATCCAGAGGGAAAAAAAAGTGTTCGTGGTCGATTGACTTTTACAGAAGATGAACAACCGATTGTTGCCCATATATGGGGGGACAAGCCTGAATACTTTAGGCAAATGAGTATTGGTATGGCGGAACTTGGGTTTAAGGGAATAGATATCAATATGGGCTGTCCTGTGCCTAATGTGACGCAACACGGAAAGGGAAGTGGTCTTATCCTCCGTCCGGAAGTTGCTGCTGAATTAATACAAGCAGCAAAAGCAGGAGGATTGCCTGTCAGTGTAAAGACAAGGCTTGGATTCACGGAAGTAGACGAATGGCACGACTGGCTGGCACACATATTGAAACAAGATATTGCGAATCTTTCCATCCATCTACGTACAAGAGAAGAAATGAGTAAAGTACCTGCTCATTGGGAGCTAATTCCGGAAATTAAGAAACTTCGTGACGAGGTGGCACCAGATACACTCATAACGATTAATGGGGATATCCCAGACTACCAAACTGGCTTAAGGCTTGCTCAGCAATACGGTATTGATGGAGTTATGATTGGGCGTGGTATCTTCCATAATCCATTTGCTTTTGAAAAAGAGCCGAAAGAACATAGCAGTGAGGAATTGCTTGATCTCTTAAGACTGCATATGGATCTTCATGATCAATATTCAGGTTTAGAGCTGCGTCCGTTCACGGCTCTTCATCGATTTTTTAAGATCTATGTCAAAGGTTTTCGGGGAGCAAGTGAATTAAGAAATCAATTAATGAGTACAAAGTCAACAATGGAAGTGCGTGCATTGCTTGATAACTTTGGATCAAAAGAATCTTGATGGCATTGGAACAGTAATTCTCTTGCACAAATAGTTGTAACATAACTCACTTTTAACAAAGGCAACGAACCTAATTCCAGGTTGTTGCCTTTTAATCTTTCTTAAATTTATAAACTGGAATACTGCTAAATATTTCAAATGATTTTATAATAGAAGTAAACAATTAATATGTTGGAGGAAACTATGTTTTTCATTGGTCTAACTGTATTTCTAATCTTGCTTATAGCGGGTATTGTTCTTCTTATAGAAGCTTCTTATTTGATTGGAAGTATTTTATTAGGATCAGCCATTATATTATTGATTTTTTTAATTAGGTATTATCGCAAAAGAAATCATAAGAAAGAAAACAGTAGTTCGGACTGTTTAGATTGTAACTCATCAGCAATGAATTGTCCTGATTTCTCCTCGATGAAAAAAATGGATTGTGATTGTGATGGAGATAAAGGCTTTGATTGTGACTGTAGCCCAAATTAAATGTCAGCATGGGAGGAAAAACAATGAATGAAATTTTATATATAATCCCATGTCATCGTATGCCTGAGAGGTGTTTGCATTTTAAGGGGAAACCTATGCGTCTTTGTGCTAGATGCTTTGCCATGTTGCTTGGCTATATGTGCACTCCGGTTGTTGTAGCTATTCATATGGTTCTTCCTTTTTGGGTTCCAATTATTATGGTAATTCCACTATTAATAGATGGATTTACACAAAGATGGGGCTGGAGGCAAAGTTCAAACTCAATTCGTTTTATAACTGGTTTTCTATTTGGTATCGGTCAATCAATCTTAATATCAACGATTGTTTGGACTATTGCCCGGTATGTTAATTGAATAAAGAAATATTGCCTCTAATATGCATCAGGTGTAATCAATCATCAGAGGGGAATATCCCCCAGCTGATGATTGATTACATTTTAAAAGCCGTATCATTAGGAGAGACATTCAATTCTGATGCTAGTTTTTTTCGAAAAACAACTTTGCTTAAGGTAACACTCAATTCGTACAAAAGCAGCAAAGGAATAATAACTAGAACGTCTGATATAAAATCAGGAGGGGTAATTAAAATCGAAACCACAATCAGAGAAAAATAGGAGATTTTCCGTGCCTTTACTAGTTTTTTAGGATTAATAATTCCTAACTTTGTTAAAAACATGATAACCGCAGGCATTTCAAATAAAAAACCAAAAGGTATTGTCAGATTGAACATAAACTTAAAGTATTTTTCAGCTGTAAAGAAAGTTGCAAATTGATCATCTATGAGTCCTGTTAAAAATGAGAGGACAATCGGAAACAGAATAAGGTAACCAAATGCAATCCCGATAATGAATAGGAAAAATAAGGCTGGAATAAAGGCTAAAGAGTGTTTTTGTTCCTCTTTCGTAAGGGCAGGTTTGACGAACTGCCATATTTGGAATGCTGCAATCGGAATCGTGGCAGCAATAGCCATTACCCCTGCAATCATCATGTAAATCCAGATGATGTCTCCAGGCCCCAGCAAAGCTAATTTACCGTCAAGATCTTTCACTAAAAATTGATAAATATCTTTCACAAAAATAAAAGCTACTATAAAGGAAAGGACAAAAGAAATACTTGTGATGATTAGGCGTTTACGTAATTCATCTAAATGGTCAATGAATTTCATTTTAGTTTCTTCCATAAATAAACTCCTTTTACAAGTGAACGATGTAGGCAAATTTAACTTATGCCTACATCGTTCAGTGTGTTTAACTACCGGTCTTACTATCTGTTTTTTCAATTCCGACTAACTTGTTTTTTTCTTTCGTAGAATTCTTCTGTTCTTGATCATTATCTCCGTTTACCAGATCGTTGGTTGCTTTTTTAAATTCTTTTAATGTGCTTCCGAAAGCTCGTCCGATTTCAGGTAATTTGGAAGGACCAAAAATAATCAAAGCGATGACGAGAATGAGAATAAGGCCCGGTATTCCAATGTTTGATAACATTTTTTCACCTCCAGATGAATTTTGGTCTGATTAAAGGATAGGCATTCCATGACGCTCTAGTGCTGCTGCTTCTAAACGGGACATTCCTTGCTCTTCAGCAAAAGCGAGAAGCTTGTCAGAAACAGCAGGTGCTAAAGATGCTGGTGGAGCGGTAAGTCCCATTGCACGTTGACGCGCAGTATTTCTGCGGGCGAAAGGTCCCCAGATCGCAAAGGTAATTCCAGGTGTTTGCATATTTACGAAGAACGTTTTTCCATCTGGTGAAAATGTAGGTCCTGCGAACTCAGAGCCGTTCATCATATTTTCTGCAAATGTATAAATAGTGCCTTCCGGTGTTAATCCGACGATGCGGTCATTTCCGCCGCCATCTTCTGCAATCCAAAGGTCCCCCCATGGAGTGATCGTGATATTGTCAGGCATTTCCAATTCATTTTTTGCAGTAGA
Source organism: Bacillus sp. J37 (assembly GCF_000518865.1). Lineage (GTDB taxonomy): Bacteria > Bacillota > Bacilli > Bacillales > Bacillaceae > Metabacillus. The sequence goes on along the minus strand of NZ_JAEK01000046.1, from coordinate 36,466 downwards.
TTCATAGAAAAGCTCAAGTGTATTTGTCGCAGGGAAATAGCGATACACACGGCCAAGTTCTTTAGAGCCGGCACTTGTGTCATCAAACCAAAATGTTCCTGCAGAAAAATAAGCTCCTTCTAAGCGGCTGAATTGAATACAGCCTAAATCCTTGGCATCCTGCTGAGCACGCTCCGGGTTTAGTTTTTTCCAGACGATACCAAACTTTTGTCCGCTGTTTAGCTGACTAGGTGAAGAAGTAGAAATTTCATCAATCGCTGCAGCTTCAAGAATTCCACCCTTTTGAAGTGAACCAAGCGTTTGGCTGCGGTCATGCGGAGTAAAACGATACAGGAAGCTTGGGCTGCTATCTTCTGTTAAATACCAAATACCGGTTGAGGGATCCACAGCGCATGCTTCATGTGAGAAATAGCCCATATCACGAATAGGTGTTTTCGACATTTCATTCTCAGGATCTAGAGGATTTACTTCAAACACAAAGCCATGACCTAATTCGCGCGTTTCTTCACACGTTAACCAAGTGCCCCATGTAGAAGCGCCACCAGCACAGTTACGGATTGTTCCTGAGTTGCTTACATACTCATCAATGACTTCCCGGTCAGGTGTCACAATCAGAGTTGTCGTACCTCCAGCAGCTCCTTTGCTCCAAGGATTTTTTCCGTTTACAGGAAAATCAGAGTTTGTTCCATTCTCATGGTTACGGACAAGGATTGTCGTATTTTTCTCACCCTTATATGCGGCCATTCCATCAAGCATAGCAGGAACCAAGTCTCCGTTAGGCATTGGATCTCCTGTTTTTGAAATGATCCGATATTGAAACCCTCTCGGAAGATCAAGAATTCCATTAGGATCCTTTACTAAAGGACCAAACCCTTCAAATCCGCTGGTTGCTTTTCTTGAATTACTTGCTGCTGCAAAACTCTCAGGTCCTCCTGTTAATGACATTACTCCAGTTGCTCCTAGTGTTAATGCAACAGTACTCATTCCACCGACTTTTAAGAAATCACGTCTGTTCAGTTCGTTTTTCCCCAAATTCACCACATGTTCCTCCCTACTATTTTTTAAGGCTGTAATCATCTATGAAACTAGCTCTAGTAGAAAATTTAACAGGAAATTATAAAGGGTATGTTAATTTAATGTAATTTCCTGAAAAAACTATGAACATGTTCCTAAAGTATGTAGTAATGGAAGATAAAGGATAGATTTAATTAGTCATTTAGTCGTAATGAAACCGTGTTAATTCATTATTACGTACACTAGTAGGGAAAAAGAGAGGGATGAAGTACTAAGTATTTAGTATAGGTAAGATAAAATGATCTATTAAAAATATTAATGTTTTATTAAAAATGTAAAGGCTATGTGAATAAACAACAGCTTTTGAGAAAGCAGTCTATTTGAAAGTAAATTGAATGTAAATATTGTTTACTGAAAATTAACATAAAATGGAACATATTATGGTATTTGGAGAAAATAGAAGGAAACTGGAGAAACTTGTCTCTAAAATAAATAATTGTCAATTTTTGAGGTTTTTCAAGTGAAAATAGATTTCTTTATAATGCAGGTGTGTTGTTCTTTATTTTGCTTATAGATTCTTAAAAAAGAACAATGGTTCACTAATCGTTATCAAAAGGAAGGGAGCTCACTACTCACCGTACACCTAGAGGCAGATGTCAATTAATTGAGATGGAATGGTAGATTTGATCGTGTCTTTAGAATTCTTAATATGATTATGGGGAGGAAATGAAATGAGTATTAAGAGTAAATTAGGTTTAGGTGTAGCAACAGCAGTTTTGGGGATGGGATTGATCGGTGGAGGTACGTTTGCCTATTTTAGTGATACGGCAGAAGCCAGTAATACATTTGCTGCAGGTACATTAGATCTCGCAGTAGATCCTGAAGTAATTATTGATGTGGATGACTTAAGTCCAGGCAGTTGGATGATTCGTGCTTTTGATTTAGTAAACAATGGATCGCTTGACATCTCTGAAGTTCTTTTATCGACAAGCTATGAGGTCGAAGATGCAAAAGGTGACAATACAGATGATTTTGGTAAACATATTCGAGTGAATTTTCTTGAAAACAGTGATAAGAGTGAAGAATATGGACCTAATGATATTATTTTTTCAACAACTCTATATGAATTGCAACAAATGACTCCAGATGCTGTTGAGAAAAACGTAATTGGATTTGAAAATGAAGGTAGTGGATTGCCAGCTGGTACGCAAGACACAATGTATGTTGAGTTTGAATTTGTGGATAACGGTGAAGATCAAAATCAATTTCAAGGGGACAAACTAAGTCTCAAATGGGCTTTCGAGGCTAGATAATATTTTTATTTAAGTAGAAAGGGAGAGAAGCATATTCTCTCTCTTCTACTATTTTTATACTAACAGAAAGTATATGTATTTTAAGGATGATAGTATAAAAAAATAAGCTTTCGCCATTAGGACTTGGCGACAAGCCAAGCTTTTCTAATCTTAAAATACTATGAGTCTAGTATTCATCATGAGATTCAAAGTGAAAATCTTATGTTTGGAGGAACTAAAAATGAGCCTTAAACGAGATATAGCATTAAGTTTCGCAACAGCAGCACTAGGGTTAACATTCATATCCGGAGGTACTGTTGCTTATTTTAATGATACAAAATTAGCAAATAATACGTTTACAACCGGATTATTAGAGCTTGGGATGAATAAAAATACCGTTATCCAAGTTGAAGACATAGTGCCGGGGGATACAATGCATGGTAATTTTGTCCTTACTAATGATGGAACAGTTAATATAAAAGAAATCATTTTACATTCTTCCTATGAAGTCGTGGATAAGGGGAAGTCAAATCAAGATGATGATTTAGGTGATCATATAAAAGTGAAGTATTTATATAATGTAAACACTAGGGAAAGAGTTATTGTCGAGAAAACGTTATCTGAATTAAAAGATAGCCCCCAGCAAATTTTGAAAGAACTTCCTGTTGGAAGTAAAGAAGAGAAGTTTGCCGTTCAATTTCAATTTATCGATAACGGTGAAGATCAAAATCATTTTCAAGATGATGAATTATTACTCAATTGGAATTTTGAAGCTGTACAAAGAGATGGGGATCCTGACCTCTAAAAGAGAACAACTAAGTTTGAAATGAAGCAAGGTGGAGATCGTTTTGAAGAGTTACCAAACTATAGTAATTATAAAAATAATGCTTATATGGTATTTACTGTTAGTGTCAGCTGGATTATTAACAACAAGTACTGGTGCATATTACAGTAATCAAAAAGAAGCAAACGGAAGTATGACCATTGGTACTTGGGAAAGTGAACATGAAAAAGAAAAAATGGAGAAAGAGATTGAAAGAGCTAAGGAAATTGGAGAAGAGCAAGAAATTCAGTTAGAAAGTGCTGCTGAACATACTACTGATGAATAGGAGGGAGATTGAGATGAAATTTTTAAAATGGGTGAATCGTATGGTTACGTGTATATTGGTGCTTTTACTAGTGAGTGTAGCGGGACTCGTGCTTTCCACAAAACTTACGAATGGCGAACCATCGGTATTTGGCTACCAATTAAAAACAGTACTGTCTGGGTCAATGGAACCAGGGATTCAAACAGGATCAGTTATTGCTGTGAAGTCAGTTAACGAAGAGGAAAGGGAAAACCTCCAAAAAGGGGATGTTATTACTTTTATAGAAGAAAATCGACTTGTTACCCACCGAATAGTTGAAGTTACACATACAGACAGTCATATTCAATATTTGACCAAGGGGGATCATAATAATGCGCCAGATACAAACCCTGTTTTAGCTGAAAATGTTGAAGCAGTGTACAATGGATTTACGATTCCTCTTTTGGGTTATTTCATAAATTTTGCTCAATCTCCTAATGGGAATATATTATTTATGATCATACCTGGTATTTTGTTACTAGGGTACTCTATATGGACTATACGGAAAACGTTGAGACATTTAGAAGATAAATATAAAAACAACCCAATCTAAATAAAAGATTGGGTTGTTTCAGTGTTCGGTTTTATTATTCATCTACCAATTATTTTAGCCTATATTGTCTCAATGCTCGTCTCTCGCAGAATAAAGAGGATTTCTGCCTATGGGTTAATTACAGAATAGAATAAATGGTGATTTATGGTTATTAACTATAGTTTGGTGAATTTAATGAATAATTTGAAATAATATTGACATTAACATGTTTAGACTTTATATTGACAATAGTTCTCATTATCAATTAAAGGAGCAAGTTACATGTCAAACATATTAAATAAAAAACAATCTTTATTTACTTTTGTAATAGTGCTTATTCTATCCCTATCTTTACTAGGATGTTCAAGTGAATCAATAGATAATTCAGGAGATTCTTCAAATGAAAGTAAAAATATGCTTACTTTTGCTTGGCCGAGAGATATTGGTGATTTAAATCCGCACCTTTATAATCCATCTCAATTATTTGCTCAATCTATGGTATTTGAACCATTAGTTAGTTATCAGGAAGATGGTGAGTTAAAGCCTCATTTGGCTGAATCGTGGGAAATTTCTGATGATGGAAGAGAATATATTTTTAACTTGCGTAAAAATGTGAAGTTTTCTGATGGTACAGTTTTTAATGCTCAAGTTGTGAAAAAGAACTTTGATGCTATTTTAAATAATATAGATTTACACAGTTGGTTAGGATTTATTCCGAAGGTTGCTCAAACAGAGGTAGTAGATGAGTTTACATTTAAATTAATATTAACAGAACCTTATTATCCTACTATTCAGGAGTTAGCTGTTGTTCGGCCAGTTCGATTTCTAGGAGAAGCAGGTTTCCCTGAAGATGGAGACACATCTAAGGGAATAACAACACCTGTCGGTACAGGACCATGGGTATTGGATGAATATAAAGTAGATGAATATGCTATTTTTAAACGTAATGAAAATTATTGGGGTGAACTACCAAGCGAAGAGAAGATTAAAGTAAAAGTCATTCCGGATGCTGAAACACGCGTACTTGCTTTTGAAAAAGGCGAGTTAGATCTTGTCTATGGTGAGGGTGTAATCAGCCTAGATTCCTTTAAACAACTAGAATCTACAGGTTCCTATGAAACTAGTATTTCTGAACCAATTGCTACCAGACAATTAGTTATGAATACGAACAAGGAACAACTATCCGATATACGTGTTCGTCAAGCATTGCATTATGGGTTTAATAAAGAAGCAATGGTCGAGGGAGTGACATCTGGATTAGAAGAGAAGGCTGACTATATTTTACCTCCTAACTTCCCTTACACTTCAAATGTCAGGGCAACCACGGTTAATTATGATAGTGAAAAAGCGAAACAATTATTAGATGAAGCAGGCTGGAAGTTACCTAAAGGAAAAGATATTCGTGAAAAAGATGGGCAACCACTTGAAATTGAATTAATGTATAACTCGGCTGAATCAATTCAAAAAACAATGGCAGAAACATTACAATCTGAGTGGGCGGGTATAGGTGTAAAATTAAATATTGACGGAGTAGAGCTCACGACTCAAGTAGAAAGATTTAAAGCGAATGAGTTTGATATGAATTTCTTTAGCAATTATGGCGCTCCATATGATCCACATACTTTTGTAAATATCGTTGCAACAGAGGGGTTCGGATTTAGGGAATCTATTTCGGCTTATCCGAATAAAGCGGAGTTACTGACCCAAATAGCTGAAGTTCAACAAACCGTCGATGAAAATGAGCGTCAAAACCTTTACACAGAAATATTGGGTTCACTACAAGAACAAGGGGCAATCGTACCAATCTCTTATATTAAGCAAGTAGCAATCTATCAAAAGAATGTTTCTAATTTCACATTCCCTGCTAATCGAGATGAGCATCCATTCACAGGTATTAGTATCGAGAAGTAAGCGTTAGGAGATTTATTATGGGCACTTATATCCTGAAAAGAATTATAACAATCATTCCTATATTCCTTTTAGCTACTTTATTAACATTTGGTATGATTCACTTATCACCGGTGGATCCCGCTGAAGCATACTTAACTGCTGCACATATCCAACCAACAGAAGAAATACTTGCCCAAAAAAGACATGAGTTTGGCTTAGATCGACCTCTACTAGTTCAATATATGAACTCCATTGTAAAGATTAGCCAACTTGATTTTGGAACCTCTTTTGTATCAAATAAACCCGTATGGGAAGAGGTTTCTTCCCGAATGCCAGCGACCATTCAATTAACTATAGGCAGCATCATCATCGCAATCTTAGTTAGTGTTCCTCTTGGATTTTTAGCGGGTATCAAAAAGAACAGTGGAATCGACCATTTCAGTCGGTTCCTCTCATTTTTAGGGGCTTCCATCCCTTCTTTTTGGCTTGGATATTTATTGATTTTTTTCTTTTCTGTAAAACTTGATCTTTTTCCAGTTGAAGGGATCGGAACATGGAAACATTTGATTTTACCTTCCATCACGTTGGCATTACCTTTAATTGCTTTATATACCCGGCTGTTACGCGCAAGTGTTCTTGAAAACTTACAAGAACCATATGTGCTTTTTGCACGGACGAGAGGAATTCATGAAAGAGGAATAATGGGAAAGCATGTGTTAAGAATGGCTATTTCTCCTATGATTACAGGACTTGGAATGAATATAGGTAAACTAATGACTGGAGCAATTATTGTAGAGGCAGTCTTTTCCTGGCCGGGATTTGGCCGTTATTTCATTGAGGCTACATTTAATCGTGATGTACCTGTTATTCAATGTTATGTGCTATTGGCAGCCGGGTTATTCTTAATAAGTAATTTGGTTGTAGATATTATCCAAATGTATATTGACCCACGTATTTCAAGAAAAGGAAGGCAACACTAATGATTGCGAAGTTACGGGATAATTTAAAAAGTAAAAAAACGATTGTTATTTGTTCTCTTATCATGCTTGTGTTATTTTTTATCACACTCCTTGCTCCCTGGCTAGCACCTAATGATCCCATCGCGGTTAATTTAGCTCATAAACTTCAGCCGCCTTCTTTGAATTACCCTTTAGGAACAGATCATTTAGGTCGATGTACGTTATCCCGTATTTTATATGGAGCTCGGATTTCGCTTGGGTTTGCTACATTGATATTTATTTCCTCATTAAGTATCGGTTTAGTGGTTGGGATCATTGCGGGGTTCAAAGGTGGTTGGGTGGACCAGTTATTGATGAGGTTGGGCGATGGTGTGATGGCATTTCCAAGTCTTTTACTAGTACTTGGGTTAGTCGGTATTTGGGGAGCGGGTCTTAAACAAGTGGTATTAGCATTAATTCTCGTCCAATGGGTCTATTATGCAAGGGTAATTCGAGGAATTGTTTTAAGCCTTAAAGAACAAAATTATATTGCTGCAGCCAAAATAAGTGGTTCTTCTCAATGGACAATTATGAAGAAACATATTATTCCAAATGTACTTCCACCGATAGCTGTAATGGGAACATTGGAAATGGGATGGGCGATTATGGATTTATCTTCTATGTCCTTTCTGGGGCTAGGTGTGCAACCACCTACACCGGAGTGGGGGGCAATGATTCATGAAGGGAAGTCATATATAAGAACGAATCCTACCTTAATGATTTATCCGGGCTTAATGATCTTGTTAGTGGTCGTTACCTTTAACTTATTAGGAGAAGCCCTATCAGAACGATTTGGAATTAAACGTCGTCAGTAAAAAGGATTGTTGAATAATGGAGATAAATAATTCAGATATTCTGCATGTAAAAGACTTGCATGTAAAAGTAAGAACCGCGGATGGTGTAGTAACACTTGTTCAAGATATAAATTTCGAAATGAAAAGAGGACATATTCTTGGTCTTGTTGGGGAAAGTGGTAGTGGAAAAACCGTTACTAGCATGTCAATTTTACAGTTGCACGATAGAAAAAATATGAATATCGAAGGAAGTATTACACTGCAGGGTAAGGAATTGAATGGATTAGGTAATAAAGAAATGCAAAAAATACGAGGGAAGGATATTGCCTTTATAATGCAAAATCCGATGAATTCTTTTACCCCCGTTTTTACAATTGGCCAACAGTTTGTTGAAACGATTCAAACTCACACCTCATTAAAGAAAAAGCAGGCTAAGGAGCTTGTTATTGATGTGATGAAGCGAGTCAATTTGCCTGATCCTGATAGATTATTAAAAAGTTATCCTTTCCAATTGAGTGGCGGGATGCTCCAAAGAGTGATGATTGCTATGGCTGCGTGCTTACATCCTTCCCTTATTATTGCTGATGAGCCAACTACAGCACTCGATCCTCATAACCAATTAATCGTCCTTCGGCTATTAGATAAAATTCGATCTGAATATGGAACATCTATTTTACTCATTTCTCATGACCTTGGAGTTATTTCTGAAATGGCAGATGATGTAATTGTAATGAAGCATGGAAGAATAGTAGAGAGTGCCAATGTGATTGAATTATTTGATAACCCACAGCATGAATATACAAAAAAGCTGTTAAGAACAAGGCCAACCTTATACTTACAAAAGCATCCTTATACCTATATGGTGTGATTACGAATTCAAGGAGGGATAACAATGAGCTTATTAGATGTAAAGCAAGTAAATCATAGCTATCATTCTAACAGTTTTTTAAAATGGAAAGAAACATCAAAAAAAGCGCTTGTTGATATTTCCTTTTCTATTGAAGAAGGATCATGTTTAGGATTACTTGGTACAAGTGGTGCGGGGAAAAGTACGTTAGGAAAAGTAATACTTGGCATGCAACGTCCAGAGCAAGGTCAGGTGTTGTTTCAAGGGCATGATATTTATAAAATGGATAAGCTTACTCGTCAAAAACTACGTCGAGATCTTCAAGTTGTTTTTCAAGATTCCTATTCCTCAGTCAATCCCCGAATGACAGCTGAACGAATAATAAGCGAGCCGTTAGAGAATTATGAAAAGCTGACCATAGGAGAGCGAAAGAGAAGAGTTGGAGAGTTAATGGAAAGAGTTGGCCTAAGTGAAAGGGATATGAAAAAATACCCACATCAATTTAGCGGTGGTCAATTACAAAGGATTAATATTGCCAGAGCAATCGCTCTTAAGCCAAAGTTAATCGTCCTGGATGAATCAGTTAGTAGCTTGGATATGGTTACACAAAGCTTAATCTTAGAATTGTTAAAAGAACTAAAGGAAGATTTTGGATTATCTTATTTATTTATTACCCATGATATCAAGGCAGCTTTTACAATCTCAGATCAATTGGGTGTTTTAGAAAAAGGAGAGTTAATTGAGCTTTATGATTCTAAAGATCAGTTTTTTTACTCGAAAAATCCCATCGTATTACAAATGAGGGAATCAATTCTTGCTGAACACCCACGCTTCCGTTCAATTTCAAAAAGTGAAATTATATAGGCAATGAAATTTTTTAATTGTGATGTAGACTCTGGATTAGGCCACTCCATTATGGAAGTGGTCTTTTTAAAAGATAACTTGTGTTCCATTTTTTACTTCATGTAGCCTTCGATAGTCCTCACACCATTTTGTTAAATGAAAATTTTATCAAGATATTACATTTCCACTTGCTTCTCACGTTAGGTAAGGTTTTATGATAGTGATAGAACCTTAAACGGAGGGATCATTCATGAAAGAGAGATACTCAATAGGTGAGTTTTCCAAGAAAACAGCTACAACGATCAGAACTTTACACTATTATGATGAATTAGGTCTACTAAAGCCTTCTTATGTAACAGAAAAGGGCAGACGCTTTTATACAAATCATGATTTCGTTATTTTACAAAGAATCCTGACATTAAAATTTTTAGGATATTCTTTGGAACAAATTAAGGAGTTTTTCCAAAAAGAAACATGGGACTTAAAGGACACTCTTTCCTTTCAAAGAAAAGAAATGATCAAAAAGAAAAAACATATTGAAAATGTGATAAAGGCATTGGATCGTGCTCTTCATATTGTAGAAGATCGTAAGGAAATAGAGCCTTCTGTATTTATTACGCTTATTAATACCATTCAAATGGAACATGAGCAAAAGGAATGGTTAAAGGGGTATATTGATGAAGAGCTTGTTGAAGTAATTTATGATGTTCCTGAGAGCAAGCAATTGGAAATGGAGAAGAAATGGGTCGAAATATCAACTGAATTTAAAAAATTAAGTGACCTTGCTCCGGAAGATGATCGTGTTCAAGAACTCATTGGAGAGATGATGGCTCTTGTAAAAGATTTAACGGGAGATGACCTTGCTTTTGTTCAAGAGATTGCTGATAAAGAAGTAGAGGATGATACATGGCTTTTCCATTCCCCTTTCTCTAGCGATGAGGAGGATTGGATAGCGAGTGCCTTAAAAGCCTATTTAAAAAGGAAAGGAGTGAATCTGAACGGTGGAGATGGAGCAAAAGAGTACTCCTAAAGCAGATCACATTCGAGCTTTCTGGTCCTTAATTAAAAAATCCAAGCCACCTGTAAAAATTTTTTGTGTGGCAGCTATTCTAAGCCTGCTTGAGACAGGAGCAGGACTAATTGTTCCTCTATTTACAAAGTCATTGGTTGATCAGCTTTCCCAATCTACTCTAGAATTGTCCATTATCTTTTTATTACTGTTTGCATTTATTTTACAAACTGTCTCATCAGGTCTATCCTATTATTTTATGACCTATTTAGGGGAATCAATTGTAGCTTCAATTAGAAAAAGACTTTGGAATCATGTTCTTCATTCCCCCATCCCTTATTTTGATCAACAAGAGTCGGGTGATACGATGAGCAGAATTACACAGGATACGAATACGATCAAAACGCTCATTACTCAGCACTTGATTACGTTTATATCCGGGTTAATTACCATTATCGGCTCGATTATTATTCTGCTTATTATTGATTGGAAAATGACATTGATTATGCTCATCGCTGTACCGATATCCATCGCAATTATCATGCCACTTGGACAAAAAATGTATAAAGTATCAAAGCTAACTCAAGATGAAATGGCAGGTTTTTCTGCAAATTTAGGGAGGGTTTTGTCTGATATCCGGCTTGTAAAAGCATTTCATGCTGAGAAAACGGAAAAAACAAAAGGAGATGAACGAATAGACCAATTATTTCAATATGGTCTTAAGGAGGCGCGGATACTTGCGATTATTTCTCCTTTAATGTCATTTACTATGATGCTCGTACTGGTTCTATTAATTGGGTATGGCGGTGTTCGCGTAGCATCTGGTGCTTTATCTGCAGGTTCTCTTGTCGCGATTATTATTTACGTGTTTCAAATTGTTGTTCCCTTTAGTCAGATGGCTGGTTTTTTTACAGCATTTCAGAAGGCGATGGGAGGAGCGGAACGAATTCAACTCATCCTGTCGCTTGACAAGGAAACAAGTGAAGATAACCTAGTAGTCCAAAACTCCTCTCAAGATATTCATTTCAAAGATGTTTCCTTCAGTTATAAACAAGGTGACTCTATACTGAGGCAAATGACATTATCCATTCCCACTGGAAAAACAACAGCATTTGTCGGTCCGAGTGGTAGTGGAAAAACGACCTTATTTGCCTTAATTGAAAGATTTTATGTACCAAATACAGGTGAAATCTTACTTGGAGATACAACTATTAAACAATTTAATTTGAAGTCATGGCGTAGTCAATTTAGTTATGTATCTCAGGAAAGCCCGCTCATGTCAGGGACAATTCGCGATAATATTATGTATGGTATGGAAAGAAATGTGTCAGAAAAGGAAATTGAAGCAGCGGCAGAACTCGCAAATGCAATTGAATTTATTTCCCGGCTTCCACAAGGATTTGATACAGAGGTCGGTGAGCGGGGCATAAAGCTATCAGGTGGACAGAGGCAGCGAATTGCAATCGCCCGGGCATTAATACGTGATCCGAAGATTCTCTTATTAGACGAGGCAACTTCTAACTTGGATAGCGCATCAGAACTTCTTGTTCAAAAGGCACTTCAACATTTAATGAAGGGTAGAACCACACTTGTTATAGCACATCGGTTATCAACTGTGGTAGGCGCGGATCAAATTGTTGTTTTGGATGGCGGAAATATTACGGGTATTGGCACACATCAACAATTAGTTAAACATCATGAATTATACCAAAAGCTTGCAAAACAACAGTTGCAGGATTCTGATATGGAGAACCATACAGTTGCTTTGTAAAGGAGATATTTTGATATGGCTCTTCTTGAAATATCCACCTGTTCCATAGGCGATGTATACTGTGTATACTATTCACTAACGTACCTGTTGCTTTTAAAGTGACAGGTTACTTTAAAAAATTAATTGTTAATACAGGTGATGACATGCTACATACATACTTAGGAGAAACAATACATGTTGAGATAAAATACAAAAATCGCAAATCTATAGGTGTTTCAATCGATAGCTTTGGGAAAATTGAAGTGCAGGCTCCGAAAAAGACACCTGATGAAAGAATACTTCGGACATTAGAGGATAATTGGGATCTCATTCAACAAAAAGTAAAAGAAAAGAGCGAGAGGTTGAATGGACCTCAGAAAAAGGTATATGAGAATGGTGAGAGCTTTCTTTATTTAGGAGAAACCTATCCAATAAACATCATTCATGATGTAAAGATAACGCAAGATCATGTTGTGTTTGAAGGAGAAAAGCTGTATGTCTATGTGAAGCAGCTAGAAGATGATAAATATAAACAAGTCTTAAAACGATTTTATTATCAGCAGTGTAAGGTATTAGTAGAAAAGAGTGTCTCTATTTATCAAAGTAACTTCAAAACAAAACCACGTTCTATTCGTATTACGGACAGTAAAACAACTTGGGGAACCTGTGATTCAAAACTTCAATTAACATTTAATTGGAGGTTGGCAATGGCGCCACCGGATGTAATTGACTATGTAGTTGTTCATGAGATGTGTCACATGGTCCACTTAAACCACGATCGTTCCTTCTGGCGCCTGGTTGGAAAAATAATGCCTGACTATAAGGAAAAAGAAACTTGGTTGTCACTAACAAACTGGAAGATGACCGTTTAAAAGCTAAAGGAGCTTAATCCATTGTGGATAGGCTCTCTTTGTGTTGGAAATGAATATTCTACGTATGATGAGAGCACAAAAGTACAAAGAATATGCCTATGAGCGGAAATAGGCTTCAATTTATGTTAAGGTAGTATAGGTAATTCTTTTTTGTCAACATTTTTTTGGTCCGGTATCTATCATGTTTTATTAAGTACATAGTCAACACCCTGGAAAGCAGTGGTGATTAAGAAATCATCTCCTGATGGAAATGTTGTCGTGATTAAGGGAATAGTAATAATAAACGAAGTTTTTCTAAAGAAAAAGATTATGAAAGAAAGGAACATTCGATGAAAAAAGTATCAAACGTGTTTTGGATCACTGTTGCCATTGTTCTTGCAGCAGTAATATTTGGTGTTTCTGCACCAGAAAGTTTTGAAGAAGCTACAGGAAATCTCCAAGCTTTTCTGACATCAGCTTTTGGATGGTATTATTTAATATTGGTTACAATCATTGTTGTTTTTTGTGTTTTTCTTATTTTCAGTCCAGTTGGAGCCATTAAACTGGGGAAGCCTGATGAAAAGCCTGAATTCTCGAAAGGCTCTTGGTTTGCTATGTTATTTAGTGCCGGAATGGGGATTGGTCTTGTATTCTGGGGAGCTGCGGAACCTCTTTCCCACTTTATGGATCCACCGTTAGCAGAAGGTGGAACAGCTGATGCTCATAAAGAGGCGATGAGATATACCTTCTTTCACTGGGGAATCCATGCTTGGGCAATTTATGCAATTGTAGCCCTTTCGTTAGCTTACTTTCAATTTCGTAAAGATGAGCCAGGTCTTATTTCAGCAACATTAAAACCTGTATTAGGAAAAAGAGTGGAAGGTCCTTTAGGAACTGTTATCGACGTTCTTGCAGTCTTCGCCACTGTAGTTGGAGTTGCGACAACGTTAGGATTTGGTGCAGCGCAAATCAATGGCGGTTTATCATTACTGTGGGGAGTGCCAATTAATTTCACGGTTCAATTAATTATTGTTGTGGTTGTTACAGTCCTATTTATGATTTCTGCTTGGTCTGGTTTGGGAAAAGGAATCAAATATTTAAGTAACGCAAACATGGTCTTAGCAATTGCCTTATTTGTTTTAATGTTTCTTGCAGGTCCTACAATCCTTATCTTAAATATGTTCACTGATACATTAGGGGGATATATACAAAATATTGTACAGATGAGTTTCCGAATAGCCCCACTTAATGAGGAACATCGTTCTTGGATTAACGGGTGGACCATTTTCTATTGGGCATGGTGGATTTCATGGTCACCGTTCGTTGGAATCTTTATTGCCCGTGTTTCAAGAGGTAGAACCATTCGAGAATTTATTATTGGTGTTTTATTACTGCCGGCACTCGTAAGCTTTATCTGGTTTGCTGTGTTTGGTACTTCAGCGATTGAAGTTCAAAATGCGGGGAATATCGATTTAACAAGTTTTGCTACAGAGGAAGTATTATTTGCGATATTTAGTGAAATGCCATGGTCGACACTCCTGTCCATCATAGCAATAACACTTGTTTGTACATTTTTTATTACATCTGCCGACTCAGCAACATTTGTGTTGGGAATGCAAACAACTTATGGTTCACTTACACCACCAAATTCAGTAAAACTAACATGGGGAGTTGCACAGTCAACTGTAGCATTAATTCTTTTATATAGCGGTGGTTTACAAGCTCTGCAAAATTCATTAATTGCTGCTGCATTCCCGTTTTCAATTATTATTGTGTTAATGATGATTTCTCTGTATCGATCATTAACAAAAGAAAAGAAAGAACTTGGTTTATATCACAAACCAAAACCACGTAAAAAGCAAGCCTGAATGGTGAATAAAACAAAAGGTGCAGTTCTGTTGAACTGCACCTTTTGTTTTAAAAATCTTAACGAACGCCCTTCATAAACACCTGAATTTTTGGTGAAAACAGGAATAGGATGATCGCAAGGATGATGGCTACTCCTCCAATCATACCAAAGTAAAGGTTCTCCGTTTCAGGTGTATAGAGGCCTACAATTTGTGCATTAATTGCTTGGGCAGCTGCACTTGAAAGGAACCACAAGCTCATCGTTTGAGCTGAAAAGGCATTTGGCGCTAATTTTGTCGTAGCTGAGAGTCCTACAGGTGATAAGCATAGTTCACCAAGTACGACAATGAAATAACTTAGAACAAGCCATAATGGGCTAACTAATGCACCTTCACCAGTTAAAGCACCAGGCACAAGAATGACAATAAAGGATAAGCCGGCAAACAATAATCCAAGTGAGAATTTTTGAGGAACTGTTGGCTGACGGTCCCCAAGTTTCACCCAAAGACCAGCAAAAACCGGTGCTAAGATGATAATAAATAATGGATTTAATGATTGAAACCAAGCAGGTGAAATCATAAATCCTAAAAACTCTAAATCTGTACGTTTATCCGCATAATGAGCAAGAATAGTGGAACCTTGTTCCTGAATCGCCCAGAACATAACAGCCGCAATAAATAACGGAATATATGCGATAATTCTGGAACGCTCGGTTGCTGTTGTTTTTGGACTGCGATACATAACAATAAAATAAATCGTTGGAATTAAGATTCCTAAAATACCAATAAGAGCAACAAATGTATCAATTGTAAGAAGACCCATTGAGATAGTAATCGCAATGAATGCTGCTAATAGAACAGCACTTATTCCTATTGTGACAAAAACTTTTGTCTTTTCAGTTGGTGACAATGGGTTTGGAACAACCGTACCAGCTAAGCCAAGGTTTTTCTTCTTTGTAAAAACAAACACTAGTAATCCGAAAAACATACCGACTGCCGCTATACCAAATCCTAAGTGGAAGTCATGCTTCATTCCAACTTCTCCAACAATTAGTGGAGCTAAGAAACCACCAAAGTTAATACCCATATAAAAGATACTAAAACCGGCATCACGGCGATTATCAGTCTCGCTGTAAATATCACCAACAACACTTGAAACATTTGGTTTTAGTAAGCCTGTTCCTATTACGATGAGGACCATAGAAACGAAGAACATAGATAAACTTCCGGGTATTGCCAATGCAATATGACCAAGCATAATAAAGATTCCACCATAAAAAATGGCTTTTGATGTTCCGAATATCCGGTCAGCAAGCCATCCGCCTATAATTCCCGACATATAAACAAGTGACCCATAAATAGACATGATTGCTAAAGCGGTGCTCTCTTCAAGACCTAATCCGCCTTTTGACACTTCATAGTACATATAGAAAACGAGAATAGCTCTCATTCCATAATAAGAAAAACGTTCCCAGAACTCTGTAAAGAAAAGAGTGAATAGTCCCTTAGGATGTCCAAAAAATCCTTTTTGTGGGACACTTTCCACAATTTTCTGTTTATTTAGGTCTGACATTTTACTACCTCCTTTGTTCTATTAATATAATATATTTTTCGTCCTTATTTTGTCAAAAAACTGAATATTTATAAAATATGAGGAATTTTAATTATAAAGAATACTATTCTAGTAAAATATGGACTTATTTATGAAAGCGTTATCTAAAGTTATAGGACTAAGTACCTGTCGTACCCTAGAAATAGTCACTTATCATGTGTGATATGTTTCTAAAGATTCAAATATTTATCAAAAAGATGTCCTGTATGAGTTTGTGGTGGGTAACTGAAGCTCCCTGACATAAAAAACTAAATCGTAAATAATATGTAGGATGGGAAGGGATTTTTGAAAAGGGGTGGAGAATGGAGAGTAAAAGAAGTGAGAGAAAGGTTAATTGTTATATAAGATCCACCTTCCGGGCTCTAGTGCAGGCGATTATTCCACCAACTCCATGCTTGATAGATTTATCTGGAGCTGTTTTTCATCCGGGAGCATTGGAATTCAAGGTCTATAGATATGTGATTTGGATATTGAATCATTCAATATCTTATCCAGTAAAATTGAAAATAAATGTCCAATCAATGGCTTTGTCTACTGCTGAACTGTTGGATCATGGAGCAGTCAATTGATAAAGAACTGTCAGAACGTTTACCCCGTAAATATTATGAGTTTCCCTCATGGCGGATTGTTCTCCAAGTTATCACCGATTGACCGCTTAAGGGCACTTACTCTCATTAACAGACTTGAAATAAATATTAACTATATTAAACCCCCTTATAAGAATAATCCTGATCTCGTCCGCCAAATGACCGCTGTATTAAATCAACTGACAATGTTTGGCTTCTATTCAGAATGGACAGGGTACGGAACAACCAGTCAATGTCCTCCAAATCAGAGAAGGGTAGAATATTTTCCACCAGGGTGGATTCTGGCCAAATATCCAGGTCCATCTTATGCATACCGTGACTTTCGAGGTTTCTTAGCCTATATCACACATGAAAAGGAGAAAAACTAATGGACTATCAGGATGTGATTGTCATTGGAGCAGGCGGAGGTGGAGCTGTTGTTGCAAAAGAGCTTGGAGAAAAAGGATTAAACGTACTAGTCCTGGAAGCGGGACCATGGTTCGGGAACAAGAGGTGGCCGAATCCAAATGGTGCACCTGGGGATACATATAGCTCTACACCAGCTGATTTGGATGTAGTCTTATATAAACAATTAATAGATCAAAATGAAATGAACATGAATGATTTGGTTACTGGAAGATATCGTTGGGGGCCGGCTGACCGCAGACGGGCCCAGTGGTTTCGGGGTGTGAGCCAGAAGGGGATGATTTGGCAATGTGCTGGAGTTGGAGGAACGACCCAAGTCTATACAGCCAATTGTCCCCGTGCCTATCCAATTGCAATTGATAATAAATGGCCTCTATCTTATCAAGAACTTATTCCTTACTATGAGAATGTAGAAGCTGCATTGCCGGTGAATTTCGCGCCTGTAACCGCCAAGGAGGAATTATTTTATTATGGAGCCAAAAAGCTCGGATTGCCCATGGTCCCTACACTTGATGTGACAGCCCCTGGGTATAGACCGCAGCCTAACGCCATTTTACTTCCCAATGAAAAGATTAATAATCCTATTATTTCAAATGAACAATTATCATGGATGGAGGGATGTACACTTGCCGGACATTGTATCAATGGATGTTCAAATGGACCATCTGTAGATAAAGTCGCAAAACGGTCAACAAATGTTAGTTATGTCCCTTTAGCTTTAAAAACAGGAAATGTTAGGATACGTCCTAATGCGTTTGCTGTTAAAATCCTTACTGAAAAAGATGGAGCCACTGGGCTTAGAGCCAATGGGGTAAAAATAAGAAATACATGGACAGGGGAAGAGGAGGTAGTAAGAGCAAAAGTCATCGTAATGGCTTCCGGAAGTATTGAAACTCCGCGTCTTTGGATGAATTCAGGATTACCGGAAAATTCATGGGTAGGGAGAGGGTTAGTCAATCATTATATGGACTGGGTAACGGGGATTTTTGGTGGAAAAGATTTACTTTCAATCATTGGAAATACAGAGATTAATCCGTTTGTGGGAAATACATGTGGAGCAAGGTTGGATTATCCAGGTTTGGGTGCATTGCAGTCAGTGGGGATGAGTCCTGGTTTAACGGCTTCTTTTTATGGAATCAGTGAATCTGGATATTCCTTCTTACATCCTCCTAAACCTAATAATCCATGGGATGTGAAGGGAAGTCCCTCTGGGTATGAGTTAAGTGAATGGATGGACGCCTATCGTAGATCCTTAAGTATCTTAGTATCAACAGATGATGATGTGGATCAGCGGAACGGAGTGACTGTAGATCCTCAGATTAGTGATGAAAATGGGCCCGTTCCAATTGTGAAATATTCTCCAACTTTCCAGTCAGTTAAAAAACGCAGTGAGTTGATGAAACTAGCTGCTGACCTTTTACGTAAAGCAGGAGCAAAAAGAATTATATGGTCCAATTGGCCACCTGGCATGATGATTCATATAGAAGGCACGATGAGAATAGGTTTTGTTGTTGATGAGAATTGTGAATCACTGCAAGTAAAGCAGCTATATATTGCTGATAATAGTGTCCACTATAATGGTTTGGGTGGAGCGAATCCTACTCTTACTACACAAGCATTAGCTGTACGTACTGCTGAAAAACTAATGGAAAGTTATTTTTATTAGCATTTTTCCTAATAAAATGGAAAAAATACCACCATAACAAATTATATCCAAGGATTGGTGGGAATTTTATATATGAGATTTTTTGAAGTGATTCATGATGCATTTGCACCTTTTATGGACGGAGAAAAAAGACCATTGACTGTAATGGAAGTATCAAACCTTTGGTTCTTCCTGTTGGGTACTGAAACAACACTACGTAATGAAGAACTGGGGATTAATACGGCTCAAGACCCGGAGTTGAAAAGAATATTAACGGATACAAGAAACACATTACATATCCCGATTAGAGATGAACTTATTGAATTTCTTAAAAAGGAAGGTGTACCATTACCCAAGTCAACTTCAGAAAAACCAATGGGAGAATTTCAGAGTATACCGGAAGGGGCAAAATTAAACGATGAAGAATTGGCGAACTTAATGTCCTATAATCTCGCTCAAGGGGTAACTACTGCAGCTAAAGGACTTTCAGAATCAATTCGTGCAGATGTTGGATTGATTTTCTCAAAAATCATCTATAGGAAAACAATGGCCGGTTTAGTTGTCAAACAGTATTTAGATAAGAAGGAATGGCTTCGTATTCCACCTTTTTATAAGGATTAGCTTATTGGTGATTAGTATTAGAAGAACTAAGGCTTTCGTCATTAGATTGGTGATAAGTCTTAGTTCTTCTTAGAATCTTCTTGGAGTGAAAAAGTCCTGTTTTTATAATTATGAAACATAGATCTTATTTTTTAACTAGGTCCATAGACTTTGTTCGGAGGAGGTGAAAGGGGGATCTCTACTTATCGTTGCTGTTACAATAGGGATAAAGTGTTGTTTTTGGGAATTGCACATTAATACATAATTTGACAATTGATCTAAAAATTTTTAAACTGTTTTTATAGACTTCTTTATTGAAAGATTGATAGAAATGAGCCAAAAGAGAATAGTCTTCAGTCGATTATTAAAAAAGAAACAAATACAGGAACAGCTAACTTCCTTTGATATAGATCAGGTTATAGAGGAAGTGAGTTCACGATCCTTTTTTTTTAGTGATTGGATGATGACACATGTAAATGGTATTACAGCGACAGACGAAAGACATGAACAGCTTGGTGCTATCGTAGACCTTCTCGTTTATCTGACTGATCAGTTAGATGATATTCAAGATGGTGACATACATGATGAGAATGGTTTAATAATGAATCAGGCATTTATGCTGATGCCACTAGCGTTGTCCTTGCTGGACGAGCTCCCGTTTCCCTTGTTAACTATTAATAAGATGAAGCAGTTGTGTTGCAATTTGTTAGTTGATAGTGCAAACGGTCAAGCTTCTGATCTGAAGAATGGAGTCCAGAATGAAGTGGACTATTTTAAGATGGTTATGCAGAAGTCTGGGGCGCTTTTTGCTCTGGCAGGCTCTATAGGTGCTATTGCTGCAGGTGTAGAAGATAATCGATTGCTAGAACAAATTAAGGACCATTCCCGCTATCTAGGTGTTGTTGCACAAATTTATAATGATATCGATGCAATCTATCAATTGACTACGAACACAGATCTTCAAAACAGACGGAGGATTCTTCCAATCCTTTATATGATGCATGACTTCGATGGCATAATCGGTAAGTATTATCGATCTGAGCTGACGTATAATGAATTAATTCAATTGAAGAATAATGTCATAAGAGAATTTGAATGTAAGGGTGCGATGCCATTTTGTCACTTTTATATAAAGCGTTTTGAAAAACAATATATACAAGCAGTGAAACAAAATCCCCTGTACTCTCATGACTTAAAGAATTTTATAAGTTACATTGAAAGGATGAATTAATATGCAGGAAATTATACAAACTCTGATGGAAAATCCAGATCTAATCGAAAAAATTAAAGTTGGGACCGTTCAGATGGTTGGTCTTACGGTAGAAGAAAATGAACTTCTAAAGGAAGTCTTTCAATCGAACTTAACCATAGACGCTTCAATAAGAAAAGCTTGGAGAAATTAAAGGGAAAAGCAGTAAGAGTCATAGGAATTGGATTCTTGCTGTTTTTTATCATATATTTAAATTTCTTTAGTATATCTACGTTGTATGTTGGGGTATTTGTTAAAGAAGAGGCCGGAACCTATCGGATCAATTATTTAGATGAGGTAGGGGCGGGTTATATAGCAGGTTTGCAAATTGGAGATAAGATCGTAAGAATAGATGGTCAGGATTCATTTGACGAGTTCATTGTTAATAGAAGAGTAGAGCAAGTCTCAAGTATCACGGTGGAAAGAAATAACGAACAGCTTGATTTTAAATTTACTCACTCTTTAAAATTAATGAATCAGTATATTACATATGTATTAATGCCGTTGTTCGTTTTGATGTTGTCCGTAATTGCAATGATCATTTCCAATAAAAGATTACTTCAAAGTAATAAGCATTTTGAGTTAGTTTTCTTCTTACTAATTTTATCACTATGCTTAGTGACAGCATGGCTATATGGGAAACAATTTTTATATATAAGACATATTTATACCCTGTCCCTTTTACTGTTGCCTTACCTTTATTTTAAATTAGTTTTAAATATGGTAGTTGAGCATGTAGAGGAGAGTTGGGAAAAGAAGGCACGTCAATTTTCTGGTTTTAGTACAATCGTTCTTATTATCCTCTATTACTCTGTTTTAACCTTTCTCCCTGTTTTATCCGGACAAATCTTTTTGGTCTGTTTCTTACTGACGATTGCGTTAGCAATTATCCTTTTGCTTTTTCTAAAATATAAAGCGAAAGATACAATGTATGAAAAGAGAACACAAGTAATGTCACGTACTTTAGTGGTAAGTGTTCTTCCATTTATCAGTCTTTATTTAATTCCGGATTTAGTAGTGGGAGCCTATTCTTTATCGCTTGAGCTGTCATTGCTATTCCTTTTGTTTATTCCGATCACACTACTGTATGTATTGGTTACCGATAACTATTACTTTGCTAATCTAACCATAAACAAGCTGCTTTATTATTTCTTTATCGCGATTATATTAGCCTTCCTATGTATTGTCGTAATTTTGGCATTTGGATTTCATACGGTAAATGGTTCGACTGTTGTACAATTATTTGGTATTTTATTGATCATTTCTATGGTTTTTTTATTTATAAAAGAAGTGCTAGACAGAAGATTGCGAAACCGTCTTTTTTCTGATCGCACCTTTTACTTAGAGAGTTTAACGAAGTTGAATTCCCTCATCCGAACAGAAAACAATCGTGATCATATTCTTAAAATAGTGGAATTAGAAATGAGAGACGTACTTGGTATGAAGGATGCACACATAGTACAAATTAGAAATTCATCTGACAAAGAAGCGAACCATTCTAATTCTAGTAAACAAATTAGAATTGAGATAGGTAGAGAGGGAATGACTCGCTACGAAATCGTGGGAAGAATACATGGACAGAGAAAGCTAAGCAGTATACAAAATGACTGGGTTAGAATTGTAAATTCCTATCTAACAATGAAGTTTGAGAATTTAAAGCAGATAGAAGAGGTAGTTTCTGAGTTAGAGAAACGAGTTAATCAGAAGGAGCATGACCAGTGGATCGAAAATTTGTTTTTTAATTGGGCTGAAAAGGAAAGAATGAACCTAGCTCTTGATCTTCATGACACGGTTTTACAGGATATGATTCTTCATAGAAGACAGTTGGAACGTCACCGTATAGATTTGGAAAAAGGATATGATCAGCAGTTTTATCTTTCACAGACTAAACAGCTTGAGGAGAATGCGGAGGACATGATTGCGATTACTAGAGAGACGCTTCAAGAACTCCAGCCTCCTGATGAAAGGTTTAAGGATTTAAAAGAAGTGTTGGAAAGCTTTATTAGCAATAAAGTATTACGCTCATCATACAAAATCAACTTAGTCTATCAGGTTGATGGTGCCATTTCACCTCAACTTTATCGAACAATCTTTCGTCTTATCCAAGAGTTAGTGAGTAATGGTATCAAACATGCTGAAGGGACTCAGATCAACATTCAAATAGAAGATAAAGGAGAGCATCTTTTTATTTCTTATGAAGACGACGGAAAAGGGATAAAAAAGGAAGAAGATTTGAATAAAGAAGGCCACTTTGGAATTTTTGGCATGAAACAGCGTGTTTCGGCTAGGGGTGGAACGATTCACATATCGAACATAAAAACAACTGGATTAAGGATTTATATAACTCTTCCCTTATAGTAGGTGACTTGGTGGAATGACTAATTTATTAATAGTGGATGATCATGTAGCTGTAGGTATTGGAACGAAAGCAATTATTAATGAGCTTGAAGCCGTTAATGTAACGCTTGCTAGTACAAAAACAGAGTTATCAAACATTTTGCAAACTCAGTATTTTGATCTCGTACTGATGGATATACATCTCCCAGGAAAGAATGGATTAGAGTGGATGAAGGAGATTAAAACAAAATCTCCGAAAACGAAAGTGATCATGTACACTGGCTTAGATGTTGAATCACATTTTAACTTATGTTTAGAAATGGGAGCAGACGGGATCGTTAGTAAAAATAGCTCAAGTGACCAGATTAAACTAGCTGTTCAGTCAGCTTTACATGGACATATTTTAGTGCCGTTGGAGCTAGTTAAGAAAATAAGAGTAACACAAGTGACTGCGAATAACGCCGAAGAGAGAGTTGTGTTAACAGAAAGAGAGCAGCAGGTGCTGATTGAAGTAGCTAAGGGAACAACCAATTTTCAAATTGCAGAGATGCTGTTTCTGAGTCAACGTTCTGTCGAAAGAGAATTAAGTTCTATTTACAAAAAATTAGGAGTAGCTTCACGAATTGAGGCAGTTGAAAAGGGGGTAAAAGAAGGATTAATACCTGAAATTATAATTAGATAACCAAAAAAACTATTCTGAGCTCATGCCAGAATAGTTTTTTTATTTAACGAAGAGACACCGCAAAAAAACATGGATAAGCTACATTCATAATGGCGGACAGCCGACAAATCATGTCGGTGTAGGAAGAGTGATTCCTTGGTACGATTGTTTTAGAAAATAAATGAAACAGATAAGGAAAATATCCAGGAGGCCTTATGGAACAGAGTCAAGCAGGCAAATCACTCAATTTTATTTATGCTTTTATTTTTTTGCCACATGTCTTTTTTAATTATTTTTATCAGAAAACGAACAGTTATAGAAATGCTTGGATCTTATTCTTTGGTATTCAGTTTACATTGTTAGGGTTTTATCTATCGATCTTCCCATCTATTGTTCAGATGTTGACGACCGTTTTTGAAGTAAATCAATTAGAGTATTCAGCAAACGTGGACCATTTGATTAAGACTCTATTAACCTTCTTAGGAGTCTTTCAATTTTCAGCAATGACTTTAATGAGTTTTCTTTTCTTACATATAGCGGGCGTGCTTTTTGGAGGAAATGGAACAGCGAAGAAGTTTTTTGTAACCTATATATTAGCTACGATTCCTACTGGGATTAAATTTGTGTTATTAACTATGTTTTCTCTTTTCTTAGGAAGTGACTTTTCTTTTTCCTATATTTATTCGGAGGAAAAGGGGCCGTTAGCTACCTTAATTAATCTAGTCATTGATCCATTCTTTTGGTGGTCAACCATTCTTGGGTGTGTCGCTTTGAAAGAAGCTCATGGCCTTTCATTTGTACGGTCGATTGTCATAATGGGTGGAATGTTCATCCTTGGTATCCTTTCGGTTTCGTCACTTTTGCTCATCAAATAACAAGCATCGGTGAAGGGCAAATAAATCAACGATCGTACATTACTGAAAGGAGGTGAAAAAATGAGCATGGTTCTTAGAACGAACAATATGATTAAAGCAATTGGTGTTATAGGATTTCTTTCATTAGTAATGGCAGTCACTTATTCGATGGGTTCAACTGATGCATCGTCTGCAATGCTTTCTGTGCAGGGGATTTCAGATTCCTTTGCCCTAGATTTAGCGACTAACTTAAAGATTAGTGAAAGAACAGCATATGCTGCGATTGGAGTCATTTTAGTGACATCTGATATTCTAACAGCATTAAGTTTACTAGCTGCCGTTCTTGGAGGTGTAGGTCTTATCACAGCTGGAATGGTACAAACAGCTAAAGCGTTAGCAAAGAAAAAAGGAAAAGATTACGCTGCAAAATGGTAATCATATATGAAATTGAGGGAGGGGAAAATATCTATTTTTTCCCTTTCTTGTTTGTGAATAAGGAGAAAATATGATTAATAGAGAGATTGTTCGAGCAAATATCTATTTAACATATAGAAGAAATCTAAATAGGCTTCTGTTCTTTTTTCCAACAGGGGAAAGATTGCTGAAACAAAAACGGTTATACCTTATATTTATTGGTCTTTTCGCTATGTACCAATTTATTATTTATCATTTAGTTTCGATTATAGGGTCATATTTTTCTACTAGTATGATTCATATTATTGTAAATTTAGTTATTTTTTGGTCTTTCATGAATAGTCTGAGGTCTTCTACAACTACACTACAAAGATACGCTTTTCCGGAAGACTATGTCATTCTATATACAGCTAGAGCAAATCCATATGAAGTACTGTTTGTCAGGTTTATGACATCAATTGTATTACATGTTATTTTTTCTTATATCCTGATTTTGCTTCCTGTATTATTTTGGATTGCAATGTATCTTCATCTCACCTTTAAACAAGGCATCCTTCTGATGGTTGTGTTCGTCTGTTTTATCATTTTTTTGATAGGAATGATTTCTTTATATTCATCTATTACATACATAATCTATATTAGAATAATTCACTATGCTCTAAGTTCTTTAGTAAAAAGAAGTCTTACGTTAGTTTTTGTATCAGCTATGTCAGCTATTACGACACTGGTGATCGGTTGGGGAGGTTATCATTATTTTGGGAACCAGGATCTCTTTTTAGCGGTTACTCAATTTGTAGAGACTTTTTATTTAGATCGAGTTTTCACTAGTGAATACCTACCGACAAACTGGGTGTTTAATCTTGTGGTGAATAATAATCGTGTTATTTATTATGTAAGTCTTTTCTTGCTTATTGGTGTTAGCTCGATATTTATAGCTAATCAAGTTGTATTAAAAAAAGTGAAAATACAAGATGTTGCCACGTTATCTGAAACCAGTAGAGAGCTTTTTACACAAAAAAGAGGTATTATTTTTAAGCTTAGTCGAAGGCTCGAAAGAATCATGCCGATCAATTTGGTCGCGATAATGAGAAAAGATCTGTTGGCGATCAGCAGAGCGAATTTTGTTATCAAAAAACGATTATATTTAGCAGCGTATATGCTCGCTACCGAGATAGGGGCATTAATAGGGTTAAGTGTGTTGCAACAATGGTTTGACTTTCCCAAACTACTGATCATTTATCCGATATTATTTGCAATAACCTACAATGTGTCATTATTAGGAGATGGTTTGCTTGGAATCACATCTGCTGATGCCGAGAGGGAAAATTTATTTTTGTATAAAAATAGTGGCGCCTCACTCTATCAACTAGTTACTGCGAAAGCGACTATTCATGTAGTCATTATTTTAATAATGGTGAATTGTTTGTTCATAGGGGTGTTAGGTGGCTTCAGATTAGAGGCTCAAACAGCTCTTATTATATTTATAGCGATTAATTCTATGACTCTGATTCTAAGTTCAGCACAGGTTATTGGTACATTTCTTTACCCTAGGCTTGATTGGGAGAACTACGAAGACATTGGGTCATCACTTAAAGCTTCTGTCTTTGAGCATTCCATTCTTGGGATTGTGTTAACATTGAATTTAAATATATATGGAGTGCTCGGTTTTTTATTATGGAGAAACTTCATCGGAACGAGCACTTTCGCTGTTATTACTTGTGTAAGCTCAATCAGCTTGCTTATAGCCTTTTTTGTATTTTACTACTATTGGATTAAACGAATCGGAACGACAAATTGGGAGGTTAAGAGGTGATTGTTCATAATGTTGCGAAAAGCTATGGGAATCAAAATGTTTTAAATCAAGTGAATGTAACAGTTAGAGAAGGAGAAATTTATGGTTTACTTGGTCCTAATGGTGCAGGGAAATCTACACTAATTAAATGTATACTAGGTATGGTTAAGCAAGATGAAGGTGAAATTATCATTAGAAATTGTAAGGTTGATGCAAAAAGGTCTGATTATTTGAAGAATATTGGGTATGTTCCTGATTCACCTTTTTTATATAATTATCTAACACCTAGAGAATACCTAGAGTTTATTTCTGATTTACAGGGAGTGCCGGCTGGACAAAAGCATAACAATATTAATTACTTGCTCGAGCAGTTTTCGTTACTGGAACGTCAGGATGATATGATTTCAACATTTTCTCATGGGATGAGGCATAAGTTGTCAGTAGCAGGAGCGATTGTTCATAAGCCGCATGTTTTATTGTTAGATGAACCATTGAGCTCTTTTGATCCTCCCACAACTAAGTTTATGAAAAGCTTTTTAAAGGACTATGCTAGCAAAGGGAATATTATATTTATGTCTACTCATCTAGTAGATATTGCCCAACACCTATGTGATCGGGTTGGCATTTTGCTAAATGGGCGTATTTTAAAAGAATACGAACATTTAGAGGACCTAAGGGATTTTGAAAATCTCATCATTCGTGATATGGAAACTACAAATGCAGATATTTTTTAAGCGAAATAGTAGAGTGTTAGTGGTAGCGAGTAGTTGCTATGTTGTGGGACTGTTATTAGGAATTATATTTAGTAATGTCTTACCGGTTGATCAACCTGTAACTAGTGAAAACCCTACGATTATGGAGTTTTTTATTCATAACTTAGTAGCGGATTTACTCATTAGCTTTACTATTTTTACTTTTGGTATTTTTACGATGGTTCTTCTTGTCATGAACGGCTTTCTTGTTGGCCTATCCGCTGTTCATAGCTTAGAATTAGGCAATAGCATGCCATATGTCTTAGTCGCCTTATTACCGCATGGAGTTTTTGAAATTCCGTCTATGATTGTAGCAGGGGCTATTGGGTTTAAACTATTAGATACGGTTATGATGAAATTGAAAGGAAAGAGTAAAATCTATCTAATCCAAGATATTAGTATCTTTCTTGTGATGATTGTCTGCTTCACCCTAATAGCTGCTGTAATAGAGGCAACAGTAACCCCATTTTTATTAACATTACTTTAATAGAGAAGGAGATTGTCATGTTATTTAAAAAATTAAAGGTAGATCAGCTGTTGAATGAAACAGAAGAAGAAAGTACTGGGAATAATAGTACAGCTTATATAGCCATATTTTTTATTTCTATAGTTGCTGCTGTTTGTATGGTTTTTATTAGGGTGGAATATTTCCTGCTTACATTGTTCGCTCCTGCAATCCTAATAATGGTGTTCCGACCACCTTTTCAAACGAAGAAAGGGCTATTTCGGGTGGTTAGTTTGTTGTATCTATTGTTTCTCCTTTTTATTACGATCTTATGGTCTTCGCAATAATGTAAGAATGGATGTTGAAAATTGTAGCGGTTTATCGACATTGAATAAGCCGTGTTGTTTAAGAGAGGAAAACCCCCTTCACAATTTGTAGTGAAGGGGGTTTTAATACTGATTTTCTAAGTTTTTTATGAGAATAAATCTAAACTATTTATTTTTGGGACAATGAACCTGTCCCTCCGTCCCATTCGAGTTTTTTCACCTTTTTCTGAAAATTAAAAAGTAGTTAAATAAACTATCTTGGTATAGCTTTTGAGAAAAGTGGTTGGTTAGATAAGTACCCTGTTGATAGAAGCGTAGAAAGGAGAGTTTTTAAACATATAGGGACAAAGTAACGAATTCATCCTTGTTTCGTGAGTTGCTATATTAATATTTTGAAATAAATAAAAGTAATATGATAAATACTTTAATAGAAAAATATTATCTAAAATATAATATTTTTTGAAGATTCACTAGACGAAATTTCATCATTTAAAGTATGATTATAACAAAATATGTAAGAGTGCAAAGGTTATTATCTGAATAATTAAAATCTTGTTTTTCCTAATCATATCGGAGGTAACATGAAGTTTAAAACAAAGCTTTATATGAGTATAGTGTCATTGCTGCTGCTCATTTCAATCATAGTTGTGATATTAATGGGCATGCTTGAGCATTCAACAGTTAACATGAATGTAGTTGTAAATGATTTAAATAATAGAATAAATTTGGCTACAAATATTAAGTACGAGACTGCAAATATTGATAGACATTTAAGGGAACTTACTGCCCTTAATCAGTCATCCACAAGCAATAGAGAAGTACTTAATGCTTGGGAAGAGTCGCAGACGAACTTAAAGCAGTCGTTGGAGGAACTTGAAGATAAAGATACTCAAGAGAAATCCAAAGAATTAATTGTAAAGTATAAAACATTACAAGAGTCTTATTTAGCTATTGTTCAGCAACTTTTATCAGCACAAGAAACTGAAGTCAATTCCTCGCTATGGAATGAAGCAGATCTTATAAGAAAGAGAATGATTCACATTGCGGAACTTCTTCAAGGACTACAAGAACAAGAAATGAAAAATGAACTTTTAAGATCGAGAGATACATATAATTGGGCTGTTAAAAACATTTATGTATTTTTAGCCATTGGCTTACTTATTGGAGTTGGATACACGATTTGGATTATCAAACGGATGACAAATAATCTTAATCATGTTACTTCAGTAATGAAAAGTGCTACAAATAGTCATTTTGATCATTTACCTAGAATTGAGATAACTCAAAAAGGTGAAATTGGTGAAATAGCCATTGCGTTTAATAAAATGGCCATTGCCTTAGAGAATCATAGTAAGCTCGAAAAGAAATTAAAGGAAGAAGCAGAGGAAAATAGCTGGCTTAAAACGAAGTTTGCCGAAATAGCTACGATGTATCCTGAAGTTGAAAATATCAAGATGTTATCAGAAAGGTTGATAACGAAGCTTGTTCCTATGGTAGGAGGAAGTTTAGGTGTTTTTTATGTTAAGGAAGTGAAAAATAGTGACAAGTATTTAAAGAAAATGGCTTCATATGCCTTGTTTGATGAAAATAATTCATTAGAGTATTTTCGTTTCGGAGAGGGGCTTATTGGGCAAAGTGCAGCTGAAAAAAGACCAATTTTACTTAAAAGTATTCCAGATGATTATATAAATGTACATTCAGGCTTGGGAAAGGGAACACCTAAAAATATAATGATCCTGCCTGTTCAATTTGAAGGTAATGTGTTAGCAGTTATAGAGGTTGCCTCATTTAATGTATTTAGTAGTTCTCATATTAAACTTCTAGAAGAAGTGAGTAGTAATATAGGCATTACAATTAATAGTATTATGAACAGGATGAAAGTAGATCAATTGTTACAAGAGTCACAAGCACTTACAGAAGAGCTCCAAGCGCAATCAGAAGAATTGCAGGTTCAACAAGAAGAATTAAGAACGACAAATGAAAAGCTTGAGGAGCAGTATGAAACTTCTGAGCAGAAGAAACAAGAAGTTGAAAGGATTCGAGAGGCACTTGAAGAAAAAGCTCAACAACTAGAGATAAGCTCGCAATATAAATCTGAGTTTTTGGCGAATATGTCCCACGAATTAAGAACGCCACTTAATAGTTTATTAATATTAGCAAAAATCTTATCAGAAAATCGTGAGGGTAACCTTACTTTTAAACAACAAGAGTATATTAGTACGATTTTCTCTTCAGGTAATGATTTATTGAAACTCATTAACGATATTTTAGATTTAGCAAAAGTTGAATCTGGAAAGTTAGAGGTAATACCTAAGGAGGTAAAACTGCAAACAATAAAAGAATTTATTATTGGGCAATTCTCTCCGATTTCTCGCCAAAAAAACGTAGACTTTAAAATCCAGTTTCATGGTGATTTACCAGAAATTCTTTTAACAGATGAACAAAGATTACATCAAATTTTAAAAAATCTTTTATCAAATGCCTTTAAATTTACTGAGCATGGAAGCATTTTATTATCTGTTCAAAAAGTAAATAAAGAAAGCTTAAAACAATTTAACATAGGAAGTAACCAAGTAACATCGATGATTGCTTTTTCTGTCACTGACACTGGAATTGGAATTGATGAAGAAAAACAAGAAGTAATTTTTGAGGCGTTTAAACAAGCGGATGGAACAACGAGTAGGCAATATGGTGGTACTGGACTGGGACTTTCAATAAGTAAAAATATAGCTCACTTATTAGGTGGATTTTTAGATGTGAACAGTAAGAAAGGAAAGGGGAGTACCTTTACTTTATACTTACCTTATGATGAACAGAAAAACACGATGATTGATCGTTTCTCGATAGAAGAGGCTGCAGTGACACGTGAGGAAAACTACACGTTGGTAGTAAAAAATAACGAGAATGGGGATATGGAACATCATATAAAGGAAGAACAGGGGAAGTCATTACTCAAAGGTAAGAAAATCCTTATAGTTGATGATGATATTCGAAATGTATATGCGTTAACTGTAGCTCTTGAAAAATATGAGCTGAATATTGTTATTGCAGAAAACGGAAAAGAAGGGATAGAAGAGTTACTAAATAATCCAGATGTGGATTTAGTTCTTATGGACATTATGATGCCAGAGATGGATGGATTTCAGGCAATGAGAGAGATCAGGAAAATACAAAAGTTTAATCATATACCAATTATTGCATTAACGGCAAAGGCGATGAAACATAGCAGAGAGCAATGCTTAGAGGTTGGAGCGACGGATTATATTAGTAAGCCTATTAACCTGGATCAGTTATTCTCTTTAATGCATGTTTGGTTGTACAGCAAGGAGGGTTAGGGATTTTAAGAAAAGGTATTCAACATCACTTACTAGTTAATGAGGTCGAGGAGATAGAAATAGATTTACTATTAGAAGCTGTTTTTCGTTATTGTGGTTATGATTTCAGGAACTATGCCTCTCCCTTTATTCAAAGGAGAATCGTGCAACGAGTGAAAAAGGAAAATTTGAGTAGCATATCCGCATTACAAGAAAGCGTGCTTCGAGATAAGGATGCAATGGAAGATCTAATCTCGGATTTTTCCATAAATGTAACAGAAATGTTCAGAGACCCCCAATTTTTTAGCAGCTTCCGAAGAAATGTAATCCCGATTGTAAAGAATTTACCTAAAATACGGATCTGGCATGTGGGGTGTTCTTCGGGTGAGGAAGTTTATTCTATGGCAATCTTGTTACAAGAGGAAGGACTATATGATAAGACGAGGATTTTTGCTACAGATATAAATTTTCATGTTTTAGAAAAAGCAAAAAGCGGCATATTTTCATTAGATGGAATGCAGCTCTACACAAAAAATTACTTTGAAGCAGGTGGAAAAAGATCATTTTCTGAATACTATAAGGCAGTTGATGATCAGGTCTTTTTTCACCCCTTTCTTCTAAAAAATGTTGTGTTCGCACAGCATAATTTAGTAACGGATCATTCATTTAACGAGTTTGATATTATTATTTGTCGAAATGTCCTAATCTATTTTAATAAACGTCTTCAAAATGATGTCCATAAGCTGATTTATGATAGCCTGAGTGTTTCGGGATTTCTTGGTTTAGGTAAAAGAGAGGGGATTAAATTTACAAGTTATGAGAACTGTTACGGAGAATTTGATGGTCAGCAAAAGCTGTATCGAAAATATAAATAATAAACCTAGTAGAAAGGTTAATATTTTAATGGTGGATGATCATCCCGAGAATCTACTAGCATTGGAAGCCGTACTAACATCTCCAAACTATCATTTAGTCAGTGCAACTTCTGGGAAAGAGGCATTAAAATGTATGCTGAAACAGGATTTTGCTGTTATCTTACTAGATGTTCAAATGCCTGGTATAAATGGTTTTGAAACGGCAAAGCTTATTAAATCACGAGAGAAAACAAGAAATATACCGATTATTTTCGTCACAGCTATAAGTCAGGAAGTAGAGCATGTAAAACAAGGCTATTCTGTGGGTGCAATTGATTATATTTTTAAGCCTTTTCATCCGGAAACGCTAAGACAGAAAATTGAACAATTTGTTCGGCTTCATCAAAATCATGAAGAAACACTAGTTGAAAATGAAAAGAAACAAAAGGCTGAAATGAATGAAGTTCATAACAGATTAGACCGGGTGAAAATAAACTTACAAAGATCTGAGGCTTTAACAAAAGTAATAGGTGAAACTATACTAGACACAATTATTACATTTGATGAAGAGGGATATATTTTATCGGTAAACCCAGCTGTTGAAAATATGTTTGGGTATTACCCCGATGAATTAATTGGAAAAAACACAATGATGCTTTTTCAGGCTGAAGATGAGTCTATCAAGACTAAGCTTTCTTCTATAAAAGGTTCAATGGGAAAGGTTATAGAGATAGATGCCTTGCGTAAGGATAACCGCTCCTTTCCTGCTGATATTCAAATTGGGAAAACAATAGTGGAAAATCAGCTAATATTTGTTTGTACAATACGTGATGTTACTGAGAGAAAGCAAATGGAAAAATTGAAAGAGCAAAAATTCAACTATATGGAACACATCGTAGAAAAACGTACAATGGAACTCGTTATAGCGAATAAAGAGTTAGAAAAAGAAATCAAGGAACGAAAAAAAATAGCGGATGATTTATATCTTTCCCAAGATAGATTCCAGAAGATCTTTGAATCTAGCCCATGCTTAATGGCTATTTACTCATTGAAATACAGGTCAATTCTTGATGTTAATACAAACTGGGTAATGTTCACGGGGTATTCTCTTGATGAGATAATGAAAACCAAAGGCTTAGATTATGTAGTTGATTCTGAAAAAAATCAAATCGATCTTGAGCTAACGTTCCGAAACGAAAAGATTTGCTACAAGACAAAGAATGGTGATGTGCGTTATGGATTAATGTCCACAGAAATGATAGAGATACAAGATGAACCATGTACACTAATTGTAGTAACAGATATAACAGAAAGACTTCACTTGGAAAAGGAAATGTATCGATTAGATCGTTTGAATTTAATAGGAGAAATGGCTGCTGGTATTGCTCATGAAATCCGAAATCCAATGACAACAGTCCATGGATTTTTACAATTAACGAAAAATAGCAGTGGTTTTTCAAAAGAAATTCTTGATTTAATGCTTGAGGAATTAAATAGGGCTAATACAATAATTACTGAATTTCTAAATCTAGCTAAGAATAAGGTTAGTCTTAAAAAGAAGCAAAGTATAAATAAAATAATAAATGCCTTATCTCCTTTAATCAAGGCTGAGGCATTGCGCTCAAGTAAACTCACTATCTTAGAATTAAATAAATGCAGTGATATTTTTATTGATCAAAAGGAAATTAGGCAAATGATATTAAATATTGCCTTAAATGGACTTGATGCGATGGATTCAGGGGGGCAACTCACGATAAAAACATATGAAAAAATGGGTGAGGTCATCTTGGAAATTAGTGATCAAGGTGTGGGAATTAGCCCGGAGGTACTAGAGAAAATAGGAACCCCATTTTTCACAACAAAAGAAACTGGTACCGGCTTGGGGTTAGCTATTTGTTATAGTGTTGCAGAACGTCATAATGCGGATATAAATATACACACAGGTGACAGCGGGACAACGTTTTCCGTTCACTTTAAAGTGAATGAATGAAGAACAAAGGTCAAGCAGCCTTTGTCTTGCTCCTTAAGATAAAAGTATAAAGATAAAGAATGTAGAGAACTTATTATCATTATAAAAAAAGGTGATCTTCAATGTGTTTAAGAGTTAGGAGTGTGGAGATCTTTGAATCAAAAAATGAAAATTTATCTCATCATTTTAAGTTTCATTATTATCGGAACTGTAGGTATCATATATAAATCATTTGCAGATGAGAAGCCGAAGGTTGTAGTGGTTCTAAAAGAAGTAAACTCTGAATATTGGAAGATTATTAAAGCAGGAAGTGAAAGGGCTTTTCAAGACTTTGGAATAGAGGGTGAAGTTATTGCTCCTAAAAATGGAACGACAGAAGAACAGCTCTTATTATTGGAAAGAAAGTTAAAGGAAAATCCAGATGTATTAATAGCTTCACCTGTTGAACCAGATAGAGTCATTCCGATTTTAAATAAGTTTGTTGAAAATGGTGTGCCAACTTTGCTAGTAGACACTGATGATCCTTGGAAGAATAAGACTTCTTATATTGGTACTAATAATATAGAGCTTGGGAAAAGAGCGGGCCAATTATTAGCTTCCCAGTTACAACCGGGAGATAAAGTAGCTTTGTTTGGGGGAGATGTCGGAGTAAGGTTAATAAGTGAGCGAATAGAAGGGGCTGAAAATAGCTTAAAAGAAGTAGGAATTGATGTTGTGACCACAATAAATGTAAGTGATTATCGTAATGAAGAAAAACTTGTAAAAAAGGGCATGGAGGAATTGTTACAAGAGCACCCAGACCTTAAAGGGGTGATGGCTGTTACTGACACAGTAGCCTTACATGTACAAGATGTTCTAAAAAAACATGGACTTAGTATTCCTGTAACTGGAGCGGATGGAATAACTGACATGCTAGAGTTAATAGAAGATGGGACGTTATCAGGTTCCGTTTCTCAAAATCCCTATGATATGGGATATTTAAGTGTAGAAGCTGCAGCGAAAGCTATAAAAGGTGAAAAGGTTGAAAAAAACATAGATAGTGGTGTTGATATTATTGTTAAAGGGAATGCAGCACAGAGATTGAAATTTCTAAAAGATGCATTAGAAAAATGAAAAGATGCCTCATTACTTCTTGAATCATTATCAACTTTCCTTTTGTATTCGAGAATGGTTTGCAGGAGATCATTGCTGAATTTCACTTACTGAAATTGGCATCGTTAAGTAGTCCCATAGGAAAAACCCCTTCACATATTTATAATTGTGAAGGGGTTTTTTAGCAATAATACTTTTCTAGTTCCTTTTAATAGATAAGAAAGTGTATAAATTTGTATTTTAGCTTTAGTGTCTAGTACCAAGGCCAAGCCCTTAAGCCCAGGACGTGCATGGGCAGTCGTGGAGATTGACCTCTCGATTTTAACCGAGAAGGCAAAGAACCCTTTTTTGCACTAGGCTGATCAAGGGGCCTAGTGCTTTTCTATTGTGATTAAGTCTAACTTTTTACTTTTGGGTTTTGGGACAATGAACCTAGTATAGTAAATAATAGCTGAAAGACATAAAAAAACCACCGTTTTCATTGTAAAATAGAAGAACCTATCACAGAACTTCCAACATTACATTCCCGACCAAAGGAGATGAATACGGTGGTATATTCAACATTTAATCATATTCAAGGCAAAATTGGAAGTCGATGGGCGCAACTTGTGAGAGAGACTGGATCAGAGAATATCTTACTCGTGGCTATAGACGCGGCGAAATACACGCCTAAAGCTATAATCGCTACATTCTTTGGTGATATCTTAGTAAAACCTTTTGATATAGATTCCTCTACTTCTGGATTTAATAAGCTCAAAAAACTC
>NZ_JAEK01000045.1 GCF_000518865.1 Bacillus sp. J37 | reverse complement strand
TCCATCAGTGGGGGTTTACTTCATCTCCCACTGATGGTTAGCGAAACTTATCACGCTTAGAACGCCACATCCTGTGGCTTCGCCTGACTTGGACGGTCCTGTCCTTCGTCATCTTTACGGGCAGTTATCTCTCCACCTATCTCCTGTGTTTCTCTCGAATCTTGTATTGAAGTAGGGTAGGAGTTTTACTGCCCGTTAAGAATGGGATAAAAGTAACTGAGGGGGCTATACATGATGAAGGTAGTCATTACTGATGATGAAATACAAATTCGTAAAGGGCTGAAGATGAAAGTAAATTGGGAAGAAGAAGGCTTTCAAATTGTCGGAGAAGCTTCCAATGGTAAAGAAACTCTTGATCTTTTATATTCAATCGATGTTGATATTGTCATCACAGATGTGAGAATGCCGATCATGGATGGGATTGAATTTGCTAAACGGGCAAATCGTGAATTTCCACATGTGAAAGTTGTTGTTTTATCAGGTTATTCAGATTTTGAGTACGTAAGATCCTCACTTGTCGAAGGTGTTAAGGATTATTTATTAAAGCCAGTTGCACCAGATGAATTGATCCATGCTCTATATAGAATTCGAAGTGAGGTTGAGGAAGAAAAGAGAAAAAAGCTTGAAACAGAAAAAATGAACAAATTCGTTCATAATCAGTTAGAAGAAATGAAACAACAATATCTCCTTCATTTAGCTAAAGAGGAATCTTCAAAGTTAAAAGGTACACTTGAACGGCTACAGCAATTACAGTTAAATGAATTTACTAGTAAAGATGTAAATGTCCAGTTTTTTACAATCGAAATGAGAACAAAAGATCCTCATCTGTTAAAAGAGCTATGGCTTCCATTTATGATGCTATGCAAGGAAATTGCCCGGGAATACGACAACACATACTGTTTTTATGATGCGAATTACACAAATATGCTTCACTTTATTCATCGTGTAGATTGTGATAAAGGTCAACATACAACTTTGATTGTTGATAGAGTTCAAAAATATGTAAAAAAGTACTTAAAGTTAGAGACCGTTGTGGGAATTGGAAAGATTGTAACAGGACTGAAAGAATTTAAATCCGGCTATATATCTGCTCTGCTTTCTTGGAGTCAGAGCAAACTCGGCACACATTCCCAGGTAATAGACGGAACAATGAATCAAGAATTGTATGAGTTTTCACTTGATGTAGAAAAGAGGTTGGTAAACTCAATAGAAAATGTCAGTATACATGACTTTAAAGATAATATGAAAGGAATTCTAGGTGAAACAAACAATCAATCGATGATGTCATTTTCATTTGCAGCCAGCAGGGTACTGTTTTTATTAAGCTCTTTAGCTACTAAATATAATCTCGACACAAATGAACGCCACCAACTTATTTGGAATTGCCAACAAAGTATTTGGCAATTAAACACACAACATACTGTGATCGATCAGCTATGTAAGCTGGCAGAGCTCGTTATAAAGAAAATTCGAGATGCAAGGTGTTCTTCAAACGGATTTGAAATTGTTGAAAATGTTCGCGAGTATATAAATAAGCATTATGCCAACGAAATTTCATTAACGTCGTTGTCAGAGCAATTTCATATAAATAGTGCGTATTTATCTGAGTTATTTAAACACCATATCGGACAAAACTTCAGTGACTATTTAATACAGGTGAGAATGGAGAAAGCTAAAGAATTTTTATTAGACAGACAGCTGAAAATTATTGACGTTGCATATTTAGTTGGTTTCTCAAATTCTGGTTATTTTAGCACAGTTTTTAAAAAATATGTTGGAAAAACACCTGCAGAATTTCGGAAAGAGATCACTAAATAATTGCTTAGGAAGGAAATGCTATGCTATGAAAAAAAGAGTTGTTATTATTTGTTTTATTCTTTTCATAATAGCGATTGCCGGATACCTCTTTTCTCTTTTTCTTACTTACACTAAAGATCAAAATATGATCCAAGAGGAGAGACAGGAAAAAATTCAACTTCAGTTTTGGAGAAATTATGGAACAAAATCAGAGAATGATGCTTATAAGAAGCTAATTACATTATTTGAGAAGGAACATCCTCACATAGAGATCAATATGGTGTCAGTCCCTTATGGAGATTATGAGTTAAGGTTACGAACTGAAATTGCTGCAGGCAGTCCTCCGGATATTATGTCAATAGATAGTCCTAACCTTGCTCTTTATGCACATTCCGGTTCGCTATTGTCTATCGACCAATGGATGAAATCTGAAGGTAATATTGATGATATTCCCCCTTCAACCCTGGAAGGTTTAGAGTATAACGGGGAAATCTATTTATCACCGGTAGTAGAATCCGGAGTCGCATTATTTTATAATATTCATTTGTTCAAGCAAGCCGGCATTCCATTACCTTCACATGATCCGCATAAACCATTGACATGGGCAAAGGTGCTGGAAATTGCTAAAAAACTCAATGATCCAACTAATGAGGTCTTTGGAATAGATCCTGCCCAAGGATTTAACGATGGGGAATCTCCAGCTTATTTTAAGCTCCCACTATTGTGGCAATTTGGTTCAGATGTGTTAAACCTGGAGTCAAATACAGCAGACGGATATTTGAATTCTGATCAAGCTTTAGAGGCATTACAATTTTATCAAGATCTTTATCATACACATAAAGTGGCTGCTGTTGAACTGCCTCCCGATCCATTTGTCTCAGGACATCTTGCTATGTCTGTAATGGGGTCTTGGACTTTAGCTGATTTTGAAAAGAATTTTCCGGAATTTACGTTAGGAGAAGATTTTGGAGTTGCACCATTACCGAAAGATGCGTATCAAGTTACTCCAAATGGAGGATGGGCTCTAGGAATTTCAACAAAATCCAAGCACCCTCAGGAAGCATGGGAATTTATTAAATATATAACAAGCTTTGAAGGGTCAATGAAATATGTAGAAATGACAGGAGATTTGCCTGCTAGATATTCGGTAGCTGATGAATTTCCGGAACTTAATAATTATCCGAAAAACATTTTTGTTCAACAAGCCCAAAACTATTCAAAAAATCGACCGGTTACTCCAGTGTATCCTGTAATCAGTGATGCTATAAAGGATCTATTTGAAGATGTCGGTATAGGTGGAAAGGATGTAGAATCATCTGCAAACGAAGCAGTTGAAAAAATAAATAAGAGTTTACAAGATGTTAAAAGTAATGAGTGAGGTTGTCTTTGGACAACCTCTTTTTGTGTGCGACGGGCAGTCGTACCTTGTGCAGATATCTGCACTGAATGAGTTGTTAAAGGTTGAGTAAGTTATTTCGATAACAACTGCTCCCGAATCCTGGAAGACTCATTTTCTCGAAGGTGAAAGTCCTTCCACTAGGGTGCTGATACAACTAGTGAAGACTAATCTATGGCATGGTCGTGAGATTGTGTCTGATGGAGATGCGGTTAATCGAGAGAACCGCAGTCGGATGTGCAGACCAAATGCAATAAGTGTGAAGCACGGCGGCAGGATAAGTTGGCGACCATCCGCAAATAATGGGAAGTCTACAATAATTGTAATGGCAGGTCAGAGAAATCAGCCGATCTGTCGTAGCTTAATCGGTGATAGTGCTGGGTATGTACAGAAGGAAAGTACGATAACCCCGTGAGGTCTCTATCTCACCATAAGGGCAAGGCTTTATAAGGATAATCCGAAATGAGCCTTGTGGATAGAGAAGTCAGACGTTCTCATAGTACGGAAGTAGGTGATAGATTAAACAATCATCGAACGGAAGGGGAACGACCTTGTGGCTCTATGATGAGGGGGGAGCCTTGAAAAAGGTTACCCTACTCTATTTTGTAAGAAATCCAAAAATTTTATATATCAAGATCCAAAGATATTAAAATAATCCCTTATAACCATTTGATATAGTTGAAATCACAAAGATAAGAAAAAAGAATGACGGAACAAAATATTGAAGGGATTTGTTTTTATAGCATTGTTTGAAATCGCTTACCAAATCCGGTTACAACTAGTTAAAAAGTCATTTTATTTTCTAAAGGGGGTTAATAGATTGCAAGATTTAACAAATGTGAAGAGTGATACCCAACTACCAGTTCAAGCTGTGAAAAACACAAAACTTAAAAGCAATATTGAGTATATCAAAAAGAACTATTTTCTTTACTTACTTATTGCTCCCGCTGTTATTCTTACGATTCTTTTTAAGTATGTTCCAATGTATGGAGCGATCATTGCCTTTAAAGATTTTAGTACGATTAAAGGAATTTTAGGAAGCGAGTGGGTAGGTTTTAAACATTTTGAGGATTTTCTAACCTCTCCAAATTTTGAAGTTATTTTTATGAGTACCCTGAAGCTTAGCTTGTACGGGCTACTACTTGGTTTTCCAGTTCCGATTATTTTAGCCTTGATGCTAAATCAAGTTAGAAGAAATGCCATTAAGAAAAATGTTCAATTGATCTTGTATGCACCAAACTTTATTTCAGTTGTTGTTATAGTCGGGATGCTATTTATTTTCTTATCTCCTACAGGACCAATTAATCATATCATTTCATTTATGACTGGAAAGCCCGTTATGTTCATGTCAGAGCCGGAATATTTCAGATCCATTTATATTTTATCAGGCATTTGGCAGGCTGCAGGCTGGTCATCCATTGTTTATGTGGCAGCACTAGCAAATGTTGATCCTGAGCTTCATAATGCAGCAACAATTGATGGTGCAAATATTTTACAGCGAATCATTCATATTGATTTGCCAACATTAAAACCGCTAATGGCAATTATTTTCATTCTAGGCGCTGGAGGAATTATGGCGATTGGTTTTGAGAAGGCTTACTTAATGCAAACATCGATGAATATACCAGCATCTGAGATTCTTCCAACCTATGTTTATAAAGTAGGATTACAAGCTGGGGATTATGCTTACTCAACAGCTGTTGGACTCTTTAATTCTGTTATTAATGTCATATTGCTCGTTGTCGTGAATTTCGTTGTGAAAAAGTTAAATGAAGGGGAAGGACTATATTAGATTGAAAGGAGGATTTTACAATGATTAAGCACACACGTATAGATCGAATGATTTTATCTTTAAATAGCATTTTCTTATGTTTAGCGGTTCTCGTTGTTTTCGTTCCCTTGGTTTATGTGGTTATTGCATCCTTTATGGACCCTACAGTTTTACTGAACAAAGGTTTATCTTTCAATATATCTGATTGGAGTATTGAGGGGTACAAGCGGATATTATCAGATGATGCAATGGTGAGAGGATTTTTAAATGCCATTCTATATTCTGTTGGATTTTCAGTTATTACTGTTGTTGTCTCTGTTTTTGCGGCTTTTCCTTTATCAGTACAAGGTTTTGTTGGAAAAAATGTATTTATGACTCTATTTCTTATCACGATGTTTTTTAGTGGAGGATTGATTCCTACTTATCTAGTTGTCAAAGATTTAGGAATGTTAAATACGATATGGGCGATTTTGCTTCCTGGAGCTGTGAATGTGTGGAATATTATCCTGGCAAGAACCTATTTCAAGGGAATTCCACATGAATTACATGAAGCAGCCAAGGTTGATGGAGCATCGGATTTACTTATCTTTTTCAAAATAGTGTTACCGCTTTCTAAACCAATCATTTTTGTACTGGCCCTTTATGCTTTTGTTGGTCAGTGGAACTCATATTTCGATGCCATGATTTATCTTGAAGATCCAAACCTGCATCCACTCCAACTGGTTTTAAGATCAATCTTAATTCAAAACCAGGCTGAACCGGGAATGATAAGTGATCAGCTTGCTATGGCTGAATTGGCAAAAGTATCTGAAATGATTAAGTACTCAGCTATTGTCATCTCAAGTCTACCGTTAATTGTGATGTATCCATTTTTCCAAAAGTATTTTGAAAAGGGTGTTATGGTTGGTTCATTAAAATAATGAATCAATTAGATATAAATAATAAATCTACTATTTTGGGGGTAAGTTTATGAAACATGTAAAAAAAGTGGTCTATTCTACTGCTGTAGCGATGTTGCTGTTATCCGGCTGCAGCAGTAAAAATGTCTCTTCTTCTGAAGACTACGAGCTTTCTGATATTTCCTTTCCATTAAAAGAAGAGGTCAAACTTAAATTTTTAACACAAAGTTCTCCATTAGCACCAAAAGATCCAAATGAAAAATTAATTTATCAAAGATTAGAAGAAAAAACAGGGGTTAATGTTGAATGGAAGAACTATACAAATGATGTATTTGTAGAAAAAAGAAATTTAGCGATAGCAAGTGGAGATCTCCCTGACGCAATTATGGATGCAGGTTATGGAGATTATGATTTATTAAAACTAGCAAAAGATGGAGCCATTATTCCTGTTGAAGATTTAATCGATCAATACATGCCAAATCTTCAAAAAGTACTAGAAGCAGCACCTGAATACAGAGCCATGATGACAGCTCCGGACGGGCATATCTATTCTTTTCCATGGATTGAAGAACTAGGCACAGGGAAAGAAAATATACACTCTGTTGATGATTTTCCATGGATTAATGTCGAGTGGTTAGACAAATTAGGATTGGAAATGCCAACAACAACAGAGGAATTAAAAGAAGTCCTTAAGGCCTTTAAAACACAGGATCCAAATGGAAATGGTGAAGCGGACGAAATCCCAATGTCATTTATTATTAATCACGGTGGTGAGGATCCGGCCTTTTTATTCGGCTCTTTTGGACTTGGGGATAATTGGGATCATACAGTTGTAAGCAATGAAGGTGAAGTATTATTTACAGCTGCTGATGAAGGCTACAAAGAAGCCATCACCTATTTTAGTGATTTATATAAAGAAGGATTAATAGATGTCGAAGCATTTGAGCACGATTGGAATAACTACTTAGCTAAAGGAAAAGATGAACGCTATGGTATGTATTTTACATGGGATAAAGCAAATATTACAGGCATGAATGAAAAATATGAGCTAATGTCTCCATTAGCAGGTCCTGATGGTCATGTGAATGTGGCGAGAACAAATGGTATGGGCTTTGACCGTGGAAGAATGGTGATTACAAGTGCAAATAAAAACCTGGAACTTACAGCCAAGTGGATTGATCAATTATATGACCCACATCAATCTGTTCAAAACAACTGGGGGACATATGGTGATGAATCAGAGCAAAATATTTTTGAATTTGATGAAGCAAGTGGTATGTTAAAGCATTTGCCGTTAGATGGAGCTGCACCTGTTGAAGTACGTCAAAAAACAAGTATTAACGGACCTTTGGCGATCTTAGATGAATACTATGGCAAAGTTACAACAAAACCAGATGATGCAGCATGGAGACTGGACTTAATGAAAGAAGTCATGGTTCCTCATATGAAAGCGGAGAATACGTATCCTAAAGTGTTTTTCTCACTAGAAGAGTTAGATAAACTTTCAGAAATTGAAACAGACTTATTCGCTTATGTTAATAGAAAAAGAGCAGAATGGATGACAAATGGAAAAGTAGAAGAGGAATGGGATGAATATCTAGCAGAGCTTGATCGCTTAGGTCTGCAAGAGTGGTTGGAAATTAAACAAACGGGATATGATCGAAATCAATCGTAAAAATATAAGGAGGCTAACAATTAGCCTCCTTTGTGGATGAGGGGTTGAAATCTGTCGATTGATAGATTTTCTGTGAAAGTTGAAAGTTTTTTCGTGAAAGGTAAAAGATTTTATTAGAAAGTTGATAGATTCCTCTTCCAATCAAAAAAATTTTCATGAAAAGGAGCTGTATAAATAATGATTCAAAAATTAACTGAAAAGTACCGCCCGCAATTTCACTTTTCACCAGAAGAAAAGTGGATGAATGACCCGAACGGTATGGTGTTTTTTGAAGGTGAGTATCATCTTTTTTATCAATTTCATCCATCAGATACAATTTGGGGGCCGATGCACTGGGGGCATGCGGTGAGTAAGGATTTAATCCATTGGGAGCATTTGCCGGTTGCCCTGCATCCTGACGAGCACGGCACCATTTTTTCGGGAAGTGCCGTTGTTGACTGGAATAATACAACAGGATTTTTTGACGATGA
Source organism: Bacillus sp. J37 (assembly GCF_000518865.1). Classification (GTDB taxonomy): domain Bacteria; phylum Bacillota; class Bacilli; order Bacillales; family Bacillaceae; genus Metabacillus. Next base: position 35,189 of record NZ_JAEK01000045.1, on the reverse strand, counting down.
GCCTGGTTTAGTAGCGATCTTTACGCACCATGATACCTATCCGGAGACAGATATAGTCCGTCAGAGACAAAGTATAGCCTATAGCCATGACAAGGGGAGAACCTGGATAAAATACGAAGGAAATCCTGTATTAACAGATCCTTCAATGACCGATTACCGTGATCCTAAAGTGTTTTGGCATGAGGCTACAAATAAATGGATCATGATTCTTGCAACAGGGCAATGCGTTACCTTATATACATCTCCAAACTTAATAGATTGGGAATTTGCGAGTCAATTTGGGGACCATGATGGCTCACATGCAGGATTCTGGGAATGTCCTGATCTCTTTCCGTTACAGGTCGATCAAGATCCTAGCAATCAGAAGTGGGTCATGATCGTAAGCATTGGTGATACCGGTGCGTTTAGGGAAGGTTCAAGAACTCAATATTTTATTGGAGATTTTGATGGAACTACTTTTAAAAATGATAACGATGCCAAAACGGTGTTATGGCTTGACTATGGCAGAGATAATTATGCAGGTGTTAGTTGGTCAGATATCCCTGAGTCAGATGGCAGAAGAATATATCTCGGATGGATGAGCAATTGGAGATATGCCAATCTTGTTCCGACGACTGATTGGCGGGGAGCGATGACACTGCCAAGAGAATTAAACTTAGTATCAACTACTAATGGAATTCGATTGATCCAAAAACCTGTAACAGAAGTAAACAGTTTAAGAGAAAATGGTTTCCACCATGATGAAGAGGTAATAGTCAACATGCACCCCCTATCTATTACTCTTGACGATGCTTTACAGGAAATAAATATAGAAGTTGAAAACATAGATTCCTCAGTTATTGATTGTGTGATTAAGCATTCAAATACGGAAGAAACGCTGATTCAATATGACACAGAAAAGGAAGAATTAATTGTTGATCGCACAAACTCAGGTGAACACAGCTTCTCCTCTTCTTTTCAAGCCATACAACATGCACCATTATCAATGGTTCATAACAGGATAAAACTGCAAATCTTCCTTGATACCTCATCAATTGAAGTATTCGCAAATGATGGAGCCGCAGCCGTTACTAGTTTAATTTTTCCAACCGAAGGAAGTAAAAAACTAGAATTATCATCACAGAGTGGAAGTGTAAAAATCCACTCTCTGCAATTAACAAAGCTTTCTTCCATTTGGTCAGAGTAGGTTAAGGAGGTTGAACACAATAGGGCATTCAATTATTTGTATAGGAGAATTATTAATTGATTTTTTCTGTAAAGACGTGAACATTGATCTAATAGATGGGCAAAATTTTGAAAAACAAGTCGGAGGAGCCCCTGCAAATGTATGTGCGACGATCGCATCTTTGGGGGGAAATGCCATGTTTTGCGGAAAAGTTGGGACGGATCCATTTGGGTATTTCTTAAAAAAAACACTGGATAACGTGAATGTTGACACATCCATGCTTTTATTTGATAGAGAGCATCCAACCACCCTGGCATTTGTTTCCTTACAAGGTAACGGTGAACGTGACTTCGTCTTTAACCGGGGAGCAGATGCTTATCTTCATGAAAAAGAAATAGACAAAACGGCATTTAACCAAGCTGCGATTATTCATTTTGGATCTGCAACTGCACTATTAGACGATCCCTTCTGCTGCACATATCTGAATATGATGAAACAAGCAAAAATAGATAAGAAGTTTATTTCGTTTGATCCTAATTACAGAAAAGATTTATGGAAAGAACGCACACCACAATTTATTGATTTCACTAAAGAAGCGATCGCTTTAGCTGATTTTGTGAAGGTAAGTGAAGAGGAAATAGGGATTATCACGAAAAAACATGACATAACAGCAGGGATAGATGACCTTCATCAATTAGGAGCATCCGTTATATCTGTCACATTAGGAAAGACCGGGACTCTCGTATCAAATGGAAATAAAAAAGAGCTTATTCCAAGTATTGAAGTAAATGCGATTGATTCAACTGGAGCCGGCGATGCATTTGTGGGGGCTGCTTTATTTCAACTGGCAAAAAAGAAATATCCTCATGATATCGTCCAATCTTTTCAAGAATTAAAAGATATCATTATATTTAGCAATAAGATTGGGGCATTTACTTGTACTCAAATAGGGGCAATATCTGAAGTGTCTAAATTACAATCCAATTGTTGTGTATGAGGACATAAAGTTAAAATGAAAGGGATGAAGGAACGTTGTCTTAATCCCTTTTCTACTGTGAATTTATGAAAGCGTTTGCTATATTAAGGGAGCTGTGATGAGATGAAGAATTTAAAAAAGACGAAGCTCGTGATTCTGCTTGTATTTGTATTTTCAGTCATTTATATGGATCAGCACTTTCAAGTACAGGCCACAGAACAAAATGCAGCAATCTTTGGATATATTCCTATAACCGGATCTTGGGTACAGGAGAAAAATGGCGTAATCAGAGGTAAGAGTGATAAGAAACAACCAGGACTCATCTTATCATCTTCAGAGGTCGGAAATTTCTTTGTTTATGAAGCAACGGTGAAATTTCAGTCCTCATCCTCCGGCTCACTTGTTTTTAGAGCAAATGAAATGGGAACCGAAGGATATATGTTAAGGTTAGATTCAAAGAAAAGCAGCGTTCAATTAGTTGATATAAAAACAGGTAAGCGTATCGGAAAACAAGTGAAAAAGCAGTTAAAAGAAGATGTCACTTATAAGGTGAAAATTGCAGCAGATGGTCCATCAATTAAAGTATTCTTAAATGATAGAATCGTTGCTGATCTAGAAGATTATAAACATTCAAAGGGATTTACCGGCTTTAACGTTAATCATGGCTCAGCAAAATTTAGTCAAGTTTTCGTGCATGAGGTGAAAACAAATCTAAGTGAATGGAGATTGACAGATCAATGGTCGGCAACTTCACAAGGGTTAACAGGAAGTGCTAAATTAAATGAAAATATCTATGCTTTAACAAAAACAAAAGTAACCGATTTCAACTTTGAAGCGAATGTGATGATCAATGACAAAAGTGGTATCGGGACATTACTTTTTAGAGCAGATCAAAAAGGATTGCAAGGATATGGCTTGCAAATAGATGCTGGTAAAGAACAAATTCGCCTGGTTGATATAAAACGTAATAAAGTTATTTCACACTATAACGAACCGATTGATATAGGATCGCTATATCACATTAGAGTAAAAGCGGTAGGAAAATCATTACATATATTCTGGCAGAATAGCTCAAATCCGATTATTTCGGCTCAAGATCAAACCTATGATCAAGGTCTAGTAGGGCTTAAGGTTAGTAATGGAAATGTAGTGTTTCAGAATATTCAAGTGAGTGATTTATCTACGAACTTAGAAGGATGGCAAACACATAATGGGGAGTGGCTTCCACATCTTGAAGGAGTTATGGGCAAAAGTCCTGAATCAGAAAACACTTATTATATGGCAGAGTCGGAGGAAACGGATTTTATTTTGGAAGGTGATTTAAAGGTAGATCCTTCGACTCCATATGGTACTGCGGGCTTTGTTTTTCGTGCAAATTCAGATGCGACAAAAGGGTATATGATAAAGCTGGATCCTAATTTAAATCAGGTCCGTTTATTAGACTTAAGCGGAGATCGAACAATTGGCATTGCTGAGAGAAAGATTGAAACAGGTAAGACCTATCATTTTGAGATCCATGCAAAAGGTCCAATAATGAACGTGTATTTAGATGGATATGCTGAGCCTGTGATCGCAGAGCAGGATTCAGCATATTCCGGTGGGAAATTTGGTTTAAATGTGTATAACGGTACAGCATATTTTCAACATGTATATGCAACCCAATTCGATGAATATTATGAAGAGCTTTATCGGCCTCAGTATCATTATACACAGGCCAGAGGTGCAGCCAGCGATCCGAATGGCTTGGTTTATTATGAAGGCGAATACCATCTTTTTCACCAAGATGGCGGTAAATGGGCACATGCAGTTAGTACAGATTTAGTTCATTGGAAGCGGCTGCCAATTGCTATTCCTTGGAATGAAATGGGTCATGCGTGGTCCGGTTCTGCTGTAGTGGATAAGGATAATGTTTCAGGTTTATTTAATGAAGAAGGATCGGGATTAATCGCTTTTTATACATCTTTTAATCCAGCTAAACATAATGGTGATCAAAAGGTTGGCGTAGCTTATAGCCAGGATAAAGGAAGAACATGGGAGTTTTATGATGGAAATCCGATCATACCGAATATAGGTGAATTTTACGGTGGGGAAGGCTGGGACTTCCGTGATCCGAAAGTTGTGTGGGATGAAGACCATAATCAATGGGTGATGGTCATTTCAGGTGGAGATCATATCCGTTTCTTTACGTCAAAGGATTTATTGAATTGGGAGATGATTGAATCGTTTGGCTATGGAGATTATGTCAGAGGCGGAGTATGGGAATGTCCGGACTTTTTTCAGCTTCCTGTTGATGGTGATAACGGAAAGAAAAAGTGGGTACTCTCAATCAGTACCGGGGCAAATCCAAATACAAACGGCTCTGATTCTGAATACTTTGTCGGAACGTTTGATGGAAAACAATTTGTAAGTGACCATCAAGCTGGGGTTGTCTTAAAAAATGAATTTGGAAAAGAAATGTATGCTGCAATGTCTTTTTCTGATATCCCAGCTTCAGATGGTAGAAGAATTTCTTTAGGTTGGATGAGTAACTGGGATTACCCATTTAGCTTCCCGACTTCTCCTTGGCAAGGCCAAATGTCAATACCACGTGAAGTTATGTTAAAAACGGTACCTGGGGAAGGTGTTCGCTTAGTTCAACAACCTATAGAAGAATTAAAACAGTTAAGAGGAAGTCATACATCCTGGAGTAACAAGTTTGTAAAACCTAACACGGCAAACATACTCTCAGAAATAAGTGCTACTGCATTTGAAATCGTAGCTGAAATTGAATTACCTGAAAAAAACAGAGCGGAGGAATTTGGTTTTCAGCTAAGAAAATCAGAAACACAACAAACAGATGTTGGCTACAATGTAACAAATTCAACAGCGTTCTTTGATCGATCAAAATCTGGAGAAATCGACTTTTCTGAGAAATTTTCTACACGACATGAAACGAAGGTCAAACCAGATAATAACCGAATAAAAATGAGGATGTATGTAGATGAATCATCTGCAGAAGTATTTGTGAATGATGGTCAGGCTGTTTTTTCAAATGTTATCTTTCCCGACGGTGCCAGTGATGAAATGAGCTTTTATTCAAAAGGCGGCGATGTAAAGATTGTTTCATTAGAAATTTACCCATTAAGAGGAATTTGGAAGGATGCATCAAATAACAGTATGACATCTAACAGGATCGTTATGGATCATCAAAAGCTTGCACTAAGAGTAGGTGAGACACATAAGCTCTCAGCAGTTGGTCTTCCTTATTCTGATAAAAATCAAAAGTTAAACTGGAGATCAAGCAATCCATCCATCGTTGAAGTGAAAAAAATAGATCATAACAATTCTGAGATTAAAATAGTTGGACATGGAAGATCAATGATTACTGCTTCTACGAAAAATGGAAAAGTAGTGGGAACAACAATAGTAGAAAGTAAAGCATCCTTTCATATTGTAGATGCAAAAAGCGAGAAGGTATTGTCTGTTGCGGGAACATCAAATGGATCAAAAGTAACGATTCAACCGAAAAAAGATGCGATAGAACAAATATGGGATATCGAAATAAATCAATCAGGCAGCTACAAAGTTATGTCTTCCAAAAGTAATAAAGTTCTCGATGCATCGGGAATTTCAAATGGTGATGACGTGCAAATTTGGGAATACTTTGGTTATGGGAATCAACAATGGTACCTAACTCCAAATGGGGATGGCACATACACCTTCAATGCAGTAAATAGTGGGAAAGTATTAGAAGTTCCGAAAGAAAGTAATGACGATGGAACAGTTGTGGAAATTAATGAAAAAAATTCTAAGCGATCTCAGAATTGGAGACTGATTGAAGCAAGGAAACCTTTGAAAGACTAAAATAATGTGATAAGACCCTTTCTGCTGAAAAGTTATGAAAGGGTTTTTTTGGGGTAAGAATATGATATCGACTATATTTCACACTCTATAACTAAAACGTCTAAAAGTAGGTGAAAGAATGAAAAAGAAGGTAACGATCATCGGTGGAGCAGGGACAATAGGAAGTATATTAGTGAATGGTCTTTCTGATACATATGACTTTGTTATTCTTGATAAAAATGTACATTCTACTTCTTTACCTTGTCATGCTATTGAAGTAGATGCAACAAACTATCAGGACCTACTGGAAAATATACCAAAAGATACGGATGCGATGATCAACTTATTAACGATTAAATCAAAAGATGATTTAAAGAATATTGACCAATTTCATAAAATGACAAACATACACTTTGTAGCTTCATTTTATCTATTACACGCAGCCGTTGCATTAGGAATAAAAAAGCTTGTCTATGCAAGCAGCAATCACTCAACAGATTACTATGAAAAAGATGGACGTTCAACATTAGATAGAAAAATTACCATTCATGATTACCCTTTTTCAAGAGGACTATATGGTGTATTAAAGCTTGCATCTGAAAATATAGGACATATCTTTGCAGGAGAAAAAGAAAATAATTTGTCTGTCATCAACTTACGAATCGGCAGTGTATTAAAGGATGAATATGAATCAGTAAAAAAACAACAAAGATTGCACCATACCTTACTATCACATGAGGATACCATACAGCTTTTTCACTTGGCTCTCCAATCGACGGTAAAATACGGAACATATTACGGTGTTTCCGATAACCCGAATAAACCATGGTCAACAGAAAATGCATGGGAGGAATTAGGGTTTTCATCAGAAGTTAATGCAGTTGATGTGCTGAATAGGAACATAGATGGACTGGAAAAAGGTTGAAAAAGATGCGGGTGCTTGGAGTTTGGTTGAATTCCGTGGGATGTAACCGTAATCAAATACAAAGTTGGTCGAATCCTATGAAATGTAGCCGTAATCATCATTGAAAGTGGTTGAAAGGGATTANTGTGCTCGGAGTTTGGTTGAATTCTGTGGGATGTAACCGTAATCAAATACAAAGTTGGTCGAATCCTACGAAATGTAACCGCAATCACCACCGAAAGTGGTTGAATAAACCGTAATGTTTAACCGCAGTCTTACTGCAGAGCAAAATAATCCATATAACATGATGAGGAAATCCATTGTTAATCACGTAAAGAAAGAGTAACCTTAACACTACAATAAGTGAGAAGGTGGGGTTTGGTGAAAAAGCGAGCGCTATTTACAGAGTATTTTCTCCAACATAAATGGGAGTATATGCTGGGAGCAGTGTTATTAACAATTTCCCTTGCTCTTCAATTAATGGTTCCTTTGGTGTTAGAGGAGTTTACAAATGGAATTCAATATGCCACGGTCACAGCAAGTGATCTGATGGAGTTAGCCGTTTACTTTATGTGGTTAGGTCTGGGAATTTTCGTTTTTCGTTCATGCGGCCGTATTTATATTTTCCGCTTATCGAGAATGCTTGAACGTGATTTACGTACCCGTTTATTTCAGCATTGGGAGAAGCTTCCTGCGGAATATTATCAAAATCAAAGAATCGGCAACCTGATGGCTCATGCTGTAAACGATGTGAATGTGCTTCGTCAAATTGGGATGCAAGGTGTTTTTCAAATGATTGAAGCATTTATTTTAATAACAATTGGTATTTTTCTTATGGCAGGTACGATTAATTTGTCCCTTACTTTACTCGTCTTCATTCCATTGCCGGCCTTAACATACTTGGCCTATCGTTTTCGAATAAAAATTCGAATGCATTCAACAAAGGTACAAGAAGCAATTGGTACGTTAACAAGCCGTGTTCAAGAGTTTTGTACCGGAATAAGGGTCATTAAAACATATGTTCAAGAGCAGGAAGAAATGAAAAAGTTTATGAAGGAAAATGATCAAAATATAAAGGCGAATCAACAACTGATCCGTGCAAATTCACTTTTCACCTCACTTAGTCAGGGAATTGTAGGACTAAGTTACTTACTATCTATTGTGTTTGGCTCTATTTTGGTTATGCGGGGTACGATAACGCTTGGGGAATTTGTTGCATTTAATACATACCTGTCCCTGCTTATTTCACCAATAGAAAACCTTGGAAAAGTGATCAATTTATTTCAACAAGGAAAAGCTGCTGATCAACGATTATCTGATGTGCTTGCGACAGAGCCAACCATTAAAGATGAGAAAGATGTCATTCCTGTTATGGCTTTGAATGGAGACATTGATATCAAAAATCTATCTTTTCAGTATCCAAACAGCCAACTAGACGCTCTTCACAATATTAATTTATCGATTAAAAAAGGAACAAGTGTAGGGATTGTAGGAAAAATTGGAAGTGGGAAATCAACCTTAGTCAATCTTCTATTACGACTATATAATCCACCTGAAAACACTATTTTTATTGATCATTACGATATACGAAAACTCCCGCTTCATGTTTTAAGATCTTCAATTGGATATGTCCCGCAAACAAACTTTCTTTTTTCTTCTACTATTCAAGATAATATTGCCTTCGATCCAAAAAATTATCAAACGAAACATGTTTTTCGAGCAGCTCGCCAGGCTGAAGTTTATGCAGACATTCAGGGGTTTGCTGAAGGTTTTCAAACGGCATTAGGGGAAAGGGGACTCTCATTATCAGGTGGACAAAGACAGCGGGTAAGCATAGCTCGTGCGTTAATAAAAAATTCACCGATCTTAATTCTTGATGATAGTTTAAGTGCTGTTGATGCAAAAACGGAGGAAAGGATCCTATACACTTTGAAAGCAGAAATGAAGGGGAAAACTTCGATCATGATTAGTCACCGTATTTCAACGATACAGCATGCCGATCAAATTATTGTAATGGATAAAGGGCAAATTGTTGAACAAGGTACACATGAAACACTGCTTAGAAAAAGTGGGATTTATAAAAATATGTATGTTCAGCAATCAAATGAAATGGTCATGGAAACCTCAAACGAAAGAACAATTCGTTTAAAGAAGTGGGGGAATGAACATCGCTAATATGAGTGACCGTCAGTTATTAGGAAGAATGCTTGGCTTTGCAAAGCCATATTGGAAAAAAATAATCTTATCTATTTTTATCACAGGGTTGATTGTCATTGCCAGCCTCGCCCAGCCCTATATTATTAAAGTAGCGATAGACACGTATATAAATGGAATCTACTCACCGATGGTTGTTGTAAATCAGGATGAGGCAGATGATATGAAAAACAGGTTAAATCATCTTGATATGAAGTTTCAGGAAACGGCTAGCTTAGAAGAAAAAGTATATATTAGATTACCAGGTTCTAAAAATGAACAGGAGATCCAAGACTTAGAGAAGGCAGCGATTGTTTCAATTGAGAATACCCATTATCTGGTTCAAGGCTGGAATGAAGGATTATCAAAGTCAGAGGAATATCAACTCCATTCATCGACTAATCAAATTGAAATTGATGGAAAGCTTTTTCCGGTCAATCATTTGAGTCAAGCGGAAATGAATCAATTTCGAGAACAGGATTATAGAGGCCTGCTAGTATTGGGGGCGATTTATTTTATTCTCATCGCTAGTTCCGCTGTTCTTACCTTTTATCAGCAAAATACGCTGCAATATACTGGACAGTCAATTATATATGATATTAGAGAGACTATTTTTAAGCACCTTTCAAATATGTCGATTTCTTTTTATGGAAAGCATCCAATCGGAAGATTAGTCACAAGAATTACCCATGATGTAGAGGCTCTCAATCAATTATATTCACAGGTTATTGTTAACTTAATTAAGGAAATTCTTATTCTTTTAGGTATTATATTGATCATGTTACATCTCAGTGTAAAGCTTACATTAGTTAGTTTGATTGTTATACCGGCTGTTATGATCACAACCATTTATTTTAAAACGGTTATGAGAAAGGCACAGCGAAAAATTCGTCTTATTTTATCAAAGCTTAACTCGTTTCTTGCTGAAAATTTGTCAGGTATGAGTATTATCCAGCTTTTTGTTCGAGAAGAAAAACAGCTTGAGGAGTTTAATGAGTTGAATGAACGTCATTATAAAGCCGGAATGCGACAGACGATTTTAAATTCCATTTTTAATCCCTCTATCGGTTTTTTCGGTAATCTTTCACTTGCATTACTTGTTTGGTTTGGAGGAAGAAATGTTTTGGAAGGTGCCATAACTTTTGGTATTGTGTATGCCTTTACACATTATGTGAGGCAATTTTTCGAGCCGCTAAGGGCACTCGCTGATCAGTTTAATCAAATTCAGTCTGCACTAGCGTCAGCTGAACGTATTTTTGAAACCTTGGACACAAAGTCAACAATCCTTAATCCTCATAAACCGAAAAAATTAGGGAGCGATATTAAAGGGGAAATACGCTTTGACCATGTATCTTTTGCTTATAAGAATGAGGAATGGGTGTTGAAAGATATTCATTTTCATATTCAACCGGGGGAGACGGTTGGAATTGTAGGAGAAACAGGTGCAGGAAAAAGCTCGATTATTCAGCTTATTAACCGTTTTTATGACATCCAAAAGGGAAAGATTTGCTTAGATGATGTAAATATAAAGGAAGTTCAATTGTCAGAGTTGAGAAAACATATCGGAATTATTCAACAAGATAGTTTTGTTTTTTCAGGGACTGTTTTTGATAATATCCGGTTAAATCAGCAGGATATTACGAATGAAGACATCATTAATGTAGCAAAATCTGTCAATATTGACGCCTTTTTCCGCACCTTACCAAACCAATATGAAACTGTGCTGGGTGAGCAAGGTACTGTATTATCTACAGGGCAAAATCAGCTTTTATCATTTTTAAGAGCAATTATTGCCAACCCTAAAGTGTTAATCCTTGATGAGGCAACAGCAAATATTGATACTGAAACAGAAGCGGTTGTCCAAAAAACATTAAGGAAAATCTCTAAAAATCGCACCACAATCATCATTGCCCATCGATTATCAACCATTCAGCATGCAGATAAAATTATCGTGTTAAATAAGGGGAAGATCGTGGAAATGGGGAACCATCAAGAGCTTCTTAAATCAAGGAACATGTATTATCAACTATGTAAGAGTCAGAGCAAAGCAAATCGATCAAGAGTTCGGGTATAAAAAAATTAAGGTAGGGCTTGAAGGAGGAAGCTCTACCTTTTGTCTGTATGATTAGAAAGCTCTCCGCTAATCTGTTTGTGATCTTCACAATATTGAGAAGGGGACACCCCAATAATTCGTTTAAAAGTTCTGCTAAAATATAATTCATCACCATATCCAACGGTCTGGCTTACTTCTTTTATTTTTACATCAGATAAGACAAGTAGTTCTTTTGCACGGTCGATCCGTAGATGTGTTAAATAATCGATCGGACTTAAGCCGATATATTTTTTGAAAAGTCTGGAATAATGGCTGGTACTCAGTCCGGCAATTTGGGAAAGTTCGGACAAGGTGATTGTATTTTTATAATGATTAATCATGTACTCTATTGTTCCTTCAATCGCTTTTTTGCTATCACCGCTTAGCATTTGAGAATTGAAATCTTCTACAAAAGTTAATAACAGCTCCCCAAAAACAATTCTTTGCTGCATATTAACAGTTGTCCCTTGTCTTTTTGCTAATGAGCTTAGCTGCTCAAGTAAAACTGTTACGGCGGAATGATTGCTAATTGTATAAACTCCTTTAAGAGGAAAAGGGATATCCTGTGAATGTTTAAATTGCCATACATCTTTATCCTCAAAAGCCATGGCATAGGAAAAACGAACATAATAAAATTCCAATGGATTCATACGATATGACTTCTTATCACATACCATTTGAGGAGTAAAAATAACGAGTCTGCCTGGCTGTAATTTATGCTTCTTTCCGTTAATGACGACTTCTCCCCTTCCTTTTGTTACATACCAAAGGGAGTAATAACGAGGCCTTTTATTTTTTCGAACCCAATCAGGAGGACATGTTTTATGTCCGGCTAATAATATTGAAAAAACAAGCTTATTTAAGGAAGATGAAAGGTTTCTCATGCTGTGACACAAATGACAATCCCCCTTTCCGAATTACTGCATTTATCATACTATCCATACGCAAAACCCATGAAAATAGAACAAATCTTTTACCTGGTTCATAGAATCCGAAACATACTCTTAAGATCACATAGTAATCATTAAAACATATGATTTGTTCATCGCTAAAGAGAGATTAGACATCATCATACATATGAATGAAAATGGAAATAGGAATCTATATCAGGAGCTGGGGGGTTAATACAATATCTCAAAACGAAAATCCAACCATTTTTATAGCAGGTGATTCTACTGCTTCTTCATATCCAATAGAAAGAGCTCCACAAGCAGGGTGGGGGCAGGTGTTACACCAATTCTTTACTGATGATATAACCATTGCAAATGAAGCAGCATCGGGAAGAAGCTCAAAAAGTTTTATTTTAGAAAAAAGACTAACGAAAATGAATGAACATATCAAGGAAAACGATTACCTATTTATTCAATTTGGGCATAATGATTCAAAAACAGATGAAAGGTTTACAGATCCATTTACAGATTTTAAATATTATTTGAAACAGTATATTCATGTAGCCAAAAAACATAAAGCAACACCTATATTACTTACACCTGTGCAAAGAAGAAGCTTTAATGAGCATGGAAGTGTAAATGAAACACATGGCAATTATCCCGAAGCGATCCTTCAACTAGGAAAGGAAAAAAATGTTCCGGTAATCGATTTAGGAAAACGAAGCAAAGTATACTTTGAAAACATAGGTACTGAGAACACCAAAAAAATCTTTCTTTGGCTTGATCCAGGTGTACATTCTAATTACCCGAATGGACTACAAGATAACACTCATTTTTCTGAAAACGGAGCCCTTGCGGTTGCAAGATTAATAGTTGAAGGAATTCGAGATTTGGACTTACCAATTGAAAAATATATTATATATTGAAGTAATTTTACTAATAGATTGTAGGTTCTGAATTTTTTTGAAAAAGCTACAGTGGAATGGAGCGGAAGACACTCGACTCCTGCGGGAGAAGAGGAATGGCGAGACTCCACAGGCGAAGCCGAGGAGGCTAGACTTCCTCCCCGGCGAATCCTGTGTCTGGAGCGCAATGGAACGAACTAGTTTAGAAAAAGAAGGAGAGTTCACTTTGTTAAATCCCGATCACTTTCTTGAACATTTATATCATGACACTGTTTCAAAAGCTAAAGTTTATGACCAACACTGGCAAGAACAAACAAAATCCAAATTTGAACAATTGATTGGTCGTTTTCCATATCCAGAAGAAGAACACTCATTGAATCCTAGACTTGTAGAGAAAACGGAAAAAGATGACTATTGGCGTTTGAAAATAGAAATCACAACCATTGATCAACTTTGTTGTTCAACTTATGTCCTTCTCCCAAAGAAAAAAACAAACACAAAAGTTCCTGCCGTACTTGTACTTCATGGTCATGGCTACGGAAATAAAGAAATGGTTGGGTTACATCATAATGGAACTGAAATTGAAGGAGAGCCGGGCATTCATATGAATTGTGCAATAGAACTTGTACAAAAAGGGATGGTGGTTGTTGTACCAGAGTTAATCGGGTTTGGTGAACGGAAGCTTGCAAAAGATGCTGAATCTGGCGAGCCTAGTAGTAGTTCATGTTTCTCAATTGCAAGTCAATTGCTATTAATGGGAAAAACGATAGCCGGATTGAGGGTTTTTGAATGCAGAAGAGTCCTAGATTACATACAAACGATTGATATGGTTGATCAAGACAGAATTGGATGTTTTGGTTTCTCTGGCGGGGGTCTTGTAGCAGCCTTCACCTCAATCGTCGATGAACGGATAAAAGCTACTGTCCTTTCCGGCTATACAAATACATTTAAAGGCAGCATTATGGATCGAAATCATTGCCTTGATAATTATATTCCAGGAATTTTACAATTAGGTGAACTGCCTGAGTTGTTGGGGTTACTTACACCAAGACCTTTGTTTATTGAGTCAGGAAAAAATGATACAGTATTTCCAATTAATCATGCAAAAGAAGCGTTGGAAACCATTAATGATATTTACAGAAGGTTTAATGCGGGAAATCATATAGATCGACACTTTTTTGATGGAAAGCACGAAATTTGTGGAGACAAGTCCTATAACTGGCTTCTAAAAAACTTGGCAGGATCTGATGAATAGAAGTGATTCACAGCATTAGATATGAAGATATGGAAGAAGGTAAAAAGGGCATCTTATATAGAACCACTCTTTTTACCTTGTGATCTGTTGATTTTTTTATATAATCATTACGTTAAGTCATGTTCACTAGATCACTTTTTTAATATGAAACCGTATTTTCATCTTCCGATTTGATTTAACTGTTTTGATGATTGTAGCGATCTTATTGAAAATAGAGTAGGTTTATTTGTAAGCGTTGTCAAATAAATAATCAAAAAAAGGAGGTAGTTGATTGTGAAAATGGCAATATATGAGTGTAACAGCATATTGACATGAAAAATAGTGGAATCATATAATGATAACTAATGTAAGCGTTTTATTGGTAGAGAGAGGTGATGAATGTTGAAACAAAAACCAAAATATTTTTATCGCATTTTTTTACCCTTTGTTTTAGCAGGTACTCTAGTTGTGATCTTATTTAATGGCTTTGCGTATTTTTTTACCAAAGCTTCATTTGAAGAGAAGATTATTTTGGAGAAGCAGGAAAATGTTGTTCAAATCATGAATACGCTTGAACAGAAAATGCAAACATTAGATTATTCACTTAATTCCTATGTTCATGATTCCTCATTTAAGCAATATATTAAAGAACCTTTAACGGTAAAGAACTTTGATATCTATCAAGCAATTGATAAACAATTAAACTACATTTCATCATTCGGACCAAGTCAAACAACCATAGAATTAGTTAGCTTACAAGGAAACTGGAAGATAAATCAATACGGATTAAAAACAGTTACTAAGACAGAAATGGATTATATTGTATCAAATTATATGTCACTTCCACACCCCTCTACATGGTTGAAGGAAGAAAATGTGGAAAATGAGATTAAGCTTATCAAACAAACCCCCTATTATCAGTCAACAAAAAACGGCGTTCTCATTGTACATATCCCATTAAAGTCATTATCAAGTCTAATCTATAATCAAGCTGAATCAAATCCTGTCTATATTTATAATCAAGATGGAATACTAATCTATCAAAATGATGCAGAACCACAGGAAAAAGAAATTAAGCATAATATTATTTCTGACTTAGTAAATCACCACCAAGGACAAGCTGGGATTTATCCAGTTGATACACAACAAAAAGACCAATATAAATTGGTTTATTCAAAATCAGGATACAATGGATGGTTATATGTTACAAAAATAAAGGATTCGGAGTTTACAGAAGCAATGAAGCCAACCATTATAGGAACTGTTTTGATGAGTGTTTTTATGCTTTCAGTAACAATAATTATAGGTTATGTTAGCTCCGACTACTTTTCTAAACCAATTCGTGAACTGCAGAAATTCATCCCTAAAATGCAAAAAAATGATTGTAAAGATGAATTTGAACTTATCGGAAGGTCAATTCGTGAAGTTATAAATAAAAATCAGTCCCTTGAAAATGTAATTACAAGCCAGCATGAACAATTAAAAACATTATTTATGTTAAATCTTTTTCACGGACGTATGAATGACCAGGAAATTCAAGAGCAACTGCAGGATTTTAAATTCCCGCAAAAGTGGAAAAGTTTGTATGTTCTTGCTATTCAATTTGATCATCTTGAAAACAATAATTATTCAAGAAAGGACAAAGACGTCCTTTTATTTTCAATCAATCAGCTTGTTTCTGAGATAATTAATAAGGATGAGCAGTTATCACCGGCTGTTATTGATTCAAGGACTCAAGCAACTATTTTCCTTTGCCAAAACGAGGATACAGATCAGCATATTTTAGTCATAAACAATTATATGGAACGAATCCAAAAAGTGGTGAAAGAGATTTTTAATTTGACAGTTAGTGTAGGAATAAGTAGCCCATTTAAAGATTTAGGGGACAGTAAACTTGCACTTCAGCAAGGAATTGAAGCCCTTAAGTACCGCTTAAAGGTTGGTAAAGAATCGATTATTTTTTATGAAAGTGTTTCAGCTATTTTTAATAGCAATGAAATTAAGACATACTTCCCTAAAATTCTGGAAAATCAGTTGTTCGATTCAATTAAATTAGGAGAAAACAAAAAAGCAAAAGAAACGTTACATCAACTGCTTGCAGATTTGTTTAAAAATAATCATAATCCCCATGAACTTGAAGTTAATATTATGAGGTTTATCAATGATTTAGTTAGTTTCATGCATGTGTTGGGTATGGACACGTTAATTATTGAGGATCATAAAACATTGTATAATGCCATTTCAGAAATGAAAACTTCCGAAGAAATTGAAATGTTTGTAAAACATAAAATCGTGTATCCTATGATCAATGCGATTACTGAACGTACTGATTATCAATATAAAACGATCTCAGATAAAATTGTTCATATTATTCAAAATGAATTTGATACAGACCTTTCTTTAGAAAATATAGCAGCCCGTCTTCATTATAATAAAAATTATTTAAGCAGCATTTTTAAGAAGGAGTTCAATCAATCGTTTAGTGAATATCTTGCATTGTATCGATATGATATGGCGAAAAAATGGCTGAAAGAAACTGATATGTCAGTAAAGAAAATTTCGGAAAAGCTGCAATATAATAATTCTCAAAATTTTATCCGTTCCTTCCGTAAATATGAAGGAATAACACCTGGGAAATATAGGGAATTGTATTGTGGTGAGACATTGGTTTATAAGAAAAGTTGATGAAAGTTTCTTTTTGTTTCATCAAAATTAATAGAGTAATAAGAAACATCCCCTTTATAAATTTGTAGGGGGATGTTTTTGCTGTGTAAAGCGCTCCGTAATATTCTATTGTAAATCCTTTAGAACAGGCCGTTACATTGCACTTCAGACACTCCATGCGCCGGGGAGGAAGCTTTGCCTGCGGGTTCTAAGCCTTTCCTCTACTTCCCGCAGGAGTCGAGTGTCTTCCGCTCTATTCCACTATTATTAAAAAGTAATCTACATTTACAATTTTTTCTAAAACAATCAATTAAAAATAATAAAGACTACCGTATCGAATATAGTAGTCTTTATTGTTATTCACATAGGTATTTTCTTCTTACTCTTATTAAGCCTTCACAGAGCCTACAAAGGCACCTTTTACAAAGTATTTTTGCAGGAAAGGGTAGACGATAAGCATAGGGATTGTTGCAACTGCGATTACGGCCATTTTGATTGTTTGTGCCGGTGGAACGATATCAACAGCGGAATTATCTGCTTGCATGCCGCTTGATACGATAACAATTTGACGCAGTAACACTTGAATAGGCCATTTACCTGAATCATTTAAGTAAAGAATCGCATTTGTATATTCATTCCAATATGACACCGCGTAAAATAATGAAATTGTTGCGATTGAAGGCAGAGATAACGGCAGGATAATTTTGAAGAAAATCATCATATCGTTGTATCCGTCAACCTTTGCTGATTCTTCCAAGCTGTCAGGAATGGCTTGGAAAAAATTCCTCATAATAATTAAATTAAATGCACTAATTGCGACTGGCAAAATTAGTGCCCAATACGTATCGATAAGGCCTAAATTTCTTACGACAAGATAGGTAGGGATCATCCCTCCGCTAAAAAGCATGGTAAAGACTACAATAAAGTTGATCCCTTTCCTTCCATATAAATACTTCCTCGATAATCCGTAAGCCATGAAAGCAGTTAAAACCATACTAACGAATGTACCAACACCTGTAACACCGATTGAGACGGCAAAGCTTCTAAAAATTGTAGGTGTAGAAAAAATATAGTGATAAGCATCCAAAGTAAAAGTTGTTGGAAAAAGTATAAATGTTTTTTCAACAACCTCCTGTGTTGTTGCGAAGGAACTTGAGATAACGTTTACAAATGGGAGAAAACAAGCTAACCCAATTAGCAGCAGGACCGTATAGTTAAGGAAATTAAAAATACGATTGCCTAATGAACTTTCATACTTCAATCGAAACCCTCCATTTCATTTTATATTTATCTATATTTCTATTTCCAATATAGCAACGGAAAAATAAGCATGTCTATAATCATTTCCACAGTAGTTATTTCATGCCATGATTATGGATCTTACTAAGAATAATCATGACCGGTTAAAAGTACTCAATAGATCATATTGATAACAGAAAGCGTTTACAAATAGTGTTGGAGAATGGCTTCTGACAGAATGATTGTAGACGTTACGCTATGAAATAGATTAATTTTGAATGGTACAAACATATACGGAGAAAAAATGAGGGAGGATTTCTGAGTGAGGGAAACAATGATTCCTATAAAAGATCAGCATAGCGTGCAAACTGTTCCAGATAAGAAAGCAATCAAGCGGGAAATCAGAAGAAAGAATATTGCAAGTATAGGCAGAAATAAATATTTGTATTTTATGATATTGCCAGGTCTCTTGTATTTCATTATTTTTAAGTATGTACCAATGGGAGGACTGATCATCGCCTTCCAGGATTACCAGCCGTTTTTGGGGATTTCAGGAAGTCCCTGGGCCGGTTTTAAACATTTTATTCGCTTATTTACAGAACCAACCTTTTTTATGTTGTTAACAAACACACTGTTTTTATTTGCATTAAATTTATTTGTCTTTTTCCCGATTCCTATCATATTGGCATTAATGTTAAATGAAGTAAGAGGGAAATTCTTCAAAAGCACAATTCAAACTGTTATATATATCCCGCATTTTATGTCATGGGTTATTATTGTATCGATTTCTTACGTCTTCTTAACAGTAGATGGGGGAGTTATTAATGAATTGATTGCTAAAGCAGGCGGCGAGAAAATGGATTTCTTAACAGATGATGCATGGACCAGGGCGATTTACATCCTGCAAATTATATGGAAAGAAATGGGCTGGTCAACCATCATTTACTTGGCGGCAGTGACAGCTGTTGATCCACAATTATATGAAGCCGCAAAAATGGATGGCGCCAATCGTCTTCGTCAAATCTGGCATGTTACATTGCCTGCAATTCGTCCGGTTATTATTATTCTATTAATCTTAAAAATCGGTCAAACATTAGACTTAGGTTTTGAGCATGTTTATCTTCTTTTAAACTCGCTTAATAGAGAATCAATGGAAATCTTTGATACGTATGTCTATACGGCCGGACTTAAAAATGGGCAATTAAGCTATAGTACAGCGGTTGGTTTATTTAAAGGACTTGTGGGACTAATTCTGGTTATTGGCGCAAATAAATTAGCGAAGAAATTTGGGGAGGACGGTCTTTACTAATGATAACGGTATCATGAAGGAGAAAGGAGTGTGAATAATGGATAAAATGGCTGAGCGGTTAAATGACATATGTATCCGTATTTTACAGCTGGTATATCTCAATATCTTATGGATCGCATTTACACTGCTGGGCCTTGTTCTAGCAGGAATCGGTCCAGCCACATTAGCACTGTATACCGTCATAAGGCAGTGGATTCGAGGAAATAGTGATATTCCCATTTTTTCGACATTCTGGAAAGCCTATCGCTCTTCCTTTAAAGAGGCGTCTGTTGTTGGCATGATTTATCTTGTCATCGGCTGGATTTTATATGTTGATCTTTTGTATGTTCAGTCTTTTTATTTGCGTGTTTTAGTGATCTTTGTCAGCTTTGTTTATGTTGTCTCACTTTGTTATGTGTTTCCCATTATGGCCCACTATGACTGGAAAAGCACGATTGTTAAAATCAAGTGCTCTGTCTTATTTGGGATTTCATATTTACAGTATACATTGATCCTGCTTCTTTCATTGGCGGTCATTTATTTCGTTCTCTTTATGAATTCAGGTGCACTTGTGTTCTTTGGGATCAGTATTGGGAATTACGTCATTATGTGGATGACAAACCAAGTATTTATAAAAGTTGAAAGTCAGGCTGTGCTCTTAGAAAGTGAGAATCAATTTTAAAACAATTTTAAGGGGGTGGATAAGAAAACAAGCATAGAGTACGGGGGATATCTTGCATAATCAAAAAAAGAAAAATAAAAAGCTCAAAGTCAGAAAGGGGAAAATGGAAGATGAAAAAGAAGCTAGCCAAAATAATTGGGGTAAATGTATTAGTAGCATCACAAATCCTTCTTGCGGCTTGTTCTAATAATAATGAACAAGCAAGCGGAGATACAGAAAAATATGATCCTGAATCAAAGGTTGAAGTGAATTGGACAGCGATCCTGCATACAGCTTCTCCACCAACAGATGTCGTGTTAAAAGAGATAGAAGAAGCGACAAATTCGACGATCAATTTTAATTGGGTACCTGATGCATCTAAAGAAGAAAGAATTACAGCCGCACTTGCCTCCGGAGAATTATCTGACATTGTTTCTTTAACAATGATGACAAATTCTTCTGTAAGGCAATCATTAAAAACCGGTATGTTTTGGGATGTAGAAAAGTACTTGGATGATTACGATAATTTGAAACTAATATCTGAAGACATTCGAACAGCTGCATCTATCGATGGAAAATTATATGGCGTACCATTTCAAAAAGATTTAGCACGTTCCGGACTTTTGCTTCGTAAGGATTGGTTAGATAATTTAGGACTTGAAGTCCCAAAAACATTGGATGAATTATTTGAAGTTGCAAGAGCGTTTACAGAGGATGATCCGGATGGCAATGGAAAAGATGATACAGTCGCTTTCAGTGATCGAAGTGATCTTAGGTACAGCAGTTTCAAAACATTAAGCTCCTACTTTGGAACACCAAACGGATGGCAAGTTGAAGAAGACGGGACATTTACACCGGAATTTGAGACACAAGCATATAAAGATACTATGAATTATTCAAGAGATTTATATAAAAATGGCTATTTGGACCAGGATTTTGCCGTAACAGCTAAAACAGATCAACAACAAAAATTCGCACAAGGTAAAGCGGGAATTTATACAGGTATGGTTGATATTAAGAATTTAAAAACAATGGCAGAGGGTATTCAAGATGAGATGGAGATCGTGCCAGTAAACAAAATTGAAAGCCCTGATGGTGGAAATCATATCTGGTCAGAAAATAGCGGTGTAGGGGGATTAATGGCTTTCCCTAAATCAGAAGTGAAAACAGAAGCTGAGTTAAAGCGCTTACTGCAATTTATTAATGATTTAATTGATGAAGAAGTGTTTATGATGATGACAGGCGGTATTGAAGGAACTCATTATGAAACGGATAGCAATGGCGCGTTTACTATTTTAGACAATGATTTATGGCAAAAAGACGTACAACCATTTTCCAGCTCAAGACCTAGTGAGATTACTCACTCACTTGTCGACGCAGACCCTTCTAAACAACTGGTGAATGAGCTAATTAAAGAAAATGCCGAGTTTGCCGTACTCGATCCTACTGTACCGCTTGATTCAGAAACAGCAAATGAACGTGGAACAGAATTAGAGAAAATAATTGTGGATGCAACAATCAAATACATTATGGGTGAAATAGATGAAAAGGCCTTTGATGAGGCAGTTGATAAGTGGAAGAAATCAGGTGGAGATGCAATGGCAAAAGAATACGAAGAGGCTTATAAGAAAGCACAAGGTTGATGATGAATTGGTAAAGGTAAGATTCTTTCTCCCTAATGGGGAAAGAATCTTCTTTTCTGAATACGTTTCATTAAGAAAGGAGCTTTTTTATGGAGGAAAGGTCGTATATAAAGAATCCGGTCTTGACGGGATTTAATCCTGACCCATGTATTGTTCGGGTGGAGGAAAACTACTATATTGTTACTTCAACTTTTGAATGGTATCCGGGAGTGCCAGTCTATCATTCTAGAGACCTACAAAACTGGAGGCACTTAACCAATATTTTGAATAAGCATCATCACTTTATCGGCAATCCGGATTCATGCAGTATTTGGGCTCCTGCTTTAAGCTATCATGATGGTGTTTTTTATTTGGTTTACACTGATGTAAAAAGAAGTAAGTATCCATTTAAGGATGCACATAATTACTTGATTACAGCAACCGATATCTTAGGACCTTGGTCAGAGCCTATCCTTTTAAACAGTGGAAGCTTTGATCCATCTTTATTTCATAATGAGGACGGTCGGAAATGGTTTTGAATGTTGAGTGGGATTATCGAATGGATGGGAGCAATAAATCGGCAGGGATTGTGATGCAGGAGTATTCTCCGGAGGATAAAAAATTAATCGGTCCAATGTATAAAATATTTAATGGGACGTATTTAAGGAAAACAGAAGCTCCCCATATTTATAAACAGAATGGTTATTACTATTTACTAACTGCTGAAGGTGGCACAGGTAAAACACATGCTGTCACCGTTGCAAGATCTAAAGAATTGACCGGTCCATATGAGGTTGATCCGCAAAATCCAATGTTAACTTCTGCTCATGACGAACATTTACCATTGCAAAAGGCCGGACATGGAAGTTTAGTTTGTACACAAACGGGTGAATGGTTTATGGCCCACTTATGCAGCAGACCTGTGAAAGGGAAATACTCCATTTTAGGCCGGGAAACTGCTATCCAGCGTGTGAAATGGACAGAAGATGGCTGGCTTCGACTTGAGAACGGAGGAAATGAAGCACAAGTAGAAGTCATCGCACCTAATCTTCCTCAACATCCTTTTCCACATGATCAAAATGAATATGATGATTTTCAACATGAATCATTACATATAACATGGAATACCATCCGCAAAGCTCCTGATGAATCCTGGTGCTCATTAAAGGAACGAAAAGGATGCCTGCGATTAAACGGAGGAGAATCCCTTCACTCCCTGAATGATCAGCATTTAGTTGCAAGACGACAGCAGCATTTCTCATGTGAACTGGAAACAGACATCGAATTTGATCCAGAAACATTTATGCAGATGGCAGGTCTGGTTCTTTATTACAATACTGATAATTATGTTTATTTCTATCTTTCACATGATGAAGAAAAAGGGAAATGTCTCAATATTATGAAATGTGAGTGGGGAGAGTTCGAACAGTTAGATCTGTGGGTTCCTGTAAACGACTCAAAGAGCTGCAAACTCAAAGCAATTTTACATGATGAGGAAGCAACATTCTTTTATAAGTCTAACGCTAATGATTGGGAAAGAATTGACATTCCAATCAGTATAGCCCACCTTTCTGATGAGGGGAACGGATTTACAGGGAACTTTGTTGGGGTGTGTGTACAGGATCTTTTGGGGACAAACAAACATGCTGATTTTCATTATTTTAGTTATAAGGAAAACAATCAAGAGAGAGGGTTGAATAATGGTGGAAACAGAAACACTTAATTGGTCACAAAGAATGATAGACTCTGTTATTGTCCGAAGACCGCTTTTGTGTGAAGGGGTTCAAAATGATAAGTGGTCGTATGACTATGGTGTTGTGTTAAAGGGGACGGAGCTTGTCTGGAGGAAAACAGGTGATCAGAAGTATTTTCATTATATGAAAAAAAACATGGATGCTTTTGTCAATGAAGAAGGCGATATCCGTGCATACAATATTGAACACTTTAATATTGATCATATAAACAATGGAAAGGTTTTACTTACTTTGTTTAAAGAAACGGGAGAAACGAAATATAAGAAGGCAATCGACCTGTTAAGAAAACAGTTGCATTTACATCCCCGCACTTCCGAGGGAGTTTTTTGGCATAAGAAAGTATATCCACATCAAATTTGGCTTGACGGTCTGTATATGGGGTCCCCATTTTACGCTGAGTATGTAAAGGAGTTCGGACAAATTGAGGAATTTGATGATATAACAAAGCAATTTTTACTATGTGCGAAAAATACAAAAGATCATGAGACAGGTCTTCTGTATCACGCATTTGACGAGAAAAAAATACAGCCATGGTGCAACCCGGGAACCGGCCATTCAAAGAATTTCTGGGGAAGATCAATGGGGTGGTTTGTGATGGGGTTAGTTGATACACTCACATTCCTTCCGGAGAATCATAAAGACCGAGGTGCATTGCTGGTATTACTGACAGATGTTTTACTTGCCCTTAAAAATGTACAAGACAAAGAATCAGGAGTTTGGTATCAGGTCCTTGATAAAGGGGATCGAAAGGGAAATTATCTTGAGGCTTCCTCTTCATGCATGATTTTATATGCTATTGCAAAGGGAGTAAAGCAAGGGTATCTACCAAAAGAATGGGAGGAGTTAGCCCATCAGGTTTATGAGGGGATTATAAACGAATTTATTACGGAAACAAGTGCAGGCTTGGTTAATTTAAATAAAAACTGCCAGGTAGCCGGACTGGGCGGGCCAGATAAACGAGATGGAACATTTGAATACTATATTAGTGAGCCGATTATAACAAATGACTTAAAAGGAATTGGAGCTTTTATTTTAGCAGCCGCGGAAATGGAAAGTATTCAATAGAGAAAGGAGAGAGAAAAATGATTCCAACAAGTACAACCAGCCTGCATGATATTACGCAATATGGTGCGGTGGGGGATGGAAAGACTGTTAATACGAGGATGATTGCCGCGGCAATTCAGGCATGTGAGGAAGCTGGAGGAGGAACGGTTTATGTCCCGGCTGGTCGATTTCTAACAGGTGCCATTATATTAAAAAGCAATATGAATCTATATATAGAGGCTGGATCTACTCTACTTTTTAGTACTGATATAAATGAGTATCCAATTGTCCAATCAAGGTGGGAAGGAGTTAAAAGAGATGTATATGCATCATGCATTTATTCAGAGAACAGTGAAAACATATCTGTAACAGGATATGGGACATTGGATGGGAATGGTGTCTTTTGGTGGGATCTTTTTAGAAAAAAGGAAAATAAATACCCGCGTCCAAAGCTAGTAAGCTTTGATTCTTGCAAACATATAGTAATCTCAGGAGTAAAGATGATTCAGTCCCCTAGCTGGACGGTCAATCCCATTTGCTGTGAAGATGTGACAATTCATAATCTTACAATTGTAAATCCGAGCGATTCTCCGAATACAGATGGCATTGATCCAGAGTCATGCCGAAATGTTAGAATATCAGATTGCCATATTGATGTTGGTGATGACTGCATTGCAATTAAAGCGGGAACAGAAGACACCGAAAAACGTGTAGCATGCGAAAATATCACAATTACAAACTGCACGATGATCCATGGACATGGCGGGGTAGTCCTTGGGAGTGAAATGAGCGGTGATATTCGAAATGTTACGGTTAGTAATTGTGTATTTGAAGGAACAGACCGAGGAATTCGTCTAAAATCGAGACGAGGCCGCGGCGGTGTGATAGAAGATATTCGTGTAAGCAATATTGTGATGAAAAGTGTTATTTGTCCGTTTATTGCAAACCTCTATTATTTCTGTGGACCACGTGGTAAAGAAAAATATGTATGGGATAAAAATCCATATCCAGTAACGGATGAAACTCCTGTTTTTAGAAGAATACATTTCTCAAATATAACCGCAAGAGAAGTAAGTGCGGCGGCAGGATTTTTATACGGCCTGCCTGAGATGTATGTGGAAGATGTGACATTTGATCATGTCACTGTCGATATGGCTGATGATGCAGAACCAGGTATGCCTGCCATGATGTCCGAATTAAAGCCGATGAAACAACGCGGCTTCTTCTGCGGAAACGTCAAAGGTGTTAGTTTTCATAGAGTAACAATCAGTAACCATGATGGACCTGCATTTTATGTAGAAAATGGTGAAGACATCGAATTTATTCAATGCAAACAAAAAACAAGCTCAGATGATTCTATGATTGAGTTGAAAAATGTAACATCCTAATAGCCAATAAAAGACTTTGTCCTTGACAGGACAAAGTCTTTTTAAGTTTGTCATATTAAAATCCTTGTTGTTTCAACCAATTTTCACATAAATTTGTCCATTTTCCCACTACAAGGTCCTCTTCGGCAAGTCCTAAACCATGACGTCCATTCGGAAAGATATGCAGTTCAAAGGGAACATTATTTTTACTTAATGATTGTGCATAGAGTAAACTATTCTCAACAGGAACTGCGCTATCATCAGCTGTGTGCCAGAGAAAAGTCGGTGGTGTATCAGCGGTAACATTGTTTTCATTGGATAATGAAAGACGCAGTTGCTCTGACGAGTTATTTCCCAGTAAATTTTGAACAGAGCCTTCATGATAAAAATGTGTAAATGATATAACAGGATAACAGACAATGGCAATATTCGGCCTACAGCTTTCTTCATCAATACGATCACTAGATTCGTAGCATCCTTGTAAAAAGTGAGTTGAAGCAGTTGATGCTAGATGTCCACCTGCTGAAAATCCTAATATCCCAATTTTTTGTTTATCAATGGCCCATTCTTCTGCATGATGTCGAACATAGCGAATAGCACGCTGAGCATCCGCTAATGGAGCTGGATGTCTCGAAGGTGAAACACGATAGTTTAATACAAATGCAGAAATACCCAGTGTGTTTAACCATTTTGCGACTGGCTCTCCCTCGTGATGTGCACGACCTTGATAACCGCCACCTGGAAAAATGATGACCGCTCCATGTTTTTCCTTACGATTGATTAGGTACGGAGTAATCGTTGGAGTGAATTCATCTTCAGAACTAAGAAATGGTGTTTTTTGATTCCATAATAAATTTGTCATGAAATAAACCTCCTTAAACCTTATATTTTTTTAAACTTAGTTTTGGTGTCCAGCTCCAGTGCTTAGCCCCTCGCGGTCATAAGCCACTCAGGAATTGAAGACAAAAACGTCATCTATTCCTGATCGTCTTATGCCTGTCGGGGCTGATCAAGGCGCTTGCGCATTTCTTTTGGAACCCAGTTGTCTGAACTCTCGAATATTTTTTCAAGTCTTAAATCCTCAATGTCATGATCTGATAAGCTTGTTGCCCAATTCACACGATGTTCATCTGCACGACCCGGACCGTAGCTTTCTCCTTCATAGTATCTGGATGTTTTTTCATTTTCTTTGTCGCTCCAGTTATCCCATCCTTCGCGTTTTATATGTGACCCCATCCATGTCCGAATAAAGGTGGTTTGTGCATAGGGGCGCCAAGGTCTTCCTAAATAAACAGAATTGTCATTTGCAGTACCGGTTAATTTACAATCAAAAAAGATAAATCCGAATGTTGAATCCTTTGGTGTGGAAGAAGCTGTTATATATCCATCACGTAAACTATGAATTTCACAGTGTTGAAAAACAACAGTTCCAGAGCCGAAAATAAAATCAACATGACCTTCAATATAGCAATTCGAGAAATATTGCCGACCCCGACTTGAGTAAAGTGTGTCCTGGTTACCTAGTAATCTAACATGTTGATAGACACCGCGATCGCCAGATACATATAGAGCTAACGCCTGCCCAATCTCTTTACCATATCCTGCTGTATTTTCAATTGTGATATTTTCCAGTTGAATGTTATCAGCGTGTATAGAAACAACAGGTGTCCGAAATGTTCCAAGTTTCTTTTGTTTAGAGTCAATCATTTCGGCATATAAATGATGGCTAATGATTGTTTTTTCAACATCTTCCCCTATTAAATGAATATCCGGCTTATTATCAGGAATGACTACATTTTCCTCATATTTTCCAGCATTAATATAAATGCTGACAGGTTCAAGTGTAAGAACCCGTACTGAATCAATTGCATCTTGAATACTTGTGAAGTCGCCATTACCTTCCTTGCATACCACGATAGTTCTCATGTATTTACTCCACCCCTGTACTTTATATACTTGCTGCTAGGTAAAAATCCTTTTTTTGTGTTGTCTATCTTTACAATAGCTTATATCCGGGATGACATCTATAATCTTTCTTAATTTGATGGAATCATTTGATAATAAGTGATCTGGTGAAACGAATATAAGATAATGATTATGCTGAAAAGATCCTGTTTTTTATAGAATGAGATAAATATATAGACGTTGGCCCATAAAATAAGGTATAATGAAAGACAGTTTAAATAGCGAACACTTCCAATGTAAAGGGGAGTAGCGTCAGGATTATCCTGAAATAAAGTCGTCATTACATGAACATTGTTCATCGGCTTTGTTGGCATACATTGTGCTTAGCGAGACCTTTGCCTAATCGGCAAAGGTCTCTTTTATTTTGTATAGGAATTTATAAAATACCTGTACTGTAGAAAAGCGCTTTGACATCCAGCTCCATCGCCTAGCCCCTCTATGGTCTAGCCAATTTAGAATTGAAGGCAAAGAACACCTTCTATTCTAAATCGTCTTATGCTTGTCGGGTCGATCAAGGCGCTTGCGCTTTAGTTCTAATTAGCTATTTATAAAAGATTTTATTTAGCAAACAGGAGGTAATCTTAATGGAAATGGAATTTCTCACTGCACTTTTATCTATTATCGTGATTGATTTAGTTTTAGCCGGAGATAATGCCATCCTAATCGGATTAGCGGCAAGAAACTTGCCAAAACATCAACAGAAGAAAGTAATTTTATGGGGATCTTTAGGAGCAATTATTATTCGTATCGTGGCTACTTTAGCTGTTGTTTGGTTATTGGAGGTCCCGGGTCTTCACCTTATTGGCGGACTATTACTAGTCTACATTGCATACAAATTGCTTGTTGATAGTGATGATCATGACGATGTAAAAGCCGGGGATAGCTTTTGGGCAGCGCTTCGAACAGTTATCATAGCAGATGCATTAATGGGACTCGATAATGTCTTGGCAGTAGCGGGTGCCTCTCACGGAAATATGCTATTAGTAGTAATCGGACTATTAATTTCAGTTCCTGTGGTTATGTGGGGAAGTACAATCATATTGAAGTGGATCGATCGTTTCCCGATTATTATAACAATTGGGGCGGGTATACTTGCATGGACTGCATCTAAAATGATTGTCGGTGAACATTTCTTAAGTGGGCTGTTTGAAAATGGATTTGTGAAATATGGATTTGAAATCCTTGTTATTGCCGCAGTTATCCTCACAGCTAAATATGTTCAGTCTAAAGCAGCGAAGAATCAAGAAGAAGAACCTGTTCTATTAAAAACGGGTTCAAATTAATCCTAAGATGGCCAACCTTATTGAAAGGTTGGTCTTTTTATAAGGTAAGAATAATAAAATCTTATACTTAGTGTAGGTGTCTAGCTCCAGTGCCTAGCCCCTCGAGGTCATAAGCCAAATAGGAATTGAAGGCAAAGAACACCTTCTATTCCTATTCGTCTTATGCTTGTCGGGGCTAATCAAGGCGCTTGCGCTTTTCTTAATTCTTGTCTTATGTGTTCTCATACACTACAATATGTAATGAAAGGTGAGATCAGTATGAATATTAATAATTTCCGATTCGATCAAGTAGGGTTAAATCGCTTTTTTGGTCCTTTAGAAGCTAAAATTATGGATATTCTTTGGGAAGGCTCTGAGAAAAGCATAAAGCAGGTTCAACAACAGCTTGAGGTAGAGAAACCCATTAATTTTAATACCGTTATGACGGTGATGAACCGTCTTCTGGAAAAGGGCATCCTTCAAAAAAGGTTAGAAGGAAGAACTTCTTTTTTTAAACCGGTTAAAACGAAAGAGGAATTTATTGAGGAACAATCGAAAAAATTAACAGATAATTTATTAGATGAGTTTGGCGGCTTAGTTGTAAATCACATGTTGGATTCCCTCACAGAAGTCGATCAACCATTACTGAATCGACTAGAAGAAAAAATTGACCAACTAAAGAAAGGAAAGAAACAATGACTTGGAGATATAAATCCTTAATGGTTTTTGGATTAGGTCTTTTCTTAGCAATCGTTCTATTTATCCAAATGGGGTTGTATTTATATCATCATGTGTTTGGTACATTTATTCATTACAATGTATTTCAGCTTTGTATTAGTCTCTTTAGTGGGAGTACGATTCTTTATCATCTCGTTTTATTTTTAGTAAACTCGTTTATAGCATGGACTTTTATCATGGTATGTATAAAAATCATGAAACAGGTTTTCTTTTACTCTAAAATGAAGAATAGAATGAAAGAGAAAGTAAATCATTCGATAACGGAAAAAATGAATACACTATTTAATCGCGGGAAAAAAGATATTTATGTGATCCAAAATCAAGAGCCTGTTGCTTATACAGTAGGATTTATCCGGCCAATCATTATCATTTCAACCAATCTTATCGAATTGTTGGACAAAAATGAGCTTGAGGCTGTTATTCACCACGAAACAGCGCATCAAAAATACAATGATCCGTTCAAAGTCTTTCTTTTACAACTCATATCAGAGGTTATGTGGTACATTCCGATAGCAAAATGGTGTTATGAAAATTATAAAATAATGGTTGAACTTGTTGCGGATGAATATGCGGTTAAATGTATGGGATCTGAGGTTGGACTAGGAAGTGCTTTAATAAAACTAATAAAATCCTATATCCAAAATCGAAGCTCTGCTCCAGTTTTCGTACCATTTTCAGATGGATCTGTAAATTACCGTATAAAACAGTTATTAGAACCTGAGTCTACAATACCTGTTAAATGTCCGCTCATATCGATAATTGTTTCTATTAATACGATTGCATTTTTGATGATTTTGATGATGATGGTTTAGTTTACTATGTTAACGCTTGACCGAAAAGTCCAACTACACTACAATAGGTAGTGTAGTTGAGAGT
Source organism: Bacillus sp. J37 (assembly GCF_000518865.1). Lineage (GTDB taxonomy): Bacteria > Bacillota > Bacilli > Bacillales > Bacillaceae > Metabacillus. The sequence continues at coordinate 4,528 of NZ_JAEK01000045.1, read as the reverse complement.
GGAATCGCACTATATTTTTTTAGTAACAAACACTACAATATGTAGTGTTTTGGTGGGAGGAGATTAAAAATGAGATTGGAAGTAGGCTTGTTCATTCTTCGGGTTTATTTGGGTTTTGCCTTTTTTATGCATGGACTTGCAAAGTTTCAAGGTGGTGTCGGTAACACAGCTAGTTGGTTTGATAGTATCGGGTTACCGGGCTTTGCAGCTTATATAGTTGCAGCTGTTGAATTAGTTGGAGGATTACTTTTAATTGTTGGGTTTGGCACACGGTACATATCAGCACTATTTTTTATCATAATGTTGGTTGCAACATTAAAGGTGAAACTATCCTCAGGTTTTATGGGAAATGGTCAAGGATCAGGGTTTGAACTGGATTTAGCTTATGCTGTAATGGCTATCTTCTTCGTTTTTTATCCTGCGTCATCTCTATCTTTGGAATCCAAGATAGGGAATAAAGGAAGAGAGTAAGGTGAAACAATGGCTTCTCATAAGAAAAAAAAGAGTAAACCACATAAATTAATCGTTTGGATCGTTAGTATTCTCGTTATTTGTACGGCTGCATTGATTTTTATATCAAGTTCCTCTAGTACAACAGTAGAGGCATTAAACGTTGAAAATCAACCATATCTGGGTCAAGACAATGCTCCTGTTCAAATCGTAGAATTTGGAGACTATAAATGTCCTATTTGCAAAAATTTCCATGCAGAATTTGTTCCGCAAATACAGAAGGACTTTGTAGAAAATGGTCAAGCAAAATTTTACTTCGTTAATTATTCTTTTATTAATGTCGATTCTATTCGGTCAGCAAAATTTGCAGAGGCTGTTTTCAAGGAGTTAGGAAATGACGTATTTTGGGAATTTCATCATTTACTTTTTGAGAAGCAGCCAGAAGACCTAAAATATGAGAGAATGGATGTTTTTACAGAAGAATTTCTAGAACAGACATTAAAAGAAATTGTTACTGATGAAGAAGCTGGCAAAGTTGTTGCTGCTTTTCATCAAAAAGAATCAGAAGCGGCATGGGATGAGGATATGAAGCAAGCAAACAATTTAAGCATAACGGGAACTCCTACATTATACGTGAATGGTCAAAAATTCGAAGGAAACAATTATGAAGATCTTAAGGAAATGGTTGAAGAAGCTATTGAAGGGGAATAAGTGTACGAATGAATAAATGGTTACTTTTTTCATGGATTATCTCTCTTATTGCGACGTTGGGAAGTCTTTTCTTTAGTGAAGTTCTTCATTATATACCATGTACTTTATGTTGGTACCAGCGTATTCTTATGTACCCGCTAACGCTCATTTTAGGTGTTGCGTTTTATTATGGAGAACGAACTGTCTATAAATATGTTTTACCGATAGCTATGATTGGTATGGCTATATCATTCTATCATTATTCTCTACAGAAGCTTCCGTTTATGCAAAAACTTGAAATATGTACAAGTGGGATACCTTGTTCAGGAGAATATATAAATGTTCTGGGATTTATTACAATTCCTTTTTTGGCATTTATCGGTTTTACATGCATCACAATTAACATGTTTATCATAAGAAGATAGGATTAAAGATGAAGGTCTTCGCCGCAGGAATGGCGAAGACCTTCACTTGTTTTTGAGGAGGATCTCATGTCCCATAAGATTCCTAGCTATTGAAGGTAATGAAAAGAAGGAAAAGAATTAGTAGCCAATATATGCTGCACCTACAATAATTAACAAGATGAACAATACGACAATCAAAGCAAAGCTGTTTCCACCGTTATAACCACCCATTCTATCACCGCCTTTCCTTCAGTATTAATGTATTCTATGAATGAAGGGTTTTGTTTGAAAGGGACAGACATGGAGTTATAAGAAAAGTGATAATTTTGTACTAAATATGTATAGGTACATTTTTGAAGAATAATATATAATTTGATTTTTGTATGTACCGTTGATTATTAAGAGCTCAATTATAAAGAGTATGTTAGCTGAAAATTAACAAATGGCGCAGAGTGTTGTTATGGTAGTAATGAAAGTGCTTTTATTATGAAAGTGGTATAAGTGATGTTGATATTTTTGTGGAATAATGGTTGAAATTCTTTCAGGTAACTCCTATAATACAGAAGGTGGAAGATCATTCTAATATTTGGGAATTAAATGGGGATCTTCATCTACATACTATTCCGATTTGGAGGAGTTAAAATGAGGAAATTTTGGTTTTTATTTTCTACACTAGTGTTTGCCATCGGGGTAACAGCTTGTGCAGGAGAAACGGAAGAATCAACAGAATCGCAAAATACAAAAAGTGAAGGTGCTGCTGCAGAAGAAGGGGCAGATAAGGAGCAAAATGCCAAAAGTGCAATGATGCGATTCTATATGTCAACTTCAAAGGCTATAAATGAACATGATGGAGATTTAAATGCATATGAAGCTTCAGAAGAAGAGCCAACAGCAGAAATGAAAACTTCAGCAGAAGCATCTGCTAAAGCAGTCGTTGAACAATTAAAGACAATTGAAATTCCTGAAGAATTAGCAGATCAAAAGGCAGATCTTGAATCAGCTATAGAAGATTTAACAGCATCTTATCAAACAAAAGCAGAAGAGCTGGCAAAAGATGCTCCTTCATTAGATGCAGCAAATGCAACATTCACTCAAGCTGATGAGAAAATCGGTAAAGTATTTGAGGGTGTAGGATTAGTTCCAACAAGTTTAAGTACAGAGGTTAACGACTAAAAGACAAAACGACTTACCTGAAAATGGGTAGGTCGTTTTTTGTTTAGAGGTTTGTATTTAGTGTTGGTGTCTAGCTCCAGCGCAAGCCCCTCTAGGGTCTAGGCAATTTGGAATTGAAGGCAAAGAATTCTATTCCAAATCGCCTTATTTGCCCTGGGCTGACTAAGGCGCTTGCGCTTTTCTTATTATGAACGTTGAATGCCATTGGTAGAGAAGCTTTTTATAAGCTTTTGTAAATTTCGGTGTCCTTCTCGTAATTTTATTGTCTCCTCAATAATATGCTGGAAGCTTTCTATATCTTTATCAGATGCATTCAAAAGTGATTTTGGGATACCTTCTGCAAGTTGTTGCAAGCTTAAATCATCTCTCACGAACAATGTCCACCTTTCTATTTAGTTACTTTTCCTCTTATGTACATTAATTTTAGAAATCTTTTAAAACTCCTTCAAAAATTTATCTACAATTCTCTACATGATTTTACTAAGAATTAAAAAACGGATCGTATTATTGCAGGACTTGACATTATTAGCCATGTTTTTCTAATCTAGTGCAGATTGTCGTGATGATATAGAAATGAGCTGTCACAATTGAGACAGCCCTTTGAAACTATGATAATAGGTAACTTGAGTTTATAAATAACACAACCATTTTACGTTTTTATTAATCAAGTACTTTAATTTTTACTTTTTTTCTACCCCAGTTTACAGCATCTGACTTTGAAGGGATAAAGACATCTATTTTATTGCCTTTAATTGCTCCGCCAGTATCTGCTGCAACCGCAGTTCCATATCCTTCAACTTCAACAGTTGAACCAAGAGGAATAATGGAAGGATCAACGGCAATAACCTTTTTATCTGGATTTGCATTTAGGTCAATTCCAGTCGCGGTTGTACCTGAACATCCCTCGCAATTTGCCGTATAAGCAGTTGCTGTTACCGTCATTTCCTGACCTTTTGGTTCTTGTTCTGTTTCTTTATTCTTAACTTTTTGAACCTTTTTTACTGTTGTAGCAACAGGCTCAGTAGTTTCTTTTTTTGCTTCAGAATGCTTGATTTGGAGCTCTTCCCCAGGTTTAATAATGTGGGAGTCAAGGTCATTCCATTGCTCAAGCTCGTCTATATCTACTTCGTGTTCTTCGGCAATATCCCAGAGAGTATCACCTAGTTTTACTTCATGAGAATCATTAAGAACCAGCTGATCCTCTGGAAGAATTTTATCACTTGATAAGTTATTCCATTCTTTTATATGTTCAACTTCAACTTCATTTTGTTCGGCAATATCCCAGAGAGTATCACCTTCTTTTACTGTAATTTCTTCTGCAGCAGCTTGTACTGAAAATCCTGCTGTCAATGATGCGAATGTGATAAACGAAATCAACTTTCTTTTCATGTTGTTTACCTCCTTGTTAGCGGTTGTGCTAATCAATGAATTCATCTTACCACGAAAAAGAAAGTTTAAAAGAACAAGCACTTAACAGTTTGTTTACGTTGTTACAGCTAGATGTTAGCAAAGTTACAAACCGTTCCAACAATATCCAATTTAGATGGTTTTTATGAGTTTTATTATAAAATTTTACATTATTGGAAAAATATTAATTGTGCAATATTGTTTATTCCCAGATGAAATGATTCCACAGTAAAAAATCCCACTTCAGTTTGTAGACAAAGTAAAATTTGCTAGCCTTTCAGACTGATTGCTAACGCTTGTTTATCAAAGCACGAAGCCTTGTGAGGAGCGGAGTTACCGGTGTTGGTAATGAGCACCGCAGCAAGGTGAGTAACGAAGAAAGCGAGCGTTTGTCAACAGTCTGA
>NZ_JAEK01000044.1 GCF_000518865.1 Bacillus sp. J37 | reverse complement strand
AACTGGCTTATCTCTAGAGAATATCCCGGTTATTGACCGATAAATCCCCTATAAAATCGTATTTTGCTGATTTTCCCTTTTCTCTCTATTAAGCTATCTTGTAAGTGAATAGAAAAGGAGAGGAGCAGAAAGGTGAACATAAACGGGGTAAACGTAACAGAGGTTTATATTTCTGACAATGAAAACGAAAACGTGTTTGAGTTTCAATATAAGGATGAGGAGTATGTGAAGGAGTTACTACATGTCATGTTTAAAAAAGTCGATACACAGTACGGACCCTATTGGATGTTTGTTGTTCGAAATAAGAGCTTCTTTGAAAAAAAAGAATCCTATTATCAGGCACTATCAACGCTACATCAACATGTTGGTCTCTACTTACTAAGAAATTTTACTATACAACCTGAACAAATCTTGATTGATCATGAAAGTCAGTTATTTCAAGGTGGCAGCTTTAGCAGTCGTGTTTCAAGAGAAAGAAGCTATTGAAACTACGCTAAGTTAAGGATAAATAAGGCTACCATTCGCATGCAAAACAACCTTCCGGCGGCAGCACGACGGACTGATCACAAAGCAAAGAACGCTTTCCGTCATTCCGTAGGTGTCGCTTCGGCATTAAATGGACCGATAACCACGGTCTGTACGGCTTCGCCTACATGCCGTAGGTTCCTGTTCCATTTGCGGCAAGCCGCCATACCGAACGAGCCGAAACTCTTTTGAAGGCTATTCAAAGAAGCATTGGTTATGGGGACCGGGAATATTGGGCATTTACTAATGAATACGGGCAACTAGTACGTGTCATTGCTGACGAAATCATTCTACAAGATGATAATATTGAAGCTGTATTATCGTCTGGCAGATACTATTCTGATGAGGCAAAAGTTCCGGGTGTTGAAAGTGACGTTTTAGATGAAGGACATATCATTGCTGATTCTCTCGGAGGGGTAGCAAATGCTTATAATATCACTCCACAAGATAGCACACTCAATCGACACGGCGATCAAGCTTATATGGAAGATTCAATCAGTAGAGCAGATGGTGCTACTGACTTTGAAGCAATTATCACTTATTCGAATACAAAAACACAGATTCCTTCGAGTTATCAATATACTTATACGATAATGGGCAACAAGATTGTTGATAAATTTGACAACGTGAACCCTGACGAAGTAAACGCATCACTCGGTTTAACAGACAGTGAACCAGTTGAATCAACTGAACCAGCTGAATCAACAGGATCAAACGCAAACGGTGATATTTCTAGTGTTGATACAAACGGTAATGGAGAGGTGACGATTAAAGAAGCAAAAGCAGCAGGTTTTAGTATGCCAATAACGAGTGATCATTGGTTAAATTTAGATACAAATTCATAGGATAGTTAGTCTAATATGAGGGCTGATTATCCTTTTTTATTTACATAATTTATTGGATAAATAATGGTTGAAAATATTGTATTAATAGTTTAATATGAAGTCACAAATAGGAACATTTGTTTGTTTTTATGGAGGGTGTAGCCTCGTTGCGAGGACAGCACTCCGCAGAAGCGATAGCTTTGAGGACCTTAAAGAAACAACAATAACTGTAATAATTATAAGTAGAAGTGCTATTCTAAATTACAAATGATTGGAGATGTTTTTCATGAAGATAGAACAAATATTGATTGATAATAGAAAAGTATATCTTCTTATTGATTCAAATGGATTGCCTGTTGAATCCGTTGCGAAGTACATGAAACATCACCATAACAAGGAAAGTAAAAGCAATACTTTACAGACTTACTGTACAGCTTTGAAATATTACTTTACATACTTAGAACAAATAGGAGTTGATTATCAGCAAGTTAGTTTTCAAATACTATCTGACTTCGTTGGTTGGCTACGAAACCCATATGAAAGTAATAAAGTAGTACCTCAAAAAGAAGTTAAGGCTAAACGTAGTGAAAGAACAGTAAACATTTACCTTACGGTAGTGACATCATTCTATGATTATCTATACAGAGAAGAATTAGTTGAATCAAATGTTGTTGAAAAGTTGATGAAGAGGATCTTTCAAGGTGCAGGTGGAAGTGGATATAAGGATTTTTTATATCATGTAAATAAAGACAAACCACGTTTTAAAAATGTTCTTAAATTAAACGAACCTAGAGTAAGAGTTAAGATATTTACAAAGGAGCAAGTTAATGAAATCTATAAATCCACTACTAACATTAGGGATAGATTTTTAGTAAAGTTACTTTTTGAAAGTGGTTTCCGTATAGGTGAAGTTCTCTCCTTGTTTCTTGAAGACTTTCATTTTGACGCAATACAAAGGAAGCACAAAATCCAACTAACAGATAGAGGGGAGTTACCAAACGGGGGAAAGTTGAAGACTGGAGAACGAAAGATTGACATCTCTCAAGGTCTAATGGACTTATATGATGATTATTTGTACGAAGTGCTAGATGAATATAATCCTAACCATAACTTTGTATTTGTGAAGATTTGGGGTAAGAACGCTGGAGAACCTCTTACATATTCTGATGTTTATGCAACTCTTAAAGAGATAGAAAGGAAAACAGGCATATATATTACTCCTCACCTATTTCGTCATACACACGGAACCATATTTTATCTTCAAACAAAGAACATAAAAGCTGTACAAGAACGTCTAGGTCATGCACAAATACAAACAACCATTGACCTATATGTTCACCCTTCCGAAGATGATATTCGAAAGGATTGGGAGAAAGCCTCTCATGTCTTTGAAATTGGTCGAGGCATTGAAAACCAAGAGGAAGCTTTTCAATCAGGTATTCCTGACGAAGTAGTCCCTTTTTAGAGATATTGTATTTTAGGAGGACAAACATTGGATAATATTATACCGAGTAATTCAATTCCTAATAGTGAATATTGGGACTTAATCGCTTCCACCCTATCCTCTTACGAGGTTAAAGAGATTTCCGACAATGGAAAAGTAACAAGAAGAGTTGTGAATGATGATTACTTTTTAGTCAATGATGTTTGGAATATACATGAAATTGGTAAAATCCCTAATTTTGAAGAGCAATATAACAAGAGAAAAGGAATAGTAAATAACATTTACTTCAATTGTGTAAATCCAAACGTCAACATGGAGATTAAGTTTGTTTACTACAATCAAATTTTTTCAGACCGTTGGGGAATAAGGACTATATTTAAAAGTATATCAGGCTCGCTAAGAAAACTGGCTGAATATTTAAACGAAAGGCATCCAAATCTCACTTCTCTTCTTGATTTAGACATCAATAAAGAGCAAAAGCTTTGGACCTTTTGGTTGAATGGTAAAGGAGAAAAGACAAGTTACATCAAGAAGATGAGAGGGGAAGAAATCGTAGCCCGTACGGAAATAGATGGCTTTTTAGCAAGGATTTATAATACACTTTTTCAATTAACAGATACCCGTGATGAATGGGAGAGGGATCGATGGGATGTACGGGTACTGAATAAAAAATACGGGATAGATTTCAATGAATCAACTAGTTGTCATCGCATTGATTTTTCAAATATAGAGAATGAAAATTTTAGTAAAATATTTAAAGAATATATAAAAGGTCGTCTAATCAGCGGCAAAAACTTCACCTGGGGTACAGCTCGAAGTTATGGAACATACACTATTCCTTTTTTAAACTCAATTGCAAAACAAAATCCTAAATGGAACGATTTTAAAAAACTTGATAGAAAGCATATAGAAACGTACATAGAAGAGTTAAAGGAGCATACTAAAACCAAATTAAATAAGAAAAATTCCAACCCTAAAAAATATGTTCGTCAAGCATTAAAGTGTGTTCGTGCTTTTATAAGAGATCTTCAAATTTTAGAGAAATTCGAAGATTTTGCACCTAAAGAAATGGTGTTTCGTTTAATATATCCTGAAGACTTTCCTAATCTCCCTAAAAAATCATTGGATGAAATTGATTACATACCTGACTATGTATTGGAACAACTGTTTAATAATCTAAATGACCTTCATCCAGATGTACAGCCAGTTGTCTGGATCTTTTTCAAAACAGGGCTTCGCTTAAGCGATACATTGGAATTGACGCAGGATTGTTTAGGTAAAATAAACGGAAAATCAAATCTTACAACAGATATTGAAAAGACGTATGTAATTGGTCACAAAATACCCATTGATGATCATCTAGCAGATATAATTGCAGTTTTAATTGACCGTTCTAAGCAAAACAGCAATGATGATAACAATCCTGAAAGATACCTTTTTGTTCGCTACCGAGGTTCCCGTAAGGGAAGACCCTTTAGTCAGAATTTTGTTCGAGAAGAACTAAACAAATTAGCGTTAGAAAAAAATATTACTGATGAATCAGGCAATTTGTTTCACTTCAGACCTCACCAGTTTCGACATACTTTTGGAGTGAAAATGTTAAATGGTGGAGCTGATATTTTAACGGTGCAGGAGTTATTAGCCCATGCATCACCCGAAATGACGTTACAATATGCTCGCCTATTAGATGATACGAAACGTAAAGAGTTCGAGAAGGTTGTAAAACAAGGTGTGTTTACCTTTGATATAAATGGGGAAATTAACCAAATCTCAGAAAGTGAAGATGTCCCTAAAGACATTCTTGATATGTTGTGGAAAGATGAGAAGTTAAATGCCTTAGATAACCCTTATGGGACCTGTCGTGCAAGAGTCAATGGGAATTGCCCATTAGCAGCAGAACCCCCTTGTCTTACTGCAAACGATGGAAAACCTTGTTTTGATTTAGCAGTAGGTATGTCAAGTTTTGACGTTAAGAAGTACGAGCTTCTCATAGAAACAACTACAAAGTGGATTGAAGCGTCGAAAGAATATGGTTGTGAAGATATGGTTAAAGCAAACGAAAAGAACTTGGAAAGGTACCAAAATATTTACGAAACAATCAAAGATGGAAATGTTATTTTTGGTCGATTTGACCGCATGAAGAGACAATTAGAACGGACAAAAAAGATAGGTGTTGCAAATGAATAATTTTGATCGTGAAGAGCAATTAAAGAAGTTACATGAGGACCGAAAAAAGGCAACTAAGAAAAAGGTTGACGAGGCTATTAAACGCCTTACAAAGAATTCTAAGGCAATAAACTTTAATAGTGTAGCAGAAGAAGCTGGAGTGAGTAAAGCTACGTTGTATAATCATTCAGAGATTAAAGAACGTATCAATTTCTTGCGAAATCAACAAGAAAAAGCATATGTAGACTCTAGGATTAATCGTGATGAAAATAATCAAAACGCCATCATCGAATCTCTTAAAAGAAGGATTGAAAAGTTGGAAAAAAGGAATAAAGAACTGGAGAATGAAAACAAACAACTACGTGATAAAGAAAAAGAAAAACTGTCTGACTATTTTGCAAAGTTATAAATCTGTTCAACTAACGGAGTTTAGTTGAAGAAAAAATTTTTAATTTGTTCCGCAAACAGGCCAGATTGACGCAGAACACTTAGAAAGAATTAGTTGAAAATATATAGAATATTGAAGAAAGTACAGATAGGTTAATATCTGTACTTTCTTCAATATCTCCATTTTAAATGGTCTTACCCTAGTAAATCTTCTTTTCCTTTCCCAATGTCATTCTCTACTTCCTCTATAAATATTGTTTTTCTAAGGGGATAATATTCGATTTTTCACCAAAAATATCCCACTAGTAATGATGAGAAAGTGTAGTTGAATCATTCCATTTTATTGGAAAATCCTATACGAAGCTACTTTTGATTTAGGTGAAATAACTGGTGTATTACCTTAATTTTCATTGTGGTAGGATTAGGCAACCATTTGAGAGAAATAGGATATCGGTCGTTTTTTCATTTAATGCATAATAATAAAGCCACTACTTTTTCTATAAATATTCTATTGAAAATACACAAGGTTCTAAACAAGTACACTTATGATGGAAAAAAATAATTTGCTAGCCCCATTAATAGTCATTACCTATGGGGAATCATTATTTACCAAAGACATAGCATCTCAACAAAGAATTTATACAAATATGAATCTAAGAATTGTTACAATACTCAAAAATTGTAGGAGGAAAACAATATGAAAAAGCTACTATTTCCGTCTCTTGCATTGGTGACGTCCCTCACTCTTACAGCCTGCAACAACAGTAATGACACAAATGGGATTTCCGAAGAGATACCATCGGGTAACACGTCCCAACAGGAACAATCTGGTTATGTCCGTGAACTTGTCAAATTCCCTGAGAACTATGATAAGGGAGTGAACTACACTACTGTCCATCGAGGAAATGTCAGAGAAGAACTTTACACGAGTCGAGAAGCAATCGAAGCAGTGCAGAACGGGCAGCCATTTCCTGATGGCACCGTCATCACTCTTGAAATATATAGAGATGAAGAGCTTGATGAGATCTTTGTGATGGAAAAGCGCACTGGTTGTGGAGACCAAACACCGGAAGGGACACCACAAAACGGAGATTGGCAATACCAGGAATTCAATGGTGACAGATCGCTGGATTATGAAGAAGACATCGGTCGCTGCTTTACCTGCCATGCGAATCAAGAACGGGATGAATATGTTAACACGTTGGATGAAATGAAGGATTATGAATTTGAAAATAGGACAGGATCAAAGGATAGCACTTCTGAATCCCAACTCACAGGTATTCCTACTGATCACTGGGTGGTAAATGAGGACTCACAGGGTAATTTGCAAAGTAATAGCGAAATGGAAGATGAAGAAAAAGCCGGGATCATTCAAAAGGTTCTTTTCATGATTCATTTTAGTTAAGTGACGTAGGTTTAGAATTTGAACGAAAATTCGATCAAATAAATACGTTCCGACGGCAATGTGTAAAAAAATTAGAAAGAGGAGAACTTCTTGAAACAAAATATGTTAATTAGGCTGGTTATTGATCTTTCTATGACAACTTTGATGTTAGTTGCAATGGCTTACCAGATTACCGGAAATACAATTCATGAACTGGTAGGGGTTGTATTGATTTTGTTGTTTATTACCCATAATGTTTTAAATCGAAGATGGTATAAGACAATTTTTAAAGGAAAGTACAATGTACGACGTATTCTGAGCATTACGGTCAATTTCCTTTTTCTCATATCCATGGCTGCAGTGATGCTAAGTTCTGTGCCAATTTCCCGTGACATCTTAGCCTTTATTCCTATAAACAATGACATGATTCTATTACAGATACATGTTATGACTTCATATTGGGGATTTATTTTCATGGCTGTGCATATTGGATTGTCCTGGGGAACAATTATCAATGCCGTACGAAAGATGACCGGAATTACGAGTACAAATCGTTTCCGTACAATTGTGTTGCGTGTCTTAGTGGTGGTGATTGTTGTTTATGGTGTGCAGGCTTCTTTCGAGAGAGAGATGTTTTACAAGTTAACAGTCTATAATCCATTTGGTTGGTACAATGATAAGTCCTCTATTGGATTTTTACTAGATCATCTATCAATAATGGGAATCTATATTAGCGGGACTCATTACGCTCTGAAATTTGTTCGGAAGCAGGATAGAGGTATGGCATACAAAGATAGATAAATTGCAGAATGAAAAAGTGCATGAATCAGGAAGTAGATTCTTGCACTTTTTTATTTTATTTAAAGTGTAGCTGCCACTATAATTGAAGGGAAATCAAGCTTTTATCCTTTGTTCATATTGCTCCCTCAGAAGTTTTATATCTTCTTTTGGTGGTAAACCAAACATACGCGAATATTCACGGCTGAATTGTGATGGGCTTTCATATCCTACACGGAAGGAGACATCTGCTGCATCCGATGACTCGGATAGCAACAGGCTTCTAGCTTCTTGAAGTCTTAGTTGTTTTTGGTATTGGATTGGACTCATCGCAGTAACCTCTTTAAAGTGTCTATGAAGGGAAGAAACACTCATGTTTGCTATATCGGCTAGCTCCTCGATCTTAAGAGATTTTTCATAGTTACTCATTATATGTTTTATCACATCACTGATTTGATGGGTAGAACTTCCTTCTATTGCTATTTGTTTTAGCATACCACCATGTTCTCCTTGCAGTACTCTATAGATGATTTCTTTCATGATTAGAGGGGCAAGTACCTTAATGTCTTTCGGAGTATCAAGCAAACGAGCTAATCTTGTTACCGCGTCAAGTAAAGATTGATCTATTTTGCTAACATACATACCTCGTTTAGCATTTTCCTTCTTGTCAACTCCCATTTGGAATTCACGTAACACCTCTAATATTTCATTCGGTGTGAATTCAAGTTTGAGAGCCAAATAAGGAACTTCGGAAGAGGCTTCAGTGACTTGTCCAGTAATTGGCAGGTTAACAGATGCAACAAGGTACTCGGCCGGACCGTACCTAAAGAGTTCATGTGAAAGAAATACCTCCTTCATCCCTTGAACAACGATACATAAGGAAGGCTTGTGAACCCCGTAATTTGGTCCAGTTTCATTAGAATAACGGGAGAAATATAAAGACGGTATGGAAGTCATCTGGGTTCCATCGTTTCCTGTGTGACTCTCTATAATTTTAATAAGCTCAACTCTTTGTCTATATAATTGTTCAAACATAAAATCCTCCTTTGTTTCCTTCGTCATCGTTGGTCCCATTATAAGGCTAATACACTTTCTAAGTAAATGGTTGTGAGAGGATTATGCAATCATTTGATAAGATTGTGATATCAAGCATGATTTCATTTGTTGCATAATGAGAAAGTCGGAAGTTTGATTAATAATTTTTTATTATGTTCGTGAAACTTACAAATTATCCGATAAAGAAGAGAGTAAACATCATGAACAACATATGGAAAATATACATGCTAAGTCTTATCAGCTTCTTAGTTGGTACGTCACAATTTGTCATATCAGGAATTCTAGATCAGGTTGCAGCTTCAGTCGGTGTGTCAGTATCAGCTGCAGGGCAGCTTATCACTGTTTTCGCACTCGCTAACGCAATCGGGACACCCATTTTCATGGTGGGGACTGCAAAGATGGATCGGCGAAACCAGCTGCTACTCTCCCTAGCCATTATATTTCTTGGAATCGTTTCGACACTTGCTCTTCCTGGCTTCGAATTTTTAATAGTGTCACGGATTATACTCGGAATCGGAACAGGGATCTTCGTTGTCACCTCATATTCCACTGCAGCTAATTTGGCACTTCCTGGACGACAGGCTGGAGCAATGTCGAATATCGCATTAGGTTATAGTGTTTCCCTTGTACTCGGTGTTCCTATTGGGCGTGTAATTGCTTCTGCATATGACTGGAAGGTGATTTTTGGGGGCATTGGAATCTTCGCCGTTCTGGGATTCATTGCTGTTGCAAAAACAATCCCACCTATGAAAAGTGAAGCGCCTATCCCTCTGGGAAAGCAACTTGTGATGTTAAAGAATCCTAAAATCCTTTTTGCCCTTTGTGTGTCGTTGTTCGTATTTACAGGATACTCAGTGGTCAATACGTATATCGCTCTCTTGCTAACCTCTACCATTTCAATAAAAGGAGGGGGAGTTAGCGTTATTCTCTTCGCATTGGGCATAGCGAGCTTGTTCGGATCCAAATTAGGTGGCTTCCTAACGGATCGGTTTGGTACTACTCGGATACTCATTGGCAGCATGGTAGTACAAGCACTAAGTCTAGGGTTGGTGTCTGCCTTCTCTGGTTATGCTATTGTCGTCATTTTGTTACTCATGGTTTGGTCAATTGGTGCATGGATGTTTGGACCGACCCAGAACTTCAACCTACTGTCGATTGCTCCTAAAGCGTCGGGTATCATGCTTAGTCTTAACAGCACATTTGTGCAACTTGGCTTTGCAGCAGGCGCTGGTATCGGGGGAATCGCAGTAGATGGATCATCGATACTTGCGATTTGCTGGGTTGGGACTGTTGCCGTTGCAGTAGCACTCTTAATTACTTTTACTTTACTTAGGTTAACCCGTTCGTTATCAAGTGAACGTGGATGATGTTTTTGGTGGAGATGAAAGTCAAGACCCAATCAGGAACGATTAGGTTCGAATGAATTAAATTATTTTGAGAGGAGTAGGTATATATGAAAATTTTGATTTTAGGTGCAGCAGGCCAAATATCCCGTATGTTAACAAATGAATTACGTAATAAAACGGACCATTCTATCGTTCTATATGCAAGAAACGGTATTAAGCGATTAACTACCGTTGATGATAGCAGGGAAGTTATTTTTGATGGAGATTTTAAATCTAAAGATAAACTGGTCGATGCTATGAAAAACGTAGACCTTGTATATATAAATGATATGGGTGATGATGAATCAACTAAAACAATCATCGATGCAATGCATGATACAGGGGTCAGAAGAGTGATCGCGGCATCCGTTCTTGGAATTTATGATGAAGTACCTGGAGCTTTTGGTGAATGGAATAAACGTATGATTGGTGGAAGCCCAAGAATGCGTTCCCAGATTGAATCTGCACGTAAGCTTGAGAACTCTAATTTGGATTATACACTTTTAAGATTAACTTGGCTCTACAACCAAGCAGGAAACACTAATTATTTGATCACCCAAAAAGGAGAACCTTTTAAAGGTGCACAAGTTACCCGTCAAGCAGTAACTCAATTAATAATGGATATTATCGAAGAGAAAAGTGCTAAATATCATAAAAACAGTCTTGGAGTAGGAGAACCGGGTACAGATTGGTCGAAGCCATCATTTTATTAAGTTTTATGCTTTAACAATGAAAGTTTTATGGATGGTGACCAGTCCCATGTTCAAACATGAAACTCTTAATTTTTGTAAGAGGCTTTGATTAGATTAGGCAATCATTTGATACGATTGTGATACCGATGTCATTTTTATTTGTTGCATAATAAGGGTACTGAGTTATTCATATTCTACCTGATGTCTATTGTATGTCTCTATCGACGAGGGACAATATATAAAAAGGAAAGGAAGAATAAGAAATGCAAAAACGAAAATTAGGAAAAAGTGACCTGGAAGTTTCTGCTATAGGACTTGGATGCATGGGGATGAGTCATGGTTATGGCCCAGCATCAGACAAAAAAGAGATGATTTCGCTTATCCATTCGGCGATTGATCGAGGTGTAACTTTATTTGATACTGCTGAAGTGTATGGTCCATATGTAAATGAAGAGTTGGTAGGCGAAGCAATTGCACCATTCAAGGAAAAGGTCGTCATTGCTACTAAATTTGGTATACAAATGGTAAATGGTAAGCAAGTACTTGACAGTAAGCCAGAACAGATTAGGAAATCAGTCGAAGGCTCACTCCAACGTCTTAAAGTTGAAACTATTGACCTTTACTATCAGCATCGTGTTGATCCTAATGTTCCAATTGAGGAAGTAGCTGGAGTTGTACAAGACCTAATCAAAGAAGGCAAGGTCAAGCATTGGGGACTTTCCGAAGCTGGCGTGGAATCTATTCGTCGTGCACACGCGGTTCATCCGCTTACTGCTATTCAAAGTGAATACTCCATGATGTGGAGAAGTCCTGAAGAACAACTGCTTCCTACCCTTGAAGAACTTGGAATCGGATTTGTGTCTTTCAGCCCGCTAGGCAAAGGCTTCCTTACTGGGAAAATTGATAAAAATGCAACATTCGACAGCTCTGACTTCCGCAGTATTGTTCCTCGTTTTAAATCGGAGAATATCGAAGCTAATCAGGTTTTGGTCGATTTGATACAGGCGATTGCTGAAGAAAAAGAAGTAAAACCAGCTCAAATTGCACTAGCGTGGGTACTTGCTCAGAAACCATGGATCGTTCCGATTCCAGGAACAAGGAAATTAGAGCGCTTAGAAGAAAATCTTGGTGCAGCGGAAGTTGAGCTAACACCTGAAGAACTACATGCTTTGAACGATGCATTATCAAAAATTAAAATTTCTGGAGAGCGCTACCCGTCAGAATATGCAAATAGAGTGGGCAGATAAAGACATTCAAAAATTAATAAACAGGAGGAATTTTTTATGCAAAAAGTAAAGTTAAATAATGGAGTTGAAATGCCGATACTAGGTTTTGGTGTTTTTCAAATTCAAGATGAAAAAGAATGTGAACAGGCTGTTTACGACGCGATTACAGCCGGCTATCGTCTGATTGACACTGCTGCCTCTTATCTAAATGAAGAAGCTGTCGGAAGAGCTATCAAGCGTAGTGGAGTATCAAGAGAGGAATTGTTTATTACCACAAAACTCTGGGTTCAGGATGCTGGTTACGAGAGCACAAAGAAAGCATTCGAAAAGTCACTTGAAAGACTACAATTGGATTACCTGGATTTATATTTAATTCATCAACCATACGGCGATGTATATGGTTCTTGGCGTGCAATGGAGGAATTGAACGCGCAAGGAAAAATCCGGGCAATTGGCGTTAGTAACTTCCATAGTGACCGTTTAGTAGATTTAATTCTTCATAATGAAGTAGTTCCTGCCGTAAACCAAGTTGAAACACATCCTTTCTGCCAGCAAATAGAAAGTCATGATGTTATGAAAGAGAACAATGTTCAAATCGAGTCTTGGGGTCCATTTGCTGAAGGGAAAAATAACATGTTCCAGAACGAAGTTTTAGTATCAATAGCTGAACAGCATAATAAATCTGTTGCCCAGGTTATTTTACGATGGTTAACACAAAGAGGAATCGTTGCAATTCCGAAGTCTGTTCATAAGGAAAGAATCATTGAAAACTTTAATATCTTTGACTTTGAATTAAGCCAAGAGGATATTGAAAAAATTGCAGCATTAGATACAAAAGAAAGTCTGTTCTTCTCACATAGAGATCCTGAAATGGTGAAATGGCTTGGTACTCGTAAACTTGATATTTAATGTTCCTTCTTTCAACACAATTAAAATGACTCTTTTTTGTGAATAGTAAGATGTTAAATCCATATAAAAGCGTGTGAATTCATTTATGAATCCACACGCTTTTTCCATACACCGAACATCCTTCTGTTGCGTATGTGGTATTGAGACGATCAGGCAATGATTTAAGACAATCAAGATATCGGTCTTATTTCAATCTGTTGCATAATAAAGTTACGCCCTATTACAACTCAACTATTTTATGGAAAGTTATCTCTCCCTAAAAGGAAACGATTATTGTACTACTCAGATATTCAGTTTAATCGGGCAAAATGGACAATAGTTTAAAGTAAATATCATAGAAAAGAGAATCAATCATTAGGAAAGGGGTGTTATCTAGTATGTCTAATATTCCAAATAAAAGAAAAAGTGTAATCTTTCCGAAAGGTGTAAAAGTTCCGAATGACCATTTCATAGGGGAAGCATATCTTGAAATGCTAGTATCTCACGACAATACCTTTAATTGCCCCATAGGTAATGTAACTTTTGAACCAGGGGCAAGAAATAATTGGCATAAGCATCCAGGTGGGCAGATTCTGCTTGTTACAGGTGGCAAGGGATATTATCAGGAAGAGGGTAAACCGGTACAAGTGCTTCACGAAGGGGATGTAGTAAAGATTCTTCCTGATGTGAAACATTGGCATGGCGCTACACCGGATAGCTGGTTTTCACATATTGCGATAAGTACAAATGTTGAAAAGGGAACAACCGAATGGTTAGAACCCTTAACAGATGAAGAATATAACAATTTAAAGTAAAAAGAACTTTAACCTTCTAGGGCTGAATGTTTATCGTTTTTAGATGCATCAAACTAGTTGAATTTCAATTAGAAAAACGAAAAGAAAGAAGGAATATAAAAGTGTCTAATTCTAAAGAACCTACAGTTGCTCAGAAAAAGTTAGGGAATTTTGCACCAAAGCTTGTGCAATTAACTGATGATGTTTTGTTTGGTGATGTATGGGCGCGCAAGGAGCTTTCTCCGCGTGAGCGCAGTTTAATTACCGTAGCTTCTTTATTAACTGGTGGTAATACTGAACAACTGAAATCCCATTTGAATTTAGCGAAACAAAACGGTCTTTTAGAAGAAGAACTTATAGAAGTAATGACGCATCTTGCTTTTTACGCAGGTTGGCCGAAGGCGATGTCTGCAATGATGGTTGCAAAAGATGTATTCTCAAAAGAAAAATAAACCGATAGGGATGTATTTTATTATGTCTAATATTCAAGGGAAAGTTGTTAATATTACTGGTGCTTCAAGTGTGATCGGAGAGGCTACTACCAAAGATCCTTTTTCTAAAGGATTCCTTTTATTATAAGGTTGTTCAGACAGAGTAGTGGAATTGCTGTTCCACCTTTTTTTACATTTCAAAGTGCATAAATGTTTTTAAATAAATTGTAGGATGTTTGATTGTTTTATATAATTTTCCTTTTATTTACGAAATTCCGAGGAGGGCTAAAGCTTGTTTATACGGTTGAAAAAACTATTTGAAATCAAAGGATATAGTTTATTTGTCATTTGCGTTTTGATGGTTGGCTTCGGAATTTCGATTACGTTGCCATATTTAGCCCTGTATTGTACAGAAGTACTTGGAATGAGTACAGGAGCCTTTGGCGCTTTCATTGCGATCAGTTCATTAGGCAGCGTCTTGGTAAATACACTCATCGCGAAACGTTCAGATAGCGGATTGGATCGAAAATGGCTGATTATTACAGCCTTGCTTTCGTCTGCTTTAGGATATGCTTCTTATGTAGTGTTTCAAAACTTCTATATTTTGCTGATCATTGTAACTGTTTTTAATGGTTTTGGAGCTATTGCTATGCCGCAAATCTATGCCTACGCACAAGAATCTGCAAATAATAGTAAATCTGACGACAAGACTTTTGCTATATCTACATTACGCTCACTGGTTTCCCTTGGTTTTGTATTAGGACCGTTAGGCGGTACATTGATTTTGGCAGCGTTAGGATACAAGGGACTCTTTTTGGGAACATCTGCCATTTTTCTAATAATTGCCTCTCTTATGTTCTTGTTTTTGCAAAAACGAACATTTCAGAATACTAACAAGAAGAAAAAAATGGTGTCACCTAAAAAAAGACTCGTCTGGCAGCCGATGATTGCCTTTATCTTTCTGTTTGCGCTTAATGCCATTAACACGATTATCACTCCGCTGTTTATTGTAAATGAAATTAATGGTACGTATTCTGATGTCGGATTGGTGGTTAGTATTTGCGCAGGTTTGGAAATTCCCATTATGATTGCGCTTGGTGCATTTGGCAAAAAAATATCGAACCATACCCTGTTAATTATCAGTTGTTTTATCGCGGTTAGCTATTTTGCGATCTTAGGTGTATCGACCCAAACCTGGCAGTTAATAGCAGCGCAGCTTTTGCAAGCAACGTTTGTGGCGATTGTCATGGGCAATGGGCTAAGTTATTTCATGGATCTGCTACCTGATTCACCTGGAGTAGCAACAAGCATTTACTACAACGGTTCTATTATAGGGAGGTTAGTGGGGAATTTTGGCGGAGGAATGATTGCCCAGTATGTAGGGTTTCGTGATGTTTATTGGGTGTGTCTTTTCATTTCGGTCTTATCGATTTTTATCTTATGGACAACAAAGCCTGGTGAAAAGTTACAAGTATCAGACGAAAACTCTTAATCCTGTTAATTTGCAATCATATATCTTTATTTAAAATAGAAGTTAATTGGAAGATTTGTAGATGGATGAGAAGTTATAAAAATGCTGGTAGCAACCCGGAAAGAGCAATGGCGGATATTTCTTTGCGTGGCAAAAACTAGGAATATGTAGTGAATAAATACTGAGGAGATGTGACCCTTTTCCACCTGCAGGAAATTGTGATCAAAGGCAATACACGCTTTCCAATGTATGACTTAAACAATATAGAGATTTCCGCTCTGATGTCCAAATGGTTCAAAGAAAAAGGAGTGTATTAAAAAATACTAGTAAAAAGGAAGATACAAATATGGAACAAGTAATTATAAATCTTTCAAAGAATAAATGGGACTGGATGATGGAGAGGCAACTAGACGATTTAAGTAATCTCTTTCACGAAAAAGCCGTTTTCGTGCACATGGGGGCTACATTTTCTAAAAACGAGGAAATTGACGTAATTAATAACGGTTCAATAATTTATAAGAATGTAGATATTCAAGAAACATCTGTTCGTCTAATTGGCACAATTGCTATTCTTCTAAATAAAGTACTCCTGGTAGCTGTTGTTGGGGGAAATGAAGTGACGAATCCATTTGTGGTTACAGAGGTATATGTGCTACAGGAGGATCAGTGGAAACTGGCATCAATGTCTTTCACAAGGCTGTTA
Organism: Bacillus sp. J37; assembly: GCF_000518865.1. Classification (GTDB taxonomy): domain Bacteria; phylum Bacillota; class Bacilli; order Bacillales; family Bacillaceae; genus Metabacillus. The sequence continues at coordinate 27,332 of NZ_JAEK01000044.1, read as the reverse complement.
GTACCCTAAAGTAATATTGGTAGTAATATCAGTAATTCATATACATACAACGTCTGCTCCGAAAGCTATCGAGCCCTTAAACTTTTTAGATGGTGGATAAATAGAAAATATAAAGGTTGAACTAGTAAAATATATAAAAGCCTAATTAGGGAAAGGTGTTACTATAGGATAGTAGCATCTTTTTAAGCAAAAATATATCCTACTATTCAACGGGTGCTTATGTTTAAAGAAGAACAACTAACAAAACTAGTTGCTACAAAGTACAAATATACTCTTCAATAGTAAATGATCTTCCACAAACGAGCGCTATTCTTGAATAAGGGTAGTGCTTTTCCTTTTAAGGGCCATATTCTGGAGTAAGAAAGGAAAATAAATGGTTCATCTTGAATTTGTAAGTTATGCCAGAAAAAGGGCAGGAGTTGAATAAGTAAAGTGAGTAATGACGGAGGAACAAGAGCTCAATGAGACTGCCGCGAGATTGATCGTAGCCTCACTTTTGCAAGGGAGTCGATAAAGGGATATGGGAAGTTCGAATCAATGGGTTGCAGAATGGGAAGTATCTGAAGAATTAGCTCATAAATTAATAAGCAGTCAGTTTCCGCAGTTAGCTTCAAAAAGTGTACAAAAACTAGGACATGGCTGGGATAACACTGTTTTTCTTGTCGGGACGGAATATGTGTTTCGCTTTCCGAGAAGAGAAATTGCAATTAATTCTTTAAGGATGGAAGGAAAGATACTGCCAAAGCTTAAAAATTATTTTTCCATCGCATACTCGATACCTTTATTTTTTGGGGAAGGGGATTATGGTTATCCAGCACCCTTCTTAGGCTACCCCTATTTATCCGGAGAGTTTCCAATCGGATTAACTGACAAGCAACGTGCGCGATCAGCAACTACGCTCGCGCAATTTTTAAAAAACTTACATGCATTCCCTGTGAAAATTGCCCAAGAAAATGGAGTTCAACATGACCATAGAAATCTGACTGATATTGCGATGCGTAAGGAAAAGATGCATAAATTCATTTCTGACATTGCGCATTATTTTAGTGAAGAAGAATATCATGCATTATTGAATTATTTGGAACAGCTCAGAACTGAAAAAGTGAAGAAAAAGCATGTATTCCTTCATGGAGACCTTCATTTTAAAAATATGCTGGTAGATGAGAATGGAAGAGTTTCAGGGATTATCGACTGGGGAGATATCAATATAGGACATCCTGCTTGTGACTTGAATGTTGTGTATAGCTTTTTACCTCCGGATGCACGTTCAGATTTTTTCAAAGAATATGGAGATGTTGATGAAGAAACGAAGATACTAGCTCGATTAATTGCTATATATATCCCAATTTTAATAATGATGCAGGCAATTGATGATAACGATGAGAGGTTAGTAGATGAAGCAAAAGCGAACATAAAACGTGCTCTCGCTTATTAAGAGATGTCATTACGCTAACGCAGAACGAGAGCTCAATACATTATAGAAAGGTTGCTGACAATCAAGGATCGGTGGCTATTCAGCAATCGGGCGCTTTAGTTGAAGATGGTAATAAAATTGGACTACACATATTATATATGTCTAATATGTGTAGTCCTTTAAGTGTCAACTGTTTCACTTTTCTAACCTAAATATAACATTGGTTATACCCATATATGGACGATCGTGATAATGACGGTATGGTAGGTGAGTAAGCCCCTAGAACTTTGAGGCGAAATAAATGAACGAATGAACATTACGTACGTTGGATTGAAACAAATGAAAAAGCGGTTATCTCCTAAAGAAGCTTATGGGATCAACATCCCATAAGCTTCTTTTAGCATCAAAGTCCATATATTTTTCTCTTCTCTTCCCTTCCCCCATTTTTCCAACATCTTATCCCTATGCAGACTCATGTGATATTTCGGATATCCGATTGAACATGCAATTACGTATACATAAAGAATGAACGGCTCCTGATCAAGGAATAGTTATTCTCATTTTCAAATCATGCACAGAATGAAGCTCCAGGTTTTTTAATTGGCTCCAGTTTTTACAAATCAGTTAGCCTTAAGGCTAGATTTTTCCCTTCAGAAATAAGAGCCTCAAAGGCCTTTAAATCACGAGCGTTAAAATCATCTTTCGGGCGGCAGCACTACAGACTGATCAAAAAGGAAAAATCGCCTTTCTGTCATTCTGTACGTGTAGCTTCGGCACTAAATGGACCGATAACCACGGTCTGTACGGCTAACGCCTACATTCCGTAGGTTCCTGTTCCATTTACGGCAAGCCGCCGTACCGAACGAGCCGAAAACTGTAAAAATAAAAGAATATGAGACAAAAGGAGAGCAGCCGTGAAGGCTGCTTTTATTTATTATTTTTCCCTTTTGCCTTCCGAATCGTAAAACAGCGCAAGCCGACTAACCTTCTTAGCCGGTAGGACACCCGAACCTTTCCGGCTAGAAGCTAAGACGGCTAGTCAATCGGTCAAGGGGCAAAAAACTTTTTTATTAGGAACGCTTTCGCAACATAAAAAACTTTTACGCTCAGATCGCCCTTGACCAATTGCCTATACGTGTTTTTCGTTCTACTTGCAAAAGGGGGAAAATAATCCCCCTTTGGGGAACAGAATCGCTTCGGAAGGCAGAGAAGCAAATTCAAGGGAGGAAAAGACAAATGAAAAAATGTGAAAGACTAGAAGAAATTAAAGAACAATTAGATCAAGGCATTCAAGAACTGATGACGAGTGATAAGTTTCAGGAGTGGCTGCGATTCCTTTCTAGTTTCCATAGCTACAGTTTTAACAATACCGTTCTCATCTACATGCAAAGCCCTAATGCGACGTTTGTAAAAGGCTTTAATGAATGGAAAAAACATGGTCGTTTCGTTAAAAAAGGTGCGAAAGCGATTAAGGTGCTTGCTCCGTTAATTGGGAAGAAAAAAGAGAAAGAAGAAAATAGTGAAAAAGAGGAAAAAGAAAAAAAGGTTCTTTACGGTTTCCGACATGTGAATGTGTTTGATGTTTCAAGTACGGATGGAAAAGAGCTACCAGCACCGGCGGTTAAAACATTAGAAGGAGATGGGGAACAGGAAAAAGCCTTGCTGCAGGAATGGATTCATAAAATAGAGATACCTGTCGCCTTTAAAGACACAGGAGAAGCAAATGGCTATTATCATCTTATCAAACATTACATTGCCATTCATGAGGGGAGAAGTACAGCCCAGCAGTTAAAGACGTTGATCCACGAATACAGCCATTATTTATTGCATAGCAAAGGGGCAAAATTTGAGCAGGAAGGCAGTCGTATCCGAGAAGCACAAGCGGAAGCCGTTGCGTATGTGGTTATGAATCATTTTGGTTATGAGACAGGCGAATATAGTTTCGGGTATATTGCTGGATGGAGCCAGGACATGAACATCATGAAACAAATTGGGACTGATATTGTCACGTGCAGTCATCAGGTCATTGAAGTGCTTAGTCAACACCAACCTAAAGAAGAAGCGACTGCTTAAAAGCGGTTGCCCTCTTTCGGGGGCTTAAAACGAATGGAAATAATCGGCCCGATTATTTTGATCGCACTGCTATACTGAACTAAAAGGAAGGATGATCGCAGATGAAAACCTGTGCATATTGCGGAAGCCCGGTTAAATCGATTGATAGACATGATTACTATTGCTCATTTTGTATGATGAAGCTGAAACACAAGGATGTTCAGGAGAACGGAAAGAGAAAAAACTATCTACCTGCTTCGCAGCCTTCTCTTTCTGATTTGAACAAAAGCACGCCGGAGCTTATGTGTTTTTCAACGGTTGAGCTGCTGTTCCTTTTAAAGTTTGCTAGAAAGGAACGAGCGGAAATTTATAAGCAGCGGTACATCTTTATTCGAGCGATGAAGGAAGGAGCAAAAGAGTTTACTGAAGCTGAACAATACACCTTCAGTGAATATGAAAATGCCACTCGGAGGTGTTTTGTTCTTGAAAACCTACTACGAGAACGGATCGGATACTACCCTGCTAAACTGACAGACTCTTATCTTCAAACTCTTGCAGCAAGAATGGAAGAGTCCGCGAAAAAAGATATGGTGATCCAGAAACCAAAGCCGATTGAGAACTAATTTTTAGTTCCTAATTCACTTACACTATCCCATCGGAGTATAGGCAGTCATTAATAAAAACACCCTTAAATAGTAAGGGTGTTATGATGAGGCCCATTTTTCAAGGGACGGGATTCTTAAAAAGCCTTTTTTAGTCAAATTCCGATATTTTACCAACCCTTTGAAATGGGGATTCAGATAGACATAGTCTTCCGTTTCTTTAGAAACGTGTTTTCTGTATTCAGAATAAAAGACCTTTTTGTCAGCTGGTTTTATAAATTCTAAAAGGCCGGCAGGAGAGCCGTCATTGAAGGATAAGAGCAATCCGAATTCCTTTTTCCGCAATCCGGTTATAGAAACATTTTCATATTGATAATTAATGACCTTATTCCATAGCCTCGAACGTGTGCCGGGATTGTATGTTGAATCGGATCTCTTTAAAACGATTCCTTCCAGATCCCTTTCTTTAACCAAGTTGAAGTATTCCATTCCAGAACCTTCAATATGCTGTACGAAAGCAATGTTATTGCCTACTGGTAGGAGTTTCTCTAACAGGCTTTTTCTTTCAACTAAAGGCTTATTCATTAGGTTTTGATGTTCATAGTATAAGAGATCGAATACACAATACTCAATTTTATGAGCAGACTTAGAAGAATGGAATCTTTCCATCATGGCTTCAAAATCCGGTTTCCCCTCTTTATCTGAAACGATAATTTCTCCATCAAGAATAGTCCCATCTGGTATGTCTATGTTGTGAAGCTCTTTAAATTTCGCTGTCACATCGTTGGTGTGACGAGTATATAATTTCACTTTCCCATTAAATTTGGAAAGAGTTAGTCTAATTCCGTCCAATTTTAGTTCCGTTAAGAACTTAGAATCAGAGAAAGGTTCGTCTGATTTATGAAGTAACATAGGAGATATATACATAAAAACCACCCCATTATATTTTAGAGGTTTTTACTGAGAGAGTAATTAGTGGAGTAATGGGAGTAAAGGAAAAATTTAAAACAAAAATCTTTGGAGTAATCCAAAGATCATAAAGGAAAATATGATAGGGCAATCATGCCTTTTTTTTCTTTTTGGGTTTCAATGGAATGCTGTATTTTTTACTAACCTCGATACCTCTTTTAGCCAGGTCTTTTGCTGCATCTTTCGTCATTTTCATGCATTTTTCCCCTTCCCTAGTATTCTTATAAAAAGTATGGACAAGTTGAGAAACTTTTAAACATAACTCTCCCCCATCCCCCATATACTCAGGAATAGATCTAGGACAAAGGGACACTGTCCTAAACAAAAGCTCAGTAAAAAAGTCCAGCAATTGAGGGGGAAGAGGCAGTGGATACGAAAACAAGGAAGGTCCGTTCAGATAAAAAACGAGACGTTAAACCGACAATTTCTAGCAATCTCAAAGATTGCATTTATCGCCTGTCCTACATCACGAATACACCTGTAAAAGATGTAGCGGAAGTTTTATGTGAGAAAGGTTTGCAATCAAGAAAGGTGATGGATTATCTTTCTACGTACTTCCGGAGGGACTTGCAGTTTTTAAATACTGTCTATATGGGTGATTGGGGAAGAGAATCCTTACAAAAGAAAGTTCAATCAGGAAAAAACGAGCGAATTACCATACGATTTTCACAAGCTTCTTATGAAAACATCTATTCACTGTCTTGTGCTTTAGATGTAACTCCATCCAAAGCAACTGCCCTATTGCTAGATGCCAGCATCCGAAACACGAATTTATTGAATGCTTATGTAAAGACTTATCTGCATCACCATATCGATGAAACCAGGATGAAAGAGTTAAAACAGGTGCTGAAATACATTAACAAGAACAACCCATATAACGAAGAAATTTCCTGGTTTACCTTGCTTGCGATGATTTTTGAAGACATTAAAGAAAGTACGGTCAACGTAAAGGATGTTATTCATAACTGGATGGATAAGTATAAATGAATAACTAATCGCAAGAGGTAGAAAAAAGAAATCCCCTGGCTTCCACCATGTAAATCCAGTCCGAATGTGGGCTGGGTTTTTCTCAATACTTAGTGTTTAGTTATAGCAAACCATTATCCAGTCGGACAATGGCAAAATGTTGTTCGTAATGCTTCGGTGTGGTCATTGTGGAAAAAACTCTTATTCGAGATTTTGGAACAAGCATATGGTAAGATATAGGATTATAAATTGCTATTAAAATATGTGGGAGGGCTTGAGTTGGGGTGTAAGGACTACGGAAGACAAGCAGTTAAAAAACTTAAAACATCTTCAAGGCTTTTATGAAGAGATGAGGGATTCTATTGAATTTTTTATTTAGGCTTTTTCTTACCTTTAATGCGACGTCTCTAATTATTGTTGTGTATCTAGTCAAAGAACGTTTTGTGTTAGGTAACCTTCATCCATTTTTTTCTATTTTACCCGATTTTATTTCATATACAGTTTACTTTGTAATACCTCTTTTTTTAACACTTTTCAGCCTATACATTGCTAAATATCTAGATAATGACAGTATTGAGGTGGATAATAATAAACAACCTGTCATTAGAGAGGTTGAACAGGCAAATAACGCATTCTTACCAAGCTATTTGGGATACTTTTTTGTAGCCTTAAGTGTTCCATATTTCGACACGTTACTTTTTATTTTTATAATCTTATTTGTTTTCACCTTTCTTTCCCAAACCCTTTATTTTAATCCTCTTTACTTAGTTTTTGGTTATCATTTTTACTATCTTACAACTGATACAAACATAAAAATTTTTTTAATTACTAGACGTACACTTAAAGATCCACGTAGTATAAGTTTTCCAAAGTTAAAACGAATTAATGATTTTACATTCATAGAAAAAGAGGTGTAATGTGAACCATTTGATAGCTAAAACTAAAGGTAGGAATGGCCAATACTTCAAAGTAATTTCTGATGCAGAGATTTTTCTTCTTCCTGATGATTTGGTCAATCGAATAACATATGAAGCGACTTATAAACTTGAAGACGATGAGTGGTTTGCAATAGATAACTTCTCAGCAAAAGACTATTGTATTGATTTCTTAACCAGTAGATTTATTTCGACAGATTATAATCAAATATCAACAGTTAATTATAATAATATTGATTATTTATGTTCGTATCAAACTGACGTTTATTGTTTTCAGAAGCTATCGGACAGTCAAATAATTAGAAAAAAATACTTTTCGCTATCGAACACTCCAGTACTTATTGAAAACGAACCAATAGTGGTAATTAATAATGTACCGGATGCTATATATAAAAAGAATGAAGATGTTTTATTCTTTAAGAAATTGACTACTATCTCAAGCATATTTAGAGGAATAGATACGCTTTATAAAGAAGCCACTCAATTAGAAACCGAAACTTTTTTACAGAATGATTTCATTCAACTTGAGAATGAATTTGATGCTAGCAAAGTAAAAACAGCTAATAGAAAACGTATAGCTATGGCAATTGACACGCTGAACACATTCTCAGTTACTGATCGTCAAAGTATTTTTGGTTATATAAAGGATTATTGTGAAGATTTACAATATGATGAAGCCAATTCTAATTTTAATATTACATCTGAAATTGATCTTAAGAATTTGCTTTTCGGAATTGAACAAAGGTATTATACTACGATGCTTGGTGGTGAAAAAAGATTAGCTAATTCTATTTTGGTTCTTAGCCAATAGTATTATATCTAACCAACTAAATATACTTATAGATCTAGGACACTGAGACACTGTCCTAGATCTCTTTTCGTTACGGAGGTATGAAATTAGGGGTCATCTAAGGATATTAAATTATTATTGTTCGCTTTCTAGCAAAGGTTTGCTATATTAATAGTATAGAAATAGTGGCGTTGTAATGCCACTAGATTGGCGAGAGGTGAATGCTATGGACGATACGAAAATGGGTTTTGACATCCCAGATGATGTTATAGATATGCATGTAGAGATTAAAACGAGTGCCATTGCAGAAAACTTAAAAATGCCTGAAAGTACAGTAAGAAAGTATGTTACATTGCTTGAGAAAGAAGGATATGTATTACTTCGAAATGACCTAGATCACAGAGTATATACTCAACAAGATCAGCTAGCCATATCTCAAATGTTAAAATTGAAGAAAGAAAAGAAGATAGGGCCGGAAGCTGCTGCTGCTATAGTGGCATCACATTATCGTAGGGCGACACAAAACGTAGCGGCAATAATCCCTTATGGAACAAGCGATGAAGACAAACAGGAACGACACGAAATATCAATTGTAGCAGACCAAATTAGAAATATTCAAACGCAAGTTGAAGGGCTGATGAACAAAGAACAAGGTCAGGCCATTCTACATGCTTTACAACAAATTGCAGTGACCAGCGAAGAGATCCATCAAGAAATGCAAAGAATGAGACGAGATTATGAAGTAATGAAAGAAAAAGTCGATATTGTAAATGACTTTATTCAAAAACAAGCAACATCTGAAAATGAAGAGTCAAAGAAAAAGAAGAGCATGATGGATCGGCTGTTTGGGCGTTAAAAAAAGAAGCTCTTAAAGTTAGAGCTTCTTTTACGCACGATCATTTAAATTCCACACGTGTATTTACAATGTTTTAATTCTAGCTTTTAGGCCATTAATGCTAATATCTCGACCAAGAGCCACCACATAGTAATCGGTCCCATTGTGTTCAATTCTTGTTGCCGTATAGAAACCGCCTTCTTTTAATTCTTCGTCATCTTCCCAAATCTCAACTGGAGATCCACTTGAAAGTTCCCAGCCATCGACTTCGTAACGATTTCCGGAATTTTTAGTCAAAAATCCCTCGCGACGAACGGGAGCCTTCATTGCTTTAATGGAACGAAACGCATCTGATAGTTTGTCATTCACTAGATAAAGCGTGTTATACTGGTAAACTTCATCTGCTGATAGGGAGTAACGATCAGTTGAGTCTATCATTTGGTCATACTCCTTTTCAAATCGTTCCAATTTATCTTGCAGTTCTGCAGCCATTCCCACTAACTTATCAAGTTTTTTTCGGACATCATCATTTCCTCCTTAGTCGTCATCATCGTCAAAGTCTAAAAAATTTTGTTGAGCAAAGGATTGAAGCTTCTTGTCGCTTACAAAACTCTTTTTTTGTTCTTCTTTATTAGTTGTTTTTTCCTCTTCAGAGGAATTTATTTTAATTTCTGCTGTTGGGTCTTTGAGTAGCTGCACAATCAATTGACCAATAATGGCCTTTGTACGGTGATTTTGTAAATATTTAATTTCTTCAGCTGTGAGGTCTTCAGGTATTGGGATATTGAGGCTTTTATCAAACTTTTTTTTGGTTTCCCTGCAATTTCTTCCTGCATAGTTGCAATAAATCGATCGGCAATTTCACTGCTAAATTTTCGTTGATGTTCTTCTTTTAAGTCGGTTAAAAAGTCCAACACGGCTAGAGGTGTTTCATGAGGAAGGCGAAAGGACACCACCTTCCCCCCATAAAAACTTGTTAATTGTTGAATGTTTTGTAGGATTATGTTTAGGTGTAACAATTGTACCTGAGATGCTTGCATGGCTTCCTGAAGCAGTGAAAATTCTAACAAACAGTGGAATTGTGGCAGGTAGTGTAACTGCGATTATCTTAATTATCATTCCATCTACTTCAAAACAAAAAAAGAAAACAAACCTGTTATTCAAAGTCAAGCTTCACAATTAAATGTGCTTTCTCTATATTCATTCTTAGCATATGAATAGTAGGGGAAGCATTTTTCCTTTAAGTCACTATGTAATGTAGAAAATCAATGTGTTTGTGCAATACTGGTGAAAAAAGAAAAGGAGGAGTTTAGTTATGAAGGATGATGATAAAATTAAATCATTTAGCGAATATCAAATAAAGAAACAATTAAAAGCAGATTCAAATTATTTATTAGAAGTAACTGAAGAAGTTGACCTGAAACAATATCAAAATGAAATAAGTGAAAGTGAAAAACAGCGTATTCAAACAACAGTTGAGAATGTGTCACAGTTATGCGGCTGGGTTCTGTTTGATCACGTTGTGATGAGAAATGGTATTAAACTTGTGTTTAATCATGAGGAGTATTTAGAGAAAAAAGAGCTTATCATTCATACCGATGAACAAAATAGACTTGTTGTTACAGAGCATAAAGAAGAATTGAATTAGATCACAGTTTTGAACGATTTCTTTTTGGTAAGGAAATAAAAAGTTCTTTTACTCTGGTTAAGCGCACGTCATCCAGCTCTGAATTACAGAACGTGCTAGCAATCATTGCGGCAGGATGCAGCGTTCTTAGATTGCCAGCCCCTAGCCACAAATGAATAGAAGACAAAAAACGTCTTCTATTCATTTGTGGCTTATTTGCTCTAGGATGATCAAGGCGCTTACGCTTTTGTTCTTATAAAAATTTGTCATGAAGGAAACAAGATGGAAATAGAATTTTTATAAAAGTAATTGTAGGGAGTAGAGCATGAGAGTAAAAGAGCTGAGAATTTCAAAACCGCTTACAGTAGATATGTTTATACAATTGTCAAACCTTGCCAATAGGTTTGAATCAGATATTTTTATGATTGGGCCAAATTATAAAATCGATGCAAAAAGCCTGATGGGATTATTAGCTACATTAAGAGTGGAAGATGATATAACGATTCTGACTAGTGGAGAAGATGAGGAAGAAGCAATAAAAGCGTGCATACAGTTTTTAAAATAAAATTTGTAAATATTATTCACCTTGTCCTTAATTCTTGAATACATTATAGAAACAATGATGTCGAGGTCAGGTGAATGGCATGAAAACAAAACTTATGAATTGGTTTGAAAAAAGGAAAAAAGTTCATCAAGAGAAAATGATGAAGCTTGGTAAATGCCCTGATTGTCGTGGATATGGAGTTGTCATTGTACCTATTCATTATGCCGGTAGCAATATAGAATGTTATAAATGTAATGGAACAGGAAAATATTCAGAATGGGAAAAACATAAACAATAGCAATAAGGTCAGAACCTTTCGAAACCTCTAAGAAATGACATTAGATTTGTCGTTCCAGGTTTCGGTAGGAACTGTCCTTTTTTAGTTTTTTCCATTACTTTTCTAATAGTCTTTCCTTTTGATCTTCATATTCTTCTGCTGAAAGAATCTCTAAATCATAAAGCTCTTTTATTTTCTTTAATTTTTCAAAATTGTCAACAGCAGAATCGACCCTTTGATTTTTAATCTCGTCAACTTTGCTTTCAATCATTTCTTTTAATTCAAGAGCGAGATCTTTTTCTTGTTTTGAAAACTCAATAGTATACACGTTTTTTTCTTTTTTACTATCAGTGGTTCCACAATCTATTATGAGATGTCCATTTGACGCAAAGCCTGGTTCCTTTAGAGAAACCTGTGAAACATTCTTATACTGGAATAGTATCCCTTTATTAAATTTTCCAAGAAATCTGTTTTGAATGATTTCAATACTATTCTGATACAGGTATATAGTTGTTTTACTTCCTTTTTTAAAGTTGTATTCTTTAAATGCTAATTCGGCCACCGTTTATCTCCTTTTAAATTAATTATGCAAATTTATTCTTCATATAAGACTTGTCCAGATAAGGACATATTAATATTCTTTTATTTTACAAAATTTTTAACTAAATTTCACTGCTTTTCCGATTAAAATTTTGTAACAGATATTAAAATGAAAAAAATTACGTAACAACATGTTTAAAATAAAAGCATTAGTCTGATATTAAGGAATAATAAGGATATAAGAGGTGATAAATTGGATTTTCTTCGTGGTATCTCAGATTGGAAGCAAACAAGAGTAGAAAAAGTACGAGCTGATATGGAGTCTTTAGGAAGATGTCCAGATTGCAGAGGAAGAGGATTTACATCGTCTTTTTCAAGTGTATATTTACCAACATATGATGCTATTTTTGATTGTCCAGGTTGTAACGGTAGTGGACTATATGAAGATTGGAGCGGGAATAATACATAAGTTAGTTTCTAAAAGTGGTTATTATTTACATTAATGAAAACAGCTCAATCGATGGCATAGGATCATTCCATTTGAGTAAAAATAGATGTGCTTCACAAAAAATGTGAGGGGGAGATCAACAGGATGAAATGGCAAAAGCTCCTTTTATCAAAATTGCAAGAAAGAAACGGAAAGAAAATTGCACTTGCAGTTGATACATCAACCAATCAAGCTAACATTTTACTCATTCAGAATATAATAAAGCTGTTCGGTGAGGTTGCCCCTCAATCACTTTTAGTGCAAGCGGACTTTAAAATTAGAAAAATTACCTCAATAAAAGAAGATCAAATTTCGTATTACACACATGGAAAGTCATCTTATACCGAAGTGTTGGAATGGGCTGATCAAGAAAAAATTGATACCTTATTCTATATTACAGATGTAACTGGTTATTTTTATGAAGAGTTAAAAGTAAATAATGAAGTATTTTGGTTAGTGCCTGATGAATTTCTTCCAAAGGTTCCTTTTGGCAAGGCGATTCGAGTTGCATAGATAGAAAATTTGAGGCTGATAAACATTTCAGCCTCTGTTTGAAGATCTGTTATTAAAGGAGTGTATATTAACGTGGATATGATGAAGGAATTCACGGCCAAAAACGGAGAAAAGGTACTGCTTAGACCTGTTCAAATTGAGGACGCAGAACAAATCATTCATGCCGTTGCACAAATTATTAAATCTGGAGCTTATATTCAAAAAGAATCTCCACGTAGTGTTGAAGAAGAGCAGATCTTCATTGAAAATATGATCGAACTAGATAATATGTACATGACTGCACTCATTAATAATGAAATTGTAGGTATTGCACGTGTAATTAGAGGAGAACTTGAAATGAAACGGCACACAGGGTTATTTAGAACATGGTTAGTTCACTCCGCACAAGGAAAAGGGATAGGATCCGAAATAATGAAATACACGCTTAAATGGTGTGAGAAACACAATTTACATAAGTTATGTTTAACAGTATTTGCATCAAATGGGTTGGCCCATAAATTGTATAAACGTTATGGCTTTATACAAGAAGGTGTCCAGAAAGAACAAGTGAAAATAGATGGAATGTATGATGATGAAATCTTCATGGCCTATTTTTTAAATAAGTAAAAATAGTTTTTACGAATTAGAAAAGATATTTCCAGAATTTTCAGAGGTGAGTACTTCTTGTGAATGATATATAATGAAATAGCACAACAACAACTCCTTTAAAACGTTGCTTTTCCCCATTTCAAGGGAAAGGCTTTTTTTATACTTATAAAAAGATTCAAGTTTCTTATAAGATCAAATTGCCTAATTATCTTATGTAAAGACTTAATAGATCTTATTTTAGGCAGAACCTTACCTGCTTTGCTAACTTCATATTTGTTGGAGATTTCATTAATCCTTTTCATATAGTTTTGGAAACGTTTCCAAGGAATACACCTTCAAAGAATCCATAAGTATTCCGAACAAGGAAGAAATAGCTGATAAATATGGTTCTTCAAAGAATCATTCAATTTCTGTGTGAAATATCAATTAACACAATTGAAAATGAGATTTTAGCTTTTATAAGAAACCAACAGGATATATGGGACGCCATGCCGAAAAATTTTGATTTAGAGAAAAGAGCTTAAAGTAATAATTATGAATAGCTATATATATTTAGAACCTAAATTAGTGAAAAAGGTGGAACTTATGATGGCGCTTTATAAAAGTGGTGAAGAATTAGCTTATGAGATAAGGCAGACAAAAATTTATGGAGAGTCTATTGCTTTTTGGAATTTAGGGCAAGCGGGAATTCTCATAAAAGGAAAAGAAGAGGATTTGATTGCTTTGTATTGATCCTTATTTAACCTGTAGTATTGAAGAAAAAAACCAGATACTGAATTTAAGAGAGCGTTTCCACCGGTTAGACCCGGCAATGCTCCAAGAGTTAGACGGGGTTTTAGTTACACACGGCCACGACGATCATTTAGATGTTCCCAGTTTATAAGAGATTGCTAGAGTCTCTGAATCTAGCTTTGGAATCCCGGCACCGCTAGTCTTGTTAGTACAAGATCAACTGGAAGCTAAATCGATACATCCAATCAAAGATGGGGATTCGTTCATGTTGAAAGGATTTAAGATCACACCCATTGCTGCGGCGCATACAAATTATGAAACTGATTCTTTAAAAAATCATGTTTTTTTTTAGGTTATTTAATAGAAGTTAATGGAATTCGAATCTATCACAGCGGGGATACAATCGTTACAACTGAACTGATTGAAAAAGTAAAAAATATAAAACCTCATGTTGCATTCTTACCAATAAATGGGTCAGACTATTTCCGCACATCAAGGGGAATAATCGGAAACATGAGTTCCAGAGAAGCAGCGGACTTTTCCGCTATGGTTGGGATCGACCTCAATGTACCGATTCATTATGATATGTTCCCGAATAACCGAGAAAATCCTGCCTATTTTGTGGATTACTTATTTCATTACTATCATAATCAGAAATTTCATATGATGGTTCCAGGTGAAAGGTTTATTTACCAAAAATAAATGATTTTTGAAAAGGTAAGGAAGAGATGATGAGTTTGTAAAACAAAGCACCCTCATAGTGAAGAATTCAGGGTGCTTAGTTTTGTTTAGGTATTCATATGTAAAGGTCAAATAGGTAGATGATTAAGGCAGAACATTACCTGCTGAACGATAGATACCATACCATTCTTCACGGGAAAGATGAATATCACTTGCTTTACAGCAATCCTTTAACCTATTTCGTGTACTTATTGTTCAAATGGCTCAATAGAAGAAGCCAGAGAAAATCTTTCACGTGGGACAAGCTACAACTATTTCTCAATAAGTACCCACTACCATCCCTAAAATAAAAGTGAATATATATATGAATTAAGAAAAGGGATCAGCTATGTTCTGTGAATGATAACTAGGAGGAGAGCCGTGTGCATTAATAGTGCAAGCACGGTTCTGTGAGGGGGTGGAGTACAATTTACCATAAGGTAGAAAGGCTCCACTCTACTCGACAATGTTGAAGATCTAATTTTGCATTATATCTAACTTAGCTAAGTTAAACGCTATTCAAGTTAGATATAATAATGAGGGAGGAAACTCCCTATTATTCTTAAAGTCTTAACTTCGTGTATAATATCTATTAACACAACTAAATCAGAGTAGTAAAACGTCTTAAATCCTTGATAGTACTGGAGTTGAGGCGTTTTTTATTTTGTCGTGAACGAAAAGTGTTATTAACACGTCTAGAGAAATGGTTAATAATTTGCTGTGTGAATATGAATGGATTTATACATTTAAAAAAGAATATAAATGACATGATTCCTCTGTGAAGTAGACAAATAACACTTTCTTTTACCTAATAAGTTTTTAGAGTAGAAATTTATAGTCGTCTATTAATCTCATAACAGGTAAGTTAATTAAATGATAATATGTTTTGTCTAAATATAAGAATTGAAAATTCCAGGTTGTTCCCTTATGAAACTATGATCTCCTATCTTTTTGGTGAAATGCGGAAAATATTTATTGTGTTGGAATTTCTTTAGATACCTACAAAAACTTTGCTTACTATATAATATTTACTCAATTTATTACACTATTGCGGAAAGGGTAAGGTAATAAGTTTATAAATTTTAAAGGAGTTTAAATATAAATACAGAATAAGATTTTATTAAGTTGTTGAAAAAATTAAATCTTAGAAATATAAAGTTAGAATGACTATTTATTTGTTACTTAAATGAAAAAGGAGAAGATATAATGAGTCAATCTATTTTAACAAACCCTATTTTTTGGTCAGATGTTCCTGACGTAGATGTTATAAGAGTTGAAGAAACATACTATATGATCAGTACAAGTATGCATACCATGCCTGGCTGTCCTATCATGAAGTCTGAAAATTTAGTGGATTGGGAGATTGTTGGATATGTTTTTGAGACATTAGAAGACAATGAAAGTCATAACTTGTTAAACGGAAAGGGAATTTATGGTCAAGGATCATGGGCTGCTAGTTTGCGCTATCATAATGGACTATTTTATGTTTGTTTTTCAAGTAATGATATGAATCGCTTTTATATATATCAAACAGCGAACATTGAAGGTGGAGAATGGAAGCGCTCTACACTTGACGGGATCTATCATGATCCTGCTTTGCTATTTGATGACAATAGGGTGTTTGTTATCTATGGGTGCGGTGATATTTATATTACAGAATTAACAGAGGATGCTGCAGCAGTAAAGAGAGGTGGAGTTAATAAATTACTTTTGGAAACTGAAAAGGAGGGAATTGGATTAAGATGTGAAGGGTGCCATGCATATAAGATAAATGGACACTACTATTTACTATTTATTGAATGGCCGAAGGTTGGGAACAAACGGAGAAGACAGATATGTTATCGTTCTAATGAACTTTTAGGAGAGTATGAGCGCAAAGTGATCTTTGATGATGATATGGGTTATCATAATAAAGGGATTGCTCAAGGTGCTATTTTCGATACTCGAGAAAATGAATGGTATGCCATGTTGTTTCAAGACCATGATGCCGTTGGTAGAATTCCTTATGTATTGCCTGTTAACTGGACAAATGGTTGGCCAATTATTGGAATTGAGGACAGGGCACCAAAACAATTAGAACTGAACTTACCAAATTCATTCCATCAACCATTGGTTATCAGCGATGAATTTGATTATACAGAAAATATACTAGAGCTTAATTGGCAATGGAATCACAATCCGGACAATAGTCTTTGGTCTTTTGTGAAAAGGCCAGGTTTTTTGCGTTTGGAAACTGGATATTTAACAAAAAGTGTATTATATGCTCGTAATACGTTAACACAAAGAACAGAAGGACCAACCTGTACGGGAATTACCTTAATGGATATCACGCAGATGAAGCCAGGGGATCATGCAGGATTAATTGCTTTGCAAAATAGCTTTGGGACTATTGGTATTCAACTGGAAAAGGAGGGTGACCGATACATAACTATGACGAAAAATCGTGGCGATGGTCACGAAATAACAGTGGAAAAAATACCATTTCAAGAGAACCTTATATATGTAAAGATAGATTTCAATTTTGAAGATAGCTGTGACTTAGCAAAGTTCTATTACTCGACTGATGGGGAGGACTGGTTTGAAGTTGGGGAGGTATTAGAAATGAAATATACTTTAGATCATTTCATGGGCTATCGTATTGGTTTATTTAATTATGCAAAAACACAAATTGGTGGTCATGTTGATTTTGCTTACTTTAAGTATATGAAAGATAATAAGGTTGTTAAAAAAGCAGAAATGTAGCTTTAAAGAATAGTTAGTTTCATCATCATTATGTCTTTGAAAAACTGGCACATCCAAAATTGGGTGTGCTTTTTCGCTAACAATAAGTATATTAGTAAAAGTGAATAGAAACTATCAATATAATTATTACTTTAGAATAGTATAGCAACTAAATAAGTTTTAACTATTGCAATAATTTTCCAGTAGTTGTTATGAATCAAATGAAAACGGATACTTTTAGTGTATATCCTGTCAGTTTACTTTAGGACAAATTTCAAAATGATAGGATATGAATAAAATATGGGACTTATACATATAGCATTTTCTTAAAGGAGGATAACAAAATGGAACATAAAAAAGTTGTTGTGATAACAGGTGCAACAAGAGGAATTGGTCGAAATACAGCTCTGCTTTTTGCTGAAAAAGGATATATAGTCATTGGAACAGGAAGAGATTCTGAAAGGTTAAAAGAAGTAAAAGCGGAACTAGATACATATTCTTCTGAACATTCAATGGTATCAATGGATGTAACACAACCTAAAGAAATTAAAAATGTAGTCGATTCTGTCATGAAACAATATGGTAAGATTGACGTTTGGATTAATAATGCCGGTGCATTCAAAGCAATAGGTCCTACTTGGGAGGTGAAAAGTTCGGATTGGATAAATGATGTCACCACGAATTTATTTGGTACTTTTCATTGTGTTCAAGCTATTGTGCCGGTCATGATTAGCCAAGGTTTTGGTAGTATGATAAATATAGTCGGAGGTGGTACTGTAGGAGCATTTAAATATGGCAACGGATATGGAACATCCAAAACAGCTGTTGCCAGATTAACAGAAAATTTATCTGAGGAGCTAGAAGATACACCTATTAAAGTATTTGCTTTAGATCCTGGCTTAAATGATACAGACATGACACGTTATCAAAGAGACACAGAAGTTGGTCAACGTTATTTAAGTGATATAGAGGATTTATTTAAACAGAAAATAGATGTCTCCCCATTTCAAGCACCACAATTCGCATACTATATGGCAAATGGAGAGCTGGATGACTATAAGGGAAGAGTGGTTTCTGTTTATGATCAGGTAGAGAGTTTGAAGGAAAATGTTAACTCCATGGATCAAGACTTTTATAAACTTCGCTTAAAAAAGTAATATTATAATGATGATTTAGTAACGTTTTGACAAACGTATTAATGTGGTATTAAACCATTGATCAGTTATTTTTGCCTTGTAATAAGTAAATTAAGATGTAACGGGTCTTTAGACTCCTTCTTTTGAAGAAACGATGAAATCTTCGTAAATGTTGTTGTTTCACCAACATTTACGAAGATTTTTATCTTTGAAAAACTTTTCTTTCTTTTCTGAACCCTAATTTTAACTATATATAAAAAAATAACCTATGATTCACTTTTTTTTCGTAAATCTAAGAAGAATTTAATTAATAAGGAATATCGTGAATATGTGGACGAAGGAAATAAAAAAATAAATGAAGCCATTGATAAGAAAAATGAAAATTAGAATAGTAACTTATAATGATGGTAAATTTTGATTCCAAGACTATTGTTTCTGTCTATGAATGGCACTTAATTCCTTTTTGCTAGAATAAATGCAAAAAACATGTAGAAAAAGCAAATAAATTGACAACAAAATATATGTTAAGAATACAAATAAACGGGAAAAACAGAAATAACAGAAAATTACCATTAGTTACTTCAGATAATAGTGTAAAATCACTTTTTTACCAAACAATTATCGATAGGAGGACTTTAAATGAGAATTAATAAACCTGAATGGCTTTTACTTAGCAAGGAAATAAAGTTGAAACTTATTCGTTTAGCAGTTTTGGAAAATGAAATGAAGCCCTCTAAACAGATAATAAACTTAGGGGAATAGGCATTAAGGTGACCTTCTTTATATATTTGAATTTTTAGTGAATTACTGATCTACAATAAAGGAATTAAGTAAAAAGATTACCCATTTGAACTTGGAAAAGAGGAGAGAAGGAGGAAATTATCTATTACATTAAAGAAAAAACTTCGTGTGAAATATCAATTAACTCAACTAAATTTGAGTAGTTAAAACGTCTTAAATCCTTGATAGTAATGGAGTGAGGCGTTTTTTTACGTTATTAGGAACGAACGATAAGTGATATCAACACATCTTGATGGTAATTGGCTACATTTGCACTTTAAAACAATGCTCTCTTCTTAATTCCGTGAATTTTCCTTATATATGTTAAAAAAATCAAATTTATTTATGTTTCATTTACCGTTAGAATGGAATGAGACACTAGCAAACAAAAAAACAATGTGCTGATTCTGGAAAGAAGGTTTTTTAATGAGTATTTGGAGTGTGAAAAAGAGACATCCATTGCAATGGATTTTTTTTATGATCGGACTATCCGTCATGTCATTTGGAATAGTTCTTTTGATTAAAGCCGATTTAGGAAGTGCCCCTTGGGATGTCCTACATATTGGATTAAATGAACATTTTGGTTTAACAATTGGAACATGGTCAATAATAATGGGTTTTTTTGTGTTGGGTTCAGCATCTTTGCTGACTAAGTCCTTGCCGCAAATTGGTGCCTTTTTAAATATGTTGCTTGTCGGAATTTTTATTGATATGTATTTACTAATTCCATTTTTACAAACACCTGATTCTTTAGTATCTCAAATTATTATGTTAATAATGGGTATAGGTGTGATTGGGTATGGGATGGGGCTTTACATAGCAGCTGATTGTGGAATTGGGCCACGAGATAGTCTTATGATTGCATTAGTGAAAATGACAAGAATGAAAATACAATGGATTCGATTTCTTATGGAAATTGTTGTTCTCACATTCGGTTGGCTATTAGGGGGACCTGTTTTTATAGGTACGATTATTTTTTGTCTCACAATAGGCCATGTAGTAGGGCTTACATTGCCACATTGTCAGCGTTTAGTTGATAGGGTAATGAATTTACATGTCTCTCCAAATGAAAGTTCCTCCCACTTTTGATTGGAAAGGGCTCGATTAAAACAAGTCATTTTAAAGCATGAAGTATAAAATCAACTAACCTCGCCAATCGGCGAGGTTTTTATTTTTGGATAAATTTAGCTTATTTGGAAAAAGTAAAGATAATACATTTTAATGATGGTTTGGAGAAAAATGAGGTGAAGTGACTTTGGCCTATATCTTATCGGTAGGAAAATCTATTCCTCAATATGAATTGACTCAAGATTCAACAGTAGAATTTGCAAAAGAAATATTCGAGGATTCATTTAAGGATTTTGATCGCCTTTTACCCGTTTTTAAAAATGGTGAAATAGAAAAACGGCAATTTGCACAGCCTGTTGAATGGTACAAAAAGCCCCGATCGTTTGAAGAGAAAAATGATCTATATATTAAAACGGCTGTGAAACATGGGATTGAAGCAGTGGAAAATTGTCTTTCTAATAAAACGTTATTACATAGCAATATCACGTATGAGGAGGTTGATGCACTCTTTTTTGTAAGTACAACTGGATTATCAACTCCGAGTATAGATGCGAAAATAATGAATGCCTTGCCTTTTAAAGAAACGACAAAGCGTATTCCAATCTGGGGACTAGGGTGTGCTGGTGGGGCTTCAGGCTTATCTCGTGCTTATGAATATTGTAAAGCCTATCCAGACTCGACGGTTCTTGTTATTTCAGTGGAATTATGCAGCTTAACTTTTCAACATGATGATAGGTCCAAAAGTAATTTAATCGGTACCTCTCTGTTTGCAGATGGTGTTGCATGCACTTGTGTGACAGGAAATAATGTTGATTGGAAATCAAAATCGAGATTACATTCTGTCCCGAAAATACTTGATACGAGATCAACATTGATGCGCAATTCCGAGGATGTAATGGGGTGGGATGTTAAAAATAATGGTCTGTATGTTATTTTTTCAAGAGATATTCCTTCGATTATTAAGAAGTGGCTTCGACCGCAAGTTATTGATTTCTTGGAAGAAAATAAAATGAAATTAGAGGAAATAAACCACTTTCTTGCCCATCCAGGAGGAAAAAAAGTAATCGATGCTTATAAAGAGGGGCTTGGCTTTTCGGAAGAACAATTACATATTTCAAAAGAAGTATTAATAAATCATGGAAACATGTCATCTGTAACGGTTATGTATGTTTTAGAATTATATCTCCAAAGGGAACTAGGTAAAGCTAATGAGTACGGTTTAATTGGCGCTCTCGGACCTGGATTTAGCTCTGAAATGTTACTTGTTCAATGGGAGGAATGATAAGGGATGTTTTATATTGTTTTTTTCTTTTTAATTGTACAAAGAATAACAGAACTGTTTATTGCAAGGAAAAATGAACAGTGGATGAAGAATAGAGGCGGTATTGAGCATGGAAAAGACCATTATCCGTATATCGTGTCATTACATATCCTCTTTTTAATCTCTTTTTTTATAGAAGTTCAAGTTTTTCAAAGAGATTTAACAGACATATGGTTTGTTATGTTTCCGATTCTTTTTTTGACACAGCTTTTGCGGTATTGGGCAGTATTATCTCTAGGAAATTATTGGAACACGAAAATTATGATTGTTCCAGGTGATGTGGTCGTTTCAAGAGGACCATACAAATTTGTAAAACATCCGAATTATATTGTTGTGGCGGTTGAAATTTTATTACTACCTTTATTATTTCATGCTTATATAACAGCAATTTTGTTTACGATCATGAATGTGGTGATGATGACGATAAGAATTCCTGCTGAAGAATCCGCTCTTCAAACATATACGAATTATCATGAAGTCTTTCCGGTTAAGTCCAGATTTTCATCGAAAAGGTGACAAAGAAAGATTTTTCAAAAAATATCAAAAGTTCCATTGAAAATGATTATCATTGATGATAAAATATGATTGTGTTGAAAATCATTCTCATAAATATGGAGGTCTGCTGCGAATATGACGATGTTATTTGTCGGTTGTACCGTTGTTACGTATAGTCTGTTAATTGGCTACATATTAAAAAATATTGATACCCAAAAAGCATAATCATGTTAGATATTTATATAGTAATTTTCCAGGCTCACAGCTAATTGTTGTGAGCCTTATTCTTTTTTTCCGAAAACGACAATAGCAAATTTGCATATAATTCTGTAAAATGTAGTTATCAAATTGAAAGTGCCATAAGTGAAGGGGATAATCATGACAACTGTAGTAAAGTCAAAACATTTGATGCAAACCATTATTAATCTTCATGAAATGATCCATGAAAAAGATCATGAAAATGCGATTAAATTAGTCGAAATGGCTCATAAGCTTGAACAAGAAAAATTGTATATTGCTTTTGCCGGCCATTTTTCGGCAGGGAAGTCATCCATGATAAATAAACTTTTAGATGAGCAAATTTTACCGACAAGTCCAATTCCTACAAGTGCTAACCTTGTTATGTTGGAAAAAGGGATAGAGCAGGTAACTTTATATTCTGCAGCAAAAGAAAGCATTGAATTATCAGGTGACTACTCATTAGAACAAATCAAAGAATATTGTAAACAAGGGGACGATATTGAGAGGATCCGTATTAAGAAACCTTATGACAACTTAGCAGAAGATGTTGTCATTATGGATTCACCTGGGATTGATTCCACAGATACAGCACATAAATTATCAACAGAATCAATGCTTCATTTAGCTGATATTATTTTTTATGTAACCGACTACAATCATGTTCAATCAGAAGAGAATATCTCATTTATCCAAGAAATGAAGAGTCGAAATAAAATGATTTTCTTGATCGTAAATCAAATTGATAAACATGAAGAAAAAGAAATTCGTTTCCAAGACTTTAGACAAAACATTGAGGGATCATTTGCAGAAGTAGGACTACATCCGCAAGACGTGTTCTTTACTACCTTAAGAAACGATCAACATCCTTATAATGATTTAGAAAAAGTGAAAGAGTTAATCAGAGTGGTCATTCAGGATAAAAATAGATTTCTGGACCAAAATATTTCTCAATCAATCACACAAGTTGTGTCGGAACATATTGACAAATATGAGGAACAGCTTGATCTTACAGAGCAAAACGAGGATGAGATTCGTGAGAGATTAGAGGAATATACAAACAATTTGAATCGATTACTTGCTCAGATTCAGCAGAAAGAAGAAAAGATGGAACAGCTTGTCTTAGATACAGAAGAAAAAGTATCAGCAATATTAAAAAGTGCTAACTTAATTCCCTTTGAAACAAGGGGTAAGGCTTCGGCATTTATAGAGGCTGCAGATCCTTCTTTTAAGGTTGGTTTGCTTTTTTCGAAGTCTAAAACCGAACAAGAACGTGAAAAAAGAAAAATAGAATTATATGACAGTCTGTTGAAAAATACAGAAACGCAAATTTCATGGCACTTTATAACATTACTTAAAGAATTTATTCAAACATATAAAATTCATGATCCAAAGCTTATTCAGGAAGCTCAATCGTTTTCCATCAACGTTCCAGAGCAACTAGTATCTGATGCAATAAAAACAGGTGCTTCGTTTAATAATCAGTATATTTTAACGTATTCCTCCGATGTTAGCGAATTAATCAAAAAGCAAAGTAAGCATCAAGTTATGGACTTATTTAAAAAGATGATGAATGGTATAAATAAAGAAATTCAAGAGCAAATCGATGAAATAAATGTAAAGGTAAAGAGTGAAAATGAAAAAATTGGCCACTATAAAGAGATTTTATTCAAGTTCGAGACACTTGAGCAATATCGACATTCACTGCAGGAACTAAAAAAAGGGATATTTGATTCAACTCATAATGAAGAAAAATGGTTAAATGAACATCAGACATATAAGAAAGTAACAAAAGACATCCAAATACAAGAAAAGGTATTGGCTGCTGAAGAATCAAGAGAGGATCAATTATCAAAGCCTCAATACAATACTCGTTACAGTAAGAGGGATGAGTTTATAAAGAGTGCAGAGCAGGCTGTCAAACGTCTTGACAATATCCAAGGGTTTAAGCAATTTACAGAGTCACTTGAAGGGAAGATTAACAGTTTTAAAAACCGCACCTTTACTGTTGCATTATTCGGTGCCTTTAGTGCAGGAAAATCATCTTTTGCTAACGCACTTATAGGAGAAAGACTGTTACCTTCATCTCCTAATCCGACGACAGCGACGATAAATAAAATAGCCCCGCCAACACCTGAAAAGGCACATGGGTTAGTTGAAGTGAAATTGAAATCAAAAGAGATGTTAATGAAGGAAATAATGATTAGTATCCCTTCATTGAATAATAAGAATTTTACGATTGAGAGCCTGGCAGAACTTCTTCAGAACTATCAAGGCCAAAATAAAAACGAAACTGAACAGATAGCAAAGTATCAAAAAGCGATAGTGGATTATCAAACTTTAACAAGTGAAGGACTTACCGTACAATCGGATACGAATTCATTTAAGGACTTTGTTGCTAAGGAAGAAAAGGCATGTTTAGTTGAAGAGGTCCTTGTTTATTTTGATTGCTCGATTACAAGGGCAGGAATAACATTGGTGGATACGCCAGGAGCAGATTCCTTGCATAAAAGACACACAGATGTAGCGTTTCAATATATTAAAAAGGCAGATGCAATTCTTTATGTCACCTATTACAACCACCCATTCTCAAAAGGTGATCGTGAATTTTTAAGACAATTAGGAAGGGTTAAGGATTCTTTTACACTTGATAAAATGTTCTTCATTATCAATGCAGTGGATTTAGCAAAAGATGAAGAAGAAGTGAATGTTGTTAAGTCTTATATTAAAGAGCAGTTTTTAAAGCATGAGATAAGAAATGTACGTCTATTTGGAGTATCAAGTTTAAATGTTTTAGCAGGCCAAGTAGATGGAGAAAAAGATTATATTGAATTTCAAAAACAGTTCAATACATTTATAAAGGAAGAATTAACGAATACAACTCTTTTATCAATAAAGGAAGATTTAAATCGTTGCAAGCAAAGGATTCAATCTCTTATTCATGCTGCCGAGTTGAGTGGCAAGGAAAAAGAAGAGAGAAGAGAGAGCCTTCTGCAAGAGCAAATGAACGTCATCGATGAAATATCGAATATATCTCCTGAGCATATTGTTACATCTATTTCTAAAGAAATAGAAGAGCTGATTTTTTACGTGAAGCAGCGACTATTTTTCCGATTTAATGACTTTTTTAAGGAGAGCTTTCACCCTAGCATATTTAACCAAAATACTGACATTCAACAAGCGTTAAAAATTTGCTTAGAAGAGCTCGTCAGAACGGTAGAATTTGAATTAATGCAAGAACTGCAAGCTACATCATTAAGAATAGAAAAAGTTATTAACAATACCTTAGATGGTGAGTTCAGCCGAATTGTACAGCTCATAAAAAAACAGTCTAAAAATGTTACACTTGCTACAATTGAATTTCCCGAAATTCAAACACCAACAATTGCTGTTGAATTTTCAACAAGTATGCTGGCAACTATACAGCCGGCTTTGAAGTTATTTAAGAATACAAAATCTTTCTTTGAGCGCAATGAGAAAAAGATCATGTCTGATGACCTATCTAAACGAATGGATAGCCCTATTTCAAGTATCTTAAATGAATACATTGAGAAATTTTTAAGTTATTATAGTGAAGCAATTGGATCTTCTCATCATCTTCTTATACGAGAGGTAAAGAAACAAACAGAGGAAGGCTTTTCTGCTTTGTTGGATATCCGTCATGAAGACACGGATCACTTAAAAACAGAGTTAGTTGCCATCTCAGAAAGTGTACAATTAATAGAAGAGAATAATCTTCAACATCATTAATTTTATGATACAATTTACTGATAAAACTCATTTAATGTGCAGGGGGAAAAAGGTTGGATTTAAAAACGTATCAAGTTTGTGCAACGTGTATACATTTTAAGGCGATTCGAAAAGATAAAAAAATGATCTATTATTGTAGTCGTTTAAAATACGAAACGAAGCCAACTTATTCGTTTAATTGCTGGAACCCTAAAGAACACGTTAAAAGGTTAATGGAAAAACGAGGTGGAACGACATGAGTAACGTACATGAAGCAATAAGTCAGCACAGTAATAATCAGCATCAACACATTCAATCTTTCTTAAAATTAGAAGCGAAAAGAGAAGCATTAATAGAAGAAGCTATTTTTCGCTGTGTAAATTCTAAGCCATTTGAAGTTGAACAAATTAATCATGTAACATCTGAAATGAACAGGTTGGCATCAGAAGGGATTGTACCAACGCGTAAACAGGTAACAAAGGAAATGGTACAAGAATTTGTGAAAAGAAAATATGGGGAATAATTATATGTAATGACAGCTTTGTTATTTTTGTTATACATTACCAAGATCCCATCCGGTTTTAAAAAATCATCTCTGTGAAACACTATAAATGTTTTTCTGAATGAAGTGAAAGGGATGATTTTATGGGACGTACAAAATTAGGTAATGCAAATGCACAACGTAATAATAATAAGAAAAAGAAAAATGATTTTAATACTGAATTTGCTTCATATGCACAAAATGAAGCACTTAAATTAAGCAGTAAAAATAAAGAGTAATCAATTTAAAAAAACCTGTGGAGAAAACTAAAATGTACCCTGTAGAGTAGACACGTAAAAAAAGCCTACTCTACAGGGTTTTTGTGTACAATGAATGAAACGGGGATAGGAGAACAAGTTATGAGTAAAAAGTTATTTACTGAAAAAGAAATTAAAATACTTTCTAAGAATCAGTATGTAAAAACAATTAGTAGTAAAGGAATTACATATACTGAGGAATTCAAACAAATTCTAATCAATCAATGTGAACANGGGAAATTTCCGAGAGAAGTCTTTGTGGACTGTGGATTTGACATAGATATTTTAGGNATGGAACGAGTTCATAGTTCAGCGAAAAGATGGCGTAAAGCCTTCAAAAATGATGGAGTATTGGGGCTTCGTGATACTAGGGCTGGGAACTCAGGAAGACTTCGTCATAGAGAACTTTCAGTTGAAGAAAAACTTGCAAAACTAGAGGCAGAAAACAATTTATTA
>NZ_JAEK01000043.1 GCF_000518865.1 Bacillus sp. J37 | reverse complement strand
GTCATCATATGGAAGCAATGGAAGGTATCGAAGAAACGAATCAAATCGCTTATCCAATTAGGAATCCCTGAGGGAGAGGCGAAGGGATTAACCTTCTGTCGAAGAGGTTATCGATACATCGGTTTATCGAAAGTTGTTCAAAGAGCAATCTCAAACAAAAGACTAAAGCAGAGGGGTCTTCCCTCTGCTTTAGATCATTATCTAAAAGTACACACTGTAATATAAATTGAACCGCCGTATACGGAACCGTACGTACGGTGGTGTGAGAGGGGCGAAAATAATTAGATTATTTTCCCTCTACTCGATCATCAAATTTTGTCGGAAATTCCCGAAAAGTGAATAAATCTGGAAAATCGAAAATAAATGAGATGGAACAATAAATAAATTCAAATAATAGAAAATAAAATAGAAAAATAGTAAATAAAAGCTCAACCTAAAGATTTTCCATTAGTCGCTTCGCGATTTTTTCATAATCATCCCGGTCAATTCCAGGTGCAAATTCCTCAGGTAATTCTTCTAAGTTCGGAATTGGTGCCCCTTTTGGAGCTCCCTCTTTTACAGTGAGTCGATCTCCGCTTTCAGGATTCGTGCCTTTCCAAATTTGTCTTATATCAGCATAATCCCCTACATCATTCCATGTATAAAGGATATTACCCAGTCCTTGATCCTCAAACTTGCGGGCATGATCAAATTTTCGGTTGGATAGATCAGGGATCGGGACCATCTTTTTGACATCTACGCCGGTTGCGATTTCCAGCGCCTTGGCATAGGCTAAAACATGTGTACCGCCGCGGACTAGCAAGTATCCAATCATTTCTCTGGCTGTTTCATGCTCGGTCATTTCATAGACTCTCATTTTATGAGTTCTTGCACCTACTTCAAGGAAGAAGTTATGAAGTAAGTCAAGTACCAGGTTTCCGCTACTAAAAACATAGTCACCATTCCATGGGCGCCCCATTGAATCAGCGGCTAAGGCGGTTTGAGCTGTAGCGATAAAGTGAAGAGTGTTTCTGCTGTCTTTTCCTTCTCGTAAAGGAGTGACATCAGGGTCTCCTGTATAAAAGGTGTTACCCTTTGATAAGAGATTGATCGTGTTGGAAACAAGTTCAACATGACCAAATTCTTCTGCTGTAATACTGGCTACAAGGTCATAAAATGGTTTTAGCTTATCTTTTCTCCGGAAATTAAAAGATTGATACATATAGTTGTTAAGTGTGGACATTTCACCGAATTTCCCACCTAACAGCTCCTGTACGGCAGCAGCTGCATTAGGATCTCCGTGTTCGGGGACAGGCAGGGCAATCAGCATTTTGTTTTCACGTTTAAACATCGTACTCCTCCTTTACCCTTTTGGGATAACCCAGATAATTTGTTGAGTACGAATATAGAAAGGAGAACCTCCGGATTCGACAACAATATGGTCAGGCATAACCGTTTTAAGCTTACCGGAAACTGATCCGCGGATTGTTTGGACAACAACGAAAGCACCTGTGATACCTTGAAGAGTTTGATACACATACGGATCGACGTGACTAACAAAAGAAGGGGTTTGTTGATTCATGATGATGATTTCACTCCTTTGTTGACTATTTGAACAGTTCAATATATGAAGGAGGTAGGGGAGTTATTACATGGGTTCAGAAGGGAAGTAGAGGATTAAACCAAAAAAGGCCGACCCATTTTGTCAACCTCATGTAAGTTATGTTGTATCGCCGTGAATCAATTCAACATCAACAACAGTGTTGTTGACAAAATCTGTTTTTTTGCTTTCAATCTGATCAATTAATGCAGAACAAAGGGCTTTACCAATGCGATCCAAAGGCTGTTTAACTGTTGTAAGTTTCGGGTGCTGCATTAGACGTGTAAAACTATGATAATCGTAGCCTATTATTTTTAGTTGTTCAGGTACTTTTATTCCATTTCTTGTGGCGTATACATAGAGGGTATATGCCATGATATCGTTACTGCAAAAAACACCATCATAATTTCCTAACTGTGGTGATATTACCTGTTCAATAAAATCCCAATTATCCTGGAATGCAGCTTTAATGTGAGCGCCTTCGATAATAGTGAAATGAATATTGTTTTTCATGCATGTCAATTGAAAAGCATCGCTTCTCCTATTTGGCAACAAGTCGTATTTCAGGGGACCTGAAATGTGAAGCAGGTTTTTGCATCCGTTTTCAATTAAGTGTTTAGTTGCAATTTCTCCACCTTTGTAATTATCACCTGCAACATAGGAAATGGAAGATGAAATAATTCGATCAAATGAAACGATTGGCATAGATACTTTCAAATAAGATTCAATTTCTAGAGAATGGCTGCACATGATAATGCCATCAACCCTGTTTTGTCTAAGCATACTAATATAATTTGCTTCTTTATCTGAATCTTGTAGAGAGTTGCAAACAAGAATTTTGTAATTTCTTTCATTGGCGTACGCCTCAATCCAATTAATTAATTCTGAAAATAGTGGATGACTTAGATCTGGTACAATGACGCCGATTAAATAAGATTGATTTTTTAATAGTGCTCGAGCTATTTGATTTGGATGGTAATCTAATTGTTCCATTGCCTTTTCAACCTTCTGACGAGTCTCGCTCCCGATATATCCTCTGCTATTTAGTACTCGTGAGACGGTTGTAATGGAAACCCCAGCCAGCTCTGCTACATCTTTGATGCTTGCCATCTTTTTAAACCCCTTTAAAATGAAATCCCTACATTATTTATATCGAATATACTGTAACTTGTAAATGTAAATTAGAAAGCGATTGCAAAAATGTTTTACCTATAACTTTTTTTAAAAGCTATAAAATAATTATTGGAAACATATCATATAGAAAGAAAATATGTCAATCGTTTTCATATAAAAATGAAAATTTATATAAAAACGATTAAAGAGAGGATTAGATATATAAGAGATGTAGGGGGTTTTTAGAAAAGAATTTGAAAAAAACTTTATGAAAACGTTTGACACAATTATAGGGAGGTAGTACAATAACCTCTGTAAGCATTTACATTAAACGCTTTCTAAAATTGATAGAAAAAAAGACTAACAGAAGAAAATAACATGTATATAAATGAGCCAAATGCTGCAAGTTATTATTATTACAACATTTTTCATCAGTTTAGGCAAGCGGTTGCATCAAATTTTATCTACTTTATAGGAGTGAACAGGATGAAGAGTAAAAAGTTATATTCTAAATTAGTTTCAACTTTAGCGGTATCTGGATTACTTTTGGCTGGTTGTGGATCTGGTGGGGACGCTGGTAACGGTGCAGCTTCAGAGGATCAAATCACAATTGATATTTTCCAAGGGAAAGTCGAGTTTAATGAACAATTCAATGCATTAGCAGAGAAGTATGAAGAAGAAAATCCTGGCGTGAACATTAACATCACAAGTGTTGGTGGTGGAACAGATTATATTAGTTCATTAAAATCTCAATTTTCATCAGGTGAAGAACCAGAAATCTTCAGTATTGCCGGTCCTTCTGAGGCAGATCAATTTAAAGAGTATCTAACGGATTTATCGGATACAAAATCTGCTGAAGCAGCTCTAGAAGGTACCTTAACTGCCGTAACTGAAGGTGAGAAAGTATTAGGATTACCATTTAACCAAGAGGGTTATGGTCTTATCTATAACAAAGCTATGTTTGAAAAAGCGGGAATTAATCCGGAAGAAATTTTAACATATGAAGATTTAGAAAAAGCAGTAAAAACATTAGATAGCAAAAAAGATGATTTAGGTATTGAAGCTGTATTTGCATTACCTGCTAAAGAAAAGTGGGTAGTCGGTAACCACCTTGCAAATGTATACTTCGCTCCGGAATTTAATCATGACGTTTTAGAAGCATTCAATGCTGAAACAGTAGGTTTTGAAAAAGGCTCTGAAATGCAAAAAATGCTTGATTTACAGAACAAATACTCTGTTCAGCCTTCATTAAGTCTTGATTATTCACAACAAGTTGAAGAGTACTTCTCTTTAGAGCAAGTGGCAATCATTCAACAAGGAAACTGGATCTATCCATCAGTTTACGAAATGGACTCTGAATTTGCAGAGAACAATGTCGGCATTTTACCAATTCCGGTTGAAGGATTTGAAGGCAGCCTTCCAGTAGGTATCCCTAACTATTGGGCTGTAAATAGCAACAGTGATGAAAAAACCGTACAAGCTTCTAAAGATTTCTTAGATTGGTTGTACACATCTGACACTGGTAAAGAAGCAGTATTGAACGACTTTAAATTTATCCCTGCATATGAAGGGTATGATACATCAAAAATTTCAGATCCTATTTCAAAAGAGATTTATGAGTATGCATCAGCAGGGAAAACAATTGGATGGGTGTTCCTAGGCTACCCTAGTGCTTGGGGAGATGATCTTGGAGCTAACATGCAAAAATACCTTAGTGGTGAAATGACTTGGGAAGAACTTGAAACGAATTCAATTAAGAAATGGGAAGAAAAACGAAAATAATAAAAGCTAAAAGCAGCTAGCAAAGCGTGTGAGTGCTTTGTTAGCTGTTATTTCAAATAGTAGATACCCGTTTATTATTTAGGTTTTAAAAATCCCTGAGAAGCTATCTTGTAGTGAAGTCTTATGTAGAAACAATTTTGGAGGGATTAGCATGCGAAATCGAGATTTATCATTCTGGTTATTTTTGTCACCGGTATTACTAGGTTTAGGGCTGGTTGTTATTGTGCCATTAATCATTGGAATTTACTATTCGTTTACAGACTGGAATGGACTAAATGCATCTCAGTTTTTAGGATTTGAAAATTACATTAGAGTATTCCAGGACGAGAGTTTTCGGTCAGCCTTATGGTTTACTATTAAGTTTTCAGTCGTAACTGTTATATTGTTAAATGCACTAGGTTTAGGTCTAGCGATATTAGTTACTAGAAATATAAAATCGAATAATTTCTTGCGTACAGTGTTCTTTATGCCTAACTTAATCGGTGGGTTAATTCTTGGATTCATTTGGCAGTTTATTTTTATAAGTGTGTTTGATGACATTGGAAAGGCCCTTGGAATAGAAGCATTAAGTGGTTGGCTGTCAACAACAAATACAGGTTTCTGGGGATTGGTTATTTTAACATGCTGGCAAATGGCCGGTTATATCATGATAATTTATATCGCCTATTTAGAAAGTATTCCACATGATTTAATTGAAGCAGCGCAAATTGATGGAGCGAACAGTTTGCAACGATTTAAAAACATTACGTTCCCGCTTGTTGCACCTGCTTTTACAGTTAGTATGTTTTTAACATTATCAAACTCATTTAAGATTTATGATCAGAACTTATCATTAACAAATGGTGGTCCATTTGATTCAACGCAAATGGTGGCGATGGATATCGTAAAGACGGCTTTTACTAGTAATGAGATGGCTTTAGGTCAAGCAAAGGCTGTTGTGTTCTTTGTTATTGTTGCATTAATTGCTATTACACAGGTTTATTACAACAAGAAACGGGAGGTTGACATGTAATGAAGAGCAATAAACGTAATTTATTTTTAATTGAAATAGTTGGTCTCTTGCTCGGACTACTATGGCTCTCACCGTTTTACTTAATGCTTGTTAATGCTTTTAAAACGAAGAAAGAAATCTTTATGAGTGTTCTCAGTTTCCCTGAAGCATTAGCAACAGAAAACTTTGTTCGTGCATTTGATGATTTGGATTTTGTTAATTCACTTGTGAACTCTTTGATCATTTCGGTTTGTAGTATCGCTGTTATTGTCATTTTCTCTTCAATGGCAGGATATGCTTTAGCCCGTAATAAAAGTAAGCTTAGTTCAGTCTTGCTATTAGTGTTTGTGGCTGCAATGCTTATTCCTTTCCAATCTGTCATGATCCCGCTTGTGTCACTATTCGGTAGTGCAAATATGTTGAATCAAGCCGGCCTAATCTTTATGTATTTGGGCTTTGGTTGCAGCTTATCAATCTTCCTATACCACGGAGCAATGACAGGGATCTCAAAATCTCTTGATGAAGCTGCTATCGTGGATGGAGCAAATAAGTTTCAAGTCTTTTGGTTTATCATTTTTCCATTGCTAAAACCAATCTCAGTTACTGTTGCAATCCTTAATGTCATTTGGATTTGGAATGATTACTTATTGCCATCGTT
The DNA here is from genome assembly GCF_000518865.1 of Bacillus sp. J37. Taxonomy (GTDB): domain Bacteria; phylum Bacillota; class Bacilli; order Bacillales; family Bacillaceae; genus Metabacillus. Next base: position 37,524 of record NZ_JAEK01000043.1, on the reverse strand, counting down.
AATTTTAGGTGAATCAAGTGCTACGATTCCTTTGAAAATGTTCTTTTTCTTTGGACAGTATACAAAACAATGGCATTTGGCTTTAGCCGGTTTAACATTGGCGATTATTCCGGTTATTATTGGTTATTTCTTTGCGCAAAAGCAAATTATTAAAGGTGTGGCAGAAGGGGCCGTTAAGTAGTAAAGAAATGACGTTTTAGTTGATTACAAGGTTTACATCCTTTAGGTGCTAAAGAATGGTACTTGGAGTTTGTAAACCTGTATATCTTTTTCTTGGAGGTGAATGAATTGAGAGAATCCGGAATTGTGGGTGGTCTTCATTATCTTAGTGTATGGATCATGAGGCTGGGAATGATAAATATCTTATGGTTTCTAAGTAATCTCCCAATCATGATCATTAGCTTTATTCTACTATTTGCAGAAGATATGGGTGTTGTTCTGGTCTTATGTTTGCTTCTATTTATACTCGCTCCGATTATGTTATTCCCTTCAACAGCTGCACTTTTTTCTTCCGTTAGAGAGTGGCTGGTCATGAAAGAAGATCAACCTCCGTTATTTAGTGGTTTTATAAGATTTTATAAAGAGAATTATAAGAAAAGCTTTGTGGCAGGATGTATCATGTCTTTACTCTGGATGATATGGTTGGTCGATTATTATTATTTCAGTCAAAAAAATGTCATTCTGTTCATGGTATTTCTTATGATGGGAATCATGTTGTTTGTTGTAACGATTAACTATTTTTCTGTGAATGCTCACTATAATATGACTGTACTAGGTACATTGAAAAATGCCCTTATTTTAACTGTAGGAAGGCCTATTTTAACGGTTATTATTGTATTAAGTAGTTTGTTAATCGGATATACAAGTTTAGTTAAGGTACCTCCATTAATTCCTTTCTTTTCGATGTCTCTCATTGCATTTATCTCCTTTTCTTCCTTCTATAGTTACTATTTGAAGGTCAAGCAAGCATTATCGTAAAGGGTCATATCGATGGGAGAGTGTGAATCATGAACAAGCACCAAGAAATGATAGAGAAAGCGCATGAAGAACTGAACAAGTATAAGAAAAGTGTGTCTGATCATGAGTGGAGTTTGCAATATCATGTTATGCCGCAAGCAAACTGGATGAATGATCCAAATGGATTTTCAATGTTTAATGGGGAGTACCATCTGTTTTATCAGCATCACCCATATTCACCTGAATGGGGTCCGATGTACTGGGGACATGTTAAAAGCAAGGATTTGGTTCATTGGGAACACCTCCCGATCGCTTTAGCTCCAAGTGAGCCGTATGATATTGATGGGTGTTTTTCAGGGAGTGCGATTGAAAAAGATGAAAAATTATTTCTGTTTTATACAGGGAATAGGTGGACAGGCCCTGACCAGGACAAGGATTTGAAACAAGTCCAATGTCTGGCTGTTAGTGACGATGGTATTCATTTTGAAAAAATTGCGGAAAATCCTGTGATAGAAGCAGCACCTTCTGGTGATATACATCCATTTCATTTTAGAGATCCAAAGGTTTGGAAAGAAGGAGATTATTACTACTGTGTGTTAGGTTCACAAACAAAAGAGCGAATTGGGCAGGCATTGCTTTATCGTTCACCAGATTTATTAAAATGGGAATTTGTTAATGTGATGGCAAGAGGAACTGGGAATATGGGCTATATGTGGGAGTGTCCTGATTTGTTTTCTCTATCTGGGCAGGATGTGTTAGTCATGTCACCACAGGGGGTGAAACCCGAGGGGGATATATATCACAATTTGCATCAATCGGTTTATGTGTTGGGGAAGTTGGATTTGCAACAGGGGAAATTCCAATTTGATCAGTTTCAGCTCTTAGACTACGGGTTTGATTTTTATGCACCACAGACAACAGTAGATCATCTTGGAAGAAGGGTTTTAGTTGGTTGGATGGCAATGTGGGAAAGTGAGATGCCGGAACAAGAGCATGATTGGGCAGGAGCTATTACGATCCCGCGTATCATGTCTATTGAAGAGCATCGTGTGAAATGTGTTCCTGCTCCGGAATTGGAAACTCTGCGTTTTAATCAGGTTTCGTATTCTAATGTGTTAATGGATGGAAGCAGAATTTTTGAAGGTGTTGATGGAGATTGTTTAGAGTTGAATGTATTACTTGATATGAAGCAAGCATCGCAATTCGGGATCAATCTTCGTATGGACACAGCAAGTACCGAAAAAACAGTGTTAACGTTTGACTGTCAAAATCAAAAATTGACTCTTAACCGTGATTACTCTGGAAAAGGACCTGGTGGTGAACGAAAAGCACCAGTTGAACTAAATAAAGGGAAATTACAGCTTACATTGTTTTTGGATAAATCATCACTAGAGGTTTTTATCCAAAATGGAGAGAAAGTCATGACGGCAAGAATTTATCCTGATGAACATTCAAAGGGAATTGAATTTTTTTCAGATGGAGAAGTCGAACTTCTCAAGCTTGATAAATGGTCGTTAAGAAGAAGTATTTCCTGATTCTTATACTTTTTGGAAAGGAGGTTTTGATATGGTTACGATTAAAGATGTGGCAAAGTTGGCAAATGTTGCACCATCTACTGTTTCTAGGGTGATTGCGAATAATCCAAGAATTAGTGAAAAAACAAAAAGGCGCGTTCGGGAAGTTATGGAGGAATTAGGGTACCACCCTAACTTTCAGGCGAGAAACTTAGCATCAAAGAGCTCAAAATCAATAGGTGTCATTATGCCAAATTCTACATATCATGCCTTTCAAAACCCATTTTTCCCGGAGGTTTTAAGAGGGATCAGTATGAATGCTCACGAAAACCTATTCGGCATATATCTATCCACAGGTTCTACGGAAGAGGAGATTCATGAAGAAATTGTTTCAATGGTTCAAGGGAGACGAGTAGATGGTATTGTCATGTTGTATTCACGAGTGAATGATCAATCAATGAGATACTTACATGACTGTCAATTTCCATTTACTGTTGTAGGAAGGCCTTATGAAAATGAGGATAGAGTGACATTTGTGGATAACGACAATATTTATATAACAAAGCAAGTGACAAATTATCTTATTCAATTAGGACATAGGAATGTTGCGATTATAGGTGGCAGTAAAGAGTTTGTCGTTACTCTTGATCGTATTAATGGATATAAAAAAGCGTTAGAAGAAGCTGGTATCCCTTTTCGCCCTGAATTTATTGTCCATGAAGATTCAACCAAGAAGAGTATTAAAACAGCTGTTACATCGCTAATGGGGCTGCCATCACCCCCAACTGGAATTGTAACAATGGATGATATGGTTGCATATGAGACTACTAGTCATTTAGAAAAGCTTGGCCTTCTTGTTCCTAATGATATTTCAATTGTTGGGTTCAATAATTTAATGTTATCAGAGCACTCGAGACCGCCGCTAACGTCTGTTGATACATCTACTTATGAGCTGGGATACCATGCTGCAAATTGCTTAATTGAAAAAATTAAGGAACCAAGCGTGCTGGCCAAAAGAATTACGATCCCCACAAAGTTTATTGAACGAAAATCTTGTGCGCAAAGAGGAACTCATAATATCTAAATTTTTATCTTGGTTGGTTTCGCGAAGATTATTGCACATGAGTAATAGTATTACTCTATAGTGAAATGGAGCGGAAGACACTTGACTCCTGCGAGAAGTAGTGGAAAGGCTGAGACCCCGCAGGAGAATCTTGTGTCTGGAGCGCAATGGAACGAACTAAATTTTCAACTTTAATAGATTAAATAATAACAATGTATGCAAAGATCACTTTAATTTTTAAGTGATAATATTGAAATTTTATTATAAATTTGAAAAAGTGAGGTCAATCATCATGAAGAAACATTGGTGGAAAGAAGCAGTAGCCTATCAGATATACCCAAGAAGCTTTATGGATACAAATGGTGATGGAATTGGTGATTTACAAGGAATTATCTCTAAGCTTGACTATATAAAGGACTTAGGAATTGATGTGATTTGGATCTGTCCGATGTACAAATCTCCTAATGATGACAATGGCTATGATATTAGTGATTATCAGGACATAATGGATGAATTCGGGACAATGGCTGATTTTGATCAATTATTAAAAGAAGTGCATAACAGAGGGATGAAACTGATTATCGACTTAGTTATAAATCATACAAGTGATGAACATCCCTGGTTTGTTGAGTCCCGCTCTTCTAAGGACAATCCAAAGCGTGATTGGTATATATGGAGAGATGGAAAAAATGGTAAAGAACCGAATAACTGGGAAAGTATTTTCAGCGGATCTGCATGGGAATTTGATGAGGAAACAAAACAGTATTATATGCATATTTTTTCAACGAAACAACCTGATCTCAATTGGAAAAATCCAGAGGTTCGTCATGCATTATACAATATGATCAATTGGTGGCTTGATAAAGGTATTGATGGTTTCCGAGTCGATGCCATTAGTCATATTAATAAAGAAGAGGGACTCGAGGATATGCCCAATCCAAAAGGATTAAAGTATGTTCCGTCTTTCGATAAACATATGAATGTTGAAGGTATCCATACTTATTTAAAGGAATTAAAGGAAGAAACCTTTGCGAAGTACGATATTATGACAGTCGGTGAAGCGAATGGAGTCAAAGTAGAGAATGAAAAAGATTTAGAAGAATGGATTGGAGAAGAAAAAGGAAAGTTTAATATGGTTTTCCAATTTGAGCATTTAAGTCTATGGAGTGCTGAAAAAAAGAAAAAGCTCGATATCGTGGGCTTAAAAACAGCCCTGACAAAATGGCAAAAGGCTCTTGAAAATAAAGGATGGAATGCCTTGTTTATTGAAAACCATGATCAGCCGCGCAGGGTTTCGACTTGGGGAAATGATAAGGAATATTGGTATGAAAGTGCAACAGCATTAGCCACAATGTACTTTTTGATGCAGGGAACACCATTCATCTATCAAGGTCAGGAAATAGGAATGACGAATGTGAAATTTGCTTCTATAGATGAGTACAACGATGTGGCAGATAAGAATATGTATCGCTATAAACGTGAAGAAGGTATATCACATGAAGACATCATGTCCATTATATGGGCTTCAAGTCGTGATAACTCAAGAACTCCGATGCAATGGTCTTCAGAAAAAAATGCTGGTTTCACTTCAGGAACACCATGGCTTGGATTAAATGCTAATTATCAAAAAATCAATGTAGAGAATCAGCTGAAAGATAAGGGATCGATTTTAAATTTTTATAAGAACATGATTAAGCTTAAGAAGAGTCATGATGTTTTTACGTATGGGGTGTATGATTTACTCTTAGAGAATCATCCTCAAATATATGCTTATACTCGCACGTTGGACGATGAAAAGGTAGTCATTATCTCAAATCTTACAGATGAAACGGCGGAAACAGGAGAGTTTCCAATCTCTGTTTCCAGTAAGGAATTACTGCTGTCAAACTATAAGGTTGAGAATCATGGGGAAGTTGACCGATTCTCGTTAATGCCTTTTGAAGCGAGAGTTTATCGAGTTTAATCTAATGAAATGAATGAAGAAAGGGAAAGGTACAAGTAAGGAGATAATCGTTATAGAACTTGTGCCTTTTCTTATTATTAGGGAGAGATAGACGGGGATTTCCTAATTCATTCACTAAACGATATACTTGATTAGTAGAATCTTATTAGGAGGAATTTTCTTTGCAACAAAACCCTAAAGCCATATTTTTAGATATGGATGGAACGATATTAAATCACCAAAATAAAGTAAGTATTTTAACAAAAGAAATAATCGATAAATTAAGGGCGAAAGGAATATATGTTTTCATTGCAACCGGTAGAGCACATGATGAAATAGAGGAAATAGTTCCTGAAGGATTTAAAGTTGATGGTGTGATATCTTCGAATGGGATGGCGGGTTATATAGATGATAAAGCTGTTTTTGAACATTCGTTATCCCGGGAGTTAGTTGATATTCTTATTGAAAGAGCTAGGGTTAACAAGGTATACTATGAGCTTTTTCCTTATCGGGCAGCACGAATATCTTTAATGCAGGATCAACGATATATGCTTGATGAAATTCAAGATCCAAAGCCTGATAGTGTTGGAATTAATGAATGGTTATCTCGTAAAAAAGCCATTAAGGAAGAAATATCCTGGGAAACAGAAGTGTCGGGGGATAAGTTTTCGAAATTTTATTTTTTTGCCAGAACAAAGGAACATATTCATCATTGGAAAGAAGAGCTTGAACAATTAAAGAGAGAAATTGAGTTTACTATGTCAGTATCCTCAGAACATAATGTAGAAGTTATGGTAGCAAATGTGAATAAAGCAACTGGCATTCAACAGATGATAAAGTCTTTTAATGTAAAGATAGAAGAAGTAATGGCTATTGGTGACAGTGATAATGATATCCAAATGCTTCAATCTGTTGGTTACCCGGTAGCAATGAAAAATGCCCCTGATCGGATAAAGAAGATGGTTAGTGATGTGACGGATTTCACTTGTGACGAAGATGGGGTTTATCATTATCTTTGTAAGTGTTTTACATAATAACCTTGGGCCGGTAGCTTTTTTTGCTGGCCTTTTTGGTTGATACAAAAATGGAATTCTTTAAAATATGTAAGTTTTTATTAAAAATTTATATAGATTGAAATCAAACTTTTCTATTATAATAATAGAAAATAGATAAAGCGCTATCATTTATAAGAATTTATTTTCGGGATAACGTTTTATATATAGGTCTTAATCATTATCATGTTGTTTAAAGTATAAAAGAAAATATTAATGATATCCCCTTGACTTTTGAAGGAAAATAGGTAAAAATTAAGTAAAATATTTTACTAAATGAATATATCTCATTTGGGTTTATATAACATCTACTTTGTTTTGAAGTGAAAAGGGGTGGTTGGAATGGCGAAAATAAAAGATGTTGCTGAAGAAACAGGGTTTTCGATTTCTACAGTTTCCCGTGTGCTTAATAATGACCAAAGCCTTTCTGTACCGGATGAAACGCGTGAAAAGATCTTTGAAGCGGCAGAAAAATTAAATTATCGTAAAAAAACAGTAAGGCCAATAGTGAAAAATATTGCTTTTTTATACTGGTTAACAGATAAAGAAGAACTTGAAGATGTGTATTTTAAATCGATGAGGCTGGAAATAGAGAAGTATGCGAAAAAACATAATATTGAGTTAACAACTTACAAAATTACTGACGGAATTAATGCTATACCTGAAAACATAGAAGGTTTTTTAGCGGTAGGGACTTTTTCTGATAAAGAACTGGCGTATCTGAGAGGGCTGACACCGAATGGAGTCTTTATTGATACAACGCCGGATCCGAATCACTATGATTCTGTGAGACCTGACTTAGCTCAAATCACAATGAAAACAGTCGACTTTTTAATTGAAAAAGGTCATGAAAATATCGGCTTTGTAGGCGGCACCTACCATAATCCGAATACTGATGAAGATGAAATGGATATACGTGAGAGAACATTCCGGCAATATATGCAGGAGAAGGGTTTGCTGCAGGAACATTATATTTATTGTCACCGCGGGTTTTCGGTTGATAACGGCTATAATTTAATGAGTCAGGCAATTGAAAAACTTGATGGTAAGTTGCCAACGGCGTTTTTTGTTGCTGGTGATCCAATTGCTGTAGGTTGCCTGCAGGCATTGAATGAACAAGGGATTGCAATTCCGAATCGTGTAAGTGTTGTAAGTATTAATAATATTAGCGTTGCGAAGTATTTATCTCCTCCTTTAACTACGTTCGATATCGATATGAAGGAGATATGCAAGAATGCTATTGAGTTTCTGCTGGAAAGAGTATTGGAGAAACGGAAGATTGTGAAAACGTTGTATATTGGTTCGGAGTTAATCATTAGAAAAAGTACAAACTGATAATATGAAGTTTAAAGGGCGATCTACCATGTATTAGTGGGGATTGCTCTTTTTGTCATTTAATAGCTTTCAACATTGTGGTTAGTAGAAAAGTAATAGGTTTTGTTGTTTTCGTAAAATATTTTACCTATTAACAGTAAAATATTTATTTACATATTTCCTAAACGGTGATATATTAATCTTGTGAAACGCTTTCACCTAGAATGTTTGAAACTTACTTGAAAGGATGATTTTCAATGAAGAGTTATAAAAAATATGCTGGTATTTTTAGTACTATCGCACTAAGTTTAGCTTTAGTTGCTTGTGGACCTCAGGAAAGCAGTGAAGAAGGTTCAGGTTCAAATGAAGCAAATAAAAACAAAGAATACGATTTACTAGTTTGGGAAGATATTGAAAAAGCAGGCGGGATTGAAGATGCTGTTGCGAAGTTTGAAGAAGAACATGATGTAACAGTAAAAGTTGTGGAAAAAGCATATGCCCAACAAATCGAGGATCTACGGTTAGATGGTCCTGCCGGAACAGGTCCGGATGTATTAACAATGCCTGGTGACCAAATTGGGACAGCAGTAACAGAAGGATTAATTAAAGAACTGGACGTTTCTGAGGATGTTCAATCTATTTATACAGAAGTTGCTATGCAATCACAAAAAGTAGACAACAAGGTTTATGGATTACCGAAAGCAGTAGAAACAACAATGCTTTATTATAATAAAGATCTTGTATCAGAGGAAGAATTGCCAACAACTTTAGACGAGTGGTACGAACTTTCTAAAGAAATGACAGATGGAGAAAAATACGGATTCCTGGCATTATTCGATCAAATTTATTACGCACAAAGTATTTTGAGTGGATATGGCGGATACATTTTTGGTACTGATGAAAACGGCGGATTTAATGGTTCAGACATTGGTTTAAATAATGAAGGATCTGTTGAAGGTGCTCAATATATTCAGAAGTTCTATAAAGAAGGTTTATTCCCGGCAGGTATCATCGGTGAGCAGGGAATCAACGTGTTAGAGTCATTGTTCACAGAAGGTAAAGCTGCTGCGATTATTTCTGGTCCATGGAATATCGATCCATTCACAAAGGCTGGAGTAAACTTTGGTGTAGCGAAATTACCAGAGTTAGCCAACGGTGAAAACATGAGTTCATTTGTTGGAGTAAAAAGCTACAATGTAAGCAGTTACTCAAAGAATGCCGAGCTTGCTGAAGAATTTGTAGAATTCGTTGCAAATGAAGAAAACTCTAAAACAAGGTTTGAAGTAACAAAAGAAGTTCCAGCTGTACAAGCTTTAGCTGATGATCCGGTTGTAGCTGAAAGTGAAGCAGCTCAAGCTGTTGCAGAACAGTCGCAATTTGCAGAATTAACACCAAACATCCCTGAAATGAATGAAGTTTGGACACCTGCAGATGCGGCATTACAAACAATTGCAACTGGCAAAGCTGAGCCGAAAGAAGCATTAGACCAAGCGGTTGAAACGATTCAAGGGCAAATCCAAGCCAAACATGGCGGTAAATAAGTAGAAATGAATAATGGTGTCAAACAATGGTTATGTTTGACACCATTTACTATAAGGGCACAGTTTGGTGAAACGAGTTGATGTCCGTTCTTATAAAGAGGTGAAAATAGTGCAACATCGTAGAATAGCCTTACTATTATCAATCATTCCGGGCCTTGGCCAATTCTATAATAAGCAATGGATAAAAGGTCTTATGTTCCTTATTCTTGGGGTGTCGTTCTTTGTTGTATTCGGAGATCTGTTGAATATGGGATTTTGGGGCTTATTTACGTTAGGTACAGAGGTACCGCGTGATAACTCTGTGTTTCTTTTGGCAGAGGGGATTATCGCATTGATTGTTACATGCTTTGGTCTAGCTGTTTATTATCTTAACTTACGTGACGCATTTAGAAATGGTAAATTACGTGATGAAAACAAAGGTTTAAGTTCTTTGAAAGAGCAGTACCATAATCTGATTTCACAAGGATATCCTTATGTGATTAGTGGTCCATCTTTGTTTATCTTAATCTTTGCGGTTATTTTCCCTATTCTATTTAGTTTTGCATTAGCATTTACAAACTACGACTTATATCACTCTCCACCTGCTAATCTAGCTGATTGGGTAGGCTTACAAACCTTTGCTGAAATTTTCACAGTTGATATTTGGCGTGCAACGTTCTTTGATGTATTAGCATGGACGGTTATTTGGACGCTGGTAGCTTCTACACTTCAGGTTAGCTTAGGTATTTTCCTGGCAGTATTAGTGAATCAAAAAGAAATTCGTTTTAAAAGGTTCTTCCGTACAATCTTAGTGTTGCCTTGGGCAGTACCTGGATTTGTAACCATCTTAATTTTTGCCGGTTTATTTAATGATAGCTTTGGTGCGGTGAATAACGACATTCTTGCTGCATTTGGAATCGATGCAATTCCATGGTTAACAGATGCAAACTGGTCAAGAGTAGCCCTGATCTTAATGCAGGGATGGTTGGGTTTCCCTTATATATTTATCGTAACAACTGGTGTCCTTCAATCAATCCCTGATGATTTATATGAGGCGGCAACAATTGATGGAGCATCAATGTTCGCGAAATTCAAAAATATTACATTGCCAATGATTTTAATCGCTATGGCACCAATTATTATTACGCAATATACCTTTAACTTTAATAACTTCAATATTATTTATCTATTCAATGGCGGAGGTCCTGCGGTTCCTGGATCAACAGCTGGTGGAACAGATATATTAGTTTCTTGGATTTACAAATTGACCATGCAGTCAAGTCAATATTCTTTGGCAGCAGCATTAACAATTCTTTTATCAGTCTTTGTCATTGCGATTGCACTATGGCAATTCAGAAGAACCAATTCATTTAAAGAGGGGGCTTAAGTGATGTTGACAAACATGAAGAGAAAAAAATTGATCAGTCTCCTAATTTCTTACACAATTTTAGCGTTTATGACTGTTATCATCATTTATCCCTTACTTTGGACAGTTGGTGCAAGCTTCAATCCAGGTAATAGTTTAATTAGTACATCAATTATACCGGAAAATCCAACTCTGGATCACTATAAGGAATTGTTTGCAGGAAAAGAAAGCTTGCAATATGGACAGTGGTATTTAAATTCCTTGAAAATTAGTGTCTTTACAATGATTGGAACGATTCTAAGTGTTTCATTTACTGCATATGCCTTTTCACGCTTCCGTTTTAAAGGAAGAAAAAACGCCTTAACACTATTTTTATTGTTGCAAATGATTCCACAATTTTCAGCGTTAATTGCGTTATTTGTCCTTGCGCAGATTTTAGGAATGATGAATAGCCATTGGTTATTAATTCTTCTTTATATCGGTGGGCAAATCCCAATGAATACGTATTTGATGAAGGGCTATATGGATTCGATTCCAAGAGATTTGGATGAAAGTGCCATGATTGATGGGGCAAGCAATACAAGAATTTTCTGGCAAATTATTATGCCATTATCAAGACCAATGATAGCAGTAGTTGCGATGAATGGATTTACTGGTCCATTAGGAGATTTTGTGCTTTCTTCTACCATTTTGAGATCTCCTGAAGCTTATACATTACCAATCGGTTTATATAACTTAGTTAACGATGTAATGGGAGCAAGCTATACGACGTTTGCGGCAGGAGCCATTTTAATTAGTATTCCAATCGCCATTATCTTTATTCTTTTACAAAAGAACTTTGTATCAGGTTTAACAGCAGGTGGAACAAAAGGATAAGGAATTTCTTTTTAGAGGGAGAGAATTATGTCAAAGATTGAAAAGACTTATACAACAAAAGCAAACTTTATGCTTCACGGCGGAGACTATAACCCTGATCAGTGGTTAGATAGACCCGACATCTTAGCAGATGATATTGAGTTGATGAAGCTTTCACATACAAATACGTTTTCTGTCGGTATCTTTGCATGGAGTGCACTTGAACCGGAAGAAGGAGTTTATAACTTTGAGTGGTTAGATCAAATTTTTGAAAACATCCATGGAATTGGAGGCCGTGTCATCTTAGCTACTCCGAGTGGTGCCCGTCCTGCATGGATGTCTCAGAAATATCCTGAAGTTCTACGTGTGAATGGCAGCAGAGTGAAACAGCTTCACGGTGGAAGACATAATCACTGTTTTACCTCTGAAGTTTATCGTGAGAAAACTGGGCAAATGAATCGTCTGTTAGCTGAAAGGTATGGAAATCATCCAGGATTGTTGATGTGGCATATCTCGAATGAATATGGTGGGGAATGTCATTGTCATAAGTGTCAACGCGCTTTTCGCCATTGGCTAAAAGAAAAATATAACAATGACCTTAAAGCATTAAACGATGCATGGTGGGGCCCGTTCTGGAGTCATACGTACAGTGATTGGTCACAAATTGAATCACCATCTCCTATTGGTGAAAGTGCTGTGCATGGCTTGAATTTAGATTGGCGTCGATTTGTAACAGATCAAACCATTGATTTTTATAAAAATGAAATTGTGCCGTTAAGAGAATTAACACCGCAAATTCCGATCACAACAAACTTTATGGCAGATACATTTGACCTGATTCCATTTCAGTCACTTGATTATAGTAAGTTCGCTAAACATCTGGATGTCATTAGTTGGGATGCCTATCCTGCTTGGCATAATGATTGGGAAAGCACAGCAGATTTAGCAATGAAAGTAGGCTTTATTAATGATTTATACAGAAGCCTAAAGCAACAACCGTTCTTATTAATGGAATCAACGCCAAGTGGTGTGAACTGGCATGAAGTGAATAAAGCAAAACGTCCGGGAATGCATTTGCTTTCCTCAATGCAAATGATTTCACATGGCTCTGATAGTATATTGTATTTCCAATGGAGAAAGTCACGCGGATCATCGGAGAAATTCCACGGTGCTGTTGTTGATCATGACAATAGCTCAGAAAACCGTGTATTTAAAGAGGTAGCGAAGGTTGGGAAGACGTTAGAAAAGTTATCTGATGTTGTGGGGACAAATCGTCCTGCAGATGTTGCCATCCTTTATGATTGGGAAAGCAATTGGGCTATCAACGATGCGCAGGGATATGGTTTAAAAACAAAGCAGTATCCACAGACATTACAGCAGCATTATCGACCATTCTGGGAAAAGGATATCCCTGTGGATGTTATTACAAAGGAACAGGATTTTGCTGATTATAAATTGTTAATTGTACCGATGCTCTATTTAGTAAGTGAAGAAACGATTGCTCGTTTGAAAACTTTTGTACAACATGGCGGAAAATTAGTCATGACCTATATCAGTGGTATTGTGAATGAGCATGATCTCACATACTTAGGTGGATGGCACAAAGATTTACAAGAGGTATTTGGAATAAAGCCTGTTGAAACAGACACATTATATCCGAAGAATCGTAACCGTGTCATGTATCGTAATCAATCCTACGAATTGAAGGATTATGCAACTGTCATTGATGTGAATACGGCAACTGTTGATGGAACATATGAAGAAGATTTCTATGCAACGACACCTGCTGTAACGAGCAACAACTTTGGTAACGGTGCATCCTACTATATTGGCGGCCGTTTAAATGAACAATTCCATCATGACTTTTACCAAGAGCTAATAGATGAGCTTCAGCTTAAACCTGTTCATACAGTAAAACATGGTAAAGGTGTATCTGTGCAAGTGAGGCAGGCACCTGAAAGTGATTACCTGTTTGTGATGAACTTTACTGAGGAGAAACAACCTATCAGTCTTGATTATAAGGTTAAGGACTTGGTGAGTGGTGAAGAAGTCACAGGGGATCTGACACTGGATGTATATGAAGTAAGAATTCTGGAAAAATCTAAGTAAAACGAAATGAAACAACAAAAGAGAACGAGAATGACTTGATCATTCTCGTCCTTCTCTATGCCTTAATTTCATCAGTGTTGAGCACATTCGAGGAAGCGCTTACTATTAACTGATAGTTTACTAGGGAGATGAAAATGGATGAAAAGAAAAAGAATGTTGTTATCAATATTGTTAACCATTGTTATGGTTGTGAGCACATTACCATTTCAAAACCAGAGAGGTCTCGCAGCAACAGAGGAACCGAATCTTTTAATAAATGGGGGATTTGAAACAGATATTTGGGATGGCGACTCATGGACTATAGATAATATAGATTGGGAGCAAGCTGAGGTTATCCATTTTCCGTATTCTGACGATCCCTACATCACTAGTCATGAAGGACAATACGCATTTAAATATTGGATCAAAGACACTGCAACAGGAGATCAAACATTAACAGTGAAACAATCCATTGACTCATTACCGGCAGGAAGCTACATGCTGACTGTTAGTGCGATGGGTGGTGATGGGGCTGAAGCAGCCGATATTACATTATTTGCGGGAGAACAAAAGATGGAACCAGTTGCCACGAAAGGCTATAACAATTGGGACACAATTACATATTCTTTTGAATTAACCGAGGAAACAAAGAATGTAACAATCGGTGCTACGATTAATGGTGCTCAGAATGCATGGGGGTACTTAGATCAATTCCAACTTAGCTCACAGGATGTTGCGAGCCAACCTGTTGAAGCGGATATCTTTGTGGAAAAAGTGGATGGATTAAGTGACGACTTCATTAAAGGAGTAGACATTTCCAGCATTATTTCATTAGAAGAAAGCGGCGTGACGTTCAAAAATGAAGCTGGAGAAAAACAGGACATTTTTCAGACGATGAATGAAGCTGGTGTGAACTATGTTCGTGTACGAGTTTGGAATGATCCTTATGATTCAGAAGGCCGAGGTTATGGCGGGGGAAATAATGACTTGGAAAAAGCGATTGAAATTGGAAAAAGAGCGACAGCAAACGGAATGAAGCTGTTAGTTGATTTCCATTACTCTGATTTCTGGGCTGATCCTGCTAAGCAACAGGCACCAAAAGCATGGCAGAACTTAAGTTTTGAAGATAAAAAGAATGCTGTTTATACCTATACGAAGGACAGTCTACAAGCTTTACTAGACGCAGGCGTTGATATCGGTATGGTTCAGGTTGGAAATGAAACAACAGGCGGGTTTGTTGGAGAAACAGACTGGACAAAGATGAGTGAATTGTTCAATCAGGGCAGCAAAGCGATTAGAGAAATTGATTCTAGTATTTTAGTAGCTTTGCATTTTACAAACCCTGAGAGTACGGGGAGATATACGACGATTTCAAAAACACTTGATCAAAATAATGTGGATTATGACGTTTTCGCGAGTTCCTACTATCCGTTCTGGCATGGAACTTTAGATAATTTAACATCTGTTCTAAAAAACGTAGCAGATACGTATGGCAAAAAAGTGATGGTGGCCGAAACTTCGTATACGTACACAGCTGAAGACGGAGACGGTCATGGAAATACAGCACCAAAGGATTCAGGTCAGACATTAAATTATCCGATTACTGTTCAAGGACAAGCGACTGCTGTTCGAGATGTAATTGAGGCAGTTGCAAATGTAGGAGAAGCGGGTATTGGTGTTTTTTATTGGGAACCTGCTTGGATTCCTGTTGGTATGAATCTAGAAGAAAATAAAGTGAAATGGGAAAGAGATGGTTCAGGTTGGGCTACAAGTTTTGCAGCTGAATATGACCCGGAGGATGCAGGTCACTGGTACGGAGGCAGTGCAGTTGATAACCAAGCATTATTTGATTTCGAAGGAAAACCATTATCATCTTTAAACGTCTTTAAATACGTCAATACAGGAGCAAAAGCACCACTTGAAATCGATGTGATAAAAGATATTTCCATCAGTGCTGTTTTAGGGGAAGAGATTACTCTACCGGATCGAGTAACTGTTACTTATAATGATGGAAGTGAAGGAACCGCAACTGTTACGTGGGATCAACCTGCATTAACACAAGCAATCAATAATGGTGTTGGCAAATATGTAATAGAAGGTGAAGTTGAAGGGGGAGGAAAAGTAAAGGCGAATCTTCAAATCAACCCTCAAAACTTTGTGTTGAACCCAAGTTTTGAAGATGAAGATCGCAGTATGTGGAAGATCATCCATAAAGATGAATCTGTCCCACATGCTACTTATCAACAAAAAGCTTCAGATGCCAAATCCGGGGAATACGCTGTTCATTTTTACTCAGATAATGCGGTAGATTTTAAAGTTGAGCAAACGATTACTGGTTTAGAGCCTGGCTACTATAACCTCTCTATGTTCGTACAGGGTGGAGATGCTGAAGAATCGAATATGTTTCTTTATGCTAAGACAAGCAGTGGTGAAATGACGGAAGAGACAGCCGTAAATGGCTGGGTGAACTGGAGTAACCCTGCAATTGAGGAGATTTTAGTTATTGATGGAACACTAACAATCGGAGCAAATATTGAAGCAGATCCAGGGGCATGGGGAACAGTGGATGATTTCTCCTTAACTAAAGTAAAAGATTATGAAGAAGATAAAGAAGAAGATCCTCTTCCAGAAGAAGACCCAACAGTTTCAGATCCAAACGATCATGACAACGACCAACCGATAGAGAAAGAAACGGATAAAGACAGTAATAATCAGAAAGAAAATAATGTTCCCGTCACTCCGGATGATGATGCTGAGCCTACTAATAAACAACTAAATGAGGGAAAACAGCTGCCGGAAACTGCAACAACTTTATATAACAGTCTATTATTAGGTGGTCTATTAATTGGTATTGGCTTTGTCACGATGATATGGATAAGAAGAAAAAGTATAGTTAAATAAAGAGTAGGTACTTAAAAGGCTGTCACACATGTGTGACAGCCCTTTTAGCAATTATTTGACTTTAATAAAGAAGAATCCACCGGCAGCTAATACCCTTAATCCTGTCAATTAATAGATAGGTAGATACTCTCACATAGAGTTTATTAAATTTTTCCATTTGGGATAAAATTCTAGTTCAAATATGCTATGATGAAAGAAAAATCTAGGTGAAGAGGATAACGGGATGAATCGATCAGGACAAATAATTCTGGTGTTAATATCGATATTGTTTACAGCCTATCAAACAGTTATGGAACAGGAACCATTTTTTACAGTGGATTTTTTTATGTTTACAATTATTGCATTTTTCGTAGGAAGACAGTATGACTTAGCGAGATTTTATGCAAAAAAAGCAAAGCTAAAGGATGAAAGTTATAAAAAGCTGATCGATTCATTTCCAGAATCGATTATTATTCATGACAATTTTAAAATTTGTTATGTGAACTATGCAGCTGTGAAGATGATAGGGGCTGGAAGTAGAGAAGATTTGATTTATCGTTCAATCCTGGATTTCATAGTTCCAAAGTACACAGGACGTGCTGAAGAAAGAATCAAAATGATTAAAAAGAAAAATTCTCCATTGAGTTGCATTGAATATGAATTAATGCGAGGGGATGGAACAACATTTTTCTTTGTAGGTTCATCGATGAACATCTCGTATGGAAAAAGTGAAGCAATCTTAACAATTGGTAAGGATATTACAGAAAAGAAGGAACAAACAGAAAAGCTGTTGCTAAAGTCTGAAAAACTGGCGTTGTTAGGTCAAATGGCAGCTGGAATTGCTCATGAAATACGAAATCCGCTTACATCCATAAAGGGATTTATTCAATTGTTTAAATCAAACCATCTACAAGAAGAATATTATAATATTGTGTTGTCAGAGCTTGATCGTATTAATGCAATAGTCGGCGAATTCCTTGTCCTTTCCAAACCAAGTGCCTCCATTTTCGTTGAAAAGGATCTTAATGAGTTAATTAAAGATGTGATTACATTAATGAGTACACAATCCATATTAAATAATGTGCAAATCTTTTCAGAGGCTGACTCGGATTTACCTATGATTTGTTGTGAAGAAGCACAATTAAAGCAGGTATTTTTAAATCTGTTTAAAAATGCAATTGAAGCGATGCCTGATGGAGGAAATATCTATCTGAAGATGAAGGGAAATGAAAAAGGTACCATTGTTATTCAGGTAATTGATGAGGGAGTAGGTATTTCTCCTGAGCGAATTCCTACACTAGGTGAACCATTTTATACCACGAAAGAAAAAGGAACCGGTTTAGGACTCATGACCTGTTATAAGATCATTGAATCACATAAGGGACAGTTATCGATACATAGTGAAGTAAACAAAGGCACAACAATAGAAATCGTGATCCCTACAATGACACAACCGTTATTAAAAAGGGAATTTGTATAAAATAACCGCATAGATAAGAATCTATGCGGTTATTTTTGTATCTCCTTCAGTTTTTTTACTAACTCATGGAAAAGCTCTTCGTTCCGATCATCAAGTGCCTTATTAATTTGACTTTTTAGTAAAGCAATTTCAACAACCAGATCGGTAGCTTTTGCGTCTTTTTCAGATTGCTCAAATTGTTTGATAGAATGAATGCGATGTGTTTCAACAAGTTGTGTATAACGATGGTCAGTATGTTTCCCAAAATAGTGAAGAATGAAATATATCTTATCTGCCGGGTTATTCATTAACGAACCAAAAGCTCTTGAAACATCATCGGTTTTGAAGCCATTGGAATAGTAGTGGAAGCCGGGTTCATCAGAACTAATACTGGAGATCATGATAGTGCGTTCTTTAGGGTGTACTGTTTCGGTAAAAGATAGATTCTTGAGGAGATGATGATTCTTTTGAATATATTCAATGAGTCTCCGCGCTTCCTTGTTTTTTAATTGATGATGGTCTAAAAACCATTTTAGAAATTCACCTTTTTTAGTGGTTGATATCCAATTCATTATAGCCCACCTAACTATCAATCTTTTTTTTATACATTAACTAAGTTTAAAGGATGAAAGTTTAAGAAAAGACGTCGACATCTGCCATTCTTGGCGGAAAGTCTTGTTTTTCTAATCATAACATACTGTTGGAAAGGAGAAAACGAATGTCAGAAAGGACATATGACAGGTTACTTAACATTGATACAGATGATGAACAAAAAGGATTTCATAAATCCTTTCATTATCACCGGTATGAACCTACTCCATATCAAGGACTGGAACAATTATTTCAGCACTATAAGCTGACAGAAAGCGATCGCCTAGTTGATTTTGGTTGTGGTAAAGGGAGGTTACCGATATTTGCCCATTACTTATTTCACACACCTGTTGTAGGAGTTGAAATGGATCATCTTTTTTATGAAAATGCTGTAAAGAACCGTACCCGTTATATCACGAAAACAAAGCGGAATGGCAATCAGATCATTTTTCATCATTGTTTAGCAGAGGAATATCCAATAAACCAAGCAGACAATCGTTTTTATTTTTTTAATCCTTTTTCCGTTCAAATCTTTATGAAAGTAGTCCGTAACATTCTAAAATCGGTTGAAAAGAGAAACCGTAAAGTCGAATTGATTTTATATTATGCAGCAGAAGACTATCTTTATTATTTGGACAACCAAACTTCTTTCGTATTAAAAGAAGAAGTGAAAATAAATGGACTATATGAGCATAACGCCAATGAGAGGTTTTTAATTTATCAATTAGAAAGGTATGAAGTATAAGAAGTCTTGGTACATGTTTACATCTTTAATATGAAATACTAACAAAAAATTTTGTATTAGGGATGTGTTTTTGTGCCTGAATTACCTGAGATGGAAAATTATAAACGGATTTTTGAAAAAAAGCTTGTCGGAAAAACCATTCAGTCAGTAGAAGTGACGAGAGAGAAGTCGATCAATAAAGCGGTTCCTGCTTTTATAGATGAAGTAAAAGGGAAAAAGCTAGTTGCAGTTGAGAGACGGGCAAAACATTTGGTTTTTAAATTGGACTCGGGTGGTCATTTATTGCTGCATCTTATGCTGGGAGGGCTCATATATATCGGAAATGAGCATGACAGTCCTGATAGAACAAAACAGGTCACCCTCACCTTTGACGACTGCCAATTGTTTTTTATTGGGCTAAGATTAGGGTACCTTCATCTTCTTACTGCTCAAGAGGTTGAACAGGAATTTCTTGATTTAGGTCCTGAACCCCTTGATCCGGGTTTTCAATTATCAGAATTTGATGAACAGCTTAAGAAGAAACGCGGGACATTAAAGTCGACACTTGTTAATCAAAAGTTTATTGCTGGTATTGGTAATCATTACTCTGATGAAATCTGTTTTGAAGCAAAATTGTTACCTATGAGAACAGGAGATGAACTTTCATCGAGGGAAAGAGCTTCACTATTCCATGCGATCCAAACGATATTAAATAGAGGTTTGACATATGGCGGATATATCGAAATGCCTGTGTTTAATGGAGACGAGTTAACAGGGAAGTATAATGAGCATTGTTATGTTTATGATCGGGAAGGTGAGCGGTGTCCTCGCTGTAGCTCTACTATTGTTAGAGAAGAGATTTCCTCGAAAAAATCATTTTACTGTCCTCATTGTCAAAAATGATCGAAAACAAATCGTCACCCCTTAAGGGATAAACCATAGGAACCAATACGGACATTTCCCAATATCCTATATAGAGGGGGGAAATCCTATGAAAGAAAAGGAATACCGATTTGCCACTAAGGCAATTCATGCAGGCTATGATCCAAATGAGCATCAAAATAGCTTAACCCCGCCAATCTACCAAACATCAACATTTACCTTTCCCACAGTGGAGCATGGGGCAAACAGATTTGCAGGCATGGAAGAGGGGTATATTTACTCAAGATTAGGTAATCCAACGGTGACAGTATTAGAAGAACGAATCGCACAATTGGAAGGTGGAGAAGCTGCCCTGGCGTTTTCATCAGGAATGGCTGCTATTTCAGCTGTTCTTATCGGCATAACAAAAGCAAATGATCACATCATTTGTTCAAAAGGGATTTATGGATGTACGTTCGGTTTATTACAGCTCTTAAAGGAAAAGTACAAAATTGACCATACATTTTCTGAGCTAACTTCAGAGGAAGATATTCTTTCACAAATAAAAGAAACGACAAGCTGCATATTTATTGAAACTCCTATGAACCCTACAATGAACTTAATTGATTTAGAAAAGGTTGTCTCGGTTGCCAAGGAACGAAACATCAAGGTGTTTGTAGATAATACGTTTTGTTCTCCATATCTACAAACACCTATTACGCTTGGATGTGATCTGGTTATCCATAGTGGAACAAAATATATCGGTGGTCACGGAGATGTTATTGCGGGCCTGGTAGTAGGGGACAAAATTACGATTGATTCCTTAAAAAAGACTACACAAAAGGATATAGGTGGAGTTATCTCTCCATTTGATGCCTGGTTACTACTTAGAGGTTTGAAAACATTGGCTGTTAGAATGGATCGTCATTGTGAGAATGCAGAAAAAATTGCGATAAAACTAAAAGAGCATCCAAAGGTTAAAGCTATTTATTATCCAAAGGATCCTGATCATTATCAATATCAAATCATGAAAAGACAAATGAAAAATGGCGGAGGCTTACTATCATTCGAAGTAAAAGGCACATTTGAGGATGCTGTAAAATTTGTGAATCACTTAAAGTTAATACCCATTGCTGTAAGCCTAGGTGATGCAGAAACATTAATTCAACATCCTGCTTCAATGACCCATGCTGTTGTCCCTGCACAAATAAGGAAGGAAATGGGGATATCAGATATGTTGCTGCGACTCTCTGTAGGTCTTGAAGCCTGGGAGGATATTTGGGAAGACATACAATCAGCATTAAATCATATATAGCTAGTGGCATCATGCTACTAGTTTTTCTCGTTTATTAGAAAAAACAACAAGATAGAATAGGAAAGATTTTAGGACTTATAGGCACATACTTATGCATCCATAAGTAAATAGAAGGACAGGGTGTTCTTGATTGACGCTTGCTCATAGAGGATCTGTCCTATAAATTAACTACATGACTTTAAAAGTAACTGTGTTTCTAGTATAAGTCTGTCTAATTCCTCGCTGTACTTTATTGTTTCAGGATTGTTCATTCCTTTTGCCTGGGCAGTAGCGATCATTAATCTTCTCACTAAATCTATTTTATGACCCAGATCTTGGTTCACATTATTCATCATTTTTCATTTCTCCCTATACTTAACAGATCGTATATACCTATTATTATTGATTTTTTCCCATTTTGGAATGGCTTCGACAATCCTTCTATCAAATAGACAAAATTTTTATTGTTTAGACATAATTTATCTATATATGCACTGATCGTTTGAGTGTTCAAAAATAAACACAGAAAGATTTTGGTTCTTTCATACTAAAAAAAACACATTTGTCCATAATAAACCATATATTAGAAGGAGTAAGTTTGGTGGTTAATTAGTAGTTCGTTTTATCATTTCAAATATGGTTAAGGTGTGTAGCCAATGAGAGCTGTTATGTTTCTTACAATTTTTATCCTGCTTAGCTTATTGATTGCTCAGATTGATGCGTATCTCTATAGCAGTAATTTAATTAACCAATATAAAACACTTTTAGCGATGGATCCGGGATCTAATAAATGGATGATCTATGTTTTTCTACTAGTTGGGTTTCTTTATTCGGTAGGGAAAAGTGTGAAAGAAAAATTGCAAAAGCTAAAAAACATAGGAAGTAAGTAGAGTAATGAAGCAACTGATAGAGAAAATTTCACTCTGGCAGCTTTATATCCTAATTGTTTGTTTTCAAATTGGTAGTGCTGCTTTAGTAGGAATAGGAAATGAAGCAAAGCAGGATGCTTGGATTGCTGTGATCATTGGAACTTTTTTTGGGATGGCTATTATGCTTTATTATTTGTTTCTCCTTTCAAAAGTACCTGGTAAGAACTTATTTGAGCTATTTGTCTTTTGTTTTGGAAAATACATCGGTAAATTTTTCACATTAATATATGTTATCTATTTCTTTTATGTATCTGCCAGGGTGTTACGGGATTTTTGTGAACTCTTAGTTTCTACAATTTTTGAGGTAACACCATTAGAAGTTATCTCTATCACGATGATGCTTGTCATCGTTTATATCTTTCAGCACGGCTTAGAGGTACTGGGGAGAACAAGTGAAGTATTCTTTCCATATGTTGTAGCATTTATTGTTATGACAGGTTTAGGTATATGGTTCTCGGGTGAGTTTGAAATGAGCAATATCCAGCCAATCTTAGCTGATGGATTTAAACCTATTGTTAACGCGCTTTTTCCGCAGTTAATTACTTTTCCTTTTGGAGAAGCGGTAACCTTTATGGTCATAAGCGCCTATATTGGCACAAAGAAACATATAAAAAAGGTGAGTGCAGCGGGTGTTTTTACCAGTGGTGTATTACTTGCATATGGAGCTATCATCCAAATATCAACTTTAGGAGTTGATTTAAAGGAACGTGCAAACTTCCCTTTATTGAGTGCTTCACGTGAAATATCCCTATTGAATTTTATTGAACGAGTAGATTTAATTATTGTGTTTTTCGTTATGTTCGGAATCATCGTAAAGGTGGGGATCTTTTTTTACGGAGGTTTAAAGGGTCTAGAACTAATTACGAATAAACCATATCGAAGTATGACACTTCCAATGGGATCCCTCATTGCCTTTTTCTCAGCTGGTATTAGTCATAACTTTGTCGAACATCTTAAGGAAGGGTTAGTGTTTGTGCCATTCTTTATGCATATCCCTTTTCAATTCGGTATTCCTCTGCTTCTACTGCCCTTTATTTTATGGAAAACAAGGAAAAGAAAAAAGGAGTCTAGCTCATGAGTAGTTTTTCATCTTTGTTTACAAGAAGAAAAAACAAAAATAGGGGAAGAACCTCTGAAAAAGAGATATATGATCAAGAGGGGATACCAAAGCATTATGACAGTAAGCTGGATCGAAATTTATATAGTATTCAAGAGTTATTTAAACAAACGACTGATTATGAAGAAATCCATATTAAAGTTGGAGATCTAAGGGGATGTGTTTGTTACTTAGGTACAATGTTAAATAAAAGCGAGCTGAATATGCAGGTTTTAGAACCGCTGAGAGACGCATTTAAGCAGCCGAAAACAGATGCACACAGAGATTTAGACTCTTTAAGAGAAGCCTTTTTCCCGGCGGTTTCTTATGAATATTCCGAAACACTTCATCAGCTTGTTTGGCAAATGTTAAACGGTTATGCTGTTGTCATGATTGATGAGCATAGTAAGGCCTTGGCGTTAAACATAGGCGGAACAGATAAACGTTCCATTTCAGAGCCGAGTACTCAGACGATTATTCGTGGTCCAAAGGAAGGGTTTATAGAAGATATTAACACGAATATAGGTCTAATTAGAAAAAAAATAAAAAGTCCCCGATTGATTTTTGAAGATTTTAGAGTTGGAAGTGACTCAAATACAAAACTATCGATTGGATATATGAAGGGAATTGTAAATGAAGATATTCTAAGTGAGGTAAAGCTAAGGATAAATAAGATAAATGCTTCAGGTATCCTTGATACTGGGAATGTCGAGGAGTTTATTACAGATGAAACCTTAACCTTTTTCCCTCTTGTTTATAACAGTGAACGACCTGATAGCATTAGCGGTAATATTTTGGAGGGGAAAATCGCCATTCTCCTTGACGGTTCACCATTTGTGTTGATTGTTCCCTCTGTTTTTACAGATTTCTTTCAGTCTACAGAGGACTATTATCAACCATTTTTTATGACAAGCTTTATAAGAATTATCCGATATGTGTCCTTTATGATTACTCTAACATTTCCCTCTCTATATGTGGCGATTACGACTTATCATCATGAGTTAATGCCTACGCCGCTTTTAATAAATATACAAAGTCAGAGGGAAGGGGTACCATTTCCTGCAGTTATTGAAATATTAATGATGGAGCTTACCTTTGAAGTATTAAGGGAAGCGGGAGTTAGAATGCCGCGGGCTGTTGGCCAAACATTATCTATTGTAGGTGCGCTAGTTATCGGACAAGCTGCTGTCGAAGCCGGTTTGGTTTCGAATGTTTTAGTTGTCGTTGTTGCATTCTCTGCCATTGCAAGCTTTGTGTCGCCTATTTATAATTTTTCCATTGCAGCAAGGTTGATTCGATTTATTCTGATTATTATGGCTGCATCATTAGGTTTATATGGAATTCTTCTATCACTTATTGTTATGGTTATTCACTTAGTAAGTTTGAGAACATTTGGAATCCCGTATTTAACTCCTGTTGCTCCGTTCAAACTAAAAGATCAAACAGATGTGTTTGTCCGTGTTCCAATTTGGGGAGACCGGTATCGCCCTTCATATTTGATGACTAAAGCACCGGTGAAAAATAAAGATATTTCTAGGCCATCTTCTCCAGATCAAAACACTGGGGGTAAGAAGGGAAATGACTAAAAAAATCCTATTGCCTTTTTTTGCACTACTATTATTTCTAACAGGGTGTTGGGACCGGGAAGAGCTTGATGAGATAGCGATTGTCACGGGTATTGCAGTGGACAAAGGAGAAGAAAAAAAGTATCGAATGACAGTAGAGGTTATTAACTCTGCAGAATTTGGAAAACAAAGTGCACAAGGAAATGCTCCTGTAAACATCTACACATTAGAAGGAAATTCTCTCTCGGAATTATCAAATAAAATGAATGTGGGGCTAACCCGTAAGCTCGTATTTTCACATACAAGGGTTCTTTATATTAGTGAAGAAGTGGCAAGAGAGGGAATATTTGGGTTTTTAGATTTTCTTGATCGAAGTGGACAGTTCCGAAATGACTTTAGTATTGTTATCACAAGTGGTTATCCTGCTTCAACTTTCACAAAGATCACGTATCCTGTGCAAAAAAGTCCTTCATTGAAGCTTAGTACTCAAATTGCGACGCTAACGGACGAGTGGGGTGGAAACCCTGATGTTCAGTTATATGATTTCATTACATCCCTTATTTCAAAGGGAATTAATCCTGTTGCCGGAATAATATCCATTCGAGGAGATCCTGAAAAAGGGCAATCTGTAGATAATAATAAAGAAATTGATCCTGGTGCATTGGTTCTTGCTGATGGGATGGCTGTTTTTAAAGGTGATAAAATGGTGGGAAAACTTTCATTAAATGAAACTAGGGGATACCTTTGGACGAAAGAGTTAAGAAGTACGAGTTTGAGTATTGCATGTGATTCAGAAGATGCTAATACGACAAATAAAGATGAGTTTTATTTAGATGTTCGAGTCATAAGATCAAAGGTGAACTTAGAATCCAAATATGAAAATGATCGACCGAAGATTAAAGTGAAGATTAATGCGGAAGCTAAGATACAAGGAACACAATGTCCTAAAGATTTGACAAAAATTAATGTTTATTCAGACCAGGAAAAACTAGTTGAAAAATTCGTAAAAGCAGAAATATCCCAGCTAATTAAAAAGGTCCAGAAAGAATACGAAGTAGACATCTTCGGATTTGGGGATGCTCTTAATAGACAGGATCATAATAAGTACAAAGAAGTGGAGAACAGATGGGATAAAGAATTCGCAAAAGCTGAACTGGACGTTGAGGTTGATATTCAGCTATTAAGAGCAGGAATAAAAAATAAAAGCTTTAATGCAGATATAGAGGAATTAAATCAGTAGTAATAGTAATCACACCGCCAATTCACAGTTGTGAATTGGCGTTTATACTTGTAACAAACGAGTATAATCTACTATGATGGTAACGAATGAAGGAAGAGAAGGAGAATATCATGTATTTAACAGTTCAAGAAACAGCAGAATACCTGTCTTTATCAGAAGAGCAAATTAAAAAACTAGTCCTTGAAAAAAAGATCAGAGCACTCTTTGATGGAAATCAATATTTAATTAATAAGGAACAATTTAATACCCACCTCGAACAAATGGAAAAATATAAAAAGGTAGTGGAAGAATATATGAAAGAACCAATTCCTGAGGATATAGACGTAAAAGACGAAGACTAATTTTTCTCACTTAAAAGATAATGACAATTCTCTGGAAAGATGTTATCATTATCAATAATGATAACAATAAAAAGGGGATCAGTCTATGAGCACAATTCGTGAAGAAGAGGTCTCAATCATGCATGATATAACATTGAAGGGGACAATGGCCTTTCCATCTTTAGAATCGGAAAAACACCCTGCTATAATCTTAATTAATGGCTCAGGTAGTTCAGATCGGGATGGAAATATGAAGAAACCTGCTATTCAATCAGATTTATATAAAGAATTAGCTCATTTTTTAACAGAATTAGGTTTTATCACGCTAAGATATGATAAAAGATCTGTAGGGGAAAGTGAAGGCGATCCGATCAAATCCGGCATGCTGGATTTGGTCCGTGATGTGCAAGAAACCATTCAATATTTAAAGAATCATCCAAAAGTAGATCAAGATAGGATTTTGCTATTAGGTCATAGTGAAGGATGTATTATCGGAACAGTCGCACATCAACAAATACCGGTTGCCGGTTTAATATTGCTTGCAGGGGCAGCAAGTAATATTGAAGAGCCAATGGCCTATCAAAGTCAACAAGCTATAGAGGAAATAAAGCAGTTAAAAGGTATTAAAGGTATGATCTTGAGAAAACTTGTTACAGAATCGAAGGTGGAAAAACAAGCTGCTAATTTAAAAAGAAGAATCGTGCAATCACAAGGTGATACGATGTGGTATCAATTGAAAAAGATGTCGGTAAGATGGTTTAGAGAACATTATTCTTTTTCAACAGAAATGATTATTAATATCCTTAAAGATGCCCAATGTCCGATATTGGCTATTACAGGTGATAAGGATGTACAGGCTAATCCGGAAAATGTAAAAAAAATTGAGCAACTGGAGAAACCGAACGCAACTGCAATTGTTGTTGAAAACATGGATCATATGCTAAAGGAATTTCATGGAGAAAGAACAATCTTAAACCTTTTAAAACAATACAAAAGGGAAGCGAAAGATCCGATTCATCATAAGCTTAAAGAAGAATTGAAGGATTGGCTGATCGTAAATTATCTTTAATGTGTAGGGAACTCAGTGTGGATTATGCACTGAGTTTGTTCTTTGTAGGGAACGTTTTTCCGTATTTAGACTTCCTGATGCAAATGTAATTTTATAATGGAAATTTTAGAAAGATGGACGATTTGTATGATTGTCGAATAATGTAGATATTTCTTATAAATATATAGCATGTGGTTGGATTGTTCGCTATAATGATGTCAGATACTGTACAATCTTTAGGGAGAGAAAAGAATGATGCAACAATCGACACAACTTAGATTTATTGGGATAATAGCAGTGATTGTTGGAATTATCTTTATTAGTATAATTGGATTTAAGATGAAAGATATCATCTCAGAAGCTGTTTCAACTGGAACCAACGGGAATACAAAGGTGACAATCATAACATCAGATGTTATTGTAGATCAAAGTTGGGGGAGCTTAGCATATAAAGGAAAACTGAAAATGGAAGAGCTTTTTCCAGTTGACGTAACTCTATATAGTGAAATTAATACAAACAAACTAATAAAGGATACAATTGATGAAGCAGTTCAAAACCAATCACAAGTGATTATCGGTCATGGTCGAGAGTTTTCGGACGTATTTACAGAATCAGCAAAAAAGTACTCAGATATTCACTTTATCACTCTGCATGGTACTTCAAAGTATCCGAATCAATCTGTTTACACATTTGATCAAGGGGAAGTCGAATACTTTGCTGCACTTGCTGCAGCGAAATTGACTGAAACAAATAAAGTTGGCGTAATTGATTCTTATGAAGCAAGAAACAAAAATCCGGAGTTTGAATCAGGGTTAGCCTACTATAAACCGGAGATAAAGTTTTATTATCGTTATGTTAATAGCAGAGACGATGGTAAAAAAGCTTCCAAAATACTTCAACAGTTAATAGATGAGGGAGTAGATGTTGTTTATAGTAAAGGAAACTCCTTCAATAGAGATGTCATAGATTTGGCGAAAAAGTCAGGAATATATGTCATTGGCTATCTTGATGATCAATCGTATATGGGGAAGGATCATGTCATCACAAGCGTGAAAAATGATGTATCACAAGCATATGTTGTCATGATGGAAGATTACTTTAGTAAGGATGGAATTCCACATGGACAAGTGATGTTAAGCGCTGAGCATGGTGTGTATAGTCTAGCTCCGTTTGGACCGATGTTGTCTGATAAAGATAAACAGTTTATAGAAAATGAAATGAATAAATTCCATAAAGGAGAGATTAGCTTTCCTTCATTAAAGTAAGGAGGATTACGTTGAGAAAATTATTGAAACATATGTCATTTCGAGCAAAAATTCTCTCAATCCTCCTCATTTTGACTTTTCTGTTAAGTGGTTTTTCCTACATTTTGGTACAATCAATTGAAGCTGTTAAAGAAGTGAGTAACAAAATAGAGGAGAAGAACGTACCTGAGGTCTATTGGCTTACACAATGGGATAAAGATCTTGCCGTTAGAGAACTGGTTGTAAAAGAGTATTTAGGAGAAAATTTATGCTGTGATTTCGTTGAGGTCTATCAGTCTTATCAAGATGAAGAAGAAAATGAGACGTCTGATCAACCTCCTGCTGTTCCTTCTTCCTTAATTAGTATAAAAAAAGATATAGAATTGCTAGACTTTATGGTCTTAAATAATATTCAAGGATTAATAGCCTATGAAGAGTATGATGATGCCCGTACATATATACATTCAGTGTACCTGCCACAACTTGAAGAATTACGGAAAGAAATAAATGAAGCGAAGGAACTGGTTTTTACAAAGTTCACTGCACATTCGAACGAGTTTTCGAGTATTATCTCAAATGCACTTTGGCTGCTCATTAGTATCACAATAGTGGCTATTTGTTTGTCTATTATAGCAGCGTATCGGATAAGTGCTAATTTGACGAAGCCAATTGAAACAATGGTTGATAAAGTTGACCTAATTGCCAGAGGCCAGTACGGGCTTACTCTGCCACCCCTGAAACAGGTTGAATTTGAAGAATTGGCGAATTCCATAAATCAAATGTCCAAGAGTCTGAAAGATTCATTTACAACTATTTTGAATGATAAAATGTATCGTGAGCAAATCGTGAATTCTTTGCCAATTGGTATTATAACAATAAATGATGAGTTGTCAGAGCTCAAAATTAATAGAGCAGCTGCGGATATTTTACAATATAACGAAGACAGAATAAGTAAGTTTATGAATGAACAGATTTATGATGAAAACGAACAGTTTTGGAATATCATAACTCTTGATTCAAACTTTCATCATAGAAAAATTACATATAAAACGGCAAAAGAAAACAAAGTCTTGCTCGTATCTCAAACAGGTATGCACGATCATCAGTGTCAAATTATTGGAAGAATGATTAACTTTGTTGATATGACAGAAACCGAAGAACTAGAGAAAAGAATGTACCAATCTGAGAAGTTAGCCATAGTTGGAGAAATAGCTGCAGGTGCTGCACATGAAATCCGGAATCCTTTGGCTGTTGTCCAAGGCTTCTTATCGTTGATGAATCAATCACTGGGGGATAAAGAGAAAAACCAATATCATATGTCTCTACTGATGAAGGAACTTGAACGGATTAACAGTATCATTGAGGAAATGCTGCTTTTATCAAAGCCTGGAGCACCAATTAAAAAAGAGGTATGTCTTCAAAGTGTATTGGAGGAGTTTTTACCGTTAATTATTGACTCTTCTGAAGATATTACCATTCATATCAACCTGATTCATAGAACCGTACCAATTGATTCAAAGCAAATAAAGCAGGTTTTTCATAATCTTGTTCGCAACAGTATCGAAGCAATGGATGGCCAGGGAGAAATACGTATATATTCTCAAGTGTCCGATCATTACTTTCAAATTTATGTTAAGGATAATGGTCCGGGAATACCGTCTGATCTAAAGGAAAAGGTTTTTGACCCGTTCACAAGCTCAAAAGAAGATGGAACAGGCTTAGGGTTAATGATTGTAAAAAGAATTATTGAAAACCATGATGGATATATTTCCGTCCACGAGACCTCTTCATACGGTACAATTTTCTTAATAGAGCTTCCATTATAAAAGAAGATGGCTTACGATTGCCATCTTCTTTTTATACTATCAGAAAGTATTTAAATTTTAAGGATGAAAGTATAAGAAAAACTAAGGCTTTCGCCATTAGGACTTGGCGACAAGCCAAGTCTTTCTAATAAAGTCATTATTTTAATTTAAAAGAACTTTTCAGAGACACGATCCGATTGAATACCGTTTTTTCTGCTGTTGTGTGCTTAGGATCCACATTAAAGTATCCATGGCGGAAAAATTGAAATTTGTCTTGTGGTTGAATATCCTTCATATTCGGTTCAATAAATCCTTGTAAAACTTCAAGAGAGTTTTCATTTATATAATCAAGGAACGTTTTTTCTTCTGAAGACTCAACCTCATCTTCAACTTCTTCGTCTTTTTGCTTATCAAGGATAAGTGGCTCATATAAACGAAATTCCGCAGGCAATGCATGTTTTGCATCAACCCAGTGTAATGTCCCTTTTACTTTACGACCAGTAAAGCCGGTACCACTCTTTGTTTCCGGATCGTAGGTACAATGAATCTCCATCACATTTCCATTTTCATCTTTAATAACCTCTTCACATTTAATGAAATAAGCATGTTTTAATCTTACTTCATTTCCAGGGAACAGGCGGAAATATTTTTTTGGAGGGTTTTCCATAAAGTCCTCTTGCTCGATATAAATTTCACGGGAAAATGGAATTTGTCTTGTTCCCATCTCAGGCACTTCAGGGTTAATCTCTGCATCAAGCATTTCAACTTGATCTTCCGGATAATTTGTAATGACAACTTTCAAAGGCTTCAAGATTCCCATTGTTCGAGGAGCTTGAAGTTTTAAGTCTTCGCGGACAAAATGCTCAAGCATTGCTTCGTCTGCAGTAGCAAATCCTTTAGAAACACCTGTTTCTTTTACAAACTCACGAATAGCTTTTGGCGTATATCCTTTTCTACGTAGCCCGGAGATTGTTGGCATACGTGGATCATCCCATCCATCAACAACCTTTTCATCAACCAGTTGTTTTAATTTTCGCTTACTCATTACTGTATTGGTGATACCTAAACGACCAAATTCTATTTGTTGTGGTTTATGCTCCATTTCACATTCTTCAATGACCCAGTTATAAAGAGGGCGTTGGTCCTCAAACTCTGTTGTACATAAGGAATGTGTAATGCCTTCGATTGCATCTTCGAGTGGATGAGCAAAAGCATACATTGGATAGATACACCATGTATCGCCAGTATTATGATGAGCAGCATGTGAAACACGGTAGATAACAGGATCACGTAAATTTATATTTGGTGATGACATATCAATTTTTGCGCGGAGAACCTTTTCTCCATTGCCAAATTCTCCATTACGCATACGCTCAAATAAATCAAGGTTTTCCTCAATAGAGCGAGTTCGGTATGGACTTTCTTTACCAGGCTCAGTCAATGTACCACGATATTCCCTAATTTCATCAGCTGTTAAATCATCTACATAGGCTTTTCCTTTTTTGATAAGGAGAACGGCACGATTGTACATTTCTTCAAAATAATCGGATGCAAAGAATAAACCGTCCCAGTCGTAGCCTAACCAGGCTACATCTTCTTTAATGGATTCTACATACTCTGTATCCTCTTTTAATGGATTTGTATCATCAAATCGTAAATTTGTTTTTCCATTAAATTCATCTGCTAATCCAAAGTTAATAACAATCGATTTTGCATGACCAATATGAAGATAGCCATTTGGTTCCGGCGGGAAGCGAGTGTACACATAATCCCGTTTTCCTGTCTCAAGGTCCTCTTTAATAATTGTTTTAATAAAGTTTGAGGAATTGTGTTCCAAATCAGATCAAACCTTTCTTTTATATGTAAGAATAAATTCTATCCTCCATTATACCAATAGATAATAAAAAGGTTAATTTACTTGCGGTATTTATTTGTAATAGTATATATAATTGCTACATGAATCAATGTGTATACAAGAATTGAAGAAAAGATCAGCTGTTTTCTGAAAGAATTTCATTTAGATCCTAGTTTGGAAACGGACTAAATATTGCATGTAACTTTATTAAAAAACATAGTACGCAAAAAAACTAAAGGAAAGTTAGGTGTATGTATCTTGACCATTTGTACAAAATAAAAGTCTGGTAGGAGGTGAGAGTATGCCAAATAGAAACGATAATAAGTTCAGAAAGATTGAATCTGAAAGTCAAAAACAAGGTAAATCTCAAGAAGAATATGCTGCAGAGTTAGCTAACAACAAAATGAAAGCACAGAAAAGAAAATAATAATTCACATGGGCAAGCATGGATGCTTGTCTTTTATATTGAAAAAATGTAAGCCTTTTATTATAAAGATATAATAAATTCTGATATTATAAATATTCAAATAATGGTTGACATTCATTCTATACCGGATTAAAGTATATGTATTGTTATTTTACTTAATCGCATAAAAACATCTCTTATCAAGAGTGGCAGAGGGACTGGCCCGATGATGCCCGGCAACCGTTCTATTTCCGAATAGAATTGGTGCTAAATCCTGCAAAGCTGTATGGCTTTGAAAGATAAGAGAGGAGACTCCTATTATTGTGGTGAAACCTCTCTGTCTTAGAGAGGTTTTTTGTGTTGCCCGGACTTGTGAAATTAGAGAGAACAAGTTCAAGGCATGAGTAAATCATATTCTATTAATTGAGGGGAGCAATGCAGCTATGAAGAACAAACTATTTAACACATTATTTATTTTAACATTGGTATTATCCATATTTGTTTCAGGGTGTTCATCCAGTAATGGTGGAACGAATGAGTCGACAAAATCAAAAGGGAATCCTGACGTGTCACTCGATAATGTGCCTGAAAGATTTAAAGATGGTGAAGAAGTAAAAATTAAAGTAATCCGCAAAATTGGCGGGGATGATCATACAGCTCAATTTCTAGCAGGAGCTAAAGAAGAAGGGGAAGCATTAGGCTTCCAAGTTGATGTGTTCACCGCAAATGGTGACATAGCTAAATTCCATGATGCCATCGCACAAGGACTTGAAGAAGATTATGATGGATTTATCATTTCTCATGGTGATGATGAAGCAACAATTAATGCTGTGCAAAAGTTGGTTGATGCAGGTAAAAGTGTTGTTACATTTGACTCGATTGATGGATTATCAAAAATTAATGGAGTGACATTAACTTCACAGGATGATGAAGCGCTGGCTAAATTAGCTTTAGATCAATTAGTGAAAGAGACAAAAGGTGAAGCGAATATCGTATACCTTTGGGTTGACGGATTCCCTCCAATGGTTAGAAGAAACGCTGTTTACCAAGATGTTTTAAAGAATAATCCGGGGATTAAAGAAGTAGAGCGCTTTGGTATTGCATCTGCAGATACATCTGTTCAAACGCAAAATGCTGTTGCTTCTATGCTTAATAAGCACCCGAAAGGTGAAATTGATGCAATTTTCGCAACATGGGATGCATTTGCAATCGGTGCAGCACGTGCCATTAAAGAAGCGGGAAGAGATGAAATTAAGATTTATGGTATTGATGTTTCGAATGCGGATCTACAAGAAATGCAAAATGAAGCAAGCTCATGGAAATACACGGCAGCTGTTGATCCAAAGCTTATCGGTGCAGTGGACATGAGAATTTTGGCAAAAAAACTTGCTGATGAAGAAACACCTGAAACATATAATCTTGAAGCATCACTTATTTCACAAGACGCATTACTTCAATCGAATGAGCCTATTAATATGGTGAATTTAGCTGACACTGTGGAAGGTTGGGGTCAGTCAGATGCATTTGAAGAAGAATGGATGAAAACATTAAAAGAATATTATAAGAAATAATATCTCTAGCAGAGAACGGGTGGAAGTCTTAGTTCTTACTCTCGAAACACCCGTCTCTCTCCCTTTTTTCCTCTATATAAACCTCCAATTAAGAATTCCAATAAAACCAAGAAAAGATCAATAAGGAAGGAGGAAGGAAAATGAATACATCAGTATTAAATATGAGAGGAATTACAATTGAGTTTCCTGGAGTAAAAGCACTTGACTCTGTTGATTTTACGATGAAAAGCGGTACGACTCATGCACTAATTGGAGCAAATGGTGCCGGAAAATCGACTCTAATGAAAGTTTTATCAGGTGCTTACAATCATTACAAAGGACAAATTCAAATAGACGGCAAAGAAGTGTTAATTAAAGACCCTAGGGATGCACAAGTACAAGGTATTCAAATTGTTCATCAGGAAGTGGATACAGCCCTTATCCCATATTTAACAGTAGGAGAGAACATTATGCTCACCAAAACAGTGAGTGAGATGGGAAAGAGGCAATTCATTCGCTGGAAGCAAATCCATCAACAAGCAACTGAAATTTTAAATAGCTTAAATATAAAGGTGTCATCTAAAAAGCTGGTAAGTGAACTGACTCTTGCAGAAAAACAGATGGTGCTGATTGCAAGAACTGTCTCGTCAAAATGTAAATTCCTTATCCTCGATGAGCCGACTGCACCATTAAGTCATGCTGAGACAAAGGAATTATTCAGGGTTATTCGTGATCTAAAAGAGAAAGATGTCGGGATTATTTTTATTTCACACCGTCTTCCTGAAATATTTGAGATTTGTGATGAGATTACAATCATGAGAAACGGAATGCTTGTCACACATGAACTTATTCGTGAGACAACTCCTAATAAAGTAATAGAAAACATGCTTGGCAGAGAGCTAGAAGAGCAGTTTCCGGAGAGAATATTTAAAATTGGTGAAACGATCCTGGAGGTCAACCATCTTTATGATCATGAAAAACTATCAGATGTTTCCCTGCATGTAAGAAAAGGTGAAATTATCGGAATCGCAGGCTTAGTAGGAGCAGGTAAAACAGAGCTATGTAAAACCTTGTTTGGTGAAAAGAAACTTACATCAGGAGAAATAAAGCTGCATGGTAAAAAACTAAAAATGACCAGCCCTTATCAAGCAGTTAAACAGGGGATTGCCTTGGTTCCTGAAGAAAGACGAAAAGAAGGGATCTTGGTAGAAGAGTCGGTTGTAACAAATTTAACCGCTGCAAACCTGGGAGCTTTCACAAGTGCACTTAGCTTTGTTAAACGCAAAGCTGAAAAGCAACAAGCTGTTGAGCTCATTAAAAGTCTTGGAATAAAAACACCATCAGATGAAACGAAAGTGAAAAATTTATCTGGTGGAAATCAACAGAAAATTGCAATAGGAAAATGGCTTATTACAGATGCTGATGTTTATATTTTTGACGAACCTACAAAGGGAGTAGATGTGGGAGCGAAAAAGGATATTTTTGAACTCATATGTGAGTTGGCGAAAAGAGGAAAGGCTATTCTTTATGCCTCTTCAGAATTAGCCGAAATCATCGGGATTACAAATCGCTTATATGTTTTGTATGACGGTAAGGTTGTTAAAGAAGTAAATACAGATATAACAAACGAAGAAGACCTATTATTTTATTCAACAGGAGGCAACTAAGATGACTGAATTAAATCCTGTGCAAACCAATAAAGGGAAAAGATCATTTGATTTGTTTCAATTTTTGTATAAATATGGAACAATATTAACGATCTTTATTCTTATCATCGTGTTTGCAGTTTCTAATCCAACCTTTATTCAAGGGAATAATATTATTAATATTTTACGATCAATATCTATAGTAACGATAATCGCAATCGGTATTACCATTTCACTTTCTGTGAATGGGTTCGACTTATCTGTAGGGTCTGTTGCTTCATTATCAAACGCGATTGTTATTTCAATGTTTGTCTGGTTCTCACAGAACACACTCATTGCCATATTCTCAGCTATAATAGCTTCATTATTAGTTGGAGTTCTAAATTCATTTTTCATAGTAAAATTAAAAGTTCCCGATATGTTAATAACTCTTGCAACGATGTTTATTGTGCAGGGAATTGCTTTAACATATACGAAAGGTGCAACTGTATCACAAAATATGGTCATGCCTGACGGAACATTTGCAACAGGTCTTATTAGTCCAGTTTTTGAGAAAATTGGACAAGTACCTTGGATTATTATCATTATGGTAATGGTTGTAATTGCTGTTCATATCTTTTTAACGTACACAAAGCATGGGCGATATATGTATGTAATCGGAGGGAATATTGAAGCGGCAAGATTATCTGGAATTCCTGTTAATAAATATAAAGTAGCCGCATATCTTTTATCTGCTCTTTTTGCATCAATCGGAGGAATTGTATTAGCTTCAAGAGTGATGACAGCAGAGATCAATGCTGGAGCACCTTATTTAATGGATTCAGTTGCCGCTGCATTTATTGGATTCTCTGTGCTGGGTGCAGGTAAGCCAAATGCTTTTGGAACATTTGTCGGTGCCGTCTTAATTGGTATATTACAGAATGGACTTGTTATGATGTCCGTACCTTATTTTGCAATGGATATTGTGAAAGGAACGGTTCTGGCGTTTGCCCTTGCCCTTACTTACTACAAGCAAAAATAGCTGCTGATTGAATCAGCAGTCAGACTGTTGACAAACGCTCGCTTTCTTCGTTACTCACCTTGCTGCGGTGCTCATTACCAACACCGGTAACTCCGCTCCTCACAAGGCTTCGTGCTTTGATACGCAAGCGTTAGCAATCAGTCTGAAAGGCTAGCGAGTTTTACTTTGTCTACAAACTAGCTGCTGATTGAATCAGCAGTTTTTTTGTTGCTTAGGAAACTATAAAATTCTTCTAACTGTGGATAAGTGTGCGACATCCAGCTCCAGCGCCCAGCCTTAGATCGCACAGGACGTGCAAGTGCAGTCGTGGAGATTGAC
>NZ_JAEK01000042.1 GCF_000518865.1 Bacillus sp. J37 | reverse complement strand
GGCGAAGAGGTCACACCCGTTCCCATGCCGAACACGGAAGTTAAGCTCTTCAGCGCCGATGGTAGTTGGGGGTTTCCCCCTGTGAGAGTAGGACGTTGCCAGGCTTTGATTATTCCGCAGTAGCTCAGTGGTAGAGCTATCGGCTGTTAACCGATCGGTCGCAGGTTCGAGTCCTGCCTGCGGAGCCATTGCTTCCATAGCTCAGTTGGTAGAGCACTTCCATGGTAAGGAAGAGGTCACCGGTTCGAGCCCGGTTGGAAGCTTAAGAAAACAATTGTACGGCCCATTGGTCAAGCGGTTAAGACACCGCCCTTTCACGGCGGTAACACGGGTTCGAATCCCGTATGGGTCACCATTTAAATTGGAGGATTAGCTCAGCTGGGAGAGCACCTGCCTTACAAGCAGGGGGTCGGCGGTTCGATCCCGTCATCCTCCACCATGAAATTTTTAATAGTTAAAATAATATATACTCTATTTACGCCGGTGTAGCTCAATTGGTAGAGCAACTGACTTGTAATCAGTAGGTTGGGGGTTCAAGTCCTCTCGCCGGCACTCTTTCTTCTCAATTCGGAGGGGTAGCGAAGTGGCTAAACGCGGCGGACTGTAAATCCGCTCCTTAGGGTTCGGCAGTTCGAATCTGCCCCCCTCCACCATTTATAATGAAATATAAAAATTCATCTAATGAATTGTGAATACTTTCACTATTAAAGGGAAAAGTATTAATATCATAATTAATGGGCTATAGCCAAGCGGTAAGGCATCGCACTTTGACTGCGACATGCGTTGGTTCGAATCCAGCTAGCCCAGCCATTAGAGCCATTAGCTCAGTTGGTAGAGCATCTGACTTTTAATCAGAGGGTCGAAGGTTCGAGTCCTTCATGGCTCATAATGCGGAAGTAGTTCAGTGGTAGAACACCACCTTGCCAAGGTGGGGGTCGCGGGTTCGAATCCCGTCTTCCGCTCCAACGGCACCATGGGGCCTTAGCTCAGCTGGGAGAGCGCCTGCTTTGCACGCAGGAGGTCAGCGGTTCGATCCCGCTAGGCTCCACCATAATTGTATATAATGATTTTACATATTAAGCGATAAACAATGTTTATCGCTTTTTTGATGCACTGTTAATTAACATAACGGAAAAGAAATGAAAAGAAATAAAAGTTTTCTCCATACATCAACCAAAATTTGTTAAAATAATTTATGTGAAAAAAAATGAAACTTAGCAGCATCCTATTACGTATAAAAGATAGCCGCAGAGTGCGGGGGTATGATAAATATGGAGACACTGATAAAAAAAAGAATTAAACAAGTAAAAAAGGGCGATCAAAATGCATTTGCTGAAATAGTAGATATTTATAAGGACAAAATTTATCAACTATGCTATCGGATGCTTGGGAATGCTCATGAAGCAGAAGACATTGCACAAGAAGCGTTTATAAGAGCATATGTTAATATTCATACGTATGATATGAATAAAAAGTTTTCAACCTGGTTATACCGTATTGCAACGAATCTTTCTATTGACAGAATTAGAAAAAAGAAACCAGATTTCTATTTAGATGCAGAGGTTTCCGGTACGGATGGTTTAAACATGTATTCCCAAGTAGCAGCGGATGTATCGTTACCAGAGGATGAACTTGAAACATTAGAGTTACAGCAAACGATCCAAGGTGAGATTTTAAAATTACCTGATAAGTATCGAACTGTTATTGTCCTAAAGTATATTGATGAATTATCACTAAATGAAATTAGCGAGATTTTAACCATACCTGTTGGGACTGTTAAAACTCGTATACACCGGGGCAGGGAAGCATTGAGAAAGCAATTAAGGCATTTATAAAGAGGTGAATAAAGATGAGCTGTTCTTCAGAATATGTACAACTTTTGCATAAATATTTAGATCATGAACTAACATCTGCTGAAGAAAAAGTTGTAAAAGAACATCTTCACAGCTGTGAAGATTGTTATCAGCATTTTCATGAACTTGAGAAAGCAGTAGCTTTTGTTCAGAGTACGTCACATATAGAAGCTCCATTAAACTTTACTGAAGGAGTTATGAACAGCCTTCCCAAAGAAAAAAGAACTGTATCATGGAATCGCTGGTTTAAAGGGCATCCGCTTTTAACTGCTGCATCCCTATTTATCCTTCTGATGGTAGGTAGCTTATTCTCTGCATGGAATGAGGATCAACACTTCAGCGTTTCAACACAGAAAAATCTTGTTGTTGAAAATAGTAAAGTCATCGTGCCAAAAGATGAAGTTGTAAAAGGTGATGTTGTTGTCAAAAATGGAACCTTGGAAATAGAGGGTACTATTGAAGGTAATGTAACGGTTATTAATGGAGAGCAATATATGGCATCTGCCGGAAATGTAACCGGAGATATTGAAGAAGTTGATGAATTATTTGAATGGTTATGGTATCACGTTAAAAGGATATCCAAGGACGTAGTAAGTTAACGGAAGGGTCATCGTTATGGTGGCCTTTTTACATACATCTATATAAAATGATATAATGGGATCGTTGTCTAAAAGTAATAAAGAATAAAGCTAACTCATGGAGGACAAGTGAATGGGGTATGAGGTTTTACCAATATTGAATGACATACCAATATTGCATTACCTCGGTATAGCTATTGATATTCTCCTTGTATGGTACGTTATTTATAAATTAATTATGGTTGTAAGGGGAACAAAAGCTGTTCAGTTGTTAAAAGGGATAACGGTTATTATTGTCGTCCGTATGTTAAGTCAATATCTTGGTTTAAGTACATTACAATGGTTGATGGACCAAGCTTTAACATGGGGATTCTTAGCAATTATTATCATTTTCCAACCAGAGCTACGCAGAGCTTTGGAGCAGCTGGGAAGAGGTCGATTGTTTTCTAGAAGTGGCTTGCCGGGAGAAGAAGATCCTGAAGTCACCGTAGAAGCAATTGTAAAAGCAACAGATTATATGGCAAAAAGGCGTATTGGTGCATTAATGTCAATTGAAAAAGAAACGGGTATGAGCGACTATATTGAAACAGGAATTTCATTAAATTCAAGAATATCTTCCGAACTCTTAATAAACCTGTTTATTCCTAATACACCACTACATGATGGTGCGGTTATTATACAGAAAAACCAAGTAGCAGCTGCTGCATGTTATCTACCCTTATCAGAGAGTCCTTTTATTTCTAAAGAACTAGGAACAAGACATAGAGCAGCATTAGGAATTAGTGAAGTAACAGACAGCTTAACAATTATCGTCTCGGAAGAAACAGGCAATGTGTCTGTTGCCAGAAATGGTGAATTACATCGGAACTTATCTCAAGATGAGCTGAGGGATATTCTCCAAAAAGAACTTTATACGCAAACGAAAGCTGTTTCCTCAAACCGTTGGCAATGGAGGGGGAAAAAAGATGGATAAGTTGATGAATAATCACTGGGTTATGAGAGTGATCGCCCTGTTCTTAGCTTTAATGCTTTATGCATCTGTAAATATTGAATCAGGTACTCAGGCAAATAAATCGACATCACCATTAAATACTTCAACTTCTTCTTCACTAGAGACAGCAGTAGTTACAGATATACCGGTTGTTACATACTTTGATGAAGAAGATCTAGTGGTAACCGGGGTACCGGAAACCGTAAATGTTACTTTAGAAGGTCCAACTGGTACATTGCTAAAGGCGAGACAGCAAAAAGACTTTGAAGTTTATGCAGAGTTAACTAATTTATCAATCGGTTCACATCGGGTGAATTTAAAAATTAAAAATTTATCCAGTGATTTAAAAGCAAAGATAAGTCCTTCAGTCATTACAGTTTCAATTGAAGAAAAGATATCAAAGGATTTTCCGGTTGAAGTGGAATATATAAATGAAGATAAATTAGAAGAGGGTTATTCACCTGATCAACCAATTGTTAGTCCAAATAGTGTCCGTGTTACTGCATCAAAAGAAATTATTGACCGTATATCAAAGGTTCAAGCGACCATTAATTTAGAAGGTGCAAAAGAGACAATAAATAAGGAATCCAGAATTACCATCTATGATAGTGACGGCAATATATTACCTGTCGAGGTGGAACCGTCTGTAGTCGACGTTACAGTTCCTGTAAAGAGTCCAAGTAAGGTTTTACCTTTTAAAGTTGTACGGGAAGGAGAACTTAAAAAGGGGCTTAGCATTTTAAGTATGGAAACTGATCCGAAGGAAATTACAGCATATGGACCACTAGATGTGCTGGAAAATTATGATTTTATAGATGGGGTAAAGGTGGATTTATCCGAAATTGAAAAAGATACCGTGCTAGAAGTTGATGTTCCTCTACCGGAAGGAATTGAAAAGATTAGTCCAGAAACGGTGAAAATTGAAATAGATGTAGATGAACAACAAGAGAAATCCTTCTCGGATAAGAAAATTGAGGAGGTCGGAATGGCAGAAGG
The DNA here is from genome assembly GCF_000518865.1 of Bacillus sp. J37. GTDB lineage: Bacteria > Bacillota > Bacilli > Bacillales > Bacillaceae > Metabacillus. The sequence goes on along the minus strand of NZ_JAEK01000042.1, from coordinate 40,730 downwards.
AAAGGTGTTTGACTTTCTAGATCCTGATATTGGAGAATTGGATATTAAAATCTATGGTGCTCCAAGTGTAATAAACGAAATTAATTCTGCGGATATCGAGTTATATATAAACCTTTCCAACTTAAGTGATGGAGAACATGAAGTACAAGTTCAAGTAAATAGTCCACAAAATATTACTTGGTCATTAGAGCAGGAAAAAGTAAAAGTGAGAATTTCATCTGCCTCCTAGGCAGATAAAATAAAGGAGCGAAACCAATGGGAAAGTATTTTGGTACAGATGGAGTACGAGGAGTTGCCAATAGTGAATTAACACCGGAGTTGGCCTTTAAAATCGGGCGATTTGGCGGGTATGTTTTAACTAAGGATAAAGAAAGACCAAAAGTCCTAATAGGTCGTGATACTCGTATTTCAGGTCATATGCTTGAAGGTGCTTTAGTGGCGGGGTTATTATCAATTGGGGCCGAGGTCATGCGTTTGGGTGTAATCTCAACGCCGGGTGTTGCTTTTCTAACGAAAGCACTGGGAGCTGAGGCCGGTGTGATGATCTCTGCGTCTCACAATCCAGTCGAAGATAATGGAATTAAGTATTTCGGTCCAGATGGATTCAAATTATCTGATGAGCAAGAGCTTGAAATTGAGCGTCTAATGGACGAAGAACAAGATACATTACCAAGACCTGTAGGAAAAGAGTTAGGACAAGTTAATGATTACTTTGAAGGTGGTCAAAAGTACCTGCAATTCCTAAAGCAAACAGTGGATGAAGACTTTACTGGTATCCATGTTGCATTAGACTGTGCCCATGGTGCAACGTCTTCACTTGCTACACATCTATTTGCTGACTTAGACGCAGATGTTTCAACAATGGGAACTTCTCCTAATGGATTAAACATAAATGAAGGCGTGGGATCTACACATCCGGAAGCGTTAGCTGCCTTCTTAAAGGAGAAAAATGCCGACATTGGACTGGCATTTGATGGAGATGGTGATCGTCTTATCGCGGTAGATGAAAATGGAGATATCGTTGACGGAGATCAAATTATGTACATATGTGCAAAGCATCTGAATAGCGAAGGACGATTAAAGAAAAGCACAGTTGTTTCAACTGTAATGAGTAATTTAGGTTTCTATAAAGCACTTGAAGAGCAGGATATTAAAAGTATTCCAACAGCAGTCGGTGACCGTTATGTAGTGGAAGAAATGAAAAATAATGACTATAATTTAGGTGGAGAGCAATCAGGTCATATAATCTTTTTAGATTATAATACTACAGGTGATGGTCTATTAAGCGGTTTGCAATTAGTTAATATCATGAAGTTAACTGGTAAGAAATTGTCAGAGCTTGCAAATGAAATGAAAAAATATCCACAATTACTTATTAATGTAAAGGTAACAGATAAGTACAAAGTAACAGAAAATGAAAAAGTAAGTGAAATAATCTCTGAGGTTGAAAAAGAGATGGGTGGAAACGGACGTATTTTAGTTCGCCCTTCTGGTACAGAGCCGCTGGTACGTGTTATGGCTGAAGCGCCGACAGAGGAGCAATGCCGTGATTATGTGGAACGAATTGTAGCAGTTGTTAAGGAAGAAATGGGATTAGATTAAGAGGCGGGTTAACCCCGTCTTTTTTCATTTTATTAAGGATGGTCGTTGTTAACATAATAGCTTAAAAAACATATAAATAAGGTATGTCGATCAATTTTAAACACTAAGTATGGTAAAAATTGATTGACGATTTATTTTCTTCTGTTGTATCATTAATTTTGTTGTTTTACTTATACTAACAGGAAGGAGTAATAGGAGATTTATTTGTATTCACCTAAAGCGCCTGAACTAAGCGTGAACGTATAACAGCTTAGTTGACGAGGATGGAGGTTATCGAAATTTCGGCGGATGCCTCCCGGCTGGTATGGTTACAGCCGTAAGCTTTTCCTTAAACCAAAGAGGTAACTTTTTGAACAAAGGGAAAAGTATAGCCTTCCAAAAAAATAAAAACATGTGTGAGGGGACAGTGATGTCTCCATTTTAAAAAAATTGGCTCCTGTCCCTGGTTTCACACTATGGGAGGAAAAAAACATGTGCGGAATCGTAGGTTATATTGGAAACAATGACTCAAAGGAAATTTTATTAAAGGGTCTTGAAAAATTAGAGTATCGTGGATATGACTCTGCAGGAATCGCTGCAATGAATCCAGATGGGGTTCACATTTTTAAAGAAAAAGGACGTATTGCAAAATTACGTGAAATTGTAGATGAAAAGGTTGAGGCTTCAACTGGTATTGGGCATACTAGATGGGCAACTCATGGTGTACCTAGCCAAGTGAATGCACACCCGCATCAAAGTACTTCATCAAGATTTACACTTGTACACAATGGTGTAATTGAGAACTACGCAATTTTAAAACGTGAGCATTTGCAAGATGTGCAATTAAAAAGTGATACAGATACTGAAATCATTGTTCAAGTGATTGAAAAGTTTGTAAAAGAGGGATTAGAGGTTGAGGAAGCGTTCCGTCAAACGTTATCAATCTTAAAAGGCTCATATGCAATAGCATTATTGGATGAGCAAAATCCTGACATGATTTATGTTGCGAAAAATAAAAGTCCACTTCTAGTTGGTTTAGGCGATGGAAGCTTTAATGTAATTGCTTCAGATGCAATGGCAATGCTTCAAGTGACAGATCAATACGTGGAAATTATGGATAAAGAAATGGTATTCGTTGAACGCGAAACTGTTACAATAAAAGATTTAAAAGGTAATGTAATTGAACGTGCTCCTTACAAAGCTGAGCTTGATGCAAGTGATATTGAAAAGGGCACATATCCTCACTACATGTTGAAAGAGATTGATGAACAACCATTAGTAACAAGAAAAATCATTGCAAAATACCGCAATGAGGATGGTGGTATTACAGTTGATGCCGATATCGTCGAGGCAGTTAACAGCGCCGACCGTATTTATATCATTGCAGCAGGTACCAGCTACCATGCAGGATTAATCGGTAAACAATTTATTGAAAATTGGGCGAAGATCCCTGTTGAAGTGCATATTGCAAGTGAGTTCTCATATAATATGCCACTCTTATCGCCAAATCCACTCTTTATTTTCATCTCACAAAGTGGAGAAACAGCGGACAGCCGTTCAGTATTAGTTCAAATAAAAGAACTTGGTCATAAAGCATTAACCATTACGAATGTTCCGGGATCTACGCTATCTCGTGAAGCGGATTATACACTATTATTGCATGCCGGTCCTGAAATTGCTGTTGCATCTACAAAAGCATATACAGCACAATTAGCTGTTTTATCGATCCTGGCAGCTGTTGCAGCAGAAGCAAAAGGTCAATCTTTAGAATTCGACCTGACAAAAGAACTTGGTATTGTAGCAAATGCAATGGAAGTTTTATGTGACCAAAAGGAAGAAATGGAAGCAATCGCAAAAGAATTCTTTGCAACAACACGTAATGCATTCTTTATCGGACGCTCTGTTGATTACTATGTTGGTCTTGAAGGTGCATTAAAACTAAAAGAAATTTCCTACATCCAAGCAGAAGGATTTGCAGGTGGAGAGTTGAAGCACGGTACAATCGCTCTCATCGAGAACGGTACACCAATCATTGCTTTAGCAACACAAGAACATGTAAACTTAAGCATTCGTGGTAATGTGAAGGAAGTAGTGGCTCGGGGAGCTAATCCATGTATTATCTCAATGAAGGGTCTAGAAGAAGAAGACGATCGTTTTGTTCTTCCAAGCATTCATGAGGAATTAGCGCCTTTAGCTGCCGTTGTACCGCTACAACTGATCTCTTACTATGCAGCATTACACCGTGGTTGTGACGTAGATAAGCCTCGTAACTTAGCTAAGAGTGTGACGGTTGAATAAATTTTAAAGCAAAAGTATGATAGTTGTTTTGGTAAAACAAAGTTGTATAGTGACAAATAAAGTTATATAGTTCACAACAAAGTTGTATAGTAAATCGCATGGAATTTTGAAAGAATCCCTGAATCATTTAGATAGGGATTCTTTTCTTTTGCTTTTGTAAGTATTTTTCTGAATTAAACTTTTAATTGGTTCCGTATCAACTAGAGTCTATCTCTTATTATTCTCTGTTTTACTAAAAGGAATTGAAATGGGTTGGAAAAAAAGGGGTAAAGGATTTTGTTATGTGGCTTCAATCATATTTAGAATTGTTGGCTGATTGTTCAATATTTTTTTACAATGTAGGAGTGGAGTGAAATAAAGGATAAATATGTGAAGAAAATGGGATTAACCTTTTATGATATCAACCAGTTTACTTGAAGGTTTTTGACTTCTTATTTCCTTATTCCTTTTAGATGAAAAGTAATATCATAGTATTCGATTTGATTTATTGGTTCTTTATTGTTTTCAGTATTCAAGTAATATACAGTTAAAACCACTTGAGTTTTAAGCGGCTATAACTGTATATTGCTAATCTTAAAAATGCCATTTCTTAGTAAAAGTATCAGGGTCCTTAAAACCTATAGGTGTTCCAGCTATATTTACACCAAACAAGAAGTAGCCTTGAACTTTAATTGTTACACCTTTATTACTGTCGTAAAAATTAGTAGTTTTTGATGTTTGATGCCAAGTTGCTGGGTATCCTCCGTTATGGGATGAAACTCCAGTAATTTTTGTAAATTTCTTTGTTGTACCAGATTTAGTATATGTATAGGTAAAATCAATCCATAAAGGTGCATCATATACAGGTTTTAACGGATGGTACTGACTCCATTTAATTCTTGCAGAACCATTATAAGTAGTAGCAGCAGCTGCCATTATGTTAAATTTAGATATTGTTGATGTGTTTGCTAAAGTTGGTGGTGCAAATGTTTCTTCAGGAATTAAGTCATTTTGAATGTTTTCCGTTTTCTTTGATTCTATTAAAGCTTGTTCAAACTCTTCTACACTATCAAAATTAATAAATTTAGTGCCTTCCGGAAGGGAAGAAACATCTACTGTTTCTAGACCTCCTGTTTCTTCTACAATGGCTTCTACTTGTTCTTCGACAACTGTGCTCTCTACTTCACTGGCTAAAGTCTCATTGGTTGATGAAGCAAATACTAGTCCCAATGATAATCCTAATATAATCCCATGCTTTTTCATTACTTTTGCCTCCTTTTTTTATTTTCCACATTTTGTATAATAACATTATAACTACTGGAAATATATCAAATTTGGAAAAATAAGTAATTACTACTAAAAAAGGAGAAATGTATGAACATATTAAAAGATAGAAAATCACTATATCTTTTTAGTCTACTAGCGACTATTATTTTTACTTTCATTCCCATTATTGGTATTCGAGAGGAAGGGAATTATTTATACTTTGGTTTTCCAGCCCAATGGTTAGGTTATTACGGAGACTTCCAATTTAGTTTTGAGCCGCTAGGGTTATTATTGGATTATTTTGTTTTCTTTGTCGTTGTTATTCTGATAGTTAAATTATTTAAAGGTAAAACTAAAGATGATAGATAACTAAGGCTTTATATGTATGATTGGAATATGCATGACTATCTATGAATGGTTAAGGAAATGTGAGAGAATAAGCTGTATCATCGTAAAATTACAGATGTACTAACAAAAAAGTAATCCTTTGTTTTAACAATAATAAAACCACAAAGAAAAAGTCTTTGTGGTTTTTACTTATATCTGATTTTTCTTCAAAGAGACTTCCCAAGAAACTTGGATAAGAGAACCTTACACATTAAGTTATCTTTTTATTTGTTTTTAGCTGCTATGTCTTATTCTTCGTTGGTTTTGCCGTCGGAGATACTAGTTTACTTAAAGGAATTTCCTTATTTCGATAATTATACTGAAGAAGAATTATTGGCGGACTTAAGTACACTAGTTAAATCAAATAATCTTGAACAAATTCAAGATAAGGGTAAAGCCAAAAGCTATGAGGAATATAAGAGAAATAGATATAGATATAAACTTAATCCACATACCATTGAGTTAGAAAAAGCATTGATTAGTATGGAAACAACTCTACATTCTATCAGAGGTTCTCTAGAAAAGTCATTAACAGATAGACTTTTAGAAAAATTAGAAAAACTCAGTACACAACCAATATCTAAAGAAATTACTAAAAGTGAAAATCAAGAGTTTATTCGTGGTGCATCAGTAGGTACTACTGCAGAAATAGTTCCTTACATAAAACCGGAAAAATGAGACCAAAAATTTGGTCTCTATTTTTTTACTAGCGGAAAGGGTTTTCCCTAACAACAAAGAAGTATGTATATACATACCCATAGTGATGAATGGAGGACGTAGTTGTGACAAAGAAATATATTCTTGCTTTAGATCAAGGGACAACAAGCTCAAGGGCTATTCTGTTTAATAAAAAAGGAGAAATTGTTGAAGTCGCTCAACGGGAATTCCCTCAATATTTTCCGCACCCGGGCTGGGTAGAACATAATGCATTGGAAATTTGGAGTTCTGTACTAGCGGTGATAGCTGAATTATTAGCAAAAACAGCTATCTCACCTAAAGAAATTGCCGGCATTGGTATTACCAACCAACGTGAGACAGCCGTTGTTTGGGAGAAAGATTCAGGGAAGCCTGTTTATAATGCGATTGTGTGGCAATCAAGACAAACAGCTGATATCTGTGAAATGTTAAAGGAAAGCGGTCATCAAGATGTATTTCGCAAGAAAACAGGATTATTAATAGACCCTTATTTTTCAGGAACAAAAGTAAAATGGATTCTTGACCATGTCGAGGGAGCAAGACAAAAGGCAAATGATGGTAAACTGCTTTTTGGAACGATTGATTCATGGTTGATCTGGAAGCTTTCTGGTGGAGCAAAGCATGTCACCGATTATACAAATGCATCTAGAACTCTTATGTATAATATTTATGATTTGCAATGGGATGATGAGTTACTAACTATTTTAGATGTTCCAAAATCTATGTTACCGGAAGTTTGTTCTTCTTCAGAGGTGTATGCCGAAACGGTTGATTATCATTTCTTTGGGGAAGCGGTCCCGATTGCAGGTGTTGCTGGTGATCAACAGGCCGCATTGTTTGGACAGGCATGTTATGAGAAAGGAATGGCAAAAAACACCTACGGAACAGGCTGCTTTATGTTAATGAACACAGGTGAGAAGGCAGTATCTTCAGATAATGGATTATTAACAACCATTGCTTGGGGCATTGATGGCAAAGTTGAATATGCACTGGAGGGTAGTATTTTTGTGGCAGGTTCAGCAATTCAATGGCTGCGTGATGGATTAAGAATGATCGATAATGCTCCTATATCGGAAAAATATGCTGAAAGGGTTGAATCAACAGAAGGTGTCTATGTCGTACCTGCATTCGTAGGATTAGGGACCCCATATTGGGACAGTGATGCAAGAGGTGCCATTTTTGGTTTAACGCGTGGAACTTCGAAAGAGCACTTTATTAGAGCTACGCTTGAATCACTAGCCTATCAGACGAAGGATGTTTTAAAGGCAATGGAAGCAGACTCACGTATCAAGCTAAAGAAACTTCGTGTTGACGGTGGAGCTGTAAAAAATAATATGCTTATGCATTTTCAGAGTGATATTCTAAATGTTTCTGTGGAGCGCCCGATTATCAATGAAACAACTGCTTTAGGAGCGGCTTATTTAGCAGGACTTGCCGTTGGATTTTGGCAGGATCGTGAAGAGATCGCATCTCTGTGGAAGGTGGAACAATCGTTCGAACCAGGAATGGATGAACAACGACGAAATGAACTTTATAATGGTTGGCGAAAAGCAGTGAAGGCTACAATGGGGTTTAAACCAGATGAAAATAAAGTAATTAGACGTTGAATCCGAGTTTAATAAAACTTCCGAGGGTAAACACCTAGTGGGTCTACCTTCGGAAATTCCCATGTTTTTCTATCTTATCTAACGGATTCTGATAAAAACTCAATCACTTGATCAGGAGTTTTAGCGTTAGCACTATGTAAATGGGCTAGTTTTTCACCATTTTTAAACACCAATAAGCTTGGAATTCCCATAACACTATGTTTCTCTGCAATTTCTGGTAGTTCGTCTTTGTCAATTTCATACATCGTCACATTACCAACCTCTTCAAAAACAGTTGGCAAAAACATATCCATACGTTTGCAATCAGGACACCAGTCTGTAACGAATTTTACTACTACAGGCTCCTCACTTGTAATCAGATCTTGAAATTGTTTGTCTGTTTTTATATGTTCCATCATGATCACCTCTACTATTTATTTTACCCTTTTCTTGATGAAAAAAAAGTATTTTGTCTATAACTTAAATATGGAAGGGAAATTCAGAAAAGTTGACGTTATTTATCTCTAAAACGTATACTTACTTACAATAAGTAAGTTATATGTTAAGGGGAGAAAAATGGATGATTGAAACAATAAAGGAGATTCCTCTAAAAACCTTAGAGGATAATATAAAGGCAGTACCCTATGAAGAGGGGATGACATATATAGTTGGCCCAATTAATCTGCCAATTCAATTAGAGGATGAAACATTATTTTTTAAATGGTATTGCTGGCTGAATGTAGAAGGGGAACAAGATTTTTCGTTGGAAGCGTTAATAGATAGATTACCTACTCTTGAATTAGCTGGTCAGCAGCAATCAAGTGTATTGGTATACGGTGATTTTGAAACAGAAGAATCTGCACTTATCCGGATGCACAGCATATGCCATACAGGTGATATATTTGGAAGTAAAAGATGTGATTGTGGTTATCAATTAAAACAATCGTTAAGAATGATAAAAGAACATGGTACTGGAGCATTATTCTACCTTGCAAATCATGAGGGTAGGGGAATAGGTTTATTTAGCAAGGCATTTGCGTATCTTCTTCAGGAGGAAGGATTAGACACTGTTGAGGCAAATGTACAATTGGGGTTTGCCGATGATATGAGAAGCTATGAAGAGGCTATACGAGTGTTAGCATCTCTTAGACAATTACCTGTTACATTAATTACAAATAACCCCCTTAAGCTTGAGGCACTTCAAAAGTCCGGTGCAAATGTAGATGGACGAATACCATTATGGGGAGATGTATCACACTATAATCAGCGATATTTAGAAACAAAAATGGAGAAGGCTGGCCATTTTAGAGGAGGCTTTACGATTGAGTGAACATGAGATTTATATGAAATTAGCCATAAATAATGCTGCGGCGATGAAAGGACAGACTGTACCAAACCCATTGGTAGGTGCTGTAATTGTCAATCAAAATCGTATCGTAGGCGTAGGAGCACATTTAAAAGCAGGTGGTCCGCATGCAGAAATTCATGCTCTCAATATGGCGGGTGATCTGGCAAAGGGAGGCACAATGTATGTTACCCTCGAACCTTGTTCACATCACGGTCGAACAGGTCCATGTGCAGTTGCAATTGTAGAAGCCGGTATCAAAAAAGTAGTTGTTGCAACTCTTGATCCAAATCCACTTGTTGCAGGGAATGGGATAAAGATCTTAAAAGATGCCAATATAGATGTGACTGTTGGTGTTTGTGAAGAAGAATCCATTATGATGAACGAAGTATTTAATAAATTTATTACAACAAAGATCCCGTTTATTACGATGAAATCTGCTACAACTCTAGATGGCAAAATATCTTCTTTTACATCTGATAGTAAATGGATCACATCAGAAGAAGCAAGAAGAGATGTTCATCAATTAAGACATGAGCATGCCGGAATATTAGTAGGAGTTCAGACTGTCATGAAGGATGACCCTGAATTAACAACGAGAATTGAACATGGGAGAAATCCTGTACGCATCATTCTTGACAGTCGCTTAACTACACCGCTTCACTCTAAAGTAGTGGCAGATCAACAGGCTGAAACATGGATCTTCACATCCCAAAACTTTTCACACTCTGCTAAGGACCAATTGGAAGCTTTAGGAGTAAATGTATTTATTACTTCTGGTGTTAAGCAGGTTGATTTACATGATACAGTCAGAATACTTGGTGAGAATGGTGTCTCTTCTATCCTGATTGAAGGTGGAGGAGAAGTGAATGCATCTTTTCTAGATAAACAATTAGTTGATAAGATCGTATTATATATAGCTCCTAAGATGATAGGAGGAAAAAGTGCCCCCGGTTTCATTGGTGGTCTCGGAATTGAAAAGATGGCAGATGCTATTACTATAAATCATCTAGATATAATGAAAATAGGAAATGATTTTAAGTTTACAGGTTATCCGAGTTATAAATAAACGCTGTTTTTGCAAAGATTGGCTTAGGAATATTATTTTCACTTTATAGCTTAATGGACGAAGTAATTTAACCCAGAAAAATACATTTTAAAAACAAAGTATGCAAAACAGCCTAAATAAAAGGGATGATGTCAAACAATTTTGACATCATCCTTTTTAATATCAATCTCTGGTTGTGTAAAACGAAGGAATAGGATAAAATAAAAACATAAAACCAAGTAAACTTATAAGAATAATTTAAATTAAAATATATTAGTAACAGTAGTAAACCTGACGATCTTGTAAATATATAGGCGAATATAAGAAGAAATAAGGAGGCGGTCTATTATGAATAACGAATTGCATCCCGTTCTTTCAGGAGCAGAAAGTTTATTTTTCAAAGGAAATGAAACAGGAATTGTTTTATGCCACGGTTTCAATGGTACACCGCAGAGTATGGAATATATAGGAGAAAACCTTGCTGAATATGGCTATACAGTCTCTATTCCTAGATTAAAGGGACATGGTACTCATGTGAAAGATATGGAATCGAGTACGTATGAGGAATGGATTGAAAATCTTCAGAACGCTTATGAAACATTGAAGCAAACTTGTGAAAGGGTGTATATAGTAGGGCAATCAATGGGAGGAGCTTTAACACTTCAAGTAGCTTTCAGACAGGATGTAGATGGCATCTTCCTCATTAATGCCGCTGTTACAGATGTTGCATACAATGAGTATCGATATGAAAATACATTGAGCATGATTGAAGAGGGTAATCCTGATATAAAAAAACAAGCTGTATATGAAATTACGTATAATCAAGTCCCGTTAAAAGCTATTCATCAATTGCTGTATTTAATGGATCATACAAAAAATAAATTGAAACATATATCCATTCCAACTATCATATTTAAGTCGAAAGTTGATCATGTTGTTTCACCAACAAATTCTGATTATATATATAACAACATCTCTTCTTCTGAAAAGTTACTAATTGAATTGAAAAATTCATACCACGTTGCTTCAATGGATTATGATGCACCATTTATTGTGGATAACATTCATGAATCTATTACAAACCTTAAAAAAAATCATCCATTTCAAGTGATTGGCAGTAGTTCCGTTTAACAATAGTATGTGGATAACATAGGTACTTACCAACAAGTTATCCACATACTAACTTAATTATCAACATTTTTGTAAACACTTTCAGAATTTTAGGGGGGTTATTATTGAGGTTTCCATCCTATTAGGTCAATCTCTATTGGAATCGTTTGCATTATAATTCGTTTTATGAAAAATAAATGTTATAATCTGTAATTATCTACTAAACTTTTTATTAAAGAGGGATTTTATGACATTACAAATTCGTAGAATGAATGAAGGGGATATAGAGCAAGTACAACTTGTTGCTAAGTCAAGCTGGCAAAGTACATATAAGGGAATTATACCTGACCATATACAGGAGAGTTTTGTTAATACCGCATATTCATATGAGATGTTAATGCAGAGATTAACGGAAACACTATTTCTTGTTGCTGAACAAGAAGGTAATATCATTGGTTTTGCAAATTTCACCCCTCTTAAGGATGAAAAAAAGGTTGAGCTTGGAGCCATTTATTTATATAAGGAATACCAGGGTAATGGAATTGGCACAGAACTTTTAAAGACAGGTCTAGAGGAGTTGCAGTGTTTAAAGAAAATGTACGTAAACGTGGAGAAAGATAATCAGAGTGCTGTAAACTTTTATAAATCAAAAGGATTTATGATAGAAACAGAATATGATGATGTGTTTGACGGGCATACATTAAAAACTGTCAGGATGATGCTGGAAAAATAAATGCTGAGCCTGGTGTGTGAAAATAAGAGAAAAGGATAAGAGTACAATTGCTGCTTATCCTTTGAGGGCCTTAACCGATGTGATTATGAAAATTGTTTGGTAGCATCAGGTTTTACTGTTTGTGTTACTTTGTCACTTCTGGAAATATAACTATGTAATACCATACCGACCATAACTAATGCCATCCCGAAGAGGGAAAGAGAGGTTGGCAAAGCTGCTCCTAAAAATAGGATTTCACCTAATAAAACAAAAAGTACTTGAATCGACTGAGTTGCCTCGACTGCTGCAAGCTGTGCCATATTATGTTGTACCATATTAGTAGCTTGAAAGAATAGTAAAGTTGCGATTAAGCCTGAACATATGGCTACCCAAAAGGATTGGATCGTTTGTGTTTTTGTCGGCAGACCTGTTGTGGATAAAGCAAAGATGGCAAAAATAATCCATAAAGGCAAGCTGCCTAATGTCATTCCTAAGACACGCTGAAATACATCTAATCTACCATCACAAAGTGCCATCATTTTGCGGTTTCCAAGCGGATAGGCAAATGAAGCGATGAGAACTGGGATGATCGTTAGCAATACAGGTTTTAGTGATAAATGACTGGCATGTTCATATTGCATAACGGCAACACCTACAAGAATGATCATTGACATGCTCAGACCTTTGAGAGGGATTTGTCCCCGAACTTTTAAAGGGCCATTCGCTGTTTGAATTTCCTTGAAAAAGAGCGGAGCAAGAAGTGAGCCTGAAAGGATTGTCATTTGCCAAGTTGCCGCAATTAACCAACCGGGGCCGAATGCACCTGCAAAACAGATCGGAGCATAAAATAAACCAAATCCCACTGTCCCCCATAATAGCCATTGAGCTGGATGTTTTTTCATTTCCTTCATAAGTGGTGACCATTTTTTTGTCACTATGACAAAAAGAATAAGAAAAGGGAGCATGAAAAAATACCTCAAGGATGAACTCCATAACCAACTTCCTCCAGATAACTCCATAGAGCGATTTAAGACAAATGTAAAGGCAAAAAAGAAGGAAGAACAAACTCCCAGTAGGATAGCTCTCAAAGTAACACCCCCAACAATATAATTTACAATTTAATGGAAAGAGATTGATCATACTATAACATAATAATAATATAAAGTGTGATTTTTCTGTATTGTTCGAAAGTTCCTTTAGAAATATAATGAAACAAACGATAATCTTGTATTGGAGAGTGAAAAAGGATAATGAAAAAAAATCTGCAGTACCCAATCGGCGAATTTGTACCTCCTGAAAATGTTACTGAAAAGGATTTAAAAGGGTGGATTGATACAATAGAAGAGGCTCCTGAACAACTAAGGAAAGTCCTTGATTCACTGCCGGAATCGTTAGTAGATACTTCTTATCGGCCTGGAGGCTGGACCGTAAGACAAATTGTCCATCATCTTGCTGATAGTCATATGAACAGCTATATACGTTTTAAGTTGGCCCTAACAGAAAATTGCCCGACTATAAAAGCATATGATGAAAATGCTTGGGCTAATTTACCAGATTACCAGACTTCAATAGAGGTATCCCTTCAGTTGCTGGAATCCCTCCATAAACGCTGGTGTCATCTGTTAAAGTCTATGTCATTATCAGACTTTGAAAAGGCTTTTTATCACCCTGAAACAAAGCAAGATGTTAAGCTGTCAACAAATATTGCATTATATGCATGGCATAGTAAACATCATATTGAACATATTAAATTAGTTTCGGTGCATTAAATAGCCGTAGCATTCTCTTTTTAGGGAATGTTTTTTTATCGTCAGGAAATTATAAAATTCTTGAACTGTGGATAAGTCCGCGACATCCAGCTCCAGCGCCTAGCCCCAAAGGAATTGAAGACAAAGAACGTCTTCTATTCCTTTGCGTCTTATTTGCCCGAGGCTGATCAAGGCGCTTGCGCTTTTGTTCTGAAAAAATATTATAGTAAATATTGAAAGTGACACTAAAAAAACTTAGCCTACATAAACTGGGATTTTCCTGAATATGATGTACAAGCATACATAATTAAATGGTTACATCAGATACTGGAGGTTTGGATGTTGAGTAGTTTATTTAGCTATGTTTTTCTAGGTGTATCTTTGGCAGCACCAATCGGCCCTGTCAATGCAGGCCAAATTGATCGGGGAATAAAAGGCGGATTTTTCCATGCCTGGCTGTTTGGACTTGGAGCTACAACAGCTGATTTTGTGTACATGTTTTTAGTATACCTGGGATTTGTTAATATTCTTCAAATCTCTATTGTGCAAACTTTTCTATGGTTATTTGGATTTTTTGTTTTGGTGTATACAGGAATTGAAAGTCTACTATCTGCTAAAAAACATACGATGATCAATGGAAGAGGAAGTGTAAGCTACACTAAATCATATTTTTCCGGTTTTTTTATGTCCTTACTTAATCCGTTGAGTATCTTATTTTGGATTGGGATATATGGATCTATCTTAGCAAATACCGTGGTAACTGAAGGCGCTGCACATTTTATTTTTTATTCTGCTGCTATTCTCTGTGGTGTATTATTATGGGATTTTATGATGGCGATTCTCTCAAGTTTTTTGAGAAAGTATTTAACACATACATTACTGGCAGCTATTTCAGTTATTTCAGGAATTTCGTTAATTTTGTTCGGTTTGTATTTTGGTTATCAAGGAATAAAAGCGTTATTTTGATTTAAAGTGAGTTGTGTTTATGAAGGAATGAATAGGGTTATTGATAAGGGACCGAAGCTTTAGGAAGAGGTGCCGAAATTGATAAAATCCTTCAAAAAACAATTTAGTGTTCCCAAAGGATACTTAGGAAAAATTGCTGGAAATATCATGGCATTAGAAAATAAACGCTTAAACAATTGGACCCTATCGTTATTGAATATTAAAAGTAATGATTATTTACTTGAAGTGGGGTATGGACCAGGCGTATGTATGAAGAAAATCCTCCAAGATTATTCTCGAGTGACAATACACGGAATTGACGTTTCTGAAACAATGAAAGAGCAGGCTGAACATAGATTAAAAGAGTTTATCGAAGATGAAAGAGCAAAGGTTTTGATTGGTGATATAGAAATAGCAGAGCTGCCAAATGATCGTTACAACAAGGTACTCTCAGTTAATAACTACACCATTTGGAAGCAACCAAAAAAGGGATTAGAGCGTTTGTATAAATCGATGAAGGAAAATGGACAGATTGCTATTACTATGCAGCCGAGAGAAGAAAATGCAAGTACAATAAAAACAAGAATGTTTGCGAATCAAATTTATCATGACCTATGTGATTGCGGGTTTAAAGATGTAAATATCTCTTATAAGCGGCTTTATCCAATCCTTGCCGTTTGTGTGACGGCAACCAAGGCATAAAAAATCATGATATGAAGAAGCGACTTCATATCATGATTTTTTAAATATAGAGCTGACCAAACCTATTAGGATACCTAAACACGCGCCACCTGCAACTTCAGCGGGCTGGTGACCAAGAAGTTCATTTAATTCCTTTTCTTGTTTCACATGAAAAAGACCAGGCATATGTCCAGATAAAAGCTCTATATCTGCATCAAGATCGTTAACAATCTTTGCGATCTCACCTGTATGTCTTCTTATTCCTTGTGCATCATACATGACAATTATTCCAAAAATAACGGCTAAAGCTGTTTCAACAGAGTGCACACCTTTTTTAGTTGCAACATATGTTGCGAGAGCTGATACTCCTGCTGAATGTGAACTGGGCATTCCGCCTGTTTGGAAGATTGGCCGCCAATCCCAAACATCATTCTCTTTTTTGTGTGTAAATATTTTAAGACCTTGTGCAATTCCAATCGCTGAAAGAGCGGTCCAAATTCCTCGATTCATATCCCTCACCTCTATGTGAGTAGTGTTTATCAAAATGAAAACTATATGCAAAGGGAAAAAAGAAAACTTTTAAAGAAGTAGGGATGTTGAGGTGAAACAAACATAGGTAGTTACCTATGTTTGTTCAGAAGTAATCCATTTTGTTAATAAAGGTGGTTTATACGTACGGAATTTATTGATAAGTTCTTGGGGATCCTGTTCGACGATCACCATGGAATGATATTCAGGTTTTAAAAATTCTTCTTGAATCATGTGTTTAAAGAAAGCCAACAGTTTATCATAGTATTGATTGGCATTAATCATTCCGATCGGTTTTTGATGTTCTCCAAGTTGAGCCCATGTGTATACTTCAAAAAATTCTTCCATCGTACCGGGACCCCCAGGTAGCACAATGAATCCATCTGAGAGCTGTTCCATTTTTGCTTTGCGTTCGTGCATAGTATTGACAACAATTAACTCTGTTAAGTTTGTATGTGCAAGTTCCCTTTCCATTAACATTTTTGGAATGACTCCAATAACCTCCCCACCAGCTTGAAGTGCCGCGTTAGCTACCGAGCCCATCACCCCGAGTTTAGAACCGCCGTAGACAAGAGTAATTTCTTCTTTGGCTAATTGTCTTCCGAGTTTTTCTGCTGCTTCTAAATATAAAGAAGAAGCACCCGGACTTGATCCACAAAAAACACTAATTCGCTTCATTTTTCTTCCCTCCATTTCTAAAAAGCTAAGGCACCTTTTAGTTCAATTCCCTGTTTAAGAACTACTTATTCTCTAGTTTAGATTGTTTTTAGCAAGATGAACATAATGTTTACACCTTTTTAAAAATAAATATGAACAACCTTTCGTTCTTATATCAATTTGATGTTGTTTTACATAATTTTCAAGTATAAGTGGGAAGTTAGAAGCGTACTTATGTATTTTAGGAGAGATGCAAAAATGACGTTAGGATTGAAATGGTTTGTTATGGATTCGCTTCAGTTGTATGTACAGGAAAATGAATTAGTTAATGCTGTTGATTTTTATTATGAGAAACTAAAGGAAACAAAAGGTAAAGTCCTTGAATTAGGTCAGAATCATTTGCATTTGCTTCCGCTATTTATTGCTCGTGGTTTGAAGATGGAAGGTGTCATTGAGTCTGAGAATGGGAAAAAAGATTGCTATGAAAAATGTACAGAGGGTAGCCAGTCACCAAAATTACTGCAAGCAAAGCTTCCTAATTTCAAAACAGCCTCTTTATATGAAGCGGTCATCCTTCCTTTGGGAGTTGTGTCTTCAACGTCAAGAAGAGTAGATGCAATAAAAATAGTGAAAAATAGTTATGATCATTTAAAAGAGAGCGGCATCATCATTGTTGATCTTTTTTTACAAAGTGAATTTTTAGTTCTGCAAGCGGAAAACTTAGTTCTTGAAAAAAATGATAACCTGTTTGTGGGAGAATCTAAACTTGTAAAGCTGGACTTAATCGAACAAAAAGCGACATATACCTTATCGATAGAACATTGGATAGAAGGACAAAATCCATATAAGGAAAGCAAGGTTCAAACATATACATGGTTTGGAATTAAGGAATTTAAATTAATTCTTGAGAGAATAGGGTTTTCATCTGTAACAGTTTATGCAGACTACTCCAGTAGCAATCATGATTTATCAGAAGGAAAGGTGTTTACGTTTTTTGCCCAAAAATAAAGGCAAACCTCCTCGGAAAATTCTTATTCTAAACAGTGTCACCCTATAAAATGTTGGTTGTAGACGGATTATATAGTGGCAATGATAAGTTTCCCGAAAACTTATTACATAAAAAAGGAATCATTAATAACAATTTTGCCTTAAAGTGATAAAATAAGAATGATGAAAGAACTGAGGAGGATAATCCAGATGAAAATGAAATTAGGTCTTATCTATGGTGGGAAGTCTGCAGAGCACAATGTTTCCCTGCAAACGGCCTTAGCTGTTATAAATGCTTTAGATATGAGTAAATTTGATATACATCCTATATATATTAAAGAAGATGGAGAATGGGTAAGAGGTAAGGCATTAAATGCTCCTGTTAAGGAAGTGAGTTCATTAAGACTACAGGGAAATGGAGATGTTATTTCACCTGTTTCTCTTAATTCTGATTTATTTCCTGCAACTGTAGCAGAACAAGATAAAATTGATGTTATTTTCCCACTTCTGCATGGACCAAATGGTGAAGATGGTACAGTTCAAGGGCTTCTTGAGTTATTAAACATTCCATATGTAGGGAACGGTGTATTAGCATCTGCAGCTGGAATGGATAAGGTTGTCATGAAGAACCTCTTTGCTCAGGCAGGCTTAGCACAGGCAGACTATGTATCTTTTATTAAAAGTGATTATGATCAGTCACCGGAAACTGCTTGTGAAGAAATCGAAAAAAGACTTGGATACCCATGCTTTGTAAAGCCTGCTAATCTTGGCTCAAGTGTCGGGATTAATAAATGTCAGGACCGTCTTTCATTAGAGGCGGCAATTAAAGAAGCCTTTGAATATGATCGGAAGGTTATTATTGAAGAAGCAATTACAGGTAGAGAAATAGAAATTGCTGTAATCGGAAACGATCAACCTCAATGCTCAGTTGTGGGTGAAATTGCTCCGAAAAAAGAGTTCTATGATTATAAAGCGAAGTATGAAGATGGCGATACAGATTTAATCATCCCGGGAAATGTGACAGATATAGAATATGAAATGATTAAAGAAATGGCGATCGCATCCTTTAAAGCAATAGATGGCTCAGGCTTGGTTCGTGCAGACTTTTTCCTAACAGAGGATGGCAGAGCATTAATAAATGAAGTGAATACAATGCCGGGGTTTACTCCATATAGTATGTTCCCGCTAATGTGGAAGCACACGGGACTAGAATATGCACAACTCATTGAAAAGTTAGTAGATCTTGCATTAGAACGTTATGAGCAAAAACAACAAATTAAACATTCTTTCTAAAGTAAAAAAAGCGTTTATATAAGATGAATGTGGGGAACTGAATAAAGCACCAGTCAGTTCCTTTTTCCATTTAACAAAATAGGAGTGGGGATATGATTAAAAGATCATTGCTTGATATAGAAAAAATGGTTGATGGATATGGTTTGGAGGAAGAATATAAGAACCTTTTCATCTCAGGTGTTACAACAGATTCCCGTCAGGTTGGAAAAGACAGCTTGTTCATTCCACTTGTGGGGGATATTTATAATGGTCATGAGTTTGGAGAAAAGGCTTTAAAAGATGGAGGGGCAGCAGTACTTTGGCAAAAGTCGGAGAAGAATCCCCCAAAAGATGCTCCGGTAATTTTTGTTGAGAATACACTTGCAGCGTTGCAGGCACTTGCGAAATCGTACTTGAGCCAACTGCAAGTAAAAGTTGTTGGAATCACAGGTAGTAATGGAAAAACAACAACAAAGGATATGGTAGCATCTCTATTAGAAACCACATATAACGTACATAAAACAAAGGGTAATTTCAATAATCATATTGGATTACCATTAACTGTATTAAGCATGAGTGAGGAAACTGAAGTGGCTGTACTGGAAATGGGTATGAGCGGCAAAGGTGAAATAGAACTTTTATCAAAAATTGCTCATCCAGATGTAGCGGTTATTACAAATATTGGTGAATCACATTTAATGGATCTGGGCTCAAGAGAAGGAATTGCAGAAGCAAAACTGGAAATTACAAAAGGAATAAAAAGAGAGGGCTTGTTCATTTATCATGGAGATGAACCTTTGCTACAGGAAAGAGTATCAGACTTATCGTTAAAAACAGCTACATTTGGTGAAAAGTCAACAAATGATTATTACCCGACAGAAATCACCCAGAAGCTAACTGGTACATCATTTAGAATGGGAAATGAGGAATACTTTATTCCGGTCCTAGGAAAACATAATGTTTGGAATGCTTTAGCTGCATATGCTGTTGCTGAACATTTAGGTGTAAAAAAGGAAAATATTAAGGAAGGCTTTTTATCGATTAAGGTTACGGGTATGCGCTTGGAATTAATTGAAGCAAAAAGTGGTGCGTCTATCATTAATGATGCGTATAATGCCAGTCCTACTTCAATGAAGGCAGCAATTGACTTAATAGAAAACCTAAATGGGTTTGGGCAAAAGTTTGTTGTTCTTGGCGATATGCTGGAACTCGGTGAGGGAGAAAAAGAATATCATCGTGAGGTAGGGAGAGCGATCAAGCTAAATAACATCTCACATATCTTTACCTTTGGACCTTTAGGTGCAGAAATAGCTGCAGGGGCTAAAGAAAATTTTGCTCAGGAATTTGTACATCATTTTGAAGAGAAAAGTGCATTGATTACATTGTTAAAGTCACTCGTTCAAAAAAATGATGTGGTGCTTGTGAAAGCATCAAGAGGGATGAAGCTTGAAGAGGTAGTGAACGCTCTTATTTAATAATAATTTCCTATTGGGAACTGATAAATATGGATTTTCTGATACCGTTCAAAGGAGGCTTTTAATTCTATGAAAGGCTGTCTATTTATTCATGGTTTTACAGGTGCCCCTTATGAGGTTGAGCCGTTAGCGAGCTATATTAAGGAAAAAACAGGCTGGGTTGTTAAGGTACCAACCTTACCTGGACATGGTGTAACTCTTTCCTTAAAGGGGCATACATATACGGAATGGATTACACATGCTGAACAAGAGCTTTTAACCTTAATGGATGAGGTAGATGAGGTGTATGTAATTGGTTTTTCAATGGGAGGGATCATTGCCTCTTATTTAGCAGCTAATTATAATATCCAAAAGTTGGTTTTGCTTAGTGCCGCAGCATATTATGTAAATCCCAAACAAATCTTCCTTGATTCAAAAGAAATGATAAAAGATTTAATGAATGGGAATATTAAAGATAATGAGCTGTTTAACCGGTATAAAAAGAAAATCATGCATACACCAATTAAAGCTACTTTTGAATTTCAAAAACTTGTGAAGAAAGTAAAGCCTTATTTTCAATATCTCAACATACCAGTTTTGATTATTCAGGGTGAGTGTGATGGAATTGTACCGGTGAAAAGTGCTTATTATTTATATAACAGCATTCCTTCAAAACAAAAAAAGCTACACTTATTACCGTGTTCAAAGCATCACGTTTGTCACGGAGATGATTATGAAGACCTAAAAAACTATGTAGAAGATTTTCTATATAAAGAAGATAAAGTACTAACACAATGATCTTTTAGGTCTTTTGTAAGGTGTATATTTAAAAGATTTTGTTTTACTGGTTTTGACATTAAGTTGAAATACATGACTGGTAGTGGTATGATTACATTTAAAGTGTTTGCGGGCTTTAAATAAGGTAAACTGCTGCCCTTCGTTAATAAAGGGCATTTTTTCTTGCAAATAATCAGAACGGTTTAACATGTATAAGGAAAACTTTGTCATAAAATATAACATGTTTTCTAACACACCTGACTGTTTTTTCATGATGACACAACAGTTGATAATCTTTTTTTATACTATCAATAAGCGTATTGCGTATGGAAGATAGTATAAGAAGAACGAAGGCTTTCGCCATTAAAACTTGTCGACAAGCCAAGTTTTTCTAATGTTTCTGGTAGTGACCAGAGATTAGGATTGAATATAAACATCGTTTCATTATGAAGACGATTTTGGATTACCTATAAGGTCTGTAAATATTTACAGCAAACGATATAAAAGGAGTATGAATACATTGACAATAACGTTTCAAGATTTAGGTTTAAGTTCGTCATTGATGGAATCTATTAGCAAAATGGGGTTTGAAGAACCTTCACCAATTCAAGCCCAAACCATTCCGTTAGCCTTGCAGAAGAAGGATGTTATCGGGCAAGCACAAACAGGAACTGGAAAAACAGCCGCATTTGGTATCCCTCTTATTGAGAAAATTGATGTGAAAAATAACAATATACAAGCTGTTGTTGTTGCTCCTACACGTGAATTAGCAATTCAAGTTTCAGAAGAACTATATAAAATTGGTTATCATAAACGCTCTCGAGTTCTTTCTATTTATGGTGGTCAGGATATTAACAGACAAATTCGTTCTCTTAAGAAAAATCCACACATCATTGTTGGAACTCCTGGTCGCTTACTTGACCATATTAATCGTAAAACAATTCGCTTAAACAACGTTCATACGATGGTTTTAGATGAAGCAGATGAAATGCTAAACATGGGATTCATTGAAGATATTGAATCAATCCTTTCAAATGTACCTGATGACCGTCAAACATTACTTTTCTCAGCTACAATGCCTGACCCGATTCGTCGTATTGCAGAAAAGTTTATGACAGAGCCTGAGCTTGTAAAAGTAAAAGCGAAGGAAATGACAGTTCCGAATATTACACAATATTATTTAGAAGCACAGGAAAGAAAGAAATTTGATATCTTAACAAGACTACTTGATATCCAATCACCTGAGCTTGCAATTGTGTTTGGTCGTACAAAACGACGTGTTGATGAATTATCTGAAGCGTTAACTTTAAGAGGTTACACAGCAGAAGGAATTCACGGTGATTTAACACAAGCTAAACGTATGTCAACATTACGTAAGTTCAAAGAAGGTGCGATAGAAGTTCTGGTTGCAACAGACGTTGCTGCGCGTGGATTAGATATCTCTGGGGTAACACATGTTTACAACTTTGATGTACCACAAGATCCAGAAAGTTATGTTCACCGTATTGGACGTACTGGTCGTGCAGGTAAAACAGGTATGGCGATGACGTTTGTTACACCAAGAGAATTGGATATTGTGAAAAATATCGAGCGCACAACAAAAAGCAAAATGGAACGTATGAAGCCACCGACTCTTGATGAAGCAATTGAAAGTCAACAACAGATGACAGTTGAAAAAATGCGTTCAATTATTGAAAACGATAATTTATCTTTCTACAAGCGTACAGCTGAAGAGCTTTTAGAAGAGTTTGATGCACAAGTAGTTGTAGCTGCTGCCATCAAATACATGACAAAAGAGCCTAACTCTGTTGAAGTAAAATTAACGGAAGAAGCACCAGCATACTCTAAATCTAAAAACAAAGGTCGTTCTTCTAACAACAACAGAAGAAAAGGTGATTTCAACCGCAGAGATGGACAAAAAAACCGTTCATCATACGGAAGCCGTGACCGTAATAAAAGTGGCCAGGGTAACAACAAACAACGCCGCTACTCTAACTCAAAATAATAAGTTTAGGAAGACTGAATCGTGATTAAGATTCGGTCTTTTTTGCTTATGGAACTAAAAAAATGTTTGTACTGTAGATAAGTCTCGGCATCCAGCTCCGAAGCACAAGATGTCGTGTTTGTAACTGCTTCTTAGGGTCTAGCCAATTTAGAATTGAAGACAAAGTGCACCATCTATTCTAAATCGCCTTATTTGTCCTAGGTTGTTCAAGGCGCTTGCGCTTTTTTGGTTTTATATGAAATTAATAGTTGGGGAAGCTAAGGGAAAATGGGTTAAAGAGGTGTAATGTAACATGACCATTATCCAATTAGGCTATGTAGCGATGAGTATGAATTTGCAAAATTGCTCTCCCTCTCAGACGATGACATATGCTCAATTTCAAAAAATTCAAGACAGAGAAGCTGCTATTAAGAAACTTGAAAAAATTGCAAGGACAAATCTCTCGAATTGTCTGCGGTTATTAAAGCATAATCTTGCTCATGACATTCACTTTTTTCGGTTTAGCTCAAAACTAATTCCTCTTGCTAATCATGAAGAACTGAGTGACTGGAAGTACATGAGAAACCTTGACGGACCACTACAAGAAATAGCAGAGTTTATTGGACAACACCCTATGCGATTTGGGTTTCATCCGGATCATTTTGTTGTCTTGAATTCAACGAAACCGGAAATTATGAAAATGTCTGTCAAAACATTACATATGCATGAAATGCTGCTGAAAGGCATAGGTGTGAATCCTGAACATCGGTGTGTTATTCATATAGGTGGAGCTTATGACGATAAAATAAAGGCGTTAGAACAGTTTATTCATAATTGGGGGCTAATTCCAGCCTCCTTACAAAGAATGCTTCTTTTTGAAAATGATGATACAACGTTCCATTTACAAGATGCCCTATATTTATGTGAAAAGCTTGGAGTGCCTCAAGTGTTTGACTATCATCATCATTTAGCCTTCCATGAAGAACCGGAATGGGAGAAGCAGTGGGAGAGAGTTATTGGTACTTGGCATGCATCACCACTACCAGTTAAAATGCATATTTCAAGTCCAAAAAATGAAAAAGATTTTAGAGCTCATGCGGATTATATAGATCCAAACATGTTTTTGAATTTCTTACATAGTGTAAAGGGAAGTGTTCAGCAAATTGACTGTATGATCGAAGCGAAACAAAAAGATAATGCCTTATTTCAATTGGTAACAGATTTACAATCGGAAAAAAGCATTGAATGGATAGATCAGTCATCTTTTAAAATACATTAAATCCCCTCTGAAGAATATAAGCTTACTGTGCTATAATAAAATGGGATAATTTTCTTTTTTTTATTATTGGAAAGCATAAGAAAATAGTTAAAATTTAAGCTTTGAAGGGGAGAGTAGGTTGAGGAAACAACCGCAAAATCAGATTAGTCTAAGAGCGCTGACTGTATGGAGATTTAGTGCTTTGATAAGTGCCGGACTAACATTATTAATCTTGATTGGTCTGGCGATTGGTGCCTATTTTCTAGAGCTGTCGTACTGGTATACTGTCGGTGCTGCTGGGATATGGGTGATTTACTCAATCATTAGTATATTTATAGTCCCAAAGGTCAGACATCGAGTATGGAGATATGAAGTTCATGAGCATGAAATTGATTTGCAATTTGGCCTCTTTATTATTAAGAGGGTGTTAATACCGATGGTAAGGGTTCAACATGTAGATACCCACCAAGGGCCGCTTCTTAGAAAGTATAAATTAGCGTCGATTGAAATCTCAACAGCTGCTACAAAGCATGAAATACCTGCACTTGATCTTGCAGAGGCAGATCAGCTAAGAGATCATATCTCAAGGTTAGCAAGGGTGACAGATGATGATGTTTGAGCCGAAGAGAATTCATCCTGTAGGAATGATTTTGAGCTTTGTTAACATGATAAAGTCATACATTATACCTGCAATTATCTTCTTTTTCGTTAGTAGTAATGAATCCTTCAATTTATATATCATTATTGGAGGATGTCTTCTAATTTTATTCGTTGTGGTGACCAGTATATTAGAATGGTGGAAATTCACCTATATCATTGAAAATGGAGAATTAAGGATTGAACATGGAATATTCGTTAAGAAAAAAAGATATATTCCCATTGAGAGAATCCAAACCATTAATGTAAGCGCAGGAGTTATTCAGCAAATTTTCCGCTTGGTGAAGTTGCAAATTGAAACGGCTGGAAGCGGAATGGAAGCTGAAGTGAGTTTAACTGCTATTAAGAAACAAGAAGCGGATCGAATTCAGGAGGAAATATCCAAGCATAAGCAGCTATCGAAGTTATCGATTACTGAGGATGAACAAGAAGAAGTCCTACTTGATCAGCCAACCTATAAAATGACTACAAAGGATTTATTAGTTGCTGCTAGTACTTCTAGTGGAATTGGCGTCATAATCTCAGCCGTAGCTGCCTTCGTTTCTCAATTTGATGAATTTATCCCGTATGATCAAGTTATCGATCGCTTCGACTTTTTAACAAATGCAAGTATTACCCTCTATGCAATCCTAATTTTTATTGCTTTTTTTATCGCATGGATACTGAGTATCATTGGTGTAGTCTTAAAGTATGCTTATTTTACTGTCATTAAAGCTGAGGAAGAATTAAAAATATCCAGAGGGATTTTTGAGAAAAGACAAATTACCATTCCAACAAAGCGTATTCAAGCGATCCAAATTGTTCAAAATCCTCTAAGACAGCTCTTAGGATACACAACAATTTATATTGAAAGTGCAGGAGGAAATTCAGGGGATGAAGGTCTTTCTACCATTTTATTTCCTGTTGTACCAAAGAGAAACGTTGAACAGCTTTTATTAGAGTTTCTACCGGATTTTAAACAGCAAAGTGACTTGCATCGATTACCAAAGAGATCAATGATCCGCTATTGTTTCCGAAAGACAATACCTGCTCTTTTCGTCATGATACCGGTAGCGTATTTTCTTCAACCTTGGGGCTATGTATCCATCATTCTTTTACCTGTTGCTGCTTGGTGGGGATATGCTACCTATAAGGATGCAGGATGGAATTATCACGGAGATCAATTAAATATTGTATTCCGTATCATTTCCAAAACACATGTGCTTGTTAATCGGAATCGACTACAGTCTGTTAAGAGTAAAACAACGTACTTTCAAAAAAGAGTATCCTTACAAACCTTTGAATGTACAATAAAGTCAGGACTACTGGGACGCAATTTTACAGTTAAAGATCTTGATCAACAGGATGTGGAAAAGATCATAAACTGGTATTCATACGAAAAAAGTAAATGAGTTAATTAAAGAAGCAGACACAGCTATTGGCTGTGTCTGTTTCTAGGAAAGCCTAAAGATTAGGCCCAGTAAAATAAGGATAATAAACAAAATCCAAATGATATGCTTAGGGCTGAAGTTAAGACTGAATTTAGTTCGACTGTAGCTTGGGCTGTAAAAGGATTGGTGTGAAAATTGAGCTCTTTTCCTGATAACAAAGGGAGCAAATATAAATCCACCAATCAGTCCAAATATATGTGCAACAACATTAATGTTTGTATTGAAAAATGTCATAACAAGACCGATGACTAAAATGCTGATGATCATTTGCGAATTTGCTTGATCAATGAGCCCTTTTCTAAAAACAACAATAAATAGATATACACCTAAAATGCCGAAAATAGCACCAGAGGCCCCTATATGAGAATATTGAAGCGGTTCAATTATAAACGTTGCTATATTGGCAACCATTCCAGAGCTGATATAGATCAAAATGAATTTTGTTTTTCCCAGCATTCTCTCTAAAGCTGGCGCAAATAAGATAAGAGAGATGGAATTAAAAAACAGATGACCAAACCCAATATGTAAAAAGATAGGTGTAATAATTCTCCAATATTCTCCGTTTGCTATCCCGGCATTATATCCATCTACTAAACCTAATAAGATCTTGAGTTGAGGTATAGGTATCTGAAGTAGTAACCAAAATAAGATGTGAATACAAACAAGAACCGATACAACAGGGTATAATTGAAGAAACGTACGAAAGTTTTCAGATCTAGTAAACATCTTGTCCTCCTTGCAGTTATTTATTTTTAAGCTGGCAGGCGAATAGCTTTATTAAAAAGGTAAGAAAGTATAAATTTTTGTACATGGTGTGCTCCAGCACCTAGCTCCTCTACGGTCTAGCCACAAATGAATTGAAGACAAAGAACGTCTTCTATTCATTTGCGTCTTATTTGCCCGAGGCTGATCAAGGCGCTTGCGCTTTTCTTATCTTTACTATTAGTTTTATACTAACACGAATATGTACAAGATATGGCAATTAGTACTATTAATAGATTTGGAAGGTGTTGTTATACATATGATAACAGGAATCGGCTTGGATATAATTGAACTTGATCGCATAAGAAGAATTGTTGAGCGCCAACCGGGCTTTATAAAGCGGATACTAACGATGAACGAAATTGAGAAGTTCGCAACTCTTTCGAAAGAAAGAAAGGTTGAATTTTTAGCAGGGCGATTTGCTGCCAAAGAGGCCTATTCAAAAGCATTGGGAACAGGAATAGGTGAGGGAATAGGATTTCAAGATATCGAGGTTAATAATGATGAAAAAGGAAAACCGTACATCAATATATTAAAAGAAACACCGGAAAATCCAAGTATTTTTGTTTCAATTACACATACGCGCCAATATGCAGCTGCTCAGGTGATTTTACAAGAGAGGTAAGGGAAAGTAGTCCTTACTTCTTTTTTCTTTTTCCTGGCTAGTTTGCATATTCGGTAGTGTTGTCTCATATATTGGGTAATGCGATAGGGAAGACAAGTTGTTTTCTTAGATATCATCTGTAGATAAACTTGAGTGTTATGGGATGAGGTCTAGTGAACATTCTTCCTGTATAACGTTATATGAGGCAAAGGGGTTGAAAAAGTTGAAAAAAAGCTTGGTGTTATTTTTAGTAGGGCTTTTAACAGTACTAGTTCTAGCGGGATGTGGGGAGAAATCACAGGCTGATGTCGTCCAAGCATTGGAAAAGAAGATTGAAGAAATGTCAGGTTACAAAGCAAAGGGAAAAATGACACTTCAAACAGGAAGTGAACCACAGGAGTATGAAATTGAAATTTGGCATAAAGGACCGACATACTATCGAGTAAATCTGAAAAATTCTCAAAAAGAT
This sequence comes from Bacillus sp. J37, assembly GCF_000518865.1. GTDB lineage: Bacteria > Bacillota > Bacilli > Bacillales > Bacillaceae > Metabacillus. The sequence goes on along the minus strand of NZ_JAEK01000042.1, from coordinate 12,509 downwards.
CAAAGTCAGATGATTTTGCGTAATGATGAAGGTGTATTCGTGTTAACTCCAGCACTTAATAAGAGTTTCCGATTCCAAAGTGATTGGCCTCAAAACAGCAGTCAAGCATATCTCTTTGAATCATTAGTTAGTGATATTTTAAAGGATACAGAAGCGAAATTTAGTGCTGCTGAGGACAAATATGTATTTGAAACAAAAACAAATTATCAAAATAATAAAATGCTACCAGCACAGGAAATTACGTTTAATAAAAAAGATTTAGCTCCAACAATGGTGAAAGTTATGGATACTGACAGGAACCCACTAGTTGTTGTTGAATTTTCAAGCTTTGAATTTAATGCATCGTTTGATGACAACTCATTTGATGTAGAAAAAAATATGTCGAGTGCTCAAATTGAAGTTCCGACAATGGCAACAGGTGACCGTGAGCCATTTGCTGTAAAGTATCCTTTAGAGCAACCAAAAGGTGTTAAGCTTCTGGAGGAAACGGAAGTCGAAACTGATGATGGTAAACGAGTGATCTTAAGCTTTGGCGGAGAAAAATCATTCACGTTAATTCAAGAGACTGCAGAGATTGCGACACCGGCATCAGCTTCAGCATCAACATATGTTGATGGATACCCTGCTGATTTAGGATTTACAATCGGGGCGATGTCAGAGAATTCTTTAACATGGTCACATGATGGAGTAGATTATATGCTAGCCTCAGAAGATTTAACGGAAGAAGAAATGTTAATGGTTGCCCAATCTGTCCAAGGTCAAACAGCTAAGTAAAAAATCGGGTGGTCATCCACCCGATTTTTCTCTTTAATTTATACCCCTCATTTTACCACATGGTTATTTTTATCCAATTTCCTCAAATTTTTCTCATCATTATTTGACATTACTGTCTCTTAATCGGGATAATCATTCTTAGAAGATAAGATGAGGAAGTGGAGTTATGCAAGTGGGTTTTTATCGTGATACATGGGTGGAAGTAAATCTGGATGCAATTGAACATAATGTTAGAAGGATGAAAAAACATATAGGTGAAAAAGTTAAATTAATTGCCGTTGTCAAAGCAAATGGTTATGGACATGGGGCAAAGCAAGTGGCTGAATCCGCACTCCATTCTGGTGCATCGATGCTTGCTGTTGCGTTTATAGATGAAGCCATATCGTTAAGGCAACAAGGGATTAAGGCTCCAATATTGGTGTTGGGGGCAATTCGTGCTGCTGATATTGAACTTGCAGGTAAGTTTGATCTTATTCTTACGTGCTTTTCAATTGAATGGCTTAAAGAAGCAAGCGAGAATTGTGAGTCACGGGGGATTCATCTTCATATTAAGGTTGATACGGGTATGGGACGCTTGGGAGTAAGGGAAGAGCATGAGTTGAAGGAAATAGTTGAGTTTGTTGATTCTTCACCATACTTTCAAATTACAGGGATCTTTACGCATTTTGCAACAGCTGATGAAGATGAGCCATCATATTTTTTAACCCAATACGAAAGATTTCAGCAATTTCTAACAGTTATTGATCATGAACAATTACTTGTTCACTGTGCAAATAGTGCAACAGGATTAAAATTTTCTACAAACTTATATAATGCAGTGAGACTAGGGATTTCGATGTATGGATTATCCCCTTCAATAGAAATGAAAAATAAACTTCCCTTTACATTGGAAGAAGCTTTTAGTCTACAAACGAAATTAGTTCATGTGAAAAAGGTGCCGAAAGGAACAAAGATCAGCTATGGTGCCACTTATGAGACGCAGCAAGATGAATGGATTGGAACGTTGCCAATTGGATATGCTGATGGATGGATAAGAAAATTAAAAGACTCAGAAGTATTAATTGATGGTAAACGCTTGTCACTAGTAGGAAGAATTTGTATGGATCAGTGTATGGTAAGGCTACCTTACGAATTGCCTATAGGTACTAAAGTAACGCTGATTGGTGAGCAAAAGGGACAAAAAATTTCAATAGATGAGGTTGCAAAGCGACTTGATACAATTAATTATGAGATTCCTTGTATGATCTCAACACGTGTTCCTCGTACGTATCTGAAAGATAAACAAATTTCGGAACAAAGCAATCCTCTTTTAACTAATATGTCCAAGGAATCCTAACTTTTGAAATGTCACCAAGATAATGAATAAATTAAATATACATGACGATAATAGAGAAGGGTAAACATTTAAAGGTAGTCATGTTTTTTTCTTTTGTATAAATATCAAGGATGCAGACCAAAGCACTTGCGCTTTTCTTTATAAGTTAAGAAAGTATAATAATTGGCACTATGTTTTAGTGTCTAGCTCCAACGCCTATCACCTAACAAACTTCAGATCATCTCCCTACGATAAGTCAACATCGGTTCGCTTCGCTTACCGTGTTTCCTAAATCTTTAGTCGATGCTTCTCCAGTTTGTACGGCGATGATCAAGGCGCTTATGCTTTTCTTATTAAAATGCTTTGCATCTCGTAAAGTAAATGTTATTATTAAATGTGGAATGAATATAATAGGATGGTAAGTTTGGTGGAGGTGTATGTTTGTGTCTGAATCCAGCGCAACAACAGAAATTTTAATTCAGTTACCTCAAGCATTAGTATCGGAATTGGATGGACTGGTGAAACAGGAGAACGGAAACAGAAACGAGCTTATTTATCAAGCGACAAAAATGTATATTAGAGAGCGTAAAAAACGTCAGATTCGTGAATCTATGCGACGTGGATACATGGAAATGGCAAAGATTAATTTAAACATTGCATCTGAAGCATTTTTGGCAGAATCTGAAGCTGACCATACCGTAGAACGCTTAGTAAGCGGGGGTTAATCATTTGATTGTTAAACGTGGCGACGTTTATTTTGCCGATCTTTCCCCTGTTGTAGGTTCTGAGCAAGGCGGAGTACGTCCGGTATTAATTATTCAAAATGATATTGGAAACCGCTTTAGTCCTACAGTCATTATAGCGGCAATTACGGCGCAAATTCAAAAAGCAAAATTGCCAACTCATGTTGAGATTGATGCGAAGCGTTACGGGTTTGAAAGGGATTCGGTTATCCTTCTTGAACAGATTCGAACGATTGATAAACAAAGACTGACTGACAAAATTACCCATCTTGATGATGAAATGATGGATAAAGTTGATGAAGCTTTACAAATAAGCTTAGGACTTATCGATTTTTAATGTATGTTAATAATAGAACCGTGAACTTAAAACAAAAGGGTGCCAATTAAAGCATCCTTTTTTGTTTTATTAGAAAATTTCTATGTATAAAGATCGACAATATGTATGCACTTGCGTTTTATCTGCCCGAGCACTTGCGTTTTTCATATTGCTTATATAAAATTCTTTTAACTGTGGATAAGTGCGCGACATCCAGCTCCGAAGCACAGGATGTGCAAGTGCAGTCGTTTCGACAGGACGTCGCGTTTTTAGACTGCCAGCGCCTGCCCCTCGAGGTCATAAGTCAATTTGGAATTGATTCAAAGATCGCATTCTTCCAAATCGATTTATTTGCCCAAGGCTGATCAAGGCTTGCGCTTTTCATATTAGCGTATATCTTTTTTTTAACTTCTAATAACTGTATAATTGACAATGATGACATGATCGTTAATTTTTAAGGAGGAGTATCAGAAACATGAATCAAGCTTCTAATCCATTTTTGGTATTTATTCAAGGTAATAGAGAAGAACTTATAGAAAAATGGGAACTAAAGATGAAAAAGGAAGATGATCAAAAGCTATCTTCTGTTATCTCAGACCATACTTATACTAATATTTGCAATGAGTATATTAATATATTAATACATTCTTTCATGAATCCGGATGACGAGGCTTCAAGTAAGATTGGCGATTTTTCACAAAAGATTGTTCAGCTAGGATGGTCATTACGTTTTCTTACAACCAGCTTATCTGACATGAATAAAATATTATTTGAAATGATGACAATTAATAGTACTGAAGAAGAAAAAATGAGTTTAGTTTGGGCGTTTGATCATTGGATAGCTCCTATAAATAGTGAAGTTCTGCACCAGTATGCTTCTTCATGGGAGAGAACGGTGTCTCTTCAAAAGATAGCCTTACAAGAACTGTCGGCACCTCTAATTCCAGTGTTTGATAATATTACGGTAATGCCTTTAGTAGGGACAATTGATACAGAAAGAGCAAAGCGTATAATGGAAAACCTTCTACAAGGGGTTGTTAAACATCGAGCTGAAGTAGTATTAATCGATATTACGGGTGTACCTGTTGTTGATACAATGGTAGCGCATCATATAATTCAAGCTTCTGAAGCTGTAAGATTAGTTGGTGCAAAGTGTTTACTAGTTGGTATCAGACCTGAGATAGCCCAAACAATTGTGAACTTGGGAATAGACCTAAGTCAAGTAATCACAAAGAACAGTTTGCAAAAGGGAATAGAATCTGCATTAGAAATGACAAATCGTCAAATTGTATCCTTGGGGGAATAGCAAATGAATCCTAGAATACCGATTTTAAAATTATATAATTGTTTGCTCATATCAATCCAATGGGAGTTAGATGATCAAACAGCCCTTCAATTCCAAGAAGATTTACTTCACAAAATTCATGAAACAGGTGCTAATGGGGTAGTCATTGATCTTACTTCTGTAGATGTTATAGACTCCTTTATTGCTAAGGTTTTAGGTGATGTGATAAGCATGTCAAAATTAATGGGAGCAAAGGTTGTTTTAACAGGAATACAACCAGCGGTAGCCATTACATTGATCGAGTTAGGCATCCAGCTTGAGGATGTGCAAACAGCCTTGGATTTAGAAAAAGGTCTTGAAACATTACAGCGGGAGTTGGGGGAGTAAAGCATGGAAAACCAATCCTGTGTTAAAATTGTCACCGAATGGGACATTGTAGCAGCTCGACAACTAGGTCGGAATGTTGCTAAAGAGCTTGGATTCGGTACGGTTGATCAAGCGCGAATTACAACTGCTATTTCCGAGTTAGCTCGTAATATATATCTATATGCAGGGCAAGGGGAAATGCGCATTGAACGCATTCAGGACCTTGGTAAAAAAGGTTTAAAAATAATAGCCATTGATAGTGGACCGGGTATTCCTGATATACGTAAAGTTATGGAAGACGGCTTCTCAACCTCCGGGGGATTAGGAGCGGGTTTACCAGGGGTAAAACGTTTAATGGATGACTTTGATATTTCTTCCTCTGTAGGTGAAGGAACTAATATTCAGGCGGTGAAATGGCTTCGGTAGGAGGGTGTAAATGGATTATCGCGATGTGCTTGAACCGAAATATCGGGAACTACTTAGAAACTATTTAAATGAACAAACTGAAACTGCTTTATATCAAGGTCAAAAATTTAGTAGGAAAACGATTGAACATCAAATTCCACCTGAAGAGATTATTAGTACTCATCGAAAAGTATTACAAGAGCTTTTCCCGGATATACAGAAGGATGTTTTAGCTTCGTTGGACTTTTTGCTTGAGGTTATGATGGGATATGGCCTTGCTTATCAGGAGCATCAAAGTTTACGGGATCAGCAACTTGAGATCCGATCTGAAATACAAATTGCTGCAAATGTTCAGCAAACTCTTTTGGAGACAACTGTACCTTGTATTAATTCGTTAGATATCGGAGCAATTAGTGTCCCGGCTAAGCAAATGAACGGAGATTATCATCACTTTGTCCAAGATGATCAAGGAATTAGTATTGCAGTAGCAGATGTGATTGGAAAAGGTATTCCTGCCGCTTTGTGCATGTCGATGATTAAATATGCGATGGATAGCTTTCCTGAATCACGTAAAAATCCGAATCAAATCTTGGAAAATCTAAATCGGGTGGTTGAACGCAACGTTGATCCGAGCATGTTTATTACAATGTTTTATGGGATGTATAATATTGAAGATCATACGTTTACATATGCCTCAGCAGGACATGAGCCCGGCTTCTACTTTAAAGCTGATACACAAACATTTGAAGATTTAGATGCGAAAGGGCTTGTTTTAGGTATAGATCAAAATTATAAATACCTGCAATATCAGTCCAGGGTAGAACCTGGAGATATGATTGTTCTATTATCAGATGGAGTAACAGAATCACGAACAGATGAAGGTTTTGTTGAAAGATCTGCCATTACAGAATTGATTAACCGATACAAAGATTTATCAGCTCAGGAAATGGTGGATAAAATTTACAGGCATTTTGAAAAGATGCAGGATTTCCAATTGAGAGATGATTTCACACTAATAATAATGAAAAGAATGGTTTAAAGAAACTTTATACGGGGTATGTAATAGCATAAAAGTTCTTTTCGAGGTGATAACGGATGAATATAAAAGTTGATATAAATAATTTTGATGCTCAGACGGTCGTTTCCGTAGCGGGAGAAATTGATGCCTATACGGCACCAAAGTTACGGGAAGCAATTTTGCCATTAGCTGAAGAAGCGAATCCAAACATTACGATTAATTTGAAAGATGTATCTTATATGGATAGTACGGGCTTAGGAGTATTCGTTGGGTTGTTAAAGAGTGTGAGAAAAAACAACGGTCAATTGAATTTGATTGAGTTGTCGGATCGTTTGGAACGCTTATTTACTATAACTGGACTAAGTGACATCATTGATATATCTTCAAAATCAGAAGGTGGGGTACAATGAAGCAACTAGTAGATTATATAGAGATGAAGGTGCCGGCTAAACCAGAGTACGTAGGGATTATCCGTTTAACACTCTCTGGGATTGCTAGTAGAATGGGATATTCATATGATGATATAGAAGATTTAAAGATTGCGACAAGTGAAGCTTGTACGAATGCTGTGCAACATGCTTATAAAAACAGTGAAGAAGGCGAAGTGGTAGTAGGCTTTGGTCTTTATGATGATCGCCTTGAAGTCATGATTGCTGATAATGGAAAAAGCTTTGACTTTGAAAAAACGAAAAATGAACTTGGTCCTTATTCTTCTACAAGCCCTGTTGATCAACTTCCAGAAGGAGGTTTAGGTCTCTATTTGATGGAAACGCTCATGGATGAAGTCCGTGTACTTGTTAATTCTGGAGTAACGGTCTTCATGGTCAAGTATTTAAGCGGGGAGCGAATTGATCATGGCACAACCATCTCAAAGTATGAAACTAACTAAAGAACAGGTAATTGAGCTTATTCTTGAATTCCAACGAAATGAAAGTGAAACAGCTCAATTAGCCCTTGTTGAACACTATACAGGATTAGTTGAAACCTTAGCGAAAAAATATTCTAAGGGGAAAAGTTTCCATGAAGATCTAAGACAAGTTGGAATGATTGGTCTATTAGGAGCGATTAGAAGATATGATCCATCGGTTGGTAAGCCGTTTGAGGCATTTGCTATCCCAACCATTATTGGAGAGATTAAAAGATTCTTGAGGGATAAAACATGGAGTGTACATGTCCCTAGAAGAATTAAAGAGTTAGGGCCGAAAATTAAAGCAGCAGTAGAACAACTAACAAATGATAATCAACGTTCACCTAAGGTGCAGGAAATAGCTGAATACTTAGATGTGACAGAAGAAGAAGTGCTAGAAACAATGGAGATGGGTAAAAGCTATCAAGCCTTGTCTGTTGATCATTCAATTGAAGCGGATTCTGATGGAAGTACGGTTACAATTCTTGACATTGTAGGCTCTCAAGATCAGGGCTTTGAGAAGGTAAATCAAAAGCTTATGTTACAAAGTGTATTGCATGTTTTATCTGATAGAGAAAAAGAAATTATCGAATGTACGTTTATCTTAAATAAAAGTCAAAAAGAAACTGGTGAGCAACTTGGCATATCACAAATGCATGTGTCTAGGTTGCAAAGGAGAGCTATTCAAAAGTTGAGAGAAGCGCTTTCGAAAGATATGCCGCCGGAGCTAAATAGATGATTGTAAAAGAGTTTAATGAACATGTTCATACATTGGCTTTTCAATTACCTAAGGAAGGTAAATCCTGTTGTGGTGATAGCTTTTATATAAAAACAACAGATAACTTTATGATTTGTGCTTTAGCCGATGGTCTTGGAAGTGGTGAGCGAGCTAACGAATCTTCTGCTGCAATTAGCTCATTAGTTGAACAAAACTATGATGAAGATGTGGATGCGCTGATGCGATTGTGTAACGAAGAACTCAAGGATAAACGTGGAGCAACTGTTTCGATCTTAAAGGTCGATTTTCACTCTAAAAGTTTTACGTATAGTTCTGTTGGTAATATTCGATTTATGCTTTATGGGCCTTCAGGAGCATTTATTTATCCACTTCCTATTCTAGGTTATCTATCAGGTAAACCACAAAAATATCGAACACAAACATATTCCTATGAGATAGGTTCGAAATTTATCATTTATACTGATGGCTTAGTATTGCCGGGAATAAAAGCATTGTTGAATAAAGGAAATTCTGTTGAAGATCTATCACGACAACTTGACATATATACGAAAAAAAGAACGGATGATTTAACATACATAGTCGGCCAGCTGTTTTAATTATTGAATTAGCTGGTCGGCTTTTTTGTACGATCAGAAAGTATATAAATTTTATGGATGATAGTATAAGAAAAACTAAGGCTTTCGCCATCAGGGCTTGGCGAAAGCCTTAGTTTTTCTAATTTGCTAATATAGTAGAAGGTGAAAATCGGTTCCTTTCATTCTGCTCCAGCAAGGCCTCGGGGAGGAAGCCAAGCTTATTGGGGGGCATATTTTATTAGCGGCAAAATATTTGGTAAAATGGTTATAAGTGTTTTCAAGTTTTTACATAGAAAAGCAGATGTCTCGTTTGGAGGATTAAAAATGATAGAAAGACAAGAACGTATTATGAATCATATTAGCAAAGAGCTGGGAATCAATCTAAAACAGGTGTCTAATGTGATTTCACTTCTGGAAGAAGGAAATACAGTACCATTTATCGCAAGGTACCGAAAAGAACAAACAGGTGCATTAGATGAAGTGCAAATTCGAGATATATCAGAAAAATGGACATATACTCAAAACTTAGAGAGCCGCAAAGAAGAAGTATTACGTCTAATTGATGAACAAGGAAAGTTAACAGAACAACTTGCAGCTGAGATTCACTCATCAATGAAGCTCCAACAAGTTGAAGATCTATACAGACCTTATAAGCAAAAGAGAAGAACAAAGGCAACCGTTGCAAAGGAAAAAGGCTTAGAACCTTTAGCAAAATGGATACTTACATTGCCTAATCAAGGGAGCATAGAGCAAAAAGCAGAGGGGTTTCTTAATGAAGAAAAAGGAGTAACTTCTGTTGAAGAGGCTATTCAAGGAGCACAGGATATTATCGCTGAACAAATTTCTGACCAACCTAAGTACCGTCAATGGATAAGAGATACAACATTTCGTAAAGGGCAAATCTCTTCTTCTGCCAAAGATGAAGAGAAAGATGAAAAAAATGTATATGAAATGTATTACGAGTATGAAGAACCTATCCATAAAGTTGTCCCACATCGAATATTGGCGTTGAATCGCGGAGAAAAGGAAGAAGTCATTAGGGTTTCTATTCAGCCGCCTGCCGAACAAATTATTGAGTACCTTAAGAGAGAAGAACTTAGGCGAAAAACATCCATAGTTAATGAAGTGATGATAAGTGCGATTGAAGATGCATATAAAAGGTTAATTCAACCTTCTATTGAGAGAGAGATTAGAAAAGAATTGTCTGAGAAGGCAGAAGACCGTGCCATTCATATATTCTCAGAAAACCTTAGAAACCTGCTCTTGCAACCTCCATTAAAAGGAAAGATGGTCCTTGGAGTCGATCCTGCATATCGAACCGGATGTAAGTTAGCGGTTGTAGATGAGACAGGTAAAATGCTTCAAATTGGTGTTGTTTACCCACACCCGCCAGTTAATAAGAAGGAGCAAGCAAAAGAAAAAGTTATGGATGTGTTAAAGACATATCACATTGAAGTGGTAGCGATAGGGAATGGGACAGCTTCAAGAGAAACAGAGCAATTTATTGCAGATATATTAAAAGAATTAAACGGTGATACTTCTTATTTAATTGTTAATGAAGCGGGAGCAAGTGTTTACTCAGCGTCTGATCTTGCCAGGGAAGAATTTCCGGGTTTACAAGTTGAAGAAAGAAGTGCAGTTTCAATTGCTAGAAGGTTACAAGATCCATTAGCTGAACTTGTAAAAATCGACCCTAAATCAGTCGGTGTTGGTCAGTATCAGCATGATGTTTCACAAAAGAAATTAAATGACTCTCTAACCTTTGTTGTCGAAACAGTTGTTAACCAGGTAGGTGTCAATGTAAATACGGCCTCACCTTCTCTTCTTCAATATGTGGCAGGACTAAGTAAAGCAGTTGCAAACAATGTTGTTAAGAAGAGAGAGGAATTAGGTAGATTTTCTAATCGAAAACAACTAAAGGATATTCCCAGATTAGGTGCAAAAACATTTGAACAGTGTATAGGTTTCTTACGAGTAATCGATGGAGATCATCCTTTAGATCGAACAAGTATACATCCTGAACGATATGGTGAAGTAGAAAATCTTCTTAAACAATTGGATGCATCACTATCGGACTTAGGAACTGAGGAACTTAGGGAGAAAATTAAAAACATGAATATGAAGGAAGCGGCTGAAGCTCTCGGTGTGGGAGAGTTAACGTTAAAGGATATTTGTGACGCTCTTATTCGACCGGAAAGGGATCCCCGCGACGAAATTTCTAAGCCGTTATTAAAAAAGGATGTCCTTAAGTTGGAAGATTTACAAAAGGGGATGGAATTACAAGGAACAGTAAGAAACGTTGTCGATTTTGGAGCGTTTGTTGATGTTGGTGTCAAGCAGGATGGCCTTGTTCATATTTCAAAGTTAAGCAATTCTTTTGTAAAACATCCATTAGATATTGTTTCCGTAGGAGATGTTGTAACGGTCTGGGTTGATGATGTGGATTTCAAGAAAGGCCGTGTAGCACTCACGATGGTAAATAAATAAGAATATAGAAGAAACACTGCCTTATGAGCAGTGTTTTTCTCTATAAAAGAACCAGCATTGATTGAGTAATTTTATTTGGTAACGGTTTTTTTCTAAAAAGGCACGTTGCATTTGATTTTGTAACCATGATGGCATTGCTCATACCTCCTCAGCTATTATAATGGAGTATGGGTGTTTATAATGTATGCAGGTACAAGTTTAAGTGTTACTAGAAATGGGGGATTTTTTTGAATGATCTAATGCTGCAAAGTTTAGTTGAAGAAATATCATTAACTTATTTTGATAAAAAATTTAAACATAGAGCATATTTTAACAGCCGTCTTAGAACAACTGGCGGAAGATACATGTTACATAGTCATAACATTGATGTAAATCCTAAGTATTTTCAGGAGTACGGACTGGATGAGGTGATTGGGATTATCAAACATGAATTATGTCATTATCATCTTCATTTAGAAGGTAAGGGATATAAGCATGGTGATCAAGATTTTAAATTATTATTAAAGAAAGTAGGAGCTCCGAGATTTTGCCGCTCAATAGGTAATGAAACAAAAGATCAGAAAGCATGTTTGATATATCGATGTAGAGATTGTCATCAAGAATATAAAAGAAAGAGAAGAGTGGATACAACAAGGCTTGTTTGCGGGAAATGCTCTGGAAAAATCTATCTTTACAGAAAGGGTTGACTCTAAAGTTGATACTGTGTTAAATTATAAAAGCCGTCGCAGGTGACGGTTAATTTTTCGATAATCTAAGTCTTGACAGGACAAACCCTAATTAATATAATTAAGGAAGTCTGTAAGGAAATATTCCGCAGTAGCTCAGTGGTAGAGCTATCGGCTGTTAACCGATCGGTCGCAGGTTCGAATCCTGCCTGCGGAGCCATATGGGGAAGTACTCAAGTGGCTGAAGAGGCGCCCCTGCTAAGGGTGTAGGTCGCGTAAGCGGCGCGAGGGTTCAAATCCCTCCTTCTCCGCCATATTCATTATGGCCCGTTGGTCAAGCGGTTAAGACACCGCCCTTTCACGGCGGTAACACGGGTTCGAATCCCGTACGGGTCATATCATATCGCAGGTATACTAGGAAGTGGGTGCATTTACGAAAGCTAAAAGCCCACCTCCTATTTATTTCTCGAAACTTATAAAAAATCTTGGTCCGGTAGTTCAGTTGGTTAGAATGCCTGCCTGTCACGCAGGAGGTCGCGGGTTCGAGTCCCGTCCGGACCGCCATTTATTTCAAAAAAACATCTTGAACATCCAAGGTTGATATGATATAATTTAATTCTTGTGATTTTAACATTAATGGGCTATAGCCAAGCGGTAAGGCATCGCACTTTGACTGCGACATGCGTTGGTTCGAATCCAGCTAGCCCAGCCATTTTTATTTAATATCATCTTTTAGATGAGCCATTAGCTCAGTTGGTAGAGCATCTGACTTTTAATCAGAGGGTCGAAGGTTCGAGTCCTTCATGGCTCACCATTTACACACCTTGCGGGTGTGGCGGAATTGGCAGACGCGCTAGACTTAGGATCTAGTGTCCTTGTGACGTGGGGGTTCAAGTCCCTTCACCCGCACCATT
>NZ_JAEK01000041.1 GCF_000518865.1 Bacillus sp. J37 | reverse complement strand
ACTTTAAGGATGAAGTGGAATATAAAGGTTGTAAGAGTTTAGGAGAATTAAAGCACGTGGTGAATGCTTATATGAAGGAATATAATCATCACCGATATCAATGGGGATTAAACAAGATGACTCCAGATCAATACCGAAGTCATCTGTTGGCAGCATAAGTCCCTTTATTAAACTGTCCATTTTATAGGTTATAGTTCACAGGTACATCGTCCCTCTATTTTTGGTAGGGTAATACGTAGAAGGAGGGACGGTTCTTTTGTTTTCAATCATGGAGCAAAAGAACAGTCCCTCTGTTTCCTACTATTGTATTTTTAAAATCCGATCTATTTCACGTCCAAAACCATCGACTTCCAACCGATCCTTGTATACGCGAACGATTGAGTAGGAGTTTGTGTCATCGGTTTCGACCATTCCTTTGAGGTTTACATAGTGAATTCCGTTTTTCACTCCATAATTGCCTGCGTGATTATGTCCGTTGAAATAAGCAACAACATTTCCGGCTGCTTCTAGTTCTGCGATGACTGCTTCATCATTCCAAACATTGTGGTTATTTTCAGGGTAAACAGGCATGTGAGACAATACCACAACTTTTTCTTGTCTTTGTGACGCTTTTTCCAGGACTCCGCGAAGCCATGTTAACTGTTCCTCGCTGACCCCGCCATTCCATGTTTGAGCATTGATTTCATTAGTAGTCTTTAAAGAATTGTACATATCTTGGGCTTGTTGGTATTTTTCTGAATCTACCGGGTTCGCGTAAAGGCTAAGGTCATTGGTATCAAGCACAACAAAGCGCCAGTTTTTGAATTTGAAGTCATAATATTGGTTCTTCATGCCGAGTATGTCAACCACTTCGTTTGTTGTCACAGGGAAGTCATGGTTGCCAAGGACATGATACTTCGGGCCTTCTATAGTGTTGTAGATTGGAAGAATATCAGAAAAGCTGGAAAGGTTTCGGTCGATTAAATCTCCCGTTTGAACAGTGAAATCGACCCCTTCATTGTTAAACGTTTGAGCGGCTTCCATCAGCTTGTCCAATGAATTCGTATAGTATCGCGTACCATTTATATCACAGTCACAATACTGGGCATCCGGAACAATCCCAAATTCGAGTTTTGGCTTTTCATCATTTTTAGCAAATGCAGATGTAGCACCTGTAAGGGCCATCCCAAGTACAGCCGCCGCCGTTAAAAACTTCAATTTGTTTCTATGTACTTTTCTTTCTTTTTGCCCATTCATCATAAAAATTCTCCTTTCTTTAAAACAAGTAATCATTTTTTATTTCCATTCAAAAATGGCTGCTCACGGTCCAATACAATTTCAGCAGTGATGGGAAGATGGTCTGAAGCCAAGCTTTGAATGACTTCAGCACTCACTGTTTCGATGTTATTTGATGTAAAGATATAATCGATACGCTTTGTAGGATTTTCAGCAGAATAAGTAAAAGCAGTCGGCTGATCTGCAAAAACATCAAGATAATGATCATACAAAGATTTCATTTCATTGCTTTCTGGAGTTGCATTTAAATCTCCTACAATCACTTTTGGTCCTGCTGATTGGTTTGCAATTTTGACAACCTCATTGATTTGGATTTCGCGTTCAGCAGGTGTTAACGCCAAGTGGGTGTTATACACATGCAAATGGTTTCCCTTTACATTGATTGTTGCTTCTAACAGACCGCGTTGCTCCGTATTTCCGATTTTTGTTAAGGAATGATTTTCAGATGATAGTATTGGATATTTACTTAAAATAGCTGTACCATATTGACGACGTTCATCTCCATCATTTAATGGTTCATTGTCAAGATTTGCTGCATAGGTATAAAACATACCAAGACGCTCTGCCAATAATTTTGCCTGGTCTTGAAAATCACTACGGCTGGACCAATGGTTGTCCACCTCTTGTAAGCCAACGATATCTGTGTTGGATTCTTCGATGATTTTAGCAATTCGTTCTATGTCTAAAACATCGTCTTCACCTACAGCATGGTGCATATTGAAGGACATTACTTTAAGGTTTACCGGTTTACCATGTCCAAAGGCAAACGTGTTTTGGCTAAAGCCTAAAACTAGCAAAAGCACTGCTATTACACTGAGTAAAGTCCATTTCCTGCTTTTTATCCCTTTTAATCCAACCACCATTCATTACCTCCTTATAAAATTTTGATTACTATTTGATGCTAACAAACGAAATTTAAGCCTTTATTGAGGTAATGTAAAAACGGAATTTAGGTTCTATTACATGTTTGTTAAGCCAAGCCGTATTGCCCGTGTATATATTCCTAAGGGAAGGGAGGTGCCATGATTAAACCTGGAATTGAGACAAGCATTAACATAGAAGTAAACATAAAGGAGGTTATCAATACTTGTATTAAAAATGTAAGGAGTGCCAACAAAGGGATGAGTGTATCTAAAATAGGTCTATAAGAATTCTTGCAGAATTTTACTTAAAATCAAAAACTGAGGAGTTCATAGAAAAGGAGCTTCCATGGAAGGGGAAATACGGAGTTCAAAAGGTTTCATGGTCTATTAAGAGCTAAGGGGGGAGGTGTGTCTATGCAAGTAAATTAGCTTCTATAGCAGTCAAAATAAGAATGGCAGCTTTAGTAGCGTAATAATAGGGAAAACCGCAATGGTTTTCCCTTCAAAGGTAGAATTCATTAGATTTAAGTATTGAACCTAAAATTTTGCCTTTAACTAAATTGGCTAATTATAAACGGTTTTTTATCTCCAGCCTCGAAGCATCCCACAGTCCTCAAACACTTCATCGATTCATCCTTTAACAGAGTGCTGGTCAGTTCCCACCTTCTGCTGCTTTGTTGTCGTTAACCCTTTATAAGCAACCGCTCCACCTATCGCACCGATAATCGGTCCAATCACATAAATCGGGAACTGTGCCCAGCTGATCGTACCGCCTGCTAAACTATTCATCACATAGGGACCAAATGTCCGAGCTGGGTTAAAAGAAGCCCCAGTTGCCCCAGCTGTTAACATGATAAGTCCCCCTACAGTCAATCCAATCACAAGTCCTGCCCAGTTTCCGGGGGCGTCCGAATCAACAGCAATCCCCATAATCACAAACATAAGGACAAATGCTGCAATTGCTTCCACAACCATCCCCTGCACATAGCCCGTACTTGAACCAAGTGATGTTGCACCTAAACCTCCAAGGTGGATACCATCCATTCCAAGAACAGCAACAATTGCCATTGCACCGATGATACCGCCAAGGCTCTGAGCGAGGAGGTAGGCGGGAACCTCTTTCCAAGCAAAGTGACCGGTGACTGCTAAACCAATTGTAACGGCAGGGTTAATATGACAACCAGAGATTCTTCCAATTGTAAAAATCATCGCCATGACGACAATCGCAAAGGCAACACTTATCACGCCGATATCCGCAAGCGTTGTCGCCGCATTATTACTTGCTGTAATGACCCCATTAAACGCCGCTGTTCCAGCACCAATGAGTACGAGTAAAGCAGTACCAATACCTTCAGCCACACATCGTTTGAACAGAACTGGGGGTTCCATGACAGACCTCCTCTATTTTACAAGTCCATGCGGGTCAATGACAAACTTTCTCGCTGCACCTTGATCAAACGCTTGATATCCTTTTGGCGCATCATCTAAAGAGATAACCGTTGCATTTACGGCTTTCGCAATTTGTGCTCTTCCACTTAAAATCGCTGCCATTAAGTCACGGTGGTATTTCATTACAGGTGTTTGTCCGGTTACAAAGGTATGTGCTTTTGCCCAACCAAGACCAAGACGCACCTTTAATGTCCCGATTTGTGCATCTTCATCGATTCCACCAGGATCCCCAGTTACATAAAGCCCTGGAATACCAAGTCTCCCGCCGGCACGTGTTACGGTCATAATTGAATTAAGTACGGTTGCGGGCGCTTCACCTGCATCTGCTCCATGTCCTGATGCTTCAAATCCTACGCAGTCAACGGCACAGTCGACTTCAGGAACACCTAAAATTTGTTCAATTTGCTCACCAAGATCCGGATGTTCACGAAGGTTTACAGTTTCACAACCAAAGCTTTTTGCTTGTTGAAGACGCTCAGCGTTCAGGTCACCGACAATGACGACAGCGGCACCGAGTAATTGAGCTGAGTGTGCTGCTGCTAACCCAACCGGACCTGCTCCTGCAATATAAACCGTCGAACCTGGTTTGACTCCGGCACTGACTGCACCATGATAACCTGTTGGAAATATATCTGAGAGCATGGTTAAATCTTTTATTTTTTCCATTGCCTGATCTTTATCAGGGAATTTTAATAGCTGGAAATCAGCATACGGTACCATCACATATTCGGACTGACCTCCGACCCATCCGCCCATATCAACATAGCCATACGCTGAACCCGGACGATCAGGATTTACATTTTCACAAATATGAGTGTCACGCTCTTTACAACTGCGACAGCGACCGCAAGCAATATTAAAAGGCACAGATACGAGATCGCCTTTTTTAATGAACTCAACATCACTTCCAACTTCAATGACTTCACCTGTAATTTCATGTCCAAGAATAAGTCCGGTTGGAGCGGTTGTTCTTCCGCGCACCATATGTTGATCGCTTCCACAAATGTTCGTTGTGACCACTTTTAAAATGACACCATGGTTACACTTACGACCAACATTCAGTGGATTAACACCTGGGCCATCTCTTAACACCAAATCGGGATAGCCTATGTCCTGTATTTCCACCTTACCTGGTTTTATATATGCGACTGCTCTGTTTCCACTCATTTTGCAATTCCCCCTTAAGATAAATGTTAGGTAGTTCACTTTATATAGTGCAAGAAGCGTGCCAAGCTCCAAACTATTTATTTAGAGCCACTTTTTATGATGAACGGGTATTAAATCTGTTTAAATTCTGAACAACAACTGTCCTATTTTAGGACGGTTGTTCATTTAAACTTGGAAATATTTACACAGGTAGTATAATAGACTTAGAGAAACCGTTACTATTTAAAGGGGGACAAGCAAATGCTACAGGAGTACCTTGTCGAGCGGGTTGATATAATCGACCGTTCTTGGAAGCGTTGTCAAAAGTTTGGACTTTCACCCTATGATCCTATGGATGACTCAATTTTAACCGGTAATGCCTTACAGGAGGTATTAACTGAAAATGAGTCGATGATTCGCCACGCAACATTCATTTTAGAAAACCTTTATCCTGCCATCCACTCACACGGACTCGTCACAGTGATTGTTGATCGAAATGGAACCATTATTTACAAAATGGGCCATCTGGAACGAAATGAGACGATTGATTATTTGCCAGTTGGTTCCAATTGGTCTGAAAAAAGAAAGGGCACAAATGCGATGGGGCTCGCCATCTATGAAAAGAAACCAATCATAACGCATGCTGATCACCATTTCTATGTGAAGAACCACTTTCTTACCTGTGCAGCAAGTCCCATTTATTCTCCAACCGGCGAGTTAATTGGTGCGATTAATATTAGTGCAAAAAAAGAGATGTATCACCCTTTTACGATTTCCTTGACAACGATGATGGCCGAAAGTATACAGACCCGGCTGCTTCTTGACCAGACGAAGCAAGAAAAAGTGTTAGCATTAAAAGAGCTTGAGGTAACATCAAACTTATCAACCGTTCCGCTTCTTACCCTTGACCGTGAAAATACGATTATTCGTGCCAATCAAAAAGCCCGTTTAATCTTAGGAGAAGATTGCATCGGTGATGAATTTCATGTCGCAAAAGGGTACTCGTTTGAGGTCATCTCTGATCAATCACAGAAAGTATACAGCTCCGTCGTTTCTTTAAACAAAGCAAAAAAGGAGGACGAGCCGGCAAAAAAACTATACAGCACCTCAGATATCATTGGGTCTTGTCCTAAAATAGAAAAGATTAGAAGCATGATAACAAAGGCGGCTGTTTTTGATTACCCTGTTATTATTTACGGGAAAAGTGGGACAGGAAAGGAACTTATTGCCCAATCATTACATAGCCACGGCTCACGATTTTCGAAACCCTTTGTCGCTGTGAATTGTAGTGCAATCCCGGAAAATCTTATCGAAAGTGAATTATTTGGTTACGAGAAAGGGGCATTTACAGGGGCGAATCACAAAGGATCTCCAGGAAAATTTGAAGCAGCAAACGGGGGAACCATCTTTCTTGACGAAATTGGCGATATGTCCTTAAAGGCCCAAGCGGCTTTACTCCGTGTTTTACAAGAAAATATTGTAACACGAGTCGGTGGTGTCAAAGTTATCCCGATTAACACAAGGGTCATTGCGGCTACAAACAAAAATTTACGTGAAGAAATAAAGGCAGGACGCTTTCGTGAGGACTTGTACTACCGGCTTAAAGGAATTTTTATTACCCTCCCGCCGCTGAAAGACAGAACCGACCTCCTTGAATTAGCTGAGCATTTCATACATACATTAGACCATTCAACAGTCATGTTATCAGATGACGCAAAGCAAAAAATCCTCTCCTATCATTGGCCGGGAAACATCAGAGAACTTAAAAGTGTCCTCATCCAAGCCTCCTTTTTGGCTGTAGGAAACGAGATTAAGGCGGATGAGTTACACTTTGAAGATGTGTATGAACAGCAAACTCAAGCATTAGCAAGTGTAGAAAAAAAACCTTCTTCACTTGGACAGACGGAAAAAGAGGCCATCACCCAGGCACTAACATCAGCTGGATGGAATATAAGCAAAGCTGCAAGGATGTTGAAGATTAGCCGAAATACGCTATATCTTAAAATGAAGAAGTATGAGTTGTGAAGCAAGGGGAGACTGGTGAAAATGAAGCAAAACCACTCTTAGAGGAAGATGAAAGAGAGATTAGTTTGAAAGTTAGAGCTAATTCTTTGATAAAAGCAAGCTAATTTATATACAATATGTCTTGAACAAAACTGGTTTTTGTAATTTATGAAGAAGAGGATGATATCACCATGAGCAATCATGACGCTAAAAAACAAGAGATCCTTGCTGCATACAATTTTCGCCATGCAACAAAGGTATTTAACCCAACGAAGAAAATTTCCGATGAAGATTTTAGATTCATATTGGAAACAGGCCGTTTGTCTCCAAGTTCGGTTGGATATGAGCCGTGGAAATTCCTTGTTGTACAAAATAAGGAGTTTCGTGAAAAGCTAAGAGAGGTTTCATGGGGTGCCCAAGGACAACTGCCGACTGCAAGCCATTTTGTTATTATTCTTGCACGTACAGATGTAAGATATGATTCTGAGTATGTTCAGCAGTTGCAAAAGCATGTGAAGCAGATGCCTGATGATTTACTTGAGACACTAAAACCGAGATATAGAAGCTTTCAAGAAGAAGATCAGCATCTATTTGAAAGCGACCGTGCATTGTATGACTGGGCGAGCAAGCAAACATATATTGCGCTGGGCAATATGATGACAGCTGCCGCGCAAATCGGCATTGACTCTTGTCCGATTGAAGGCTTTAGTTATGACAAAGTAAATGAGATTTTGGAGAAGGAAGGACTTCTTGAAGATGGCAAGCTTGCTGTATCAGCTATGGTTGCCTTCGGCTATCGCGAACAGGATCCGGCACGCCCGAAAACTCGTCGGGCTATGGAAGATGTTGTACAGTGGATTAACTAACTTAATAATCATAAACATGGAAGAATTTTGCAAGTTTTACCTCAAAATGCATTCGCGTTTCTAAACGGATGCAGAAAGGTAGACACGAATATTACAAGCAGTTTCCTAGACACGAGCAAGGCTAAATACCGGGCTCGTGTCTTTTTTTGCCTTCATCCATAATAAGGAAGAGTAAATCGCAACATACATTCATCAGATAAGGGCTTATGCGATTGTAGAAAGCTATACTTCTCAGGTCGTAGTCATGCATCAGACCTGGGAAGCTTAAAGAAAGGTGATCTTTATTTTATAGTAAAAAGAGAATCATTTCGAAATGTTCAGACGATTAAAGGGCCAAATTTGATGGGACCTTTCGTAAAAAAAGCATACAGGAGGGAGGAAAAGAAAATGTTTTTGAAAATGGTCAAGAATGATTTCATTAGGAACAAAATGGTAACAACAGCAGTATTTGTCTTTATCACAATGGCTGTTATTTTGGCGGCAAGTGCCATTCATAATATGGCAAATCTCATTCAGTCAATGTCCGAATTACAAGAACATGCCGTACCAGCAGATATAACACAGATGCATGCCGGAGAATATGACCAGAAAAAAATCGATCAATTTACAGAAGAACAGCGTGAGCATATAGCGATGCAGGAAACGATGGAGCTTCTGACTTTGGATGGACATACTATTCATTTTGGTAACAATCAAACGATGGCTGGAACGGTACAGGATATTTCATTTGTTGTACAAAATGATGAATTTGATTTTATATTGGACTTGGATAATGAAAAGCTGGATGTAAAGGAAGGGTTCGTTGCGGTTCCTATTTATTTTATGGAACAGTATGACTTAGAAATAGGTGAAACGATTAGCGTCAAAAGTGGAGAGGACGAAAAATTGTTTGTCATTTCAGATTATGCAAGAGACTATGAAATGAACTCTTCTCTTACTTCTTCGAAACGGTTTGTGATCAATCAGAATGACTATGATGAAATGCTTGAAATCGAGGGGATGGAACTGGAATATCTCATCGAATTTAAGTTGAATGAAAACGGGGATTCTTCTGCTGTTCAGACTGCATATATCGAATCAGGTCTTCCGGCAAATGGGCCTACAGTAGGAGGAACTATTTTTATACTATTTAATGCAATGTCAGATGCCGCAGTTGCAATGGTCATTATACTGATCAGTATTCTGCTGATTATTATTGCTTCCCTCTGTATCAGACTTACGTTTCTGGCAACAATTGATGAAGATATAAGAGAAATCGGTGTGATGAAAGCAATCGGACTATCCAAAAAGGATATAAAAAAGATCTATCTAAACAAATACAGAGTCATGTCAATAGCTGCCGGTATCATAGGCTATCTCATGTCCTTTGCAGTGGTCAATCTATTAAACGGGAATATGAGACTTTACCTATCTTCAGATTTATCAGGAGACTTAAAATATATTCTATCTCTTATTGCTCCGTTAGTTGTCTACTTCATGATTGTGTTCTACTGCAAAAATGTACTGAAAAGAATCGATAAGATTTCTGCAGTGGAAGCTTTTAAAAAAGTTGCTTTGGAGAGCGGAAAGAACAGAAAATACAGTTTTCCACTGCTTAAGAACAAATTTTTCAGCACCAATATTTACATGGGACTGAGAGATGTATGGAAACGATTCAAATTATACAGGCTGCTGGTTGTAATTTTTATCGTATGTACATTAATCGTGATCCTTCCTCTGAATATATATAACACCATGAATTCACCGGAATTTTCCACCTACATGGGCATAGGAATATCCGACATGCGAATCGATTTACGAAAGACAGATACGATTACAGAAGATTTTCAAAAGCTGCAGGACGAACTGAAGAATGATTCAGATATTGAAAAGCATGCTGCCTACAATACAAGCTCCTATCAGGTCAAAAATGAGGAAGGTTCCTGGGACTATATGAATATTGAAACAGGGGATTTTTCCGTATTTCCATTAACTTATTTGGAAGGGAGAGCACCAGAGGGTGAAGGGGAAATCTCACTTTCCTATGCAAATGCGGGAAGTGATGGATTAAACAAGAAAGTGGGAGATGAAGTAGTCGTAAAGGCTGGCGAGACAGCACAGACATTGAAAGTAACGGGTATTTATCAAGATATTACAAACGGCGGTAAAACAGCAAAGGCTCATACAAGTCTTGGCGTAAATAAAGAGGCTGTTCTTTGGTATATTGTGAGCATGGATTTGGCTCCAGGCGTTAATAAACTTGAGAAAATGGACGACTACAAAAATGCTTTTAGCACGGCTCAAGTAAATGATATCAGCGAATATACGCAGCAGACGCTTGGACATATCATAGAGCAGATGGGTACCGTCGTGATAGGTGGAATAGCCATCGCGATCATCATAGCTGTCTTCATCACAGCATTATTTCTTCGGATGCTTTTATCAAAGGATATGTCTCAGAACGCCATCATGCGAAGTGTCGGATTAACATCAAAGCAAATTAGTCATCAATATATGGCAGACTTGGCTGCTTTGTCCGTTAGCATTGATTTTATTCGTTGGTTTGACGATATTTATGTTATGTAAGGTACACGTAAAAGATGATATATCTCTCGCTTTAAAAAGGTAACAGGACTAACCATGCTACTGGTAAAGACGGCATTTCTGGAGAACCAGGAGAAATCTCCTGAGTATTGATACCAACCCTTTTATCCTGAAAGCATCCCGGAATCCTTTGAGGAAATAGACTTTGATCTTCATATTTTGCATGGGAGGAATATCGATGAGCAATATAGTAGAAGCAAAAAGGATGAACAAAAAAGTAGCATTAGGAAAAGACAATGAACTTCATATTTTGACGGATATCAACCTGGATATAGAAAAAGGTGAATTCGTATCGGTAATGGGACCATCCGGAAGCGGGAAATCCACATTGCTTTATAATATAAGTGGAATGGATCGAATGTCTTCCGGCAGTGTGACATTTAACGGCAGGGAAATCGGCAGCATGAAGGAAGAAGAACTGGCACAGCTTCGTTTGAAGAACATGGGATTTATCTTTCAAGATATTAATTTATTAAAAAATCTATCATTGATTGACAATGTGATGTTTCCTGCTCTTGTATCAAAAAAGGCAGATAAACATGCTGTCTATCAAAAAGCAAAAAAGCTGATGGAAATGACAGGAATTGAAAAGCTTGCTGATCATCAAATCACTCAAGGATCAGGCGGGCAGCTGCAGAGAGTGGCGATCTGCAGAGCATTGATCAATGAACCGGATATCCTATTTGGAGACGAACCAACAGGAGCATTAGACTCCAAATCCTCCGCAGACATTATGGCCATTCTGGAAGAGATTAATAGGAAAGGGACAACCATCATGCTCGTTACACATGATGCTAAGGTGGCAGCCAAAACGGAAAGAGTATTGTTTATGGTAGATGGAACTATTGTTGCACAGAAGAAAATGCGTAAATACGATCCTCAGCTTGGTGATGTAAAGAGAAGAGAAGAAATGATTATGAAGTGGTTAGTGGAAAATGGTTTTTAATTTTTGAGTGCATTCGCATAAAGCAATGGGAAATTTATCAGTTAAATTCTAAAGGAAATCTTAAGAATGTTTGTAAGGAAAAACGTAAACTTATCCAGAAAGAAAGTTACCTGCAAAAAGAAAGGGATTCTTTTAACCTTGCCCTGATTTATCAGACTTCTTATCTAGACAATCAAAACATATTTTTAATTTTTAGTGAAAAATCTTACATCTTTATCTGTTGTTTTTAAAATTTATTTAAGATTATCGATATAGAACAAGTGTTCTTTTGTGTGTTATAATATAACTTGCAATAGCAAGGTAAACTCAAGGGTGGTCAGCGTTACCCCGGATTGAAAGGGGGTGATGCTTATGATGACAGTATTTCAAACGTTAATGCTAATGATTGCATTTGCAAGTTTGGTGTTGTCAATCATATCTTTTAGAGACAAAAAATAACCCACCCTTGAGCTTTGACCGGCGATAGGTGAGTTATCTTCCAAAATCGCTGATCCCCTTGATGGGAATCTAGCTATTGTATGGCTGTTTGGTGTTCGAGCACCGAACAGTCTTTTTAGTTTATGCAAATTACTACTATTATTATAACCAAAGATATTTATGTTGGAAAGTCATTTGTAAGATAGGATATTAAATAAACTCAATTGATTATACGGTAATTCGGAAATAAGAAATTTTAATTAGAGAGAGAACTATTAAATAAATGAATACTTCAAATATCTAGTTAAAACAAAAGGGAAAAAGGAAGAAATAGGTTTTGTCAGTTAATTTATAAATTCTTAGTCAGACTAAATAGGATTGACTCTAGATTGTGATCGATTAGGTATAAAAAGGAATTTCGAGCTTCTTTATATATAAAAATGGCAATGTTTTGGGAACATTGCCATCTTCTTATGTCATTCAGCTGTTTATTTCTTAGAAATCCAAACACTCTTAACTTCAGTATAGTTGTTCAATGCATAAGATCCCATTTCACGGCCGATACCCGATTGCTTGTAACCGCCAAATGGTGATGCATCATCAAAGACATTGTAGCAGTTTACCCATACAGTTCCTGCACGAAGGTTTTCCGCATTATAGTGGGCTTTTGCAACATCCCTTGTCCAAACACCGGCAGCAAGACCATATTCACTATTATTTGCACGAGCAATCAGATCATCTATATCATCATACGGCATAGCTGAAATGACCGGCCCGAGGATTTCTTCCTTCGCAATCGTCATATCATCATTCACATTTGCGAAAATAGTAGGAGATACGAAGTAACCTTCTTCATACGGTTTTGATCCACCTACTAATAGTTTAGCACCTTCATTTACACCTTTTTCAATATAGCCTAATACCCGGTTTTGTTGTTCTGTCGAAACAAGTGGACCAATTTCTGTATCAGCGTGGATTCCTGATCCTTGTTTGATTTTTTCTGCGTGACTTACCATGTCAGCCACGACATTATCGAATTGTTTCTTTTGAACAAACACTCGGGATCCAGCACAGCGGCATCTGAGCAATATACTAACCTCGGGAAGAATTAATATTTTTTTGAAAATGATTTTTAATCCATTTAATTACAAGCAGGAATGGTAGATATACATATACGAAAGCAGTTCCTACATTAGCCGTAAGAGTGGTGAGATGATCAATACTTTTGAATTCCCTAAAGCTAACGGAAGCAAGCATTATTGCAATAAGTAAAAGTGTTAAAGTCTTTTTTGGAGGCATTGAAAAAGCTCTTTTTGCGATCCTAGTACAGGCCCACAAAGAAATACAGATAGGTGATAAAACCACTAACAACCAAATAAAAATGAACACATATTCAAATCTTTCCAGGAAGGAGAATTTAACGATTTTTACCATCATTAGGGTCGCCCAAGGCAATTGCTGTAAAACCTCTTGATTGAAATATAGGAATGAAATCATCGTTACAATTAGATATACAATGATGGTATATAAATTCCCAAAATATGCCCATTTAGAAATATTTTTAGAATTCGAATCCTTAATGAATGGATAGTACATGAGGATCCATTCGAAACCAAGAAAAAGTAGGGAATAAGCCTTAGATGATTCAAAGAGCTCCCTGAGGGAATGACTGAACACTGGGAGTAAATAAGTATAATTCGTATGCTTCATTGGGAAATAAATTAAAAAGAACAGAAAAGAAGGTAAAATAACCCCCCAGAAACTAAAACCGGTTAAAGTACGAAAGCCACTAGATATTATGTAATAAAATAAAAGACCAAATACTAAACAAAGTTGCCATGTTTTTATTGTAGGATAGACCCATATTTGAATGACTTCAATATATGCACGAAAAACCGTTAAAGAAGCTAACCAGAAATAGACCATTGTAAAGACGGACAACATATTACCCGCCTTTTTCCCAAAGCAATAGTGATGAACTGCTACTAAATCGCTGTTTTCTTCATCTAAAAGCTTAAAGATAATATAGAGTATGATATGTGTCGTAACACCAGTTATTAGTAAAGAAATCCAAGCATCCTGTTCTGCACCTTTAATAACTTGATTTTGAAAATTTAGAATGCCAACACCTGTTTGCGAAGAGTGAATGAGAAAAAATGTGAAAAAACCCGAAACTTGAAATTGTTTTTCTACTTTTGCGGTCACTATTTTCCCACCCCGGTTTGTCTAACAACAATTTTGGTATTTACATCAAATGTAATACTAGGATAAATCTTTTCGTAAAAACTTTTCTCCGACCAATTTTTGTGATTGATTTTATCTATTCTTCCAATACCTATAGGATCTACACCATTAGATTGAAAATCCTTAAGAAGTGATTCAGCTTCATTTGATATGGATATCTGTAAGGCGTTTTTAAAAAATGTTAGATCCTTTCCCTTTTCCAAATTGATCCATTCAGGCAAAGAATCAAATTCTACGTCTAAATTTAGTCTCACTTTGGCTTGTTTTCTGAGATTTTCCTTGTTGACTTTTACCTTATGTTTTCCCTCAATCGTTCTGACCCCAATATTAGCTTTGTGTCCATTCATGTTGAGGTTAAAACTGTAAACTCCCCGTTTGTTTTTGTCTGTCATTAATTTTAATAAGAATGTTTCTTTATCAGAAATCTTTAGTGCTAATTTATCATCTTTAAAAATCCCCATTCCATCGACTTTCACTGTTCCTTGAGAATCTACTGTAAGATTTGGAAAGGACATATCAATTCCGCTGCCAAAATACTGGTCAAACATGACATGGAGGTTTGAATCAGGAATACCTTCATTTTCAATACTTTTATCAATCAAATTCATCAAAAATAGCGGACGCTCATTCAAGGATTGATTGAGTATTTTATCAGGTGATCCATCTGTTATTGCCATTCTGGTAATACCAATCTTTGGATCTTTACAGATGGTGTCCAATACCTCTGCTAAACCTCTTTTACTTAGATTATCTCCAAAAACTATTAACCTTACTTGACCTATTTCAAAAGGGAATTGAGACTTATGGCCAAGTTCTTCATGCAGACTAGAAGAATTTTCAGCAACAGCTGTCATTAAAGCAGGTTTATTGCTTTCGGCATAATTCGGATAAACGACACTTGCTTTTAACATCTTGTTTTCTTCGTCATAGCCTACATTATGCATCAAAGAGATTTCATTGATAGTATTGTGAGGTACACATCCAGCCAGGATTAGAGATATAATAACAAAACCAATAGGTAGAAATATGTTATTCATCATTAATATCATCCTTCTTTTTGTTTCTTTCTTTAGGGGAATATTTCAATTTATCTATAGGTCTCAAATAATCTGGTCTTTTGTTTAATTTATTATAGGGTGGCCTTATAAAACTATCTGTTAAATTATTGAGGCGAAACGGATATAAAGGAACCATGTAAGGAGTATCAAACGATTTTAGTTTAAACAAATGACATAGTAATGCAGCTAAACCTATCACAATACCTAATCCGCCTAGTATTGAGGACATTAAGATAAAGGGAAATCTTAATATTCTAATCGTGTTGGACATAACGGTAGTTGGTGTAGTGAATGAAGCTAAGGCTGATAATGCGACAATAATTAATAAAATATTACTTGTCAGTGCTGCAGCAACTGCTGCCTGTCCAATGACAATACCTCCGACGATTCCCAATGTTTGTCCTACCTTAGTTGGCAACCTGGCTCCTGCCTCTCTTAATAATTCAATTGTCATTTCTAAAAAAAGAACTTCCAGCAACGGCGGAAATGGAACGTTTGCTCTTGACTCTATTAATGGACCTAGTAAATCCGCAGGAATAACTTCATAATGAAACGTCACAACCGCAACATAAATTGAGGTAGAAAAGATTGAAAAAATGATCGCAAGTATTCGAGTGATACGAAAGAAAGACCCAATAATCCAGTTATAATAATAATCTTCAGATGAGAGAAAAAAATCGAATATGGTAGTAGGTCCGGATATTGCGTATGGTGAACCATCGCTAAATATAACTACCTGGCCTGAAGTGATTGTATAAGAAATTCTATCAAGCCTCTCTGAAGAAAAGTAAAGCGGAAAAGGAGTATGAGAATTTTCTTTAATTAACTGGATTAATGCAGAAGTATCCCAAATAATATCAAAATCTATTTCAGAGAGCCTTTTCTTTACAGTTTCTATATGTTTTTCATTAGTAATACCATCTAAATAAACAATGGCAACTCTTGTTTTTGACAGAGTGCCTAGCACGATTTCTTCAGTAGTTAATAAAGGAGATTTTAACTTAGATCGGAGTAAATGAATGTTGGTATCAAGACTTTCAACAAACCCTACTTTTGGACCTATAACATTAAACTCATTCTCAGTTTCATTCGTTTCTCTAATCCCTTTAGATAAATTGCTTACATTCACTAAAAGACAATCTTTAGAGATATTTTCAAACTTTATTAGGGCATATCCTTGATGAATTTTCTCTTCGATATCTTTTGTATCAATAGTCTTAATTACATCTTCAAGAGGAAGATTGTTTATAAATTGATATATATCCAGAGTTTGATCTTTGTTTTTTTCATATTCATTAATATATGGAAGAAGGACTCGTTCCATCGTCTTTTGATCAATAAGTGAAGTGAAATATAAAATAAATATCTGGATTCCTGAAATGTTTTTTTTCAGCTCTTTAAAATCAAATGATTTTTCAGCTCTTTTCACTATTTCAGCAAGTGTTTGATTTTCTGCAGGGCTCTGATTATTTTTATTCTTAAACATAATAAATGAACTCCTTAATTTACAGTCAATATTTATTATCTTTACTAACACAAATTGTATTCACTTTACCATTTTTATTATTGATATAGACAAACGAAGAAATGAAATAATGAAAGGTATAAAAATCTCAAAAACGACATGAGGTTCTTTTTCGAAATTTACAGGAAGACTCAATAGTTAAGGGGACAGAAATCCCAGGGTGGATTCGTTCTATCACAGGCTAGCCTGTAATACGAAAGGGGAGTTGAATTGAAAACTGGGCAGGTTTTTGAACGAAAAAAGACCTCTCTATATCCCTCTTAATTAAGGAATAGCGAGAGGTTCGTTTTATATGTCGCCCTTCAAAAAATATTTCCGAGTATCTTTACGTATTTGTTTGGATAAGACCCGATCAAGTTCTTCATTTAACCATGCAAGGGTTTTACTGCGTAAGAAATCACGCATTTTTTCTTCCGCAGAGAGCATAACTAAATTGATGGTACAAGAGGAGGGGGCTGTACAACAGTTTTCTCTATACAAATACCCATTATCTTTAATATTTTTACATTGAAAAATAGGTTTTGGACCTTCAACTGCTCTAACTACATCCCAAAAGGAGATATCTTCCGGGGACTTAGATAATCGATATCCGCCCTTTACACCAGGGACAGAACTTACGATACCAGCTTTAGATAACTTACCAAATACTTTTGAAAGAAATGTCTCAGAGAGCCCTTGAAATTCTGCCAGATCCTTTATCCCAATACTTTCATTCGAAGGAACATCAATTAAATAAACTAGACAATGTAATGCGTATTCAACGCCAACACTATATTGCATATAAAACTCACCTACTTTTCATTTTAAAGCTTATCAAATTGTATCTTATGAGTATTTAAAGTGTTAGTCAATTAAAACAAATCTTTTTTTGGTAAATATTATTCATTTGACAAAAGTAATGATAGACCTTATATTGGAGATAAGGTTAATCGCCGATTAAATTGGTCGTTAATTGTGACCTGAATTTTATTGTAAAGGAGTAATGTACATGAACAAAACACTTATCATTAATGCACATCCAAAAATAGATGATACATCTTCAATGAGCATACAAGTTTTTAACCACTTTTTGAAAACGTATAAAAAATTAATTCCTGCTAGTGACTTAATTGAACAGATTAACTTATATAGTGATGAAGTGCCTATGATAGATAAAACAGTTTTAAGTGCCTGGGATAAACAACGGAAAGAACAGGAGCTAACGGAAGAAGAGAAAAAAGTAACCGAGCGTATGGCTGAAATCTTACAGCAATTTAAATGGGCAAATACGTATATCATCGTTTTACCTTTGCATAATTTTAATATTCCATCAAAATTAAAAGATTATATGGACAATATTATGATCGCTCGTGAAACTTTTAAATATACTGAAAATGGATCAGTAGGACTACTGAAAGATGGGCGAAGAATGCTCGTCATACAAGCAAGTGGGTCAATCTATACAAATGATGATTGGTATACAGAAGTGGAATACTCTCATAAATATTTGAAGTCAATGTTCAATTTCCTTGGTATTGATGATTACCAAATAATTAGGGCACAAGGAACTGCATTACTAGAACCAAATGAAGTATTACAAAAAGCAAACAAAGAAGCTGAAGAAGCTGCTTCTAGATTAACAGCTCAAGAAAAAATACTATTATAAGGTGGTGATAAAATTGGAACAACGAATTAATTATTACAATGTAGCTCCAGAAGCATTTAATATAATGATGGAAATGGAGAAATATACAAAAACAACAGGTATAGACCGTAAACTTCGTGAGCTCATTAAAATTCTTGCATCTCAAATCAACGGCTGTGCATTTTGTTTGAATATGCATACAGTAGATGCTAGAAAAATGGGAGAAACGGAGCAACGCTTATATTGTATCAGTACTTGGAGAGAGTGCACTTTTTACTCTGATGCAGAAAAAGCAGCTTTAGAATTAACTGAACATGTGACATTAATAGCGAATAAACGTGTACCAGATGACTTATATAATCGTATCCGTAAACACTTTAGTGAAAAAGAATATGTGGACCTTGTTCTAATAATTAACCAAATCAACAGTTGGAATAGAATTTCTATTGCAATGGGGAATATAGCAACTGAAAATTAATAATTTATTGAAAGAAAAGCAGGAATCTAACTTAGAAAAAATTTTTTGAAGATAACTTACCTACTAGTAAGTAATTAACTGAAAGTCCAGATGAATCAAGAGGTTGAATGTCTTTTATCGAAGTTAGGGTGATCAAATGATTTTTAAACAATCGGTTATTTTGCTTTTGAGTGTATCATTATCCGCGTGTATGAATTTCTCATTATCTGAAGGAATTTCTTTAAGGGGGGAATATGAGGGACAGGATAATAAACAACCTGTTCAAAAAAACAATATAGAACAAAAAGTAAAGCAAAATGAAGAACAAATTGATAAAGACTTCTTGTTAGATTCACAATATTTTAATGTTGTGAAAGAGGAAAATGGTCATAAAATGATTGAAAATCCAGCCAATATACTTGTTATGCTAAATAAAGAGTTCAGCTTGCCGGAATCATATGTACCTGCTAACTTAGTTGTTCCTAATGTAGAGTTTTCTTTTGGCGACGCAGATGTACCTAAGCGTTATTTGAGAGAAGAGGCAGCAAGAGCATTAGAGGAATTATTTGCCCTTGCTGAACAAGATGGGATTGAATTGTTTGCTGTATCAGGGTATAGATCGTATTCAAGGCAGCAGGAAATATTTAATGCCGAAAAAGAAAATAAAGGTGTTGAAAAGGCGCTGCAGGCTGTGGCAGTACCAGGGAAAAGTGAGCATCAAACCGGCTTGGCAATTGATGTAATTAGCAGAAGTGTTGGCTTAAAAGAAGAATTCAGTGAAACAAAAGAAGGAAAATGGGTGAAAGAAAATGCTCATAGAGCAGGCTTTATTATCCGTTATCCAAAAGGGAAGGAATCAATTACCGGTTATCAATATGAACCATGGCACTTACGTTATGTTGGGAAGAAAAGGGCGGCTGTCATTTATGAGAATAACCTTACATTAGAAGAATATTTCCAAAAGGTGAAAAAGATTTAATTTGGTGATAATCATGAAATTGGTAATCTAAAAGAATTGTTTAATCCAAGTTGGCACCAATATGGAAATAATATAAATTAATTAATTATGAAAAGGAGCGTTTTAATAGTGATGAAAATCGAAAAGAAATTGTACACGGCTACTGTAAGCGTTAAAGGCGGAAGAGAAGGCAAAGCAGTTTCCTCTGATAACAATCTTTACGTTGACTTAAGATATCCCAAGGAATTAGGTGGTAACGGAGCTGGAACCAATCCGGAGCAACTGTTCGCTGCAGGTTTTGCAGCATGCTTCGAAGGTGCGATGGGTACGGTTCTTAGAAAAAGG
Source organism: Bacillus sp. J37 (assembly GCF_000518865.1). Taxonomy (GTDB): domain Bacteria; phylum Bacillota; class Bacilli; order Bacillales; family Bacillaceae; genus Metabacillus. The sequence continues at coordinate 29,093 of NZ_JAEK01000041.1, read as the reverse complement.
AATATTAAAGCAGGAGGTATTACAATTGATTCACATGTGACGCTCGGCAATGATTCAGAAGAAGGGTATGTGCTAGCCATTACTATGGACATCATGATTAAAGGCGTAGAAACTAGTGTAGCTGAAGAAATCGTTGCAGAAGCTCATAAGGTTTGCCCTTATGCCAAAGCAACCCGCGGAAATATCGAAGTAATATCGAATGTTGTTGGATAATTTGCGAACAAAGGGTACAAAATAATCCAGTATGTAAAGGAGTGTTTCAAAAATGAAGAAAATTGAAAAGAAATTGTACACAGCTACTGTAAATGTTCAAGGCGGAAGAGAAGGCAAAGCAACTTCTAATGATGGGAATCTTAACGTTGACTTAAGATATCCCAAGGAGTTGGGTGGTAACGGAGCTGGAACCAATCCGGAGCAACTGTTCGCTGCAGGATTTGCAGCATGCTTCGAAGGTGCAATGGGTACGGTTCTTAGAAAAAGAAATATTAAAACAGATGGTATTACAATTGATTCACATGTGACGCTCGGCAAGGATGCGGAAGATGGGTATGTGCTGGCCATTACTATGGACATCACGATTAAAGGCGTAGAAACTAGTGTAGCTGAAGAAATCGTTGCGGAAGCTCATAAAGTTTGCCCTTATGCCAAAGCAACCCATGGAAATATCGAAGTAATATCGAACGTTGTTAGTTAATCTTTTTAGAATTAGAGTATCGTCAGCAACTTAGCATAAGATGAGGGAATACGCAAACTAGTTGATTATTCAGAGAGGATTAATCACCATAGCACATGATGACACGATTGTGAGTAACATGCTTGTCAACACAGTCGTGTTTTTCATGACAAATAATCGATTAAGATCAGATTGAAGGTCAAGTAGCACGACAATTCTGAAAAGAGGTATTTTATATAAATTTTAACGCAGATTCCTTTACATTGACACTTACCTATTAGTAAGTTAATATAAATATATGGAAAATAGAAAAAAACAAATCGTAGATTTAGCAATAAAGTTGATCCAGCAAAAAGGGTATGTAGCCTTTAGTTATGATGACATCTCTAAACAACTTGGGGTGACCAAGGCAAGTATACATTATCATTTTGAGAAAAAGGAGGATTTAGGAAAGGCAGTTACCGAACGTCTATCAGAAAGCTTAGAAAACTCCTTGTTATTAGTTAAAAATTCGTCGGTTTCTGCTGAAGAGAAACTTAAGAAGTTTATTCAGCAACAAGCTGAGAGGTTTGAGTGTACTGAAATTTGTCCAATCTCTTCTTTACAAACGGATTATGAATCATTGCCACATTCCGTACAAGAAAAGATTGAGGAAGTTAGCAGGCTGGAACTTACAATAATGAAAAAAATAGTTTCTCAGGCACAAACTGAAAAGATCATAAATGGTTCTGAAGACGTTCAATCGTTAGCGGTAACGATATTATCAAGTATTAAAGGAGCATTATTATACAGACGTGTGTTAGGTGACGATGTATTAGTTGCAGTACAAAACCAGGTAAACCGTTTCTTAAAAAATTCGTAAGAACGGTTTTTTTATAAACAAACACTTACCTTCTAATAAGTAAGGGTAAATTTATCAACCATTTAATTGAATATATTTAGAGAATTATATTAGAAAGTTGGGAGTATCGTAATGAAAAGAATGCTCTTCGTTTCTCTTTTGATGTCGAGTGGTGCAACCTTTATGACACCATTATTTCCCTTGTATAGCGAGACTTTTCAATTGAACAGTTTACAAATCACGGCCTTGTTTGCCATATATGCTGCTTTTCTATTGCCGACTTTGCTAGTCACTGGAGCTATAGGTAGCAGATGGGGATTAAAAAGGGTTATTCGCAGTAGCATATGGATCTCCATCCTATCCACCTTGTTCTTCCTTGGGAGCATAGATGCCTGGATGCTCTATGTCGCCAGGATTTTGGAAGGGATCGCTTACGGAGCCTTTACAGGTACTGCTGTTGCTTTTCTAATGAAGCAAACTCTATCAAATAAAGTGAGCACGGTCCTCAAGTTATCAGGAGTAACAATCCTTGTCGGTTTTGGTCTGGGCCCAGCTATTGCAGGTATAACCTTACAATATTTACAACTTGTGCCGACAATTCGAGTGCCATTTTGGATTCTGCTCGTTCTACTTATCATTTCGCTCATCATACTAGAAACAATTCCTAAAGATGTTGTTTCTCTTGAGCAAAAACGTGTAAAAACGAAGGTTTCACTTGGTGTACCTAGTAATATCCGTTCTCATTTTTGGTTTATGGTTGGATTGCCTATCTTCACTGTTTTCACAATACAAGGTATAGCTTTTTCCCTTATTCCTACTTTCGTTAAAAATGTCATTCACTCGTCTAACCTCTCCGTTTCAGGATTAATCATTTTCGTGCTTTTAAGTGGAGCAGCTTTGGCTCAGTTCATACCTTGGCCGAAACATCCAGTTATACGTATTCGATTTGGTATCTTGCTTCTTGTAATCGGGTCATGGTTTATTGTTTCTTCTGGTTTAACATCAAGCTTCCCTATACTCTGGACCGGCATTTTCATCCAGGCGATTGGCGGCGGATGGACTTTTCAAATGTCGTTACGATTTGCCGGTCAGTTACCGGAACCAGAAGCTCAGCCAAGAGTCATTTCGGCTTTTTATTTGTGCGCCTACACTGGATTTATTGTTCCCGTTATTGGAGTGGGAGCGCTTACCCAATTCTTAAATTTAAACAGTTCGCTGATCGTGTTAAATTTATTTGCGTTATTAATCGTAGTCTACGTGCTGATTTATTCAATCAAATTTAACCGTGATTATTCTATCGTTACATTAAAATAAATACCATCGTTATCAGGCATTTTACATGTTAAAGTAAAAAAATTGCTACACCCCAAAATTATCGTGACACCTTGGGTTAGTCAGCGATGAAGGGAAAACCAGTTTGTTTAACTTGATTATATTTTATCCATACAAAAACACCTTTGAACGATTACTTTTTTAAGTGTAACAATTCAAAGGTGTTTTATATTGTCTGTATTTATACGCTTTAAAAATCTAACAACAACGGGTACCAAACAGGGCAAAATAACCCATCCGGTATCTTTAGGTTTGAGGAGAAAATTAGCCCAATAGATACCAAAATCGAAGTAAACACATATGCAATGAAAGAATTAGGGATTTGTTTACTACTACTTCTTTATCTGTATTTTTATCCTACTATCAGCCATGTATTGGGAGACAGAATGCACCTTCTTTAAAATGTGCAGAGAAGTTACTATTACTTAATCAGCATGCGAGCGTATCTAGTTGTGAGACCAATTAGAGACAGGAGGTTCATTAAACCAATTTTTCCTAATTAATAACTTTAACCCTTTCTCTTAGTAGTCTTCGACCATCCTGATTAGCTTCTTTAAAGAATCTATATGATCGTTTTTATAACTGGAAACCACTGCATTTTGTAGATTTCTTATACTTACCGGATTAAGGAACATTATTAAGTTTGCCATTAATTTATCTGAAAAAGGTGATTCCTTTACTTTATTAACATGAGCCTCTAAACCAGTTGTTGTAGGTATTCCATTTTCTCTATAGATATCCGTTAAAAATGCTGATTGATAAAATGCTAACTTACTTCCTTCTAAAATAAAATTTTTTGTGTCCTTATCCTTTGCGACTTCGGAAAAACCAATACAAAGAGCAACTCCAACATTGTTACATTGAAGAGAACCGAACATAGTTGCCAATTCTACCGCATTAAGTGGTCGTTGCTGAGTTGCTGCAACTTTGAAAAGTTTCCCGTCCCTGTCATCTGCTTTTTTGTAAGAAAAGGAATTATCTTGTAATAAATTTTTATCATTAAGCAATTTTAATAGAGAAAAATCTAATTGAATAACATCATCAAGTAATTTTTTATAAAAATTCTTCACTTTATAATCTGTTAATTCAACATATTGAGCAGCAAGCGCCTGCATTCCATTACTTGTTATATGCTTTAAGATTTCTATAATTAATTGGTCTGAAAAAAGCTTTGCTGTTGAATTATATAGATCATCATCTTTGAAGAACGGTGTATCTTTATAACCTTCCTCAGATAATAATTGAGTAGCCTCATGCTCCTGATATGTAGAGATTTCATAAACTTCATTTAAAATATTCCTTAAATTAGTATCCTCAGCAGTATCGCAAAGATATTTTAATAAAAATTTCATCATGTTTGAACTTGATTTTAAGTACCAAAGAAAACCTAATTCATTAACGTTCATTGTTATGTTATACCCCCAAAAGGTCCAATTTCTTTTTTAGTTTGTCAATATTATTCTTCAATATTCATTATCGGAAAGAGATATTGAGACTCGGGAGTATAAGGAAGGGGTTGAGAAGCTTCCTTTAATGAACGAATACTTTATATGTCTCGTTAAAATAAAGGGTAAAGGAAGAAATAGTCTTTATCTGCTAATGAATAGAATCTAGGATAGATATGTTAAAATCTTAAACGATAGATTGTAATCGACTTGGTATGAAAAGGTATTTTGTGATCTTTTTATATAAAAAATGGCAATGTTTGAAAAAACATTGCCATTTTCTTAGATCATTCAGTTACTTATTTCTTAGAAATCCAAACGCTCTTAACTTCCGTATAGTTATTCAATGCATAAGATCCCATTTCACGGCCAATACCCGATTGCTTGTAACCGCCGAATGGTGATGCAGCATCAAAGACATTGTAGCAGTTTACCCATACAGTTCCTGCACGAAGGTTTTCCGCAATATAGTGGGCTTTTGCTACATCCCTTGTCCAAACACCGGCAGCTAGTCCATATTCACTATTATTTGCACGAGCAATCAGATCATCTATATCATCATAAGGCATAGCTGAAATGACCGGTCCGAAGATTTCTTCCTTCGCAATCGTCATGTCATCATTCACATTTGCGAAAATAGTAGGAGATACGAAGTAACCTTCTTCATACGGTTTTGATCCACCTACTAATAGTTCAGCACCTTCATTTACCCCTTTTTCAATATAGCCTAATACCCGGTTTTGTTGTTCTGTCGAAACAAGGGGACCAATTTCTGTATCTGCGTGGATCCCTGATCCTTGTTTGATTTTTTCTGCGTGACTTACCATGTCTGCCACGACATTATCGAATTGTTTCTTTTGAACGAACACGCGGGATCCAGCACAGCAAACTTGTCCCTGATTAAACATAACCCCGTTTAATGCACCTGGAACGGCTTGTGTAAGATCAGCATCAGGTAAAATGATGTTCGGGGATTTTCCGCCTAATTCAAGTGTAACTCGTTTTAACGTTTTAGCAGCCTTTTCCATAATGAGCTTTCCAACTTCAGTAGATCCTGTGAAGGCAATTTTATCTACTTTTGGATGATCAACAAGTGGTTGACCTGCCGTCTCACCAAAACCAGCAACAATATTAAGAACGCCTTCAGGGAATCCAGCTTCTTGAGCTAATTCTGCTAAGTAAAGGGCTGATAAAGGTGTTTGTTCTGCAGGCTTTAATACGACTGTACAGCCAGTTGCTAAAGCAGCTCCCAGCTTCCACATGGCCATTAATAATGGGAAGTTCCAAGGGATAATCTGCCCAACTACACCAACAGCCTCATGACGGGTATAGTTAAAATACGGCCCATTGACAGGAATGGTTTGTCCGACTATCTTTGTCGTCCAACCTGCGTAATAACGCATATGTTCTATAGCTAAAGGAATATCTGCATTCGTTGTTTCTCTAATAGGTTTACCGTTATCTAAAGTTTCTAGTTGAGCTAAATCATCTTTGTGTTCTTCCATTAAATCTGCCAGCTTGTACATTAAGCGGCTTCTCTCAGCAGTTCCCATCTTAGACCATGGACCTTCATCAAAGGCTTTTCGAGCAGCGTTAACTGCTAAATCGATATCCTCAGGTCCTGCTTCAAATACATGTGCTAGCACTTCACCTGTAGCCGGGTTATATGTCTCAAATGTTTTTTGCGAAACACTCTCCACAAACTCTCCATTAATAAAGAGCTTCTTCTTTCCATTCAGAAACTTTTCTACTCTTTCTCTTAATTCAACTACTAATTGGCTCATGCTATTCCTCCTCATGATTTGTATTATGTAATGGTCGACACAAGATAAAATAAGTGTCAAAATATTACACTTACAAAACTAGTTTTACATATTGAGAGGAAGGAGTGCAAGGAAAACGCTTCCAAACTTTTAGATATAATTTGACAAGGGGATTGGAGGAGGGTGGCGATAATCCTTTTATTCTGTCGAGGTTGATAGAAATTTAGGTTGTAAGAGGTTGATATATTTACTCATGTAATCCAATTTGTGAGGATAAAACATATGCTTATGGGAATGTGAGAATCTATTTAAATATGGAGGAGGTTCTATCAAATATCACAAGGTAAGTTATTTAAAATAGGAAGTAGAAAGAAAATTAGATGACAATTAGGCTGGCTATATAAGGTATTTCGTGGGGAACAAAAAGAGTGTTTTTAGTATAAAAGTGATATAATTAACAATATCTTGCATCATTTGCCAATTTTTTCATTGAGTTTATTAATGTTATTTTAGAAAATATATCAAGGTGGTATATATGTCAGAGGTAGAGATTGTTACGTGGCCTTTTCAAGAAGAAAGCATAAATCAACTTAATAACAGGGAATCATATGTAAACTATCCAGTCATTTATTTATTAAATAATGCCAAAGAAGCATATATAGGTGAGACAGTCTATTTTAAGAAACGTATGCGTGCACATTTGAAGACATCTGAGCGGCAAAAACTAAATCAAATGCATCTAATTAAACATGATAAGTTTAATCGTTCTGCGACATTTCATTTAGAAACAAAACTAATCAATTACTTTTTAGGTGATGAACGATTCAAACTTCAAAACAAAAGTAAAACGACGAATGAGTTTTCTCATAATTATCATAATAAGCCGTATTTTGAACAAATGATTTTCAAGGATATTTGGAAAGAACTTGTTACAAAAGGCGTCGTTACACATGAACAACATGTTATCGAAAATAAGGATATCTTTAAATTGTCACCTTTTAAAGAGCTATCTTTAGAACAAATAGATTTAAAAGAGAAGGTTATACAATTTTGTGAGAAACATGTAAAAACTGAGCGAAATGAATTTGGTAGTTTGTTTGTTGTAAGAGGAGAAGCAGGCGTTGGGAAAAGTGTTGTGTTAAGTTCCATATTTAATACAATACAGGAATACACGAAAGAGGCATCATCACCTTTTCATAATACTGAGAATTATTTAGTTGTAAACCATGAAGAGATGATCAAGACTTATAAAGGAATCGCGTCTCAATTAAAGTATTTAAAAGCGAAAAATTTTGTTAAGCCTACCCCGTTGATTAATCAACTAAAGAAAAAGGATAGGAAAGTAGATATTATATTAGTTGATGAAGCGCACTTACTTTTAACACGTTCAGATACGTATAATAATTTCCATGATCAGAACCAGCTAGAAGAATTACTAAAACTTGCGAAAGTGGTGGTAATGGTATATGACGCTGATCAAGTATTAAAGTTAAAAAGCCTATGGCAAGAGATTACACTAGAAAATTTGATTTCTAAAAGTGCACATGCTGATTTTTATGAGTTATCGAATCAATTTCGTATGCAAGCGAATGATCAAATTATTGAATGGATTAACCAATTTAAACAAAAACAATTATTACCTATTCCTTTTGACGAAAATTACGAATTTAAAGTATTTGGATCACTTAAAGAAATGCATGAAATGATTAAAAAGAAAAACGAACGTTATGGTTTGAGTCGGGTTGTCTCAACGTTCGATTATTTACATAAAAAAGATGGAGACATTTATTATATTAAGGAAGATAGCGGCAGTTATCAAATTCCATGGAATATAACGGATAGTAAATACACTTGGGCAGAGAGAGAATCCACAGTAGAAGAAGCAGGATCAATTTATACGATTCAAGGGTTTGACTTAAATTATGTTGGAGTCATATTAGGCCCTTCAATTACTTTCGATGAAGATAAGTGTCAATTGGCCCTTAATATAGATGCATATAAAGATGTTGGAGCTTTTACAGGAACAGAAGGTATCGTAAATGTAGAAGCAGCAAAGGAACGAATTATCTTAAATTCGGTCAATATTTTAATGAAGCGAGGCATAAAAGGCCTATATTTATATGCAAGTGATGAAGCGATGAGAAATCGACTTCTACAATATCAAAAAGATGTTAGGTGATAATATGAGTGAACTTAAACGATTAACAGAAATGGTTTTAGCATTTAGAGATGAGCGTGACTGGCAACAGTTTCATAATCCAAAAGATTTAGCTGTATCGATATCATTAGAAGCAAGTGAATTACTTGAAAATTTTCAATGGAAAACAAGTGAAGAAGCTGTTGAAAAAAACGTTGAAAATTTAAAGGATGAATTAGCTGATATTGTTATTTATGCATTATTATTTGCTAATGAAACAGGTATTGATCTTGTGGAAGCTATTGAACATAAGGTACAAAAAAATATTGAGAAATATCCAGTTGAGAAAGCATATGGGAGTAAAACAAAATACACTGATTTGTAAAAAAAGAGATCCGGCTCCCAGCTTATACATAGAAGTTACTTAGGATATAAGTACATGTTAAACCCTTAATTATTAGGGTTTTTTCTTTGCCGTGAATAGTGAGTTTTGTTTTAGCACAGTTGTTTTGTTTCGTGTGAGTAAGCAAAATTCATTCAATAGAGATTTTTCCTAAAGAACATTAGAAGGGTTTTCGTGAGCTTTACAACTAGTGTAAAAAAGTGAAACAGTGAGAAAGGGGAACACATTTTTTGATTCGAAAATCTGAATTTAGATGAGAATGTGAATCTCCCTAAGGAAAATTACTAGAAAAATAGTTCTAGGTGTACTATCTCAAAGCATCAATTTTTAATTAATTGACGTTTATAAATGTAATCTAGCAATCTAATTAATAAAATGAGCTTTTCTCCACAAATATTCTGAGATTTTGTTAAAATTCAGATTTTAATGTATTAAAATAGTAATAGGGATATTTACATAAATGTTAGGAAGTGACACTCATGATCCAAGCAAACAATTTAGTTGATATTATGAACATAGAAGATACAACAATAAGAAATCAACGAATCCTGGACGAAGTCCAGCCATTAGCAAGAAGAATCATGGATTCGTTTATCGCAAAATACAGTGAGCGTGATTCTTATTTACTACAGTTAAAAATACATACACATGAACAAACTATAAAAACAACGATTACAGATTCAAAGAATCCTAAATACGCAGAAAAGAAACAACATTACGGAAACAAGGGATTCGTGGAATTAATTGATGAGAAATTATATGAAAGTCCATTATTTATCCTTAAACTTGAGTTTCATTTAGCATCACGTGAAATTCGTATGGTGATGAGCTCTGATTTTTACCCATTTTGGGTTTTATCGAAACGATCTCAGATTCACGAGCTTAAGAGTATGGTACAAGAACTCGATGAAGATCTTCAAATCTTTACGAATGAAGAAAACAGGATCTTTATTGATAAACACGAGTTTACGGATATCATTTGGCAATACATAAAAAATAAACGAAAGCCAACAATTAATTTTGGGAGAATTGTACCGTTAGAAGGATTGATAGAAGAAGATGAGATTGTTGACGACCTTTGGGATACATATCAGAAACTAACTCCAGTTCGTTCTGTATTAGAAAGAGAAGCTACTGAACATAGTAATGCCATGTTATTGATTAAGAGAATCCAAGAAGGAACAGATCCTTTTGACATAAAACTTTTCTCGAAAACGTACCGAGTCATTTTTGATCAAGAAGTTAAAAAGGTAAAAACAAATGACTATAAACAGATGTTTTACATTTATGATCAAGATCAGTTAATAACGGAAGGACATATTGGATACTTTACTCGTGATCCACATGAATCAATAGGTATATTTATTGGCAACTACGGCCAAATATTTCATCGAATCCGAAAGCTGGGTAATCAAACCGATTATGACTGGTATATTAAAAAGGCTTTCTATCATCGAGGTAAATTTAATCAAAACAATGAAAATCAAATTTACCAGGAAAATTCAGTTGAAAAATTAAAGAATCATAACTTTATTTTAAGTGCTAATAATTCATTTTATGTAGGGACCTATAAAGGTGTTGACGAAGGCTTTACAGAACCTATGGCTAAAATTAAAGAACGTCTCGTGGTGGCGGCGGCTATTTTTGCAGATACGACTGAGTTTCTAACCTTTCCAAAAGGAGTTCAAACATCCGGTCCGTCTGAAGAAGAGGAGGAAGAGTTCGCTCCTGAATTGGAGAGTTCGTTCGACTTCACAAACATCCTGGACCTAGTTGAACAAAGCGGTTTCACATTCTCGCTTGATATCATAAGAGATTTTTACCTAAACCTAACAAGTCTTGATGACAAGCATTTTGTCATCTTAAGCGGCATTTCCGGCACAGGTAAAACTCAACTATGCCGTGTATTTGCCAATGCCGTTTACGGACTTGATTATAGCGAGGAAAATCCATACCTAAAAATCGTTCCAGTTAGACCAGATTGGATGGATGCGACATCCCTATTTGGCTATTACAGTTCGTTTGAAAAACGCTATATGAGAACAGAGTTTCTAGATATGCTGCTGCAGGCAAATGAAGAAAAAGACAAACCACATTTTATAGTATTAGATGAGATGAACCTAGCTCGTGTTGAGTATTATTTAAGTGACTATTTAAGTGCGGTTGAATCAAGAAAGCCAATTCCACTACACAATATCTATGATCTTAAGGATGTGCCTAAAACGATCGAAATCCCGCACAACTTTTATGTCATTGGGACAATTAATGTGGATGAAACAACCCATAGCATTTCTGACAAAGTGCTAGATCGCTCCTTTGTTATGACGCTATCAGATGTTGATTTTTCAAGCTTCTGGGAGCGATTAGAAGATAAATTCAAGAAAACGGTCCAAACAGAATGGGATTTATTATTAGAGATCCATCGAAATCTTACAAAATACGACCTGCACTTTGGCTATCGCACAATGAATGAAATGATCCGCAAATTATATAAAAATAGTATGTTGCCAGAGGAGCTGCAAATGGAGCCTCTAGTTGCACTTGATCGTGTGGTAGCTGAAAAGGTCATCCCTAAGATTAGAGGAGATGAACGAATTTCTAATTTATTAGATACACTAGCAAACTTATTTTCCCAGCAATTTGGCGAGGGATCTCAGACTTTTAAACATATAGATCGCATGAGAGAGGAATTAGAGCGATATGGCTCCACTCAATTCTGGCGTTAACATAACCGCATGGGACGATCATCAAAAAAATTGGGTGTCACTTAGTAAGGTCTATCTAGAAGAAGCAAAAATCTATAGATGGAGAACACGTGCCAAGACCACATTCCAATTTAAAATGATGCACCTCTCACTATTAATGACAAAAACACAAGAAGGCTGGGAAGGAGTCTTTGAAACACCTTTTCAAAGTGGACTTGTTTCATTTACGATCAGCACTCAAGAAGCTGAAGATAACATTGAAAACTATGTTTATACCGATCATCGTAAATTAACTGAGCAGCAATACAAGTACCTTTTAGACGATTTATTAAAAGAAGCAAGCATTTGTTTTCAACAATCTGGATTGGAAACGAACATATCAGCGAACGGGTACACAAGAGAATGCTCCATGTTACAGTGGATGTACATTGAATCTTCCATCTATAATCTAAGAAATACATTTCAGAAAATAGACGCACATCCGTTAAGAATTCTTCGCAAAGAAGAAGTTTTAATGAGACGTGAACGTGTGAAGTCTGTTACACCAAGGAGCATTGCATGGTTGGAACGATATGGTGAAAGCTTTGGAGGTACACCAACAAAACTCCCAAGTCACATCCAAATAACAAAAGTAGAAGAAACCTACAATGTTTACGAAAACAGAGTCATTCTATTACAGCTAATTGAATTAGAAACTTTATTAAAAACCTACAGACTTATAAATGATAATGACATTCAAAAGAAAGCTACTCAATATCTGGATTGGATAAGCCTTTGGAAAAAAGCAGAATTCCTACAAGGACTAAGTCCAATTTCAGGTCCAATAAAAATCACTCAAGTGTTTCGAAAACACCCTGTATACAGACTGTGGTATCAATGGTTTCTGTCACTTTATCAGTTTAAAACCATTACTTTTGATATCGAACAAAAGCTGAGTTTAAAAGACACCTATTTGTTGTATGAAATGTGGTGCTTCATGCAGATCATTCGTACACTACGAGAACTTGGCCAATTAAATGATCCTACGGAGTTATTCACCAAAAAAGACAATTATTATTTCTTACGCTTATCTGAAAACAAAGAAAGTGTGATAAACCTTAAAAATGGTGGCAAGTTAATCTACCAGAAGATTATTCAATTTAATACAAAACCATACTACTCATATACGCAAAGAATGATTCCGGATATCGTCATTGAATACCAGAATCAGCTGTACGTTATGGACCCTAAATATCGAATTCCTTCAAACCTTCCTATGGCTCTTGGTGAGATGCATAAGTACAGGGATGGGATTTTGGCAAGAGTAGATGATATGAGGGTCGTACAAGAGGTTTACATTTTAACGCCTACGGAATGTTTTATGACGAGTGATAAGGATTTTTATGATGTTGGATTTCAAAGGAGATATAAAATGGGGGCGTTTTGTTTTTCACCTGGAGAAAGTAATGAAATGTTTAAGGACTGGATTGAAAGAATATTTTAATTAACACAAATGGGGTGGGATCAATGCAAATTTATAACAAGCTCGTCAGAGATAAAATACCTGAAATCATTAAGTCATCAGGTAAAGAATATAGGACAAAACAATTAAATGAAGGTGAATATATAAAAGAGTTACGAACAAAATTATATGAAGAGATTAACGAATATATTGAAGGAGATACAGATGGTCAAGCTCTTGAAGAACTTGCTGATGTACTAGAAATCATACATAGTTTGGCAGAAGTTCACGGTTCTAATTTTGAAACAGTTGAAGAGATTCGCAAGAAAAAACACATAAAGCGAGGTGGATTCCAGGAAAAAATCTTTCTAATTGATGTAGATGATTAAAAAACAGGAGGAGAAGGATTGAGTCATAAATTAAAAATTGGAGAGCTAAAAGAGACTTACCTAACCGATGAGGACATATGGAGAATATTCACCATCGTTTTATCCAGCAAATCTGTCAAATCCTCTACATATAAATTCGCGCTTATCAAAGCATTAATAGAAAATTTATATCAAGTAAATGAAGATATTGAACTTACCTATGATCAGCTAGCCTACTCATTTACTAAGATCTATTGGAATTTAATCGTTCATCATAATTTGTTAAATCAAAACAGCGGGAAAACCGCTAGAGTTGTTTCAATCATAAAAGAAGAACAAATCAAAAACGGGATTCCTTCTGAAATGATTTTTGATAAGATTGATGACTCTTTACAGATAAAGCTTGTTAATAAAATTAAGACTACAGTGAAAATAAATGTATATGGTGCACTTTATGGGGATACAAGAGGAAGCTTTTATGCGTTTAATCATAAAAAAGAGGTCTTAAAACTAAACCCTTCTGTTCAAGCATTTATGTTGAACTATCAAAGACTTATTGTGAACCTGACAAATTACCATATGGCAGCAATGATTGAACAACTAAATGAAGTACCGAGTATTAATTATCTTTTAGGTAAGGTAGAGAGCATTGCAAAGCGTTCTACGCTAAAGCCTTTCGAGAAAATACTATTAACTTATTTTCAAGCAGAATGTTTCTATTGTGGAAAGAAATTATCTGAGAGTAAAAGGGAAACTCACGTCGATCATTTCATCCCATGGTCATTTGTTCAGTCAGACCAAATTTGGAATCTTGTATTAGCATGTAATAAATGTAATAGTTCCAAAAGTGACAAATTACCAACGAGAAGTTATCTTGAATTAATTATTGATAGGAACCAGACATTAAGTGATAGCAAAGATGAAACAAGTATTACGACTTTAATGAATAATTATAAGTCTAAAAAGATTATTATGCTATATGATTATTCGATTAAAAATGGGTTTGATACGATCTGGTTGCCTAAATGAAATTTTAGAATAGATTTAAAAGAAAAATACATAGGGATTTTTATTAACAAATATTTAAAAAAATGGAAATAACACCGATAGTATAAATAACAAGTAATTATATAGGGAGATTGTAATGTCAAAAAAGTATTTATCTACAACAGCCCTCTCTAAGGAAATACAACTACCTGCAAAGGAAGTTTTTAAATTATTGTCAGAGAGTGGATTAGTAATTAGAGAAGAAGATAACTGGAATCTAACTGATAAAGGTAAAGAAAAGGGGGGGATAGTAAAATCCCACCCTAAATTTGGGGCTTATATTGCTTGGAGTGTAGATTTCAAAGATGATTCCATTTTTAAAACAGAAAATCTTAATCCAAAACTTTTAACCTCAACTGCTTTAGGAAGCCACTTTGGTATATCAAAGTTTAGAATTAATCCCATTCTATCGGAACTAGGTTTAATCCAAAAAGGAGTAAAAGGATGGTTAGTTACTCCACTTGGTAAGCTAATGGGCGGAGAGCAATTTGAATATGATAAGACAGGGATTCCCTATGTTTGCTGGAATCCAGGTATATTATCTAAAAAAAGTATTATCAATTCAATGAAAGAGATACAAGGTGAAGCATCTACAGAGGAGAAACCTGAGAATAATCAATCTAACATAGGATTTAGAGAAAAGTTTGAAGCTAAGCTTAGAACTGCTGATGGTCATTATGTACGTTCAAGAGCTGAGATGTTAATTGACAATTGGCTTTATATGTCTGAAATCGTACATGCATTTGAGAGAAAACTTCCGGTTGAAGAAGATGTTTACTGTGACTTTTACTTACCTGTTGGAAAGGTATATATTGAATTTTGGGGTTTGGAAAATGATGAGAAGTATAAAGAAAGAAAACAAGAGAAGATAAAAATTTATCAGAAGTATGGATTTAATTTAATAGAGTTAAATGATGATGATATTAAAAATTTGGATGATGTATTGCCTAAGAAGTTGCTTAAATTTGGCATTCAGGCCTATTGATCTTGTAATCAATATATACAGAAGAAATAAAAAACTAAGAAACAAAGGTATCCATTTATTAGTAACATTTATACAAAACGATAATAGGATTTTTTTTTATTTTTTAGGAATTTCAGTTCGACCCCGACCACCAGTATCTAAAAACCAGGACAGGGTTACCATCCAAAGGTATTCTGTACTGGATTTCTAGTAGATATTTTATTTTTCATTTTATTAATGTAATCTCAAAAGAAACTGAGTTATTTTCCATTTACTCCTCAAATAATTTTTTACTATTACTTTTCAATTCGTTTTTACTCAAATAAACCAGGACATATTAACTAAATTTATCAGTTTCTGCTAATATAAGGATAACAAGTATTTTTTATCCGAGGTGCCCCGATGCTAAAACAAGGAATCTACGAAGAAATAATAAACAAAAAACTTAAAAACGAACTAATTGAACTAGATAATGATACATATGAACTAGGAAAAGAAAAGCTCGACGTTGAAGAAGCAAGAAAAGTTCTTTCATCATACATATCTACCATTACAAGAAAAGCACTAAAATACCTTAGAGAAAATCAAAGCGAAGATTCTGAAGCGTTACTTCAACAAATAAAAATTTGCAATGAGATCATCGAGCTTCTTAGTATAAAACTAGAGGACGAAGAGTTCAAAAGCCTCCAAATTGAGGAAGAAGGCGAGGTTCTTACTTCCATCTATTCTCGTCTTAACTCAATAAAGAGTATTCGAAAGGATAAAGTAGTTCGCCCAGTCACACCGATTTCTCAAAGTTCCTTATTCACTGGTTCGAATTATGAACCAAATATGCTTGGAGAATTAAAGAAAGAGATCCTAACTGCAAACCAAATTGATATGCTCGTTTCCTTTATTAAATGGAGCGGAGTCAGGTGCATTATTGAAGAATTTAAGGAATTTACAGATAGAGGTGGAGCATTAAGGGTTATTACGACATCATATATGGAGGCGACTGATTTTAAAGCGATTGAAGAATTAAGTAAGCTTTCAAACACAGAAATCAAGGTTTCATATGATGTTGAACGGACTCGACTCCATGCGAAGGCGTATCTTTTTAAGAGGGATACAGGTTTCACAACGGCTTATATTGGTTCTTCTAATTTATCAAATCCTGCGTTAACTTCTGGGCTAGAGTGGAATTTGAAAGTGACGGAGAAGGATTCATTTGATATCGTGAGAAAATTTGAAGCTACCTTTGAAAGCTATTGGAATGATAAAGAATTTCAACTTTTTGATCCCCAGAATCAGCAGGATCAAGAGTTGCTTAGGAAAGCGTTATCGAAGAAGCAAATGGATCGTAAAGATTTCCATTTCGTATTTGATATTCGACCATTTCATTATCAAAAAGAAATTCTTGAAAAATTAGAGGTTGAACGTAAGGTGTTTGGTCGTTATAAAAATCTTGTTGTTGCAGCTACAGGGGTCGGGAAAACGGTTATATCAGCATTTGATTTTAAACGATTCTATACGAGTAATCAGAATAGAGCAAGATTTTTATTTGTAGCACATAGAGAGGAAATCTTGAAACAAAGCCTTGATACCTTTCGAGGCATATTAAAAGACCCAAACTTTGGTGAAATGCTTGTAGGTAATCATGTTCCATCGTCATTAGATACTTTATTTACAAGTATTCAAAGCTTTAACAGTAAGAAGTTATATGAAAAAACAACATGTGACTTTTATGATTATATTATTATTGATGAATTTCACCATGCAGCGGCCGAATCCTATCAAAGGCTTCTTAATCATTACAACCCAAAGATTTTACTTGGTCTAACAGCAACACCCGAACGAATGGATGGAAAAGATATTCTGCATTATTTTGATCATACAATTGCTGCAGAAATGCGATTAACTGAGGCAGTAAACCAAAAATTATTATCACCTTTTCAATATTTTTGTGTCAGTGATACGGTTGACTTATCTAAGTTAAAGTGGAGTAGAAAAGGATACGATGTTAAAGAGTTAGAAAATGTTTATACTTCTAATGACATGAGAAGCACTCAAATCATAAAAAGTATTGATAAGTATGTCACGTCAATTAATGATGTTAAAGGTCTTGGGTTTTGTGTCTCTATAGAACACGCAAAGTATATGGCTGATTATTTTAACCAATCTGGTATTCCTTCGATTGCCCTACATGGAAACGTCAGTCAAGCTCTTCGCAGTGAGGCACAGGATATGTTAACGACCAGTAAAATTAACTTTATATTTGTTGTAGATTTATATAATGAAGGAGTAGACATACCAGATGTAAATACAATTCTCTTTTTGAGACCTACAGAAAGCTTAACTGTCTTTTTACAACAGCTTGGCAGGGGGTTACGATTAGCAGAAGGGAAGGAATGTTTAACTGTTCTAGATTTCATCGGACAAGCTCATAAAGAGTATAACTTTGAAGAGAAATTTAGAGCGCTCTTAGGAAAAACAAAGCATTCAATTGAGCATTATGTTGAAAATGGATTTTTTAATCTTCCTAAAGGCTGTTTCGTACAATTAGAGAAGCAGGCAAAAGAGTACATTCTTAGAAATATCAAATCAAGTGCGAACACAAAAGGAAATTTAATATCCAAGATGAAATATTTTGAACAGGACACAGGGTTACACCTTAATCTTAATAATTTTCTAAGACATTACAATTTATCACTTTACGACTTTTACGGGAAAAATAGAGACCGGAGTTTCACTCGTTTTATGGTACATGCTGATGTTAAAGAGAACTTTGAGGTTGAAGATGAAAAGTTTATCACAAGCAGGTTAGCAAATTTTTTTCATCTTAACTCAGCGAAACTAATTAATTTTTATATACGTTATATAAATGGTGGGTTAGCTGAAACAGAAGAGGAAAGACTCATGCTTTCGATGTTTTATTATACTTTTTATCAGCATCACCCTCAAAAACAAGGCTTTTCTTCAATAGAAGATGGGCTATCGGCAATATTCTCAATTAAAGAGTTTAAAAATGAAATAGTAGAGATACTTGAATACTTATATTCATCACTTGAAACAATGGAAATTGAAAATGAATTTGATTTTCCATGTCCTTTAACCGTTCATAGTCGATATTCAACAGCACAAGTACTTGCAGCGTTAGGATACTTTAACGAAAATGCAAGTCCATCCTTTAGAGAAGGAGTGAAGTTCTTTAAAGAGAAAAATCTAGATGTCTTCTTTACAACTCTTAATAAATCAGAGAAAGACTTTTCGCCATCGACTCTTTATGACGACTATGCAATTAACGAAACCCTGTTCCATTGGCAAACACAATCTAAAGTAGCAGAAGGCAGCGAAACGGCAAACCGTTACCGAACTCATAAGAAAACGGGACACAAGCTTGCATTGTTTGTAAGAGAATACAAAAAAGAACATGGATTAACATCATCATTTATCTTTCTAGGATTAGTTGATTATGTGAAACACACAGGTAGCAAGCCTGTGAGCTTTGTTTGGGAGTTGCATGAAGAAATGCCGTCTTATTTGGTGCCGAGGGCAAATAAAAATATATTGTAACGGTACAATAGCAGCACTTAATTTCATTACAAACCCTTCGCGATTACAAACAACAATAGTTAGATGAATAGAGGCTGTAGAATGCTTTGAAAGAGTCCACTTTACTTTAGATGATTTGAAATTAAGAATATATAACTTTAATAAAAGCACTTAAAAATGTAGCTCAAGAGACGATAAAACTCTTGAGCTACATTTTTTAATAATAGTAAGTTAGCTTTTGAATGAGGAGAAAAGAATGAAACTTTTATCAAACTTATTTAAAAAGAGTAAACAAGAAAAAGAACAAAAATCACAAATAAAACCTAAGGCTTCAAAGAAAAAACACCATGAAAAGGTTGCAACCATGAAAGGAGAAATTGGAGAATACAAAATTGATATCCAATTATCACAACTTCCTAAAGAGTATATCCACTTATCTGATATCATGCTTAAAAATGATAAAGCTAAATCAGGCTATTCACAGATTGATCATATCGTAATCACGCCATATGGAATCTTTGTTATCGAAACCAAAAATTATCAAGGGACTATTTATGGTGGGAAAGATAGAAAAACATGGTCAGTAAATGGAAAGTTCAAGATGATGAATCCATTTATTCAAAATTATGGACATATTCAAGCGATAAAAAATCATATTGAAGAGAAATATCATCACTCATTTATTTCAATGGTATCATTCACTAAACGGTGCACATTCAAGATTGACGAGTTAGATTTTAGAAAAATGAGATCTAATGAGTTAATTGTATATGATGTTGAATTGTCGGAGTATATACATAGGAAAGTATCAGTTAATAAGATACATAATAAAGAGCCAATTTTAAAAGAAGATGAGATAAAAAGAATTTATTCAATATTAGTTGAAGCTAACATAGATGATCATTCTATTCGAGAGCAGCATGTTCAATCCCTAAAGTTAGAGGGCGAGGTACATAGTCAAAATCAACAAGCAAAGTGCTGTGTATGTAATAAAACTGTCTCAGATAAGGTCAAGTCATTTTGTTTATCCAGTAAGAAGTTTAATGGGAAGATATATTGTTTTGAACATCAAAAGAGTTTAGGATAGTAGGTTACTTTTAGACAAGTAAAATCCTTTTTTGATAACCCCATCTAATGAAAATAGAAGGGGTTATCTTTTTTGTACTTAACAAAATAATTGTTTTAACATTTCGAGGTTGATTTTTACCTATTTAATAGTAAAATAAACCTATAACTTATAGCCTATTAGAAAACGGCAAACCTATCGAAAGGTAGGGACTATGGTAGCCGATTCGCCTAAAAGATGGACGTCAATACATAATGTTGATCCACCTATTTAGGTGGGTCTTTTTTAGTTAGTAAAAAAATAAAGAGGAGGAATATAGATGGGGTTTTTAAGAGATTTAGGGAAATTCGCTGGAAAAGCAACAGGAACGGTTATTGGTGGTGCTGTTAATGTTGTTGGAGATGTAACAGGCAGCAAATTTATTAAGGAAGTTGGGGATGGGGTTAAAAAGGCATCTGAATTTGCTGGGGATACAGTAGGTCAAATCGCAGATGGAGCTTGGAATACTGCATCAGGTATGATCCAGGACGATAAATCTAAAATTGATCAAGGATTAAATGATATGGGTGATTCAGTAGGTAGAACGGCAAAGGGTGTATATCATACTGCCAAAAATACTTATCATAGTGGTAAATCTACATATGAGGGATTTAGAGATGGTGATGATACAAAAATGAAACAAGGGTTACGAGATATTGGCAAAACAGTAGCAATAGGTACACTTGCTGTTGGAGTTATTGATTTAGTTGATGGAGTTGACGGTGGTGACCCAGTTACAAATAATCAGAATATGGCTGAAGGCGGAACAGAGGGAACATCCAATTTACAACAGGTTCAACCACATGTGGCCCAAACAGATGTGGCAACTTCTACTGATACGACAGAACAACCAGGAACACATCATGTAAAACCTCACTGGGTAGAAGGTCATTGGCGTGAAGGTGAATGGATTGACGGCTATTGGAGAGATGGAGATGGGAATACTGCCGTCGATTTAACTGAAGAAAACGGCGGAGGTTATTTACGTACTGATGCTGATGGCAATCCTAATAATAATTTAAGATCATAGTATAAATGCGAGGCTAATTTTTTAGTCTCGTATTTTTATAGATTAATTTTGGTATCTATACATTCTAAGGATTCAAAGGCAATTTATGTAGAGTTCATTTGGATGACTTGACAGAGAACATGATGCAGTTTTATGGGAAGATCACCAAGAAGATTATTCAAGTGTAGAAATCTATTATGAATTACCTCTACTTGAAATTTAAAATCCTGAAAAGAGTACAAATTAGATACTCTTCGGCTGGTTTTGTCATTTTTAGATGTTTACTTACTAGAGATACGGGAATATGTCCAACATGAATGATTAATAAAAAATTGGAGGGATTCTATAATGGCTACAAAAGACCTTGCGATGCATGAAAAACTAGAAGTACATGAACTGTTATTATTTAAAACTGCCTGTGTAAAAAAAGGTACAGCTATGTTAGAGCTTGTAGAAGATAAAGATTTAAAGAAGATCTTAAAAGAGGATGTTGAAGCATCTACTAATTCGGTCAAAGAACTATCTAAAATTTTGGAGAAAGCATAAAAGGAGGATCTATAATATGACGACGAAAACAGAAAAGTTAAATAATCTTAAGAGTATTATTAATGATCAAACAATTGCAACTGACCTTCTGCTGTCTTCGAAAAGCGGTGTAAGATCATTGGCGGTGGCTATTACAGAGACAGCAACTCCAGAAGTGAAAAAAGTATTAAAAAAAGAACTTGAAACAGCAATTGACTTGCATGATAAAATTGCCCAATACATGATAGAAAAAGAGATGTACCATGCATATGATCTCAAAGAACAAGTTTCACAAGATCTTAAAAATGCAGAAGAGGCTTTGGAAATAGGAGAATAACAAATTTAACTATTTCATGATGGCTAGATAAATTGGCAGATAAAATAGAGTCGAATGGATTTTCATTCGACTCTATTTTTTTAGTGAGCCTTTTTATTGCGGACTTAACCTTAACTTTACGTTTTATATTTTGGGTTTAGAAATCTTTGAAAAGATCCTTACTTGAAGAGTCTTTCAATACGTGAGTAAAAGGAAAAAAAACTTTTAACCACTTATATAAAGAATTTTCTTGAAATTAAAAGATCGGTACATACACTCACACAATTTTAAGCGAAGCAAAGTTTATCATTGAAAAGGTATGAGGGATAATTCCATACCTTTTTTCTATTTGTCTGGAAAAGTTAATAAAATACGAATCATCTTGTAGTACTTTATTCTCTGCTTTATTAAGTTTCACCTGTGATTTATGTCCTGTTTGCCATCACCATGTGTAAGTAAATAGTTTTGATTTCATTTACATTTATATGAAATGATCCACTAAATTGGATAAATATGTTATATGTAATAAGTGTGACATTTTATCAAAGACGAATATAAAACAATACTAACTCACTAGCCATGATTATACATAAAAAACCAGGAAGTTAGGGATGATGGAGATTTGAAAGTATTAGAGACAAAGATATTAATAGAATCAATGGAAGACAGGGCGAAAGTGTACACTGATTTTCGCGATAAAATTGATAAATTAAAAAAGGCATTTTTTTTCCCTAAAGAATGGGATCGTGTCCAAGTTTTAAAAGCAATCGAAGAGGCTTTTAATAATAAAAGACTTATTGGCGATAATAAATACTCTGGGAAAAGTGAATCTGGTCTTATAATTGAAATGTATTTAAATAAGGATGGTTCAATTGCAACTGCATATCCAATTTATAAAGGAGATTAAGAATGAAGTATCATTATAATTTTTATAGAGACCATCATAATGTTCTAAGAGTAGAATTGCCAGATAGTATAAAATTATTTGCAGATTTTATAGAAGATATTAGTACACAACAAGAATTAGATGAGTATGTAGAGGATATTGAAAAAGTTACCAATGGCTTATATGAAGACTTTGAAATTCAATTAAATGCTGCGAGCGTATCAATAAATAAAGATGTGACAATTGTAGAAAATAACTTTCGGATTGAAGAACCTTATGAAAATACTATTGAAACTGAGCAATTTATAGAGTTATTGTTAATTTGGAGAGAGAAGATTTCAGAAAGATTTAAAGATTAAAGTTTTATTTGATCTAATTAGAATTATATGTTTGCAAAAAAATTATCTTTAAGGATTATGCCCTCTAGGTTTTTTCTTGAATTTTTAGCCCAATAATAGCAGATACTTATTTGAAGGATGGAGATATCATAGTCACAGCTTTTACTGATCTTAGCTGAACATCATTATTTTCTGCATAAAAGGCATCTACACAAAAGTGGTTGACTAGTGACACATGAAGCCGTTATCTCAAGTGTATTTAGCTTACCAAGCAGTTACAGGATTGAAAAATACTAGTAAAATGATAATTAATGTCAACGAATTCGTTTAGTGGAACAGCAGGGATATAGAATTAATGTAAATGTTGATTATCTATAAGTTTAAATAAAATATAGTCAGTGTTACTTGAGCGGTGCATACTTACAAAGCTTAATATGAAACTTACATGGAAAAGGTATGAGGAGTAATCCTATACCTTTTTTTATTTGAATAGAAAGCTATTAAGATATGAATTATCTTCAGTACTTTATCCTCGTTTTATTGAGGTTTATATATGATTTATTTCCTGTTTACATTTAACTTACTAAGAAAATAGTTTCGATTTCATTTAAATTTATATGAAATGATCCACTAAAATGGATAAATATGTTATATGTAATAAGTGTGACATTTTGATCAAAGACGATTATAAAACAATACTAACTCACTAGCCATGATTATACATAAAAAACCAGGAAGTGAGGGATGATGGCGACTTGAAAGTATTAGAGACAAAAACATTAATAGAATCAATGGAAGATAGAGCGAAAGTGTACACAGATTTTCGCGATAAAATTGATACATTAAAAAAGGAATTTACAGATATTACTCAGTTGGATGATGCCTTACAAGGTAAAGGGGCGGACGCCATAAAAGGGTTTTATCAGGCGCAAATAGATGTGGCAGATTGCCTGCTTCGTCTTGTTGACATGCAAATTGCTTTTCTAAATGGTGTGTCAGGATCTATAGCGGATATTGATTTATCAGGTGACACAGTGGTAGACGTCAACTTTCTAGAAACTGATCTATCTATCCATACTTCGAACCATATCGCAATGGTGGAGAGCCAACGGGAAGATCTACAGAAAATTATTGATGGAATTGACGATATTGTTAATCTCGAAGCATTTTCTGCTGATGATTTCAATACCGCAATGGATGATGCTAAGAAAAAGCGAGAAAACACAGTCAAAGATGTTGATGCATTGGATCAGCAATTACTTGAAGAATACAAGGTATCAGAAAGTGCAGAATTCCATATAGGTGCTCTTTTTCAACAACTGTTAGAAGCAACAGCACAAGGTAACACCATTTCTCCAATCAACTTTGATGCTCAAGCTTACAAAGCGAGTGAAGCCTATCAACTTTCAGATGAGGTCCAGCAATACGCCGATGATTACCTCTCATTTAAAGAGGAACAGGAAAAAATTAGAGAAGAGTTAAAAAAGGCAGAAGAACTAGAAAACCGTCCTATATACGAAAAAGCATGGGATACTGTCAAAACGTTCACTGGAGAAGCAACTGGGTATTACGATTTTCTACGTGCAAAAGATGGAGTTGACCCCGTNACNGGAGAAGAACTAACAGANGGTCAACGAGTAGCCGCTGGCGCCATGGCCACCGCAGGATTCATACCGATTGTCGGTTGGGGAGGAAGACTCTTCAAAGGTGGAAGTGCGATCTATAAAACCGCCAAAGGAATGAACGCCGCCGATCAAGCACTAAGTGTTTACAAAACCACCAGCACGTTCTCAAATCTCCAAAAAGCAGAATTAGGAATCTACNACGTTCAAAGACAATCGAGTTTATTTAATAGTATTTTAGGAGCCTCTTTAGTCGCTTCACCATTCGTGCCAGCACTTGTGAAAAATGGTAAACTAGTAAAAGAGGAAACGATTAACCAGATGCATAAGCTAGCGACAAATACGAAAGCTAGTGCGCGGTATGTCTATGATGAAGTAAGAGGTGGCATGCAGGTTCTCTTTGGAAATCAGAATATGAATTTTGCGTATGCTGTGGCAGATGGGGTAAAGCCGATACTTTCCAATGTGATGAACTCAAAGGAAGTTAGTAAGAGGATTGAAGAAGTTACTTCGAGGTTTTCTTTTAGGAAGAATTTGGGTGGTAGTAAAGGTTCAGAGGATTCTGTAGGGATTATTACTAAGGGAACAGGTAAAGATGTACAAATTCCATCAGTTAGAAATAATGAATTTAATATGTGGTTTGATAAACTATCGGTTGATGAATTTGAGGAAATGTGGAATGTTCCCCAATTGAGAAGTAAGATAGAAGATAGGATTAGGCGTCCAGGAGGATACCATGAGTGGCATCTTGTGGCAAGAACGCCTAAATTTAAACAGTGGGGTATTAGCATGGACGACATAAAAGAAATGAGGTCTTTAACAAAAGATGTTGAATTTGTAAATCCTCCTGGACGCCATGGAAGTCGGGGTTCAACAAAAGCTCACAATGAAATATTAAAGATTATTGATTCTGCCCCTGATTATGAAAATTTTGTTAGAAGATTAAATGATTGGGCAAGTAATAGAATGAAAAATGGAGTTATGGATTTACCAGAAGGTCTAAGGAGGTAATAAAAATGAAAAACGATGTTTCTTTGTGGTTGGGATATTTTAGTAATTTTGATGAAGTCGAAAAATACATGGAAATAAAATATGATGAAGACGGAGATAGTATTCCATCTGTTTTTGAGAGAGAATTTAAATTAGGGTATTATGACAGAGACTTAATTGAAAAAGATTGGATACCAGATGCTGAAGATGATGTAAAGAAGCTTCTGGTCGATTTTTCATATGATGACCAATTAATAAAGCAGTTTAATAATGATATGCTAAACTCTAAATACAATACTATCATTTTACTTTATAACTATAACTATGATAAGGATGGTAGGGCTGTAAATTCTGTAGATAAAAATGAATACAAGTTGGATTTTATTGGAACAGCAGAATATATAGATTAAATTGTTATACTATATAGAGCACTATAAAGCACTTGATTGTCCAAAAGACATCAGGTGCTTTTTGTATTAAATTTTTCTACTTTTAATTAATGGGTTAATACACCCAAACTTATTATATAGTTTGAAGTCTTACTCCGTTTAATTGACATGCAGTTTGCTTTTCTAAATGGTGTATCAGGAGCTATAGCGGATATTGATTTATCAGGTGACACAGTGGTAGACGTCAACTTTCTAGAAACTGATCTATCTATCCATGCTTCGAACCATATCGCAATGGTGGAGAGCCAACGGGAAGATCTACAGAAAATTATTGATGGTATTGACGATATTGTTAATCTCGAAGCATTTTCAGCTGATGATTTCAATACTGCAATGGATGATGCTAAGAAAAAAAGAGAAAATACCATCAAAGATGTTGATGCATTGGACCAGCAATTACTAGAGGAATACAAGTTATCAGAAAATGCAGAATTCCATATAGGCGCTCTTTTTCAACAACTGTTAGAAGCAACAGCACAAGGCAACACCATTTCACCAATCAACTTTGATGCTCAAGCTTACAAAGCGAGTGAAGCCTATCAACTTTCAGATGAGGTTCAACAATACGCAGACGACTACCTTTCATTTAAAGAAGATCAGGAAAAAATTAGAGAAGAGTTAAAAAAGGCAGAAGAACTAGAAAACCGTCCGATTTACGAAAAAGCATGGGATACTGTCAAAACCTTCACAGGAGAAGCAACAGGATATTACGATTTTCTCCGTGCAAAAGATGGTGTTGACCCCGTAACAGGAGAAGAACTAACAGACGGCCAACGAGTAGCCGCTGGTGCCATGGCCACCGCAGGATTCATCCAGTTGTAGGCTGGGGAGGAAGACTCTTCAAAGGCGGAAGTGCAATCTACAAAACCGCCAAAGGAATGAACACCGCCGAACAAGCACTAAGTGTTTACAAAACAAGCAGCACATTCTCAAATCTCCAAAAAGCAGAACTAGGAATCTACGGACTCGCTTCCGCAAACGGACTTAGTGAATATATCACAGGAAAAGATATGTTTGGGAATGAGCAAACGGACGTTCAAAGACAATCGAGTTTATATAATAGTATCCTAGGAGCCTCTTTAGTTGCTTCACCATTCGTGCCATCTTTAGTGAAAAATGGTAAACTAGTTAAAGAAGAAACTATTAAACAGATGCATAAACTTGCGACAAAAACGAAGTCTGGTGCGCTGTATGTCTATGATGAAGTAAGAGGTGGCATGCAGGTTCTCTTTGGAAATCAGAATATGAATTTTGCTTATGCCGGGGCAGGTGGAGTAAAACCAATTCTATCCAATGTAATGAACTCAAAGGAAGTTAGAAATAGAATTGAAGAGACTATTTCGAGGTTTTCTTTTGCTAGGGGTACGGTTTATACCGTAAGTGATTACCTTGATGATATAATTGTGAACGGGAAAGTGGATAGTGCTAAGATGAATAAGCTGAAAAATGCTATTCAAAATAATAGATTTAGTGTAGATGAGATTTCGGAGATAAGTAAAATAATGTCTGAATTAGGCATTACTAAAGAATATAATGAAGCTTTAATGAAGATTGATTTTGGTAAGTATCTTAGAAAGTTAGTTGGTGATCCACCTGCAGGAATGATCAATCCACATGCACACCATATTCTATTTAAAAAAGGTCTTGGTGAAGCCCAACAACAACTTGTCCAAGAGGGTCAAGAATTATTAAGGAGGTATGGTATAGACCCAATTATTGGTAAGGAGAACCTAGTTTGGGCACCAAATGCTGTAATAGGGCAACATAGTTTGGGTGCTTTGGAGAATGTGGTGAATCATTTAAAGACTGTGGAAGCTGAGGGTGGTGACTTTGAGGATATTGTTGAAGCGCTGGAAGAATTGGGTGTATTAGCGAGTAGAAGATAATTTAAATTGTGGAGGGAATGTTTTGGATAAAAAAAATTTAAACAAAGCAATAAGGAGTGCCATTAAGTTAGGGGATTTAAAGGAAGTCCAGGAATTAATAGGAGATGATAAAGAAATATTAAATACAATGACTGCATTCGGTACTTGGTTACACGTAGCTGCAAAGCAAGGACACTTTGAAATAGTTAAATTTCTAATTGATAAAGGTATAGATATTGATGCCAAAGGTGGTACTTTTGATGCTTCGGCATTAAATTTGGCAGCAGGAGCAGGACAATTGGAAATAGTAAAATATCTAATAGAGTCTGGCGCAGAATTAGATGAGAGCTTAGCTAAAAGGAATCCATTGTTTGGAGCAATTTATGGTGGGCATAAAGAAGTAGTTGAGTTATTAGTTGATTCTGGAATAGATATTTCAGTACGATATACTGGAGAAAGTATGAAGGATATGGATGCTTATGAATATGCTAGAGAATTTGGTCAAACTGAAATTGCTGAATATTTGAAGCAAAAGTTAGATGAGAGAAAATAAGAAATAGAACGACAACTAAACACTAATTATCTAGTAATACAATTTTTAAAGTTCTCAGTAAAGCACTTGATTGTCCGAAAAGACAACAAGTGCTTTTTGTATTAAATTTTATGCTTGAAATCAAAGGGTTTTTCAAGCCCAAATTGAAGTGGCAGAAGCCTTGTTTTCGTTTAATTGACATGCAAATTCCTTTTCTTAATGGTGTGTCTGCTACATAATCGGATATTGATTTTATTCTGGTGATACAGTGGTAGAAGTCAACTTCCTTGAAAGTGATTTATCCATACATGCTTCTAACAATATCGCAATAGTGGAGAGTCAACGAGAGGATCTATAGAAAATTTTTGATGGCATTGACGATATCATTTCTCTCGAAGCATTTTCAACAGATGATTTCAATACCGCAATGGATGACGCAAAGAAAAAGAGAGAAAACACCATCAAAGATGTTGATGCATTGGATCAGCAATTACTTGAGGAATACAAGGTATCAGAAAGTGCTGAATTCCATATTGCTAACTTCTACAAGCAACAGCACAAGGCAACACAATTTATCCAATCAACTTTGATGCTCAAGCATATAAAGCGAGTGAAGCCTATCAACTTTCAGATGAGGTCCAGCAATACGCCGATGATTACCTCTCATTTAAAGAGGAACAGGAAAAAATTAGAGAAGAATTAAAAAAGGCGGAAGAACTAGAAAACCGTCCTATATACGAAAAAGCATGGGATACTGTCAAAACGTTCACTGGAGAAGCAACTGGGTATTACGATTTTCTACGTGC
>NZ_JAEK01000040.1 GCF_000518865.1 Bacillus sp. J37 | reverse complement strand
CACATTTCCAAAGAATACGACCACTTTTCTATTAATTCAACCACTATCCAAGATTATTCAATCACTTACTCAATTTTTTCACCCACAGCCATTTTTCAAGCTCAACATAGAGCAACACCCCAATTAATTCATTTTATAAAATCCAAAGAAAAGATATGTTTTCTGAGGAATTGTGAATTCTCATCATTTAATAAATCTTTCATAATGAAATCAATAAGAAAACTAGCTATAAAAGAAATGGATGTATGCTCATATGAAGAATTGTAAGGGGTTGCATAGTATCTGTTTCGAAATAAAAAACAAAGGGGATGCTAGGATGAAAAAAATGACAGTCTTTCTATTAGTTATTTTTTTATGTTTAACATCTGTATTAGTAGGTTGTAGCAATACCGAAAAAGTGGAACAAACAGAAGATGGCAGAGTAGTCCTTACTGCACTAATTACGAAACACGCATTAACACAGGAATTATCGAAAATGGAATGGCTGCAGGAAGCAGAAGAAAGAGCAGGTGTTGAAATTAAGTGGGAGGAAGTATCAGCTGATTGGTCCCAAAAAAAGGGGGCTATGCTGGCAGCAGGTGATATACCTGATTTAATCGTTGGTCCAAATGCTATTACTGATGCTGAATTTGCTAAATTTAATGGTTTGTTTGCAGATTTAACTCCATTGATTGAAGAGCATGCTCCAAACGTTCAAAAGATGTTTGAAGAGAAGCCTGAATTAAAGGCACTATCAACACAAAGAGAAGGTGAAATATTCGGTCTGCCAAAATATCAAAGGTTTTGGCCGGAAACAGCAACTAGACAATTTATTAACAAGCAATGGTTAGAAAATCTTGGCTTGGAAATGCCAACAAACTGGGATGAACTTTATGAAGTGTTAGTGGCATTTAAAGAGAAAGACGCAAATGGGAATGGAGATCCAAAAGATGAAATTCCTATGGACTTTTCGCCAACCGGGACAACTGGTTTTGGGCATTTTCAACCAACAGTTCTACTAGGTAGTATGGGGATCACAATAGGAGATGGAAGTGGAACGGGGATATTTGTGGAAGATGGGAAAGTGAAAAATTTCCTGGTTGATGAACGGTATAAAGAGCTTGTGTCATTTCTGAATAAATGTTGGGAAGCAGGCTTAATCAATAAAGAAGTATTTACACAAGACTATACAAAATACCAGTCCGTTGCACGTGGAGATGGAGACACAGCAAAGGTAGGTTATACATTTGGATGGGAAGTAACTGACAGATTTGGTATTACACTTGCCCCACAATATGAATCAATGGCACCTTTAAAAGTTTCAGCTGATTCAACAGAAGAGCTTTCCTGGAGTTATGATTATAACAACCTAAACTACGGTGTTAATCTTATTCAAATGTCATCTCAAAGTAAAAACAAAGAAGCAGCGATGAAATTTATAAATGAATTATATGATCCGGAAGTTAGTATGCAGGTGTTATTTGGTTCACTGGGAACAAACATTTCGGACAATGGTGATGGTACTTACTCTGTCCTGCCACCTGAAGATAAAGAAATGGATCCTGGAACTTGGAAATGGACAACAACCTGGGCTGATAATGGACCGATGTATATTTCAGATTCTTTAGAACTTACGCTTGGAAGCGATATGCAATCAGTAGGAAAGCAAACAGAGCCATTACAACAAGTCTTTGAATCTTTAGATAAAGAGAAAGACGTTTTCCCTGGAACCTTTATTAAATATAGTGATGAAGACAATAATACATTAAGTCTGGCAAACACAGAAATTATGAATTTAGCCATGGCAAAATATTCTGAATGGATCACAAAAGGCGGAATTGATTCACAGTGGGATGATTATGTAAAAGAACTAGATAAGATTGGAATTAATAAAAACACTGAAATTATCCAAGGTTATTATGACGAATACATGAGTAATATGGAGTAATGATTACCTAAGGAGGCAGGGTTGCAACATTAATTAATGCAGCCCGGTCTTCCTCAGTAAAGGAGAATGTATATGGCCTTTATAAGCACGAGAACAACTAAAACGAATAGTGCACCAAATATAAAACTGGAAAATAAGCCTACCATTTTTAATACATTTAAACGTGACTATCAATTATGGATCATGATCT
The DNA here is from genome assembly GCF_000518865.1 of Bacillus sp. J37. Taxonomy (GTDB): domain Bacteria; phylum Bacillota; class Bacilli; order Bacillales; family Bacillaceae; genus Metabacillus. The sequence continues at coordinate 45,242 of NZ_JAEK01000040.1, read as the reverse complement.
TGCCTGCAATTATCATTGTATTTGTCTTTAACTATATCCCAATGTACGGAATTCAGCTGGCCTTTCGAGAGTTTGATTTTACAAAAGGACTGACCGGGGGAGACTGGGTAGGCTTAAAGTATTTTATTCAATTCATTGAAAGCCATATGTTTGCAGATTTATTGAGAAATACAGTTGTATTAAGTTTAACCACCATTATTGTAGGCTTTCCTGCACCAATTATTTTGGCTTTGCTCATCAACCAGATTAAATGGAAAAGGGGAAAAAAGGTTCTCCAGACAACCGTATATTTGCCTCACTTTATTTCAATTGTGGTACTTGTTGGATTATTAAACGTCCTATTATCTCCTAACACAGGAATCGTTGGACATATCATGAACGCATTTGGATTTCAGGATGTAAATCTATTGGCATCTACCAATACATTTGTTCCGGTATATGTGTTATCTGATGTATGGCAACATGTTGGGTGGAATAGCATCATTTATTTAGCGGCATTATCCAGTGTAGATCCGCAGTTATATGATTCAGCGAAAATGGATGGAGCAAATCGCTGGCAAATAATTAGGAATGTTGAAATACCTGCGATAATCCCGACAATTATTATTCTATTGATATTAAATATGGGTTCCATTATCAGTACAGGTTTTGAAAAAATCTTTTTAATGCAAAATCCACTAAATCTGCCAGTTTCCGAAGTAATCGAAACATATGTCTATAAGATTGGGATTATCTCAAATCAATTTAGTTATGCAGCAGCCATTGGGTTGTTTAATACATTAATTAATTTTGCCTTACTGTTAACGATGAATTATATAGCAAAAAGATTTTCGAATATTAGCCTTTGGTAAAGTGATTTTGAGCTAGTATCCGATTATGGAGGGAGGAGCTGTTATGGCACTACTTACGAAAAAAGGGAAAAATATAAATGATATGATTTTTGATCTATTTATCTATGTAATATGTGCGATTGTATTTTTAATTATCGCTTATCCGCTATATTTTGTTGTAATCGCTTCTGTAAGTGATTCAACCCTTGTTTCTACAGGGAAAGTACTGTTATTTCCAAAAGGGTTTAGTTTATTTGGATATCAAGAAATTTTTCAGGATGCAAGGATATGGGTTGGTTACAAAAACACAATGATTTACTCTCTTTTAGGTACGTTTGTTAATTTATTGCTAACACTGCCAGCTGCCTATGTGTTATCAAGAAGAGAATTTCGTGCAAGACGAATTTTGATGTTCTTCTTTGTTTTTACAATGTTTTTTAATGGAGGGTTAATCCCAACGTACTTATTAATGAAAGATTTACAGCTAATTGACACCATGTGGGTGTTTATTATTCCTTTCTCAGTAAATGTGTTTAATTTAATCATTACTAGGACATTTTTTGAGACAAACATACCAAATGAATTATATGAAGCCGCATCAATTGATGGATGTAATCACTTTACATTTTTCCTTAAGGTTGTGATGCCTCTCTCAAAGGCGGTTGTATCTGTTATTGGACTTTACTATTTAGTGTGGCACTGGAACGATTTCTTTACAGGATTAATTTATATACGGGACTATAGTCTACAGCCATTGCAAATTGTATTAAGAGATATTCTGCTCTCTAATCAGGTGTTCGCCGAAGGAGCGGGAAGTGGTGGTGCAGCTGGTGGATATGCTCAAAGATATGCGGATCAAATTAAGTACGGGGTTATCATTATTTCAACTCTTCCGATCTTAATTGTCTATCCATTTATCCAAAAGTATTTTGAAAAAGGAGTCATGATTGGATCAGTAAAGGGATAAAAAAGAGAACAAAGCTATTGATAATCTATCGATAGCTTTTTATATGGAGGGCAGGAGGATGAAAGCATTAGGAACTAAGTATGTTCAATTAGGAGAATGGTGTTTGAATTTGTTTCTATTAAACTGTTTATGGTTTATATTTTCACTAGTTGGCGCGTTTTTATTAGGGATTTTTCCTGCAACTGTCGCCCTTTTTGCAGTTCTAAGGAAATTAACGATGGAACCTGAAGAAGAAGTGCGGATCTTTCATCTCTTCTGGAAAACGTATAAATCAGAGTTTTTTAGAGGGAATATACTTGGATATGTTTGGGCAATTATGGGGGCGGCTCTTTTACTTGACGTGAGGGTTTTACATCAGGTTGAAACTACTTTTATGCATCAAGTAGTAACGATTGCACTCTATTTACTCCTTGTTTTATACATGTTTATCACTTTCTATCTATTTCCTATTTTTGTGCACTATAATTTGAAATTTCTAGAGTATTATAAATATGCGTTTGTTCTTGTAATAGGAAGACCAATCAAAACTGTCCTCTTATCTGCTTTAATGTTACTTATCTATCTTCTATTTTCACTTATCCCGGGGCTAATACCAGTCTTTGGAGTTAGCTTTATCGGATTTGTCATGATGAAGATAACATCTTCGTCATTGAAGAAAAACAACCATTCTCATATCGAAGAAGTAGAAACCTTTAGCTAGTACGAAAATTTGCCCTATTCCTTTCATGTTATTGACAGAAAAAGTATGATATGATATTAAAATGTATATGTTAGCACTCTGGTGATTAGAGTGCTAATTGTGATGAAGTTGATGAAACATTGAAAGGAGAGGTTAAATTGACAAAAAAACAATTTAAAGCAGAATCCAAACGACTTTTAGAAATGATGATTAACTCTATTTACTCTCAACGCGAGGTATTTTTAAGGGAGTTGATTTCAAATGCCAGTGATGCGATCGATAAAATTTATTACAAAGCATTAACTGATGATTCACTAACTTTTAATAAAGATAGCTATTATATTAAAATTACAGCTAATAAAGAAAATCGCACACTAACGATTACTGATACTGGAATCGGTATGACGAAAGAGGAACTTGAAAATAATTTGGGTGTTATTGCAAAAAGCGGCTCTTTAGCATTTAAAAAGGAAAACGAATCAAAGGATGGCCACGATATTATCGGGCAATTCGGGGTTGGTTTTTATGCTGCTTTTATGGTAGCAGATGTTGTTACAGTGATTAGTAAAGCACTTGGAAGTGATGAAGCGTATAAATGGGAATCTGAAGGTGCAGAAGGTTATACAATCGAACCGTATGAAAAAGAGACTGTCGGCACAGAGATTGTTCTAAAAATCAAAGAAAGTGCTGAAGAAGAAAGCTATGATGAATTTTTAGAAGAATATACGTTAAAAACGATTATTAAAAAATACTCTGACTTTATTCGTTATCCAATCAAGATGGATGTATCAGGACAACGTCCAAAAGAGGGAACAGAGGGTGAATTAGAAGAGTACACGGAAGAGCAAGTTATTAATAGCATGGTGCCAATTTGGAGAAAAAATAAGAGTGAATTAACAGATGAAGACTATGAGTCATTCTATCAAGAAAAGCACTATGGATTTGACAAGCCAATTAAACATATTCATATTAACGTTGATGGGACAGTCCGTTATAATGCGATTCTTTATATTCCTGGTCAAACTCCTTTTGACTTTTATTCAAAGGAATATGAAAAAGGGCTTGAGCTTTATTCAAATGGTGTATTAATCATGAATAAATGTGCAGAGCTTTTACCTGATTACTTCAGCTTTGTGAAAGGTATGGTAGATTCTGAGGATTTATCTCTAAATATTTCAAGGGAAATTTTGCAACAGGATCGTCAAGTAAAGTTCATTGCGAAAAACATAAGCAAAAAAATTAAAAATGAATTAAAAAGTCTCATGAAAAATGATCGTGAAAAATATGAGGCGTTTTACAAATCCTTTGGAAGACAGCTGAAATTCGGAGTATACAATGACTTTGGAAGTAACAAAGAAGTACTTCAGGACTTATTAATGTTCCACTCTTCAAAAGAGGAAAAACTTGTTTCACTAGATGACTATGTCTCAAGAATGCCTGAGGATCAAAAATATATTTATTATGCTACAGGTGAATCAATCGAGAGAATTGAAAAACTTCCTCAAACAGAGATGGTGTCTGAAAAAGGCTATGAAATTCTTTACTTTACAGAGGATATTGATGAATTCGCGATCAAAATGCTCATGACATATAGTGAGAAAGAATTTAAATCTGTTTCAAGTGGTGACTTGGGAATCGAATCAGAAGAAGATCAAAAGCAAACAGAAACGGAACAAACTGAAAATAAAGATCTCTTTGATTTAATGAAAGAAGTATTAGCAGGAAAAGTATCCGATGTAAAGCTTTCAAAACGATTAAAATCTCATCCGGTATGCTTATCAACTGTTGGTGAAGTAACAATTGAGATGGAAAAGGTTCTAAGTGCAATGCCTGATAATCAAAATGTAAAAGCTGAGAAAGTGTTGGAGATTAACAGCAATCACGAAGTATTCCAATCATTGAAAAACGCTTTTGATCAGGATAAAGAAAAAGTGAAATTATATACGAACCTTCTATATAATCAGGCCTTATTAATTGAAGGCTTACCAATTCAGGATCCAGTTGAATTTACAAATGATATGTGTAAAGTGATGGTGTAAAAAACAACAGCCTCTTTCTTTAAGAAAGAGGCTGTTGTTTTTGTTCTGCATTCAATTATGAATAAATATCGATGTTCAATGTCATATAATCTAACAAGAAGTCTGAATTTTTAGTTAGTTCGAACAAAAGGATTTCTTCTTTTTAATAGATACGTCAATGATTATTAGAGAAATTTATAATAAAATGAGGACAGATGTTACATTTCTTAACGTATCCTAGGTCTTTTTTAGAATTCAAGATATATACAGTGTTATGTTTGTTAGAAAATATAACAATCAAATCAGAAAGTGATTTCCTGAATGTAAAATCCTAATTGAAAGGTTGATGGTGATGCTGAATGAAAGGTATAAGGGAATTGCGTTTGAAAAGAGGTTTCTCCCTCGTTTAACAACAGAGGAAGTGAAGGAATTGAGTAAGGAAGATGCATTGATCATACTACCTATTGGAGCGATTGAACAGCATGGCCCTCATTTACCAATTTACACGGATACTTTGATTGGAGAAGGGTTGTTAAATAAGGCATTAGAATTGCTGGATGAGGAAGCTAATATCTGGGTCTTGCCGCCATTGCCGTATGGAAAGAGTACTGAGCACCTAGGAATGGCAGGTACGATGACATTATCTGCTGCTACCTTACAAGCTGTTGTCACGGATATAGCGAAAAGTGTTCATGCAAGTGGATTTAAAAGACTACTCTTATTTAATACACATGGCGGAAATCATGATTTATTAAATATGATTTCGAGAGAAATTAGAATTGAGACAGGAATGATGGTGTTCCGATTAAATCCTGGTTCGTCGAAAACAAATGACCTCATCACTGAGCGTGAACAAAAATTTGGCATTCATGGGGGAGATGTGGAGACTTCTATGGTCCTGGACTTTAAAAATAACTGGGTTCACCCTGATAAATCTCCTGCTGAGTTTGTAACATTGCCAGAGGATACAAAGCATCTTTATTTAAAAGGAACCAGCTATTTTGCTTGGGTGATCAATGATATTTCTACTACAGGAGTTGCAGGAGATGCAACACAAGCTACCATAGAGAAAGGGATGGAGATTAATCGATATGTTTCTGAATCAATTGCTGAAGCATTAAGAGAAATGCGCAACTTTGATATTGATATGTTAACAAATAAAATGGTGAAACAGTAGAGGGGGAGATGGTGTTGAAGCAGGAAATGCCTACATTAACAAAACCAAAGCAACATAATCAAGAACGTCCAGTTGTTTTTATGGAAAATGTGAGCAAAGTATACCCAAATGGAAAAACAGCTGTTCAAAACGTTAGTTTAGAGATTGAGGAAGGGGAATTTATATCATTTGTTGGTCCTTCCGGTTGTGGGAAATCGACAATATTTAATATGATTTCCGGGATTATTGAGCATTCTGTAGGAAAACTGGAGATCCTTGGGACAACACCAGCAATAGCAAGACAACAAAGCACAGATGTGTCATTTGTTTTTCAAGAGCCTACTCTTTTACCGTGGCGCTCTGTAGTAGAAAATGTCATGCTTCCCTTAGAATTTAGAAATGTAACAAAGCAGGAAAAGCTTGAGAAAGCTCACCATGTCCTTAAAATGGTTGGATTATCAGAATATACAAAGGCGCTACCTCGAGAACTTTCGGGTGGAATGAAAATGCGTGTTTCAATTGCAAGGGCGCTTGTGTCAAAACCGAAATTATTATTAATGGACGAACCATTCGGGGCCCTGGATGAGATTACTAGGCAAAACTTACAATCAGAACTCCTAAGAATTTGGGAGAACGAAAAGATGACAGTCTTATTTATTACTCATAATGTGTTTGAAGCTGTGTATTTATCAACAAACATTGCGGTTATGACACCTAGTCCTGGAAAAGTTGAATCTGTAGTAGAGGTCCCCCTCCCATTTCCGCGGAATGAAGACATTAGAACATCACATCAATTTAGTGATATTGCAGCAAAAGTATCACAAGACTTAAAGTTTTAAAAGGAGGGAAAACTATGTGGATTGAACAGTTAATTGAATTTATAGGAGAAGAAAAGGTATTAATCTCAGAAGCTGTTAAAGAACGATTATCAAAAGACTATTATTGGTATTCCCCAGTACTTTATCAACAATTAAAAGAAAAACGAGCAGATTGTGCCGTTCAGCCGGAATCAATTGATGAAGTAGAAAAGATTGTTGCTTTTGCCGTGAAGAATCGTGTTCCTATTACAGTTAGGGGAGCAGGAACTGGTAATTACGGTCAGGCCATACCAATGGAGGGAGGGATTGTTTTAGATGTAACAAAGCTTGATCATATCATAGAGATAAGAGAAGCTACTGCACATGTTCAAGCAGGAGTGAAGCTTGGTGTATTAGAAAAAAACCTGCGACAACAAGGAAAGGAATTAAGAATTTACCCTAGTACCTATATGAAAGCGACAGTAGGAGGATTTTTATGTGGAGGATCAGGAGGTATTGGGTCTATTAGATGGGGCAATTTATGGGATGGTAATATACAATCTATTACTGTTATGACCATTGAAGAGGAGCCACAACTACTAACAGTAAGCGGCGAGGAAATGGAGACATATATCCATAACTACGGAACAACAGGCATTGTTGTAGAGGCGGCTTTATTTATTGAACCGAAAACAGATTGGGCTCAGCATATTGTTTCATTTGAAGAATTTCAAAAGGCTGTTGAGTTTAGTGATGCCCTTGCACATAATGAAGCGATTATTAAACGATTAGTGTCAGTTTGTGAATGGCCAATTCCGTCCCATTTCCCAGGTTTAAAGAAATTCCTTCAAGATGGGAAATCGATCGTTATGTTGGAAATTGAGGAAGGAGCAGAAGAGAAATTAGAGCAGCTTGCTAAAGAATATCATGGAGAAATAACGTTTAAAATACCTGTTGAAAACTACCAAAAAGGGTTGAAACTTTCTGATTTCACTTGGAACCATGCCACATTATGGGCACATAAACATGGTGAGAATATCACCTATTTACAAGCTAGATTTGAAAAGAATAGGATATTTGAGCAAATGGATGCGATTCGTATGAAATATGGCTATGAAGTACAATTTCATTTTGAGTTTATTAAGATTAAGGGTGAGATTACTCCCGCCTCTCTTCCGGTGCTCATTTATCAATCAGAAGAAAGGTTAAATGAAATTATAAACTACTTCGAAAGTGTAGGGGTCCAAATTAATAATCCCCATACTTATCTGCTGGGATTTGGAGGTTATAATTTAAGAATGAAAGAAATAGAAAAAATGAAAAAGAAAAATGATCCTTTCAATTTATTGAATCCCGGGAAAATTCCAAGTAATAAAGAAATAGTTCAATAGAAAAGGAGGTTATTTTCATGGAACATACTCAACTAGAGGTTTCTAGTGTACCTTTGAAGAAGAGTAAGGGTAAAAAACTGAATATTCCAAATAATATTATACCTCCAGTCGTTGTATTTGTTTTATTTCTTTCTTTTTGGCAATTTGGAGCACAGATTCTTCAAATTCCTACCTATTTATTACCAAAGCCAAGTGATATCGTTCAAGCTGCAGTGAGCAATTGGGAAAATCTAAGCACAGCTGTCTTAACGACGATTACAGAAGCTGTTGTTGGATTTGTGTTTAGTGTAGTAGGTGGTGTTTTAGGAGCTATTATTATGGCAAGTTCTAAGTTATTGGAGAAAAGTTTATATCCTTATGCCATTCTATTACAAACCATTCCTATTGTGGCGATTGCTCCGATCATTGTCATTTGGTTTGGTTCAGGTATGAATGCGATCGTTATTATAGCATTTACGATTGGATTTTTTCCCATGCTATCTAATACATTAATTGGCCTGAATTCTACTAACAGTGGAATGATACACTTGCTCAAACTCTATCAAGCTTCTAAATGGCAAATAATGTGGAAGGTTCGTATACCAGCTGCATTACCTTATATAATGGCAGGTTTGAAGATATCTTGTACATTAGCAGTTATTGGGGCAATTGTTGGAGAATATATTGCCGGTATTGGAGGCGGTGCCGGCGGAATCGGTTATGCCATTACTGTTGCCTCCTCCAGGTTAGAGACAGCTTATCTATTTGCCTGTGGAATTTCAGCTGCCATCTTGGGTATCGTCTTTTTCCTCATTGTGAACTTGATTTCAAAGCTGTTGCTAGGGTCTTGGCATGAATCAGAAATGAAAAAACAAAACTAAACCGATTATGCAGGGGGTTATACGATGAAAAGGAAAGTAATGGCTAAGATTGGTGTGTTGATTAGTATTTTGTCTCTATTCCTTCTAGCGGCCTGTGGCAGCACAGAATCTTCTAGTTCTAGTACTAATTCTGATAGTGAAGAGAAAGCGAAAGCAAGTGAAAGCAAAGAATTAGGTGAGGCAAAACTCGTAACAAATTGGTTTGCACAACCTGAGCATGGAGGAAACTACGCAGCATTACAGCAAGGTTTTTATAAGGAAGAAGGATTGGAGATGACGATTGAGCCTGGTGGTCCCCAAGTTTCAGCTACCCAAATTGTTGCATCAGGTGAAGCTCAATTTGGATATACTCAAGCGGAAGATCTATTAATTGCTCGTGACAAAGGAATCCCTCTTGTAGCAATCGGAGCTATCTTTCAAAAAAGCCCTCAAGTATTAATTACTCATGAAGGAACTGTGGCTGATTTTGAAGATCTTGATGGTAAAACAGTTTATACAGCTCCGGGAAGCGGATATTGGGAATATATCAAATCCGCATATGATCTCACTGAAGTAAAGGAAATGTCATATACTGGTTCTCTCGCAACATTTATTGAAGATGAGAATGCTGTTACACAAGGTTATGTAACATCTGAACCATATTCATTAGATGAGCAAGGAGTTAATAATGATTATCTCTTTATTCATGATTCAGGATTTGAAACGTATGCAAACATTATTTTTACTACAGAAAAAGTAATAAAAGAAAACCCAGAGCTTGTGCAGGCGTTTATGGATGCAACTGTTAAGGGGTGGGAATTCTATCGAGATAACTGGGCAGATGTGAATCCATATATTAAGGAAGCGAACCCTGAATTAACATTAGAGAAAATGGAATATGGAGCGAAAGCAGAAGAAGAACTAATCTTTGGCGGAGACGCTGAAGAGCATGGATTTGGGTATATGTCTGAAGAGCGTTGGGGCATGCTTCAGGAGGAGCTATTACAATTAGGCATTATAAAGAATGAAGTTGATGTTACTAAAGCCTTTACAACGGAATTCCTGGAGCAATAACATGAGAGATAACCAAGAAGAATTACACCTGTATAATGTACGTTTACCACAGGATTCAATAGGCCAATTATTTTCTATAACGATTAAAAATGGTGTTTACGAAACAATTCAAAAGCAAACTGATTCTGCTCGGCTGCTACATGGTGCAAAAATATCGAAATTAAGCATAAGTGATGTAACTGAACAAAATGCCATTGATGTTGAGGGAAGATTTCTTCTTCCTTCTTTTATTGATATCCATACACATCTGGATAAGGCATTTTCATTAACTTCTGTACCTAATAGGTCTGGCACCCTGCAGGAGGCGATAAGAAATTATAGTGAAAAGGCAGCATCTTTTTCAGAACATGAGATCAAAGCGAGAGTAAGAAAAGCAGCGCTTCAATCTTTATCTTATGGAACAACTCATATTAGAACACATGTGAATTTTGAATTGGATATGAATGAAAAGTTAGCACTTAGTCACCTACAGGCTGTTTTAGAGGTGAGGGAAGAGTTACGTTCAATCATATCAATACAAGTTGTACCTATGTTTTCTTATCTATCATCCCGTCCTAAAAAACAAATAGATATAATAGAAGAGGCGGTATCCTTCGGAGTGGACGGAATTGGTGGAGCACCACATTTATCCCCAAATTCAATGGAAGACATTGATTTCATCTTTCAGTTGGCAGAGAAATTCGGTAAATTTATTGACCTGCATGTTGATGAACAGGATGATCCTTCTATATGTACGATTGAACATATCATAGAAAAAACGAAGGAATACAATTATCAAGGAAAAGTGGTTGCAGGTCATCTATGTTCATTATCAGCAATGAATGAAAAACGAGCTGCAACTATAATAGAAGAGATGGCTGGTACTAAAATAGGAGCTGTTACATTACCGGGTGCAAATATGTATCTGCAAGGAAGACATGATAGAGGAGTTATACGAAGAGGCATTACGAGAGTAAAGGAATTCCTAAACGGTGGGGTTGAAATCGCAACAGCCTCAGATAATGTAAATGATCCATTTCATCCTTTTGGAAGATGTGATTTACTACAAATTGGTCTATTAACAGCCTATACTGCTCATTTAGGAAGTGAAAGTGAACTTCAGCATGTGATGAAGATGATGACGGAGACCCCTGCAGGAATTTATGGACTGAAAAATCATGGTGTGCAGGAAAAGGTAAATGCGAGCTTTGTACTTTTAGAAGGGAGAGACATGTATCAATTATTTGCAAATCTTTCTCCATCTCGTTTCGTTTATCATAAGGGAAGATGGGTGAGCGGAACAACATCAGAGACTCAATTTCTTATATCAGAAAAAGCTGTAGGTGTTGGAGGGAGAGAAGATGGTATATGAAACAGTTATTAAGAATGTAAGATTACTAGAACAAAGTTCACTGTTTCATATTGGTATTAAAAATGGAAAGATTGCAAGAATGACAGAGGATGTCATTCATGGAGAAATAGAGTGGGAGGCAGGTGGAGGAATTGCCCTCCCGCCTTTTGTTGAAATGCATACCCATTTAGATACTGTGCTAACATCAGGAAAAGATTTAAAAAATCTATCAGGAACATTAATGGAAGGAATCGAGCTGTGGCAGGAGCGTAAAGCTAAGCTGACTTATGAGGATGTGCTTGAACGAGCAGAAAAAGCGATTAAACTACTAATTCAACACGGTATTCTTTATGTGCGTGCAGCGGTTGATATATCTGATTCTGAATTAACAGCTCTAAAAGCAATCATTTCACTTCGAGCAAAATTACAACATACAATTGATATCCAGATTATTGCCTTTCCACAAGAAGGAATTATTTCATCTCCTAAGAATAAAGATCGTTTGGTTGAAGCTGTTCATCTAGGAGCAGATGCGGTTAGTGCTGTCCCTCATCTTGAACATACCCGTGAAAATGGTATTAAGTCAATACAAGAGTGTTTTGCAATTGCGGAACATTATGGTTCATTTGTCCACATTTTTTCAGATGAAGTGGATGATGAGCACTCACGTTTTTTAGAAGTCATAGCAGATTTGGCGATAAGTAAAGGAATGGGAAAAAGAGTGACAGTAAGCCATGCCAATGCAATGGCTTACTATTCTGATAGCCATGCAGCTAAAGTCATTTCACTTGTGAAAAAAGCAGATATGACGGTTGTATCGTGTCCTTTGATAAATTGCACGATGCAGGGACGTTTCGATTCATATCCTAAAGGAAGAGGAATTACAAGAATAAAGGAATTAAATGAAGCGGATGTGAATGTATGTATTGCCCACGATGATATACAAACACCTTTTTATCCTTTCGGTAACGGAAATATTTTACAAGCAGCACATATGGGGGCACATTTAGCTCATATGTCAGGTGAGGCTGAAAGAGTTGATATAATCAATATGATTACGAAAAATGGAGCAAAAGCATTTGGAATAAAGGATCACTATGGGATTGAAGTTGGTAATAGGGCAAACATGATTATACTCCCGGTTGATAATGTCGTTGATATGCTGAGTAAACAGCCTGCTTGTCGCTATGTGATTCGAGATGGACATCTAATTGTGGAAACGAAACCTTCTGAACCGATTTGGTATAAGGATTCTTTAATCTCTTTGACTTGATGATATGCGTCTAAAAAGAGGCCTTTCCTGCTTAAAGGGCCTCTTGATTTTGATGGGGTTACCTTTGTCGCTTTTAGTTTCTTATTTAACTTCATTTTGTTATATCCACTAATCTTCTAATCCCTTCTCGAATCTGCTTTTCATTTACATAGGAATAACTCAACCGGACAAATGATGTTGACTCTTGTAATGGATCACAAACAGCTCCGGGTACAAAGGAAATGTCGTTTTCAATTGCCTTTGTGTACAATTCCTGCGTGGAAACTCCATTAGGCAGTTCAATCCATAAATTTAATCCACCATCTGGGCTTTGCCATTTCCAATTCGTTGCAGCCAACTCTTCTTCCATGATTTCCTTGCGAATTTGTAAAGCTATTCTTAATTTTTCTAAATGTTGTTGTAGTCGCAATGAAGAAAAATAGTGCAGAAAAATTTTCTGGTTTAAAAGTGGTGAACCGTTATCTGTTAGTGATTTAGATGATAATAACGACTTCATTGTAGCCTGTGATTGACAGATGATTGATGCAACCCGCAACCCGGGAGAGATATATTTACAAAAGCTTCGAACATAAATGACGATACCAGCTGTATCATATGTATATATTGGTAGTGGGGGACGTTGATCAAAGTAAGTATCATAGTATGCATCATCTTCAACGAGCAGGCATTTATATTTTTCAGCTAAATCCACCAGTTGTTTTCGTTGCTCTGGAGGAATTGTTATACCAGTTGGATTATGAAAGGTAGGATTCAGATAAAATAGGCGAGGCTTAAAAAGTTTCATCTGCCTTTCAACCTGATCTAAATCATAACCATTCTGGCTAATATCAATGGTTGCAATATTTGCCCCACGAGCTTTGAATACATCAATTGCTGCACTATAGCTTGGTCTTTCGAGTAAAACTGTGTCTCTAGGTTTAACAAAAGTTTCAGAGATTAAGTGAATCGCTTGCTGAGAACCGGATGTAATTAATAAATCATCCATATGAAGAGGAGTTTTATATTGCTTTCCAAAGTAAAGAGACAATAACTCTCTTAGTTCAGCGTCACCTTGTACAGTTGAATATGTTGCAAGTACTTTAGGGTGTAAATCAAATACTTTTTTTACATAATCTGATAGAAATTGATTTGGCAATAAGTTGGGGTCAATAAGTGCTTGAGAAAAATTATATTCTACTTGATGCTGATGTATATCAGACAAGTGATTTTTTTGATTATAGGCTGAAATAATTGGGAGTTCGGTATTAGCAGGATTCACCGACTGTTCTGATCTAACGAAATATCCTGATTTATCCTTCACATATACTTTATTATGTTGTTTCAGTAGCTGATATGCCCTTAAGACCGTTAGGCGATGAACATTCAGCTGATCTGCTAAGCTCCTGACAGAAGGGAGTTTATCATCCTTTTTCCATTCATTACGTTCAATGTGATTTAAGACATACTCATATACTTGTTTAAATAAATAATCCTGTTTATCCTTTGTTTTTTCCACATTGTTCCCTCCCTCATATTAAGATTTTACCATTTTATATCCCTATCTGTTCTATTTAAAATAAACTGTTCTATTTCTCTTCTATTAAGATGAAGCAGAGGAGGAGAATGAAATGATCTTTATTAATTTTTGTTTTATGTGCTTCATTTTTGGAACAACTTTTTTAGCCATTAAGATTGGCATTGATTCAGGTTTAACACCGTTTTTTTCGGGAGGAGTCCGGTTTTTTCTGGCTGGTTTTTTCATCTTTAGTTTTATGATTATGAGAAATAAGGGCTTATTTCAATTATTATTTCGAAAAGAACTGTTTTTCTCAGGTGTTGGTTTGACTTTTGGGACTTTTTCAACATTATATTGGGCTGAGCAATATGTAACCTCCGGAATAGCGGCGGTTTTATCAGCTACAGGACCGATGATGATTATTTTTATTCAACGTTTTCTGTTAAGACAAAAAGCGACATTATATTCTGTGTTCGGATGTGCTATAGGGATTATAGGGGTATTATTGCTTGTGCAAGAAACTCTTTCAATGGATATGAGCACTTTTTGGCTGGCTGGCTGTGTAGCCATTTTAATTGGAGAAGTTTGTTATGCTGCAGGTACAATTTACACGAGAAAAGTAACAGAAAGATATAAAGAAGCTTCTCCCATTGCGTTAAACGCTGTTCAAATGATGTATGGCGGAGTCCTATTACTCGTATTAGCAAGTTTCATAGAAGATATTCAAATTAGTGCATTTTTTCAACCAGAATCTGCTGGATCTCTTATCTATTTAATTATTGCAGGGTCAATGATAGGACATAGCTTATACTATTGGCTCGTTTCAAAAACAAACCCGGTATTTCCATCAACATGGCTTTATATATCACCGATCATTGCATTGGCTTTAGGGTTTTTCCTATATGATGAACATTTTTCAATTGTCACTGGTTTAGGAGCTGTAACGATTATTTTTGGTATTATCTTGATCAACTTTCAGACTTTACGTAACATTTTTTCAGCGAGGAGGTCAGTGGTAAGAAATCATATGTAGCATTGTAAATAGTCCGCTCACTTCATTAAGTGATACGGACTATTTTTACATTTTATTTTAGCTAAGTTGCGTGATCACTTCATTTGTATTTAAAATCGTTGCAAATTCTTTATGTAACGTAGCGAGCTCAAATTGATGAATATCCTCTGGAGTATGACGTTTCCCAGTGTGGTCTGTTATTTCAAAGGCAGCAGTGGCATCAGAGACAAGGAATGTTTGGAACCCAAGGTTGCTGCTCATTCTTGTTGTCGTTGAGACACAATGCTGTGTGGATAATCCTGTAATAACGACAGAATTGATTTGATAGCTTTTTAAATAGCTTTCTAATTGAGTTCCTATAAAGGCGCTATTTACATTCTTTTGCATGATCATTTCACCTGGAAGTGGACTTACAATGTCCATAAATTCTGTTTGGTTGGCATTTTTGTAATAAAGTGGAGATTGGGGATCAAGTGATAAATGCTGTGAATAAATGATTGTCCAGTCTCGTTTTCTCCATTCAGTTAGTAAAGTTTGAATATTATTTTCAGCTTGTACATTATTGCGTTTTCCCCAATAGGGATCATCAAACCCCTTTTGAACATCTAAGACCAATAATGCAGGTTGTGTAAATAGTTGACTCAATTTTATTCCCTTCCTTTCTAACTACTAGTTAAGGATAGTGTAGGTCTTGATAAATCATTTCATTCTGGAAAAATAAAAACTTCACCACTTAATGAAAAGATGGGGAAGTTCAACTTTTTATCAATATTTTTTGACCTCATTTATTATCTTATGGAAAGGACATTTAGTTAATGTCGAGTCATCATCATGCAAAAAATATTGCTTCCATTCAAAATTATCCGAATTCCCGTACGTATTTAGATCAGGATGGATGGAAATGGAGTCGTATTTATTTAATCGTTTCCGAATGTTTTCTTTTATTTTCTTTGAGTAAGACGGGGATGTATTAAATAATTCAAGCACCCATCTGGGAGTGATCGCAAGCATAAAATAGGGAAATGACCTGCTCAATCTATTTTTATGAGCTGGACTGGCACAATACATAAAATATTGTTCTCCATGGAAACAAAACTCCCAAGCAGGTTGAGTTGGATCAGAAGGGATGTGATTTGGCCATTCGACTGAATCTAACTCAGTTAACTTGTTAAGCTGCTTCCAAAATAGCTGTTCGAACTTTTCCACATTATAGGCGTCAAATAAGTCAGGTGGAGTCTCGAAAAAGACAATGAGTGATGTGTATCTTCCTAGCTCTTTGGAATTCAATGTATACGATGAAAGCAATTCTGCCAATTCATAAGAAGAGGAATCTTCTCTCGGATCTCCTACAAATGCATATTGTAAATGATTTAAGGAAAATCCTTGTGTAGCAGGAATGCATGGAAAAGGCTTATCTTTATCCATCATTTTCATTTCGAATTTTTCTAAAGCATCTTTTTTCCAAAAAGGCAATTTATCTCTGTTTATTAAGTCCCTTTTCAGGAGTTCCATCTTTTTTACCTCCTATCACAGTACACATTATTCATGTGGATTGGGATAGGTGAATGTCTTTAACTGTTCCTTTAGATTTACCTTCTATTGGAATTTTTTTATTTGCATACTATAATACATATAAGGTAAATGTGAGGGGAAAAGGTGGTTTAAAAGTGACTAACGATAGCCAAACAATAATAGATGGATTCAAATTTAACTGGGAAATTGAAAGAGGGGTTTTCCAATTTGAGGGGCAGGAAGCTGTCCTGTTTTGGATTTCAACTGCCATGAAATCCTTTTTTGATACAATTGAAGAAATTTCAGGTGAAGAAGCCTCAAACTTGGTGTTTGAGACTGCCGGATTTCGGCAGGGGTTAGTTGTTGGGGAATATTTCGAAAGAATGAAGGATTTAAGTGTTGAAGATGCTGCTAAAGCTATTACGACTACATATGCCTCTGCGGGTTGGGGGCAAATTGAGATAAAAGAACTTAATTATCATACAAAAACATTATCTGCTTATTTAAAAGATACATGGGAACATAAAATCAATGTTGCACAAGGGAAAGATAAGGGAGGAAGCTTTCTTCCAGCTCATTTTGCAGGGATTTTTACAGGCCTATTTGGAACGAATATATGGTATAAAACGATCCAACAGCAATTGGCCGGGAATGATTTTAGTATCATTGAATATTTTCCTTCTGAAATAAATATCTCTTCTAATATTCATGAGCTTGCTAGAAAAAAAGAATCTGAGCAAATTAAGTATTTGGAGATGCTGGTAGAAGAAAAAACGGGAGAGTTGCAGGGATTGGTAAAGAAGCTTTCTTCTCCGATCATTCCTGTACTGGATGGTATCGTTGTTGTTCCTCTGATAGGGACGTATGAGTTAGACCGTGCAGAATATCTTATTATAAATACATTGAACAACCTGCCTGCACACAAAGCGAATTATCTCATTCTTGATCTAACAGGACTTGACCAAGATATTAGTGACCATACAGCAAGTTTAATAGAAAAAATTGGTGCTGCTTCTTCATTAATTGGAACAAAGACAATTCTGGTGGGGATTACAACTGAATTAAGCATTGCCATCT
Source organism: Bacillus sp. J37 (assembly GCF_000518865.1). Classification (GTDB taxonomy): domain Bacteria; phylum Bacillota; class Bacilli; order Bacillales; family Bacillaceae; genus Metabacillus. The sequence goes on along the minus strand of NZ_JAEK01000040.1, from coordinate 27,792 downwards.
CACGATCAACGATTAATTTTTCTCAATTTGAATGTTTTCAATCGTTACAGCATGGTATTCATTTTGCCTTAAGTCAAATGGGGAGAAAAATAATCTGAGTCGTAGATGAGAAGAACGTAAAACTCTTTAACTATCAGGTCATGGTATTTGTGGATGATAGGATAAGAAAGCCGTTCTTTTTTCATTCATCAAGCTAAATGAATTTAAGAAACAACCGATATAAAGACTAGTACTTTATCTTACAATAAGAGGTTGTGAAAATGTTTATTCTACCCAATTCAGACACCATGATCATCCTTGAAGGAGAATATTCACCTTGGATTGTTTTACTTTCAGTCGTAATTGCTTGTTTGGCTTCTTACACAGCTCTTTCTTTAAATGAGAGGATTCAACAAAACAGTTTTTTTAGTCGTAATTTCTGGTTAACATTGGCTTCCATTGCAATGGGGATGGGAATTTGGTCCATGCATTTTATTGGAATGAGTGCTTTTATGCTTCCTGTATCAATGGAATACGATATCATTCAAACGATTATTTCTGTATTTCCTGCTGTACTTGCATCATACCTTGCCTTTTATTTTTCTAATCAAAAAAATAAAACTCAGTTATCTTACGTAATCGCAGGGATTACGATGGGGCTCGGGATAGCGTCCATGCATTATATCGGTATGTCAGCAATGAAAATGGATGCGAAATTTGTGTACAAGCCATGGATTTTCTTTACATCCATTGTGATTGCGATCATCGTTTCATATGTAGCACTTTATATTTTTTCGACGATGAGAAGGTTTACTAGAAACCTGGCTGTAAAAATGATTACTTCTATTATTATGGGGCTTGCTGTTGCTTGCATGCATTATACGGGGATGTCAGCTGTAGTTTTTTATAGTGAAACACCTTTAATTGAACATGCGAACCATGCTCATTCAATGAATCTTCCTCTTCTTATTCTATTTATTACAGTAGGAATCAGTATTTTTCTAGCGTTATCAGGATTATCTAGTATTCTTGATCGATATGTTGACTACAGGTTAAATTATTTTGATGCATTAACTATACTCCCAAATAGAAGACAGTTTGAAAAAAAGCTTGAAATGTCATTTACCTATGGAAGCTTAGCTATTATTCACTTAGATAGTTTAGAAAAATGGAATAGTGGATATGGTTATGCATTCGGGGACAACATTATTAAAGAAGTTGGGCAAAGGATCATTCAACACAAACAAGAGATAGCTGAAGCTTATAGAATTGAGGGAAACCGCTTTGCACTGCTGATTACAGGACATCACCATTATGAACAGTTTAGGGAAAGTTTAGCCAAAATAATGAAGGAGCTAATGCAACCAATTGAAATTTCAAATCACAAGTTCATCATCGACATGGTCTGTTCACTTTCAACCGGTGATCGCGAAAAAGAGACAAAGCAGCTTTTTTCAAATGCAACGGCTGTCCTGCAGCATTCATCCATTGAATACAAACATGAAGTCATTGAATATGATCCAAACATTCACATTTTTTCATTTGAAAGAAGTATTATTCAAGATATTGATAAAGCAATGGATAATCATGAATTGTTCATTGTTTATCAGCCAAAAATCGGTTCGAACAAGGCAATTATTGGAGCGGAGGCTTTGTTGCGATGGAATCATCCAAAACAAGGGTTTATCTCACCCGCAGTTTTTATCCCGGCATTAGAGGAGAATGGGAAGATTACTGATGTAACAGATTGGATCATTGAACAGGTTTGTCGGGAAATGGGGAATTGGATAGCGAATCATTATCCATTGAAAGCAGTATCCATCAATATCCCTGGTCAATATATTACATCCCCTCGTTTAATGGACGTATTAAAGAACTCTGTTTCCAAATATAAAATCGACAGTCATTTTCTTGAGTTGGAGATTACAGAAACAAGTGTGATTAATAACATAGAAAATGCCATCAGTTCAATAGGGGAATTTCGGAAATACGGCTTTAGAGTAGCACTTGATGATTTTGGGACTGGCCTATCATCGTTATCATATTTAAAAAGACTGCCCATCACAACAGTGAAAATTGATAAGTCATTTGTTGATGGAGTACCTGAATCTGAAAAAGATTCGGCCATCATTAAAGCAATTATTGTCCTTTGTCATTCATTAAATATGGATGTCATCATTGAAGGTGTTGAAACAGAAGCACAAGTGAGATTTCTCTCACAAATGCCTGAAAAACCGGGAATACAAGGCTATTATTATTCTCCGCCATTAAAGCGTAAGGATTTGGCAAAATGGGTGCGGAATTTTCAAGAACAACAAGAAACTATGTCACAAAAATAAATGAATGGTGAGGAAAATGTTTTGGGTTATCCCTGAACATTTTCCTCTTTTTTTTCTATTTTTAGCATGAGAAATCGTTTACAATATAAATACAAATATCAAAGGAGGAGTTAGGATGAAAAACAATTTATCCCAAGGTAGCCATGCATATAAGGGGGTAACTTTGTCTTAATATTTATGCAGTCACACCCTTATATGTGTTTTTAGGAAAAAACACTGTAAAAGGGGTATATGATGCAATTTCAGATTAAAAAATTTCTTTCCTATTATAAACCATACTTAAGGTTGTTTTTGCTTGTTTTAGGATGTGCTTTTATTGTTTCAGCAGTTTCATTAATCTTTCCGCTGCTTGTTCGCTATATCACAAAAGATGTTCTCGAAGGGGACTTATCCATTGCTCTTAATGAAGTATTTTGGATTGGGGGACTGATGCTTGTTCTCGTCTTGATTCAAAATGCAGGGAATTTTTTTGTTGATTATAAAGGGCATGAAATCGGTGCACGTATGGAAAGTGATTTACGTGCAGAGTTATTTGAACACATACAAAAGATGCCATTCCGGTTTTTTGACCAAGAAAAAACAGGCCAACTAATGACTAGAATAACTAATGACCTGTTGTTGCTATCTGAATTATACCACCATGGGCCTGAGGATTATATTAAATACTTTGTTCGTTTTATCGGGGCGTTTGTGATCTTGTATTTTATTAATGCACCACTAACAATGGCGGTATTTGCCTTTTTACCTTTCCTGGGTGCATTTGCTTTGTTTTTTAATAAAAAATTGAACAGTGCATTAGGAAATAACAAACAGCGGATAGCGGATATTAACGCACAGGTGGAAGATAGCCTCTCAGGAATTCGGGTAGTAAAGTCCTTTGCTAACGAAAGTATTGAAACTGAAAAATTCTCTAAAGCAAACCAACGTTTTCTTGAAAGTCGAAAAAACACCTACAAAGCAGAAGCCTATTTCTTTAATGGTATGGAAACCTTTATTCAGCTTATTACCATTACGGTCATCGTTTTAGGTAGTGCGAGCATTGTGAAGGAGTCACTGGATTTAGCAGATTTGATCACATTTTTGCTCTATATCACATATATGATTGAACCAATTCAGAAATTAACTCATATGAGTATGCAGTTTCAAGAGGGAATTACAGGCTTTCAACGATTTATGGAAATGATGCATATCGAACCATCTATTAAAAACAAACCCAATCCAATTAAACTGGCAAATCTTGAAGGGAAAATTGAGTTTAATGAAGTTTCTTTTTGCTATGGTGATCATGATGACAATGTGTTCGTTCATTTATCTTTTATCATACAGCCTGGTGAATATGTAGCGTTGGTTGGACCGTCAGGAGCAGGAAAAACAACATTATGTTCTCTGATTCCCCGCTTTTATGATGTATCCGGTGGAGCTGTACTAATAGATGGAATGAACGTTCGTGATATTGATATACAGTCACTCCGAAGTAATATAGGAATTGTTCAGCAGGATGTGTATCTTTTTTCAGGAACTGTTTTAGAAAATATACGATATGGAAATGTACATGCAAGTGATGAAGAGGTTGTGAAAGCTGCTAAACGTGCAAATGCTCATGATTTTATTATGAGCTTATCTAAAGGGTATCAATCGGAGATCGGACAGCGAGGTGTAAAGCTTTCTGGTGGACAAAAGCAGCGGCTCAGTATTGCACGTGTATTTCTAAAAGATGCACCAATTCTTATTTTTGATGAAGCAACGAGTGCACTAGATAATGAGAGTGAAAGCATTGTAAAGGAATCATTGGAAGCATTTGCAAAGAATCGAACAACTATTGTCATTGCTCATCGTCTGTCTACAATACGTTATGCGAAGCGAATTATTGTATTAACAGAAGAGGGGATTGCCGAGCAAGGCTCACATGATGAATTACTAGAGAAAAACGGTGTATACACACACTTGTATTCTAAGCAGTTTAATTGAAAAGAGGAAAAGAGTTTATGCTATTCTCCAATAGAGGGGAATAGCATTTTTAGTGGTAATTTAATTAAGTTAAAGGTGGGAATTATATGGAAACGAACACACTACATATTGTAAACGGACAGGTTATGTACAACTATTTTCAAGAAGGAGGTTTTTTAAAGGGTGAAACCATTGTTTCTTTTAATGAAGCGATGTGCTATGGAATGACTTCATTCTCTATTTTCTCAACGGAGTTTCTTGAAACGCGTTCAAAGGTTCATAATGTTTCACTTGATCAATATAAAAACATTACGATGAAAGCAATACAACCACTTTTAAGTAAAAATTTTAATACATTAACATTATGGTTTGACTATGACATGTTTTGCCAAATTAACTTACTAACGATTCTTGCCTGGTTAGATCAAATTGATTATCAGAATACGGTGACCCTTGTCTTGGTTGATGAAGAGTTCAAGCCTATTGAAAAACAAACCCTTTATCCAAAAGGTTATAAGGAAATATACAATCAAGTGCTTATTGAAAAACAAACTCCAGGTACTATTCTTCCTCACTCTTTACAAAGAGGAATTCAGTTATATTTGCAGTACCTTAACCCTGACAGTAAACTTATGATGTATATTCATGAGCATCGGGATTTACCTGAGGAGGAACTAGTAGTATTACTTTTAAGTAAATTCAAAGAATATGGTTTAGGTGATGCACAATATATCGAACTAATTAGAGCGAACAGGAGTGCTGTAGACTAGAAGTGCCTTGGATTTTCGCTGAAATAGAATAACCTATAAAAGAATTCACAAAATAAAAGTAATACAATTTGAGGCGGGAATCTGAATGAATTTTGTGATGCAAAAACCGATCAAGCTTTTTGATCAAATTGATAAGTATAATGGTATCCACAATATTTTAGGGATTGGAGATCCCCATGTAGTTAAAATTCAAAATCAGTGGTGGATGTTTGTTGGCGGCTTTCAAACCAATTTTAAAAATAATATTTTTACTGCTTCACTTCCTGTGGGAGATCCGTTAAGCAGCAATAACTGGAGTATCACAACTTATGAAGATAATGAAAAACAGGCAAAACCGCTTTGTGAAAACTCCAAAAAAGGAAGCTGGGACTTTTATGGTTTTCACACTCCATGCTATGTTAGTGGAATAGACCAACATGGAACAGTAGTTGAGAGAGTTTATTATACTGGAAGAGCTTCTAATAAAGTGGTAGATAATCAAGCCCCTTACTCCATCGGGATGCTAGAAAAAACAGTTGACGGGTGGAATCGCTATCCCAGTCCGATTATAAGAGGAACAAAAGATGCTCCTAATGTCCTGGAACCTAAGATTAGATATATAGAGGAAAAGTGGAGAGCCTGGTATGTAACAACAAAGCAAGAGACTGGAAAAAACGGATATCCAAACTATACAATGATGTATGCTGAGAGTGATGACGGTATAAACAACTGGTCTACTCCAATACCATTGTTTTTAGGTAAGGAGAATTTTTATGATGCTTCAGTACATAAATCCAACACGTATGGATATGAAATGGCTGTCTGTAGAAGTACAAATCTATATGGGCGTTCTCCGTTCCCGATGCAGGGTATGTGGTTATTAAAAGGACAAAAACCTAATGGTGATCGGGCTAATTGGTCTAAAACTCCTCTGTTAATTCTTGATGCTAAAGAAGGTGAGGATTGGTACAAAAATGGAATCGGAAGCCCATGTGGTCATTACGGGGAATCAGAAGATGATCAAGATACGTTATATATGTTTTTCACAGGTTTACATTGCGAACGAAATTGGCTTCAACATGCAATGAATAATATTAGAAAGAAAAAACTACCTCCATTTCCCTCCCCGTTTTACTTTGCAATTGGAAAGGTGGAATTGACCAAAGTATCAGAAGGAAAAACGAAGGGAGGCCGCTTATGAAAGTCTTATCCATGATCCAGCCGTGGGCAAGTCTATTTGCTCTTAGAGAAGCTCAATACGAAACGAGGACTTGGAAAACGAATTACAGAGGCCCACTTGCAATCCATACTAGCAAAAAGGTAGACAAGAAAGCCTGTCTTGATCCTTTAGTACAATCATTGCTACAGAAACACGATTTAACAGCTGAAACTCTGCCAAGTGGAATGATCATTGCGAAGTGTAATCTGGAACACTGTTATAAAATATTGGAAGATAATCAAACATGGGCTGTTTTAGAAGATGGAAGAATCGTTAATGAGACGGACTATTTCCTTGGTGACTATAAAGTAGGTGGCTATGCGTGGGAAGTAACAAATATGCAAATGCTCGACCAATTTATTGTGGCTAAGGGTAGACTTGGATTGTGGAATATTGAACTTTAGCTGTTAATTTGACTTTTTTTAGGAGGGGTTTTATAATATTCGTTGTAATTTACATTTAGGAGGATTATTAAAAAATGACACATTCGATGAGACTACGATTCCCTACTTTGAACCAGTAATTGAATACGTTCAAAGGCTCTGTTCTGTGAACAGGGTAAACGGGATCAGTCTGTCCTTTTTTAATCATCTTCATTTTTTATTTCACATATGTTTTATACCATCAGGTGATTATTCATCCCTTTAATGGTATGAAATGTGTTAATGGAGAGAAAGGCGGATCGTTCTGCCTTTCTTTATTTATGTTTAATCAGCCTTCTTTTATATCAAAAAGGAAGGTTTATTGCTTATGCTACCAGCTAACTCTTGTCTTAAATAAGGATCGTACTACATCCCTTTACCCAAAATCACAGGCAGATTACCTGTGATTTTTTATTTTTGAAAAAAAGTGAGGTAGTAAAGTGATGGAAAAAGTATGTCTTGAATTAGAAAATATAGAGCTTTCATATTTAGATCGATTGGTGTTACAAATCCCAAGGTTAGCTGTGCATCAATTTGATCGAATTGGGATTGTTGGCAAGAATGGGTCAGGAAAAAGTACACTGCTAAAGCTGATGAATAGTCAAATCAAGCCGGAAAAAGGTCATGTAAAGCAATATGCAAGCTTTGAGTATTTTGATCAATTATCAATACCAGTAGAAAAAGATGTCGACTTTGAATTAAGAGGGAAATTATTAATTCCAAAAACGGAAATTAAACATTTTAGTGGCGGCGAGAAAACAAGGCTAAAATTAGCGCAACTATTTTCAACCTATCATGAAGGGTTGTTAATTGACGAACCAACAACACATCTTGATGAAGAAGGAAAACAATTTTTTATCGACGAACTGACCTATTATTATGGAGCACTTGTGCTTGTAAGTCATGATCGATATGTTTTAGATAAACTTGTAACAAAAATTTGGGAAATTGACGATGGGTCTGTGAAAGAATACACAGGAAACTACTCAGACTACATTTCACAAAAAGAGCTGGAACGAAAGCAGCACCAAGAGCAACACGAGAAATATGTAAAGGAAAAAACAAGATTATTAAAGGCTGCCGATGAAAAAATGAAAAAGGCAGATAAAATCACACAAGCCAATGGGCATATATCAAAAAAAGAAACGAAGGCAAAAGCAAATAAAATGTTTATGACAAAGTCAAAAGACACGGGCCAAAAAGCAGTTCAGCGTGCAGCAAAAGCCATTGAACAAAGGGTTGAACAATTAAAAAAGGTTGAAGCGCCAAAGAGTGAACAACCAATTCGCTTTCATCAACCACCAGCTCTTAGCATGCACAATAAATATCCGATTATGGGTGAACGGGTCACAATAAAAGCTGGAGAAAGAACACTTCTTCATGAAACCAGCTTCCAATTTTCGTTAGGACAAATTATTGTGATTAAAGGGAGAAATGGCTCAGGAAAAACCACTCTTCTCCAACATATCATAAAGCAGGGAGAGGGGATGGTGATCTCTCCTAAAGCCGTAATCGGTGTTTATGATCAAATGGCTTATCAATTTGGTAAAAGTGAAACCGAATATATGAAACAAAGAAGTGACTACGAAGAAAGTAAAATTCGCTCTGTCTTGCATTCTATGAATTTTACTGGAACTGACTTGAAGAAGAATGCGCAAAATTTAAGTGGTGGTGAAGCCATTCGCCTTGAATTGTGTCAGTTATTTTTAGGAAGGTATAATGTGCTGGTATTAGATGAACCAACTAACTTTTTAGATGTTTATTGTATCGAAGCATTAGAGAAATTTTTAAAGGCATATGAAGGTACTGTTATTCTTGTGTCACATGATCATATGTTTATTGATCGAGTGGCGGATTGTATCTACGAGATCGATGACCGGCAATTAGTGTGTAAAAAAAGCTAATAGAATAAGAATGACTCAAAGCGCCTACCTATTTTCTAATACGGTTAGGTGCTTTATTTCTTAATTCATGCAAAAAAACCTGATTTTTATAGATTTTTATCTGATAAGTGTAAGGAAACAGTCCTTATTATCCCTTTATAATGAAGAATATATCATAAAAGTCCTGAGTGTTTCTTAAAAAAGACAGCGGTTTCATTCATTGTGTGAGTATTAGTTATAAAACTATCATGCTTTTATGAATATTAAGGGGGAATTTAGGTTGAAAAGGTTTGCAGTGTGTGGTGTTAGTAATCGGGCGATTGATATGTTTATTAAGCCTATATTTAAAACATTCTCTGAGACTTGTAGCTTGGTAGGAATGCTGGATTTTGATGACAAGCGATTTGATGTATGTCGAAATTTAGTTCCAGAAACAGTGAACGTCCCGACCTTTCATAATGGGGAATTTGAACGGATGATTACAGAAACACGACCAAATGTAATTATCGTAGCAAGCAGAGATGACACGCATGTAGAGTATATTGTAAAAGCTTTGGAACACGACTTAGATGTTATTACGGAGAAGCCAATGGCAACAACAGCAGCAGATTGCCGAAAAATTATTGATGCAGAAGAAAAAAGTAAAGGAACCGTTACTGTTACTTTTAATTATAGATACAATCCATATCATACGAAAATAAAAGAGATGATATTAGAAGGAAAGCTAGGGAAAATAACGTCTGTTGATTTAAACTGGTACATTGACACCTACCATGGTTCTAGTTATTTTCAACGATGGAATCGCCAAAGGGAACTTTCAGGAGGTCTGTCCATTCACAAAAGCTCCCACCACTTTGATCTCGTCAATTGGTGGCTGGATCAGAAGCCTGTAGAAGTTTTTTCCTTTGGCGCCAGAAACTATTATGGTGAAGAAAGTCCATTTAATCCAAAGCAGGAAGATGGACGTTTTTGCTTTACTTGTGATGTAAGTTCAAACTGCTCTTATTATATGCGATGGAATACAAGAAGCAACAGTGCCAGTGTACAGGATGATCATATAAGCTCTGATATGAAGCGGAAGAATGCATACACAAATTATCGAACAGACCAGTGCATTTTTGATTCATCAATCGAGATTGAAGATACGTATACAGCAACAGTGAAATATGACCAAGGAGCTTTGCTTAGTTATTCCATTAATTTCTCCTTACCGTATGAAGGATACAGACTTGCGATAAATGGGACGAAAGGCAGAATTGAAACAATGGAATATCACGCGCCATCAAGGGTGCCATTTCCAACTCCAACTCAAGTTATTGATTATTATCCACTTTTTGGATCAAAGGAAACCATTCACGTTGTAGAACGTACAGGTGGACATGGTGGAGGAGACCCAATTATGCAAGAAGATATCTTTTTAGGAGTTGACCCATTCCGCCCTTACAAGATTTTATCAGGTAGTGAGGATGGTGCATATGCCGTTACAACAGGGGAAGCTGTTTGGAAGTCAGTCAAACAAAAGCGGTCAATAAATGTAGAAGATTTATTAGCTTATCAATCAATGACATAATGTTATCATGCAAAACTCCCTAAGGATTAGAGATTGGTAACAGAGGTGTTCCTGGATCTCCAAAAGTTCAGGAAGCATTATTGCCATTGTTATCACCTGCACAAAAGCAAGTATTCAACTATGTAGCTTGGGCTGGAGAACATAGTTCCCCATATAATGGACCAGATCCGACCAAAGCAGCAGAAGTAATAAATCTATTAAAAAACACAGCTGATCAAATAGCATATAGAGTTCTAAAGCCGGAAGAAGCCGCAAAACAATTCAGGCAACAGGCGGAGAGTATATTGGCACAAGGTAAATAACTATTATTTTACGGATAGAGCTGATCATTATTGATCAGCTATTTTTTATGTCGTGTTTTATACAATTTTGAAGGGTTAATATAATCTTAAAAAATAGGTTTTTATCATGATAAATTAGGGAAATAAAACATAAATTTTAGAAAGTGAGGTGGTTAGCTTGAGGCTGGCAACAAAAATAATTATAGGTTTAATCGTAGGTGCCGTTGTAGGTCTGGTTTTAAACATTGTATCTCCTGATGTTTTTAAAGTCCTTGATACCTATTTATTTACTCCGCTAGGACAAATATTTTTAAATTTAATTAATATGCTCGTTGTACCTATTGTCTTTTTTTCCATTACACTTGGTGTTGCAGGTTTAGGTGATCCTAAAAAGCTTGGAAGAATTGGCTTTAAAACGATATCTTTCTTTTTAGTGACAACAGCAATTGCGATCATTATTGGTTTATTCCTTGCTATGATCATTCAACCTGGTCATGTAGGAAACTTTAATACAGAAGGAGTTTCATTCGAAGCAGAAAAAGCACCATCAACTGGAGAAACATTACTGAACATCATCCCATCTAATCCAATTCAAGCATTTGCTGAAGGCAATATGCTCCAAATTATAGCGTTTTCCATCTTTGTTGGATTTAGTATAGCTATGCTAGGTAAGAAAGCAGAAGCTTTGCTTACAGTAGTGGAGCAGGGAAATAACCTCATGATGTATTTGGTGAATATTGTTATGAAGTTTGCGCCATACGGAACATTCGGTTTAATTGCAACAGCTGTAGGAAGTCAAGGTTTATCAGCAATTAAAGCAATGGGATTATACATGATTGTCGTCGTTTTAGCCCTTCTTATCCATTCCATCGTCACATATGGTTCAGCTGTTTTCTTCTTAGCAAAATATAATCCATTCATATTCTTTAAAAAGTTTTCTCCTGCCATGAGTGTTGCCTTTAGTACTTCCAGTAGTAACGCAACATTACCAGTCTCAATGGACACAGCACAAAAAGAGTTGAGCATTCCTAAGTCAATAAGCAGTTTTGTTCAACCCCTTGGAGCTACCATAAACATGGATGGAACAGCCATTATGCAAGGAGTAGCAACCATTTTTATTGCACAAGTTTATGGTGTGAATTTAACCATGATCGAGTTAGTAACGGTTGTATTAACGGCTGTGCTCGCAAGTATCGGTACAGCTGGAGTCCCTGGTGTAGGTTTAATTTTATTAGCGATGGTATTTAGTTCTGTAGGATTACCTGTTGCTGGTATTGGGTTAATATTAGGAATTGACCGTTTGTTAGATATGGCTCGTACGGCAGTTAATATTACTGGGGATGCGGCATGTGCTTTGGTTGTGTCTGAGACTGAGAAGAAGCATATGGGGAGGAAAGAAGAAATGAATCAAAGTATGTAGAGAGGATGGTGTTGACCTTCTTCTTTTTCATTGATGAGTGATGTGATAGGGCGTGGTTTTTTATCATCAAGTTTCGACTAAGGTGATTTATGATTATCAACAAAGATCTTCATATATCATCAAATATCAGGATGCATGATTATCTAGATTAAGGTAAATGTTAATTATTTTTTAATAATATTAGGTATTCTGCATGTAGTGTGTTATGCTTAAGCTAACCATTTAATACCTTTTTACATTGTTTTGTCCTCACCCCATTCAGTAATGAATGGGGTTTTTTACTTTTTATACAAATAAAAAAAGGACTCCATAATGGAGCCCTCAGTAATTATGCTTTATTAACGTTAGTTGCTTGAAGACCGCGTTGACCTTGCTCAGTGTCAAATGTCACTTTTTGGCCTTCTTCTAAAGATTTAAATCCTTCGCCTTGGATAGCTGAGAAATGTACGAATACATCATCTCCACCTTCAACTTCGATGAAACCGAAACCTTTATCTGCGTTAAACCATTTTACTGTACCTTGTTGCATAATTGTTGCCTCCTGTGTGGATCCATTCCACAATTTATTACTATAGTTGTTCAATTAGATATCAAAGGCGAAAAGTTTAAATACTTCTTTTCCTTACAGACCGAACAAAAATAATTCTACTTCATCATAACAGATAATATTTGGAAAAGCAAATAGGTATAAAATCCCCTTTAGTCAGTGAGGTTTTCTTCTATCATTTCTCACTATAGAAAAAAACCATTCCTAATTGTTTAAGAATGGCTTGAAATCAAGTGGAGCATAGAGGGCTCAAGGTGAAATGAAAAAATAAAGCTATCGCATTGGTGGCTTTTTATTTTTAGTAAAGGAGAGGAAGAACAATGAATATCGTTATATCTTCAGGTCATGGAAAGTATGTTAGTGGAGCAAACTCATATATAAATGAAGTCATCGAAGCGAGAAAAATTGTTAGTAAAGTTGTTGATTATTTAAAAGGATTAGATTGTAAGATTTACGAGTACCACGATAATTCTTCAAAAAACCAAGACGATAATGTAAACCGTATCGTTAAACATCATAATAGTAAAAAACGTGATTTAGATGTATCTGTTCATCTTAAGTAGCAAGTAAAACGAATAATCCACGTGGTGTGGAAGTCCTTTATGTTTCAGAAGCTGGAAAGGTAATTGCGGAAAAAGTAGCAGCTGCAATCTCAAAAGTAAGTGGGTTAAAAAATCGTGGTGCAAAAAAAGAACTAATCTTGGATTTTTAAACGGGACTGAAAAAACAGCAATTTTAATTTAAGTTTGTTTTGTAGATTCAAAAAATGATGTTAAATTGTACCAAGAGCACTTTGAAGAAATATGCAAGGCGATTGCTAAATCAATTACTGGAAAAAACTTAATAATTGCACAACAGCCTATAGTATCAATTTCATTGGAGAAAGAAAAGGAACGAGTGCGAATTCAAACTGGTGGATTAAACCCTTAAATGCTTAAAGAGTTAGCTGAGTTTTTTGTTGGAAAAAATGGTATGCAGTGGTTACTTTTAATTTTAATAAAGGTAATCCAACAGCTTTAACAGGATTGTCTTCAGAAATGCAACGTGACTTTAGCAACTGGCTATATGAACGTGGTTGGGGGGATAAGAAAGCGAAATTCTTATCAAAAAATGTTTAAGTAATTATATAGCCCTTCCATTGGAGGGGCTTATTATTAATCTTCCCATACATCATTCATCAAATCTTCTATTTCTTTTCTTAGTTTTTCTGTCTCATTCTTTAATATAGTTACTTTTTCCCCATCAAATTCAATAACATCACCAACTGTGGCTTCCTTTGGGAATAGAGATTTATTAATATCCTTTGTTACTCCATTAATTTCAACTACTGCAAAATTTCCTTCAAAACGGTCAATTATTCCACTAACTTTTCTCATTTTTTCTGTACCGATACTGTGATTTTTGTGCCAGTAGAACTAATACTTACATTACCATTTTTATCTGTTCTGTATACAGAAGCTTTTACCCCTTTAAAACGATTCAATACATCTTTTGTAGGGTGGCCATAAGAGTTTTTACCAACACTTATTACGGCATATTTTGGCTTAACTACTTTAAAGAAGTCTGTATTAGATGAGGTTTTAGCTCCATGATGGCCAACTTTAATTACATCAGCCTGTAATGTTTGTTTGGCTTTAACCATATCAGCTTCAGAAGCTTTTTCAGCATCACCGGTAAATAAGAACTTATTTTTGTTATAAGTTATATGAAGAACAGCGCTCCAGTTGTTTAAATCACTTTTTTCATAATCTTTAACAGGGCCTACAAATTTAGCAGTAACACCTTTAACAGCCAATTTTACACCAGCTTTTGCCGTTTTAATTGTACGTTTCTCATTTTTTACAGCTTTCAGGAAGTTCTTATAAGCTTCAGTTGTATGTGAAACTTTAGGTGCATAAATAGTTTCAACTTTATATGCCTTTAGAACTTCATCTAAACCACCAATATGATCAGCATCTGGATGAGTAGCGATCATAATCTCAATATCGTCTACTTTTTTACTCTTTAAGAATGCAACAACCTCATCGCCTTGACCTTGTCTACCACCATCGATTAAAACATCCTCACCACCTGGCATCTTAATGTAAGTAGCATCACCCTGTCCAACATTGATAAAATATACTTTCATTGTTTTTGTTGCAGCTTCAGTTGATTGTGGGATTAATAATGTAGTTGCAAGAGCAAGAGAAGTTAAAAGTGTAATTATTTTTTTTAATTACTAGTCCTTCTTTCTTATTTTTATATGTAACTTACAGACTAATATTAATCGGTGAGTTAAATATTTACAATAAGTTTTTTGTGGAAGAATAATAGTAATTGAAATAATTATGTTCCTATTTGCAATATGAAACATAAGGAGAGGATGGTAAACTATGAATATCGTAATTTCAAGTGGGCATGGATTATATATAAGAGGGGCAAGTAGTTATTGATGAAGTAAATGAAGCACGTAAGGTAGTGCCTCAGACTGCAACTTACTTACGAGATTGCGGAGCTGAAGTTGTTCAGTACCATGATGACATCTCACAAACTCAAAGTGAGAACGTTAATAGCATTGTAAACTATCATAATTCAAGGATGCGTGACTTAGTAGATTTTAATGCTGCAAGTAGGACAGAAGACCCAAGGGGAATTGAGGTACTATATTTGTCAGAAAGTGGACGAGTAATTGCAGAAAAAGTTTCAGCTGCCATTTCAAGTTCAAGTGGACTTAGTTTTACAAAATCTATTCATCAATGATTGAGTGTTTTTTCTCATACTCTTACCAAGAAGATGACGATTATCAACAATCGAGCGCTATTCTTGGAAAAGAATGGCGCTTTTTATGATATGTAAATTGAATTGAAACTTTCTGGACACTCTTTTGTATGAATTAAAGGAGTATTTTAGATGGAAAAACTGAGTTTGTCAACAACAGGGTGAATACAGGCCTTTTTACAGAATTGAATACATAAGAAAAACCCTTGATTATCAAGGGTTTTTTATGATGGAGCATAGGGGGCTCGAACCCCTGACCTCTACGCTGCCAGCGTAGCGCTCTCCCAGCTGAGCTAATGCCCCGCAAAAATGAATATAGCAGTATTGTACACGCCTTCAGGCAAATTGACAAGAAAAAAATAGCGGTTTTGTTAAACAAATCCGCTATTTTCTCTGAAGCTTTCAACTTACTCTCTCAATCGTTCCATCTTTTTTATGAACAATAAGTCTAGCATTATTATTCTTTTTTATGAGTTTATTCCCTTTTACTAATGCCTCGTTTTTTGTTTGAAACACCTCGGTTACCCTTCTGGAGTTTTCTTTCTTTATGGCCCATTCTCCACTATGAGGGACCAAGTGATAGGTTACGTCATTTTCGGATGAATCTATAGAGTTCGTCACTTCTTTTGCTTTAGAAATAGCAATGCTAATGGCTCTTCCTTCTTCATAGCCTTCTTCTAAAAGAGCATTAGCAATTTCAATTGCTTTTGTTCTAGTTGATTCCGTTAGATTTTTCATAGAGGGAGGATAATCACTTTTGTTCCATGGCATTAAAACCACACCTTTCTCCTTATTAGTAAAAATCAACCATACTAGTCTTTTACCACTTAATGAGAATTTTAAACTAGAAAGCCTTTGGTCAAATCTAACATTTCATTAGGTTAACTATAAGACCTATATTATAATGGTCATAGTATAAAAATGTGCAATGAGGTGACCGAATGATAGAAATGATAAAATATTTAAAGCCTTATAGAAAGCAGCTTTTTCTTGTTCTTTTGTTTTCGTTAGTTGCAATACTATTTGAGCTTTATTTGCCAACTTTGATGGCTGAGATTGTAGACGTAGGAATCGTCAACTCTGATGTATCTTTTATTCTGCAAACCGGGGGATGGATGTTAGTTTGCTCTCTTATGGCGATTATTTTAATGGTAGGGGTAAGTTATTTTGCTTCAAAGGTATCACTTGGGTTTGGTCGTGATATGAGAAGACATTTATTCGTTCATATTGAGCATTTCTCTCTTGAGGAATATGAAAAGTTTGGTTCTGCATCACTTATTACGAGAACAACAAATGATGTGAAGGTTGTTCAGGATGTGATTAATATGATGCAGAGAATGATGACAAGGGCACCGTTAATGTTAGTTGGTGGAGTGATTTTGGCGGTGTCTCGTGATCGTACATTATCACTTGTATTTCTGGTTGCTTTACCTATCTTGGCGCTTGTTATTTTTATTGTGGCCCGAAAAGCGATTCCGTTATTTTCGGCTATGCAAAAGAAAACAGATCGTTTAACACTGATTTTAAGGGAAGCGCTAACAGGAGTTCGTGTTGTTCGGGCTTTTAACCGTGTTGAGCATGAAAGAACACGCTTTAACCAAGCGAATGATGATTTTCGAGATACTGGAATTAAAGTTGGTAAGCTAATGGCGTTTATGTTTCCGATTATGTTGATCATCATGAACTTTACCAATATTGCGATTGTGTGGTTTGGCGCGAATAGGATCGATCAAGGAGAAATGCAGGTAGGGAATTTACTGGCATTTATTCAATATGCAGCCATGATTTTAATGTCGCTTATTATGTTATCAATGGCCTTCATTATGATTCCGCGTGCACAAGTTTCCGCTAAACGTTTAAGTGAAGTATTACAGGCGAAACCGATGATAACAGATCCAGTCCAAGAAATGTTACCTGAACAAAATCATGGGAGGATTGAATTTAAAGATGTGACGTTTCGTTATGAAGGGGCGGAAAAGCCTGTCCTTAAAAAAATCTCTTTTACTGCGATGCCAGGAGAAACCACAGCCATCATAGGAAGTACCGGTTCCGGCAAAACGACAGTTCTTCAGTTAATTCCCCGTTTTTATGATGTGGAAAGTGGAGAGATTTTAATAGATGGGCAGGATATAAAAAACATGAAGCAAAGTACTCTTCGAAACAAAATTGGTTATGTTCCTCAGAAGGCAACATTATTTAGTGGAACTATTTTTGAAAATATTGCATTTGGAAAAGAAGATGCAACCGAAGAGGAAATCTATGAAGCATTAAAAACCGCACAAGCAATTGACTTTGTAGAAAAGAGAGAAAAAGGGATACATAGTACACTTGAACAAGCGGGTGTAAACCTTTCGGGCGGACAAAAGCAAAGGTTATCAATTGCGCGTTCCCTTATCAGAAGACCTCAAATTTATTTGTTTGACGATAGCTTCTCTGCCTTAGATTATAAAACAGATCGTATCCTAAGAGATGCCCTAAAATCTAAAACAGCTGAAGCGACATTGATCATTGTTGCTCAGCGTGTGAATACGGTAAAAGATGCTGAGAAAATTATCGTGTTAAATGAAGGAGAAGTTGCAGGTATTGGGACACATGCGGAATTGCTGGAAACTAATAAAATTTATCAGGAAATTGTTGCTTCTCAACAGAATGGGGAGGTGAGTGCATGAGTGAGAAAAACCAAAGCGGAGGACATCCTATGAGAGGCGGTCGTCCCCATGGACATGGAATGATGGCTACTGAGAAGCCAAAGGACTTTAAGAAAACATTTAAAAGACTGCTAGGTTACTTAAAGCCTTGGAAAAACCGCCTGATTGTTGTCACGATTGCAGCGATTTTTTCAACACTGTTCAATGTTATTAGTCCAAAGCTTTTAGGTGACGCAACTTCATCTATATTTGATAGCTTTAGCATGGGAACATCTGTTGATTTTGACTATATTGCAAGAATTTTGTTGCTTCTTATTTGTTTATACTTATTTTCATCTTTGTTTTCGTATTTACAGCAATATGTTATGGCGTCCATTTCACAGAGAACGGTTGCTCAATTGAGGAAGGAAGTAAATGAGAAATTATCCCGGCTTCCTCTTAAGTATTTTGATCAACATTCACATGGTGACTTATTAAGTAGAGCTGTAAATGATATCGACAATATCAACAACTCATTACAACAAGCACTCACACAAGTGATTAACTCTGTTATCTCCATTCTCGGGATTATCATCATGATGCTTGTTATAAGCCCAGTGCTAACTTTAGTTGTAGTAGTGACAATTCCTTTAAGTTTATTTGTGGCAGGTTTTATAACAAAATTTTCTCAAAAACATTTCGTTAAACAACAAGAGGAACTTGGGAATATAAATGGACATATAGAAGAAATGTTCACGGGACATCAAGTCATAAAAGCATTTGGGCGTGAGGAGAAGTCGATCGAAACATTCGATAAAATTAATGATCAACTTTATGACTCAAGCTGGAGAGCCCAATTTATTTCTGGTCTCATGATGCCGTTAATGGGGTTTGTCGGAAACCTGGGATTTATAATTGTCGCGATATCTGGTGGATTACTCGTATTAAATGGAAGCATCCGTGTTGGTGATGTTCAAGCATTTATTCAATACACTCAGCAAATTTCACACCCATTGGCACAGGTAGCAGGGATTGCCAATATGATACAGGTTGCGATTGCTTCTGCTGAGCGCGTGTTTATTTTATTAGATGAAGAAGAGGAGAAAGAAGAAAAAGATGCTTCACTTCAAGTATCTTCACTTCGGGGACATATAGAGTTCGAACATATTCAATTCGGATATGATAAAAGCCATCCAATCATTCATGATGTTAGTCTGGAAGTAAATGAAGGCCAGACAGTGGCAATTGTTGGGCCAACAGGGGCGGGAAAAACAACGATTGTCAATTTATTAATGCGATTTTATGAGCTAGATAAAGGATCAATAAAGGTTGATGGTGTTAGTTTATCAGATATGAGCAGGGAGCAGGTTCGAAGTTTGTTTGCAATGGTTTTACAGGATACATGGCTATTTTATGGCACGATACGTGAAAATATTGCTTATGGAAATAAGGAGGCAACAGATCAAGAAATTGAAGATGCAGCAAAAAATGCCTATGCAGATGATTTCATTCGTACACTTCCTGACGGTTATGACACGATGCTTGGGGAGGATGCGACAAATTTTTCTCAAGGACAACGTCAGCTTCTTACGATTGCTCGAGCAATTATCGCTAATCCAAAAATTCTTATACTTGATGAAGCAACGAGCAGTGTTGATACAAGAACAGAAATGAACATTCAAAAGGCGATGAACAATCTATTAAAAGGTAGAACAAGTTTTGTTATTGCGCACCGTTTGTCTACGATTCGGGATGCAGACCTCATTCTAGTTATGAATCAAGGTAATATTATTGAAAAAGGAACTCATGAAGAGCTTTTAGCGGCAGGAGGCTTTTATTCGGACTTATATGAAAGTCAATTCAGCCAAGTCGATTCAGTTTCATTATAAGAAAGAAGGATTCTCGTTATTTTTATGGAATGATGAAAGGTAATGCGAGGGGGAGGAAGAAGTATGGCATATCAAGCAGAACTAGTTATTGACGAAAAGGCAATGTTAGGAGAAGGGCCCCATTGGGACGGACATGTTCTATATTGGATTGATATTATTAGTAAAAAGCTACATCGTTACAATCCTGAAAACCATCATAATGACACGTTTCAGTTAGAACATTATATTGGTGCAGTCATACCGGCGGAAGATGGCCGATTGGTAGTAGGTCTTCAAAATGGCATCCATCTTTTTGATTTAGAAACGAACGAATTGACCTTAATTGGTGATCCGGAAAAGGATTTACCACATAATCGGTTTAATGATGGAAAGTGTGATCCTTCTGGACGTTTGTATATAGGAACAATGGATGTTGGTGCTAAAAAAGGTATGGGCTCGTTATATCGTGTAGATCTTAAAGGACAATTGAAAAGAATGATTTCACCTGTCACCATTTCAAATGGATTGGCATGGAGTCCTGATCAAAAATATATGTACTACATTGATACTCCTACAGGTGAAGTATCAACCTATCGTTATGATCAACAAACAGGAGATATCGTTTATAAAGAAACAGCCGTGCAAATCCCAAATGGAATGGGTTCCCCGGATGGAATGACAATTGATCAGGAAGGAATGATATGGGTTGCGCATTGGGGAGGTTCCAGGGTGACGCGATGGAATCCCCATAGTGGAAAACAATTAGATGAAGTGTATGTTCCAGCATCAAATGTTACATCATGTACATTTGGAGGAAAGGATTTAGATGAGTTGTTTATTACAACAGCTAGGCAAGGCTTAACTGAAGAAGAGTTAGCTTTAAATCCTCAAGCTGGCGGACTTTTTAAAGTGAAAACAAAAGAAAAAGGCATGGTAGGTCAAGTTTACAGAGGCTCCATATAAGAAAAAGCAGTGTGATCGATAGTGATTACACTGCTTTTTCTTATAAAAAATCAACAATTTTTTCTGCTGTCTGTTTTCCATTCTTGATACATGCTCCAATACCTACTCCAAAATAAGAGGCACCAGCGATAAAAAGATTTGGGAACGTTTTACTCATTTTTTCACTTAGTGAGGTCACTGCAAGATTATGCTCTAGATGGTAGTTAGGCATTAAATTGTCCCAGTTCGTTACTTCAACAGTGATCGGTTGAGCGGTAATTCCAAGACTATTGTCAATATCTGTTAACGCTGTTTGGATCATTTCCTGCTCACTCATTTTCTTTAATGTTTCATAAAAAGGATTTGAGCTCTTATAAAATAGGCGAACTAGGAGTTTTCTCTTTGAGGACGTATGTGTCCATTTCCTGCTTGTCCATGTACAAGCATCACAATGAAGATCACTATTTTCTGTTACGATAAAACCGGTGCCGTTGGCAGGAAGTTTATCATCCGGAATATCGAAGCCAAGATAAACACTAGTAAGTGATGAGTTCTTTAATTTATTAAATTCTTGATCTAGTTCAGTAGTGTCTAAAACTTTCTGTGCTACATCATGAGGTGTTGCTAAAACAACAAAATCTGCTGAGATTGTATCATGATTATCCAATGTAACTTCATATTTGTTCTCAATATGCTTTATGCTGTTTGACTTTACTCCTGTGAGGATGTCTACATCTGTTAATTGTTTTTCAAGTGTATCAATGATTGCTCCAAGTCCACCTTTAAAAGAAAC
The DNA here is from genome assembly GCF_000518865.1 of Bacillus sp. J37. Lineage (GTDB taxonomy): Bacteria > Bacillota > Bacilli > Bacillales > Bacillaceae > Metabacillus. Next base: position 6,449 of record NZ_JAEK01000040.1, on the reverse strand, counting down.
AAATTTTTTATTACTAGATGATTGGAATTTAGCTTTGTTTTCAGACATTCCGCGGATAATACTTCCGTACTGATTTTTATATTCCAGTAGATAGGGAAGGGTAGAAGCCATGGTAAGTTTAGTAAGTTTACCGGAATAAACACCCGAAAGAACTGGTGATATTTGATTTTCTACGATTTCTTTTCCTAAAAAAGCCTCAAGAAATTCTCCGACGGAATCCTCACTTGTGAAGTGTTTGTTTTTTGTGACAAAGTCCTTTAATGCCACCATTTTTCCTTTCGGAGAGATCAATGTACTTCTGAATAATGATTTTATGCTAGTAGGAATTCCAAAAACGGAATCTGCAGGAATTGGCTTTAGTTCATTTTTTGTATAGATATAGGAAATACCAGTTTCATTGTATACAATTTCATCTTCCATTTGTAACTCTTTAATTAGCGGCATAACACCTTCGTTTCGTACAACAATTGAGTCCGCACCCGTTTCCATTATAAAGTCTTCATGGTGAACTGATCGAATTTTTCCACCTAATTGCTTGCTTTGCTCAACAAGAATAAGTTGTAAGTCCAGTTTTTGTTCATTTTTATATTTTTGTAAATAATACATGGCAGTAAGACCAGTAATGCCGCCACCTATAACGAGAACCGTTTTCACTAATTTCACTCCTAATGACTAGTTAACAATTATCTAGTTGTAAACATGTTATCTATTTCACATTATATATGTTATGCCCAAGTGTACACACCATTTTAGGTAATGTCGAAAAAATGAAACATATTTTTAACAATTATTTTAAGAATATTGGAGACTATAAATGGAGAAGGTCACATTTGGAAATAAAGTGTAACAAAAATTTAGGAGGTAGTGAAACATGAATAGGAAATTGGGTATATTGGTGTCTGCCGGTGTTTTAACGTTAAGTTTAATAGGTGTAAATCATACGTTCGCAGAAAATAGTACTAAAGATAAACCCGCAGTTATGGATATAGGTCTTGATAAGGAAGAGTTTCATCATAAAAGACATCAAATGAATCCGGAAATCATTAAAAAGCGTGCGGAAGAATTAGGGATAGAAACAGAAGGAAAAGATACAGAGGTTTTAGCTCGCGAAGTTCATGAGGCAAAAATTTTAGAAAAAGCAAAAGAGCTGGGAATTAAAACGGAAGGAAAAAAGATTGAAGAAATTGCAAAGGAAATTAGAGAATTACATATTTTAAACAAAGCAAAAGAATTAGGGATTAAAACAGATGGAAAAGAAATGAAAGAAATCGCAGATGAAATCCGAGAAACTCTCATTATGAATAAGGCAAAAGAACTCAATATTGATACAGGGGGTAAATCATTAGACGACATAAGTAGAGAGATATTTGAAGTCAGTGTTATGAACGCTGCAAAGGAATTAGGAATTAATACAGATGGTAAGGAATTAAAAGAAATTGCCCGCGAAGTTATCGATAAGAAGACCCTGCAAACTGCGGAAAAGCTGGGGATTGATGTGAAAAATAAATCAACCCAGGAAATTTTGGAGGATATTTTCGTTAATTACAAAGAAGAAGCCAAAAAACAAAAGCTATTTCCTTTTGATGATGAAAATCGGGATTTACACTTTATGAGACATCAAGAAAGGCATCACAAAGGAGACCATTCACATAAATAAATGGAAGAGGATGACTTTATCATATAGTCATCCTCTTCTAAATTTTTGCTTTTACAAAAACTTTCATGCTGCAACCCAATCTTTCGTGTTAAAATGTTGAAAGCTTTTTATCGTGAAAGATTGGAGGAAAACAAGTGGAATCATCACCACGATTTCTACCTTATGCTGCTTTAATTGTTGGGGTTATTGCTGTTTCTACATCAGCCATTTTTGTAAAGTTAGCAACTGCTCCAGCTCCTGTTATTGCTTTTTATCGGCTGTTGTTTTCAACTGTTCTTATTGCGCCAATCTTCTTCTTAAGACATTTCTCTGAAATGAAAAATCTCTCAAAAAAGGACTGGATCTATTCAACAATCGCAGGCGTATTATTAGCCTTTCATTTTATCCTATGGTTTGAATCGTTAAATTACACATCTGTGGCTAGTTCAGTTGTATTAGTGACCCTTCAGCCTTTGTTTGCATTTATCGGTACTTTTCTGTTTTTTAAAGAAAAAGTGTCCTTTGTGGCCATTATTAGTGGATTGATCGCTATAACTGGAAGTGTGATAATCAGCTGGGGAGATTTTAAAATAAGCGGTATTGCATTAATCGGAGATTTATTGGCATTAGCGGCATGTGCGATGATTACGGCATATCTTTTATTTGGGCAAGGAATACGAAAACGTCATTCTTTAACTTTATACACGTTTATTGTATATGGAATAAGCTCAATTACTCTATTATGCTATTGTCTTTTATTGCAATATCCATTAGGGCCTTACCCAAAGGAAGATTGGCTGTATTTTCTGTTATTAGCAGTTGTTGCAACTCTCTTAGGTCATTCGCTTTTTAATTGGTCTTTAAAGTGGGTAAGTACGAATACCATCTCAGTCATGATTCTCTTTGAACCGGTAGGATCTATTATTCTTGCATATTATATATTAGGAGAAAAAATGATTCTTCCGCAGGTTATAGGAGGAATAATCATTATGTTAGGTATCATTTTCTATGTGTTTGAGAGGAAAATATTAAAAGTGATGCAAAAAGAAATAAAGCCTTCCAATTAGTAAATTGGAGGCTTTATTCTGTATAGGATTGTTTTGCATCTTTGACATACAGTTCTTGTAACTCATCAATTGTTATCCCGGTTGCTTTCAAAAATCCTTTATCAAAATTATTTTCCTTTGCTGTTTCGATAACAATTGTTTTGATCATAGTTTCTCCATATTGATCAACAAGATATTTAATTCCATAATAACTCTGTAAATAAACATCATACTCCTCTAATCGATACTTTTCCCAATCTTGGTGGCTATCAAGATTTACAAATTCAACCTCTTGAAAAGGATAATATCTATGGGCTACATTATACATTCCGACGTATTCTGCAACACCTTCATGAAACCATAAAGGAATTCTATATACATAGAGGCCTTGTTGTTTGATAAATGCTTGTAAACGATAATGTGTATATTCATGTAGAAGTGTACTTTGAAAATAAAAAGATTGAGGCATCTGATCAGCGAGGATGTTTGATTTGTCTGTAATGGCGATACCTATTATGTTGTTTGGATCATCAAAATATCCCATTGTTTCAATTAATGATGTTTTTTCATATAATTCTTGAGTTGAGGAATGAAGGATTAAATCAATTTGATTATCTTTCACCTCTCCGAAAATCGCCGTTGTAAGTTTATCAGCTTTATCAAGTGAATCTTCAATTATAGGAATTAATTCGATTTCTTCCGGATCATGATAAATATCTACATGACCATATGTAGACGTCAATTTATCTTCCTTCATCTCTCGATAATCAGCCAGCGTGACGGTTTTCTTTTGAAAAGGAATCAGATATAATTGGTATTTTTCTTCAATAGTCAGGTTTTCTCCAAGCTCTGTTGCAATCATAAGATTGATGGATAAAAAATAGATAGATAAAAAAGTCGTACTAATGGTTAGCAAAATAAACGGTAGAATACCATTTCTTTTGTTTATAAATATAAAATCTTTCTTTGGGCAAAAAATTAAATAAAGACAAAAACAAAAAAATAAAAAGGAAACCAGCGTCATGATAATGCTGTAAGATGTAGAAATTTTTATGTTGAAAAATAAATGGATGCATACAGAAATGACAAAAAGCACACAAAAAACTAGTGAAAAATAGATTAAATTCTTTAAGACCCGGATAAATGTTTTCAATATGACCTCCAAGATAGGTGATCTTTTATATTCTTTATACATATGAACAAGGCCCTAAAAAAATGACGGTGATTAAGCATGAAAAGAGGATGGATCATAGGGTTCCGAACCCTATGATCCATCCTCTGGAATTTATTGCAAGTAAAAAATTGAACATAGATAAGCAAATACAAAACCCAAGGGGAAGCTGATAATTAAAGACAAACCGTGAACAGGTCCTTCTTCATTACTAATTCGAATAGCTTCCTTATATCCATAGGAAAAGTGAAATAAAGATAGAAATAAAGTTAGTAGAATAATAGCCAGGGATATACTCATCTTTTGTCCTCCGTTATAACATTCTAGTCTTTCTATTAATACATGCCGGAGAACGATTGAATATGATAACTTTTTAAAAAGATATAAGGGATAGTTGAAATAGACAAACAAAAACCTTGGTCAAAGACCAAGGTATGAACTATTTTCTATTTACCAATCGTGGAGCTGTTAGTAATAATAAACTAGCAACAATGGCTGAAACTATTATTGTAGGAATCATATAGGAAGCATTGTATCCGATCGAGTAGATCAAAACAGGTGTTCCTTCCGGTGCGAAAGAAGCAAAAAAGAAAACTCCTGCAATGATATGTGCAGCTGCTCTAAGTATACCGCCTAAAATGGTTCCCAATGTTATAAATAAAATGGCTACTTTTCGATTTTTATTAGTTAATGCATTTTGTATAGCTTTATAGAATATACCACTTGCTCCTACTAAAGTGAAAGCTAAATAATAATCGAGGAACCCTTGAACAGGGTGAACAATATACGGGTTAAAAATAGCTTGTAACAAACCTAAAATAAGTCCGGTTAATAATCCGCCTTTTAATCCCCATCGATATGCCATAATAAATACTGGTATCATGCCTAATGAAATAGATCCACCTTGTGGTAATTTTCCGATGATCCCTGATAATAAATCCAATAAAAATGCTAAAGCCCCTAACATGGCAACTTCGATTAAAAATACTAAACGCTGATTTCTTTGCAATCCTATTCCCTCACTTTTTTATTAAACCAAAGGGAACCTTTCATTTCTGTGAATAAAATAAAAAAAGCAATGGTTGGAATGATCATAAGTAGTCCAAACATTACATTTATAGATGATCATCCACATCCCTACACTAGTATTAACTAACAGGTTCAAAGGGTTAGAATGATCGAAGTCATTCAATCTCAGCAAAAAGGCTCCCCCTGTGGTTTAAACGTATTATTTATTTTAGACATAACTATACACCATCATTAACGAATCAACAACTATAAAATAGAATTAGAGAGATCTGAACGTTTTATTGTAATTATCCAACAGGGCAGTACATATAATTCACCAGAATTGTCCACGAGGTGAATATATGGGAATTAAAAATATCTTTCAATTCAAACAACCTGCTTTTAGTAGGAATTTGAATGTTCAGCAAAAAGAAAAGAAGTATGGGGGAATCATTCATCAATTACAACTAGTTGATTTTTGGGATAACTTAGGCCCGCATGAAAGGTCTTTTATCCGTAATTGTACAAAGTGGTCATTTGGGGGAAGTATAAAAGGGGAGGATATAGATCATCCGAATAGTATGGCAACAACCAAGAGAGACGATTGTCGTTTCCTTTTAGGGAATGCTGCCTGGGCTTTTGATTCCAAAGAATATTATTTAGCAGAATCATTACTTATTGAAGTGACCCATCGCTCGAAATGTCTTTTTACTCTTCATCGAGCTTATCAAAAGTTAATACATATATATGAAGTTTCAGCAGATGAAAATAAGTGCCACCTACAAAAGTGGAAAAGTTACTGTGAGGAACATATAAAATTGGCTCCTGCATTATTTGACGAATCGATTAAAAAAGAAGAGACTCCTCCGGAAATCAGATCGTTCTATATATTGAAGAATATTTTGCTTGATATACATGATGTTGAGGGATTTAAATCAATTGTATTGTTAGAACAACAATATAATAATGGGAACTTTATTGTTGAAGGAATGCATTAAAAATATAGATAATCATACTTAAGGGATACAGATCGTTTTCTGTATCCTTTTTTGGTACAATTATAGAACCAACTAGATAGTCCGCAGTCTAAATTAGATGTTTACTATCAATCTTTTTAAAAAAATAAATAAAAATAAAAAATGTGCTTGCAGTAACAAAAATATCGTGATATATTATTAAACGTCGCTGCTGCGGTAGTGATGAGCAAGAAAACAAACAGAAAAAACAACAATGAAAAAATGTTGACAAGCTGTTTGTAAGGTGTTATATTAATAAAGTCGCTTCTGAGAGAACGACAAGCAAATGATCTTTGAAAACTAAACAAAACCAAGCGTGCCAACGTTAATTTCGATTAACAAAAACGTACTATATAGTACAACATTTTTTTAAGAGCTATATCAAACACTTTATTGGAGAGTTTGATCCTGGCTCAGGACGAACGCTGGCGGCGTGCCTAATACATGCAAGTCGAGCGAATCTGAGGGAGCTTGCTCCCAAAGATTAGCGGCGGACGGGTGAGTAACACGTGGGTAACCTGCCTGTAAGATTGGGATAACTCCGGGAAACCGGAGCTAATACCGGATAACAT
>NZ_JAEK01000039.1 GCF_000518865.1 Bacillus sp. J37 | reverse complement strand
GTAGGAAATTTGAGAGGAGCTGTCCTTAGTACGAGAGGACCGGGATGGACGCACCGCTGGTGTACCAGTTGTCTTGCCAAAGGCATAGCTGGGTAGCTATGTGCGGAAGGGATAAGTGCTGAAAGCATCTAAGCATGAAGCCCCCCTCAAGATGAGATTTCCCATCACATTAGTGAGTAAGATCCCTGAAAGATGATCAGGTTGATAGGTCAGAGGTGGAAGCGCGGTGACGTGTGGAGCTGACTGATACTAATCGATCGAGGACTTAACCTAAATAGAAAAGCGGAAGAAGCCGCTTAAATCCATAGGGCATTGGAGCGATCGAGTAGAAGTCGTTCTTTGACTTCGTCCGAGAGAGTGAAATGACTGTAGGATTTGGCTTCTGTAGCTGGACAAAGTAAGAGCATAAACTCAGTTAGTGAATTGAATTGTGTATCGTTATCTAGTTTTGAAGGAATATGCCTTCAAACTTTATAATATCTGGTTATGATGGCGAAGAGGCCACACCCGTTCCCATGCCGAACACGGAAGTTAAGCTCTTCAGCGCCGATGGTAGTTGGGGGTTTCCCCCTGTGAGAGTAGGACGTTGCCAGGTATTATTATTATCGCGGGGTGGAGCAGTCTGGTAGCTCGTCGGGCTCATAACCCGAAGGTCGCAGGTTCAAATCCTGTCCCCGCAACCAATTTAAGTTGTCGACGCTGAAAAGTGCAACCATTATGGTCCGGTAGTTCAGTTGGTTAGAATGCCTGCCTGTCACGCAGGAGGTCGCGGGTTCGAGTCCCGTCCGGACCGCCATATAATTGATTGCTTGCGAAACATAGATGTTTCGTTTTTTTTATGCTCTTTTTTAGATTGAACACAAACTAAAAATTATATTAATTCCACCTTTCGAATTAATATGGTACGATAGAATGTGTAAAACTTGGTTAAACTAATTATTAGTTTTCTACGACAAAACCACTTCCTTAGGAAATACTCCTAAGGTTTTTTCATAGGTAAAATATTATGAATATGGAGAGCGAAATGGATGAATTTGATTTTATTAATAAGGTAAAACCAGATCGTATCTTTCAACAAAATGTAAAAGTTGCTATAGGTGATGATGCAGCTATATATGAATCTTCCCATGGTTTTCATCAAGTAGTTTGTGTAGATACAATGGTTGAGGGTGTTCATTTCCTTAGAAACCTATCTTCTCCTTTTGAAATAGGGTACAAGGCGCTGGCCGTTAATGTGAGTGATCTTGCTGCTATGTCAGCAATACCTCTGTATTATTTTATTTCTCTAGCTGTACCTTCAAATTGGAATGAAGAGGATCTTATTGAAATATATGAGGGAATGAAGAAGCTATCAGAAGAATACAAAATGGATCTATTAGGTGGCGATACAGTTTCTACCTCAGATAAACTTGTGATTACTGTAATAGTCATCGGAGAGGTGGAAGAAGGTAGAAATACTCTAAGGAGTAATGCTAAGAATGAGGATATCGTCTTTGTAACAGGAACAATTGGGGATTCTGCTGCAGGACTAGCCATATTATTAGGTCAAACTTCTTTACATAATGAATCTTTAAAAATGTATTTTACTGAAAAGCATAAGATGCCAGTTCCTCAAGTGAAGGCAGGAAGATTGATAGGCAAGTTAAAAAGAGCATCATTAAATGATATAAGCGATGGATTGGCAAGTGAATTAAATGAAATTTCTGAAGCTAGTCACGTCGGAATCACAATAGATGAAGATGATCTTCCACTAAGTGATGAACTTTTATTATTACAGTCAACCTCTCTTCTTCAAGATTGGGCCCTATATGGTGGAGAGGATTATGAATTAGTTGGGACAACTTCACCAGATTCATGGGAAAAATTAAAGAAAGACTGTAATGAACTAGGGATAAAAGTCACTAAGATAGGTTTCGTTGATTCCAGCCATAAAGAGGTAATGCTAAAATCAAAGAATCAAGAGTATATAAAACTTAAAAAATCAGGGTATAACCACTTCAAAAAAAGTTAAGGTGAGCAGAGTGGATCAAATTAAATTTAAGACAAAAAGTACTGAAGATACTGCAACTATTGCGCAATCTTTATCGAAGATGTTAAACAAAAATGATGTGATTACTCTTGAGGGAGATTTGGGTGCAGGGAAAACAACTTTTACTAAAGCATTAGCAAAGGGGCTAGGGATAGGCCGAAATGTAAATAGTCCTACGTTTACAATTATTAAAGAGTATAGAGATGGTAGATTGCCCTTGTATCACATGGATGTATATCGTGTTGAAGATGCGGATGAAGATCTTGGTTTCGATGAGTATTTTCATGGTAATGGTATTACAGTCGTAGAGTGGGCACATTTAATTGAAGATCAGCTTCCAAATGAACGATTAGATATAAAAATTCTTTATGTGGATGATACAACAAGGACAATTATAATGACACCTAGAGGGTCTCATTATGAGGAACTATGTAAGGAGTTAAATGATGAATGCATTAGCTATAGACACGACGAATAATGTGCTTGGAGTTGCCATTGTCAATGGAGAAACGGTTATAGGTGAGTATATAACAAATATAAAGAAAAATCATTCTGTTCGAGCCATGCCTGCTATTGAGAGACTACTACATGACTGTGACTTTACAGCGAAGGATTTAGAAAAAATAATTGTAGCGACAGGACCAGGTTCATACACGGGTGTTCGTATAGGTGTATCGATTGCAAAGACAATGGCTTGGGCTCTAAAGATTCCTATTGTAGGTGTATCTAGTTTAGAAACTTTGGCTGCAAATGGCCGCTATTTTGACGGACTTATTTCACCGGTTTTTGATGCAAGAAGAGGACAAGTCTATACAGGATTATATCAATATGATAATAGTGAATTAGTGACGGTTCATAAAGATCAAAATTTACTATTAACTGATTGGATAGGGCAGCTATATAAGAGTGATAAGAGTATTTTATTTTTAGGAAATGATGTTCATATCCATAAAGATACCATTATTGAATTGCTCGGTGATCGAGCTGTAATAGGCAATGTTTCTTTACATAATCCAAGACCTGCAGAACTAGGTCTAATAGGGATAAAAAGAGAAGCAACAGATGTTCATAAACTTGTACCAAATTATATCAGATTAGCTGAAGCAGAGGCCAAGTGGCTTGAGCAACAGAAATAAGATGGTGTCTACTGTGGAAAATCAATTTACAATTAGAAAAATGCGAAGAGAAGATATTGACGAAGTTTATCAAATAGAATGTCAATCCTTTTCGGCACCATGGACGAAAGAGTCCTTACACTATGAGTTGGAGCAAAATTTATTCGCGAAATATATAGTTGTTGAACATGAGAAACAAGTGATTGGATACTGTGGCTTGTGGGTGATAATGGATGATGCCCAAATTACCAATATTGCGGTCCATCCTAAATTTAGAGGAAAAAGAATAGGTGAAGCTCTGTTGACATTTGCCATGCAATTAAGTAGGGAAATGAAGGCACAAAGATTGTCATTAGAGGTAAGAGTATCTAATCATATTGCTCAATCTTTATATAAAAAAGTAGGGTTTGAACCTGGTGGTATAAGAAAAAATTATTATACAGATAATCAGGAAGATGCTTTAGTAATGTGGGTGAATTTAGTATGAGTCAAACTGATCAATATATATTAGGAATTGAAACAAGCTGTGATGAAACCGCAGCAGCCATTGTGAAAAATGGACGAGAGATTGTAGCGAATGTTGTAGCATCTCAAATTGAGAGTCATAAGCGATTTGGTGGTGTGGTCCCGGAAATCGCATCTAGACATCATGTTGAGCAATTAACCATTGTATTTGAAGAAGCAATGAAACAAGCCGAGCTTTCGTTTGATGATATTTCAGCTATTGCAGTGACAGAAGGACCAGGATTAGTAGGAGCTTTATTAACAGGTATAAATGCAGCAAAAGCTTTAGCTTTCTCACATTCTATTCCATTAGTAGGTGTTCATCATATTGCCGGTCATATTTATGCAAATCGTTTGATCAAAGAATTAGAATTTCCTTTACTTGCCTTAGTTGTATCTGGAGGACATACTGAATTAGTTTATATGAAGGAACATGGACACTTTAATGTAATAGGTGAAACCTTGGATGATGCTGCAGGTGAGGCATATGACAAGGTAGCTAGAACAATTGGTCTTCCATATCCGGGAGGTCCTCATATTGACCGTTTAGCCCATGAGGGACAGGCAACTATTGATTTACCAAGAGCATGGCTTAGTGAAGGCTCGTTTGACTTTAGTTTCAGTGGACTTAAGTCAGCTGTAATTAATACATTACACAATGCTAAGCAAAAAGGCATTGAACTTGATCCAAAGGACGTTGCTGCTAGTTTTCAGGCAAGTGTTGTTGATGTATTAGTAACCAAAACAGGACAAGCTGTGGATAAGTATAAAGTGAAACAACTATTACTAGCAGGTGGGGTTGCAGCAAATAAAGGTTTGCGAACAGCGTTGGAAAAGAAATTTTCTCAAAGAGATGAGATAGAGTTAATTATTCCTCCTTTATCTTTATGTACTGATAATGCAGCAATGATTGCGGCGGCAGGCAGTATATTATTTGATAAGGGAATGAGAAGTGATTTAGCGCTTAATGCTAATCCTGGCTTAGAGCTTAACTCATAGTAATTGGTACAAAATTGGGCAGGCCTGATTCGGGTTCTGTCCTTTTTTCGGTATTTTTCGACAAAATCTTGAATCTCCATAGCAAATTAGTCAATGTTCATCGAGACTTGGTTAAGAATAGAGTTATCCACAGGATGTTCACTCATTTTTGTAGAAATGTGTAAAAGAATTAAAAAAGCTGTCAAATCAACGGAAAATCCCATGTGAATAACTTGGTCAAAAAAACAAAAAACTGTGGATAATGTGTATAAGTCTGTTGATATGTTGGAAATAGAGGATTTATTATGTGGATAATTAAGTGGATTGTGTATAACATGATTTCAATTTATATTGAATGTTAAGAAGTTTGTCGAAACAATTACTTTATCAAATGTTGCACAAAAAAACAGCGAAAATGATCCGCTGTTTTTAATGTAACTGTTCCCACTCAGTCATAAGTTGTTCTAATTCAGAATTCAGTTGTTCATTTTCAATATTAATTTTTTGAACTTGCTCATGATCCTGATAAATAGAAGGATCGCAAAGTAGAGCTTCGTTTTTTTCTATCGTTTCTTCAATTTCACTAATGCTTTGCTCTACTTCTTCAATTCTTCGTTGCTTTTGACGTTCGAGTTTTTTTAATTCTTTTTCCTGCTGGTAGTTTAGCTTTCCTTCTGATGAAGATGAACTGATTTTTTGAGAAACGTTCTTTGTCTCTTCTTTCTCAAGTCGCTCTAGCTCTAATATTTCTTCTTTCTTTGTTAAAAAGTAATCATAGTCACCTAAGTACTCAGTTAGGTTATGACTTGATAATTCAAAGACCTTTGTGGCTATGCGGTTTATAAAATAACGATCGTGTGAAACAAAAAGTATGGTTCCTGGAAAGTCGATTAAAGCATTTTCCAATATTTCTTTACTATCTAAATCTAAATGGTTTGTTGGTTCATCAAGAATGAGGAAATTAGCTTTTTGCAGCATAAGCTTAGAAAGGGCCAACCTTGCTTTTTCTCCACCACTTAGTGTTGAAACAGGCTTTAACACATCATCACCTGAAAACAGAAAGTTACCCAGTACGGTTCGAATTTCCTTTTCTGTTTGCTGTGGATATTCATCCCATAGCTCGTCCAACACACGTTTATTTGACGTTAAATCAGCTTGCTGTTGATCATAATATCCAATTTGCACATGTGACCCTAATGAAAAGCTACCAGTTAATGCATCAAGCTTTTGGACAATGGACTTTAACAAGGTTGATTTTCCAATACCATTTGGACCAACAAGAGCGATTGAGTCACCTCTGGATATAGAAAAAGAGATATTTGAGATAATAGGGTGATGTTTATCGTAAGAAACAGAAATATCTGTTGCTTTTAACACATCATTTCCACTTTGTCTTTCAATATCAAATTGAAAGCTTGCCGATTTTTCATCTCCAAGGGGTTTATTCATTAACTCCATTTTTTCCAGCTTTTTTCTGCGGCTTTGTGCAAGCTTTGTTGTTGATGCTCTTGCTATATTGCGCTGAATAAAATCTTTAAGTTTTGCCACTTCATTTTGCTGTCTTTCAAAGCTTTTTACTTCTTTTTCATAGTTTTCAGCTTTTTGTTTTAAATAGTTGCTATAATTCCCAATGAACCTTGTGCTTGTATTTCTGCTAATTTCATAAACTTGATTAACAATTTTGTCGAGGAAATATCGGTCATGTGAAACAATTAAGATAGCACCCGGGTAATTTTGTAAATATTGTTCCAGCCAAGTTAAGGTTTCGATATCAAGGTGGTTTGTTGGCTCATCCAAAATCAATAGAGTTGGTTTTGTTAACAATAATTTACCTAAGGCTAACCGTGTTTTTTGGCCGCCACTTAAAGAAGAGATTTTCGTTTCCGGATCAAAGCTGCTAAAACCTAAACCATGTAGGACGGAACGAATATCTGCTTCATACTGGTAACCGCCTTCCTCTTTAAATTTCACTTGAAGTTTGTCATACTCTTTTAATAGTTGTTCAAACTTTTGAGTTTCACTGTTAGGATCTACAGTTGCCATTCGTTGTTCAAATTTACGCATATCTTCTTCCATTGATTTTAGATGCTTAAAAACTAAATTCATCTCATTCCAAATAGATAATTGTGATTCTAAACCAGTATCCTGCGCCAAGTAACCAATTGAAACATCTTTCGGTTTAATAATTTCACCAGAGTCATAAGACATTGTGCCGGAAATTATTTTTAAAAGAGTTGATTTACCCGCACCATTGCGGCCGACAAGAGCAATTTTATCTCTAGTTTGTACTTCTAGCTTAATATTCGATAAAATAGGATCAGCACCAAAGTATTTACTAAGTTGATTTATTTGTAACAATATCATTGTTTTTCACCTCTACTAATGTCTTTAGTGTAGCCTAATAATACCCTTATAGGCAACAGAGACTGATTTCATATTGAAAGAACCTAAAGGGAAACTCTTCTTAAGGGTGATGAAGACAAAAGTTGAAGAGATAGAGTAGGAAGGATCTCTCATGAGGGTGATGAAAGACAATTGTCAGTAGGTCACCCAAGTAAAGTTACTTTTAACGAAGGAAAACGAACAAAAAACAAATCTATTAATTGTCACAATAACAAAACAGACAGATGCAAAAAAATAGTGTATAGTCTAGGTATAAGGGGATCTGTATATGTCAGAGTTTACTCATTTTAATGATCAGGGCAGAGCAAAGATGGTTGATATTTCTGCCAAAGAAGAAACAGTTAGAACAGCTCTTGCTAAAACCAGCATAACTGTCACCGAAGAAGTATACAAGAAAATCACAAATCATGAGATAGGCAAGGGTGATGTTTTATCCGTTGCCCAGGTAGCCGGAATTATGGCTGCTAAACAAACATCAAATGTTATTCCGATGTGTCATCCAATTTCAATTAAAGGTGTTAACGTTGAATTTGAATGGATAGTTAACGATTCTACTTATACTTTATGTATTTCTGTTACTGTCAAAACAAGAGGAAGTACAGGTGTTGAAATGGAAGCGTTAACCGCTGCAAGCATTACAGCACTTACTGTTTATGATATGTGTAAAGCAGTTGATAAAGGTATGATCATAGGAGAAACCTATTTAGTTGAAAAAACAGGTGGCAAAAGTGGTGATTTTTTAAGAAAAGAAAAATGACAATCTATATGTCATCTTTAAAATTTATGATTATACTAAGTTTGAGTGTCTAGCTTCAGCGCCTAGCCCCTCGAGGTCATAAGCCACAAATGAATGGAAGACATAGAGCGTCTCAATTCATTTGCGGCTTATGCTTGTCGGGTCTGATCAAGGCGCTTAGGCTTTTCTTAAGTGAGGGATCAGATTGAATATAGACCAAACGAAAATACCGCAGGCAACAGCAAAGAGGTTGCCGTTATATTACCGTTTTTTAAAAAATTTACACTCATCAGGGAAGCAGCGTGTGTCTTCAGCTGAGTTAAGTGATGCTGTAAAGGTAGATTCAGCAACGATTCGGAGAGATTTCTCATATTTTGGAGCATTAGGAAAAAAAGGGTATGGTTATAATGTGAATTATCTGTTATCCTTTTTTAGAAAAACACTAGATCAGGATGAAACAACAAAGGTTTGTTTAATAGGAGTAGGTAATTTAGGTACCGCCTTTTTACATTATAATTTTACTAAGAATAATAATACGGTGATATCTTTAGCTTTTGATGTAGCACAAGAAAAGGTTGGGACAGAAATTGGCGGAGTACCTGTTTTTCATTTAGATGATCTTGAAACACAGCTGCCAGATGATGTAACAGTGGCCATCTTAACAGTACCTGCTGCAGTTGCGCAATCCATTACCGACCGCTTAATTACAAAAGGAATTAAAGGAATTTTAAATTTTACACCTGCTCGAATTAATGTTCCAGATGAAATTAGAATTCACCATATTGATTTAGCGGTTGAACTTCAGTCACTTGTCTACTTTTTGAAACATTATCCAAATGATGAAAAATAACAACACACAAAGGAGATGGATTTAATGCCAAATGTAGGAATCGGAAGCCTCTTATTGATTGTTTTTGTTGCACTCCTTATTTTTGGACCAAAGAAACTGCCACAGCTCGGAAAAGCAGCTGGTAATACATTACGAGAGTTTAAAAATGCTACAAAAGGTTTAGCCGATGATGATGACGATGATCAAGATGCTAAGCAAAAGAATAAAGAAGAGGTAAAGTAAGATAGGATGGAACCCGATATGAAACACGATGAAATGTCGGTCATTGAACATATAACAGAACTGAGAAAACGACTCGTCATTGTTGTCGTTTTCTTTTTCTTAGCTGTTATTGCCGGTTTTTTACTTTCAGGACCGATCATTAAATATTTACAGCATACAGACGAAGCAAAATCATTAACATTAAATGCATTTAATCTGACAGATCCATTGATGGTCTACATGAAGTTTGCATTTATTATTGCATTTGTTATTACATCGCCAATCATTTTGTACCAGCTTTGGTCTTTTGTAAGTCCAGGTCTATATGAGAAGGAGAGAAAAGTAACCTTAAGCTACATACCGATCTCAGTTTTCCTTTTCTTATTAGGTTTGGCATTCTCGTACTTTATTCTCTTTCCATTTGTCATTGATTTTATGGAAAGAATATCAAATGATCTGGATGTAAACCAGGTAATTGGAATTAATGAATATTTCTCCTTCTTAATTCAATTAACTCTTCCATTTGGATTACTCTTTCAATTACCGGTTGTTATTATGTTCTTAACAAGATTAGGAATCGTTACACCGATGTTTTTATCAAGCGTACGGAAATATGCTTATTTTGTCTTATTAGTTATCGCGGCACTTATTACACCACCTGAATTAGCTTCACACTTAATGGTTTCTATTCCTCTATTTATTTTATATGAAATTAGTATTTGGGTTTCAAGAATCACATATAGAAAATCACAAAAATTGAGATTTGAAGAGGAAAATAAAAAATGAGACTGTCAGTAGTCTCATTTTTTTATGTTCATTTTTTTTATTTTTCTAGATAAACGGAACATCCGAATGGAAACACCAATATCGAATGTAGCAATAAGCATCAATAAGATTGTCGGAAACGTAAAAATGCCTTCTTTTGCACTGTTAATCGCTAAATAGATAAACAGCAACCCCATAATCAAATAAAAAACAGCCATAGAAATAGGGTTTGTTCTCATGGTAAAAAGCCTCCAATAATGACTTGCATTTGTTCCATCTGCTTCATCATTCTTTCAATATCCTCTTGAAACGCAATTTGAAAAACCACGACCATTGTATTCATTGAAACGTGTGCAAAGATGGGGACGAGGATACGCTTGGTCTTCACATAAAGAAAAGCAAAGGTAAAGCCCATCGAACCATACAACAACACATGCTGTGGTTCACCATGCAATAGAGAGAAGATAAGAGAACTGATTAATGCTGCAATGAAAAAGTTTGTTCTTGTATATAGTACGCCAAAAAGGATTTTTCGGAATATGATTTCTTCAAGAATCGGGCCTATAATAGATGTAACAATCATAACTAAAGGAAAGAGCTCAATTATACTTACAATTCTTTGGGTATTTTCAGAACCCGGGTCAACTCCAAAAATATTAACTTCGATATTAGCAGCTGCACCTTGTACAAAAATAGCTAAGAAAAACCCAATAATTGCCCATCCAATGGAAGCACCTACAGAAGCTGGTTCTCCACGAAAACGGTTTTCCTCATGACGTTCATTTCTTAGGAAAAAGAGAATAATTAAGAACGTAAGTGTAAAGCTAAAGATTGTCCAATAGGCAAATCTCTCTACATTTGTCTCCCCGATGTTCAATAAGTCAAATAGCTTGATTCCCAGATAGCCTGATAACTGAAGAATCATATAGGCAATCATAATAAACCAATAATGCTTTTTCATGTAAACCTCCTAAGTAAAGCACAAACGTTTCTGTTTAGTTAGTCAGGTATATTGTAACATACCCTAATGTCATCCTATGTATGATACCCCATAAGAATGAGACAAATTAGTGAAGAGTTCACTTTTTGGCAGCGCACTCATCCCAAATTTATAATTAATAGATAAGTTGAAAACTTCTAATAAAAATTTTTAACTTCATACTTGAAATTAAAAGAAAATTTATATATTATATTAATTGTGTTAGCACTCGAAGGATGTGAGTGCTAATAAAAAGGAAAAATAATCATTTATTCAAAGAATTTGAGGAGGTTGTTTCACTTGTTAAAGCCATTAGGTGATCGCGTTATTATCGAGTTAGTTGAATCAGAAGAAAAAACTGCTAGTGGTATCGTCCTTCCGGATAGTGCGAAAGAGAAGCCACAAGAAGGTAAAGTAGTTGCTGTTGGTACAGGTCGTGTACTAGATAGTGGAGAGAAAGTAGCTCTTGAAGTAGCAGAAGGCGATCGTATTATCTTCTCAAAATATGCTGGTACTGAAGTGAAGTATGAAGGTACTGAATACTTAATTTTACGTGAAAACGACATTTTAGCTGTTATCGGATAATATACAGCACACATAATAGATTAGTTAAAAATTTGAGGAGGTTATGTAAACATGGCAAAAGATATTAAATTTAGCGAAGAAGCTCGTCGTTCAATGCTTCGTGGTGTTGACGCTTTAGCAGATGCG
Source organism: Bacillus sp. J37 (assembly GCF_000518865.1). GTDB lineage: Bacteria > Bacillota > Bacilli > Bacillales > Bacillaceae > Metabacillus. The sequence goes on along the minus strand of NZ_JAEK01000039.1, from coordinate 38,598 downwards.
GTAAAAGTAACATTAGGACCTAAAGGACGTAACGTTGTATTAGAAAAGAAATTCGGTTCTCCTTTAATCACTAACGATGGTGTAACAATTGCAAAAGAAATCGAATTAGAAGATGCATTCGAAAACATGGGTGCTAAACTTGTTGCTGAAGTTGCGAGCAAAACAAACGATGTTGCTGGTGACGGTACAACAACTGCAACTGTATTAGCTCAAGCTATGATCCGTGAAGGATTAAAGAACGTAACTGCAGGCGCTAACCCAATGGTTGTTCGTAAAGGAATTGAAAAAGCAGTAGCTGTTGCATTAGAAGAGCTACAAGCTATTTCCAAACCAATTGAAGGTAAAGAATCTATCGCTCAAGTTGCTGCGATTTCTGCTGCTGACGAAGAAGTAGGTCAATTAATCGCTGAAGCAATGGAGCGCGTTGGTAACGACGGTGTTATCACAATCGAAGAATCTAAAGGCTTCTCTACTGAACTAGAAGTAGTTGAAGGTATGCAATTTGACCGTGGTTATGCATCTCCATACATGGTAACTGATTCTGACAAAATGGAAGCAGTTCTTGAAAACCCATATGTATTAATTACAGACAAAAAAATCACAAACATTCAAGAAATCTTACCAGTGCTAGAGCAAGTTGTTCAACAAGGTAAGCCACTATTATTAATCGCTGAGGATGTAGAAGGTGAAGCTCTAGCAACTCTAGTAGTGAACAAACTTCGTGGAACATTCAACGCTGTTGCTGTTAAGGCACCAGGTTTCGGTGATCGCCGTAAAGCAATGTTAGAAGATATTGCGATCCTAACTGGCGGTGAAGTAATCACTGAAGAATTAGGTTTAGACCTTAAATCTGCAACAATCGATCAACTAGGACGTGCTTCTAAAATTGTTGTGACAAAAGAAAACACAACAATCGTAGAAGGTGCTGGCCAACCTGATCAAATCTCTAGCCGTGTAAGTCAAATCCGTGCTCAAGTAGAAGAAACTACTTCTGAGTTCGATAAAGAAAAATTACAAGAACGTTTAGCTAAATTAGCTGGCGGTGTAGCAGTAATCAAAGTTGGTGCTGCAACTGAAACTGAATTAAAAGAGCGTAAACTACGTATCGAAGATGCTCTTAACTCTACTCGTGCTGCAGTAGAAGAAGGTATCGTTTCCGGTGGTGGTACAGCTCTAGTAAACGTATATAACAAAGTTGCTCAAATTCAAGAAGAAGGTGACACTCAAACAGGTGTTAACATCATCCTTCGTTCTCTTGAAGAGCCAGTACGTCAAATCGCACACAATGCAGGTCTTGAAGGCTCTGTCATCGTTGAGCGCTTGAAAAATGAAAAAGTTGGCGTAGGCTTTAACGCAGCTAACGGAACATGGGTAAACATGTTTGAAGCTGGTATCGTAGACCCAACTAAAGTAACTCGTTCTGCACTACAAAACGCAGCTTCTGTAGCAGCTATGTTCTTAACAACTGAAGCTGTTATCGCTGACAAACCTGAAGAAGGTGGCGGCGGCATGCCTGATATGAGCGGCATGGGCGGTATGGGTGGAATGGGCGGCATGATGTAAGGCATTTAAGCCAAACATCAACTGCCATTCTTTAAAGTAGTCATGTATATAGCATTAACCACTTCCTATAAAAATTAGGGAGTGGTTTTTGCGTTGTTAAAATATGCGTAAGAGATGACGGACGCCAGAGGCCAATCATGCTCGCTGGAGTCTAGTTTCTTCTAGAGCTGGATTAAAAATAGTTTTACTGATGAATCTGAATGGTTCTACTTGTTTAGATTTATATATCAGATGCATGAATTAAATTAGAAATGGCTTTTATCAGTCTACTTAAATGGTCTGAGTTTTTTTCGTTTTTATTAATCGTTTGTGTTTAATGGTATTCGCCACAATAAGTAGATATGGGCGATATGCCTCTTGCATATATCTTTAAAAACCTTCATATTGGAAGGAAGGAGGTGCGATATGCGACACGATATACAAGCAAATGAACGAGCATTCTCTTCCAAAGAGGTGGCGGAAGAAGTGGGAATTGCAACTCCCACAGTTCGAAAGTATGGACAAATTTTAGAGCGTAATGGATATGAATTTTTGAAAGATGGAGACCGGCGTATCTTTGTTCAATCTGACATTAGAGCACTTATAGCGTTACGCGATACGGACAAGCCCTTGGACGATACAGCTAGAGAGCTTGTGGTTCAACAAAAAGAAAGATTAGAAGCATCTGGTGAAACAGATATAGCGATAAACGATACATATGAAAATTTATCATACGACCCTAATCAAGTAAAAGAAGCTCTAAGGTTTTTAGTGAATGAGCTTGCTGCAGCACGTGAAATGAATGTCCAATTGACAAACGATATATCACAGCTAAAAACACATGTTTCCCAACTCCAACAAGATCACCATGTAATAAGTTCAAGCATCGCAAATTCAGCACAAAGAACGAATACTAAAATTGAAAAATTAACGGAACAACAAAACACCCATTACGAAACACTACTGGAACAAGAAAAACAAAGAAGTGAACACTTACAAAAAGAATTACAAAATATGAGGGAGGAACAGAAAAAAGAATGGAAGTTACAAAACGATTTTAATAAACGCCTAGAAGTTTCGATACAACAACCGAAAGAAAAACGGGGATGGCTTTTCACCTTATTTCGAAAATAAAATGAAAATAATGATATTATCTAATACTATTTTCAGAAATAGTATTAGATAAATAGCTGGATAGAGTGGCTCTTTTTGTTGTTGTATCGCTTGGCGATATATCTTGTAAATAACCCTAAAGCTTCATGTTTTAATAGAAATGGTGGATCGATACGCGATATGTTTTACAAATGATAAAATGACATTTGTTACAAGAAGTTAGCAGTAAGTGGGGAATCAACATGTATGGTCATACAGGGTGATATGTATATGTTTAAACGTATCAGGGAGCGATATAGAGGTTGCAAACAAGTTATATTTACAAGATGAGATAATCAAAAACAGAGATTCATTTGTTCTGACAATCCGGATATACTATTTTTCAAATTACAACAAATTCCCGGGAAATATCGGCAGATTCCGAGTCGATATTTGACAAAATTAGATATGTATTAAGTGATTTATTTTGTAAAGCTCGCAAGTGAAAAGAGAAGGTTGTACCTACTTAGGGCATAAAACTCCGATACGAGTTTGCGATATTTCAGCAAAAGTCATGTTTCCCTATATGAAATGCGACATGAACGGCGATATGACTGAAATATCGGCTTCGCTCTACTGCCTGCTCAAGGGTAACGGTGCACACCTATATGCTGGGATTATATAAAGAAATGGATACATAAACAACTAGCTTCCCAGATGTTAGATTTGATAACTGGTCTAGTGAAAGGAAGAGTGGATCCGGGAATTCTCTACTATATGCGATAAACATGGACAAGCAATAATACGGATGCCGTGTCTCGTCAGAAAAATCAATATAGTATGAGATTATCACTCTCTGATGGGAGCCCATGTTTCCGCTGTTGTGAACCCACAGTTTCATCACATATTATTCCTTCCCTTACCCCAATAGTAGCTACTATAAATTTTATATTATCTAACCTTTTTCTTACTATATCAAAAAAAATTCAGTACTTTAAATGAATTTCTTTACTCTTTATACTATAAAAACAAGGTTGTTTATTGTTTATTATTCAAATATTTACGAACAACTTAAAGGCTTTTTAAAAACTATTGGTTTGCTTTCAGTCTTATTTAGAGAAATGTAAACATTTTTTAACGATTTATATCTTCTCTAGGAACAATTTTTTCCGTTATCAAACTAAAATTATAGGAGTGTTTCGAAATGAAGTATCGTCGTTTAGGCAACAGCGGTTTGAAAATTAGTGAAATTGGGCTTGGAAGCTGGCTAACGTATGGGGAAACAGTAGGAAACCAAAATGCCATTGATTGTATTCATCAAGCATATGAACTTGGTATTAATTTTTTTGATACTGCAAACGCATACAATGGAGGCGAAGCTGAGAAAGTGGTTGGTGAAGCCCTTAAATCTTATTCCAGAGAAAGCTATGTGCTTGCTACGAAAGTGTTTTTCCCGATGGGAGATGGTCCGAATGACCGAGGCCTTTCTCGAAAACATATCATTGAGCAGTGCGATGCGAGTCTAAAACGATTAGGTGTTGATTACCTCGATCTTTATCAATGTCATCGATTTGATGAAGAAACCCCAACAGAAGAAACATTACGCGCATTAGATGATTTAGTTCAGCAAGGAAAAATTTTATATTATGGTGTTAGTGAGTGGACTGCAGCACAGATCACCGATGCGGTTCATATAACAAAAGAAAAAAATCTACGACCACTTATTTCAAATCAACCAATCTATAACATGCTTGTACGCTATATCGAAAAAGAGGTTTTACCGGTTTCTGAAAAAGCTGGGATTGGACAGGTTGTCTTTTCTCCTTTAGCACAAGGAATTCTTACAGGTAAATATAAACCAGGTCAAGGGATTCCTTCCAACACTCGTGCAGCCAACGAAAACATCAATCGTTGGATTAAGAGCTACTTGAATGATGAAGTGTTAGAACGGGTTGCCCGTTTAGAGGGAATTGCGAATGATTTAGGTATTAAATTATCTCAATTAGCTGTTGCCTGGATCTTAAGACAACCTGGTGTTAGTTCCGCAATCGTCGGAGCAAGCCGACCAGAACAGGTAACTGAGAATGTGAAAGCCTCTGAAGTTGAGCTTTCTAATGATGTATTAATTGAAATTGAATCTATTTTAAAAGAAATTGATGGATTTGTACCTATATGGTAAAGGGTGAAAGAATTTAGACTACTAATCTATCCTTTTTTATAATTGTCAGGTTTAACTGAAATAGTCTATTAGGAGTGATGACTCAATGGAATATCGTTATCTGGGGAAAACTGGTTTACAAGTAAGTGAACTTTGTCTTGGAACAATGACATTAGGTCGGGAAACCAATGAAAAGGATAGTTTCAGCATTTTGGACCGTTATGCTGAAGAAGGCGGGAATTTTATTGATACTGCTGATGTCTATACACGTGGTGTTTCTGAAGAAATCGTCGGTAAGTGGTTAAAAAATCAAAATCGTGATGACTATGTTGTTGCAACAAAGGTTCGTTTCCCTATGGGTGAAGGACCAAATGATGTTGGGCTGAGCAGAAAACATATTATTTCCGGTGTTAAAGAAAGCTTACGCCGTCTAGGGACTGATTATATTGATCTTTATCAGGTTCATGCATGGGATCCTCGAACACCTTTAGAAGAAACGTTAAGCACGTTAAATGATCTTGTTCGTGAAGGTCTTGTACGTTACATTGGAGCAAGTAACTTTAAAGGTTGGCAGCTTCAAAAAGCAATAGACTTAAGTAAACAAAAAGGTTGGGAACAATTTGTTTGCCTACAACCTCAATATAATTTGTTATGTCGTGCTACCGAATATGAATTGATTGATGTTTGTGAAAATGAAGGTTTAGGCGTTATCCCATGGAGTCCGCTGCGCGGAGGATGGTTAAGTGGTAAGTTTACACGTGACATGGTTAGACCGCCAGAAGATTCTCGTATATCTGTTGCTGAAGAGAAAGGTTATAGTGAGACATGGGATAAGTATAATAATGATTTTACGTGGAATTTGTTAGATACGTTATATAGTGTTGCAGAAGAAGCAGGTAAGACTCCGGCTCAGACAGCAATCAACTGGCTTCTAAATAGTCGAGGTGTTACAGCCCCAATTATCGGCGCACGTACAATGGAACAGCTTGAAGCTAACTTAAGTTCTGCTGGATGGTCTTTAACGAATGATCAACTAAGTCGCTTAACTAAAGCGAGTGAATTGTTTGTAAGCTATCCCTATGATATTGATGCAATAAATCAGCGCACTAAAGGTAGAGAATAAGAGGAGGTTGGGCTGGTTTCATGATCCTCCTTAAGGAACTAAAGAATAGTAATCAATGCAATGCTTCTCAAAATTTTGGGAAGCTTTTTTCTTTTTACATTTCTCACAAAGATATGGATTAAGGTGCACATGTTGAATAAGAAGTTGAAACCTAAATAGGTTTTCGTAAGAATGCTAGTCTAGGATAAGGTGAATTAAACTATAGCCAGATTTATATAGAATAAGTCATTATCACTTTACTATTTCTGGTAAAATAGGGAATGGGAGGAGTTGTTGATATATGGAAATGCAAACAAAAGATCATTTTAACATTACGAATCAGCTGCCAAAGTGGGCCATTGGATGCCATATTGGGTTAATCTCCTTGTTCTTTTTATTGGGAATGGGTATGTTCTTTTTTACTGTCAAAGAAGTCTCAGAGACAGGGCTGGTTATTTCAATTCCTTTATTCGTGATCGGTATTGTCTTTCTTGGGCTTTCGTGGTTTAGTTATAAAAATTTACAAAAGTATTTAGACTTCATTATAAAAATCCATGTTGGTGAAAAAGGTTATAATTATTACGCAAAAGACAAAAAGAAAGGTATTGAACAAGAATTTTCCCTACCTTATGAAAATATGAAATATGTTTTAATCGGAATGGATTATCGATTGAAGGCAAAATACAAGTATAGTGTTCATCATGATAGGACCAAACTTATTCCAGTACGGTCGGCAAAAATATTAATCTGTGGTGTCAGTACCAATAATCAATTAGAGGTTACAAGTTTTGCTCATTGGGATGAAGGATCACTTACTAAATGGATTGATAACTTCCAAAAGCACGGGGTAGACATTTTTCATACAGATAAAGCCTTAACAGCAACCCCAAACAATCCGGAAGTTATTGAATCAATTCCAAAAAAGAGGTTTGAGGGAACACTTTCCTTTGAAGTTGGTTCAGAGGCAGACGGCTTGGATAATATCTTTTTAACAGAAAAGCAGCAAGAATTGATTGAGGAAAAAGAGAAAAAAGGACGAAAGAGCGGCCTATACTATACAATTCTGTTATCAATTTCACAGATCATGATGATTTGCTTATGGTTTCCTCAGTGGGAAATAGTAGATAAGTCCTTCAGTGATAGTTCCGGGGAGTTTGTTGCTCTTTTATTTACTCTTCTTTCTCAGTTTTTTATCTATATAAAAATGCGAAAGATCAAATGGTATGAGCCGATACGGGATATTTTCATCATTTATCTAGGCATCCTAATCGGGATTCAACTTTCACCAGATGAACGAACGACATTTCCATTCGCGGTTCAGGGGTATGCAATGATGACGATCTGTTCATTTTTGCTCCTCTACTATGGAGTGAAATTATCTTCTTGGTTTCAAAGATTGAGAAAAAAACGATGAATATAAGCAGGCTAGAAACTTTAAGGAAACTTACCAAAGGTTAATTCGTATATTTAAGAGATGAAGAGGATTATATAACAAGAATTTGAAAGGATGAGGGCCATGACAGGAATTTTTATAGGGGTTATTGTAATGGGGCTCTTTTTTCTGCTGGGACGCACATTCGGTGCAGGGAGGAAAAAGTCTTTAAAGAATGACCTTATTCCAGAACAACTAGGTGTACAGGTAGTCGAAGCAATTCCGATTGTGAATAAGCTCGATCTGTCCCTATCAAACTTTTATATAGATAATGTGAAAAATCGGGTCCTACAGAGTCATCCGAAATGGAAGGATCATGAGTTTGACTGGGGAATGTTTGAGTTGAAACGTTATTTCTTGATGAATAGTCTTTTAAAGTCAGTCCCGATGTTTAGTCATCATGTAGATGAAATTTGGCATGAAATGCTTATGTTTACAAGGGACTATGAGAAGTTTTCGAATGACTTTTACAGTGATACACTGCACCACACACCTAATCTGGATAGTACTCCGATACCAGGTGAACGTGCCTTTTTTGATTGGGTGTATATTAGTCTATTTGAAGTAACTGAGAACAGTAGATCCATCTGGGGGCGTCTTTTACAGAACCCAATTAAGCGTGAAATTCTAGAAGATTTCCGTTTATTATCTGAAGATGAATTACTATCGAAATATTTTAGAAAAAATGAAGAATGGCTGGAAGTAAAGAGATTTTTAATTCATAAAATGAAAAAGGAGATTCATGAGGCTGAGCTGCAAAACACAACTTCTAAGAAATTTGCTCCGCATACATCGGCGGTAGAAACCAATCTATATACATATGCAGCCGGGGCAGCGGTCTTTTATTCGATATACAATGAAGATCAATTTCATGAGCATATGAGTGAAGTTGTTCCTGAAGAGTACCAAAAAGGTATATCGTCCGGTGGAGGATCTAGTTGTTCCGGCTTTGCTTGTAGCAGTGATTCAGGTGACTCAAGTGGTGGTGGGGATTCAGGGGGATCCAGCTGCTCCAGTTGTGGAGGAGGCTGTAGTAGTTAGTTGGAAAAATTCCGGAATCTCGCACATTATAATTATTCGATTAGAAAAGGTCTTTCGGCAGTATACAAATCGGTTTGGAGGCATTTTTGGTGGGCCTATAAACATGGACTTTCGTTAACATAAAGAAAGCAAATTTAGAGGTCAAGAACTGTTAGAAAGTTTACTTAACCCATTGTGTATGTGTCTAATATTCCGTAGCATTATGAGTATTTACATAAGGTCTTTCATTACTCACAGTGGAAGACTTTTTTCTGTGTTTTAGAAAGTTCGTTTGAGTCAGAATATTCATTCATGTATTATAAAATATAAATATCTCGAATTATATTATTTATTTAAAATAGTAGTTTGCAAGTAAACTGGAGGTCGATATGAAAGTTCAATTTACATTACAGACAAAAATTCTAGGTCTCATTTTCTTTCTTATTTTACTTGTTATTGGAGTTCTAACAGGAACATTTGCTTTCAATGAAACAAAAGAAGATGTTGAACAGGCTGAAGAATTAGCACTTCAAACAGCCCAAACTCTTTCATTTATGCCTGCAGTCCAGGAGACTTTTCGGGGACAAAATAACAATCAGCAAAAACTACAATTGGTTATTAATAAGGTAATTGAACAGGTAGATGCTTCACGCGTTCTTATTGAAGATCGAGAAAAGAACATAATAGCTGGCGAAGAGCCGCCTTCTCAATATCAGGATACTTATAAGGCACTTGTATTTGGAAGTACCTATGTTACTCGTGTAGGAAAAGGCGAAAGTGAAGTACTAAGGGGGATTGCCCCAATTATTCTTGATTACGAAAATTATAATAAGGTAGAAGGCGCTGTAATTGTAGAGTTTCATATGACGGAAATTAGTGGCCGTATTTCAAGTAAAGTAAAAGAAATGGTTACTACTTCTGGAATAGTACTGTTTATAGGGATTATAGGAAGTGTCATTCTTGCACGAAATATACGAAGAGATACTCTTGGGCTGGAACCTTATGAAATCGCTTTATTATTTAGAGAACGTAATGCAATACTTCAATCCGTAAAAGAGGGTATCATTGCCATTGATCAATACGGCAAGGTTACGATGATGAATAAATCAGCTCAACAAATTTTAGATATTTCTAGTCGAGATGAAGTTCAAAGAATAAATGAAATGATTACATCTGATCATATTCTAAAACTTATGGAATCAAATAAAGATGTTGTAAATGAGGAAGTACAGTACAAGGATCGAACCCTTATTGTTAATACACAGCCAGTCTTAGAAGAGGGGAAAAGAGTCGGAACAGTTGCCACCTTTAGGGACAAAACGGAAATGAAGAAGATGGTTGATGCTTTTTCTGAGGTAAAGCAGTATTCAGAAGATTTACGAGCACAAGCACATGAGTTTACAAATAAACTATATGTCATATTAGGTCTAATTCAACTTGGTAAAAAAGAAGAGGTCATACAACTTATTCAAGAGGAAACAAAATCACAAGAACAGCATACCGAACTTATTTTTAATCATATTCAAGATGAGAAAATCCAAGCCATTTTATTAGGGAAACTAGCGAAGGCATCAGAAAAGAAAATTCACTTTCATATTGAAGAAGAAAGTTCAGTTTCTCCTCTATCAGAAAAATTTCAACTTGCACCATTAATTATTATTTTAGGAAACATATTGGATAATGCGTTTGATGCAGCTGCTGATAGTGAAGAAAAAAAAGTTTCCTTTTTTGTAACAGATTTTGGGAACGATGTTTTGTTTGAGATAACAGATAGTGGTAAGGGAATTCCAAATGGGTTGGAAGAAACGATTTTTCAAAAAGGTGTATCACTTAAGGGAGAAAAAAGAGGATATGGTCTTGCGAATGTTAAAGAGGAGGTTGAGCTTCTAGGAGGCTTTATTGAATTAATAAGTAGGAAAGATGAAGGGACTGTGTTTTCTGTATTTTTACCAAAGTAATGGAATAAGAGGGGGAGTAGGGAATGATTAACGTCATAATAGCTGAGGATGACTTTCGTGTAGCCCAAATTCATGAGGCATATTTAGCAGAAGTGAAGCAGATGAACTTAGTAGGAAAAGCAAGAAATGCTAAAGAAACGTTTGAATTAATGGAGAAACTGGAAGTAGACTTAATTTTATTAGATGTATATATGCCTGATCGGCTTGGAACAGAGCTTTTGGCACAAATTAGAGAAAACTATCCTGAAGTTGACATCATGATGATAACAGCAGCGACAGATAAGGCATTTGTAAATAAAGCGTTAAACTACGGAGTAGAACATTACTTAGTAAAGCCAATTACAATTGAGCGATTTAAAGAAATAATGGGTCAGTATAAAAAGAAAAAAGAGCTATTGAAGTCTGTTTCAGACGTGAATCAGGACTTCCTTGATAGTCTTTTTGGATCAAGTGATAAGCAAATTGAAAAGCCATTGCTTCCTTCAGGTATTGATTATGTCACACTTAAGAAAGTCAAAGAAATTATTAAATTTGAAACAGATGGAATAACATCGGAAAAAGTCGGCAAAAAAATGGGAGCATCAAGGACAACAGCTAGGAGGTATCTAGAATATTTAGTCGGAACAGGGGAAGCAATATCTGAACATGTATATGGAATTGTCGGTAGGCCAGAGAGACGCTACTACTCAGGAAAGGTAGAGTAGTAGCGTCTCTCTGCTATTTTGTGAACAAAATGAACAAAACATAATTTAATTTATTTATCACACAATATTTTGAAAACGTTTACATTCAAAAGCTTGATAGATAAGATATTCCTAGGTAAAGCACATATGGGTATGCGTAGCAAAAATCGTTAAAAAGAGGGGTGTTAGTTGATATGAAAAAAATAGGGATATTACTTTTATTGATGGCAATTTTAACAGCATGTTCAAATTCAGCATCAGGGAACAAGGAATTTCCAAATAAAAATATTGAAATTGTTGCTCCTGCATCACCAGGTGGTGGGTGGGATTTAACAGCCAGGTCTATTCAACAAGGTTTAAAGGATAATAAATTAGTAGATAGTAATATTAACGTAATGAATAAACCTGGTGGAGGAGGAGAAGTAGGTTGGAAATACTTAGAGTCTAAGGATGCTCATTTCTTGGCTGTTAATTCAAGCTTACTTCTTACGAACAACTTATTAGGTCAAAGTCAGTTAACACATAAGCAATTTACACCAATTGCAACACTTGCTACTGAATGGATTTCGATTGCAGTTCCAGTTGATTCTGAATTTAAATCAGCTGAAGAAGTAATGGAAAAATTAAAAGAAGATCCTAAGTCATTAAAAATTGGAGTAGGCCCTGCGCTAGGGAATAACGACCATTTATCATTTGTTCAAGCTTTTAGTGAATACGGTGGAGATCCATCTCAACTTGACTTTCTTGTCTATGAAGGTGGAGGAGATGTTGTAACAGCATTACTGGGAAATCACGTAGATGTTATAACAACTGCATTATCTGAAGTGAAAGACCAACATATTGCTGGAAAGCTTAAAATTCTGGCTGTTTCATCTGAGGAAAGAGTAGATGAGCTTGATGATGTTCCAACTTGGCAAGAACAAGGAGTTGATATGGTATTCCCGCACTGGAGGGGAATCATGGGACCGCCTGATATGACAGAAGAAGAAATGGCTTACTGGGATGAAAAAGTTGGTGAATTAGTAAAAACTGAAGAGTGGCAAAAAGTTCTTAAAAATAATGATTGGGACGATTTTTATAAAAACAGTTCAGAAACAAAAACCTTCTTAGATGAACAAGAGAAAACTTATACAGAGTTGGTTAATAATTCTGGACTCGTTAAATAAAGAATGAAAGATGAAAAGAAATCAGTTAACCTTCCCCTAAAAGGGAAGGTTAGATTTTCATCAGAAATAGATAAAGAAATGGAAAGGAGAGAAATCTAATGAAAATCATTAAAATGGGGATGCCAATATTTTTCATCTTATTAAGCTTCCTTTTTTTAGTTGGGTCTTTCAATCTGCCAAAAGCAAATTTGGGGAATCCAAATGGTCCGCTATATTTTCCGATCGGATTAAGTTGTCTATTATTGATTTTTAGTATTTTGTATTTATTTCAGGAGCTAAAAACATTAAATAAAGAAAATAAGAAAATAACACTTATGCTTGCTGGGCGGACTCCTAAACTTATTGGATTTACTGTTTTGTTAGGGGTAGGGTATGCGTTCATTTTTGAGATCATCGGATTTTTATTCGCAACTGTCTTATTTTTAGGAACATTACTATTTGTTGTGAATGGTAAACATAAGTGGAAAGTTAATGTTATTGTAACCGTTTGTTTCTCATTTTTATCCTGGTATGCATTTAGTGTGTTACTGGGTGTTAGTTTACCTTAGGAGGTGACCTGAATGGACATGAATAATTTTCTTGAAGGATTAATGACATCCTTAGAACCGATGAATATAGTATGGGTTATTGTTGGTGGATTTTTAGGAACGATTGTAGGGATGTTGCCAGGACTTGGACCAGCAACAGCTGTAGCTGTATTAATACCTATAACATTTGGAATGGAGCCCATTAGTGCTATTATTTTAATGGCAGCAATTTACTATGGTGCCATGTATGGTGGATCGAGAAGTTCGATTTTATTAAATACACCTGGTGATGGATCAGCAATTGCGGCAACCTTTGATGGATATCCTATGGCTCAAAAGGGTCAAGCTGGTGAAGCAATGGCCATTTCAGCAGTAGCCTCCTTTATTGGTGGAATAATGGCTGTTATCGGATTTATTTTCCTTGCCGAACCCCTTGCAAATTTTGCATTGAAATTTGGACCAGCAGAATATTTTCTTTTAATGCTGCTTACTCTTTCAGCAATTGTATCACTTTCAATTGGCAAAATGATAAAAGGATTTTTGGCCATGTCACTGGGGCTATTATTAAGCACAGTTGGAATCGATACACAAACGGGTGTTTACCGATTTACAATGGGTATCCCACATTTCAGTGAAGGAATTGATTTCTTAATTGTGATTATTGGGGTTTATGCCATTGGTGAAGTATTGTACAATTTCCTCACAATTGATCATCTTAAGAAGGAAAAGAAAAGGGTAGGGAAAATATGGTTTAGCAAAGAGCAATGGAGACGTTCAAAATGGCCAATTTTAAGATCCGGACCACTTGGATTTATTATCGGAGTTCTGCCTGGAGCAGGTGGATCAATTGCTTCGATGATTAGTTATTCTACAGAGAAGCAAATGTCTAAAAAGTCGGATGAATTTGGTAAGGGTGCTGTAGAAGGGCTTGCTGCACCGGAATCAGCTAATAATGCAGCATCTGTAGGGGCAATGATCCCGTTATTAACAATGGGTATTCCAGGATCCGGTACAACAGCTGTCATGCTTGGAGCACTTATTATGCTTGGGATTAAGCCGGGGCCGCTTCTATTTGAAAACGACCCAACAACTGTTTGGTCTTTAATCAATAGTATGTTTATTGGAAATATTGCCTTAGTAATTATTAATATATTACTAGTTGGTGTCCTTGTAAAAATACTTGATACCCCAGCAAAAGTACTTTATCCAATCATTGTGTTACTAGCTTTCATTGGAACATATACACTTAGTTATAGTGCTATTGATTTCTTCTTATTATTAATTTTTGGATTATTCGGACTTATGCTTAAAGTACTAGATTTTCCAATCGCACCTCTTGTTTTGGCCTTAATTGTTGGAGCGGATATGGAACAAAATTTCCGAAAGGCAGTTTTATCATCTGATGGAAGTATAGATATTTTTTTTGCATCACCGATTTCTATAACCCTTATCTTCTTAACGATCTTATCAATTAGCTATCCAGCTATTGTAAAATTCTTTCAAAGACGTAAAGCGAGAAAAGATATAAATATAAATATGTAATAAAAAAAGCCAGTGCTATTCTGTTTAACAGCAGAATACGCTGGATTTTTTTATTACGTATAAAAGTATCAAAATGATACTTGGCGTAGTAGTTAATTTCAAATGTAAAGTAACCTTTATGTAGGAGTATGGACATAACAGTGCTTAAATTTTTTTACTAGTAAAATAGGAGAACATAAGTCCAAACAAAAGGCCCCACCATTTAAGGGAGCATCTCTTAGTGAGTAACGACTTCCTTAAGTGCCTAAGAAAGACAATAATCAGAAAATCACTAAAAAGGACCGATTCATAAGCCGTATATTTTGATTGAGAGGAAAATATTGCTAAAATAAATATATCTTGAGTGTGGAGGATTATAAATGGTGAATGTTTCAGCTACCCGTAAACCTAATTTCGAAGTATCTCCTCAATTTATCAATCGTTGGTCACCGAGAGCCTTTTTGGAAAAGGAAATTCCGGAGAATGTACTTTTCAGCCTTTTTGAGGCAGCGCGTTGGGCTCCATCAGCTTCTAATATACAACCTTGGAAATTTATTATAGCTCGCACAAAGGAAGATCTTGAAAAATTCCATTCTTTTATTATGCCTGGAAACCTTGTATGGTGTAAAAAAGCACCTGTATTAGCTGTCATTGCTTCACAAAAAACTACTGAACGCGGCCCTAATTCTTGGCATGCCTTTGATGCAGGAACGGCTTGGGGACATTTGGCTTTAGAAGCACATGCAAAAGGTCTAGTTACCCATGCAATGGGAGGATTTGAAAAAGAGAAGGCACGTGAAGTTTTAAATGTGTCAGATGATATTGAAATTCATGCAGTAATAGCGATTGGATATCAAGGCGAAAAAGTAATATTGCCAGAAAATCTACAGGAGCGTGAACAACCAAGTGATCGCCGTCCGTTGAAAGAATTGCTTTTTGAAGGTACTTTTGACAATATATAAAACAAATGAAAATAAGAGTGAAACCTACAAGGTAAGTAGGTTTCACTCTTAATATTTCTATTCTTCCTCCGGTTTCACACCAAATGCCTCCGGAATCATCGTAAATCCTTCAATTACAGTATCTTCTTCCACTTCAATCATTAGGTAACGTTTGCCACTTAATTGAACTTGTTTTACGTACCTTAAATCTTGCGGGCTAATCGAAATGTTTGCTATTTTTGTATTGATTTTAATTGATTTTGAAGTGAACTTCGGCAAAACACTGTTTGCTTTTATCTCATATTTATCATCATCAATTATTTTCTTGAAGGAGGTTTCGACCTTTTCTGTATTTACATCTTCAAGTCCGCTCATCTTTAGAACACGTGCTACGTCTATTGAATCTAATTTCGGTTGTTCTTCCTCTTCATTTTCTACGATCATTCGGTTTATTTCTTCATATACATTGGAGAGAGTAGAGGTATTCAATTGATCTCCTGTAACATCTTTAATAATTTCCTCAAAAACGATTTTATCATCTTTTGCGGTCATCGTTTCCTCGCCATTTAATACCTCTTCAATGAATTGGTGATCAGGTTCATATACCCTGCCTGATGAATATAGGATGTGATTAACATCTGCTGCATGATCAGTAAAACAAGGAAACAGAAATCCGCCCATAGGTGCATTAAGGTTAATGATTGGATCAACAACAAAGTTGTATTTAAACTCTCTTTCAACATAGTCAAAAAGCAGTTCTTTTTTGGGCTCTTGAGTATTATTGATGCTGCATAAAATAAAGGGATGAGAGTAAACAGTATCTCGTTCACTTTCCTCAGCTTCGTCATTTCGACGTTTCGTTGGTTTTAAATATTCTCCACGAATGAATGTAACGACAATGTCCATCTCATATTGTCGGGTGAGGAGCATTTTTCCTACGATTTGAAGCATTTGTTCCTTCCAGCCTTCCACATCTGTACTGAGTAATCCTTGATGTAAAATAAGCTGACTGCTATTGGCGGCATCTCGTTGGAACTTTAATTCAAAGAGCTTTTCATCCAAATTGCCAGCAAGTAATTTTTTAAAGTTACTCATAAATAGCTCTTTTTGATCATCATCAAGCATTTCAAATGGCTGGCTTTGATGATGATAAATGTCACTAGATTCCTTCATAATATACACATTAAAAATGTCAGAGATTTTGAGTAAATCATTATTTATTTTGAATTGTTTTCGAATAGTTGCTACATCTTTTTTATTCATGATTTGTTACACTCCTAAGCCACTCTACTTTTAGTCATTCCTTTATTTTAACATACTTGGTTTCAGGATAATAAGTATCGAAAGTGTGTATAAATACCTTAAGTTCTTTTACCAAATTTTCATAATCGGGGGTTATAATCAGCTTTAATTAGGTCAAAGTTTATAAAGAATCTTTTTTACTTTACTAACAGATAGGATAAGAATTCTCATAAAGACTTGGCGATAAGCCGAGTTTTTCTATCTATGAACCTAAATCTTTGCTAAAATCATGACTAAATGAAATACGGGACAGGAGTGTCGTTATTGCCGAGAGTACAAAATATTGTTGCTTTGCTTTTGGTTGCAGGTGGTTTTTGGTATTTTTATGGGGATTCCTTTAATCAAGCCGGTATTCAAGGTGTAGTTGAAGAAGTTCGTACAGATATTACAGAAATAAAGGAAAATCCTGAAGTAATTTCTGCAATAAATAAAGTGAGTAATGACGTTCAGCAATTGTTTCAGAGGTTCATTCAAAATTTAACGGAAAAGGAAGAAGGAAATCAACAAGTCGTAGAGCCTCCAAAGCTTGAAGCTCCTTCTGAACAGTCATTTTCAGTTTATAATATAGAAATTGGTGATACTCGGGAACAGGTCGAACAGCAAGTAGGGACAGCAAAACGATCGTCTTTAAATGAGTATGGAGTTGAGTGGGTTGCATATCACGAGAATTACCAAAACTTTATTATGGTCGCGTATGATGATCAAGACCGGGTTGCTGGCCTTTATACAAATCAGGACCTATTAACAACAACAATGGAAATTTCCTTTGCAAGTTCAAGGCAAGCGGTCCTTGCGGAGATGGATGATCCACTTACAAGTATTCAAAAAGGATTTGTATCTTATCAAGTTCAAAATAATGAGGAATATGATATATTTCGGATTGATCAAAATTATGTGACACTCTTTTATGATAAGCATGAGGAAAATACTGTTACAGCTATTCAAATGATCAGTGAGGAACTGGAAAATCAAAGAGAAAACTTCTTTGCTGTACCAAGTGAAGAGTTGAAAGAAGGGTTTGAGTACCAGTTGTTTGATTTAACAAATGCTGCCAGAGTGACTCATGGTTTATCTGTACTGAATTGGGAGGAACCAGTTCGGAAAACAGCTCGTGACCATAGCAAGGATATGGCGGATCATAACTACTTTAGCCATACCAACCTTAACGGTCAATCTCCGTTTGATCGAATGACAGAAGACAATATTACGTATCGAATGGCTGGAGAGAATCTTGCTACAGGACAAATTAGCAGTGTCTTTGCGCATGAAGGATTGATGAATTCACTCGGCCATCGAGAAAATATATTACAAACAGATTTTGAAGGACTTGGTGTCGGTGTAGCGTTTAGTAGTGATTCACGTCCGTATTATACGGAGAATTTTTTAACGAAATGATATGTTTTCATGGTTTAAGAGTTTTGTAAGAACAACCATATATGATAGTAATAGACCTACTTTTTCTATAAGTTCTTGGGAAAACTAATTACTGGAGTGGTTGAATTGAATCGTAATCTTGATAAAGAATGGATGTACTTAATTTTAGAGGCAAAAAAATTGGGAATTAGCATAGAGGAAATTAGGTTGTTCTTAAGAAGCATATAAAACCACAAACAATGTAACTTCAACCTCAACTGAAATTACATTGTTTTAATAGAAGGGACGGCCACTAGCTGGTTATCATCGACTGATACAATTGTTTCAGGGACCTTTCTGGCATGATTCCTAAGTCCTCCATAAGTAAATTCTCAAATTCTTGATACAGTTTAATTGCCTCTGATCTGTATCCTTGGTGAATGAGAATTTGCATGCTTTTTCTAACATTGTTCTCTGAATAAGGATTTAACTTTAGCTGACGTTGAAGGTAATAAAAAGCTTTGTTTGGGTCTTTGTTTTCATAAAAGTTGATCAGTTTATCAAAAAGATGCATAATCTTCTCGTAATAATAAGTAGACTTATCATGGGCCCATTCATAGTGGTTCAATTCTAAATAATGGCCTGTATATGTTTCAATTAACTCTATGGCGATGTTCTGATTAGAATCATCAAGAACCTGGACACTCTCTATTGTTTTTTCAAAATGAATCGCATCACAATGAATGGTTTCCAACTGTAATGAATAACAATTACTTGAAAAAAAAATGCAATTTGGGTATCCTAATTTGCCTAACATTTTCCGCAAATATGTTAAGCAGGTATGTAGGTGAATTTTTGATTTTTTATAATCTTGATCGGGCCATAGATTTTCAATAATAATATCCTTGTGGATATATTGGTTAAAATGAGTGAGGAGGAATGCAAATAGTTCCTTTACCTTAGCTGTTTTAAAATTAATCAATTGTTGATCTTGAAACACTTGTAGTTCATTATAACAATTTATGATCAAGGGTTGTGTTTCTGAAATCGTTTTAGACCTATTTTGACTACTTCCAACTATGCTAATTAGCCGATCAATCGTTTTTTCGAGACGTTTACTGGAAATTGGCTTTAATATGTAGTCAATAGAGTTTACCTCAAAAGCTTGGACAGCATACTTCGAGTGTGCTGTGACAAAAACAATATGTATAGAGGATTGGCTGGACAGAATGGCTTCAGCTATATCCAATCCATTAGATTTCCCCATTTCAATATCTAAAAAAACAACATCAATTTTTTCCTCAATGAGATCATGAAAGATCTGTTCTTGTGTAGAATAAGTTTTTATTATTTGAATGATTGGAAATGCCTGTAGTTTCCTTTTTAATAAATGAATAGATAATTCTTCATCATCCATTATGACTGCACGAATCATAAAAAATCATTCCTTTTCACACAAAATCTACCATTATTATACAATATTAATTTACAAGAGATCATCTATTATCGGGGATATAAAAGCTAACTGTTGTCCCAATTTCGGGGATACTTTGAATAATCAACCCTTTACCATATAACTGTTTTAAACGGCGATCAACATTTCGTAGTCCCACACTAGTGCGTTCAAGGGATTTTTTATCTATAAAGAGTTCACTTACCTCATTTTCTGTCATCCCTTTTCCGTTATCACTTACAGAAACCTTAATATGATCAGACTGTTTTTTTATATGGATATACACTGTCCCGCCATTTTTCCTTTTTAAGATACCGTGTTTAACAGCATTTTCTACAAGCGGTTGAACAGATAGTGGAGGTAGGAATACATCAAGATCTGTATCGATATCCCACTGTACCAATAAGCGATTTCCAAATCTGACTTTCTCGATATATAAATAAGAACGGACGAAAGAAATTTCTTGATTTAACGGCACGATTGGATCAGCATTACGGAAATCGAAGCTGAGACGCAAATAATGGCTAAACTCTTCAAGAAGTTCTTGCATTTTATTAACATCAATATCAGCTAGAGCAGCAATTGAATTTAATGTATTAAAAATAAAGTGTGGATGTATTTGGGATTGAAGCCAGGCACCTTCCATGCGAATACGTTCTTCAATTGAAACTTTTAACCTTGTTGAAGCATTCACCCTTGCCCTTAATTCCAAAGTGTCGACTGGTTTTAAAATATAATCATTAGCCCCTGATTGAAAGCCTGTCATGATATCTTCTGTGTGTGACCTTGCGGTAAGAAGTAATACAGGAAGTTCAGAAATTGAAAATCGTTTTCTAATTAATCGGGTTAGTTCATATCCTGAAACTTTCGGCATCATTACATCCGTAAGGACTAGATCGTAAGACTCTCTCTCAAGTTTTGCCAAAGCCTGATGTCCACTCGTTACAGTAGTGACTAAGTAGTCGTTATTTAAGATAGTAGCTAGTATTTTCAAATTAATAGGGTCATCATCCACTGCCAGAATCTTTTTCTTCTCTGGAAATTCACTTATCTCTTTAGAAGGTATAAAATCAAAAGTAGCAGCAACATTATTAATAAATTCTTTTCTAATTAATTGCGTATGTGTTTCTGCTAACTCTTCAGACCCCTGAAACAAAGGAAGCGTAAAAGAAAATATAGAGCCTTTACCTGGCGAGGATTGAACGCATATTGTCCCCCCGTGAAGCTCAACTAGCATTTTGCAAATACTTAATCCTAGACCAAAGCCACCAGCTGCTCTTTCGACATTTACTAATGCCTGTTCATAAGGTTCGAAAATTTTTTGTATGATGTCATGATTAATACCAATTCCAGTATCCTCTATGTAAACCTGAGCCATATCATTCTCTACTGTAGCTCGAATTGTAATGACTCCTTCATCTGTAAATTTCACTGCATTATGAATTAAATTAAAAAGAATTTGAACCAGTCGTGTTTCATCAGCCATTACAGGTGGAAATGAATCGGATATCTCTTCTTTTATTTGAATTGGCTTGCCTTCTGTTAATGCTTTAGCCAAATCGAGAACACCCCTAATCACTGCTTTTAAATGAACTCTCTCTAAATGTAATTGAATCGTTTTTTCTTTCAGTCTCGTGCTATCTAGCAAGTCATCCAACATTAGGGACATCCGCTTGCTAACATTAAGTAGTAACGACAATTGATCTTGTTGATTCCTGCCTGGGGATGTTTTGTTTTCTATAAGCATTTGAATAATGTTCATCATTCCGTGCAATGGATTTCTCAGTTCATGTGAAGTATTTATAAGGAATTCATCTTTGCGATTGTTTTCACTTTGTAATTTTTCAGCAAGCTGCTTTGCTTCAGTAGCAATCCTGAAAAAGCGCTTAAACCAAAAGGCTGCAAAACAAAGCAGTGCAAAAATTAGATCAAAAGGATAATGCATCATCTCTAATAGTGTATTGCTTTTTAGTGTAGACCAAATAATATTCATTCCGATGCTTGTACAGCCTAGTATCAGGAAGATGCTCTCACCTTTCTCAACCTTTGCTAATCGAAGTTTAATGGTTGATAGAATAATAGGCAAAATAAGCACAGCTAGCAACAAGACTTTAGAAGAGACCAATATATATCTTGTTGGAGATACTAGTATGAATAGTGCGTATAAAAGACAGTAAGTCAAAAAAAATTGTAGTTTTATGTCCTTTTTATTTGTCGGATACAATCGGTTTATGATGAGAGGAATAAAGACTCCAACACCAATGTATGATAAATATGTAATTTTCACTTCCCAGTCATATTGAACTTCGATCCATTTGTATAATAGCTTGTCATCAGAGCTTAGAACACTAACTAGGGCACATATAAGTAATAAGGAGAAGTAAAGCAAGCCTTTGTTTAACGAAGGTCTCATGAAGTATAGGATACATCCATATGCACTGTGTAATAACAAAATTACACAAAGCAATAGTTGCAACCCTACCGATAATTGCGTTTGATAGCGAATTGCCTCTATCGTTCCAAACCTTATAGGTTTGACAATTCCTCCATTGTTACGGTTACTTGAAACTTGAATCATAAGGTCAATTTCATTAGTAGTTGGTTTGATTAAAGCTGTGTATGGAATATTACTCCCTTTATGCTGTTCTTCTGTTGTACTGACTTTTCCTGAACGACCAATTTTTTGACCATTTACATATATAGCTGAAGCATTATTCAATTTATTAATTCTTATTCCGAATGTGTCTACGTCTTTGTTATCAATTAGAATACGAAGTCTATATGTTCCATATTGATAGAGTTGATCTTCTTCAAACACTGTTTTCCAATTATTAGGGACAATAAGGTGATTTTCTTTCTTCATGTTTATTTGGTCTTTAGATGACAGAAATGTTGAGGGGTAAAACTCCCATTCTCCGTTTAACGGAAGTGTCTGATGATCGGAATATTTCCACCCGCGCAAATCTAGTACACCTTGTTTAATAGAAGGAATTTGTTGATAGTCCAACTGTGTCAAAAAACCGATCCATGATAAGCGAATAATTGTTATAGATATAATAAATAAAATAATAATTAGAACCCATTTATATGTTTTTATATGTTTCATTATTCTAATCTCCACCCTTAATATTACTAATTTATAATATAGTAAAAAGGATGGAAAAACTAACATAAAAATGGATATAATGGTAAATTTTATTAAGTATATAGTTAATAGAATTATATTGGTATGTATGTAGGCTTGAAAGGGGGGATTATAAAGCTAGAGGGGTTAAGTTAACAGCAGCTTAGCAGCTTTTAATTAACCATCCTCTATTTTGCCTCAGTTTACATCATAGCTTTTTTTATAGGTAATTTCACATAAAATGTAGTTTGCCCGTTGTTAGACTCTACAACAATTCTCCCATGATAAGCCTCCACTATTTTCTTCACAATATAAAGTCCTTGGCCTCTAATCTTCCGTTCTGAATTCTTCAATTTCGTTGAATATCCAGGAATGAAAATTTTCTCTTTTTCTTCTGATGAGATAACAGGGCCTGTGTTTGTTACATGGAGTACATATTCTACGCTGTTGTCTTCACAGTAAATGTCAATTTTACGTTGGTCATGTGGTAATTCACTTGTTGCATCGATCGCATTATCGATCAAGTTAGATAAGATTTTAACCAGGTCGATTGATTGGATGGATTCAAAGGAAGAATTTGAAATATGAAATTGAATATCAATATTATGATTCTGTGCTTTAAGAGATTTTGCTTGGAATAAAACAGATAATGCTGGATTTTTAGCGTTACTTGGCAATTGATAGATGACTTTAGCTTCTTCACGCATTAAATTTGAATAATCCAGAGCTTCCTGCTGTTTTCCTAGTTTAAGTAACCCATTTAAAACTTGAATGTGGTTGGCAAAATCATGACGTAATGAACGTACAGACTGTACTAATGAATGAATTTCAACATGATATGTTTCTTCTGTTTCGCCAATTTGGTTCATTAATTCACGCTTGTACCATTTTTGTATAATGAAAAAAATCATTAATAATAAAATGACTAACAGTCCACTTATGATAAAGCTTGGTATACTGTTCTCAATTACCGTAGCACCAATTCGATCAAGGGTTGTTGTTTCTATATCTATACTTAAAAATCCGATTGTTTCTCCTTGTTTGTTTTGAATGGGTACTCCGGCAGATATATACTCGCCATAATGCGGATCCTTAATTTTACCTGTTACATACGGCTTGTTCGCGAAGGCTTGTTGAATTTGATCCAAAGGAACCAAACAGTCCATACCAATCGTATAGTAATTTTGATTATCTTTTGGGAATCCGGCAATCATGACTTCGGGTCTTGACTTTGGATCCTGGAAAGATAATGTATAAACATGCAAAGCTGCCGTATGTTTTTTTGCTTCATATAGAGATTGTCTAATCTTCCAGTAATCCTTCGTTCTTTCAGGTTTTTTAAGAAAACGCTCATAGGCATCTGTATCAATTGTTTTCGCAATTGAAGCAGCCATGACTTGTGCGTTGTTCCCTACCGATATTTCTGCTGCTTTTTTAGCAGTATAATAAGAAACCAATATATTTAGTGTAACTAAACAAAGGAGAGTTGTTATCGCAAGTATAATAATGAATTTAATCTTTTTACTCTTTTTAATGATGTTATACTCCTTTCGACAGAATGTTTAAAGGAAACATATATTTCTACTATAATAGGTATCTAAAGAATTCTACCCAATATTGGCTATAGTTACAATAGGTAGTAACAGTTTGCAAAATTTGGGTAGTGCAGGCTGAGAATAGGAAGAAATTAATAAGGGACTTGGCCACTGAAGCTAACTGACTCACATTCTTTTCCTACATGCATATAGTAATATAATCTTTTATGAATGGAGGAATCATTAGTGCCTGTTTCGGTTGTATTTAATCAAATAAATGTTTTAAGCATGTCTTCCAATTCGATTATTGCCTCAGGCCAGAACAGCCAACCTGACTGGAATGCTCAGGGGAAATTTAATTCGGGTAATGGTAATTCTGTAAACGCCGTAATCTTAGGATGTACAAATATTATAAATGATCAAGATGTATGTGATACTCCTATTGCTCAGCCTGAGAATATTAATCCACAACCAGTTTCCCAGATCTAAAATGTGTATGAATATTACATTTAGTAATATCAATATTGCTTCTATTTCAGCGAATTCTGGAGTTTTTACCGGGACTAATTCACAAATAAATTGGCAAATAAATAGGAAGTGTAATAGCGGATTAGGAAAAATGATTGGATATCAAAATGTAGCTGCTCAAGTTGTTAATATCATTGATGATAATGATTTGATCGATGCGAATTTCTCTCAATATCAAAAGGAAAATAACCAGGTTGTTACGCAGAGTTAATCAGCTCCTTACCATCTTTAAATAGATGGTTTTTTACTTTAAGGGTATTCATTGACTAAAACTTGCATATCGTTATATAAATGGGAAATTTATCATCATGTTATATGTAAAGGGGATACTAAAGATAGTGAAAGTTCAATACAAGTCAATTAGTGTCCAACATATCACGAATAGTTCAGGTGTGTTTTTCGGAGAGAATGTCCAATATCATTGGAGAGTTCAAAAGAAGACTTCTGAGGGGTTCGGCAATGTAAAGGGAAGCGGAAATAAAATAAAGAGGAATACAACTGTTAAAGGAGAGAGGAATACGTAATTTAGCTATTGTTATTGAAGGGTTGTTGATTATCTTTAATATACAGAAGGTATATAAATTTTATGGATGATAGTATAAGTAAAACTAAGGCTTTCGCTTTAGGACTAGGCGACAAGCCAAGTTATTCTAATCATCATTTAGGACAAGATGTGTATTGTTGGATAACTTATTTTCATTTCCAATCACCTTCCCGAAACCCGAATTATTTCTTTTGATTGTTGACCTCCAATAAAGTTGATAGTTTTTCCCAATAAAAATCCCTGAATTATCTTTAATGTTACTTACTGTAATTTCCTCAAACGTAATCTGCGGGGCAGTAATTTCAAATTTCATCATTTCCTCACACCGATCTAATGAACTTATAACACATGGTATGTTACAACTGTCTAAAGTGCTATTGATAAGGGATGAGATAATATGGATTTAAATGAAGGAACCATTATAAAAATCCTTCAAAATATAGAAAAAAGAATGGCTCACATAGAACAAAAACTCAATGCTGAGCAGAAAAATTATAAGTTTCATATTGAACATGTAGAAAAATTGACTCTTGAAAACTTGTCCTATCATTTAGAGACTGTAGATGTTAAAGAGGTAAGTGGTATCCTAAATATAGGTAATACTTTTCAAGAGGATTATCCCACTACAATCCAAAATCAAAAGATTAGAAGTAGACAAAAACCGAAAACAGAAGATTTTTCTATCATCATTAATGAAAAGAAAATCCCATATAAAATTGTTGGAAGTGAAGAGAATAAAGTAAATGAACGTGACCCCCTTTCCTCTATCTTCACAATTGGTGATATTCATATTGGGACCATTGAAGATGCCTCAGCTGTGAACTTCGGAAACAATTTTCCAACAGATTTTACAAGTAACAAAAAACACAATCAGGGTTTTGGAAATATTTTCGGAAATGAAAATGACATTCATGATATACAGTCGCTTATGGAAGAAAAGGATGCAGTCGAGGTTTACTATGACAGTCAAGAGAAACCTGATGATAAATGGATGGAAATGCTTTTAAAGAGAAAAGATGAAGAAAATCAGGAAGGAGGATAGACATATGACGATATACTGCCTATCCACTTTCACATTAAACTACATAGATGCTGTTTGTTTTCTGTTATTTGGGCCTTTTATAGATAAATTTGTAACAATTCTCAAAACCCTCTCGATAGGACCCTGTTTAGCTATTCTAAGATATAATGTACTAGCAATCATTTGAATTATAAATATACCTATTGCAAGGGTAATGCCTTCAATTACAGAGGACTTTCCAAAATATCCAAAGCCATATCCATAATAGAATGTTGTACAAATGATTGTTTGCATAAGGTAATTTGTTAGAGAAAGCTTTCCAACACTTATGAATGCCTTTTTAATCATTCCCTCTTTTGAAAGGATAAAAAGAAAAGCAAATAAAAAGATGTAACCAATTGATAATAAGTTCGCTCCTATGAAATGGAAGACCTCTGACCAATTGAAATCAGGGAAAAAGAGTGAACAACTTTTTAATGCCAAACCAACAGGTACTAAAATCGAGCCAAGTTTGTATTGCTTTTTTTCTAATTGGGGTATGGTATCTATTTTAGCGCTATAAATTCCTAGTAAGAATAGTGGTGCTGAAATTAATGGAGCCAGGGCTAGAATGAAGAGAAATAATCCATCTGATATGTCTAATGGTATCTCATTGTTACGGTGTTCTTTAATTTCCGGATAAGTTCCTGTGCTGTAGATTTCGATTGTATCTCTCACATAGGTCTCCATTTGCTTTTGTTCTTTCTTCGTTTCCTCAAAACCTCCATAGCCTAATAAGGACGTCAAACAGAGTAATATGACTGCCCAGATGAGAATGGTGTTACTTTTTCGGTTTAAGAAAAGTAATAAAAAGAACCCCATCATTCCGTAAAAGGTTAAAATATCTCCCTCCCATAGATATGTACCATGCAAAATACCTAGTAGTAAAAGTGCAAGAAATCTCCTGACGAAGTAGCGCTTATATTTAAGGGCTTTGCCTTCCAATTTTTCTTTCATTTTAACCATTGAATAGCCGAATAAGAAGGTGAAGATTGGCATAAAGCTCCCCTCAATGGCAATTTTTATAACATGATAGGCTGTATGATTAGCTTGTGAAAGAGAGTAAAAGCTAATCTCATCTTTTCCCCATATCCCGTATTGGAAAATAAGCATATTTGCTAGTAAGATTCCAAACAAACTAGCACCTCGCATTGCGTCAATCATGTCAATTCTGTTATGTTCAGTAGTCTTCATAATAAATCTCCTTTTGTTGATTTGTACTTTTAGAATATCTATACAGCCTTAACTCAACGAAAAGAGAAGATTAACAGATACTTAATTTTTAAAAAGGGAAATTAATGTCTTGGTAATGTTTGTATGTTACGATCATTCCTGAGGTGAGATTTGGTGCAAGAAGCAAATATATTATTGGTTGATGACGAAACATCAATTGTGAAAATGGTTGAAATGGTGTTAGAAAAAGAAGGATTTACGAATATTTATACTGCATACACAGCACATGATGCGTTAAGGATCATTCAAAATTATCCGATAGATTTTATTGTACTTGATGTGATGCTGCCGGACTTATCCGGCTTTGAATTATGTCCAAAAATCAGGGAGATATCTGATGCTTATATTTTGTTTTTAACAGCGAAAGTATCGGATTTAGATGTCCTGACCGGCTTTGCAATTGGGGGAGATGATTATGTAACAAAACCTTTTAACCCCCTGGAGATTGCAGCAAGGATTAAAGCGACTCTAAGAAGGAGAGAGTTGCCTAAGAGAATGGACAAAAATATAAAGAAAAACTCGAATCGATTTGATTTTGGGAGGTTTAGTGTTGATGTTGACGCAGGGGAATTGCTTGTAGACGGAAAAGTAGTGCAGTGTCCGGCACAGGTATTTTATCTGTTAATCTATTTCTGTCAAAATCCGAATATTGTTATTTCTAAACAAAAGTTATTAGAAACTGTTTGGGGATTTGAAAGATACGTAGATGATAACACAGTAACTGTCCACATTCATAAGTTAAGGGAAAAAATTGAAGTAGACCCAAGCAATCCAAAATATTTAAAAACAGTGAGAGGTCTGGGATATAAGCTTGTCAAGGAGAGAGAAATGTGAGAGCCGTAAAGAGAAGATTAACATTTCACTTTTTAATCCAATACTTTACCATAGCTTTACTGTTAAGCGTGATAGTTGTAGGACTTGTTATATTGTTATTTTGGTTTATTGCAAATGAAGATATGAAGCGCAGTTTTCCTGCAGGCGCATTAAGTTCACTTGCTACTGAGATTAATATTGTAGATGGTGAAGCAACGATTAGTAAAGGCTGGAACGAGGAATTGAAAAAGCAAGAAATGTGGTTTCAAATTATCAATGAAGATGGAAATGAAATTGCTTCAAGTAATACGCCGGCAAATGTTCCAAAATCATACTCATTTAATGAGTTATTAAAGATTAATGAGGAAAATCGCTTTAGAGATTATCATGTTTATACCGAAATTGATACGTTTTCATTTTCTGACCCCTATTATTATTTGTTAGGATACAAAGATCCTGCCTATGAACATCTAATCGCTCTTATGAACAAGTACAGTCATTATGGAAAAATTGAAAGCAGTTATATAGAAAATGTTAACAACGAACTCCTAAAAGAGGATGAAACTTTACATATCGTTGATGTAAATGGGGAAATTATACAAAGGTTTGGTAGGATGCTTGAAATTCAGGAATATAAACCTCTTGAAATCTTATCAAGAAGAATAGATCAAGGTATGTATCCAACAAAGATATCTGTAATCTCCGATGAAAAATCAAATTTCACATGGGTTTTACATTCGAAAAATAAGTTAACAAAGGAATATTCTAATCCAACGTTTTTCCGAAATCTGTTAATTGCGTTTATAGTAGTGGCAATCATTGTTTTGGTGATTACAATTAGTATTGCTGTTTGGCACGGATTTCGATATGGACGTCCGATCGTAATCTTTACTAGTTGGCTAGGAAGAATGGAACAAGGACAATATCAAGAAGTTCTAACTGAAAGAGAAAGGAAAAGAATCTTTCGGAAAAGTGGGAAGGTAAGGACAAGGTATCGTTTATATCAGGAGGTTTTTCAAGCTTTTTATAGTATGGCAGAAAGATTAAGCTCAGCGGAGAAAGAAAGGAAACGTCTTGACCAAACAAGGGAAGAGTGGATGACGGGGATCTCGCACGACTTACGAACTCCCTTATCAACAGTACAAGGATATGGGCATTTATTAGAAAGTGAAAAGTATGAATGGTCTAGGCTTGAGATTAAGGATATGGGCAAGGTCATACGCGAAAAGGGAGAATATATGCTCGAACTTGTTGAAGATTTCTCTCTTGCGTTCCAATTGAAAAATAATGCTTTAGAGGTGTCAAAGGAAGAGGTTAATATAAACATGTTTCTTAGAGATATTGTTTCAAAGTATAAGGAAGATCGTACACTGTTGGGAGTAAATCTCTCACTAGTTGAAGAAGTGGATCATGTACAATTAACCATTTCAAGAAAATGGTTTGAACGAATCTTTGATAACCTGATAATGAACGCTATAAAGCATAACCCGACAAGTACAATCATTACGCTTATTATTAAAAGAGGAAAGTATCCAGATTCAATAGCAATAAAGATTAAGGACAATGGGGTTGGCATGGAAGAAGAGATGAAGGAAAAACTATTTAACCGTTATTATCGCGGAACAAATACGGAGGAGAAAGTGGACGGGGCAGGGCTTGGCATGAGTATTGCGAAGGAAATTGTAAAACTGCATAACGGTGATATTCATGTAAGTTCACAGGTCGGTGAAGGGACTGTTATTACGTTAACATTTCCTGTACAAGTCGAATTGGAATGATGTGCCTAGGATAAACTCCTTACTATTAGTGTCTTAGTTGATTAGTTCAATGGGACACTTTTTTTGTGTAGTACATATTACTAAATGCAAAAGGGTTTCGCTTCGTTTCTAAAGAATACTATAATAGAAGATAGATAGAATTTCACCGTAGGAGGAAAATGATGTCTCAAATTGAAGAAATGCATCCAAAACTCGGTCGAGTTATTCAAAATATAGAAAATGTTATGGTTGGTAAAAGAGATGTAAGCATTTTAAGTCTGGTGGCCATTCTGGCAAATGGACATGTTCTATTAGAGGATGTTCCAGGTGTTGGAAAAACCATGATGGTTCGTGCTCTTTCTAAATCAATAGGCGCTGAATTCAAAAGAATACAGTTTACACCGGATTTATTGCCTTCAGACGTAACTGGGGTCTCGATTTATAATCCAAAGGAATTAAAGTTTGAATTTCGGGAAGGTCCTATTTTTGGGAATATCATATTAGCGGATGAAATTAACCGTACCTCTCCAAAGACTCAATCAGCACTTCTTGAAGGAATGGAGGAAGGAAGTATTACAGTAGACGGTGTAACCAGAGTTCTTACTAAGCCGTTTTTTGTAATGGCGACTCAAAATCCAGTTGATTATGAAGGAACATATCCATTGCCGGAAGCCCAGTTAGACCGTTTTTTATTTAAGCTTAGAATGGGTTACCCAACAAAGGCTGAAGAATTAGAGGTATTAACCTTAGCTGAAAGAGAGAGACCTATTCATAAAATTGATAGTGTGATTACAAAAGAAGAGCTGGTAGAACTTCAAAATGAAATGCAATTTGTCTATGTTGATGGGACGATTAAAAATTATATTATCGATTTGACATCAAAATCAAGGTTGCACCCATCTGTTTATTTAGGGGCCAGTCCCCGTGCTTCTATTGCATTAATGAAGGCTGCCCAGGCGTATGCGTTTATTGTGGGACGTGATTATATTATTCCTGATGATATTCAGTATTTAGCTCCTTTTACATTAGCTCACAGGATTATTTTGAGGCCGGAAGCCAAGTTTGAAGGGAAAAGTGCCGATGATATTGTGAAGGAAATTATTTCAAAAACGCCTGTGCCAGTGCAAAGGGCAATGAGTAAGTAAATGAGTGATGTCCTAAAGAGTTTAAAGGCTGGCTGGAAGGTTGTTTCCCTCTTGTTTTTTACGTTGATTGCGTTTAGTTATGCGATGTTTCAAGGTGGGTTTGTAAGCTGGTTTTTATTTTACAGCTTTCTTCCCTTTGCTATTTACTCCCTTTTATTAATGATTTACCCTATTCGTTCATTCCGGGTTACGAGACGAATTAATCAGGATCAATTTTCGGTTGGCCAGCGATTAATTGGCACAATTACAATTAAGAGATCATTTCCCTTCCCGCTATTTTACTTACTTGTTGAAGATGAATTAACTGAAAAGCTAATGGGTGTGAAAAGATTGGAAGAGCCTAAGAAACTCTTTTTCCCTTGGTTTAATAAAACAATGTCATTTAGTTATGCTCTTCTTGAGATGCCGCGTGGTGAACATCATTTTAGATCAATTCGTCTCAGAACAGGAGATCTTTTTGGGTTGATTGAAAAAGAAATAACAGTAGAGGAGGAAAATTATTTCTTAGTGTATCCTTCAACTGTTGACCTTGTCTATCATTCAAATCAAAAGCAATATGAACAGGGGGCGGCATCAACCTTAACAAAATATTGGCAGGATTCAACAATGGCAGTAGGAGTCAGGGAATACCAACCGGGTGACAAGTTCGCATGGATTGATTGGAAGGCAACAGCTAGAAGAGATTCAATTATGACAAAAGAGTTCGAACAAATGCAAAGCCATGATGTGGTTATCTTTTTTGATCGTACCCCGTCGCCATTATTTGAAACGGCTGTATCTTATGCTGCCTCTTTGATCCAAGCTATTACAAAAAGCGGAGCGAGAGTAGGGTTTGTTTCGGTTGGAGAACAATCACAAGTTTTTCCAATGCAATTGGATGAACAACATAGAAGGAATTTATTCTATCATTTAGCCAAGGTTGATTGTGATAGTAAAACCTCCTTTGCCACTGTCTTAGAGGAAAATAGATTGAATACGGAGGTAAAGCAATCTACCAGCATTGTTGTTACATCAAATCTTACCCTTGATCTAACCAGAAAATTGGAGTTGTTGTCAGGACAGCAACGAATGTTTATCTTATACCTGGTAAAAGAAAAAAATGAAAATCTCTCCAAAGAGGAAAGTGTGTTAGTCGAGAGGCTGGCTCAACGTCAAATTCAGCTTCATATTGTGAAAGATCAAAACTATAAAGAGGTGAGCAGCCCGTGAAGGCATCTAATAGTTTTGAGGGAAAATCAGGTGCTCTTTTATACTATGTGTTTGCGTTTATTTTGTTATGGGAATGGCTGAGACCTCTAAATGCATTTACCGATACGGGAAATACATTTATATTTGTGTTTTTTATTGGTGTCAGCTTTCTCATGACGTTCTTTCATACGAAATGGTATATTACCTTTCCTGTGAAGATATTCATCATTATGTTTATGCTGCACGGACTGTATTTCGAAGGAGTATTTTTCAGTTTCTTATGGATAAGGGACTTAATACGGGATATTGGCTTTAATTTCTCTCTTATTCCAAGTGCAGATTGGATGGGAATGACGTCAAATTTTCGGACATTACTATTCTTTATCCTACTTTGGCTCTTGGTCTACTTAATTCATTATTGGATTTTATATCAGAAGAGAATTTTATTTTTCTTTGTGTTAACTGTCGTTTATATTACGGTATTAGACACATTTACACCTTATGACGCTACCCATGCCATTGTTAGAATTGTGTTAATTGGTTTTTTTATGCTGGGTCTGCTTTATTTTGACCGATTAAAGAAGCTTGAAAATCTTAAAGTGAAACGAATCACTTCTTTACGCTGGATTATGCCACTTTTTGCTTTCATTGTCTTTTCAATGATACTTGCAATTCTAGCACCTAAAGCTTCACCGCAATGGCCTGATCCTGTTCCGTTTATAACAGCAGTCGGGCAACAAGATGAAGGTGGAGGAGATACGAAAAGGATTGGGTATAGCCCGAATGATGACTCATTGGGAGGATCGTTTGTTAGTGATGATACTGAAGTATTTAGACATACATCTTCAGACAGGCATTACTGGAGAGTGGAAACAAAGGATGTATACACGGGTAAGGGTTGGCAGGCTTCTGATCCTGAAGCAGTACAGGAAGAAATAAGCTCCATTCCGGATGAGCTAAACTGGTTTGATGATAGAGTAGAGACAAAAAGTCTTGAATCCAGCATTACGATTAATCAAGAATATCGTTATCTACATGTGATCTATCCTCTTGGTTTAACATCTGTTAAAACTGAATCGGGATTACCGCTATTTCTTAATCGGAATTCGGAAATGATATCCCCATTTCAGGATGATGAGGGTGCCAGGAAAGATTTTCTGTCATATGACGTGACATATGATCTCCCGCTATATCCATTAAATGAGATGAAGAAAGTACGAACTTTCGAAGATGTACCAGAAGGTTTTATAGAAAGGTATACACAATTACCTGAATCACTACCAGAGCGGGTTCGGGAGCTTGCGGTATCTATTACAGAATCAAAGGACAATCAGTTTGATAAAGCGAAGGCGATAGAGGATTATTTAGGTAGTGCTGAATATACCTATGATAAAGAAGAGATCCCTGTTCCTGGAGCTGAACAGGATTATGTAGATCAATTTTTATTTGAGACATTTAAAGGCTATTGTGATAATTTCTCAACGTCGATGATTGTTTTATTAAGAGCCGTCGATATACCTGCACGTTGGGTGAAAGGATATACAGAAGGTGAGTTTGTAAGTACGGCAGAGAATAATAAAAGAGAATATGTTGTGACAAACAATAATGCTCATTCTTGGGTGGAAATATACTTTGATGATGTTGGCTGGGTCCCTTTTGAACCAACAAAAGGTTTCGTTAATCCTTATACGTTAACGAATGATTATAGGGATGTAACAAAAACAGAGGATAAAGAGGAACCTGAGGAAGTTTTAGATGAAGAAAAAGAACCTGAACAAACTCCCGAAAAGCCTGAGGAAGCGGAAAAGGAAGAAACTGCGTCCTCAACGAACAACGCTGGATTAAACATGGGTGATTTTCGTTTGGGGAGTATGGGCTTGTATACACTATTAATTGTGGGAGCTTTATTGATCTTTATCGTCTATCGAACAAGAATGAAGTGGCTTCCAGGATTAATTATAATGAAATATAAGAATCGATCAGATGATGATGTGTTTTTCCAAGCCTATGAATCCCTGTTAAAACAGTATGAAAGACGAGGGATTAAACGAAAAGAAGGTCAAACTTTAAGGGAATATGCTCGTTACATTGATGAGTATTTTCAAATGGTTCATATGACGGCATTAACCAAAAACTATGAAAAGGCATTGTACAGACAAGATAATGCAAAAGATGAATGGGGAAAATCAGTTGAATTGTGGGAAAATTTAATTAAAAGGACATCATCTTGACCAATTGCATGTGAGATTGATAGAATTAAAAAATTAATAGACCTTCATATATCCTCGATAATATGGATCGAGAGTCTCTACCGGGTAACCATAAATTTCCCGACTATGAAGGCAGAATAAGTTCGTAATGTAACTAGAATTCTGCCTTCTTCAATTATTGCATCATAAAGATGTAATATACATGGATGTATTGTCCATGATGAAGGTGGATTCTGGTTTTTTGCTATTTAGACGATGGATAGGTGTATTTACTGGGTTATGAACCTTTTGTATGGATACTATGGTCTTTTTAGCATACTAATAAGTGCATGAAATATACGATGAGGTGACGATGGTGGCAAACATTCATGAAATGGTAGTAGTTTTAGACTTCGGAAGTCAGTACAATCAGTTAATCACAAGACGTATCCGTGAATTTGGAGTGTATAGTGAGTTACATCCCCACACTCTTACAGCTGAAGAAATTAAACAAATGAATCCAAAGGGAATCATTCTTTCTGGTGGACCTAATAGTGTGTATGGAGAAAATGCATTTGATTGTGATGAGAAAATCTTTGATTTAGGTATTCCTGTACTAGGTATTTGTTATGGAATGCAGCTTATGACACATAAACTTGGTGGTAAGGTTGTTCCTGCAGATCACCGTGAATACGGAAAAGCGACAATAGATGTGCATGGAAATCCGGCTCTTTTTAAAGAGTTGCCTGAGCAGCAGGTTGTTTGGATGAGTCATGGTGATTTGGTACAAGAAATTCCAGAAGGTTTCCATGTAGATGCTACAAGCACTTCTTGCCCATTTGCAGCAATGAGTAATGAAGATCGTAAGTTTTATGGTGTTCAATTCCACCCTGAGGTTCGTCATTCTGAATTTGGAAATGAATTACTTAAAAACTTTGTTTTCAATATTTGCGGCAGTGCAGGTAACTGGTCTATGGAAAACTTTATTGAAATGGAAACGGACAAGCTGAAGCAAAAGGTAGGAAATAAAAAAGTTCTATGTGCATTAAGTGGTGGAGTTGATTCATCTGTTGTAGCAGTTTTAATTCATAAGGCAATTGGTGATCAATTAACATGTATCTTCGTGGATCATGGATTACTGCGTAAAAATGAAGCGGAGAGTGTAATGAAGACCTTTAGTGAAGGCTTCAACATGAATGTTATTAAAGTGGACGCGAAGGATCGTTTCTTAGATAAACTAAAAGGTGTATCAGATCCTGAGCAAAAACGTAAAATCATTGGTAACGAGTTTATCTATGTTTTTGATGATGAGTCGGCTAAATTGGAAGGTATTGAATTTTTAGCTCAAGGTACTCTTTATACGGATATTATTGAAAGTGGTACAGCAACAGCTCAAACCATTAAATCCCATCACAACGTAGGCGGTCTGCCGGAAGATATGGAATTCCAACTAATTGAGCCGTTAAATACTTTATTTAAAGATGAAGTTCGTGCTCTTGGAACAGAACTTGGTATTCCCGATGAAATTGTATGGAGACAGCCGTTCCCTGGTCCAGGATTAGGAATCCGTGTGCTTGGAGAAATCACTGATGAAAAACTTGAGATTGTTCGTGAATCAGACTATATTTTACGTGAAGAGATCAAAAAGGCAGGGCTTGATCGTGACATCTGGCAGTACTTTACAGTATTACCTGACATTCGAAGTGTTGGTGTAATGGGTGATGCAAGAACATATGATTACACAATCGGAATTAGAGCTGTAACATCAATTGATGGAATGACATCTGATTGGGCCAGAATTCCTTGGGATGTATTAGAGGTTATTTCAACAAGAATTGTAAATGAAGTTAAACACATTAATCGTGTGGTGTATGATATTACTAGCAAACCACCTGCAACAATTGAGTGGGAGTAAAATACGAACAAAACGAACATTATTTAAAATAATGTTCGTTTTTTTTATTGACTAAAATAAGGTGTGCTGATAAAATAAAGGTAGAATTAAATAAGTCGGAATACGTCGTATAATGTCGAGGATATGGCTCGAAAGTTTCTACCAAGCTACCGTAAATGGCTTGACTACGAGGTATTAATAGCATGGTTCGATTAAACCTGCCATTAATATTTTTTTAGTCAAGCGCTCACGTAATGTTGGGCGCTTTTTTATTTGGATATTAATGGGGAAAATAGTCGTATATGCTAATGAACTAATACTGAGGAGGAATACCTATTTATGAAAAAGTTTTTTCAGTTTGATGAATTAGGTACAAATTATCGACGTGAATTTATTGGTGGTTTAACAACGTTCTTATCTATGGCTTATATTTTATTTGTTAACCCGAACACATTGGCAATGACATCTATTCCGGATTTGCCGGCTGATATGAGAATGGATACGGGAGCGATCTTTACAGCTACAGCAATAGCAGCTGCAGTCGGGTCGTTGTTAATGGGTCTCATAGCGAAGTACCCTATCGCTTTAGCGCCGGGTATGGGATTAAATGCATTTTTCTCTTTTACAGTTGTATTGACAATGGGAGTACCTTGGCAAACAGCACTATCAGGGGTTTTAGTGTCAGGTGTTATTTTTATTCTTCTAACTCTAACAGGATTACGTGAAAAAATTATTAATTCTATTCCGGCTGAGCTAAAGTTCGCTGTAAGTGCCGGGATTGGTTTATTTATAACATTTGTTGGTTTTCAAAACGCAGGAATTATCGTTAATAATGATGCTACTTTAGTTAGCTTAGGTGATTTTACAAATCCTCAAACATTGCTTGCGATCTTCGGTATTTTTGTGACTGTTATATTAATGGTTCGTGGAGTAAAAGGCGGTATTTTTTACGGAATGCTTATTACAGCTATCGTTGGAATGTTCACAAGCCAAATTGCTGTACCAGATAAGGTGGTTGGAGCTATACCAAGCTTAGCACCGACTTTTGGACAGGCATTTATGAATTTAGATCAGATCTTTACAATTCAAATGCTTGTTGTTATTTTAACTTTCTTATTCGTGGATTTCTTTGATACAGCTGGAACATTAGTTGGGGTTGCGAACCAAGCGGGACTAATGAAAGACAATAAATTACCAAGAGCAGGGAAAGCGTTGTTCGCTGACTCAGCTGCTACGGTTGTAGGTTCTATCTTAGGTACATCTACGACAACATCATATGTTGAATCTTCTGCAGGGGTTGCTGCAGGTGCACGATCAGGTTTTGCCTCTGTTGTAACAGCTATCTTATTTCTATTAGCTTTGTTTTTCTCTCCGTTACTAGGAGTTATTACATCTGCAGTAACTGCACCAGCATTGATTATTGTAGGAGCATTAATGGTAGCATCACTTGGTAATATTGATTGGAATCGTTTTGAAATTGCAGTACCGGCATTTTTAACTATTATTACAATGCCATTAGCATACAGCATTGCAACAGGGATTGCTGTTGGTTTTATCTTTTATCCAATCACAATGATGATGAAGGGTAAAGCGAAAGATATTCATCCTGTTATGTACGGTTTGTTTGTTATCTTTATTCTATATTTTGTATTCTTAGCTTAATAACGATTTGAGAAGGGAGCATTTGCTTCCTTTTTTTAATTGCTTAGGAAACTGAACTGTGATAAGTGCGAGACATCCAACCCCGAAAGCACAGGAAGTGCAAATGCAGTCGTGGAGATTGACGTCGCATTCTTAAACTGCCAGTGTCTAGCCCCTAGAGAGTCTAGCCGCAAATGAATTGATGACAAAGAATGTCTTCTATTATTTGTGGTTTATGCCCTAGGCTGATCAAAGCCTTGTTTTTTTGTTCTGAAATTTATTGTTGACTATATGATGTATTGCTGATATAGTAGTAAAAGTCATCCGAGAGGCATTCAGTTACTTCCGGTTGATGAAAAAACATGTTGACTTTAATAGTTGCTACATGTTATATTAATAAAGTCGCTTCTGAGAGAAACGACAAACTAATGATCTTTGAAAACTAAACAAAACCAAGCGTGCCAACGTTAATTTCGATTAACAAAAACGTACTATATAGTACAACATTTTTTTAAGAGCTATATCAAACACTTTATTGGAGAGTTTGATCCTGGCTCAGGACGAACGCTGGCGGCGTGCCTAATACATGCAAGTCGAGCGAATCTGAGGGAGCTTGCTCCCAAAGATTAGCGGCGGACGGGTGAGTAACACGTGGGTAACCTGCCTGTAAGATTGGGATAACTCCGGGAAACCGGAG
>NZ_JAEK01000038.1 GCF_000518865.1 Bacillus sp. J37 | reverse complement strand
CATCATCAGCGTATTTCTTTGCAGTACGCCAGTTAACTCCCACTATTTTCTGTATTTGGGAGATTGATAGTCCTTTGTTGTTTCTTAAATTTTTGATACAATTAATATCAGACATTGCTAGCATCCTTCCGTAACCTCCATGTATTGATTCGACACCATTACATTAGAGGGACTTGGGGTGACTGGCAAGTCTTTTTTTATGCCCTTATTAAAATAAGTGCAGGACTCTGCATTTTTCTGTTGCAAAGGTCTGCACTTCTATTTTGCAATAAACATTTGGAAGAGGTCCTCAATTATGTCAATCGACTTTATCTGACCGATACTTGGTTGTTTACATCAGAGGGTTCATATCACCTATGGAGGAAGTTCTTATTCAACAAGGTTATAGGAATCAGGTAGAAAAAGCTAGAACCGTTATTATTAATTATGCCATTGAGGAATTAAAAGGAGTAGTAGAGATTTCATTGAATCAAGATGTTGTTGACCATTACCATGATTGGAATTTGCCGAATAATACGGGAATTATGATGTTTGTATTAGATGAAAGAGTAGGCCGTGAATGTATGCCGGAAGACCACGTTAATCTGAAGTTGTTGGAATCGGAAGTGGCTAGAATTAGTCTACTAGTAGAAAAAGTCCCAGATCAAATAAAACTATATCCATTATCTAAAACTCTTTATGTAATTGAAAGAAAGGGAATTTTAGTTCCTATTGAAAAATCTCTTATTCAGAAGGGGTTTGCAGATGAATTGAAAATGACAAAGGATGAATTAGAGAAAAGCCACTTTCATCGAAATGGCAAATTTGAAGAGGTTTTTCAGACTAGTGTCAAAGATATCTTTATTGATTGGAATTTTAAAGAGGATAAATCTTATATGGTCTTTATCTTAGATAATGAATCTTCAGTTATTTTAAAAACAAAAGGATAGATAAGCCAGAAGGTTTTCTGGTTTATCTATCCTTTTGTTGCTGCCAAATCTAATCTAATATTTTAATTTTTACGGTTTTACGTCCCCACTGAAGTGCTTTTGCACTTGAAGGCATTAATACATCTATTTTATGTCCAATAATAGCTCCACCTGTGTCACCTGCGATGGCAACGCCATATCCTTCTACCCAAACTTTTGAGCCGAGAGGGATGACACCGGGATCAACGGCAATAAGCTTCATATTCGGGTTCTTTTTAATATTATAACCGAGATAAGTCACATCATTTTTCGTATCTTCATGACTGTATGCAGTTGCAGAAACATACAATTCTTTTCCTGATTTTGATGAAGTGTCGCTGTCTTTTTTCGTTGTTTGTGTAGTTGTTTGTTTTTTTGGCGCTGTTGGCGGTGGAGCAACTGTTTGTTGTACAACAGCTTCTTCCTTTGCTTTTTTAGCTTTAGCTAATTCAACAGCTCTGGCTTTTGCAGCTTCCTCTTCTTTTTTTATCTGATCTTGAATTGTGCTTATCTTAGATTGAATCGTTGACTTCTCTTTTTCTGCTAGAGTA
Source organism: Bacillus sp. J37 (assembly GCF_000518865.1). Classification (GTDB taxonomy): domain Bacteria; phylum Bacillota; class Bacilli; order Bacillales; family Bacillaceae; genus Metabacillus. Next base: position 48,505 of record NZ_JAEK01000038.1, on the reverse strand, counting down.
ATTTCAGCTGACAATGATTGATATTTATCTTGTAAGGCAACAAGTGCCTGATTTCTTTTTATACGTTTTTGCTCAAGCTCAACTCTTTTAGTTTCTAATTCAGCCTGTTGGGAAACTAAAAGTTGTTCTTGTTTATCGATTTCTTTCTTTTCTTCTTCAATTTGATTTATATCTGCTTGTTGTTGTTCAACGATATTTTGATCGGCATCCAATATTGTGGCAACGGCCCCAACACGTTCAAAGAAATTACCGATGCTTTCAGAATTAATAAGAGTATCAATAACGATTGTTGTACGATCACTATGCTGAAGAGCAACTAAACGCTTTTCCATAATATCTTCGCGTGCATATACCTTGTCCTGAAGAAGAACAATTTCTTCTTTCTTTTGTTCAATTAATTTTTGGATTTCTGATATCTTTGTTTCAACATCAGCTAGGCTTTGTTCACTGCTTGAAATTTCCTGATCAAGAGCTTGTACATTTTGTTGAATAGTATTCACTTCTTCATTTATGGCTTGCTGTTCTTTTTCCTTTTGAAGAATGGTTTGTTGATTCTGCTCTAGCTGTTCACTCGCACGATTTAACGTGTCATTTGTTGATTCTGCTTTTGCCACATATGTAATAGGTAAGGATAATAATAGGATTCCAACTGTGGCAATTGTTTGTTTCAAAGCTCGCATAAAGCAACCCCTTTCTCATCTATCTAGTTATAACACAGAAATATGACTCGTAGGTTACAAATAGATTAAAAGTTCTGGTAAGTTATGTAAGTTAGACTACTATTTTCAAATAAAAGAAAGGACAAATCCCAAATTTTATGGAATTTGTCCTTTGATTTTTTTCAGTTAGTTTGTCTGTTGCCATTCAGTTAATTTGCGATCAGTTGGTAATAAAAATGCTAATAAACCAAGTAATGGTAGTAAAGCAACACCGATCATGGTTGTTGTTAAGCCGATCCAATCGATTAAGGCACCCAGGGCAACTGAACCGATTGCTCCCATGCCAAATGCCAACCCAACTGTTAACCCTGACATTAATCCGATCTTACCAGGAACAAGCTCTTGTGCATAGACAACGGTAACAGAAAAGCTGGACATCAAGATAACCCCTATTAGTGCAAGAATAATTATAGATAGAGTTGAACCTACAAATGGCAGCAATAATGATAGAGGCGCTGTTGCTAGCAAAGAAATCAGGATAACTGTACGTTTTCCAAAACGATCAGCTAACGGCCCGCCAAGAAACGTCCCAACAGCTCCCATTAGTAAAAAAGTAAAAATATAAATCTGAGAACTGGCAATCGTGAGCTCATATTTATCAATCGCAAAAAAAGCATAAAAGCCTGAGATGGCACTCACATACCATGAACGAGCAAAAATCAAAAAGATAATAATAATGACTGCGTTACGTATAGACTTTGATAAAGCTTTTGTATTGGTATTTTTAACTTTTATTTTTTTAGTAGCTTTGATCTCTTTTAGTTTACGAGAATACCAGTTTGCAATATAAAATAAAAACCCAACTGCCAAGGCAGCAACAACTGTAAACCAAATGGCTCCAAATTGCCCGAGAGGAACGAGTATTAAAGCTGTTATTAATGGAGCAAGCGCTTGACCGCTATTACCTCCAACCTGATAAATCGATTGGGCTAAACCTCTCCGGTTTCCGGCAGCCATATAAGCAACACGTGAACCTTCGGGATGGAAAATGGCCGATCCTAACCCAATAAAAATAACCGATAAAAGGATTGTTAAAAATGATGGAGCGAATGCTAAACCAAGTACACCTAACATGCTGCTCGTTAATCCGATTGGTAAGGCGTAAGGCATCGGCTTTTTATCCGTGTATAAGCCGACAACAGGCTGCATAACTGAAGAAACCATGTTCAATGCAAAAGCTATAAGTCCAAGTTGTGTAAACGAGAGTCCCATCGATTGTTCTAAAATGGGAAACATTGCGGGAATAACTGACTGAATGCTGTCATTTAAAAGATGACACAAACCGATAATAAACAAAATGTTGTACATTGTTCCTGATTCTTGTTGGAAGGAAGCAGGTTTTTTTTGAAGTGATGCGGTTGCCATGAATTTTATCTCCCTTATGTAAAATTGTTTCGATGCACGAAATAGATCTAATATTCATATTATTGTCATCACTTGGAAAAAATTCAAGTGAAATATGTACTTCATTTTGAGAAATATAAGTGAGTCAGTTTTCTGCCCTCAGTTTACAGATTTTCTCGACAATCACTCTGATGAAAATAGCTAACAAAATATAAATAGGAAATGAATAAAGATTTGACCAAATCAATGGTCTGTAAATTCCTAAATACATGGCAATCGGTTCAAAAACAAATGCGAATATACCGGATAAGAAAATAGAAGCAAAAATAAACGCTTTCCATTTTATAAAAATTTGATACAACATCATGAAGAAGAGAGAGATCATTAAATCAATGCATATAACTCTTGGACCCCAAGGTAACACCATTTTTGGGTATTCCCAAAGTTGCAGCTCTCCACCGAATGTATCAAGAACTGTAGCTATGTTAAACGTAAGTAGCCCATATAATAAAATTGGGAATATTCTGCTATGATCAAGGAGTCGGATCCAGACAAAAAAAAGAAAGATAAGAAATATGAGCACAAACCACCATTGCGGTGTAAAAACAACTTCATCACGCCAATAATACCAGCGTAAAGTAGAAACTTTTTCTTGAGCTTTCATAATATCTTGCATAGAAGGATTCATTGGATACCTCGTTGAAGTTTTATTCTAATTTTTAGTATGGTCGATATACGTTGTCACTATTAAGTTTTTTTGATATTAAAGCAAGTTAATACATAAAATCAATAGTACATTCTACTCGGCAAGTGATGGAATAATTGATAAACTATTTTTATACTCATTTTTCACTATATACTTTTTTAAGAAAGCAGTTTTTCGTAAAGATTGTTGCTATTCAATATTTTTTAATTGATAGTGGAATGGAGCGGAAGACACTTGACTCCTGCGGGAAGTAGAGGAAAGGCTGAGACCCCACAAGCGAAGCCGAGGAGGCTCAGCTTCCTCCCCGGCGAATGGAGTGTCTGGAGCGCAATGGAACGAACAACTTTTACACTAAATCTTATACTATATACAGTTTGTTTTTATAATTTATAGATTACATAGCTTCAAAGAAATGAAAGCCCTTTCCATATAGAATAGTATTTAAGAGTCTGGAGGATAGATACAGTATGATAAAATTACGATCAATTTTACAACCATATCGAATATCCGTAATGATTGCATTAACATTAATGCTTGTCGAACTAACTGTGGAGCTTTTGCACCCATTATTAATGGCTAAAATTATTGATGATGGAATTTTAAAAGAAGATATGGACGTTGTCATGGTTTGGGGAGCAATCATGGTTGGAATATCACTGCTTGCTTTCGCTTCAGGTATGATTAACTCTTTTTATGCCGCACATGTGAGCCAAGGCTTTGGATTTGACTTAAGAAAACAGCTTTTTGTAAAAGTGCAATCCTTCACCTTTGAAAAATTAAGTAAATTCCCTGCAGCCTCACTTGTTACACGAATGACAAATGATATTACCCAACTTCAAAATACCCTATTTATGGGTCTGCGAATTATGTTACGAGCACCGCTCCTTATTATTGGCTCTGTAATCATGTCCTTTTTTGTGAATGCACAAATTGCGATGATTTTTGCCATAGTGATTCCGTTGGTCATAGTTGTACTCGTTTGGATTATGAAGAAAGGGAGCAAGATGTTCCATTATGTCCAATCAAAATTAGATCAAGTAAATGATGTGTTACGTGAAAATTTAATCGGGATGAGACTGATTAAAGCTTATGTTCGCAGGGAACATGAAGTGGATCGTTTTAAAGAAGCCTCCTCGTCACTAAAAGATAACACTGTGAAAGCCTTACGAATGATTGAAACCTCTATGCCTATATTGTTACTGATCATGAATTTGGGTATCTTGTTGATTCTATGGATAGGTCAAGCACAAGTTACAGGAGGAGATGTTCAGGTAGGTGAAGTTGTTGCCATTGTCAATTATGGACTAAGAGTTACATCGGCTTTATCAATGTTTTCTTTTATTATTATGTTTTTGTCAAGGTCACGTGCATCTGCTTCAAGAATTTTGGAAGTACTTGATGTAGAGGAAGAAGTAAAACATGAGGGGGAGGTATCAGGGATTTCGGATGGGAAAGTGATTTTTGATGATGTGTCGTTTTCTTATCCGGGAACAGAGGAAACTGTGCTTAGAGAAATTTCCTTTACAGCAAATGCTGGGGAAACAATTGCTGTGATGGGAGGAACAGGTTCAGGGAAATCTACTCTTTTTCAGCTTATTCCAAGACTTTATGAAGTGAATTCAGGCACGATCTATATAGATGATCAACCAATAAACACTTTGGATATGGAGTTTTTACGTAATCAAATTGGTCTAGTTCCACAGGAAGCAGTTCTTTTTTCTGGAGAAATAGAGAATAATATCGCTTGGGGAAACAGTCATGCTAGAGATGAACAAATAATTAGTGCAGCTAAAGCAGCCCAAATACATGAAACGATTGAAAAGCTTCCGAAAAAGTATAAAACAAAAATTGGACAAAAGGGAGTGAATCTCTCTGGAGGACAAAAACAGCGTTTGTCTGTGGCAAGAGCATTAGTACGAAAACCGAAAATACTTCTATTGGATGATAGTACAAGTGCACTTGATGTAAAAACGGAAAAGAAGTTGTTGGATGCCCTTGAAAGCTACTCCTGTACGACAATGCTGATCACTCAAAAAATCAGCATAGCAAAACTGGCAGATAAAATTCTGTTATTAGATGAAGGAAGGTTAATTGCTGAAGGGACCCATCAGGATTTATTAAAAAACTCTCCACTCTATCAAAAAATCTCTCAATCACAAATGAAAGGAGAGATGGCAAGTGTTAAAACAGCTAACTAGTCCGTTTAAATATAAAAGGATTGATCTAAATACAAGTGTTCAAAACAGCAAACGAAAGCAAAGAGTGGGACTAAAAGAAGGTCTTTATACAATTTTAAAACTCTGGAGGTATTTATCTAAAAAGAAGGGGCAGTTTCTTTTAGTGTTGATAATGGTTTTGATTAGCTCTGCATTAGCATTATTAGGGCCTTATTTAATCGGAAAAACCATTGACGATTATATTGTGTCACAGAAGAGCGATGGGCTAGGGATTTTACTTGCAGGGATGGTGCTTGTTTTTGTCTTTCATTCACTTTCTTTATTTTTACAAAATTTCTGGATGATCGGAATTTCCCAATATACTGTGAATGAAATGAGATCAGATTTAGTTCAACATCTTCATCGATTACCGATTTCTTTTTTTGACAAGAAACAACATGGTGAATTAATGAGCAGGGTCACAAATGATATTGAAAATGTTAGCTCAACATTGAACAGCTCGGTCATTCAAGTGTTCTCCAGTCTTTTAACTCTCATAGGCACAGTGACAGTCATGCTTTTGCTAAGTCCGATGCTTACGGTCATTACCTTATTAATCATTCCTTTAATGGTTTTGGGAATGAAATGGATTACGAAAAGGACAGGGCGGTTATTTAAATATCAGCAACAGAATTTAGGGGAACTTAATGGATATATAGAAGAAGTGATATCAGGCCAAAAAATGGTTAAGGCCTATTCACAGGAAGAGCGGGTCATAAAAGAGTTCATTGTTAAAGGCGAGCAATTAAGGAATTCAGGCTTCTGGGCTCAAACGATTTCAGGTTTTATTCCAAAAGTAATGAATATGTTGAACAACTTAAGTTTTGCCGTTATTGCCGGTATTGGTGGTTTGTTTGCTTTAAACGGTCTGATTACAATTGGGGTAATTGTCATCTTTGCAGAGTATGCACGACAATTTACCCGCCCGTTAAACGATCTTGCCAATCAATTTAATACATTGTTATCTGCTATTGCAGGAGCAGAACGGGTCTTTGATATTCTTGAAGAGGAGATAGAGAAGGATGATCAATCTAATGGGGAATACTTAGATATTCAAGGTGAGGTCACTTTTGAAAACGTATCGTTTGCATATGAAGAAGGAGAAGATCAACAGACGATCCATTCTGTTTCTTTTCATGCTTCACCTGGTGAAGTAATTGCCTTTGTTGGTCCTACTGGAGCTGGAAAAACAACGTTGATTAATCTTCTTACACGCTTTTACGATCCAGATGAGGGAAGAATATTAATTGACGGAGTCAATATTGACAGGATTGGAAGAAGTACCTTACGAAAGCAGATGGCATTTGTTTTACAGGATTCGTTTTTATTTCAGGGGACAGTTATGGATAATATCCGTTATGGGCGATTGGATGCCACAGATGAAGAAATTATCGAAGCTGCAAAACTGGCAAACGCAGATTCATTTATTCAGAAGCTGCCAGATGGATATCATACGCAAATTCAACATGATGGAAATGGAATTAGTCATGGACAAAAGCAGTTACTAGCCATTGCCAGGGCAATGCTAGCAAATCCGGTGATTCTGCTGTTAGATGAAGCAACGAGCAGCATTGATACAATAACGGAATTGCATATTCAAGAAGCTCTCTCGAGATTAATGAAGGGAAGAACAACGTTTGTCATTGCACATCGATTAAATACGATCCAGCATGCTGATCAAATTATTGTCTTAAAAGATGGAGAAATAATTGAAAAAGGAACACATGATGAATTAATAGAGAAACAAAAGTTTTATTACGAATTACAGACTCAACATTATTCAGTTAACTGAGAAGATTATAGATAAATATAGTCTTCTTTTTTGTATGTTTACAAAGAATTTATATTAGATTAACAAAAATATACAAATTCTTTATTCTACCTTTATATTCCGTTGGTAAGATAATGCTGTGAAGGACATGTGGATAGCCGCAACAATGGAGAGGAGAAGCCATAAAAAGATATAGGTGAATTACGACTGCGTAAACCCTGTGTTTTTTTATGGTTTTTTATTATGTCTACCAGTCTTTCTTACACGAGGTTGTCGGGTATTCATGTTATTAGGAGGTTAAGTCTATGAAGCAAGTTGAGCTAAGAAATGTGTCCAAATCTTATGACGGGAAGTCTCAAGTGTTAAAGGGAATTGATGTCACGATCAAACCAGGAGAGTTTTTCGTTTTAGTCGGACCATCTGGATGTGGTAAAAGCACAATGCTGCGGATGATAGCAGGTCTTGAAGAAATTTCGGGCGGGGACCTGTATATTGGAGATGCTTATTCCAATCATAGTCCGCCAAGCAAAAGAAATCTATCAATGGTCTTTCAAAATTATGCCCTTTATCCCCATTTAACAGTAGAACAAAATATCTTGTTTGGATTACATACAAAGAAAATTACAAAAACAGAGCAAAAGAAACGGTGTAACGAAACAGCTGAAATGCTTGGTCTTTCAGAGTTGCTAAAACGTAAGCCCCGGCAGCTATCAGGTGGGCAGAGGCAAAGGGTAGCGTTAGCAAGATCCATTGTTACACATGCTCCGATTTGTTTAATGGACGAGCCTCTCTCAAATTTAGATGCAAAATTGCGTTCAAAGATGAGATCGGAAATTAGACAAATTCAAAAAAGGCTTGGAATTACTATGATCTATGTGACTCATGATCAAACAGAGGCAATGACAATGGCTGACAGAATGATGATCTTACATCATGGACAAGTTCAACAAATTGGCCGTCCCATAGACATTTACAATTTTCCTTCTAATACGTTTGTTGCCTCATTCATCGGGGCACCGCCTATGAATCTATCACAAGTAAGTTTCAGAGACCGTGAAATTGTTCTTGATGATCAACGATCTCTTTCTATCAGTGAAGAAATAGCTCGTTCAATTCCTATTGAGGAGAGGATCATAGCTGGAATCCGCTCAGAACATATTAAGCTTGCAAAAGATGGGAAAGTTAGTTTTTTTGCGGAAGCAGTAAATGTGGAAGTACTGGGAACAGAGACTTTAATTACGTTTATCATTGGAAACAAGCAGTGGATCGCGAAGTGGAGTGGGCAATGGAATATTTCAATAGGTGAAAAGCTGCCATTATATATTGATTGCGCTGATCTATATTTATTTAAGCAGGAGACAGGTGAATGCATTTGGCACCAGTCTAATCGTCATGATCAATTTTCTCTTAAGGAGGCGATCTTTTGAGTAGCCTGCCAAATCTCTCACCATCAACAATTGAGGTGAAAAAGGAGAAGGCAATTTATAGAAAAAGAGAAGGATCCAATCTATTAATGGGATTACTCTATTTAGCGCCTTCAATCATCCTATTTGGGTTATTTCTTTTTTATCCAATGATTCGAACATTATATTTAAGCTTTTTTCTAACAGATGGCCAAGGTGTACCAGTTTCCTTTGTTGGCTTTGAAAACTTTACATATCTCTTTCAGTCTGCAAGTTTTCAAAAAAGTATGACAGCAACCATATTATTTGTTTTGTATACAGTTCCACTAGGTGTCATTTTAGCTCTATTTCTTGCTGTTATCGCAAGTGAGAAAGTTAGAGGGATTGGATTCTTCAGAACAATGTTTTCTTCGACCATGGGCATGAGTGTGGCTGCTTCATCTGTTATTTGGATGTTTATGTACAACCCTGCGATTGGAATCTTTAATAAGCTGGTTGTTGCGCTGGGTGGTTCAGAAGTGCAATGGTTGCTTGATCCGAAGTTTGCCTTACTTTCTGTTGCCGTTTCAACCATTTGGATGAATACCGGATTTTCTTTTCTCATCTTATTAGGCGGCTTGCAAAATATAGATGAGAATCTCTATGAAAATGCCGACATTGCAGGAGTGAGTTATTGGTACAAGCTTAGAAAAATAACAGTTCCTTTGTTATCACCGACTTTGTTTTTTATAGTGACCGTTTCATTAATCAATTCATTTCAAACTTTCGGCCAAATTGATATTTTAACAAAAGGCGGTCCGATCGAATCAACAAATGTCATCGTCTATTCAATTTATAAGGATGCCTTCGTAAACTACAATGTCGGTTCGGCAAGTGCTCAGGCAACGATACTATTTTTTTGTATTTTATTTATTACGATTCTTCAATTTAAGCTTGGGGAACGGAAGGTGCATTATCAGTGAGTAATACTAGAAAAATTGTTTTATATAGTCTGCTAATCATTTCAGTCATAATTATGATGTTTCCGATTTTTTATGCATGTATGATCAGTTTTATGCAGGGTGGAGAGATATTAAGAGGAAATCTTATTCCCGATTCTTTCACATTTGCTAATTATCAATCAGCTTTTGAAAAGGTTCCTCTTTTTCGGTATCTATGGAATAGTTTTTATGTTTCAGCCGTTGTTATGATAGGGCAGTTACTTGTTTCAAGTCTTGCAGCATATGCATTTGTATTTATGGCCTTTAAAGGGAGAGATTTTATTTTCTTTGTTTTTATCTCGACGATGATGATCCCTTGGGAAGCAACAATGGTCCCGAATTTTATTACTGTGCAAAAGCTTGGATGGCTTAATTCTTATTCAAGTTTGACGATTCCATTCTTTGCCTTAGCATTCGGCACGTTCTTATTAAGGCAACAGTTCAAAACAATTCCTAAGGAATTATTTGAAGCTTCACAAGTGGCAGGGATAAGTCGTTTTCGCTTTTTTTGGAATGTTGTACTGCCTGTATCCAAGACAAGCTTAATAACATTAGGAATTTACAGTTTTTTAACAACATGGAATATGTATTTATGGCCGCTGCTTGTTACAAATAATGAAAGTGTCCGGACGGTGCAAATTGGTCTTAAACAGCTCCAATCACAAGAAATTTCAACTGAATGGGGGGTGGTTATGGCAGCAGTTGTAGTCGTTATACTCCCAACTCTGATACTTTTATTTATTGGACAAAAACGTCTTCAAAATGGATTGACTCAAGGTGCAATTAAGTAGAAAGAGCTTAACTTAAATTGAGGAGGAATGAATGATGCAAAAGAAAATACTTATTGTCTTAACTGCTTTATTTTTAATGCTATTAAGTGCTTGTTCCAGCTCAAATTCATCTACAAGCGGTTCCCAAACTGAAGGTGAAAGTACAGGTGGTGCAGGAGCAGAAGAAACATCTGGAAAGCAGGAAGTTGTGTTCTGGCATGCAATGAGCGGTGAACTGGAGACGGTGTTAAATGATATTGCGGCTGACTTTAATGAGTCTCAAGATACTATCGAAGTAAAGCCAATTTTCCAAGGAACATATGAAGAGGCATTAACGAAATTTAATACAGTTGCCGGCACGGAAGATGCACCAACGATCATGCAGGTTTTTGAAGTTGGGACAAAGTACATGATTGATAGCGGACATATCCAACCTGTTCAGAAGTTCATTGATGAAGAGAATTATGATACATCACAATGGGAAAAAAATATTTCAAATTACTATACAGTTGATGGAGAACAGTATTCAATGCCATTTAACTCTTCAACACCGGTTTTAATTTATAATAAAGACGCATTTGAAGCAGCCGGTCTTGATCCTGAAAAGGCACCAATGACTTATAGTGAATTAAAGGATGCTGCTAAAAAACTAACAAAAGCTGAAGGTGGAGAAACAAGTCAATATGGATTCTCCATTTTAAACTATGGATGGTTCTTTGAGGAGTTGTTGGCAGAACAGGGTGGTCATTATGTAGATAATGAAAATGGCCGGGCTGGTAATGCAACAAAAGCAACATTTAACGATGATTTAGGTTTGAATGTTTTTCAACTGATTTCAGACATGCACAAGGAAGGTACATATTATAATGTGGGTCAAAACTGGGACGATATGCGAGCTGCATTTCAATCAGGTAAAATGGCCATGTACTTAGATTCTTCTGCAGGTGTAAAAGCAATTGTTGATAATGCTGACTTTGAGGTAGGTGTTTCATATCTTCCAATTCCGGATGATTCAGAAAGGAATGGTGTTATCATCGGTGGTGCTTCCGTATGGATGTCAAGTGGAATTGCTGAAGAGAAGCAAAAAGCTGCATGGGAGTTTATGAAATACTTAACAACTCCTGAGGTACAAGCAGAATGGCATGTAAAAACAGGATATTTTGCCATTAACCCTGCTGCTTATGATGAAGATGTTGTCACACAAGAATGGGAAAAATACCCGCAATTAAAAGTAACAGTTGATCAATTACGTGATACAAAAACAAATACAGCAACACAAGGTGCCTTAATATCTGTGTTCCCGGAATCAAGGCAAAAAGTAGTAACAGCCATGGAGAGTTTATATCAGGGAATGGATCCTCAAGAGGCTCTGGATCAAGCAGCTGAAGAAACAAATCGTGCACTTGAAGTAGCAAACAAAAAACAGGGCAACTAAGAGAAAGCATAGTCATTTAATACATTGACCCTGGAAGGGACTTAACCTTCCAGGGTCTTTTTGCTTATCTGCAAAAAGTAGAATATGTCCAAAAAAATGATAGAGTTGACGATTGATTGCACAATCTATTATTTCTATAATAGCAATTAAGTAAAGGTTATCAATTAAAGGTTAATCTAATTTGGGCAATGAACAACTTCACCGCGTTAAAAAACCCATGTACAACAGTTGTCAGGACTGATTATTCAAAAAAAGTTTTCTTCGGAAAATTAAATTTTTATTATATTTTTAGAACGGGCAATTTATTTTATTACAATAAAATTAAATTGTGAGATCCTCTTACATTTATATTGTGTTATATGGGCACATTGATTATAATCTCCTTAGAAAGAAAATTCTGTATTTTCAAAAAGGGGGTAATACAATTGGAGGAATTTGTTACGGCATTAAACGGCATTTTATGGAGTACACCTGTTATTTATATTTTACTTGGTGTTGGCCTATTGTTTTCGATCTTAACTCGTTTCCTGCAAGTAAGACATATTAAAGAAATGGTAACGCTTATGTTTAAAGGTAAGAGCTCTGAAGCTGGAGTTTCTTCTTTCCAAGCATTAGCGATGGCGCTTTCTGGTCGTGTAGGAACAGGTAATATCGCAGGGGTTGCCACTGCAATTGCCTTCGGTGGACCAGGGGCAGTATTTTGGATGTGGACAATTGCTTTTATAGGGGCTTCCAGTGCGTTCATTGAGTCTACTCTTGCTCAGATTTATAAGGTTAAACAAGATGGGCAGTATCGAGGTGGTCCAGCCTATTTTATTGAAAAAGGAATTGGATGGAAATGGTTTGCTGTTCTTTTTGCATTTGCAGCGCTCGTTGCCATGGCGATTTTAATGCCTGGAGTTCAATCTAATTCCATTGCGGTTGGAATGGAAAATGCATTTGGAATTCCAAAAGCAGCAACTGGCTTAGTTGTTATTTTATTATTAGCATTTATTATTTTCGGAGGGGTTAAACGAATTGCTTCAACTGCACAGCTTATTGTGCCGTTTATGGCTTTAGGATATATAGCTTTATCACTCGTTATTATTTTAATGAATATTACAGAATTACCTGGAGTTATTTCTCTTATTTTCCGCAGTGCATTTGCATTGGATTCAGCCTTTGGTGGTTTAATCGGTATGGCTATTTCTTGGGGAGTAAAGAGGGGTATTTACTCAAACGAAGCCGGCCAAGGTACAGGTCCACATATGGCTGCAGCAGCAGAGGTTTCACACCCTGCCAAGCAAGGTTTAGTTCAAGCTTTCTCTGTTTATATTGATACATTATTTGTTTGCTCAGCAACAGCATTTATGATTCTTTTCACAGGTTTATATAATACTCAGGCACCGGACGGTTCCTTTATAGTGAACAAATTAGAAGGTGTTGAAGCAGGTCCTGGATTTACACAAGCTGCAATTGATAGTGTTATCCCTGGATTTGGAGCTGGATTTGTAGCCATTGCATTATTTTTCTTTGCTTTTACAACGATTATGGCGTATTACTATATTGCTGAAACAAATATTGCCTATTTGCTTCGAGGGAAAAATAACAAAATTCCAATGTTAATTCTTAAGTTTATCTTATTAGCTGCAACTTTCTATGGTGCTGTGAAAACGGCAGGCCTGGCATGGGCTCTGGGAGACGTCGGATTAGGACTGATGGTATGGCTGAATGTTATCGCAATCTTAATTTTGGCTAAACCTGCTTTACTTGCACTAAAAGATTACGAGCAACAAAAGAAGGAAGGGAAAGACCCTGTCTTTGATCCAAAAGCATTAGGAATAAAAAATGCAGACTATTGGGAAACAGAATATAAACGTGATCAAGATCAAGCTTCATAAAAAAGTGGGTTAGCCAATAGTGGCTAACCCATTTTTTTGTTGCTTAGGAAACTATAAAATTCTTTGAACTGTGGATAAGTCTCGGCATCCAACTCCAGCGCCTAGCCCCGAAGCACAGGATGTGCAAGTGCAGTTACAGCGACAGGACGTCGCGTTTGTACCTCCCTCTAGGGTCTAGCCAATTTAGAATTGAAGGCGAAGACCGTCTTCTACTCTAATCGTCTTATTTGCCCTAGGCTGTTCAAGGCGCTTGCGCTTTTATTGTGTAAATTTCCTAAAAATGCACAATATAAAAAGACGTAAGGAGGGGATAACATGTCCAAGCAAGGAAAGCAGAATGCTGAGCAAACAAGTCAGCAATTAGCAAAGCAAAAAGCAAAAAATGATGTGGAATTTGGTTCTGACGTACAAGTTGGGAACAGCAAGCACCAAAGTCAGAAAAAAAGCGGTAAACAAGTTAATAAGAAATAAGGAAAAAACAAAGAGGACAGCCCCAATATAATGTGGGAACTGTCCTTAACAACTACTGAACCTGACTCTTTATCTCTTCTGGTAAATGTTGAGTGGGAATAGATCCGTACCATACATTTCCATCAGTTAACGTAAGCTTAACATAGTACATGTTTTCTTCGGAGTACTCAGAGAAATGATAGATGATTGTAGAAAGTGTTTCTTTATCTGAAATTGTTGCATGTTTTTCGCCACTTTCATATATCTCTTCTGTCATAAAGACATCCTCTTGTGAATTATGAGGTACGTATGTCACTTCTGCCTTCGTAATATCATCTTCATCCACTCGAGCTTTTTCTAGATAATCATGCTCCTCTAACCATTTTGTAACATGAGTATAAGATTTCTTCCAATCTACCATATATCCGTCAAGCATATAATTTGTATCAAAGTTTGTTGGTTTATATCCCATTTCGATATAAGCCCATGGGGTAGCTGTGCTTACAACATCATCTGCAGACTGTGATAGAAAGTCTTTTTCTATTGCTTTTTTGAATTCCATAATTTCTTTTTCATCAGTAATCATAACAGGGTTGTGCTGATTGCTAGGGCCGTAAGGAACAACCTGAATATTGATAACATCATCTCTTTGGAGTTGTAGGTATTCAGGTAAATTCATTTTATAGTCACTTGCTTCCAATATGGGTTTAAGTTCATCCTGCAATGTGTTAACCGGGATTTGATATTCGCGTTTTAGTTCTTCCCCGTTATTTAACCTGTACACAAAAACCGCTGAAAGTTGGTGTAAATGAATATTATCTTTTTGCTTTTCAATAAAATCTCTTTGTTGAATAATTTCCTCGTGCAAGTTTCTTATATCCTGAATATAAAGTTTTGAGTCAGAATAAGGATCTATACTTATATCACTGTCCTCTAATTCTTGTAAATAGTATGATTCACCAAAGTAAACCTCTTCTATTTGATCCATTCTCGGAAGTTTTGTTTCATAATTGAATACATCTGTTTTAATACTAAAAAGAATGGCGACAAACACGATACTATAAACAGCAAAACCTGTTAAGAAACGAAGGTGAAAGATACGCCAAGTTTTTTGCAATATCATTTCTGAAGCTGTGTATCCAATTAAAGCACCGATAATATAACCAAATATGATCCAATTCCAATTTAAGGACCCTGAAACTGAAAAATAGGTTCCTCCCAGAATCATAGCGCAAAAGGTAACACCATACTTAAAGATTGGCCTCATAAATGAGAAAGCAAGAACTTCGGTTGCTCGTTCAAGTTGTCTATAACGATAGAAGATTAACCCCAATACAAATGACAAAATGGTTATCCCTGTATAGATGATCAATTCGATCATTGAGTATGGTTCACTTTCTCCCCAGTTTTCAATAAAACGTATAAAAGGAGACAAATACATTAACTTATCTTCAATGAAAATAGGTGTGAAGCCAAACAGTAAATAAGATAGATTATATGAAACTAATGAAACCAAGCCAATCGGCAAAAATAAGAATACATATGTTAGAATTGCCTGTGCTGTTGTCATACCTGTTATTAAGCCGACTGCTACTGGAAAAGCAAACATCATGCATGTTAAAAGAATAGTTAAACCTGTCCACGTTAATAAATCCGAAAAGGTTAGAATCCCATCAAAACCTTCAATTGAATTTGCGACGAAAAATGTAATGATGGCAGTTATCAAGATCGGAACAATTAATAATAGTAGACCACTGATAATATGGCTAACATATAAGGTTTCTCTCCGTATGGGCAGACTGTGCATCATATCTACTGATGATTCGCTTTGGATATATCGGAAAAGTAGTAAAGCAGCTGCAACAGGGATTGAAAAATATAATAACACCTGGATTTCAGTATTGACCTTCAGGTAATTATCGTAATCTGTAAATAAAATGTACTCTTGTGAAGCGAGCTGTAGAATTCCTAAAGGAACAGCGAATAGTAAACCGAGAAAGTAGACGATGCTAACCCAGCCATGCTGTCTAAAATCTTGTTTAATCACTGCAGGTTTAAAGAAGGATTTTTTCGATTTCATAGCCTACATCCTCCATTTCATAAATGAAAATTTCTTCTAATGTTAACGGTAATAAATCATAGATGAGAACAGTGGATGAGTGAATAATTTTGTTGATCTGCTCTTCACTGCCCCGAACGATTAAGAGAGAAACACTTCCACGTTTCTCGTGATGTAAAATGGTTAATTGATTTAATATGTGCTCTTCATGGGTTGGATCAGCTAAGGCTAATTGAATTTTGTGAGTATCCGATTTTATATCATCAATTTCCTTTTCGATGATGATTTTGCCATTATGCATGATTCCAACATGATCACATAAATCTTCAATTTCCCGTAAGTTATGTGATGAAATAATAACCGTCAGCCCTCTCTCAGCTACATCTTGGAACAGTAAGTTCTTTACTTTCTGTCTCATAACCGGATCCAAACCGTCAATAGGCTCATCAAGGATAAGAACATCAGGCATTGCAGATAATGCTAGCCAAAAGGCCACCTGTCGTTTCATTCCTTTGGACAATCGGTGAACTTTCCGATTTAATTCAATATTAAAGGCGGAACTCAGTTGCTCAAAGCGTTCTTTACTCCAACCTGGATAATATTCTTCATATTGAGAAGCCATCTGAGCAACAGTAGCTTGAGGAAAGAAGTAAATAACATCAGGAATAAAGACAACCTTTTCTTTTACAGCTAAATTTTCATAAGCAGGTAAATCATTAATCTCAATCGTACCTTTATCAGGTCGATTAATGCCTGCAATCATTTTTAATAGTGAGGTTTTACCCGCACCGTTTGATCCGAGTAAGCCGTAAATGGAGCCTTTTTTCACTTGGAGTGTTAGATCATCTACAGCTAAGTGCTTGTTGTATTTTTTGCTTATGGATTGCACTCTAATCATTTCTTCTTTCCTCCTTTTGTTTGTTGATGTGCTTCATCAAACAAGACATATAGATCCTCTTTTGTTAGCCCAAGGTATATGGCTTCTGCAATAAGCTTTTGGATATCTTTTTTGAGATCCAGCAGGTTTTGTTCATTTGTCATTTGTTCAATTGCCGCAACAAAGTTTCCTTTCCCTTTAATGGAATATAAATATCCTTGGTTTTCAAGCTCCCGGTAAGCTCTTTGAATGGTATTCGGGTTAACGGTCAATTGACTGGATAGCGCCCTTACCGAGGGTAATTGCTCATCAGGTCTTAAGATGCGGTGAATAATAAGCTCTTTAATCTTATCGACTAACTGTTCGTATATAGGCTTTCTGCTTCTAACATCAAGCTGGAACATTTGCAGCCCCCTTTGTGTTAACTGTATTAATAATGTTAGTACAGTTAATATAGTATATGTTCGTTGAGGTGAATGCAATCATAAATCGAGAAATATTTTCCAAAAAATTTCTGCTAATTTTGACTTGAAGAAGAAACCCTTGATATGTCTATTGCGACACATTGCTAACAGTTGCTTGTGCTTTTCTAATTACAAACTACCTGTTATTCTATACAGAGATAAAAACTGTGAAGGATTGGATAAGATGAGTATATTACAGGTTGAAAATTTATATAAAACATATGGTGAGAAGGTTTTATTTGATCATATTTCCTTTACGATTGCAGAGAAACAAAGAATCGGATTAATTGGTGTGAATGGTACGGGGAAATCGACATTATTGAAGGTAATAGCCGGAATTGAATCAGCTGACTCAGGAGAAATGACTCACTCTAATTCAATACGTTTTGAGTATCTGCCACAGCAGCCTGAGCTAACAGAGGGCTTGTCGATCTTAGAACAAATCTATTTCGGAGATGCACCAATCATGCAGGTTATGAGGGAGTACGAACTGGCTTTAAGTGAGTTGGAGAAGGATCCGGAAAATGAATCAAAATTAAAGCAGTTAATGAATATGCAGCAAAAAATGGATCAACACGATGCCTGGGAGGCAAATACTGTCGCAAAAACAGTTCTGACGAAACTTGGAATTACAGATTTCCAAAAACCTGTTACTCATTTGTCAGGTGGACAAAAGAAGCGTGTGGCGATTGCAAAAGCTCTCATCCAGCCGGCAGACATTTTAATTTTAGATGAACCAACAAACCATCTTGATAATGAAACAATTGAATGGCTGGAAAGTTTTTTAGCACAGTATAGAGGCTCAATTGTGCTTATAACTCATGACAGATACTTTTTAAATCGAGTAACAAATCAAATCTTTGAGTTGGATCAGGGACAGCTTTACACATACTCAGGTAATTATGAAGTATTTTTAGAAAAGAAGGCAGAACGAGAACTGAATGCCGAACATGCAGAAGAAAAAAGACAAAACCTATTAAGAAGAGAATTAGCTTGGCTTAGAAGAGGAGCAAAAGCTAGAACAACAAAGCAAAAGGCGCGTATTGGCAGGGTGGAAGATCTACAGGAACAAAAAGGGCCACAAGCAAAGCAGGATTTAGACTTTGCAATAGGTTCAACGCGATTAGGGAAAAAGGTGCTTGAGCTTGAAGGGATATCAAAAGCATATGACGGCAGACAGTTAATTAAAGACTTTAGTTATTTAGTAAACCCTGGTGAAAGACTCGGAATCATAGGTCCTAATGGTACAGGAAAATCAACTCTGTTAAACATTATGGCAGGACGAATTCAACCGGACGAGGGAACGCTTGAAGTAGGAACAACTGTGAAGATCGGTTTCTATACACAAGAACAGGAAGAAATGGACGAAGATCTTCGAGTTGTTGAATACATTAAAGAAACGGCAGAGGTTGTTTACACGATTGACAATCAAGTCATCACGGCGGAACAAATGCTGGAACGGTTTTTATTTACGAGAGCTGCTCAATGGACATACATTCGCAAGCTTTCCGGTGGTGAGAGAAGAAGATTATACTTATTAAAGGTTTTAATGGAAGAACCAAATGTTCTCTTCCTGGATGAGCCGACAAATGATTTGGACACACAAACATTAAGTGTTTTAGAGGATTATTTAGATCAGTTTCCAGGGGTAGTGTTAACTGTATCACATGATCGCTATTTTCTAGACAGAGTTGTGGACCATTTAATTGCATTTGAAAATAATGGCCATATCTCAAGGTTCCAAGGAAGCTATTCGGAATACATGGAAGAGAAAAAGCTGCAGGAAATGATGAAAGAAAAAGAGGCTCCATCACCAGAAAAGGCTGTGTATAAAAAGGATAAGAAAAAGCGCCTATCCTACAAGGAACAACAGGAATGGGAGCAAATTGAGGATAAAATTGCTGAACTCGAAGAGCGGAAAACACAGCTTGAGCAGGAAATCGCAGCTGCAGGAAGTGACATCGGGAAAGTAACGGAGCTATTTAAGGAACAAGAGCAGGTTGAAAATAAACTGGAAGAAACAATGGAAAGATGGGAAGAATTATCACTTCTTGTTGAAGAAATTGAGCAAAGTTAATAATTATTAGTAAGGCCTAAAGCAATTATGTGAAATTGTTTTAGGCCTTTTTTATAAGGTATGATACTAGTGTTAACATAGAAAAGGAGTTATTGAAATGACGACAAAAGATGAAATAAGACATAAAGTGTGGAAGAAGCTCACAGACGAAAAGAATGGACGCTTTCCTTTTCCGATAGTAAACCGAATTCCAAATTTTAAAGGAGCAGAAAAAGCCGCAGCACATATTGCTTCATTGTCTGTATATAAAGAAGCAAAGGTTGTAAAAGTAAATCCGGATGCTCCACAACTTCCATTAAGAAAACAAATCCTTATAGATGGGAAAGTACTACTGGTCCCAACTCCACGTCTCAAAGCAGGCTTTATTATGGTAAAAGCGGAGTGGGTTCCAACTGGAGAGGAAAGAAAAGCTGCCAGCTTAAGCCATATAAAATCGTACGGAAAAGAAATACCATTAACCGAAATTCCTCCTATTGATTTAATGGTCGTAGGCTCAGTTGCAATCCATCCCGATGGACGACGACTTGGTAAAGGAGAGGGCTATGCAGACAGGGAGTATGCCATTGTACGTGAGCTTGGAAATCCCCCGGTTCCAGTTATAACGTCCATTCATAGCACACAGTTAGTTCATGAAGACATCCCAAGAGATACATTTGATTTAACAGTTGATTGGATTGCGACAGAAAAAGGAATGACAAAAACAAATACACCTTACGAAAAACCAAATGGAATTGAATGGGACCATGTTTCTGATGAAGAAATGGAAGAGATGCCTGTGTTGAAGGAGCTTTGGGATCTTACATATAAACACTGAGTATTAAAATTGGACGAGAGCTTAAAGGAAAAGTATGATGCATTCGAACAAAATGAAGAAAGATTATAAGAGGTGACCAAGTGGTTACAAACACAAAACAACTAGAACAAGAGGCGATTAATTTCCTAAAGATTGCTTATCATGAGCTTGAAAAAACAGATGCAGAGTTAGAAATGAGAATACAAGATGTAAAGGTGCAAATTGCTGAAACCGGCTATTATGAGCATACCTTTGAAGAGTTGGAGCATGGTGCTAAAATGGCTTGGCGAAATAGCAATAAATGTATTGGACGACTATTTTGGAACTCCTTAACCGTTTTTGATGAACGAAAAGCAAAAAAGGAAGAAGAAGTGTTCAAAGCAATACAGCAGCATATCTCATTTGCTACAAACTCAGGAAAAATTAGACCGACAATCACAATTTTTAAGCCTACACGTGGAAAAACGGATCGTTTACGGATTTGGAATCATCAGCTTATTCGTTATGCGGGGTATGAAACAGAACATGGAATAATCGGAGATCCAGCCTCTATTGAATTTACAAGAGAATGTGAAAAGCTTGGGTGGAGAGGGGAAGGAACCAATTTTGACATATTGCCATTGGTTATTCAATGTGATGATCGTAAACCAAAGTGGTATTCTTTAGAACATGAAGATATTCTAGAAGTACCGATTACTCATCCGGAAAGAGAAGAGTTTAAGGACTTGCAGATCAAATGGTACGGAGTTCCAATCATATCCGATATGATGTTGGAACTTGGAGGAATTGTCTATTCGGCTGCTCCTTTTAATGGATGGTATATGGAAACAGAGATAGGGGCAAGAAATCTCGCAGATTCATTTCGTTATAATCTGTTACCTAAGGTCGCTTCCATCATGAACTTAGAAACGAAAACACATGCAACGCTATGGAAAGACAGGGCATTAGTAGAATTAAATGTAGCGGTTTTGCACTCATTTAAAACAGCGGGAGTAAGTATTGTTGACCATCATACAGCTGCACAACAATTCAAGCTGTTTGAACAAAATGAGCGTACAAGCTGTAGAAAGCTTACTGGTGATTGGACGTGGTTAATCCCGCCAGTTTCCCCAGCGACTACTGATATTTTTCATCAAAGGTATGAAAATAAGGTGGTAAAGCCAAATTATTTTTACCAACAACGCCCATATTAAAAAAGGATGACTCCATCTGTGTGAGTCATCCTTCATTCATTTGGAAAATGCTCATTTAGTAAGTACTGCGGATGGGTGACCTCATCCAGCTCCAGCGCCTAGCCCCTCGGGGTCATAAGCCGCTCAGGAATTCAAGACAAAGAACGTCTTCTATTCTTAAGCGTCTTATGCTTGTCGCCGATAGGCGGGCGCCTTGCGCTTTTCTTATTACTTAGAATGTTTTTCAAGTAGATTAGCTAGAAAATGTTTTTTATAGCTTTCGAGTTTTCTCTCTTCATGACGGCGAACACCCATTTTCTTCAGTTCGTTCACATACCATCCTTTGCTACCGCGATGCATTGAAATCACCCTTTCAGCTTTTTTTTAGAAAAAACTTATCATCCCAAACAGACGGGACGAAAATAGCCCCTACTCCGTCATCGGAATAGAAGCTATGTTAAGTTTTGTGGTGTCATTGTAACATCCATAAAAAGCTATGAAAAGGGGTTGAATTTTACTAATTTAGTAAAAAAAGCGCTATAGAGGGAAAGGGGAAAGAAAAATATTTCAATGTTACTCATTTTCTATCTCACTAGCTCAATTCAACTTTTTCTATCACTTTCGTTTCTGCCCTCTTAAACATCGCATAATATAAAAATCCACTGAAAAATGCGAACAAAGCAAGAATGATAAATGTGGTTTGATATCCAAACCATAATGACATTGGAATAGCGATCGGTGCAACTGTTCGGCCGATTGTATACCGCAGGCTTGCCGCAGCGAAATACTGGCCGCGCATATGCTCAGGTGCAAGTTTTGACACAAATGTTTGCTGAATTCCGGCCGTCATGAGTTCTGCAAGCGTAAAGATCGCCATGGCAATGATGAATAACCAGATAGACTGTGTAAATCCAAAAACAAGCATGGAAAAACCATAGACAATGGAGGAGAGTATAAATACATTTCTTTCTTTGTATTTCGTCATCCACTTTGTGATAAAAATCGTAAATAAAGCAACAAGAAAACCATTTTCAGATAAAATAATGCCGAATACCTGCTCACCATCTAGAGAAAGTGACCAACTACCAACTGAAAGCATTTCTTGTTGATGGATGGTATCTGTAATATAGACAGGGAGAATCATGTCCAATTGCATAAAGGTAAGTGCAACAAGAACTCCTGCTATAATATATAATAAAAATGCTTTATCACGAAAGATAATTTGATAATCTCGAACTTGTTTAATGATGGGGCTGAACCATTTAGCTGCTTCTTCATTCGTATCTGTTTTGTAGGCGGGAGCTGTTTCTCTTGTTTGTTTTGCAAGTAAAAGAGAAAGGAAGATACAGACGACCCCTGCTGCAACTAACACCTCAAATGGATGATTAACATAGAAAATAGTACCTAAAATCGGTCCGATGACAACAGCTATATTAATAGATGTATAGAAAACAGCAAAAACACTGCTTCGATGCTTTTCCTCCACAACATCTGCGACCATCGCCTGTGAAGCAGGCCAATAAAAGGCACCGAAAACACCTGCAAAAGCAAAACAGATAAATCCTAAGATCGGTATTTCAAGCCAAGGGGAATTTGAAAAAGCAAAAAGGATAAATGCAATGCCTTGACCAAATGATGCAAGTACCATCATTGTTTTTCTCCCAAAACGATCAGCAAAATACCCTCCCATTAAGTTTGCAAGAACAGAGAACACTTGCGATATAATAAGAAAGAGACCAGCTTTTTCTTTGCCGAACTCACCTGCAAAATAGATGGTTAAAAAGGGGAAGAACATCCAATAGGTAATGTTCATTAATGCTTCACCAAACAAACGTATTTTAAGGTTAGTATCCCAGTCTTTAATTCTCACCATTTTAAACCTCAATTCTTTAATCCTATCGTTCATCATACTCTTTCGGGACTCGTAATACAACGAAGATTTAGTATTTTAAAAAAATAATAATAACAAGGAGTGAGACCATGGATCTGTTTTCAATCATAGCGGAAGATAAGATAAAAAAGGCAATTCAAGAAGGCCAATTTGACAACCTCCCCGGTCAAGGAAAACCCTTGAAATTGGATGATCTGTCACATATCCCTCAAGAATTACGAGTAGCATACAAAGTACTTAAAAACTCAGGTATGCTTGATGATGTTGACCAATTAAAAAAAGACATCAGCTCCATCGAAGACCTGCTTCTTGCCTGTGATGACTTAAAAGAATCTGAAGTTTTAGAACAGAAAAAACGGGAAAAACAATTAAAAATAGAAACACTAATGAAAAAAAGAAACCCACTTAACTCCCCAGCCTCATCATTTTATAAAAATAAGATTTTGGACCGGTTTAAATAAGGTATTGTGTTAGCTATTTTTAAATGTGTTTTGGGGGAATTTCCATTCTTTCATACTTATTTAAATGAAAATAGTGAAATGGAGCGGAAGACACTTGACTCCTGCGGGAAGTAGAGGAAAGGCTGAGACCCCGCAGCCGAAGGCGAGCTTCCTCCCCGGCGAATGGAGTGTCTGGAGTGCAATGGAACGGACCTTGTATGTAACTTAAATCGACTATTATTTTTAGGTACTGAGAGCTATTTTTCAATAACCACTAATAATTTTCCCAAAGAACGTGCAAAATGGACAATACAACCAAAACGAGGAGGGCTAACATGAACAAAACCATTTCCGCTTTTATTCTAATTGGCCTGCTTCTCCTATCAGGCTGCCAACAAACAACCGAAGAGCAACCTGAACGAGCAGAAGAGTCAGAAGAAACAAACCCGGAACAAGAAAACAATCAAAATCAAGACACTCCTGAAAAATCGGAAGAACAACTGGTCCAAGAAAAAGCCGATAAGGTAATCTCCCTCATAAAAGCAAAAAATGCCGAAGAACTTACAAACTATGTTCATCAAGAGAAGGGGGTAGTATTTTCTCCTTACGCTCATATCGAAAAAGATGCCATTACCATGAAAAAGGACGAAATAGTCAACACTTTTCAATCAAAGGACAAGCAGACATGGGGCACACGAGATGGAAGTGGAGAACCAATTGAGCTAACACCTTTAGAGTATTTCAATGAATTTATTTATGACGCTAACTTCGCTGAAGCAGATGAAGTTGTGCTAAATCCAGCAAAGCCAAGAGGAAATACAATTAAAAATATTCAAGACTTCTTCCCGGATGCCCATGTGGTGGAGTATTACGTAAAAGGGACAGAGGAAAATGAAAACATGGACTGGAAAGCACTAAACCTCGTGTTCGAAAAAGACTCAACAGGTGAGTGGAAGCTTGTCGCAGTCGTTCATGATCAATGGACAATATAATAAAAAATCCTTCGCGAATGAAATTGTACCACCCTTCGTGAAGGTTTTTTTTGTAATGATGTATGTGTAAGATTGTTGCCTTTAGGTACTTTAAACTTAGTGGAATGGAGCGGAAGAAACTTGACTCCTGCGGGAAGAGAAGAAAACTGAGACCCCGCAGGCGTTTACGCCGAGGAGGCTTAGCTTCCTCCCTGCGGAAAGCAAGTTTCTGGAGCGAAAAGGAACGAATCAATTTTTACCTCTATCTGATTAATAAGACTTAAATATGATGAACAGCTAAATTAGTTTTCACACCTTCTAGCCTTTTCAATAAACTATAAAAAAGCCTAGAAGGGAAGAGAAGTTGATGGTGAATTGGATTATCTGGATTGTGCTAAGCTCCTTATTAATGTTTTTAATCAGCCTTTACCTCGTAAGCCGGCTGCTTCTTTCACCGAAAAAGGTACCTTATGAAAAAACATATAAGCTTGGCATTCAAAAAGGTGAAATAGATGATCGCTTGTTCCAGGAAAAGAAAAAAGAAGAACTTTTTATTCCATCTTATTATGGCTATAAACTCCATGGGATGCTGTTTCCTGTGGAAAATAGCAGGAAAGTAATGATCATCGCACATGGTATAAAGTGGTCATTATTTGGGAGTTTTAAGTATGTTGAGATGTTTCAAAAAAGAGGTTTTAATGTTCTGTTATGTGATCATCGATTTCATGGATTAAGCGGAGGAACATACACCTCATTTGGCTATTTTGAAAAAGATGATTTAAAAGCATGGATTGATTATTTTTGCGCTGAAATGGGTGAAGAGGTTTTTATCGGCTTGTTAGGTGAATCATTGGGTGCGGCTTCTGCGTTGGAGGTAAGTAAACGAGATCATCGTGTGAAGTTTTGTATTGCAGACTGTGCGTTCAGTGACTTTTCGTCATTATTACGGATCAGGCTGAAGCTTGATTTTAAACTGCGTTTTTATCCGATCATTGATTTGGTGAGCTTCATCATTAAGCTCAGACACGGATGGAGCTTTCTTGAGGTTTCTCCTATAAAAGGCTTGGAAAAAACCAAAACGCCAATCTTATTTATACATGGAAAAGAAGATCGTTTCATTCCTTTGCAAATGACTTTAGACATGTTTAAAAGGAAAAAGGAAAACAAAAAGCTGTACTTGGTTCCACGTGCAGGTCATGCAGAAGCGTTCAATGTAGATCCTAAAGGGTATGAAAAGAAGGTTATTGATTTTATTAAAGAAATTGAACGTGTAAAAGCCAACTTATGTTAAGTTGGCTGGTCGTTTTTTCTTAGTCAGGAAATTACTAAAATAAACTATGGATATGCCCATCTACATCCAGTTCCAGCGATCAAGGCGCTTCCGCTATTGTTTTTAACCTAAGTTCCATTCCTCATTCAGCTTCGGTACATCTGAAATGAGCTGCTGGGTGTATGGATGCTGCGGGTTTATTAGAACCTGGTCTGCACTGCCCTGTTCAACAATTTTTCCTTTTTCCATAATGTATAGGGTGTCGCTTACATAATAGGCTAATCCTACATCATGTGTAATAAAAATAATTGTCATATCATTTTCATCTCGTAGCTTTAGTAACATATCAAGTATGGTAGAACGGGAGCATGCATCAACCATGGATGTTGGTTCATCAGCGAGAAGTACCTTTGGGTGAAGGAGAAATATTCTCGCAATCATGAGCCGCTGCATTTGTCCGCCCGACAGTTCAAATGGATATTTATTATACAATTCTTCAAACTTAAGATTTACAAATGTACAGGCTTCTTTCATTTTTTCGAATCGTTCTTCTTTTGAGAGCTTTAGTCCTTGCAGATCTATACAATCGTTTAATAATTTTTCAACCTTATGAAACAAGTTGAAGGAAGAAAACGGATCTTGGAAGATCGCTTGGATGTCTTGCCAATAGGCTTTTCGATCACGATGATTTTTCAGTTTACGAGGCTGCCCTTTATAGGTAATTTCTCCGCTTGTTTCTTTTAATAGTCCCATGACAATTTTAGCTAATGTGGTTTTTCCGCTTCCACTTTCACCAACGATTGAAATGATTTCACCGCGGTGGAAGGCAAAGTTGACAGAATCAACAGCAGTATTTTTGCTTTTACCATATCCAAAGACCTTGGTGATATCCTTTCCGCTGATTAATAGCTCCTGATCAGGCTTCATTTGCGTACCACTCCTTTAGTGTGTCACTGTCAATTCGACATCGATACAAACGGTCACCAACATGTGTGGTCGTTATTTTGCTGCTTCTGCATTCATCTGTTGTGTAAGAGCATCTGTCTGCGAATCGGCAGCCTTGTATTTTCCTTTTTAAGTTTGGTGGAGCACCGGGAATGGCTGCTAATTTATGATCTTTCATTCCTGACTCAGGAACGATAATAGATCCCATCAGTTTCTTTGCGTAAGGATGTATCGGGTTGAAGATGACGTCTTCAGCCTTTCCTCTTTCTACAATTTCCCCCGCGTACATGACCATGATTTCATCTGTTACATGATAAAGCAAAGGAAGCTCATGTGTGATAAAAACTAATGAACGAATGAATTTCTTATCTAATAAATCTTTTAAAAGCTTGATCACTACTTTTTGTGACGTAACATCCAGAGCAGAGGTTGGTTCATCAGCAATGAGAACCTTAGGGTTTAATATCGTTGAGATCGCAATAACGGTCCTTTGCTTCATACCGCCGGATAATTCATTAGGATATGAATTTAATACTTTAGAAGATAGATTTAATGTCTCAAATCGTTCGGCAGCCATTTCATAAACCTGCTTTTTTGTTAGTTCCGGCCGGTGCTCCTTCATAATATCTTCAATGAATTGAATGATTTTAATTGTCGGGTTTAATGCATTCATTGCAGCTTGTGGAATATAGGCAATTTCCCGTCCCAGTACCTGTTTTCTAAGTTTTTCTTTTTCCAGCTTCATAATATCAACATCATTGATTGAAATTGTTCCGCTTCCAAAGTGGAGGGGGGGAAAATAAAATCCCATTAAGCTAAGTGCTAATGTTGATTTTCCGCAGCCTGATTCCCCGGCAATTCCGATCGTTTTTCCATCTTCAAGATGAAAATCAACACCATCCACAGCAAAGACTTTTTCTTTTAATCTAGTTTTATAGTAGGTTTTTAGATCCTTTACTTCTAAAATGTTTTTACTCATTTATCTTAGCTCCTTATCTTAGGATTGAAGATTTCGTCCATACCTGTGTTCATCAAATAAAGGGAAAATGTAATGATCGCAATGGAAATTGCGGCTGGTATAAAAGCCCACCATGCCCCGGAAACAGGAGCTTCAAAGGTTAAAGCCCAGTTCATAATAATTCCAAGCGATATCGTATTATATGGTCCTAAACCAAGCATGGAAATGGAGGCTTCTGAAAG
Source organism: Bacillus sp. J37 (assembly GCF_000518865.1). Taxonomy (GTDB): domain Bacteria; phylum Bacillota; class Bacilli; order Bacillales; family Bacillaceae; genus Metabacillus. The sequence continues at coordinate 20,672 of NZ_JAEK01000038.1, read as the reverse complement.
AATTCCTGATGCTGTTTGCAACACAAATGCCATCACGACGTATGACATGATATAAGGAAGAATCTCAAAAGTTATGATTCTTGGTGTACTGTGTCCTGAGATTTTGGCGATATTCACATGATCTCTGTTCCGAAGAGAAGACGTTTGTGCTCTTACCGCACGAGCAGTCCACGGCCAGCTGGTAATCCCGATGACAATCGCGGTAATCAATGTACTCCTTGAATCAATGCTTACTGAGATCAAGATTAAGACAATAAAAGAAGGAATAACAATGAAGATATTTGTTACCGCTGTTAAAATATCATCAACAATTCCACCGATGTATCCTGCTGACAACCCGATAATTAACCCAATGATGGTTGCACTTAAACCGGCAACTAAACCTACGAAAATGGAAGTTTTAATACCATGGACAAGTTCCAAAAATAAGTCTCTACCGAAGTTGTCGGAACCTAATAGTAACTCAGCACTCGGAGGTTGAAAGGCTAATGCTACCATTTCTGTCGGATCACTTGTATTAATTAGCGGATATATTGTGACAAATGCAAGCATTAATAAAAAGGAAATAGCACCAATTAGAAATTTAGGGGAGCGAATTAATATTTGAAAAGAACTATTCATATTATTCTTCCTCCATTTGTGTCGCTTTGATTCTTGGATCAACTAAGCCATAGATGATCTCAATTGTAAAGTTCGCTAAAAGAACAGAAATCGCGATTAAGAGAGTGGCACCTGAGATGAGCGGGTAATCCAGTTGGCGAATGGCTGTAAATAGCCATGTCCCAATGCCGGGATAACTAAAGACAATTTCTGTAATTAACGATCCGCCAATCATCGTACCAATTGATAATGCCAGACCTGTAATCTGCGGAAGCATTGCATTTTTAAATACATATCTAGCAATCGTGGAATCTTTTATTCCTAATAATTTGCTATAAAGGACATAATCTGTGTTTAATTCATAGATAGACATCTCTCTCATTCCGATAGCTTGACCACCAATTGTGACTAAAACAATTGATAAAAACGGAAGGAAGTGATGGCTTATTACAGATCCGATAAATTCAAAACTTAAGTTTGGCGTCATTTGATAATTGTATCCACCAGATGTAGGGAACCAATTAAGAGTTAATCCGAAGATGTACAGCATAATGATCGCAAGGATAAAGAATGGAATAGAATTAATAAACAGAAATGTCGGAAAAAGTACTTTATCAAAAATACCTTTTCGATAAGCAGCAATAGCTCCTAAGGCATTTCCGATTATCCACCCAACTAGAATGGCAGGAAGTTGTAAGGCCAATGTCCAAGGTACAGCTGATGCAAGAATTGATGTAACAGGTGTTGGATAAAGTCCAAAAGATGTTCCCAAATCACCCTTCACAAGATTTCCTAAATAAATAAAAAATTGCTGCCATAATGGCTTATCGATTCCAAACTCCTCGGCAAAGGTATCATACACTTTTTTTATGGAATCACTGTCAGTCATTCCTTGTGTCATTTGGCCAGCAATTACACTGACAGGGTTTCCATCGATAAGTCTTGGTAAGAGAAAGTTTAATGCTACGGCTATAATGAGCGTCACTAAATACCAGAGGGACTTTTTAAAGAAAAATTTCCGATAAGCGTTCATGTATATTCTGCACCCCCATATGAATTTTTCTAATTGAAAGTTGGGGGAAAAATGTCCCCCAACTACATTTCTGATAGGAAATTATTTATTTTTAATTTGATAGAGATCTTTTATTCCCGCTCCGTCTATTGAAATTTGTGGAGGAATATTGCTTCCGTCTCCATCAGTTGCAAAACCTTCCCATACTGATTCATTCACTGTATGGAATACCCAAGGTCTGTACATGAGTGGAATCGTTGGAACGTCTTCTAAATAAATCTTCGTAAGCTCTGTGTACATTTCTTTTAGTTTGGCTTCGTCTGTAATAGTAGGAATTTCTTTAATTAACTCATCAGCTCTTTCGTTTTTATATCTTCCCCAGTTCCAAAACGCCATCTCGCCAATTGGAGCAACACCTTCAGAGTACATGATGGTTCTTGCTCTGTTCCAAGGTTGGCTCGGGCTTACAGCACCGGCAGGGGTATCCATGATAATATCGAATTTTCCTGTTTGACGGTTATTTGTCCACACAGGAGCTTCAGGGAAGTTGGTTCTAATTTCAATACCGATAGCTTTCGCATTTTGGGCAACGATCTCAAGAGAAGCATTCCAATCTGACCAACCGTAAGGAGCTTCAATTTCCCAAGGCCCAAGTCTTACTCCATCAAGGACACGTATGCCATCAGCACCTTTTTTAGCTCCGATACTGTCAAGCAACTTGTTAGCACCATCCACATCTGTTGTCCATTGAAGAGATTTAATGGCTTCCTGATCAACGAATTTTGACTCGGAAGGTGTATCCAGGGTAATGGATGGCTTCATTTCACCGGAATATCCACTCATCGCTAATTCAGAAATTTTATCGTAATCAATTGCCATCGCAATCGCTCTTCTAACATCAGGATTATCAAGGCCTTCCTTCGTTGTATTAAAGAAGATCGATGGCATTGAACCAGGTAGATAGTATGGTTTGTCTTCTAAGTATGTTTTAATTGGGGCTCCATCTTCCCACATTTTCCACACTTGAGGAATGAATTGTTGCGATACATCTACTTCACCTTTACTGAAGGCAAGTGATCCGGCAGCATTATCTTTATAAATAACATGGCTTATATATTTAGGTGCCGGTAAACCTCCAAATAGCTGTTGACCCCAATAATTGTCATCTCGTATTAACGTAATTTTTTGGTTATCAAATGTATGCATTTTGTAAGGACCTGTTCCAACAGGTTCAGGGTTTACTTCCTCACGAATGGCAGCTATATCATTGTTATGTGTTTTTTCAATTTCTTCCCAAACATGCTTTGGCATCATAGGCACTAATTGAAGACTGTCTAAAACAGTGAGTCGATTAGGATTATCTTGTTTTAAGTTAATATTGACAGCATTCTCACCGTCAGCTTCAACACTTTCAATGGCTTCCCAGAAATTACTCCAGGAAATAGGGTATTTGTTTCCAAGCTCGTACGAATAAACCACATCTTCAGACGTAAAGGCTTCTCCATCGTTCCACTTTGCATCTGGATTTAGCTCAATGTGAAGAGTTGTATCATTTGTCCATTCATAACTTGTACCAAGTAAAGGTTCCAATGCACCATCAAGCATGTTAATCATAAATAGATTTTCATAAACGAGTGATCTCGAGTTTGCATAAGCAATAGGGAATGATGGATTCCCGCCTAATGGACTAAATGTTGAAGGTGGTCCCCACTGTAATCCATTTACATATAGTGTTTCATTTCTTGGAGTTGAACCCTTTGAAGTATCTTCTTCTTCTGTTCCAGGCTTTTCAGTTGTTGTATCAGTTGTAGCAGGCGGCTTTACATCATTACTACAAGCACCAAGCAAAGCGAAAATCATAATCAATCCAAAAATTAATCCTAAAACTCTCATAAATCTCATAACCAGTTCCCCCCTCTTGTCATATATAGAAAGCGCTTCCAATGATAAATATATTAATAATATGGGAAACAAGAACTACTTTTTATAAAAAATATTTATTAAGTGAATTTTATGGATAAAAAGTTTAACCTCGGCTTGTCCGGGTATTGATGATATATACAAAAATTGAAGGAGGATGAACAGTATGTCAAAAAAAATCGCTGTTGTGTTAACAAGTTCTTTTGAAGATTCCGAGTATACTGAACCAGCTAAAGCCTTTGAAGAAGCTGGCCATACTCTGACAACTATTGAAAAAGAAAAAGGGAAAACAGTTGAAGGAAAACAGGGTGAAGCAAAGGTAGAAATTGATGCTGGTATTGATGAGGTGCGATCAAATGAATTTGATGCGTTATTTATACCAGGAGGTTTCTCTCCTGACATCCTAAGAGCAGATGATCGTTTTGTAAATTTTGTAAAAGAGTTTATGAATGCGGAAAAACCGGTATTTGCAATTTGTCACGGTCCACAGCTGCTCATTACAGCTGAAACCTTGGAGGGACGAGATGTGACTGGCTATAAATCTATTCAGGTTGATCTGAAAAATGCCGGTGCAAATTTTCATGATAAAGAGGTTGTTGTATGTCAGAATCAATTAGTGACCAGTCGGACGCCAGAGGATTTACCTGCTTTTACGAGAGAGTCATTAAAGTTATTAGCTAATTAAACGTTTGTTTAAAGAAAAAACAAGGGCTGTCTCTAAAAAGAGACAGCCTAAAAACAACCTATTTTTCTATTTCATCGTCAGAAGGCAATGGGTCTATACGATTGGAGTCTTCTGCATTTACGGCACCTTTTAAGGCATATAAAACAAGTACAATGGCGACAATGAGGAATCCACATATACTGAGTGTTCCTAACCACCAGCTTAGCATAAAAATCCCCCTCCTTATTTACATTCATATGTAAGTAAGAAGGGGGGAAGAATCATTTTATGATCCTTTTCTAACAAGGTAAGAATTAGTGTAAGTGTCTAGCTCCAGCGCCTAGCCCTGGGCTGACCATGGCCTTACGCTTTTCTAAGGTTGCCAAGCTCTTCAGCGATCGCCTGCATTTCATTTGGGCTAAATGAGTTTCGTTTCATAACATGTTCATAAATATCCTTTAGCTCTTCATACATTTCTTCGTCAAAGTGAGAAGGTTTGATGGCTCCTAAGTTTAAAACTCTAAGTTTTTCTTTAATTTGTTCAATCATGTATTCAACATTTTCAACCGACTTTTCAGTAAGGTTCATGCCCTTCATCCTTTCTCAAGCTAATTACTGTCTATTTTAACATGAAAAGATATTAAGCATTCAAAAACTTCATGATCTCCTTGAAACATATTATAATATGGTCAAGAAAATAAACTCAGGGAGGATATCATGATAAAAGTTTTATTTATATGCTTAGGAAATATCTGTCGTTCACCAATGGCAGAAGCGGTAATGAGGGATTTGGTAAGGAAAGAAGGCTTAGAGGAAAAAATGACCATTGACTCTGCCGGTACTGGAAATTGGCATGTTGGAAAATCTCCTCATGAGGGGACGCGTCGCATTTTAGATCGTTATAACATATCTTATAAAGGTCAAAAAGCAAGACAATTAATAGCAGAGGATTTAACTCAATATGATTATTTAATCGGCATGGATTCTGAAAATGTAGGGAATATTAGACGTCTAGCCGGTTATCAAAAATCCGGTACAATCCAAAGGCTCCTTGATTACCTAGAAGACTCTCCCGTAGCTGATGTACCTGATCCTTATTACACAGGGAACTTTGAAGAGGTTTATGAAATGGTTAGTAAAAGCTGTGTGAACTTATTAAATGAGATCAAACACGTACATAAACTTTAGTAGGGGGACATGTTTTATGACAAACGGCAATAAACTGGTAAGAGGAATGTTGGTTGGAGCTATAGTAGGAGCAGTTGTTTCATTGCTTGACAAAAAAACTCGTGATGATGTGATCACAACGAGTAAGAATGTATCATTAAAGATTAAAGGATATGTAGAGGATCCAACAGTCCTGACGAATGAAGTAAGAGAAACAATTGATTCTGTCAAAGATACAGTTCAAGAGGTATCAGAGGATATTACATTTATTAATGAAAAGGTGAAGGAGTTAAAGGAAACGACTCCACAAGTGATGAGCCTAATTCAGGAAACAAAGGAGCGGTTCATTCCAAAACGAGATTAATCGTGAGGTGAATTCTTTGTTGAAAAAGGGATCTTTTATAAAGGAGTTAGTTTCTAGATTCTTAAGTGATGAAGTGCCAGGATTATCTGCCCAATTATCGTACTTTTTCCTATTATCACTATTTCCGTTCCTAATTTTTTTAATTACGCTAATAGGATATCTTCCCATTTCACAAACCGAGGTCCTAAACACAATAGTTGAATTTGCTCCCGGGCAATCCATGCAGCTGATCAATACTACGCTGGATGAAATCTTGAATAATCGAAATGGCGGATTGCTCTCTTTTGGTATTATTGCAACACTATGGTCTGCTTCTAACGGAATTAATGCGATTGTTCGTGCCTTTAACAAAGCATATGATGTAGATGAGAGTCGTTCGTTTATTGTTGCTAGGGGAATGGCGATTTTACTGACGATTGCCATGGTTTTTGTCATTATTGTAGCACTTTTATTACCCGTGTTTGGGAAGGAAATTGGTGTATTTATTTTTTCTAATTTCGGATTTTCTGCAGAGTTTTTAACGATATGGAATACTCTCAGATGGCTTGTGAGTGGTATCATCCTATTCATCGTGTTTACAGCTCTTTATTTTGTTGCACCTAACAAACGATTACATATAAAAGATGGACTACCCGGTGCATTTGCGGCAACTCTTGGTTGGATGGTCGTATCGTTGGCTTTTTCCTATTATGTAGGTAACTTTGCAAATTACAGTGCAACATACGGCAGCATCGGAGGAATTATTGTCCTGATGATTTGGTTCTACCTATCCGGAATGATCATTATTTTAGGTGGAGAACTAAATGCAATGTTATATAAAAGAAAAACAATCGGTTAATTTGTTACCAATTGATTTTGTTCATAGTCAAAACTCATCGCGGGAATAGTAATAAAGAAGACAAAAGTCTTTACTATTTAAAAGGTGGGGATTATGATGACAAAACATACAAAAAAAGGCGGAAGCCATAACAAACAAAACTCAAAACAAAAGCCAAAACATAAAACAAGTGGTAGTGCAAACGGACAAAACGGCTACCATTAAACAAAAAGCTGACTGGTATTCGTATCCCAGTCAGCTTTTTATTACTCTGAATGCTCCATTAAAACTTGATAAATACCACTATAAATATGTTCGATATCAGCATCTGTCATAAAAAGAAACGAGTTCCTATCAACATCCTTCATTCTCTCAATAAATTCAATCATATTCTTTCGTTCCTGCCTGTTCATTATCCCATCTCCTTTTCGTTGTTATGATACAGTTTATTTTATTTATTTGTATTATATAACAGACAGCTGAGACAGTTCAATCATTTTTTCTATTATAAAGGTTATTTGGGCAGAAAAATTTAAGTTAATTGGAGCGGAAGGTGGAAGACTCCTGCGGGAGCAGCGTGACAGGTGAGACCCCGCAGACGTTACACGTCGAGGAGGCTCACCGCACGCCCCGCGGAAAGCGAGCATCCTGGAGCGGAAATTAACTCGCTTTATACTTGTTACAAACTACAAAGTATCAACAAAAAGCCGACATAGATAAACCTATGTCAGCTGGATATATTTTGCGAAGAGGCAGCAGTCATGCTGTTTGTTTTTGAAAATGTTACAGCGACAGCTATGAAAAGAAGCATTGTACTAATAATCATAAAATAACTAATATTCGTTGTGTATTCAATAAAAAGTCCGCCGAAATAAGGGCCGGCAAGGCTTCCAACACTAAATGCAATCCCGCATAACAAATTCCCGGTAGGAAGTAAGTTTTTCGGCATAAGATCTGTCATATAACTGATCCCTAATGAAAATGTTGATCCAACAACCATACCGGAAATAAACAAACAGATCATTAGAGCTATCAGTGACTCCTCTAAAAAGCCGGCCGCCGTAAAACTTAAAAAGCCTATGAAAAGAATGGACATCAATACCGTTCGCCTGCCTAATTTATCACTAAGAATTCCGAGTGGCAGTTGAAAAATAATGGCCCCTATTGCAAAAGTGAATAAGAGAACAGATATGTTTGGTACATCAAGGCCTATACGCAATCCGTATACAGGAAAGCTTCCATTGAGAGAGGATTCTAGGAATCCGTAGCCAAATGGGGGTAAAAAAGCAACCCAACTATATTTCCACGCCTGTTTAAATCGTTTTAATGTTTCTTTCATCGAATTTACTTCAATTGTTTGTTCAGGATAATCATTTTTCAACAAAAATACTAATAACCAGCCAACAAAGCAAAGGACCGATGAAATAATAAATGGGAGGGCTTCATTTATTGTAACCAATGGAGCGAGAAGAGGTCCCACTGCAAAACCAACCCCAAAGAAAAGGCCGTAAAGAGAAATATTGCGCCCGCGCTTTTCTTCTGATGAAAAGGAAGTGATCCATGTTTGTGAAGCAAAATGTAGGGCATGGTCACCAATTCCGATAAACAATCTCAGGAAAAACCAAAACCAAAATGTTTGCCACAACGGAAACAGGGCAAGTGATAAGGCTACAATTAGCCCGCCAAATATAATAATCGGTTTATATCCAAATCGCTTTAATGGATATTCCATAAAAGGAGATACCAACAGAATGCCGATATAGAGTGCAGTAGCATTTAGGCCGTTAAGGTCTGATGACAACCCTGTATTTTCAAAAATAACCGCGATCAACGGTAACAGCATACCTTGGCTAAAGCCAGATATTCCGACGACTGAAACTAAAATCCAAAATCTTAATCGGTGAGTATTCATATGCAACCCTCAATTTCCGTATGAACTAAATTCATCAAATGCCAGTAATACTTTATACTGAAATAGGAAATTTAACAAGAGCAAACACCTTTAATGAAATACAGTTTTCAGATACAATAACTTAAAAAAGATAGGGTGAATCAAAATGAATTTTAAAATGAAAGAAGAAGAAGGTTTTACCACAACAACTGAATTTGGTGAGCTTCATGTAGCAGGTGACGAACAGTATGGTTATCGTCCTTACCAATTAATGGTTGCATCCATTGCTGTATGCAGTGGCGGTGTGTTAAGGAAAATTTTAAAGAAAAAGAGAATTGATATAGAGGATATCGCGATCTCGACAAAGGTTGAAAGGAATGAAGAAAAAGCAAATCGAATTGATAAGATACATATTCATTATAAAATCAAAGGGAAAAATTTAAATGAAAAGAAAATTCATCAATCGATCGTATTAGCAAATAAAAATTGCCCAATGGCACAATCTGTTGCTGGAAGCATCGAAATTGAAGAGACGTTTGAATTACTCTAGAGTTTTAATAGGTTAGTAAAAGGGAACTCCATTCATAAAACAAGTAGTTTATATAAGGATATTTTTTCCTCTAATGTGAAGAATAACTTCATAAACTATGTTCAGGAATGGAGAGTTCGAATGGTTAATCGTATTTTCACAATCTTTGTATTAATTGGATTGCCTCTATCGATAGCTGGAAGTTTGATGCATTGGCCATCAGTTCTTATGTTTGTGGTGTATTGTTTAACGATCATTGCTCTTGCAGGGTTTATGGGTAGAGCCACGGAAAGCCTGGCGATTGTAGCCGGGCCAAGAATAGGCGGGCTGTTAAATGCAACCTTTGGGAATGCAGTTGAGCTCATTATATCCATTTTTGCCTTAAAGGCCGGACTTGTAGGCGTTGTGTTGGCATCGTTAACAGGTTCAGTCGTGGGAAACCTGCTTCTTGTTGCAGGCTTGAGCTTTTTTATCGGGGGACTTAAATATAAGCGCCAGGAATTTAATATTTATGATGCAAGACATAATTCAGGCTTATTAATATTTGCTGTCATTGTTGCTTTTGTTATTCCGGAAGTGTTTACAACAGAAATGGATCCTGCAGGTACAATTTCTTTAAGTGTTGGAATCTCAATAATACTAATCATTCTTTATTTGGCAGCATTGTTCTTCAAATTAGTTACACACAGGGGCGTTTATCAGCAAAAAACAGATGAAGTGGAAGTACATGAGGAGCCAGAGTGGAAAAAAGGAAAAGCCATCGCGATTTTGTTACTTGCGACAGTAGCGGTTGCATATGTATCTGAAAATTTAGTACATACATTTGAGACAGTTGGAGAAAGATTTGGCTGGTCTGAATTATTTATAGGAGTTATTATTGTTGCCATTGTGGGTAATGCTGCAGAGCATGCATCAGCTGTCCTTATGGCTTATAAAAACAAAATGAACATAGCCGTAGAAATCGCAGTCGGATCAACTTTACAGGTCGCGATGTTTGTAGCTCCATTGCTTGTATTAATTTCACTTTTATTTACAGAGAAAATGCCGCTCGTTTTTACATTACCTGAGTTAATATCAATGGCAACAGCTGTCTTTTTAACCATCTCGGTCACAAATGACGGTGATACAAACTGGTTTGAAGGGGCAACTTTACTGGCGGCATATATTATCATTGGAATTGGTTTTTATTTACTACCGGGTTGATCAAAAAAAGAGACTCTGTGTATGATTACACAGAGTCTTATAATTTGTGTAGGACGAAACAGATAACTAGAGAAATTGGTAACGCTTGCAAAAAGCATCATTAAAAACTCAGATACCTTTCGTATAATTTTATTTTACAGCATATGTGCTAATTTGTAAATCTTCTGTTTATTTATTTTTGAAATTGTTTTAAAGTTATGGTTGTCCTCATATTTTAATTAACATCTACATGGGAAAGGAACAAACATAATCATGAAAATAAGAGTCTTTTTTTATTTAATCGGTTTGTTTTTTATGGGACTTGGTGTGACGTTCACAATAAAAGCAAATTTAGGAGCAGGAGCATGGGATGCGCTGAATGTAGGGCTTTCGAAAGTGATTGGTCTAACAGTAGGAAGCTGGGTATTTGTGATCGGTGTTATCTTGATGTTTATAAATGCTTTCATAACAAAAGGAAAACCGAAATTTTTGGCTATCATTACAATTCTTTTAATTGGCTTTTTCGTTGATTTTTGGATGCTCGTTGTTTTTAAAAACATGTTTCTTGATGGAATATTAAAACAAGTTGTTTCTTTATTATTAGGTATCTTTTTCATCGCTCTTGGGGTCTCAATGTATTTACAAACAAAGTTCCCGGCTAATCCTATTGATCAATTAATGATCTCCTTACATGAAAGATTTTCTCTTAATTTCATGGTGGCTAAAACAATAGGTGAAGTCGTTGCGTTAATATTAGCATTCATCTTTCAAGGTCCGATTGGAATAGGAACAATTATTATCACATTTTTAATCGGCCCGATTATTCAAATGTTCTCAAAACCCGTATCAGCACGCTACGACTTGTTGTTGAAAAGATAAACGTATTTGTTGAAAAAACTTCCAAATAAACGAAGGGATTTTTCTGGATAAACAGTAGAACACTTGAAAACAATATGGATAAGCATGTTGAAGGGAGTAAAGAAAATGAAAAAGAGATTGCTCGTTTCTTTCGTTTTGCTTTTATCATTTAGTTTTTCAAGTGTTGTTTTAGCAGAAGGAAAACCTCAAAAACCGAAAATTCCCGGCTCTGTCATGGAAATATCGAAAGAAAATACGTATCCAAACCCGACTCAAGACTTACCGTACTTACAACCAAGTGAGTTAACACAGCAGCTGATCGACACAGCCGAGGTTCCGATTGAAAACCCTGATTTAATTCGTATTTTAAACGAATCCACGATCTCTGATGCACCATTGGCTTTTGGCTACCGGGCAACAATTTACTTGGGAGAATGGGCGTTAAATTATGAATCATCCGAAACGGCGACAAATTGGGAGTATCAAAAAATAAATACTAATTATCAGGATAATCGCGGTGGAAAATCGCAAATTCAAATGAGTTATCGTCAAGAAGCTCAAAAATCTGTTAAAGGCGGTTTAACAGCAAAAGTTCCTGAAGCAGAACATGTCAAGAAAATGATGCTTCTTAAAGCAATGAAGAAAACAAACTTACCACTTGCTTTTGAGACCATTATTGGAGCTGGAACGAAGAAAGACCAGGTCTATAATGTTCCTCCAAAAAAGCTGGGCTATCTCTATGCATATGCACCGGCTGTAAATGAAAAAGGGAAAGTTACCTATGGTGAAGTATATCTGGTGTTAAAGGGAAATAAGAGAAGTATTGTGGTGAAAAATATCACTTCACAAGGAATCGGTGCGTGGATTCCTCTGCAAGATCATGCTTCATTTGGATTTGTCACATCTGACCGTCCAAGATAAAGAGAAAAGAGCTTTCCAATTCATTTAGTTGGAAAGCTCTTTTTCATTTTGGTTAATAAGGACACGAGATTCTGCAAGATTAATGTTAGCGTCAAATAAAGCTTTAGCAATTATTCTCCGTGCTCCTTTTGCTGTACTCCAATAAAATTGATCATCAACTAAACCGATAATCGTGTATTCATAGCCGCGAAATTGACCATTAAGGGATGTAATGCCGAACACTTGAAAAAGCTCGATTATTTCATTAACGGAATCTCTTTTTAAACAAGCTTCAAATTCCATATTGATTTTTTTGCATGCTTCCTCAAGGACTTGCCAAACAGTGTCCGGATCCTCTCGATAGCTAATAACAACACGCTCAATGACCCGCATCCGGTCAATATTGTAGTTGTGAATTTGTTTTATCTCACCATTACTGATCGTTAAAAGCTTTCCGCTCCATTCACGAATCTTTAATGACCTAAGGCCGATTTCCTCAACAGTTCCATGAAACGTATTATTTATTGTAATAAAATCACCTTGATGAAGCTGTTTTTCATAGATAATAAACATACCTGCAAGAATATCTTTAATAAGGCTTTGAGCACCGAAGCCGATGATGATTCCGGCTACACCGGCCCCGGCTAAGATGGAGCCGAAATTATCAACAAATTGAGAAAGAAGATACAAAATAAAACTAATGGTAGCGGTATATTTGGTTAATGACCGAATCAAGCTTTCAATTGTTTTTTCTTTTCGTTCTTCAATGAAGTTCGTTTTCTTGAAAAACTTACCAACAATAAAATTAATCAAAGTCACACTTATCACTAAAATGACAGCAACTAGTATGATTTGAACGACTTTTATTCCCAACAGTTCCTTTATTGTTTCCATTTTGTCACCTTAGATCTTGGATTTTCGTTTCGTAAAGTCAACGTCTTGATAATAACTATTCTTTACAAGTACATTCGGACCTAGACATCGAACAGCCGGACAATGACAGTTTAGTGATTTTGCTATATTAGAATCCATCCATTTTGAATAGGCGGATTGAAGGGTGTTATCCTTTATATTTCCAAGAGAAGGTGTATCACCGAAATCCGTCACGATAATATCTCCGTTAAAAATATTCACATTTAAGCGTGAGCGGCCGTCAGGATCATTGCGCACAGTGACATTTTTACTTTCTCTTAAGCATTGAATAAGTTCGATATCTTCCGGGTTTTCACTGCAAGCATAGAAGGGTAATGTACCAAATAGCATCCATGTGTTTTCATCTCTGATATCAAGTAAATGATGAATGGATTTTCGCATTTCAGGAAGTGACAAGGTTTCCAATGCACTCGCAAAATCACTTGGATACATAGGATGAATTTCATGACGCTGACAATGCATCTCGTCAACGACCTGCTTATGGATTTTCTCAATATATGGAAGTGTTCGCTTGTTTAACATCGTTTCTGCCGATACAATTACTCCGGCTTTTACAAGAGCACGGCTATTTTCAATCATTTGCTCAAACAATTTTGCTCGTTGTTCATAGGTCGGTTTACGGTCCATCACAGCAAAACCAACTTCAACAAATTCATCAACTGTGCCCCAGTTATGTGAGATATGTAAAACATCTAAGTAAGGAATAATCTTTTCATAGCGTTTCAAATCAAGAGTTAAATTTGAATTTATTTGTGTACGAACACCTCGTTCGTGGGCATACTTTAAAAGAGGAACAACATATTGGTCGACTGATTTCAAGGAAAGCATCGGCTCCCCGCCTGTAATACTGAGGGAACGCAGGGTTGGTACCTCATCCAATCTCTTTAATAACAGCTCTATCGGAAGTGCTTGCGGATCTTTAGGCTGCAGTGTATAACCAACAGCACAATGTTCACAACGCATATTACAAAGTGTTGTTGTGGTAAATTCTATGTTTGTTAACGTCATTTGCCCATACTGCTTTACATCTAAATAAGCTTCCCATGGATCATATGACGTTGTAATAGGGTTTGCGGATTTTAGTGCATTCATTTGTTTATGCTCCTTTTTTAAAGGTAGGAAAGTTTGAAATTTTGTACTTAGTGTTGGTGTCCAGCTCCAGCGCCTAGCCCCTGGAGGTCATAAGTCAATTTGGAATTGAAGGCAAAGAACGCCTTCTATTCCAAATCGCCTTATGCTTGTCGGGGCTGAACAGGCGCTTGCGCTTTTCTAGAAATAAAAGCTATAAGGAAAATAGCATACCTTTCATTTTAACATGAACATGTCTTTTACACATCCTGTGAGTGAACAATAGATACTTGTCAAACAATTTAAAATAGTCTACGATACACTTATCTGAAAGGGGCGAAATAATGGGTAACGCAGTACAAGACAAGGATTCTCAACTATCTTATTTGAAAAATCGATTAAATATGTTTTTAGAAGTTCTGGACTCAATGGATCCGGAATCAACAGATGTTGATGATATCGATCGATTAATTCATATGCTTGATGATCTTGAGATGAAACAAAATCAATTTAAAAAAGATTGGGATAAATAAGCTGACACTGGGAGTGTCGGCTTTTTTTGATTAAGTCTTGAAAACGCTTTGATTCAGCTTTTCAATAAATCGTCTTACGAGTATAATAAAAATTGTGGGAAAAACCTGAAAGTTTATGAAAGAAATAGAGTAATAGATTTGACCGAAGCACTTGTATGCACATTTATTAAAGGTTTAAGAAACTTTATTATATCGGAACAGGGGTAAGCGCTTTGACATCCAGCTCCGAAGCACAGGATGTGTAAGTGCAGTTGTTGCGACAGGACGTCGCGATTTTCAACTGCCAGCGCCTAGCACCTCTAGGGTCTAGCCAATTTAGAATTGAAGGCGAAGAACGCCTTCTATTCTAAATCGTCTTATTTGCCCGAGGCTGTTCGAGGCGCTTACGCTTTTGTTCATGGGGGGAAATCGAGATGAAAAACTTTTATGAAAGTATGTATCAATTAGTTGTTGAAACTTCGACCAATTTACCTAAAGACGTAAGAAGAGCGATTGCTCAAGCAAAGCTAAAGGAAAGTGCCGGGACACGTTCTGCGATGTCATTAGCAACAATTGCAAATAATATAAAAATGGCAGATGATAATATTTCTCCAATTTGCCAAGACACCGGCTTACCGACATTTAAAATAAAAGTGCCTGTCGGTGCAAACCAACTTGAAATGACCAAAGACATTAAACGCGCTATTGAGCAGGCGACAAAGGATGGAAAGCTTCGTCCTAACTCAGTTGATTCCATTACAGGTTCTAACAGTGGTGATAACCTTGGTGAAGGGACGCCTGTTATTAAATTTGAACAATGGGAAAATGATTATATAGATGCCCGCCTGATTTTAAAAGGTGGCGGCTGTGAAAATAAAAATATTCAATACAGTCTTCCATGTGAACTTGAAGGCTTAGGAAAAGCTGGACGTGATCTGGACGGAATTCGTAAATGTATTATGCATTCTGTCTACCAGGCACAAGGACAAGGCTGTAGCGCAGGGTTCATCGGAGTTGGCATTGGTGGAGACCGGACAAGCGGATATGAGCTTGCGAAGAATCAACTTTTCAGACGTGTTGACGATGTCAATGAACGTGAAGAACTGCGTCAGTTAGAAGAGTACGTAATGGAACATGCCAATGAACTTGGTATTGGTACAATGGGTTTTGGTGGAGAGACGACGTTACTCGGTTGTAAAGTTGGAGTTATAAACCGTATACCGGCAAGCTTTTTTGTATCTGTTGCATATAATTGCTGGGCATATCGCCGTTTAGGAGTCCTTATTAATCCTGAAAGTGGTTCGATCAATGAGTGGCTATACCAAGATGGTGAGGATATTGATTTTTCACAAGGTGAAGTAGCTGCAACAGAAGAACAAGCGACTGATATAAGAGAAGTTGTTCTTGAAGCACCAATTACAGAAGTAAAAATAAGAGAGCTAAAGGTTGGAGACGTTGTTCGTATTAACGGAATGATGTACACAGGCCGTGATGCGATCCATAAGTACCTCTCTGAAAATGAATCCCCGGTTGATTTAAATGGACAAATTATTTATCACTGTGGACCGGTTATGTTAAAAGATGAAGATGGGAACTATCATGTAAAAGCGGCAGGTCCGACAACAAGTATCCGTGAAGAGCCCTATCAAGGCGATATCATGAAGCGATTTGGCATTCGCGCAGTCATCGGAAAAGGTGGAATGGGACCTAAAACGTTGAAAGCATTAGAAGAGCATGGCGGAGTATACCTAAATGCAATCGGTGGAGCTGCTCAATATTATGCAGATTGTATTAAATCAGTTGAAGGTGTAGATTTCATGCAATTTGGTATTCCTGAAGCTATGTGGCATTTAAAAGTTGAAGGATTTACAGCAGTTGTCACAATGGATTCTCACGGAAATAGTCTTCATGCTGATGTGGATAAAAGCTCACTTGAAAAATTGGGGAATTTTAAAGAGCCGGTATTTAAATAAACGATTAATTAGGAGGAAGATCCGCAAAATTGCGGGTCTTTTTTTGGTATCGACTGGGAATCTTCGAGTTTTGAGGATATATCAGCGATTCTGGGATTTTATCAGCGATTTTGAGAATATATCAGCGATTTTAAAAATTTATCTTCGATTCTGAGATTTTATTTTCGATTAGACTTTTTTCGACAAAGTGCGCCCGCCTTGCACAAACAAGCTATTCCCATTTTTTCTCAGTATTGAATTCCTCTCTTAAACAACACTATAACTAATTATGTGAAATGAGGAGAGAACTGTCATGAAAAAATGGTCTATGCTTTTGACTCTTTTTTGTCTTCTTTTTTTAACGATAAATACAGCACAAGCAGTATCAAATAAGCCGATTCACTGGGGATTTAAAAAGAGCCAAAATCACGAGCCGGCTTCAGCAGGGAAGGAATTAGATGAGCTTTTAGCTAAGTATGGCTCTTTTTATATGGGGGATACCTCAAAGAAAGAAATCTATTTAACGTTTGATAATGGATATGAAAATGGATACACAGAAAAAGTATTGGATGTGTTAAAAGAACGGAAGGTACCGGCAACCTTTTTTATTACAGGACATTACCTGGATACGGAAGCTGACTTAGTCAAGCGAATGGTCGATGAAGGGCATATCGTGGGAAATCACTCATGGTACCATCCGGATTTAACGACCCAAAGTGATGAGGAGTTAAAAAAAGAGCTAGAATCTGTCCGACTCAAGGTAGAGGAATTAACAGATCAAAAAGGTATGAGCTACCTGAGACCGCCACGTGGTATTTTTAGTGAGAGAGTACTTAATGATGCAAAAGAACTTGGTTACACATCCGTTTTTTGGTCGTTAGCTTTTGTTGATTGGAAAGTAAATGATCAAAAAGGCTGGAGATATTCCTATGACAACATTATGAAGCAAATTCATCCGGGTTGCATTTTACTGCTTCATACCGTATCAAAGGATAATGCCGAGGCTTTAGACAATGCCATTGTGGAATTAAGAAAGCAAGGCTACACCTTTAAAAGCTTAGATGATTTAATGCTCAGTAGAATGATTGACCATCCTTATCTCATTTCCCTTTGAGTTTTCATTCAAAGGGTTTTTTCATCTTTATTAAGAAAAGAGTATGGAATGTTATAATAATAGGAAAAGGTGAAAAGGAAGAAAGAATATGTGGATGGAAACGGTCAGATGTAAAGGTCCATACAATTTTGATGCAGCATTGGATAGGTTATCAATGGATCCAATCATATCACTAAATAAAATTGAAAAGTCGATAAAAGTTCCATTCGTTATCAATGACATGCCAAATGTCATTAAGGTCAAAGCAATTGGAACGACACAAGAACCTGCTTTTGAAATAAGTGGAAATAAAGAGGATATAAAAGAGGCTGCACTGAAAAGAATGGGGAGAATCTTTCGATGGGACTTCCCGCTACAAGATGTTGACATGCATTTTCAGAAGACAAATATTGCTAAGATCTTTGAACAACACAAAGGAACGCCAATTGTGTTAGAATTTGATCTTTATAACTGTTTGGTCAAGTGCATCATTCATCAACAACTAAACTTGGCTTTTGCCCATACGCTAACAACAAGATTCGTTAAAAAATTTGGCTATGAGGTAGAGGGTGTTTGGTTTTATCCTAAGCCTGAAGTCGTTGCTGGACTCCAATACGAAGAGCTAAGAGACCTTCAATTTAGCGGGAGAAAAGCAGAATATCTTATTGATACATCCAGGCTTATTGCTGAAGGAAAACTGAATTTAGCTGAATTAGCCAAACAATCTGACGAAGAAATTTTAAAAAATCTGATTAAAATTCGGGGTATTGGTCCTTGGACAGTTCAAAGCCTTTTACTCTCTGGCCTCGGACGACCAAACCTGTTTCCAAAAGCAGATATAGGGATACAACGAGCAATTCAACATCATTTTAATCTTGAAAAGAAACCATCACATGATGAGATGGATCAATATAGTGAACAATGGTCACCTTATTTAAGCTATGCAACATTGTACTTATGGAGAAGCATTGAGTAGAAACGGAGAGTATATGATGAAAGAAAAGAAGCCGCAGGCAAGTAATATTAAGATTTCGAAAGGACAAACTTTTCCTCTTACGATCAAACGGCTGGGGATTAACGGTGAGGGTGTAGGTTATTTTAAAAGGCAAGTCGTGTTTGTCCCTGGTGCCTTACCTGGAGAGGAAGTCTTAGTTGAAGCAACGAAGATCTCGCCAAAGTTCGCAGAAGGAAAGGTAAAAACAATTCGAAAGTCTTCACCTTTCCGTGTGAAGCCCCCTTGTCCAATTTATGAGGAATGCGGAGGCTGTCAGCTGCAGCATTTGGCTTATGATCAACAGCTCAAGGAAAAACGGGATATTGTCATTCAATCATTGGAACGTCATACGAAATTAAAGGTAAATCAGCTTGATATACGCCCGACGATTGGCATGGAAGAACCTTGGAATTATCGTAACAAAAGTCAATTCCAAGTGGGTCAGCAAAAAGGAAAAGTTATTGCAGGTTTATATGGACTTGATTCACACCGTCTAGTTCCGATCCAAAACTGTATGGTACAGCATCCTTTAACAAATAAGATTTCTGAGGGAGTTAAACAAATTCTCGAAGATTTCCAAGTTCCCATTTATGATGAACGAAAAAGAAAAGGGATAGTTAGGACAATCGTGACGCGTGCCGGTTTCCAAACTGGTGAGGTCCAGGTTGTGTTAATTACAACGCAAAAAGAGGTCCCGCGTAAAAAGTTAATAATGGCAGAAATACAAAAGCGGTTCCCAGAGGTCAAATCGCTCGTACAAAATATAAACGGAAACAAAACATCTCTCATTTTTGGAGAAAAAACACTTCATCTTAGCGGAGAAGAAGTGATTCAAGAAACACTAGGGGATTTAAGTTTTGAGCTATCTGCAAGAGCATTTTTTCAATTAAATCCAGTTCAAACTGTCAAGCTTTATGATGAAGTCAAAAAAGCAGCCAGTCTAACTGGTCGCGAGAAAATAGCGGATGCCTATTGTGGAGTGGGAACTATTGGGCTGTGGCTTGCTGGTGATGCTAGTGAAGTGCGCGGAATGGATACGATTGAAGCAGCAATTATTGACGCGCAGGAGAATGCGCAAAAACATGGCTTTACAAACACTACTTATGTTACAGGTACAGCTGAGCATTGGTTGCCTAAATGGGTGGAAGAAGGATGGAGACCTGATGTTGTGGTTGTTGACCCGCCAAGAACAGGTTGTGACCGTAAGTTATTGGATGCGATTAAAAAGGTAAAACCGAAGAAATTTGTGTATGTATCATGTAATCCTAGTACTTTGGCGAAGGATATTGATTATTTGAGTAAGGATTATAAGGTTGATTATATTCAGCCTGTTGATATGTTTCCGCATACGGCGCACGTTGAGTGTGTTGTCTTGATGTCGAGGGTGGTGTAGATCACGAATAAACACCTGACTGTCATAATAAACTCTTGCTAACTTCACCACCAATTCTGTAATAATAAACATTTGCTTTTTCAGCACAAAATCCAAATAGAAACTCGGGTTTTCCTCATCGGGATCCCGAGTTTTTTCATGCCTTTTTCAATGTTTTTTCAATACAGTTATGTTCCTAAACCATTGGTATTACTGGGTTTATTCAATATGCCAATCAATATAATCCCAATAATAAATCAATACTCATTCAATACTTTTCTCTTTTCTCTTGATCTCTTATCTCCATTACTTTCTTCTCTCTATTATGTCAGAACTTTATTCCATCTCCCCAAAAACCATGAAAAAACAGCCGAAAAAGGGCCGAAAAACGGTCATTTTTGAACCGAAAAACCTTCAAAATGGGGGTTCCGTAGCAAAACTTTATTTTAACTCGAACGGTGGAATGCGGGTTGGAGGGATGGGGTTTAGCAAATGATTATTCTTATGGTACAGAAATTGTAGATCAATAATAAACTCTTAGCAACCATAATAAACTCTTGCTAATCTCAACGCCAATTCTGTAATAATAAACAATTGCTTTTCTAATACAAAATCCAATAAATTCTCGGATAACAGATGAAAGAGAGGGGAGAAAAGAGTTCGATTTCTTTCCTCTCTTTTTTGTTCTAACCCTTGCCATCATTGGGTTTATCCAATATCGCACTCAATAGCAAATCAATACTTATCCAATATTTTATCCTTATTCTGGACCTCTTATCTCCATTATTTTTCTTTGTTTTGTTCGCAAAACTCTATTATGACTCCGAAAAAACCATGAAAAAAC
>NZ_JAEK01000037.1 GCF_000518865.1 Bacillus sp. J37 | reverse complement strand
GAAGAACTAGAAAACCGTCCTATATACGAAAAAGCATGGGATACTGTCAAAACGTTCACTGGAGAAGCAACTGGGTATTACGATTTTCTACGTGCAAAAGATGGAGTTGACCCCGTNACNGGAGAAGAACTAACAGANGGTCAACGAGTAGCCGCTGGCGCCATGGCCACCGCAGGATTCATACCGATTGTCGGTTGGGGAGGAAGACTCTTCAAAGGTGGAAGTGCGATCTATAAAACCGCCAAAGGAATGAACGCCGCCGATCAAGCACTAAGTGTTTACAAAACCACCAGCACGTTCTCAAATCTCCAAAAAGCAGAATTAGGAATCTACGGCCTCGCTTCCGCGAATGGACTTAGTGAATATATCACAGGAAAAGACATGTTTGGGAACGAGTTAACGGACGTTCAAAGACAATCGAGTTTATTTAATAGTATTTTAGGAGCCTCTTTAGTCGCTTCACCATTCGTGCCAGCACTTGTGAAAAATGGTAAACTACTAAAAGAGGAAACGATTAACCAGATGCATAAGCTAGCGACAAATACGAAAGCTAGTGCGCGGTATGTCTATGATGAAGTTAGAGGTGGCATGCAGGGTCTTTTAGGGAATCAGAATATGAATTTTGCGTTGGCGGTAGCTGACGGTGCAAAACCGATACTATCCAATGTAATGAATTCTCAGGAGATTAAAAAGAGGATTGAAGAAGTTGTTTCAAGGTTTTCTTTTGGGAAGAATAATGGCGGAAACAAAGGTACAGATGGTTTAAATACTAATGTAACAGGTAAAGTTTATCCAACGAGACAGATAGATTCAATAGAAGAAGCACATATCATTGATAGAGTAAAAGAGATAAGGGGTAATTTACCAAGTAAATATAAAAAGTCTGGTAATTTTGCCTTTGCTGAGGTAGATGTTACTGGAATAAACAAAAAGGAGTTTTACGCTTCTAGTAAAATAGATGAATTAACTGGGAATTTAGAAGAAAAAGTTCCTGACATTTCATTAAAACCAAATGACCCAACTTTTGATGCTTCTCTAGCACCCGGTAAAGATGGAAAACCTTTTATGCGAGATTCTGACACCGAGTATAAGATTTTGAATGAACTTGCATTAAAACTAGGTGATGACGTAAATGCTTCTGGTAAAATTAAGTTATTCACAGAACTAGATACATGTGATAGTTGTAGCAAAGTAATAGCTGAATTTGCTAAAAAATATAAGAATATTGAATTGGAAGTTATCCACAATAACGGAGAAAGAATAAGACCATAAAGAGGAGTGATAACGTGGAAGACTGGGAATATAATGAAATTTTCGAGGTTATTAACGAAGACTATAATGAATATTTAAAATTAAATAGAGGGCATGAGTATGCAATAGCAAGAACCACAAATGAATATACAAATCTTGGAAAGGTAGAAGACTTTATTGTTGATACTGCAGTAGGTGAAATACTGTTAACCAAAGATAAGGTTTTTGTTGGTTATGTTGAAGGCATATCAAAAAGATTAAGTAAGTTTAAAGATTTAGATGTTTCAAACGACTTGACACAAGAAGAAATAGCAGATTTGACTAAAAGGATAGAAAAAGTATTAGATGGTCTTAATAAGGTTGAGAAAGATTATAATCCTTATTCCGAGTGAATTACTTGAGAATTGTAATAATAGCTAACTATAAAGCATTTGCTTGCCATTTAGGCAACAGGTGTTTTTGCTTTTTTGAATAAATTAAACTTTAGACGACATGAAAGATGTTTTACTGAATTTCATACTTATAGAAGGTAGTATCTATATGGGCACCTTTTTTCTGAAGAAGATATATGAGTTCGGTAATTAATGAGGATTAATTTTGATATATTCAAGTAAATGCAGAGGTTTATTATGATGCACTTATTATCAATCGAGTTTGATTGCTAGTGACCGTTAAATAAAACTTTCCGCGTAATTATTTAATTAGTATTTCGTAAATGGGAATGATATTGCTTAAATACTATAAGTGATTACAATTTACATACTTGCAAATTGTAATCAGGGAAATATAGATTTATGAGAAAGACCGGATATATTATTGAAATATTTAAAAACAGAGACTCCATGATAATACTACCCTCATGGAGTCTCTGTTTTTAAATGCCTGAATGAAGAATAAGGATGCTAAGTACAATTCAATTTACCTTTAGATGTTAGAAGGAAAAATGAATAAAAAACTAGGTATATCATAATCAAACTTTTTCTTCCATAATATAGAAAAAAGAATAGCTATATGGGGCAAAGATCAAGAAAATGCTGGACGTCTTCAAGTATTTTTAAAGTAATTTTGTTGGAGGCATATCATGGAAATAAAGAAAGCATTAGAACATTATTTTAATGAACTTATAAATGTATGGGATACAAAATATGGTACATATCCTAAAGTAGCGTGGGATGAAGAGATTGATCCTCTTTTGTATTTGAGTAATCCTGATGAAGAAGAATATGTACATTGGAAACCTATTGAAAAAACTGATTTAGAAAATTTTACAGAAATTGAAAAAACTGGGTGTGATTCTTCATCATGATTTAAAAGAGTACTTTAATACGTATTGGTTCTTAAGCTTACAAGGCTTTTATAGTTCGAGACTAGTAAATATTGAACCTGTAGAACCAGGAAAATCTATTTTAGAGTTTTTTGAATTTATGAAACAATACGAAGAAAACAATGGTAGAAAATTCAGGTATATACAAATGGGATTTATCTCTCCCGAAGAAATGGCTATTATCTTTGACAATATAACAGGACAGATATTAATAGAAAATTATGAAACAGAGGAATACGAATTCCTTGCTAATTCACTCGCTGAATTAATTAATAATTTAAAAGTTGAAATGGAAGTTTAAAGGGAAAGCATGTTAAGGTTATACATAATGATGTCACTATGTAATAGATGTCATACCTTTAATGCATACAAATTTGATTTTAAACTTTGAACTTAAAGCAATTGATTGTCGACTAAAGACATCAAGTGCTTTATTGGTTATTGATAGACGGTTTCACCCTAATAGCTTTACCGGAAAAATGAAGAAAAACATAAAATCATTTACCAGGACTTCTCTCGCGTCCAGAAAAAAGAATAGATCCCAACCAAATTAGAGCTATTCCCATTGGTATGGCCAATATCCTATCGAATGGATGAGGGATAATTGCGGCAGCAAGGGTTACCACAGCCGAAAAGGCAAGTAGGGCACCTGACATCCGCGGGAAGACTCCAGCACGAAGAGTTGCGATCCCAAGTAAAATTCCGCCAAGCATATACAGTCCTCCAGCTAATGGTGCTAATATTGGAAAAATCCCAAATTCAACATCGCTTTTGGTTCCTCCAAAGATCCCTAATATACCATTTACAAAATTTGGAGCATCGTTTGTGAGTAACGGTAAGACAAAAGCTTCGGTGAAACTAAAAGACATTGAAGCTAGCCAAAATAGACTAAAGGTGACAAATCCAACCAGCCCAAGCCATCCAGTTTCTTCCGCTTGCGTAATGTAGATCCCTAGAATCCCTATCAAACTGAAAATAGACATAGCAATGGTCAAGGATGCAACAATTACCCATATATTTGTGTTGACAGAAGATAAATTATCCTCTGGATGGAAAAATTGAATGCCGATGTATAGAATCCCTGCTAATATTGCAAATAAGCCTGCAAAACGAAATAGACTCTCTGTTGTCACTTTCCTTTTCCCATTCATTTGTTTCCTCCATATTCATATTCTTACAAACTGATGATATGTTCCTTTTAGACCAGTTTTCAAAGCTTCAGCTACTCCCTTGGTTAGTTATTCAGCCTTTCTTTTTATACTTTGATAGTAATAATTTAACACTTACTATTTGCTTTTACTTTCCAAATCTTGCTGTAAATGACCTTGATCGTGCATGCCTAATCCTAGTCCAACGTTAATATCTAATCAAAATCTCAGTGGTAAATATAGAGTCCAGGCTTATATTTTCCTTATTGAACTATTTACGAATCACATTACATATAGTAAATTAGGTATGAAGTTTCCTAAAAAATGGATGAAACAAGGTGATTGTATGGAACATTATGAAGTAATTGAACATGCTTTACTACATATTGAAAACAACTTGACCCAGCGTTTATCATTGGAGTCTGTTTCTAATACGTTCAATATGTCAAAGTACTATTTTCATAGACTTTTCTCTGCAATAATGGGCTGTTCTTTGAACCAATACATATTATCCAGAAGGTTAAATTCATCTGTAAAATTAATACAAAACGAAAACCTTTCATTAACAGATATCGCGTATCAATTAAACTTTGGAACCCCATCGTCCTTCACCCGTGCATTCAAAAACCAATACGGTATATCCCCAAGCTCTCTAAGAAAGAATGGAGAGACTATAAAACTAGTTGATATTCCTCAGGTCATTAAAAGGCCAATAAAAAACATCAATGGAGATGTTGTTGCCGATTTTACCTTAACAGATTTCAATTCAATTCGATTAAGTGGCATTGCATTTGAAGTTGATATTGCATCTAGTGATTTCAAGGAAAAAATTAGATCTAATTCTAAAATTCTAGTAGATAATATTGATGAAACGATAAGTAGTTCCTGTTATGTCATTTACTCAAATTGCCAACCAAACTCAACTAAATTTAAGGTTCTCGTAGGAACTCCACAACACATAAAGATCGATAAACCAAATTATTTCACAGTTGATGTCCAACAACTTTTTTGTGCTAAATTTAAATATTTTGGTGATCTACTTGATATTGGAGATGTCTTCATTACTGACTTTGCTAGATTTTTGAAAATTACGAAACAAGAAGCCGAGAACTCTGATATTGAACTGATTCAAGTTTTCGAAAACATTCACAATCTTGAATCAGCCTATCACATCTTTGTTCCAGTAAAAGAGCTACCTATTGATTCAGATAATTAATGTTCATTTGAAATCTGGTGCGCTGTATGTCTATGAAGAAGTAAGAAGTGGTATGCCGGTCCTTATGGTGCTATTTTACGACACATAAAAATGTGTCTTTTTCTATTTTTGATAGAGTTTACTGAGTGAATTATTCAGGTAGTAAGCAAAAGGTACACCTGAATAAAATTCTTAATATTGTGCAAATACTACTTAGTTTTGTGACTGTTGGTCCATTGTTTACTATTTTATACTTTAATGGAGATAAAAAAAGGAGGTATAGGTATAAATGGAAGCGAATACACCGTTATTGCTAACAGATGAGCAAATGCGAAAGTTTATTACAGATGGATTCTTAATTCTTACGACCGATTTTTCTGAGGACTTTCATCATACGCTAATGGAAAGCTTAAATCATGTATATGAGGAAGAGGGGAATCCTGGTAATAATTTATTACCTCGTGTACCAGAATTACAACGTGTTTTTGAGCACCCTGTTATAACAGGTGCATTAACAAGTGTACTTGGTCCGAATTATATGCTCCATGCCCACCGACACGGACATTTTAATGCGGTTTCAAGTCCAGGCGGATGGCATAAGGACAGCTATTGGGGCTATGAAAGAATGAGGAACCATCATCCTTGGTGGGCGATGATTATGTATTTCCCTCAAGATACCCCAGTGGAATTGGGGCCAACTGGGATTATGCCCGGAACGCAAAATTATGAATCCCGCGTGTTTGATGCGGATGAAATGGAATCAGAAGCATTAGCGAGTGGAAATGCAGGAACATTTGCACTCATTCATTACGATATATGGCATCGCTCCACACCTAATTTGTTAGGACAGCCACGTTACATGCTAAAGTTTGAGTTTATGAGAACAATAGCACCTGAAACACCGAGCTGGAATAATACTGAAACTGCGTGGAGAAAACCTCAAAAAGTGAATTCACCTTTTGCAGATCATGATGTGATGTGGGAGGAGACTTGGAACTGGTTATCTGGAAAAACGGGCAGTATTACTGATATAAAATCAAATAACGAAGCAAGTATAAAAGAGTTAACGATGGAATTGCAGGATCACTTTGAACCAATCGCTCTGAATGCAGCGTATGAGCTTGCCAGAAGAGGGAAGCATGAGGAATTATTCGATGCCATTCAAAGTGAGAATGAGAAGGTATCTCGTCTCGCTGCATATGGCTTATCTGTTTCGAGTAAAGAAGTTATATCTGGATTAATGGAAAATTTGGAAAGCCGCCGAGTTGAGACAGTCATCCACACAATTTTTGCACTTGGAGAACAGCGCGAACAGGCAAGGGAAGCTGTATCTGCTCTTACTAAATTGTTGAAACATCCTTCTGAAAAGGTACGCCGTGCTGTTGTTGAAGCATTAGGGATGATTCAACAACCAACAGATGATGTAGTCGAGGGGCTTTGCCAGTGCTTAAAGGATGAGGATGTTCAAGTTAGATTTATGGCAGGTTTATCCTTATCACGTCTTGGACCTTCGGCAGAGAAGGCCGTTCCTCAGTTGGAGGTTGCATTGGATGATGAGAACCGGTATGTTCGTGCTCATGCAGCAGAAGCATTACGATATATCAATACAGAACAAGCAAAAGATGTATTAATTAAATTTTTATTTAATAGCCGTTGGTGTCCAACAACAACCAAGGTTAATACATTTTATCCTTAAGTCGAACAATTTCAGAAGACTTTGGTCACCATTTCACGATAGGCAGTGGCGGTAAAACCGGTATATTCTCGAAACAGCCTAGAAAAATAGGCAACCTCCATGCCCAATGTGTCAGCAATGTTAGTTACGGTGGAATCAGTCGTTGTTAATAAATGCTTCGCCTTCTCCATTCGGCGACGATTGATATATTGGATGGGTGAATAGCTGGTAAACTCTTTAAATACTTTAATGAAATAGTTTGGGTGGAAATTTGCAATTTGAGCCAGTTGTTCAATTGTGACATTTCCATCCAAATTAGTTTCAATATAATTTAGCACACTATTCATTTTTTGGAATGAAGGATGATCGTTAATCGGTAATCGATCAATTTCATAATGTTCTAGAATGTTGGCAATTAATTGTAATAGTAAAGCATGCACTCGAAATTCACTTGAAAGGGTATCCTGTCTTGAATGATAAATAAGCTGTTTAAAAATAGTTTGTAATTCTTGTTTGTTTGTAGATTTAATACATACAGGTGCCTTTAGAATTTGAAATAAGTGTAAATCACCTAGCTTTGCAGTAAAGTGACACCAATATTTCAAAAAGGTGTTTTCATTTACTACACCATAGGATTGTTTCGTTTCAGCAGGTAGCAAATATAACTCTCCAGGCTGTGGAAGATACCTTTGACCATTGATTTCTAAAAATCCCTCTCCATCCAAAATAAAATAGATTTTATTAAAGTCTGGTTCGTAATTGATTTCGTTCCATGTTAGAGGTACCTTTGTTTTGTCAGCAATCGATAATTCGAACTGTGCATTTGCTAAGTAATTCTTCCAAAAAGCCGTATTGTTCTGCATTATATTTCATTCCCACCCTTTCTCTTCCGCAGGTGATACTCTTCAAACACAAGCTTTACATTTCGGTCACTCAACTTGATCAAAAATATATGGTGCACCTATCTTCTAGCGATTTGTATCATATCCATGTTTGTCCAATTTTTGTCCTCTAAAATATATTATAAATTCCCATAAAATCAAAGTGAAGATACATACATAAAAATATTGTTATAAAAATTATCCCCCCCCACACCAATACGGACACAAATCCCAAACCATTTTTGTAATTGTGTATGCGTTTACACGCTGATAAGATAAGATCATAGCAAGGACGAAATGAGGTGAGAATTTCTTGAATGATCGTAAGAGTAAAATCATTGAAATTCTGAGAAAGGAGAGTCGATATGTAACAGCCGCTGAATTGGCTTCGGAGCTTTCTGTATCAGCTAAAACGATTTACCGGGATATGCAGGAGTTATTAGACATGGCTTCTTCCCAGTATAAAATAAGAAAAAAAGAGAATTCCGGATACTGCCTTGAAGAGGTTAAGGAGAGTAAGTGGAATGAAGAAGATCAAATTGAACATCCCGAAGAAAGACGTCTAAATTTATTACTATTTCTCCTTTCTATTACACCATGTAAAACATCCATCCAGAAAATATCAGAACGTTACTTTGTTAGTCAAAGCTCCATTATGAATGATTTTAAGCATATTGAAAACAAAATTAACCCGTATAGCTTACGTTTATCTAGAAAAAATGACGGCACTTGTTTGAAAGGAAATCAACTTTCTATCTATCGGATCATGTCAGTTATTATAGAAAGTTATTTGAAACAATCAGGAGATCCGTTTAATCAATATGATATACCTGATTCGATCCGGAATATAAAAGTCATAAACAAAAGCCTGAGTGAAATTAAAGAAATACTGCATGAAATACAAGTGGATCATGACTTGGTATTAGATCAGCCATACTATTTAACTTTATTTTGTTCACTTCTTTCCGTTATTGAAAAACACACGAATAATGTTCAACCTGTAACTAAAAAAGAAAAGATTTATGAAGAAATGGACCAACACTCACCCATCTATAATATAACGATGAGTCTTGTTGAAAAACTTGAATCATGTTATTCCATTCAGTTAAGGAAAACTGAAATTTATCATCTTTATTATATTTTAAAAGCCTATAAACTCAATTCACGTTTATTATTAAATCAAGATACTGAAAAGATCATGAATAAAAAAGTTGAGATACTTGCACAACAGTTAATTTTAAAAGTGACTGAAAACAGTGGCTATCAGTTTATAGAGGATGACGATTTAATAGAGCGTTTGACCCTGCATCTTCACAGTATGGTATATCGTCTGGATCATCACATTTACATTATCAACCCGATCTTAAAATCTATTAAAACGAATTTTTCCAATATATTCAACTTGGTCAAACACAGCACAGAAGAACTAATTAAAGATGAAATCTACGATAAAGAATTGACAGATGAAGAAATTGGCTATATCACACTTTATTTTCAAATTTCTTATGATGAACGATTTGCAAATAAGATTCCAATCCTTATAGAGTGTACAAGTGGCATTGGCACTTCTCATTTGTTAAGCGGGAAAATCAAGAAAAGCTTTCCGAATATCCTTGTGAAAAAGATTATCGCTCAACAGCGGATTAAACATAGTGACTATGACGATGTTGAACTTGTGATATCCACAGTCAAAACTCACAGTATTATTGATAAACCAACGATTCTTGTCAGTCCTATTTTAAACGACGAGGATAAGTACAAGATCGATGAATTTATAAAAAATTATTACAAACAACACGTGATTTTATCCCAAACCTAATCAGTAGAAAAGGAGGCTCCTAGATTGGAAATAAAGATGGAAGAATTAGATTTTAGTAAAGTTGTATCAGAAGAGCTCATTCAATTGGATTTACAAGCAACATCGAAGATAGAAGTCATCAAGGAACTATCAAACCTCTTATTTGTAAACGGTTGCATAAGTGATGAAGATGGGTTTATTCAGGATGTGATGTATCGTGAAAATGAGGGAGTTACAGGTTTAGAGAAAGGGATCGCCATTCCTCATGGGAAATCAGATTATGTTTTTAAGACATCTATTGCGATTGGAAGAACAAAGAAGCCTGTGGAATGGGAGTCTATGGATGGAAATCCTATCAATCTTATCATTTTATTTGCGGTAAAAAACTCAGATAAAACGACAACACATATAAAATTGCTTCAGAAGGTAGCCGTCTTATTATCAGATGAAGAAACCATTGAACAGTTTCAAACATTGAAAACAAAAAAAGAGTTTTTACATCTATTATCCAAACATAATTAGGGGGAAATGATATGAATATTGTTGGAATCTCTGCTTGTACATCCGGTATTGCCCATACGTATATCGCCAAAGAAAAACTAATTAAAGCAGGGCATGAGTTCGGGCATAAAGTTCGGATCGAAACACAAGGAACAATTGGTATCGAAGACGAGTTAACAAAAGAGGAAATTGCGGCAGCAGATTTGGTCATAATCGCTGCTGATATCAAAGTTAGCGGGAAGGAACGTTTTAAAGGAAAGAAAATCATTGAAATCTCAACAAATATTGCGATCAAGGCACCGAAGCAATTATACAAAAAGATTGAGGCTGAACTGAACACACAACAATAAGGGAGGTCTGTTATATGTTAAAAAAACTTCAAATTAAGAAGCATGCTTTAACCGCTATATCCTTTATGTTACCGCTTGTTGTCGCATCAGGACTACTAATTGCGATTGGAAATTTAACCGGTGGAACGGTCATTGAAAATTTTCAGGAGGCTTATTCGATTCCATCAGCACTTGTGTCTTTAGGTGTTCTTGGAATGGGATTGCTGGCTCCTGTTATTGCAGGTGCGATTGCCTACTCGATAGCTGATCGGCCGGGTATCGCTCCGGGGCTCTTAATGGGGCTTATTGCAAATGCAATAGGGGCCGGATTCTTAGGCGGTATGCTGGGTGGATTTATCGTAGGTTACTTTGTTTTATTCCTGAAGAAACATTTAAAAGTACCGAAATGGGCAGAAGGCTTAATGCCAATGATGATTATTCCGCTGATTTCCAGTATTGTGGTCGGGTTACTGATGTTCTTTATCCTTGGAGTTCCAATTGTATGGGCAACAGATGGATTAACTTCTTTTTTAACAAGTATGCAAGGGTCGATGAGATTCGTTTTTGGAGCTATTTTAGGTGGAATGGCAGCATTTGATTTTGGGGGACCGGTTAATAAAGTGGCTTCACTTTTTGCCGATGGGCTTTTACTCGAGGGGATTTATGAACCTGAAGCAGTAAAAATTCTAGCTTCTATGGTACCTCCGTTCGGAGTTGCGATATCCTGGGTTTTATCAAAAGCACTTCGGAAAAAGCGTTACACCAAATCGGAAGAAGACAACATTAAAATCGCATTTCCGATGGGAGTGTGTATGATTACAGAAGGTGTCATTCCTATTGCTGCTGTGGATATCGTAAGAGTTGTTGTTTCTTGTACCACTGGTGCTGCAATCGGTGGCGGATTCTCGATGATGTGGGGTGTGGGATCACCTGTTCCATCAGGTGGATTGTTTATCGTACCGGCAATGACACATCCATTCCTTTTCCTATTAGCATTACTGATTGGATCGGTCGTTACCGGTGTCATGTTGTTTTTATGGAAGAAAGAACCTGCAAATGAATTGGCCGAGGATACAACAGAGGAAGAAGAGATGGATCTTTCGGATATAAAAATAACAATTTAATAGATTGGAAGCGATAAATATGTATGTATCAATGAAAGGCATGCTTGATCGTGCAAATACCGGCAAATATGCGGTTATGGCAATTAACTGTTTTAACTTGGAAACGGCTAAAGCTGTGATCGATGCAGCTCAGGAATTAAGGGCACCGATTATCATTGATTTACTTCAAGATCATCTGATGGCACACTTAGGCAGCAAACTTCTGACACAGCCAATCATTGAGATGGCAAATGCGGCAAGTGTGGAGGTAGCAATCAACTTAGATCACGGCAAGGATATTGGCTTTGTTAAAAGATGCTTAAAAGATGGATTTTCCAGTGTCATGATGGATGCTTCCAAATATCCAATTGAGAAAAACATTGACATTACCCGCAATATGGTTGAATTTGCCCAAACCTATGATGCCAGTGTAGAAGGGGAAGTCGGAAACATAGGTTCCATATCGAGCGACCATATGACAGATGACGAAATGTATACCAATCCTGATATTGCAATTGAGTTTGCATTAAAAACAGGAGTAGATGCTTTAGCCATATCTTTTGGCTCAAGTCATGGAAATTATCCTGACGGCTATGTACCTGAATTTCGATTTGATATCGTCGAAAAGATAAAAAAGGCAACAAATATTCCGCTCGTTCTCCACGGCGGATCAGGGTGTGGGGAAGAAAATATAAGAAAATCAATTGAGCTTGGGATCAATAAAATAAATGTTGGTTCAGACTTTATGAATGCTCATATACAACAAATAAAAGCTGACTTAAGAGAGGACACGGAACTGAGTTACTTTGATGTAATCCACCATACAGTTACTGCGGGAACAGAGTTAGTCAAATATTATATCCGATTATCCGGATCTGAAAACAAATCTATATAATAAAAGGAGAGATAAGGAAATGTTAATAAATATGAAACAGTTACTAGAAGTGGCAAAGGAACATACATTTGCAGTAGGTGCTTTCAATGTAGCAGATAGTAATTTTCTAAGAGTTGTAGTAGAGGAGGCAGAGAAAAATAATTCGCCAGCCATTATCGCAGTACATCCAACAGAATTAGAGTTTACGAAGGATGACTTCTTCAGTTATGTACTAAACAGAATTAAAAACAGCCATGTCCCATTTGTCCTTCATTTGGATCACGGAGGAAATGTAGCTGATATTATGAGGGCAATACGGGTCGGCTTCAGCTCAGTGATGATTGACGGCTCACTATTACCACTTGCAGAGAATATTAAACTAACAAAAGAAATCGTCGACATCAGCCATCCATTAGGTGTGTCAGTGGAAGGTGAGTTAGGAACAATCGGAAACACTGGAACATCTGTAGAGGGTGGTGTGTCTGAGGTTATTTACACAAGACCTGAAGATGCAAAGGAATTTGTAGAAAGCACAGGTGTCGACACATTGGCTGTTGCGATCGGCACTTGTCATGGCATCTATCCAAAAGATATGGAACCAAAACTCCGTATGGATATACTGCAGGCGATTAAACAGGAGGTAGATATTCCACTCGTCCTTCACGGAGGCTCAGCGAATCCGGATGAAGAAATTGCCGAAGCCGTGAGAATTGGGATACAAAAGGTAAACATCTCATCAGACTATAAATATGCCTTCTATAAAAAATGCCGGGAAATTTTAGCAGCAACCGAACTCTGGGATCCAAACGCGATTTATCCAGAATGTATCGATGCAGCGAAAGAAGTAGTGAAATACAAAATGAACTTGTTTAACTCTCAGGATAAAGCTGACCTATATCGTGAAGAGAAGGTTTTAGCTTGGAGGAATGAATTGCTGTAAGGGATTCGATCATCATATATTAGTAGCAGTGTTCCTTGTGAAGGATGTCACAAAGAATAAATGGTATGGAAATCTCATACCTTTTTTAATTTCTTTACGTTATTAGCCATGAGGTTTATAAAATCAATCTTTCTTTAATCTCTTCCTAAATTAATTATAGCATGTAAAAAAACCATAATATAGACTTTTTATTCCCCTTTACCACTGCTAAAATCAGAGAACATGAATGGTTAGGAGAGATGTGGAATGAGTTCTTTGATACTCGATTTTCAAGAAGTCGAAAAATCGCAGCTTATGCTCGTAGGCGGTAAAGGGTTAAATTTAGGGGTATTATCAAAAATCCAAGGAATACAAGTTCCCGAAGGATATTGTGTTACAACAGTAGGTTTTCAAAAAGCCATCAATGAAAACAAAAAGTACCATGCGCTATTGGATCAATTAGCAATGCTAAAAGTTGAAGATCGAGATCAAATTCGCGAAATTAGCAGTAAGATGCGACAACTCATAATGGAAGTAGAAATTCCTTCAGATGTTGTGAAAGAAGTTACTCATTATCTCTCCAAGTTCGGCGAGGAACACGCATATGCAGTGCGTTCCAGTGCGACCGCCGAAGATTTACCACATGCCTCTTTTGCCGGTCAACAAGACACCTATTTAAATATCATCGGAAAAGACGCCATCCTGCAGCATATCAGCAAATGTTGGGCTTCCCTATTTACGGAGCGCGCGGTCATCTACCGGATGCAAAATAGGTTCGACCACAGTGAAGTTTTATTATCAGTCATCATTCAAAAAATGGTCTTTCCACAGGCTTCAGGGATTTTATTTACCGCTGACCCAATTACTTCCAACCGAAAATTACTTTCGATTGATGCAAGTTTTGGGCTGGGAGAAGCACTGGTCTCAGGCTTGGTATCTCCAGATTGTTATAAAATACAGGAAGATCAAATCATTGATAAAAAGATAGCAACCAAGAAACTGGCGATTTATGGACGTAAAGAAGGCGGAACAGAGACAAAACAAATCGCTCATAATCAGCAAAAAGCCCAAACACTTTCTGATCAACAAATGTTAGAACTGGCACGTATCGGCAGGCAGATCGAAGCATATTTTGGTTGCCCACAAGATATTGAATGGTGCTTGGTTAATGATACTTTTTACATCGTCCAGAGCCGTCCGATCACAACTTTATACCCGATACCTGAAGCGGAGACAGAAGAAATTCGCGTCTATGTATCTGTTGGTCATCAACAAATGATGACTGACCCCATGAAACCATTGGGATTGTCTTTTTACCTGTTAACAACTCCTGCACCTATGCGTACAGCTGGTGGTAGGTTGTTTGTTGATGTGACGAATAATTTAGCTTCACCTGTCAGAGGAAAAATGGTGATAGAGGCTTTGGGAAAATCCGATCCTCTAATAAAAGATGCACTCATGACGATCCTTGGGCGAGAAGATTTTATAAAAACGTCACCAGATCCAATAAATATACCAGGTCCTAGTGATACCAATAAAGCAGGTCCTCAATCACAAATCGAAAACGATCCAAAAATCGTTTCTGATTTAATAAAGAAAAATCAAACATCGATAGAAGAGTTAAAACATAACATCGAAACGAAATCAGGAAAAGAATTAGTTGATTTTATTTTGGAAGATATCCAGGAATTAAAGAAGATTTTATTTGACCCACAAAGCTCGGCTGTTATTATGGCTGCTATGAATGCTTCATCATGGATCAATGAAAAAATGCTGGAGTGGTTAGGTGAAAAGAATGTAGCAGATATACTTTCTCAATCTGTTCCAAACAATATTACATCGGAAATGGGACTGGATTTATTGGATGTTGCTGATGTGATTCGTCCTTATCCAGACGTCATTGAGTATTTACAACATGTAAAAGATAATAACTTCTTGGAAAAATTAAGTAAATTTGAGGGTGGACAGGAAACCGAAGTAGCAATAAGAACTTATCTCAAGAAATACGGCATGAGATGTGCCGGTGAAATCGATATAACGAAAACTCGTTGGATTGAAAAACCAATTACACTTGTACCTATGATTCTAAGTAATGTCAAAAACTTTCTTCCTCATGAAAGCAAACGGAAATTTGAGCAAGGACTGCATGTTGCGTTGGAAAAAGAACAGGAATTATTATATCGCTTGAAGCAATTACCGGATGGTGAACAAAAATCCCAAGAAACAAAACAAAAGATCGACATAATCAGAAATTTTAGCGGATACAGAGAATACCCTAAATACGGCATGGTAAATCGTTACTTTGTTTATAAACAGGCTCTACTGAAGGAAGCCGAAAAGCTCCAACGAGAGGGAGTTTTACATGAAAAAGAAGATATCTATTATCTCACTTTTGAAGAGCTCAGGGAAGTCGTCTGCACAAAATATCTAGATTACGAAATCATCAGCGAACGAAAAAATGATTACAAATTATATGAAAAATTAACTCCACCGCGCGTTATCACGTCTGACGGTGAAATCATGACAGGTGAGTACGAACGAGAAAACCTCCCGGCCGAAGCGATTGCAGGTCTAGCAGTTTCATCAGGTGTTATAGAGGGACGTGCCCGTGTCATTTTAAATATGGAAGATGCTGATCTAGAAGATGGAGATATCTTAGTTACAGCATTTACTGACCCAAGCTGGACACCATTGTTTGTTTCCATAAAAGGCCTTGTCACCGAAGTTGGTGGACTGATGACACATGGAGCCGTTATCGCACGTGAATATGGCTTACCGGCAGTTGTTGGAGTGGATAATGCTACTAAGCTAATAAAAGATGGGCAACGAATTCGGGTGAACGGGACAGAAGGGTATATCGAAATCTTGTAA
This sequence comes from Bacillus sp. J37, assembly GCF_000518865.1. Classification (GTDB taxonomy): domain Bacteria; phylum Bacillota; class Bacilli; order Bacillales; family Bacillaceae; genus Metabacillus. The sequence goes on along the minus strand of NZ_JAEK01000037.1, from coordinate 34,453 downwards.
GTGTTGAGTATCAACATGAAAAAGGTATGAGGAATAATCTCGTACCTTTTTTGTCTAGGAATGAGCCTACTGATTGACAATCAAGCTTATAGAAAAGTATCCCAGGAGCTCTTTCATCTGTTCACCATTCGTCTTAATTTATTATGAGGGAGAACAGGAGCCAAATGTTTGATTCACAATATTATGAAACTACTAATTTATTTACCTAAGAAAACGCATGAAGGACTTCTTTTATTAGGATTCGTTGCTTTCTTCCACTTTTATCACAACATTTCCTCGCTTATGCCCTTTCTCTACATATCGATGAGCTTTAACAATCTCATCAAAATCATAGTATCTATCTATGACCACTTTTAATTTTCCCATCTCAACAAGTTCTTTAAGGAAATCCAGTGCTTCTGATGTTTCAGGTGCATTTCGACTAAATAATAACTTCTTGCGGCTTTTCAAATTAGTCCAGAGCATGTTAACATTTGGTAACGGTTCAGTTACATTTATATATGTACCGTCTTTCTTTAACACCTTCATACAAGCTGAAAAAGAACTTTTGTTTACTGCTTCAAAGACCACATCATAAGTCTCGTCTGACCTGGAAAAGTCCTCAGTTGTATAATCAATGACCTTGTCGGCTCCTAAGGATTTTACCAAATCCAAGTTTGTCGTACTGCATACCCCTGTAACATTGGCACCGAAATACTTGGCAATCTGAACCGCATAACTTCCTACACTTCCTGACGTACCATACACTAGAACCTTTTGCCCGTTTTGAATATTGGCTTTTCTAAGAAAATACAAAGCAGTCCGTGCTCCAATTGGAATGGCAGCAGCTTCTGCATACGTTATATTGGACGGTTTTATAGACACAGGACCATCCTCTGGTAAACAAATATATTCGGCATAGGCACCAAACCCAGAGAGAGAGGCTGCAAAAACCTGGTCACCTGTCTTAAACTTTTTGACAGCTTTTCCAACAGACTCAATTTTACCAGCTAACTCCATCCCTAATATCTCTTTTTTTGGTCCTCTAAAACCAAGTGTTAATCGGGCAGGCAGCCAAAAAGCGGGTGGAACTGTAAAACTCCGTGCTCGAATATCTGCGACTGTTACGGTTGTTGCTTTAACTTTCACTAAAATTTCGTTTTCTTTAGGGATCGGTTTTTCTACTTCTGTCAATTGAAGAACGTCGGGGGATCCGTAATTTGTATACACGATTGCTTTCATTATCCACCTCTAATCCGTATTATTCATTACTATCATACGAATAGTACGAATAAATAGACCAAAGGTTTCACTTTTTAATATAAGAACGATGGGTAGTTAGATCTGTATGTACGCCATAATAATGTTGGACAGTTTAATTTCTAATAAAGGTACTCTTAATGAAAACCTTTACACATATGATATATCATGATATAACATTATGTATAGATCTATTTTTTTCGAAAGTTGGTGTTTGCTTTGACAAAGCCTTTATATGAGGTTTTATATGAAAACATAAAAAAAGATATTATGTCAGGTGTGTATAAAGAAGGGGATCGTGTCCCTTCCGAAAAAGAATTGTCAGAACAATATGATGTCAGTAGAATTACAACAAAAAAAGCTTTGGAAATGTTAGCTGGAGAAGGCTTGATCGTTAGGCAGCCGGGAAGAGGCTCATTTGTAAAGCAAAATTCTAATGAAGAAGAGAAGGGAACTGAATTAGCCGAATCGACTTCGAAAGAGGAAAAGCGTACACCACTAATGATTGGTCTAGTCATAACAGATTTTGATGATAGTTATGGGACAGCGCTTATTTCATCCATTGAAAAGTGTACAACCGAACATTCTTGCTTCCTCATACTGCGCCGCTCCTTTGGAATTTCAGATATTGAAGAAAAAGCGATTCGGGAATTGGTTGAGCTTGGTGTTGATGGACTCATTGTCTTTCCTGCTCAAGCAGAATATTTTAGTGAAGAGATCTTAAAACTCGTCTTGAATAAATTTCCGTTAGTTCTGGTTGACCGTCATTTAAAGGGAATTTCTACTGCATCGGTAAGCACGGATAACGTTGGTGCGGCCAGAAAAGGAACAGAATACCTGTTGGAGTTAGGTCACAGACATATTGGCCTGCTGACGCCACCACCAAATGATACAACTGCTTTAGAAGATCGGATTGAAGGATTTGTACAGGCTCATGCAGAAAAGGGAGTCATCGTTGACCGTGATTTATGGATAAACAATATTACGTCAACACTTCCTAATTCTTTTAGGCCACCTAACATTAGGCATGATATAGATAAAATAAAGAAACACCTAATAGACCACCCGACAATAACAGCTTTATTTGCGGCGGAATATTACATTGCTTTAATGGCGAATGAAGCGGTTAAAGAGCTGGGGATGCGTGTACCTGAGGATGTTTCGATAATGTGTTTTGACAGTCCTCCAACACATATAGGTGAATTTCAATTAACTTACCTGGCACAAGATCAGGAAAAAATGGGGCAAAAAGTATTTGACATTCTTTTGAAACTACGTAATAAAGAGGATCAAGCCGTTGTACCAAAGCGGGTGTTGCTAGATGCTAATCTAGTAATTGGTAACTCAACCGCTCCAGTTACAATTAAAAAATAATATGGGTGAATGGTGTCTTCATAAGATTGGGGGCACTTTTTTGTTTGTAAAAAAGATAAAAATTCAATATACCATTATCTATCTTTTAATTAAAAAATCTAAATGATATAATTAAATGTAATATTAAATTACTTATTGACATACTATTTATATAACAATTATACTAATTGTAAGCGCTTCACTAAAAGGAGGTGAAATACATAGATGGAAACAAATACATTACCTGCAACAATGATTAACATGATGGATGATATCACGTGCCGTCTGGCAGATCGTCCAAAGCTTGCGAAGATGTTTCAGAATTGCTTTAAAAATACGATTCAAACAACGGTTAAGCGCCTTGAAGATCAATCTACCTTTATTATTACAGGAGATATACCGGCTATGTGGTTGCGAGATTCGGCTGCACAAGTAAAACCATACCTTGCACTTGCTGACCGTGATGAAACTATCTCAACGATCATTGAGGGGGTGATTAAACGCCAAATTGATTATGTCAATATTGATCCGTATGCAAATGCCTTCAATAAAGAGGCTGACGGAGCAGGGCATCAAAAAGATCTAACTGATATGTCCGATTGGATTTGGGAAAGAAAATATGAAATTGATTCACTTTGTTATCCTATTCAATTATCTTATTTATTTTGGAAGAAGACTGCAATTACAAGTCACTTTGATGACGAATTTTTGAAGGCTGTTAAGAAGATTATTGGGGTTTGGAAAGTTGAACAGCACCATGAAGAACATTCACCATATCGATTTCAACGAAAAAATTGTCCGCCATCAGACACGCTCACTCGGGACGGTTTGGGAGAACCGGTCTGTTACACGGGTATGACGTGGTCAGGGTTTAGACCGAGTGATGATGCGTGTATGTATGGCTATTTAATTCCTTCCAACATGTTTGCTGTCGTTGTGCTAAACTACTTGGAAGAAATTTTAACAAGTTTCTATAAAACTAGTGACCTTATTAGTAGTGTAACAGAGTTAAAGAACCAAATTCAATCTGGAATTAATGAATATGGCATTGTGGACCATCCAAAGTATGGAAAAATGTATGCATACGAGACAGATGGATTTGGTCAATATAATTTAATGGATGATGCCAATGTTCCAAGTTTACTAGCTTTGCCATACCTGGGGTTTTGCAGTATTGAAGATGAAATCTATCAAAATACGAGAGCATTTATCTTAAGTGAAGAAAATCCATACTATTTTGAAGGCAAGGCAGCCAAAGGGATCGGTAGTCCACATACACCTGACCAATATGTATGGCATATTGCACTCGCAATCCAAGGACTTACGACAAATTCAACAGAAGAAATTGAGGAGTTACTAACACTCTTTGAAACGACGGATGCTGATACTGGATATATGCACGAGGGTTTTCATGTCGACGATCCGACACAATTCACTCGTAAATGGTTTTCATGGGCAAACGCGATGTTTTGTGAGTTTATCATGAGTGTCGTTGAAAGCGCTTCTAAAAAATAAATAAATGATAAAGAGGTGGCTGGGATGAGAAAATTTCGATTTAGTTGGATGCTGTTGCTGGGGGTACTGCTAAGTTTGGCATTAGTTGGCTGCAGCAGTGAAGATTCTAGCAATGATGACAGTGGTTCCGGTGATGAAAAAGTGAAGCTGACCTTCTGGGGAGACTGGACAGGTGATGGGGAAGATCAGTTTAACCATATGGTTGAAAAGTTTAACGAATCTCAAGACCGTATTGAAGTAGAATACGTCATTCAAGAAGATTTGATCACAAAATTTATGACCGGTATTACGTCTGGTCAAGTTCCTGATGTTTTGCTTTGGGATCGTTGGAGAACTTCTCTTTATGCTCCAAAAGGAGTGCTGCATCCAATAAATGAATACATGGAAGCTGACGGTGTATCCGAAGGTGATTTCTACGAAGAAGCATTAAAGGAATTAAGCTATGATGACAACTTATATGGTCTTCCGTTAACAGTTGATACACGTGCCTTATTCTATAATAAAGACCATTTTGAAGAAGCGGGCATTGAGCCTCCGACAACATGGGAAGAGCTTCGTGAAGCAGCGAAAAAGCTAACGGTTAAAAATGGAAAAGACTTTGAACGTGTTGGTTTTTCCTTAAATGATCTGGGATTATTCAATATGTGGATTCAACAGGCTGGTGGCCAAATGTTGACAGAAGATTTATCTGCAACAGCCTACAATAGTGAAGCAGGATTAAAAGTACTTGACTATTGGAATCAATTGCTGTTTGAAGATGAAGTGTATAAGACTGGATTTGACAAAGGACTTGAAGGTGCTCAGCATCCGTTTGTAACTGGAAAATCATCGATGCACTTTACTGGACCATGGGATTTACGTACGTATGAGCAATACAGTGATCAGTTAAATTACGGGGTGGTTCCACCGCCGGCAGGTCCAAATGGTGACAAAGGTGCGGTTATGGGTGGCTTTGGTTTAGCTGTACCGGAAGCTTCTGAAAAGAAAGAAGCCGCATGGGAGTTCATTAAATGGTGGTTAGCAGAACCGGAAAATGCGCTTGAGTGGGGTAAAACAAGCTTGAACATACCTGGTAACAAAATCGCGCTTGAGGATCCGTTCTTCCAAGATGATCCGTTCTGGAAGCCATTCATTGATTCATTAGAATTTGCAAAAATTCGTCCTCGTCACCCGGGTTATTCTGTTGCAGAAGTTGATGCCTTAATTCCGAACCTGGAGAAATTCGTGTTGAAGGAGCAATCAGCAGAGGAGACATTAGAAAAAGCCCAAAAAGAGGGAGATAGGATGCTTAAGGAAAATGAAGTTGAATAAGATTAACAGAATTCAAGAGAGTGCACTCTCTCTTGATTCTGTTCCTAAAAAAAGTTCCTTTAACCGATATCAATCGCGGGCAGCTTATTTCTTAATTGCACCTACGCTCATTCTATTTATCGTATTTATGGTGATTCCAATAGGAATGGCTATTTTCTTAAGTTTTACTAATTATGACATTATCAGCTCGATGGAATGGGTAGGCTTTGATAATTTTAAACGACTAATCGATGATGCTATTCTTTGGCAGACATTCCGAAATGTAGGAGTGTTAACCCTGTTTTTTGTGCCGCTGATGATCATTATTTCGTTACTTTTAGCCGTTTTGGTCACACAGCCATTTCGCGGTGTCACGTTTTTCCGACTCGCTTTTTACATGCCGACAGTTACATCTGCAGTAGCGGCATCGATCGTTTGGTTATGGATGTTGAACTCAGAATATGGATTAATTAATCAGATGCTTAGTTATGTCGGAATTGCTGGACCTGCTTGGCTGTCCGAATCGGGACCGGCTATGACTTCGGTTATTGCGGTTACGCTTTGGTTAGGAGTCGGTGGAAACATGATTATTTACATGGCTGGTATTAAAGGGATTCCAACGCAGCTCTATGAAGCAGCAAAGATTGATGGTGCTTCAGCCTTTAAACAGCTCATTTATATTACATTTCCAATGCTTCGCCCAACAACATTGTTAGTAAGTACGATGACGATTATCGGTGCATTACAAGTTTTTGATCAGGCGTACGTGTTAACACAAGGTGGACCGGCGAACTCAACGAAAACGATCGTGTACCATATTTATACAACTGGGTTTGAACAGTTGCAAATGGGGTATGCATCGGCACAGGCGCTTGTTCTGACGATAACCATTTTAATTTTCACGGCCATTAACTTTAAGATTAATCAAAGTAAGGATCAATAGAAGGGAGGACCTGAGATGAAAAGAAGTGAAAATATTAAAAAGCTGATCTTCTATATCGTAAGTTCAGCTATTGCAGTGATTATGGTTATGCCATTTATTTGGAGCTTATTAACATCCATAAAACCAGATACTGAGATATTTCGAATTCCTCTGCAGTGGCTTCCTTCGACGATCACCTTTGAGCAATATATCGAAGCATTTGAATCAGTACCGTTTGGACGTTACTTGTTTAACTCGCTTTATCTTGCAGTAATGGGAGTGTTCTTTAATCTTTTATTCGGTTCAATGAGTGGTTACGCATTCGCGAAACTCAAATTTAAAGGAAGAAAAGTTATTTTTGCAGTGTTATTGGCAGCTATGATGATTCCCGGTGTAGTTGTCATGATTCCGCAATATATCGTCCTAAACAATATGCCACTAATGGGTGGAAATGACATTTTAGGCCAAGGTGGGCATGGATTGTTGAACAACTTTTGGGCGGTTATTCTTCCAGGTGCGGCCGGTTCGTTCGCAGTATTCTTTATGCGCCAGTTTTTCTTAACCTTACCGGATGAGTATATGGAATCAGCGCGGATTGATGGTTGCAGTGAGTTTCGGATTTATTGGAATCTTTACTTGCCGCTTACAAAACCGGCGTTAGCAACACTTGGAATTTTCACATTCCAAGCAGGCTGGAACAGTTTCCTGTGGCCGCTAATCGTTTTAAATGACAGATCATTATACACAGTACAGATAGGGCTTCAAGCATTTACTTTTGATAAACAAACAGCATACGGACCGATGATGGCAGCGACAATTATCATCATTTTGCCAATCATTGCACTCTTCATGTACTTACAAAAATACTTTATTGACGGGGCAAACTTCTCCGGGATTAAAAGCTGATGAGATAGAGGGTGAAAACAATGTATAAATGGATGGAATGGATCGCAAAGGCAGCTGGATTGAACCTATTATGGATTTTTTTCACATTATGCGGATTTGGTTTCTTGGGCTTATTTCCAGCAACAGTCGCTTTGTTAATGGTGATACGGGATGTAAAAACGGGGAATCAAAAGGGCATAGGAGCTTCTTTCCTGAATTACTATGTGGAAAATTTTATCAAGGCTAATGCCTACGGCTATTTGATCATGATTATAAATATAGCCTTGATATCACTTGCGATCCAATCTGTTCATTCCTCACTACTACTTGCCATACCAATTTTTGTGGTGACAGTGCTGGTTTTCATGATATCCCTATATCTGCTGCCTGTATTTACGTATTTTCATGCATCACTTTTGAATCATTTAAAACTATCAAGTGTGATTGCACTAGGACACCCGGTTGTATCATTTGTGTTGTTTTCTCTTTTCGCACTCAATTTTGGAGTACTCTTTTATTCTCGCATTTTGATTGCATTTCCAATCTTGTTTTTGTTCTTTATGGTCAGCGTTTCTGCTTATTTTGTGATGGTCGTATTATTGCCGGTGTTTAGGAAGTATGGCCGGCTTGAGTCAGAAAAAGCAGCTGACAGTAACCAGGTATCAGAAGTCTAATAGTTTCATATAACAAGTTTTAATTGTAAACGCTTTATTTATTATAAAAAGGAGTGACATTATGCTTACTAAATGGCGTGGAATGACCGTTTTGCCGGCAGTCCTATTGATGATATTCTCATTACTTGTTACAACTCTATTTCATTCAGAACAGGTTGAAGCTGCAAGCTTATGGAGTGAGGAGTATGATGCAGCACAAGGAACGTTATATAACGTCGGAACAGAAAACTCGGAAGCAGGCTATTTCGGTGAAGGCTATGTTGCCGGCTGGAACAGAGATGGTCAAAAAGTCGATGTCGAAGTGAATGTACCTAGTGATGGCAGCTACACACTGGTGTTCAAATATGCTGGTGGTGCCGGCTCTGCTACCCGCTATCTTGAAGTGAATGGGGAAGAGATTGTCGATCAAGTACGTTTTTCTGGAACAGGAAGCTGGGGTAATTGGCAGACTGCGAATGTTAACGACATCACCCTAAGTGCAGGAAAAAATACCGTAACTCTTGGCTTTGATTCTGAGAGAGGCAGTACGAACTGGCTTAACTATGACAGTCTGACTGTAAAAGAACCAAGTGAAACAGAGCTAGTGCCATGGGGATTAAAAGAAGAAGCTGAGCAGGCTCAATTATCGCTTACTGAAAACTTTTGGAACACTGATCGAAACATGTTCAATAATCAATATCCTGATAGCGAGACGAATAACCGATTCCATTACTGGTGGCAAGCACATGGAATTGACACACTAATTGACGGTTATGAACGAACAGGTAATAAAGCGTATCTCGACAAAGCTCAAGCTTTATATGAAGGTGTTAAAACACGCAACGGCGGTGATATCCGTAACGATTTTTATGATGATATGTTGTGGATGGCACTTACTCTTCAACGTTTGCACAGCTACACCGATAATCCGGAGCATGAACAAGCGGTGTTTACATTATGGGAAGACATTAAAACTGGATGGAGTGAGGAATTTGGCGGCGGCATCGCGTGGAACAAATTCCAACTTGATTACAAAAACACACCATCAAACGCACCAGCAGTCATTCTTGCCGTACGCTTATTTGAGCAGTATGGAAAAGAAGAAGATTTAAAATGGGCAAAGAAAATCTATAACTGGCACCAGGAAACATTAGTGGATCCTGAAAACGGCTTAGTGTGGGATGGCATTAACCGGACAGGTGATGGAAATATCGATAAAGGCTGGGAATTCACGTATAACCAAGGTGTCTATATCGGGGCATCGGTTGAGCTTTTTAAATTAACAGGTGATCAACAATACCTTAATGCTGCCATTCAGACAGCTGAAACGACAAAAGAACGATTCTCCAATCACAACGGAATCATCTATGAAGGTGGCTCTGGCGATGGTGGATTATTTAAAGGAATTCTTGTCCGTTACGTAACAGAGCTAGTAAAAGCAGACGAATCTCAAGTCGATCTGGCTGAATGGATCATCAATAATGCCAAGAGTGTTTGGAATCAAACAAAGGAAGAGCCGGTAATTTTGTTTGGATCATCATGGGAAGGTGCAATTAATACCCCAGTTGAGCTTAGTCAGCAATTAAGCGGCGTTATGCTGATGGAGCACGCGGCAGAACTCGAACCAATTATGTTTGACAGTGTGAGTGATGTGTTAACTGTGAAGATTAACGTTTATGCAGCAGCTGGTGATTTGGAGAAATCCGTTGCGAAAAAACTTAGCAATCGTATCAAACAAGTAGAACATCATCTTGGCAAAGGACACTTTGAGCAGGCACTTAAACATCTTGAAGACTTTGAAAAGCATTTACAAAAAGAGAAGCAACAGGGTCATGTCACCGATGCAGCTTATGAAGAACTTCAACAATTAGTAGACAGAATATTAAAATAATAAGTGACGAATTGAAGAAATTAGTTAATTCATATACAGGTATAAAAAGGAGTGGGACGGATGAAAACGATTCGAATTGGATTTATCGGAACAGGTGGAATGGCTCAAGTGCATGCAGGGCAACTTCTGGAACTTGAAAATGTGAAAATTACAGCGATAACGGATGTGAGTCCTGACGCAAGGGCGAGATTTATTGAAAAAGCGGGAATAGAAAATGTCCAGCAATTTACAGAGTACCGCGACATGCTCGACCAAGCAGAATTGGATGGAGTTGTAATCTGTTCACCACATACTTTGCACTTTGAACAAGCAACAGCAGTGTTGGAGAAGGGGTTGCATGTGTTGATCGAAAAACCGATGACTTGTTCATCACATGAGGCTGAGCAATTAATTGAAACGGCCAAGAGAACAGGAATGATCATGCAAGTGTCATACCAACGCCATTTTCAGCCGGAATTTATTTATATTCACGATACAATCGCTGCCGGAAAAATCGGAAAGGTTACATCTGTTACAGCATCATTGTACCAGCAATGGTGGAACGGTTCGAATGACACGTATTCATGGCGCAAGGATCCGAAATTATCTGGAGGAGGATTTTTAATGGACTCCGGCAGCCATATAATCGATGTATTGCTTTGGACGACAGGATTAACACCAGTTGAAGTAACGGCACAGCTTTCTCAACAGGGTGCACCGGTAGAAATCGATACATTCACTTCAATTCAGTTTAAAGAAGGTGCGGTTGCCGGTTTGAACCTTGTCGGTTACTCACCGGCTTGGCATGAAACATACGTATTCTGCGGTGAAAAGGGAGCCATTTTTTATGACAACGATAAAATAACCCTTCATTTAACAGGAGAAGAACCAGTCGTTCCGGAATTACCTAAGGCAACAACGAATCAAGACAAAAGCTTCATAGATGCGATCCGTGGAGATGGTGATATACAGGTGCCAGGAGAATTTGCTTTAAAGGTCGTTAAGTTTTCGGAAATGGTTTATGAATCAGTTGGCTACAAGCCTTACTAAGGGAGGAATTGACTACATGAATTTTAATATAGGAATGCGGATTCCGCCAAAAATCGGTAGTGAAGGAATTGAAAAAGTTGCAAGCTGGGCAGCGGAAGTCGAATTGGACACACTTGATGTCTCCCGGCTTACACCGGAAGTAATAGCTGCCTGTGAAAAGGCAGGCGTCGGGATTGGAACCGTTGATGTTGCACAGGTTGGTCAGCTTTTCAGTTTAGATGAAAAACGCCGTTCAGATGCAATTGACAGTGTAAAAAAACAGATGACAGACATCGCGGCATTAGGCGGCCGAGTACTGTTCATGTGTCTTGTTCCTGAGGATCACACACTGCCGCGAAAAGATTCTTTCGGGATTTGGAAAGAAACATTTCCTGAAATTATTCAACATGCTGAACAAAATGGGTTATACATTGCCATCGAAGGCTGGCCAGGGCCGGCACCATATTATCCAACACTAGGCTGTACGCCGGAAACATTAAGGGCAATGTTCAACACGATCCCATCGAAGCATTTTGGAATGACGTATGATCCATCACATTTGGTCCGTTTAGGCATTGACTATATCCGCGTGTTATCTGAGTTCGGGGAACGAGTGAATCACTGCCACGGCAAGGACACTGAAATGTTAACAGATGATCTGTATGAATGTGGTGTGCTGCAGTCTACTTTCACTGAAAAATACTTATTCTCAGAAGGCTCTTGGCGATACACAATCCCAGGCCACGGGGAAGTTGACTGGGGGAAAGTTGCTATCCGTTTACAAGAGCTGAGCTACAATGGGCCAATCAGTATTGAATTAGAAGATCACCGTTATTGGGGCACACTCGAAGCCGAGCAACAAGGGGTCGTGAAAGCTGCAGAGCATTTGCGGAGGTACTTTAAATAATAGATTCTTACATTGCAAGGGGTGAATCGATGGACGAAAAACTTCGAGTTGGCATAATCGGTTACGGATTTGCATCGAGGACGTTTCATGCACCGGTCATTACAAGTATACCAAATTTACAGTTAACTAAAATCGTCCAGCGCAACAGCACGAGCGCAAACGAGCAGTATCCTGAGGTAGAGGTCGTCAGTCATGTCGACGATCTCTATCAGGATGATGCGATTGATTTGGTTGTCGTGGCAACGCCAAGCACTGACCACGTGAAATTTGTACGTGACGCATTACTTGCAGGGAAACATGTTGTCGTGGAAAAGCCGTTTACAACAACCTCGGCTGAAGCAGGTGAGTTAACACAATTGGCAAAGGCTCAAGGAAAAGTGTTAAGTGTCTTCCACAACCGCCGTTGGGATGGAGATTTTATGACGTTGAGGCGTGTCTTAGATGGCGGAATGGTGGGTGTTGTAAAAGAAGCCGTGTTTCGTTGGGACCGGTATATCCCGGATGCGAACCCTGATAAATGGCGTGACAGCAATGCACTAGGCTCTGGAGTGCTCTATGATCTTGGAGTGCACTTTTTTGATCAAGTCCTCTGTCTATTTGGAAAACCAGACAAAATCCGTGCAGAACTCCGGTCTTTGAGGGCAGATACAAAAGCGGATGATTACTTTGATGTAACTCTAGGATTCCGCCATGACTTAAGCGTGACCATAAAATCCACTGTGCTGGCCAGAGAACCTGGTCCACGTTATGTCGTGCATGGAACAAAGGGTTCGTTTGTGAAGTATGGCAATGATCCCCAGGAACAAGCGTTAATAGCAGGACGCTCACCTGCTGAAAGCGGCTGGGGCAAGGAATCACAAGAAATGTGGGGAACTTTGAACACAGTGGTGAATAATCTCCATGTAGTAGGTACCGTTGAAACAGTTGCCGGTGCTTACCAAGCGTACTATCAAAATATGTATGATGCAATAACTGGCCGTGCCGAGCTGATTGTAAAACCTGAGGAGGCGAAGATGGCGATTAAGTTAATTGAACTGGCGCTTGTGAGTAGTCGTGAAGGTCGTACGGTTGATGTTGAGTAATAAATACAAACATCCCATTTCATTAACCATAAGTTCCTACAAAAGGGTGAATTAAATGCGTGACGTTAAATTTTCTTTAAATGCCTCGACACTTTTTCCATTTGACCTGGATGTAATCGATCAAATCAAGGTAGCAGCACATGCAGGATACGATGGCATTGAGTTATGGGTAAAGGATATCCAGGAGTATCTTGAGAAAGAAGGTTCAATAAAGGAGTTAATAAACTGCATTGAAGCGAGCGGCATTGAAGTGGTCAATGCGATTACTTTTTTCAAATGGTCGGATACAGATGAAGGGACAAGACAGCAGGGGCTCAAAGAAGCAGAGCGCGAAATGACACTATTAAAAGAAATTGGATGTAAAGCTGTTGCTGCACCTCCAAGTGGAGACATGGCAGCCTTACCTTTACAAAAGATCGCTCAGCATTTCAGTGAATTAACAGAGCTTGCAGACCGAATTGAAATTGACGTCTACCTCGAATTCTGGGGTAAAGCTCCCAAACTAAGTACCCTAAGTGAGGCCATGTTTATCGCACTTGAAAGTGGTCTTCCTGACGTAAAGTTATTGCTTGATCCGTTTCATATGTATACGGGCGGAAGCCATTTTAGTAGTCTTGCTTATCTTAAAACTGAACACATCGGAATTTTCCATGTGAACGATTATCCAGCACACCCGACGCGGAAATCAATTACCGACAAAGATCGTGTGTTCCCAGGTGATGGGATTGCACCGACTGCAGAGGTAGCGAATTACTTAGAGAAGATGAATTACAACGGTTATTTGTCATTGGAACTGTTTATCGAAAACTACCACAACCAATCTGTTTTGGAAGTCGCCCGGTATGGGTTGGAGAAAATGAAGCAGACATACTTACGGTAAATCGATGGCGATGTGAGCCCCCTATAAATTTATCAGTGGTTGTTTGTGTAGTTTTTGACATACTTATAGAGAAAGAGGAGGAAACAATGAACATAGCAAATCAAACAAAATGGGCATCACGAGCGCAGGAGGCATTTAACAGCTTGCTGCAAAATTACTGGAATCATCATTTAAATATGTTCAACAATCACTACCCAAATCCGGATAACAGACCTAATATAACGTTTCATTATTGGTGGTATGCACATGCGATTGATAGTTTGGTAGACGCATATAATCGGACAAATGACGAAGAGATGACATCATTAATTGAAAAGGAATATAACGGGCTTTTATTTCGGAATGGTGGTCAGCCTACAAATCTCCTATATGACGATATGGAATGGTTGGCGCTTGCATTACTTCGAGCCTATCAAGCTACGTCTAACGAAACCTATTTAAAAGATGTACACATTCTATGGGATGATATTAAGACAGGCTGGAATGACCAAATGGGTGGAGGTATAGCCTGGCATAAAGAGCAGCTTGGTTATAAAAACACACCAGCCAATGCTCCGGCGATCATTTTGGCAGCCAGGTTATATAAAGAGTTTGGAAACGAAGCAGACCTCAAATTTGCAAAAGAACTTTTCACATGGCTTGATGACCATCTCGTCGATAAAGAAACAGGCTTTGTCATGGACGGCATTAACCGCCTAGGTGATGGTCAGATCGATACTGATTGGGAATTCACGTATTGCCAAGGAGTGTATGTAGGTGGAGCAGTTGAGCTGTACCGAATTACAAACGACAATCAATATTTAGAAAAGGCGCTAAAGACGGCTCATTTTGCAATCGAAAAATTACACAACAAGACACATAATGTATTGAAAAGTGAAGGTAACGGTGATGGTGGCTTGTTTAAAGGAATTATGATCCGATATTTCACCGAATTAATTGCAACGGCACCTGAAAGAACGGAAGCAATTCTCACTTATCTTAAGATGAACGCAGAAACACTTTGGCAGCACGGTACAAACACAGACAAAATGATTTTCAATCATCTTTGGAGCGAGCAGCCCGACTTACCAGAAGGAATTGATTTAAGCATTCAGCTAAGCGGTGTATTCCTATTTGAATGTTTAGCATCACTTGAACGAAGTAAATGATCAGCTGAAAAACAATAATCTTATGAAGAAATAATGAGTTATTAAATATTATGAAGAGGGAGTACACTTCCCGCCATATTAAAAAATGACCAGTCACTACTGACTGGTCTACTATGGAAAATGCAGATATAACATTTTTCTCTAAATATAATAATCATCCAAGTTTATCACTAACTTTCTTCTTTACCGGCATCCAAATTTCACTATATACATTTTCCGATGTACCATTATACTTTGTAAATGAAATTCCAGGTAAATCAGCTACTTCATATTCTGAAGAAGGTAACCATTCAGAATAAATTTTTGCAGTCGTTTCTTGAAGTGTAGCAGGAAATGGTCCTTGATTAGGGAAGATGGCCCATAAACTTTCCTCAATAGAAATTTGTTCTAAATCATCGAATGGATTTTCTTTTGTTGTAGCTAACCCAATCATATGAGTTAATGATCCTTTTTCTTCCAAGTAACCATCGTCAAAATCATAAGATACATTCAAGACTTGATGTGGATATAAGTCAGCTAATTGATGCATTTCATTTCTTTGTTGTTCTGTAATAGACTGGGCTAGTTCTATAATCGCTTGGTTCTCACCTTCGAATTGAATCGGCACTCGTTTTGAAACACCTACAATCGAAAACTTCTCTTTTCTTTCTATTTTGAATTCCATAGATATTCCTCCTTTAATATCAATAAAAAATGTGAATTTGGGAAATGATTTTTGTATTTTGTTTTTGCTTACTTCAGAAGGTAAAAATCCACTCCACTCACGAAAGGCTCTTGAAAATCCTTCAATTGATTGATAGCCATATTTATAGGCAATATCTGTCACTTTTTCTCCATTTATTAATTCAACATTCGCAACTGATAATCTCCGGTTCTTGATATACTCATTCAGTGACATTCCGGCCATATACGAAAACATTCTTTTAAAATGATAATCAGACATCCCCACTATTTTTGAAATATCTTTTCCGGAAATTTCTTCTGTTAAATGTGATTCAATATAATCCATTAATTGATTGAATTCTTGTAACATTCATTTCCCTCCTTTACATACTCATCATATCGCTGCCATTTATTATTCACTTGATATTTTTTGTACGGAATATATCGGAAGTTGTTTTGTTGTCACTTATTAATTATTTACAACAAGTATTTACTAGTTATAAATGAAGTTACATACCCAGATAATACTGTTGCAAATAATGGAGCATTTTAACTATTTTTGAATTGGATAAGAAATAAACACGTAAACAAATGTTTAAAAATATTTAGCGTTGATGTTATTCTTATTTTATAAAATAAATGTGGTATTTGTAATAGTAGTGAGCTAGATTTTAATGATAAAAAAGAAGAACCTATACAAAAAGAATTAGGAGGGCAAAGCTTGAGCAAAACGAAAAATAAAGCCGACGCTTGGAAAGAAGCGAAAAAACGATGTCGGCTTAACGAAGCTGATATTCAAATGGCAAAGGAATTGGGAATGACACCTATGAGTCTAATTAAAAATATACCTGCCAAAGATCAGCAATGGAAAGCTCCTGTAAAAGTGTGGGTACGTGATCTATATGATGAAAAGTTTGGAAAAGTACTAACCGAAAAGACTTCTAACAATCAGAAAAGACAGGATAAGAAAACGATAAACTCGATAGAATGGGAAGATTTACCGTTTTGATGAATGAGAATATGAATCGATTAACTGTTGAAGAAATAAAAGCAATATTAAGAGGTGCGGATCCAATTATTATGGAAGGTGGAAGAACACTTCTAGCGAAAATACTAAAAGGGTCACGAGAGAAGAAAGTATTACAATTGGAGTTGAATACGTGTCCCGTGTACGGTTATTTTAAATCAAAGAAACTAGATGATATTATGGAAAAAATTGATTGGATGATTGATTATGATTTCCTGGATGTTGAATATCGAGGAAAGTTGCCCATGATCGTCTTCACTGAACGTGGCTGGCAAATTGAATGTGACCAATATGCAGATGAACTATTACGTGAATGGAAGGAATGGGTCAACCAGGGAAAACAAGATCCTGATATGGTGTATTTAAAGGACCGGAATAGAGAATTGATTTTATTATTCCTAGAAAAAGTGAGAGAAACCGGTAATAAATCTTTTATCCCTTATTTAAAATTATGGGAACAAATTGACTACAAAAAAGTTAGAGAAGCCATTCGAAGAACAATTACAGCACTGGAAGACAATGAACCTGTCGATGAACAACGAATGCAGGAAAGAAATGAATCTATCAATGATGCCTTAAAGGGTTCGGCACCACAGGACCTACTTCTAAAATGTTGGGACTGTGGCAACCGATTTACGTTTACTATTAGTGAACAACAGTTCTTTAAACAAAAAGGCTTTCAATTACCCAAAACGTGTAAGAAATGTAGAAACAAAAGAAGAGAATTATATTATATGTAGTATTTTCCCATTAAAAGTTCTACTATAGTTTATATAACTAGAATGTATTTATTTACTCAATAAACAGCAAACCAAAGCGACAGTTGTACTTAGTATATTTAAAATAAAAAAGGGGTATTCCATAATGACCAATAGTAAATTAAATCCAAAGGTTGATGACTTTTTAAGTGAATCAAAAACGTGGAAGGAAGAATTTGTGAAACTTAGAGAGATTGTTCTTGGCTGTGAACTGACTGAAGAGTTTAAGTGGATGCATCCTTGTTATACGTTGAATGGGAAAAACATTGTTCTAATACATGGATTTAAAGATTACTGTGCACTACTTTTTCATAAAGGTGCCTTGTTAAAAGATGCAGAAAAAATTCTCATACAACAAACGGAAAATGTACAATCTGCCCGCCAGATTCGGTTTGCAAATCTTCAAGAAATCGCTGAAATGGAATCAACTATTAAAGCTTATATCCAGGAAGCCATTGAAGTTGAAAAAGCCGGCTTGGAAGTGAAAGTTGAAAAAAATAAAGAGATTATCATCCTTGAAGAACTTCAAACGAAATTCGATGAACTTCCAGCCTTGAAAACTGCTTTTGAAGCATTAACACCGGGACGGCAAAGAGCATACATTCTTCATTTTACTCAACCCAAACAAGCTAAGACCCGCGAATCAAGAATTATGAAATCTATAGAGCGAATTCTTATTGGGAAAGGATTAAATGATTGCATTTGTGGGTTATCGAAAAGGATGCCTAACTGTGACGGCTCACACAAGAATATACAGTAAATTTATATAAAGAAAAGGAAGTAGGTTTCCTCCTTTCTTTTCATACGCAGTTTACATAATGTTATTATGGTATCGATTTAAAGGAAGTACGTTGACGATGCACTAGTGGAAATATTGGACGTCCATATTCGTTATAAAGATTTTAGTGTGAAAACATATGTCGAAGCAAAGCTGTATATTAAAAATCAATTTAACAGAATATGATCTATTTCAGATTAATTAGTTAGTTTTCTTGAATGTTGATTTATAGTATAATAACGTTAATTTTGCAAAGAAGGGTGTAATTATAATAATGTGGAATGAATTTAAGAAATTTGCATTAAAAGGTAATGTTATGGACTTGGCTGTCGGTGTTGTTATCGGAGCAGCTTTTGGAAAAATAGTTTCTTCACTTGTAGATGATATCATTATGCCGCTTGTTGGACTTCTTATGGGTGGAATTGACTTTACAAATTTGATTGTCAAAGTAGGGGGAGCAGAAGTTAAATATGGTCTATTTATCCAAAATGTAGTTGACTTCCTAATTGTGGCCTTTTCAATTTTTATCGTTGTAAGAATGATCAACAAGTATTTCAAGAAGAAAGAAGAAACCCAAGCAGCACCAGCTCCTGTAGTGGATAAAAATGTTGAACTGTTGACAGAGATTAGGGATTTATTAAAACATAATCAATCTTAAAATTTACATATTAATTGACATTATTCGTAGAAGAATAAACTATAAGTTTCAACAATTTTTAAAGTCCTGCCTACAAAAATAGGTAGGACTTTTACTATTTCATCCAAATAATTTCATAAATTCCTTTTGTACCTCATCTCATTTCTATGCCATAATTAACCAAGAACCAAGGAGTGATAAGCATGCAAAAAATTATGATTGTTGAAGACGATCCGAAAATATCAGATCATCTAAAAAAACATATTGAAAAATACGGCTATAATGTTTCAGCTGTGACTGATTTTGATCATGTTATGGATGAGTTCTATCACATTAAGCCTCAGCTTGTTCTTTTAGATATAAATTTGCCAAGTTTTGACGGATATTACTGGTGCAGACAAATTCGCAAGGAATCGGTATGCCCTGTTATTTTTATTTCTGCCCGAATTGGTGAAATGGATCAGGTGATGGCGCTGGAAAATGGCGGTGATGATTATATCACTAAGCCATTTAGTGCTGAAATTGTGATGGCCAAAATACGCAGTCAGCTTCGCCGTGCCTATGGAGAATATGCATCAAAGGTAGAAGAGCGCGTATTGGAAAACAATGGACTGAAGCTTTTTCCGGAAAGATTGGAATTAACATTTGAGACAAAAACCGTTTCCTTATCTAAAAAGGAATCAGATATTATGGAGAGCTTGATGGAACGGTACCCACGTGTTGCAGGACGGGAAGATTTACTGGAGAAACTGTGGGATGATCAAACCTATATTGATGAAAACACACTAAATGTGAATATAACAAGAGTAAGGAAAAAATTACAGGAAATTGGTCTGGAAGGTGTTGTAGAAACGGTCCGAGGTGCGGGATATCGCTTACATATATCGTGGAAGGAGAATGAGGAATGAGGTTATTTTTCAAACAGCATTCCTTATTACTTGCCGTACAAACAGTTCAATTGGCTGTTATCCTTTCGATCTTTTGGCTTGACGGATTTCATGATCTTAAGCTGTTCTTTTATTCTGCCTTTCTGAGCTTTTTCATCCTAGCTATTTATCTTGTCTATCATTATATAAGTCACCGCAAGCTTTACGATCGACTAAAAACACCACTTACAAGACTGGATGACACCTTCCAGTTAACAGATAGAGCACCTTTGTCTGTTGCATTTGACAAGGTGTTACGTGAGCAATATGTTCTTTATCAGAGTCAGCTGGAGTTTATTGAAAAGCAGCAGGAAGAGCACCGAAAGTTTATGGATCAATGGGTTCACCAGATGAAAACACCATTATCAGTCATTGAGTTAACAGCTCAAAATTTAGATGAACCTGACTCATCAAGCATTCGTGAAGAAACAGACCGCATGAAAACAGGCTTGAATACTGTTCTTTATATGGCACGCTTTAAAACAATTGAACAAGATTTTCATATTAAACATGTAGAGTTATCAAAAGTTGTACAAGAGGTAAATGGAGAAAATAAGCGATTTTATATTCGGAATCAAGTTTACCCAAAGTTAGTTATTGAAAGAGAAGGGATAACAGTTGAAACAGATGAAAAGTGGCTGTTTTTTATTCTATCACAGCTCTTTAATAATGCAGTTAAATATTCTGCAGGAAAAAGTAATTCAATCGTGATTTCCATTTATGAAAAAGAAAAGGAAGCTGTTCTTGAAATAAAAGACTTTGGAATTGGGATCCCTGATACAGATAAGCTTCGAATCTATCACCCATTTTTCACAGGAGAAAATGGTCGGAAATATCGTGAATCAACAGGAATGGGTTTATATTTAGTTAAAGAAACATTAAATCATCTAGGTCATCGATTGGAAATGGAATCAAAAGTAGGAATTGGAACAACTTTTCGAATTATTTTCTCAGAAACACAAAACCTTACAACACTGTAAGGAAAGTGAAAGAGTAATCGATAGTTTAAGAAAATATGTGCGCGTTATACTAATCACAGATCAGATAACGTGAAAGGAGATCTTGTGATGCTGGAAGTTAAAAACGCAAGTAAAATTTATGAAGGAAAAATTGCCTACAAGGCATTAAGCGATATTCAATTATCGATTGGATCAGGTGAATTCGTTGGAATAATGGGTCCATCCGGAAGTGGAAAAACAACTCTGCTAAATATGATCGCAACAATTGATGAACCAACAACAGGTGAAATATTAATAAACGGGCAAAACCCTCATCTACTGAAAAAGGAAGATCTAGCGAAATTTCGAAGACGAGAACTAGGCTTTGTCTTTCAGGATTTCAATTTACTTCATACATTAACTGTAGAAGAAAATATTGTCCTGCCATTAACCCTTGATGGCAAAAAGGTAAAAGAGATGAAAGAAAAAGCGAATACGATTGCTGAAAAATTAGGGATATCACAAATTATGAAAAAACGCACCTATGAAATTTCAGGTGGTCAAGCGCAAAGGGCGGCTGTTGCCAGAGCAATGATTCATGTTCCGAAGCTGCTGCTGGCAGATGAACCAACAGGTAATCTGGATTCCAAATCATCTAAAGATGTTATGCAAATGTTAGAATCAATTAACCAGACAGAACGTACAACCATGTTACTCGTAACACATGATCCGCAAGCTGCGAGCTATTGCAACCGTGTCATTTTTATTCGTGACGGACATTTTTATTCAGAGATTCATCGGGGAAATAATCGACAAGCTTTCTTCCAAAAAATAATTGATACACTTTCGTTACTGGGAGGGGATGGAAATGACCTTTCGCAGATTCGCGTTTAATAACGTTTTCCGTAATAAACGGTTATATGCTGCCTACTTCCTAAGTAGCATGTTTACCGTAATGGTTTTTTTTACATTTGCCATTTTTGCATTCCACCCAACATTAAGCGGAGGTGAAATGAATACGTATGTAAAAACTGGCATGTACATTGCTGCTGGGATCATCTATTTTTTCTCTTTTTTCTTTATCATGTATTCAATGAGTTCATTTTTAAATACCCGAAAAAAAGAGTTTGGTTTATTAATGATGCAAGGTATGTCGGTAAGACAAATACGTCTTATGGTGTTCCTCGAGAACATGGTTATTGGCTTTTTTGCCACGATTAGCGGTATTCTCTTTGGATTAGTTTTTGCTAAAGTGATTTTGATGATTGCTGAAAATGTACTTGTCATTGAAGAAGGGCTTAACTTTTATTTTCCAATGATGGCCATTCTTGCAACATTTGTCTCGTTTATCATCCTATTCTTCTTTATTTCTTTATTCGTCTCATATATTCTTCGCAGTAGAAAACTAATCGACTTAATTAAAGGAAATAAGAAATCGAAAGGTGAACCGAAAGCGAATATATTCCTAACAATTATTGCATGTGTTTTGATTGGAATTGGATATGTTGTTGCATTAATGGTGGAGGGATTGCAAGTAGTAGCCGCTCTGCTACCAGTTGTCATTGTGGTTATTTTAGGAACCTATTTACTATTTACCCAATTAAGTGTTTATATTATCCGTACATTTAAATACAAAAATAATGTCTTTTGGCGTAAAACGAATATGATTTTATTATCAGACCTTTCGTTTCGTATGAAAGACAATGCCAGAACCTTTTTCTTGGTCGCGATCGTTTCAACGGTTGCCTTTAGTGCGATCGGCTCACTTTATGGCTTCCAAAGCATTCTAACGTCTACGTTCAAAAATAACAATCCTACGACATTTTCATATCGCGTAATTGAAGATAATGAAGAACGAGATGTGTCGTTGATTAACAAAACCATTAGTCAAGGGAATATGGAAGCAAATCATGAAGAAACAATGCTAAGTTATTATGAAGTGGGAGAAGATATTAATCTTATTGCAAGTGAATCTGAGTTTAATCGTTTTGCGACCCTGATCGGAGAAGAAACGATTGAGATCGAAAAAGATCAGATTAAGGTTGTTGAATTTACTGATTCGACATATGGACAGACAGATGCGTTATTAAAGCAATCGGTCAAACTACAATCAGGTGAAACCTTAAAACCTAAGGAAGTGATTTATTCACGAGCACTCCCTGATACTGACTCATACTATGTTGTGTCAAATGAAAACTATGAAAAATTACAAGCTAAGCTATCATGGGAAGAAAAGTATCATGCCTGGCAGGTAACAAAAGGTGAAGAGAACATTTTAGAAGCTTCTACAACATTAGCAGAAACACTGCAGCCTTATGAATTCACTGCTGTCGAGTACGAAGTCTATCAAATGAATAAAGCTTTTGGACTTGTTATGTTTGTCGGACTGTTTATTGGAATTGTCTTTTTTGTCTCTGCCGGCAGCTTCCTGTATTTCCGTCTTTATGCTGACTTAGAAGAAGACAAACAAAAGTTTAAATCCATATCAAAAATAGGATTAACTGAAAAAGAACTAAAGAATGTCCTGACTAGGCAAACGGCGATCCTTTTCTTCGCACCAATAGTTGTCGCACTCATTCATGGAGCTGTTGCACTTACCGCATTGTCAAACATGTTTTATTTTAATCTTGTGAAACAGTCTGTGACGGTATTAGGTGTATTCTTAGCGATACAAATTGTATACTTTTTCATTGTTCGATTTTTTTATACGAAACAGGTTAAAAGCGTGCTTTGATAGGGCTTTTTTTGAAACTTCTCGGATTAAAGAGGAGTTTCATTTTTTTATCTTCAAAGAATTATTTCCATTATTTTGTTGAAATGAATGAGAATTTCCATTATGATAATCTTAGCTACTTTGCAATGCAATATAGCTAACTTTTTAGTCTGGTATCTTGTAAAACAAGATAGTGAGGTGATGTGATGTCAATACGAAGTCAATTATTAAAAGGAGTTCTAGATGCGTGTGTGATGGCTATTGTAAAAAATCAAGCTGTATATGGGTATGAGCTATCTCAAAAATTACAACATGCGGGATTGCCTGATATTAGTGAAGGGACAATTTATCCGGTGTTACTTCGGCTTCAGAAAAACGGATGTATACGAAGTGAAATGAAAAAATCTCCGTCAGGGCCTAATCGGAAATATTATTTTTTAACCGAAGAAGGAGAAGAGGAATTGGAACGGATTTCAAATGAATGGTCACTTATAACCAATTCAGTTAACAATTTATTAAATAGAGGTGAAAAAGAATGAGAAGTGCAAAACAGTTAATTCATGAAAACAATGAAAAACGTGAGTTATTGACCGCTGAGAATAAACAGCTTTATGAAGATTTTTTGATCTATATGCGAACAGAATTACGAATAGCCGAATATGAAAGTGAGGAACTCCTAATGGATATTTTAGATCATCTATTAGAAGCCCAGGAAAATGGAAAAGATGCAACAACCTTGTTCGGCTCAAAACCAAAAGAATATGCAGAAGAACTAATAGCATCACTCCCTGAAGAAAAGAAACGCTATGTTTTTCCTTTTGTTATTTCACAAGTTTTCAATTTGCTCGGTTTGTTTTGCTTCATTTATGGGCTCGGACAACTAATTTTACCTTATTTTATAGAAATACCCCAAAGTATATCGCTTGGAAATAGTATAGGGCTTATCATGATCATATTGGCCATGACATATTTCGGCATCATTGTATTTTTTAAACTAATTCGCTCAACACTTTTCACACAAAATAAAAAGCAAACCCGGCATACAATGTGGAAAGCAGGCTTATTAGGTGGTGGATCATTTGCAATCATCATGCTTTTTACCTGGATCCTTCCGGACTTTGGCCCTGAGGTTAAGGTAGAGTGGTGGCTGTATTTCATCATTGGATTCATTTTGGTCGTGTTAAGTAAATTCACAGGTCTAGTAAATTCACAAACTCGTTTTGTTAATTGAAAAAAAAGTGTCTGATACCTAGTAATTAAGCATCAGACACTTTTCTTAGTCAACGTTTAACCTGATTAAACATCCAATCGATCATTTCTTTGTTGTCATAAGCAGGGACCCATGATCCATGATTATAGCCTAGTTCCGTAGGATATTCTGTGTAAATAGGATTTCCACCAGCTTCATTGATCGCTTCAATCGCATTTCTCGTGTAGGAAACAGGGATTACAGCATCATCTTCAGCATGAAACGCCCATAGTGGTTTGTCCTTTAATACATGGACTTCTTCCGGATTCCCACCACCGGCAATTGGTACCATCGCCGCGAAAAGGTCCGGGTATGCAACATTTAAATTAAATGTTCCGTAACCACCCTGTGAAAGTCCTGTAGAATACAGTCGATTAGTATCAATATTGTATTCTTGTATGACTTTTTGAAGGATGTTATAAGCTGTTCCTAAATCCTTAGAGAATTTAAATACTCTAGCTAAATCAACAACATTATCTGAATTTCGTGTGATGCCGAAGCCTCCATCATGTTGATTTCTAGCCTGAGGTGCCAGGACAAAGGCAGGGTGTTTTGCTTGATTTTCTGGTGCTGCCCATATCACCGCACCATCATTTGCCAGCAATTGCTTTTCATTGTCATCACCTCGTTCTCCACCTCCGTGAAGAAATAAAACGAGTGGATAAGCTACATTTGGATCATAATTTTCCGGGACATATAAACGATATGGCATGTTTTGATATTCAAGTGTCAAAAACTGATCGGCTATTTCTTGTCTATTAACAAAGTCATAAGTCAATGTTACCACCTCACTGCTAATTTTTCCGTAACTTTTGGTAAGGGCATGTTCGTTCACATTTCAGCGCAAAGCAAAAGCTTTAATCGTTACATCTTCATTGACAGTAATAGGAGCTGTATACAATTTGCTTTTTTTCGTAGGTGTACTACCATCTACTGTATAGTAAATTTTAGTGCCGGGAGTGTTGCTTTTTAATGTTATCTGCTGTTCCTTGTAATACTGGCCTGGTTCATGAGATGAATTAGGTGGTTGGACTTTTCCGTTGTTGTTGCCATTACTAGCAAATGCAGGTAAGGTGAATAGCAAGATCAAAGACAGTGTGAGAAGCAAACTACTTATGAATACCTTTACTTTGTTATTTAACACATAAATCCCCTCCAAGCTCAGTTTAATAAAACAGAAAGTGTGAAAGCAGGTCTAGAAAATTTCAGGAACGATTTTGTTAACGCTTACATAATATTACGAAAAAAATTAAGCTGTCAATATCAATCTTTTACACTTTCAAATGAAAAAAGTAGATTTTTCCTGTTAAAATAAGGGTCAATCATATAAAAAAATATTTTTGTTTCTATGAAAATTCAAATTCAAGTTTAGGAGGAGGTTGGGCATTGTCTTACGAAAACTTTAAAGGGCTTTCGACAGAAGATCAATTAGAGTGGTATAAAGCTGCGATTTATTCGATTCATGATGGAGTACTTGTCATAGATTCAAAAGAAATTGTTCGATTAATTAATCCGGAATATACACGAATTACAGGAGTTAAGCCAAAAGACATCATTGGAAAACCACTTCGAGTTGTCCGCCCAAAGGCTCAACTTGCTGAAACCCTTAAAGACGGTAAAGAACGAATCGGTGTTTATCGAAAAGAGGGAAATGTAGAATATGTAGTTGATATGGCACCAATTCTTTTACACGATGAAATGATTGGAGCTGTTTCGATTTGTAAAGGATTAACGGAGGTACATACACTTTCAAAGGAACTGGAGAAAAATAAGCAAAAACTATCACAATTGAAAGAGAAGATGGGGACTTTATATCAAGCGAAATACACATTTGAACAGATTATCGGTACTGATGGTGGCCTGAAAGATGCTGCTTACTTAGGAAAAAAAGCGGCGAGCTCAAACTTACCGGTTTTAATTGTTGGTGAGAGTGGAACAGGAAAAGAACTCTTTGCTCAAGCTATACATAATGCCAGTCCGCGTGCTGATCGCCCGTTTATTCCAGTGAACTGTGCCTCGATTCCTGCTTCACTAATTGAAAGTGAGTTATTTGGATATGCGGAAGGTACCTTTACAAGTGCGAAAAAAGGTGGAAAGCTGGGACTTTTTGAAATCGCCAACTCCGGAACAATCTTTTTAGATGAAATAGGAGAATTATCATACGATTTACAGGCAAAGCTTCTTCGCGTTTTACAGGAAAATACACTTCGGCGTGTAGGGGAAGCGGGTGAAAGGCAAATTGATGTCCGTGTAATTGCTGCGACCAATCGTGACCTTCACCAACTGATCGAGAAAAAACGTTTTCGTGAAGACTTGTATTATCGGCTAAATGTCTTACACCTTGAGATCCTTCCACTTCGAAAGAGAAAGCAGGATATTCCCGATATTGTTGATTATATTTTAAATAAACATGCCATCCATTCTGAAAAAGAACAATCTTATGAGTTACATGAGTCAACTCTTGCTATTTTTCAAGCATATGATTGGGTAGGAAACGTTCGCGAATTAAAAAATACAATTGATTTTGCTGTTTGTATGACAGATACAAACGTAATTTTACCAGAGCATTTACCAAATAATTTCCATAGTGGTACGATATATAAATCAAATAAGCAGACAAGTTATTTGTTAAAACAGGCTGTTGAAGAGACTGAACGAAACGTAATCATAGAGGTGTTGAAAAAACATGGATCAGAACTCGACGATAAGAAAAAAGCTGCCAAAGTATTAGGAGTGTCTTTAGCTACTCTTTATAACAAAATGAAAAAATATCATATAGGTGATTTCTAATAAATTAGAAATGAGGATACTGTATTCTAAAATTTTAGAATACAAGGAAAAATCTATACTAAATTAACAAAAAAGAAGTTTTACATTTGTTATGATTTCTAAAAAATTAGAAATCTTTTTATAAAACGCTTACAATTAGGCGTTTTTTATTTTGGCATAAAAGTTGCATTACTTATTATGGAAGAAGGGAAGATTGTTACAACGTATATTAAGGACAGTAGGAAGTTGTGCGGTAACAAATACCGTTTAGTCATATGAGAGGTGAGAGATGTGTTAAAAATAGGTAGTGGTGCTGGATTTTCAGGTGACAGGCTGGAACCGGCGGTTGAACTAGCTAAAAAAGTAGACTTAGATTATTTAGTTTTAGAGTGTTTAGCAGAAAGAACGATTGCTATTGCTCAAAAGGAAAAGATAAAAGATAAAAATAAGGGGTATGATCCGCTGCTTGTTGATCGGCTAAAAGCATTATTAACAGTTTTGAATGAGAAGCGGTTTCGAATTGTTACCAATATGGGCGCGGCAAACCCAATTGCAGGTGCGAAAAAAATTCTTGAGATTTCAAGGGAAATGGACATTGCCTGTAAGGTTGCTGTCGTAACAGGTGATGATGTAATCCTAGAGCTTGATAGTGAAAACGATATTCTTGAAAACACTCATAAACTAAAAGATTACAAAGTGATCTCTGCCAATGCATATCTTGGGGCAGAGGCACTTCTCCCGGCATTGAAAACAGATGCAGATATTATTATAACAGGCCGGGTGGCTGATCCATCTTTATTCCTTGCACCAATGGTCCACCACTACAACTGGTCCCTTGAGGACTATGAACGATTAGGTCAAGGGACTGTCATTGGACATTTGCTTGAATGTGCTGGCCAAATTACAGGGGGGTATTTCGCAGATATAGGAGAAAAGGAAGTTGATGGATTGGCTGAATTGGGATTCCCTTATGCCAGCATTGATCGAGATGGCACAGGCATTATTATGAAAACCCCACATTCAGGTGGAATTGTGAATGTAAGAACAGTTAAGGAACAATTACTATATGAAGTTCATAATCCAAGTCAATATCTGACCCCTGATGTAACGGCAGACTTTTCCAATGTAACGCTAACTCAACTTGAAAAAAACAAAGTAATGATCACAGGAGGTAGCGGGAGAAAAAAACCTGATTCTTATAAAGTTTCAATTGGTTATCATGCAGGATATATAGGAGAAGGAGAAATTTCCTATGCAGGCACGACATCTGTTGAAAGAGGCAGGATAGCTGAAGAAATTTTAAGAAAAAGACTTTCTAACTCAATTCAGGATTTAAGGATTGACCTAATCGGACTTTCCTCTGTTCATAGAACAAATTTCGGGAATGAACATCCTTATGAAGTGAGGGTTCGAGCAATAGCACTTTGCCCCACAAGAACGGATGCCATTTCTATAGGAAATGAAGTGGAAGCACTCTATACAAACGGGCCATATGGAGGTGGAGGTGCTAGAAAAAGAGTTTCAGAGTGTGTTGGTGTCGTGTCTACCTTACTAGAAAGGGAACGAGTCGATAAAAAAGTGAAAACGGAGGTTTTACAAAATGGATGGGAAATCAATCAAACTCTATAAAGTAGCACATAGCAGAGCTGGTGATAAGGGAAATACATCCAACTTATCGTTGATTCCTTACAATGAAAGTGACTATGAATGGATCGGTCAAGAGATAACAGCAAAAAGAGTAAAAGAACATTTACAGGATATTTTCGATGGTGATGTGATCCGATATGATTTACCTTCCATTAAATCCTATAATTTTGTTTGCAAAAATAGTTTACTAGGCGGTGTCACAACGTCACTTGCATTAGATACCCATGGTAAAAGTTTAAGCAGTGCTTTATTAGAGATGGAGATTTCTCTTCCCGGATAGGGGGAGTCTTTAACACAATGTAAACGCTTAAAATAATAGGGGGGGAAATCATGGTTGCGACATTGGGTTTTTTAACAATTATGGTGTTTTTGCTCTTGATATTAACGAAAAAGGTCTCCGTGATTGTCGCGTTAATTATTGTTCCACTAGTATTTGCTTTGATAGGAGGATTTGGTTCTGAGTTAGGGACACTTATGCTAGATGGTATTCTAAGTGTAGCTCCCACAGGAATTATGTTAGGGTTTGCCATTTTATTTTTCGGTGTTATGAACAATGCCGGGTTATTTGACCCTATCATTTCAAGAGTATTAAAAATGGTGAAGGGAGATCCTTTAAAAATTGCAGTTGGAACAGCTGTTATAGCTATGGTTACTCATCTTGATGGCTCTGGCGCCTCAACTTTTTTAATTACAATACCTGCACTTCTCCCTTTATACGATAAATTGGGAATGAGTCGCTTAGTTCTTGCCGGTGTTGTAGCTTTGGGAGCAGGGGTTATGAATATTATGCCATGGGGTGGACCGACCGCAAGAGCTGGGAGTGCATTGGAAATCGATCCTGGAGCGATTTTCACACCTCTCATTCCAGCCATGATTGCAGGAATTATTTGGGTCCTTTTTGTTTCCTATATTCTTGGGAAAAGAGAGAGAAAACGCTTAGGTATTAAGGATATGGAATATAACTATGATCAAGAGCTCTCGGATGAAGAAAGAAGCATGAGAAGACCTAAACTATTTTGGATCAATCTCGCTATCACCTTATTAGCTATTGTTGCTCTTGTCAAAGTTTGGTTACCTCTCCCCATTGTCTTTATGGTTGCTTTTGCGATTGCCTTACTACTTAATTATCCAAAACCACAGGATCAACAAGAACAAATTAAAAGCCATGCACTTGGCATGGTTACTGTCATTTCTATTATTTTTGCAGCAGGTATATTCACCGGAATCCTAAGCGGAACAGGGATGATTGAAGAAATGGCATTGGCAATGGTGAATATTATTCCTGAAGGTGTTGGGGGATCAATGGCCATACTAATTGCCGTCATCAGCATGCCAATTAGTCTTCTTTTTACTCCGGATGCCTATTACTTTGGAGTATTGCCGGTATTAAGTCAATCCGCTGAGATGTATGGAGTCGCTCCAATTGAAATGGCTAGAGCATCGATCCTGGGTCAAATGACAACAGGATTTCCGTTAAGTCCATTAACAGCCTCAACTTTCCTCCTTATTGGTTTAGCAGGAGTCGAATTAGGTGATCACCAAAGCTTTATTTTCAAATGGGCATTTGGAACAACAATCGTGATGACGATCGTGGCAGTTATTATCGGTGTTATCTAACTGTTATGTACGAATAGAAGGATATTTTCTCATACATTATTATTAGCCATCTTATAAAGTTTGCTTAGTTTGTAGACAAAGTAAAATTTGCTAGCCTTTCAGACTGATTGCTAACGCTTGCGTATCAAAGCACGAGCCTTGTGAGGAGCGGAGTTACCAGTGATGGTAATGTGCACCCGCAGCAAGGTGAGTAACGAAGAAATCGAGCGTTTGTCAACAGTCTGAGCCAACTTATAAAGTTGGATTTTTGGCGTAATTATCCGGAAAGAGGGAGTAGGGTTTCTGCTCTTGACTGGATTAGCTAAAACGACCAATGTTATATTAAATAATATAGAAGGAAAATGATTTAATAAATGGTTAGTTATAATAAAAAACAAGAGGGATCAAATGACCAAGCATATAAAAGAAACACAAGCAAAGAAAATACTAACGGAAGCAAAGGGATATTTAGATGTTGGATTTACACATTCATTAAATCCATACAGCGGCTGCGGTTTTTCCTGTTTATACTGTTATGTTCGAGAAATGCCTATTCAGCGATTCAAAGACATACCCTGGGGCGAATGGGTGGATATAAAAACAAATGCAGCAGAAAATTACCGAAAAGAAATACTGAGACTTCGCAAAAAAGCAAAGCTGGTGAACATTTTTATGTCTTCAGCCACAGACCCATACCAACCAATTGAACGGAAAGCAACCATCACCCGCAGGCTTCTAGAAGAAATGATTGACCATCCACCAGATTTTATCCAAATTCAA
The DNA here is from genome assembly GCF_000518865.1 of Bacillus sp. J37. Lineage (GTDB taxonomy): Bacteria > Bacillota > Bacilli > Bacillales > Bacillaceae > Metabacillus. Next base: position 3,199 of record NZ_JAEK01000037.1, on the reverse strand, counting down.
ACACGAAGCCCTCTCATCAAGAGGGATATTGATTTGCTCGTTATATTAAAAGAGAAATGCAATGTTCTTGTATCAATGACGATTGAAACAGATCGGGAAGATATCAAAAGGTTATTTGCCCCATACGCACCCGGAATAACATTGAGGTTAAACGTTATGAAACAACTTCATGACGCAGGAATATCAACACAAGCATCCATTTCTCCTGTATTACCCTTTACACCTGATTTTCCAAAAGTTTTACAAGGCAAGGCAGATCATATTTGGATTGATACATTGAGTATTGGCGATGGTTCAATGGGAAAACGTTCAGAGAAATTAGGGATGCCGACTTTATTTGAGGAACACGGTCTATCTAAATGGTACCGGAAAGATATTCACGTAGCCGTGGAAAAATATTTTAAAAAATACTTTCCACGTGATAGGGTTAGAGTTTCTAAAAATGAAGCGTTTTTTAACTAAGTGCTGTATCTATTTAAACGTTTATTTATTAAATTGGATACTATTCATGGTTAACCAACATTATTTTTAACTCCTGTACGTAATAAAATAACCAGAAAAAGCTAATTACTAAATATTATTGCTTACGTTTCAGCCTATTTAGGAGGATATAATGGTGGTTAACAACAACTTAAAGAAAGCAGAAAGAGGAGTATGGATCAGCATTTTAGCTTATGTTTTACTTTCAGCGATTAAGTTAATCGCTGGTTTTATTGGAAACTCAGATGCATTAAGAGCTGATGGATTAAATAATTTAACAGATGTGATTGCATCAGTAACTGTTTTAATCGGGTTAAGATTTGCCCAAAAACCTGCGGATGAAAATCATAAGTATGGTCACACAAGAGCAGAGACGATCGCTTCGTTAATTGCTGCAATTATCATGTTTATTGTAGGAATACAAGTGATTGTGGATGCTTTTAAAAATTTTACTTCTCCAACGGAAAGTACACCAGAACTATTTACTGCATTTGTTGCTTTATTCGGTGCCATTTTTATGTATTTTGTTTATCGATACAATCGAAAATTATCAAAAAAACTTGAAAGTAAGGCATTATACGCTGCTGCCCAGGATAACCGCTCAGATGCATTAGTTAGTATAGGGGCAGTTATTGGGATCGTAGGTTCATATTTAGGATTTGCCCGTCTGGATTCTATTGTGGCTGCCATCGTCGGACTTATTATTTGTCATACTGCATGGGGAATCTTTAAGGAAGCCGTCCATGATTTAACAGATGGCTTTGATGCCGAGAAATTGAAAGAAATAGAAGAAGAAATCAAAAACACACCCGGAGTTACACTCGTTAAAGACCTAAAAGCACGCGTATCCGGCAATCAAACAACTGTCGACGCAATTATTTTCGTCAAATCAACCCTTACAATCATCGAAGGACACAACATCACCGACAAAATCGAACAACGACTCCGCGAAACATACAACATCGAACGCGTCCACATACACGTCGAACCAAATTAGGGACAAGGGGACAGGTGGAGACCACTGAAAAAGTGCCCTTTTTAAATGCAATTTTAAGAAATCGACGATTTCTATCTATTGAATTCAAGAAAATGCAATAAAAAATGGCTATAGGTGTCTTTTTAGAGGATAGTATCGCTGCTATCCTCTTTAAATTTACTGCTAATGCAGTTATTTTTGCTTGTAAGGCCACGCTTTTTAGATCGTACCCCCTGGCACGATCTAACCCGTGGAAATTCTTCATCTCACCATTTTTCCATTCGTGAGAAGCTCTTTCCCGATATTTTTCTTTGAATTCATCTGACTTTTGTTGTTGACTGTATTCATAGAATTCTGGAGTATTGATCCCAACCTCTAAAACTTTCCCTACAGTTTTACCAGAGATACAAGCATCTCTAAATGGGCAATTTCTACATGTTTCCTTTTCAAAGTAATAGCGATAGGATTGTCGGTTTTTAGTCTTTTTGTGGTATTTCCTTACGGAAATATTCCCCTGAATACAGAACCATTCATCAGAATCTTTATTGTAGTTGTATAATGCTTCATTTACTCTGTAGGCCATTTCACTAACTGGTATGTATGCCGTGGCTCCAATTTCTTTTATTATATCTAGGATATTCTTGCGGAAGTATGCCTTGTCGGCCAATACTTCATTTATTGTAATACCGCCTTTTTTTGTCTGTTCCAATAACTTGTCAAACATCTTACCATCCACATAGGCTCCATTATCAACATGGACTGCAGTAATAATTCGTTCTTGCGGCATCATCATAAATTCAGTTTTATATCCAAAGAAATGAGAGGTTTTACTTTTATGTCCAACTCTAGCGTCCAGATCTACAATAGAACGAACTCCTTTTTGTTCCAAAAATTTAGGGTCCTCCAGAATTTCTTTCGCAACCTCTAGTAATTCCTTCACCTTGGAGCTATTTTGAATTTCTGTATGTTTTTCTATGCTTGTAATTGTCTCTTCGAGATAAGATTTCATGGTTGCCTTAGCTTCTTTATGATCTTCTATTTCTTTATAATCTGGAATTTCTTGATTCATTTCCTTTGGTACTTCACCATTTTCGCTCTCGACAGTCTTAAAAATTTTTTTAGCTAGACGCTTCATTACTCTTTCTGCGGTACATTTAAATGTGTTAGCTACTGTGTGAGTAGTATCAATGCTTAACCCAGATCCCTCTAGAATCCCTTTATCTACACATTGTTTTACAATTTTAGAGATGATATCATCAATCGTTAAATTTCCTTCTAATTTATTCTTACGAAACTTAGTCAAAAGGCTTGGGTGAGGTAGATCATCTTCGGGGTTAATGCCTAGAAAATACATGTAAGCAAGGTTCAATGAAGCTTCTTCGATAACACGTTCATCAGATAAATTATAAAGATATTGTAAGACTAAAAGTTTTACCATAAGCTCAGGCTCTTTTGCCGGTCTACCATAATACTTACAATAAGTTTTTTCGAGTTCTATATTAATAAAACTAAAATCTAATTCGTCTTTAAGAATTTTAAGTTGATGATTTTTAGGAATTTTATTGTATAATACTGAATAGATGCTTAATTGCATATCTTTGTCTTTGAGCATAAAAAGAAAACCTTCCTTCTTTGATTAATTGTTTCTTGGTCGATTCAATTATACCAAAAGTAGGAGGGTTTTCTTTTTAAATATGCTTTTATATATTACCAGTTTTTAGGGGGCGTTTTTCAGTGGTCTCG
>NZ_JAEK01000036.1 GCF_000518865.1 Bacillus sp. J37 | reverse complement strand
AATCATCCTAGATGAAATGGGCTACCTGCCGTTTAGTAAAGAGGGATCTGAGCTTCTCTTCCAACTTATCTCTGAATTCTACGAGCAAAAAAGTTTAATAATCACGTCAAATTTAGAGTTCAGTCAATGGAACAGGATATTCACAGACTCTAGGTTGACCGCAGCATTGGTAGACCGGTTGATTCATCATGCACATATCATCTCGTATCAAGGAGAGAGTTATCGCTTAACGAATGCATTATCTAAAAGAAAATAAAGAAAAGTAATTCGGGTGACAAACCTCTGTACTTTTCTTTGCATTTTTCTGCACTTTTCTATTGCAAAATACACTCCTTCCGCTTATATAACGTATATAATCTAAGAAAGTTAACACATAAAAGAATTATTTTTCAATTAATCGATAAAAGTCTGATACTTTTGTCGTGCAAAATGATATAAAATCACATACAAAAGAGCTTAGAAATTTTCCTAAGCTCTTTGTCATTTATCTTTATCTCAAAACCGAATGATAAATAGCTACACTTCTTGAATCATTTCCACTCTGTTTCCGAAAGGGTCTCTGAACTCAAAACGATCAAAACCTGGGATTGGTACTCCTTCGATTATCTGAATTTCATTTTGTTCTAATACATTTCTCCAGTATGATATATCCTCCACTTGATAAGCTAAATGGGCTTTCGTTTTTAAACGATCAAAACCATCTTCTGTACCTATATGTACATCCCTATCTCCGACTATTAACCAAAATCCCCCACGACCCTTTAGTGATTCGGGTTTTTCCTTCTCAGGTAAACCGAGAATTCCACAGTAGAAATGTCTTCCCTCTTTTTCAGCACCTTTTGGTATGGTTATTTGAGCATGATGTATGCCTAGGATCATAAAATCTCCTCCAATATCATATATTTTTCTTTTACCAATAGCATTTTAATGACCTAGTGTGAAAAATAATCAGCTAAACAATAAGTACAAGACAATGACGGCCACTACAACAAATCCTCCAATTGTTGGGCTTCCATAGAAGGTTCTATTCCAACTATCATTTGTCTCAATTTTGCTTTTTTCACGGTTTTCTTTGTTGTTATCCTTCATTACTATCACCCCTAGGAAAAAGGTCTTATCCCTATAATCAACTACTCCACTTTAAAATCAATACTATATTTATCACTTAGTGACTGTTTTACGTCATTAGATACATCATATTGTAATGTTATGTTACCCTTATCATTTTTATATTGCTTAAATATGTTCTTTTCAGTGATGATCCAGTCTGATTCTTTTTTGTGAAAAATAACATATAAATATCTTTTATAATTTTTTTCCGCTTCAACCGCTACATCCTCTACTGAATATAAGATAACTGTCTGATGATCAGCAAATAATGGCTTAAGTTTCTCTATAACAATTGGTCCTTTTTGAGCATCTGTCTCAGTCAAGGAATCATCTGTTAATCTTATAGAGCTTTCCTTTCCTAAAGTTCCAAGATATGTCTCATAGTCACCTATATTAAAAGCGGATATATGTTCTCTGTATGAGGTTTCTATTTCATTAACGGTTTTCTCGCTTTCGATTTCACTGAGCACTTTACCATTTTTCAATTGAAAACCAATTTCCAGAAATGGTGCAAGCACTAGAAAGCAAATTAAACATACACATACACAAGCTAGTGTCATTCTACATGCTCTATATCTATATTTTTTTTGACGATGATTTGATTGACAAGATATTTTGCTCTGAATTTGATCTTTAAGTAAAGTTTTTCTGTCGTTGTTCCAGATAATTTCACTGTTTAACTTGTGTAATTTTTCATCTAGTGAAAGACGTGATTTCTTCATAGTCTTCCTCCTTTAACAACAACTTCTCAAGATTCTTGTTTGCTCTGTGTAAGGTTGTCTTAACCTTTGATTCCGTCCAATTTAAAATCTCTGCTGTTTCTCTTATAGAAAACCCCTGAACTTTTCTTAAAAGAATCACTTGTTTTTGCTGCACTTTTAAACTATTTAAAGCATCTAACAAACGTTTACTTTCTTCTTTCACTTCAACGATCTTTTCCGCAGAAGGATAAACTTTAGATTCTTGTGAAAGTCCATTTAGTAATCTTCTTATCTTTGATTCTTTTCTAAAGAAATCCATTGTACAATTGTGGGCAATCCGAAACAAAAAATTTCTGACTTTATTTTTATCATTTATATGTATCTGGTATTGATACGCCTTTAAAAAAGTCTCCTGCAGAATATCTTCTGCAGTTTGTGAGTTCTGCACCATCGAGAATATATATTTTAAAAGTGATACGCTATATTCTTCATACCACCACAAGAATTCATCTTCATCTATACACTTCATCAAAACACCCTCCGCGGATTACTTGCTAGCTAAACGTATTGTGTTATTTGCGTTCTGACACTTCCAAAATTTAGCACCTTCTTAAAATACCATATAATTACATTCTTTTAAACAAGCATTGTAACTATACTTACAGAGAATTTGAGAAAAGCATTAGCATAAAGATGTTTTAAGGAAATAACAGTTGAAAAATCAAGGGAGGAATATACCTTATATAAGTTAATCAATAAAAAAATCCCGATTTAATAAATAAATCAGGATAAATAAATCTTATAACTGTTTAATTTTTTCCTCATACTTCGTTTGAATTAACTTCGTCATCTCACCTGGTTTACCGTGACCAATAGGACCTTTACCTTTAATATCAATAATCGGAGTAATTTCTGAAACTGTCGCTGATGTAAACACTTCATCACTAGTCAACAAGAAGTCTACTGTAATCATTGTTTCTTCAACCTCTATTCCAAGTTCTTTTGCTATTTCAAGAATCGTAAGTCTAGTAATCCCGTTTAATATAAGATTATTTGCAGGAGATGTATATAATTTATTATGTTTATAGACAAATACATTTGAGACACTACCTTCTGTTACAATATCTCCTCTATGTAATATCGCTTCAAATGCACCTTCTTTCTTTGCTTTTGTTTTCGCTAAAACACTTCCAAGTAAATTTAAGCTTTTTATATCACATTTTGTCCATCTTTCATCCTCGTGTAAAATGGCAGATGCACCTTTCTCCATTAGTTCAAGTGGTCTTTTCGCCTCTTCAACATAAGCAATTAATTGAGGGTTTAATTCTTCTTTATTATAAATATGACTTCTTGGTGCAGTACCTCTCGTTAATTGTGTATACACATATCCGTTTTCTATCGAGTTTCGATCCAATAGTTCTTCAAACATCGACTCCAGCTGCTCTAAATCCAGCGCTGAATCAATATCGATTTTTCTGGCACTTTCGATATAACGGATTAAATGCTCTTTCAATTTAAAGTACTTCTTACCGTAAAATCGTATTACTTCATATACTCCGTCTCCAAATTGATAACCGCGATCATAGATTGATAGTTTGACTTCATTTTCATTCATGAACTGATCGTTCACTAAAAACTTTTTCATCTTATCCACCGCTTTCTTTAAAACCGAAAATGTTTTGACTAAATGCGTATCTCAACAAACGAAATGTGCTCATTCTGTATATAAAATGCCAGTTTAAAATTCTTCATATATTGCCGGATCTTGATTATTCAATCTGCCATCAGTTCGAGACAATGATGAGATCTGCGCCATTTCTTCTTCATTCAGTTTAAAATCAAATATTGAAATGTTTTCAAGCTGTCTTTCAGGGGAGGCCGATTTTGGAATTGAGATAGCTCCTAGTTGATAATGCCAACGTAATATGACTTGTGAAACAGTCTTGTTATGAGTATCTGCAATATGCTGTAATGTGCTATTCCCCAGTACATCATTTGCACGGGCTAATGGACTCCAAGACTGTGTGGCTACATGATAATTTTCATGCCACTTTCTTTGCTCCGCTTGATTAAAAAATGGATGTAATTCTATTTGATTCAAACTAGGTTTCACACCCGTTTCCTGTTCAAGGCGTTCGATATGTTCAGGTAGGAAATTACATACACCGATTGAGCGGATAAGACCTTGTTTTTTTGCGTCAATTAGCGCTTGCCATGCTTCCACATAATGATTTTGCTTCGGGTTCGGCCAATGTATAAGGTAAATATCGTAATAATCCAAATTCGCACGATATAGTGATTCTTGAATCGCGACCATGGCTTTTTCATACTCGTGATATCTCCCAGGCAGCTTAGACGTAATAATTAAATCTTCTCTTGAAACAGAACTTCGTCTAACCGCTTCACCTACTGTACCTTCGTTTTCATAATTATAAGCAGAATCTAGCAAACGATATCCTAATTGATCAATGGCATATTGGATCGATTGAACTCCTTGATTCCCTTTTAAATTATATGTACCTAAACCAACAACAGGTAACGTTAATCCATCATGTAACGTAATTTCTGGAATTAATTTGTCCATTTTATTCCTCTCCCTTCGTATTTTTAGGTTAACATAATTTTGAAACCTTTTCATAGATAATGTGGTCTGGGTCGCAGACTGATGTCATATTTAAATCCCAAGTACTATATATTCCATAACATCTCTGCTAATTCATACAGTGAGTTAGGTTGTTTTATTCGAAAGTAACGACCCTCTTTTTGTATATAACCCTTTTTGGAAAATTGTGAAACAACATGCATTAAGTGCCGATAAGATACACCCAAAAACTCACAAACTGTTACATGCTTCTCTTTATAAATACCGCCATCAGAAGTTTGTAAGATAAATTCAGCCAAACGATTTTCAAGTGGAAAAGATAAACTTTGTGAGTACTTAGCGGCCATATTTGTTGCTTTCATACTTAAAAATTTAGTTAATTCCCTTAGAAATACCACATCATCTAATAATGTTTCATGACAGCTATGAAAAGGAATTGCAAAACATATTGTCTTTGTTGAAGCTTGAATCCCTTTTGTATAATAAACATCATTTAATAATTCCATTTCTCCAATGTAATCATTCGCATTGATAAAATTAAGTAAAGAGACTTTTCCGTTTTGGTGTGTGACATATATCTTTGCTTTTCCTTCAATAACATAAAATAAATAAAATGGTCTTTTTCCTTCTTGAATAATCCATTCATCCCGTTCATATTCATGTACTTCAATAAATTCTTCAATTGGGAACGAAAACAACTGGTTAATGGAATGATCTTTTATAAATCTTTGTTTTTTTTCATTTTTATAAATTTCCATTATTCACCCCAAAATATGAGATATCTCCTATTATATTGCACAAAGATAGTATATCATCCAATCAAAGGAGAGAGATATAGAATGAATACACAACACTGGATGAGCAGGCAATATTTTAGTTTTTTTGTAACATGGGGGATCTTTCTACCTTATTGGACAGGATGGATGATCTCTGCAAAAGGAATGACGATTTCACAGGCTGGTTTGATTATGAGTTTAGGACTTGTTGTGAGAGGCATTTCAACATTATTTATTTTCCCATATTTATCAGAAAAGCTAAGTAATAAAACAATTTTAAATGGTACAGCAATCGGCACTCTCGTTGCTCTTATCTGCTGTATACCTGCGGATTCGTTTTCAAGTTTACTTATTGCAACCCTCGTATTGCATGTTTTTTACCCAACATTGATGCCTGCCTTAGATAGTACCGCTGGCGTACTTTTGCAAAAAAAGCAATTAAAAAACTATGGGAAGAGTAGATTATGGGGCTCTATTGGATTTGTGGTTGCCGGTATCACCTTAACATTCTTTACCGGTTCTTTAGGTGATGAGGTGATATTATGGGCATTGTTAGTTGGAATAGCAGCATTTCTAATCCTTGGGTTTATGGAAACGCCAAACGTTTTATTAGAAAAGCCTCAAAAGGACCCTTCCATAAAAGATAGCATAATAGATTTGTTTCGGAACAGTCACTTCGGAGTAGTACTTGCCATTGTTATATTAATACAAGCTGCACATGCTTCTTATTACAACTATGGTTATATTTATTTACAAGAAATTCATGTACCAAAATATCTCATTGGTTCCATTATTAACATTGCCGTACTCGCAGAAATCATTTTCTTCTCAATCGCAGATAAGTTCTTTCATAAATATTCAGTTAGTACTTTACTAACATTAGCGGCATTGGGATCAACCATCCGTTGGATCATCGTATTTATCTTTCCAAACGTGATGATGTTTAGTATTTCCCAACTATTACATGCATGTTCATTCGCGATGGCTCATTATGCCTTTATGAAATACTTAATAAAAAATATCCCAAATAGACAGATACCTAAAGCACAAGGATTATACTCCGCATTGGCACTTAGTTGGAGCACTGCAGTTTTTACGATTTTCGGAAGCTATTTATACGAAATTGAGCCGAAATTTGCTTTTATTGGTATGGTGTTAAGCACCATTCCAGCACTTGCTCTTACATTTTTTTATCGAAAAGTTGAACACAAAAAACAATCTAAAGTTTCTATAGCGAGACGCGTAAATGAATGAAAGGTTTTAAAACTTGAAAATAACAAAATAAAAACCTTTATTCAAAAACCAGCTTAGCGTGTAGTTTTTAACATAAAACAGCAATAGAAAAAGCAATGGAATTCATCTTCCGTTGCTTTTATTGTTGAAAATTCACCATAGTTTGCCATCCAATATGTTGATTATCGAAATCTATATAAATGATGCTAGAAAAAAAGTAAGACTAATCCATACACAAAGTGGTGAATAGAAGACGGTATCTTGTTTTGCAAATCTAGTATGTTTGATTTTCTTAAAAAACCCTATATATTTTCCTTCTCCAATTGCACGCAACAAGAAAATAATTCCTCCGGCTATACAAAGCCATTTTGAAAGAGGGGATTTGATAACTTCAAACAAATCTATTTGACAGAATAGGAGTACAGATGCAAAAAAGCAAAGTAAACCAATAAAAAGTGTTCCTAACATTCTTGGTCGTAAAACTGGTAATTTATTATCATCTTTAGTTGGAAGAACCGAATTTACTCCCCAAGATCCACCAAATGCCCAAAAAACGTGTAACATACCAATAATGATAAATAGTAGAGACGTTATTCCTATTAAAACCTTAATCAATTGACCACCTCTTCTATATGTTATTTTTCTACGTTGAGATTGGACTTCAAATTGATTTTATTATTTTAATTCTTCTACTTGAAAATCGAGCCTGTTATTTTATTTGAGGCTTTTTTTATTTGGTGTGATGATCTTTTCCTTCCCTCTCATTCCCCCTTTTAAAATTACCTGTTATCTTGGCCATTACTAATTGTATATCTTTTTCATTTTCTGCTTCGGTAACTTTCCTTAAAAACTTCTCTGCTTCTTTCCCTCTTAAGATTTTCACTTGTCTCCCATAGTACTCTAAAAAAATGGTCTTATCTTTATGGACTCTGTAACTAAAGGGATTTTCGTCTAAATGATTTCTTTTATCAATATTACTCATATTGTTCTCCTATTCTTTTTTTCTTTATAACTATGATCTTATGCATAGTATCTATTATATTAGGTTGTATATTGAGCGCCTGACCATTATACTTCGTTCAAGAACAACCGATCGATTTCTAAAACGATCATATTCCAAGATCCATTCATTATAATCTACATAAGAAATCGTATATCTTCTTTATTAGCCGCTAGGATATCACACCCGCGGTCATCATATAAATGGGAAGTCAACTTCTTTGATTCATTTACAAAATAAATACGTAGTCATTTTGAAAACTATTTTTCAGTATCGTTGTTGGATGTGAAAAGTCTTCCAATTCATAAAAAAGATGATATCTAACAAGACATCATCACTTTAGAAAATTATTCTAACTAGTAATCTATCCTTATTGTTTATCCTTGATTCATAGCACTTTCATCCATATAAACGACTTCCCAAATGTGACCGTCTAAGTCCTGAAAACCCCATCCATACATAAATCCATGATCTTGAGGATCATTTGAGATCTTACCACCTGAAGCTAATGCCTTATTTACCAACTCATCGACTTGGTCTCTACTATCAGCTGATAAACATAAAATTGCTTCAGCAGAAGTGGTAGCGTCCACGATTTCTTTCTTACTAAATTCTTTAAAACGATCCTCAGTCATGATCAAGGCAAAGATATTGTCACTGATAATCATGCTTGCTGTGTCGTCAGTAGTGAATTGGGCGTTGAACTCAAAACCGAGCGAACGGAAGAAGCTAGTTGACTTTTTTACATTTTTTACTGGTAGATTGATAAAGATATTCTTGGACTGAAATGCCATTCTCATCACCTCAAGGTAAGATTAAGACATGCAAAATGCTCTATCAAAAATAGCTTGATAGATTCATAATAGGATACGGATAAAGATTAAGACTTAAAAACGTTTTTTTGACAAACTACCTTTAAAGTTCCCTCTCCCTAAGCATATCTATATACAGTATTCGACTATCCTATTTAGATTCCTTTAATAAAGTGAAAATCAATGGATTAAAGATGCTCTCATATTATTAATATCATTTTCAACATAGCATTTTAAACAGGAAAGCATATATACCCAGCCTTCTTTTTGTCCCATCATTTTGTTAACTACTTCAGGGTCTTCTTCTTTCAAACCGGATTCTTTAACCTCGATAATCGTACTTCCATTATCCGATTCTTTCAGTATAATTGTTACGAACGTTTCTTCATTGTGTTCCTCACCCCAGGAAAAAGCAATTTTCTTATTTTTCTTAATCTCTAACACATTTATTGCTCCTTCTGCGTTATATTCATCATATTTTATTATAACCTTCTTACCTTGTTCCCACCTTTCTGAACTTGATGAAAACCAAAAGTTGCCGATTTTCTCCGGATCTACTATTGCTTCAAATACAACATTCGTTGATTTAAGTATTTTCATTTTTGCAGTGACTTCTGTATTCATTAACAACACACCTTTTCTTTTTTATGTACTAGGGATCGGTCATCTAAAAATTCGTTCATTTCTTTATATTCCTTTTTTTCAACGTAATTATAAATTCTTTGTATATGATGTTAGTGACGAAAAAACACTGGCGCTGAATCAACATTCTTTAACCAAATATATTCCTTGCCATCAAGCCCTTTCTTTACCATAACATTTGCTTTAGATTCTTCATCTGTTTTTCGAATCCAAGTTAGGTAGGTTCCAATCACCCGTGGTTCCTCATCAAGTTCATTCTTTGGATTAGTTAGTTGTTTTTGATCTTTTGTTTTTAGATCAATAAGGTAAAGTGATGTATACATTGTTGGAACTGGTCCTTCATCCCAATCTTTGTTCTCCTTTGCGCGAGCGACAATTATTTTATCTGAAGAAAACCATTCTAAGTCAAGATCTACATATCCGTCAGGGGTATATTCTTTTTGTTGATTCGAAACTGGCATGTCTTTAATTGTCGTGTTCTTATTTTTTACAAAAAATCTTCCTTCACCAGAAATATAAGCTAGCTGATCAGTTGATGGTGACCACTTTACCCAATCCTCATATCCCAGCATTTTACCAACCGATTGAAATTCGTCCCCTTTTTGTGATAATACACACAAAGTATTACTATCCATTGACCAAGATGCTGTAGGGACTGCTATAAAGCTAAGCCACTTTCCATCATAGCTCCATTTGAAATAGTCAGCATAAATAGCAAATAAGTCAGGAAGTGTAGTATCTATCATATAAAACTGTTTCATTTTTTTATGATCAAGATTTGCATCAACCGGTATTTTAAAAAGTTCAATAGGTCCCCACCCAGTGGGTAATAAATTGGCTTGTGAGGAAACAATAAAATCTTTCCCATTAGGAAACCATTCAAACCCGCTAACACCTAATGACACATTTTCAAATCCATGTGGACGATTCATTTTAAACTTTGTAACATTTAAAACACCATTTGAAGTGTATGCTAATTGATTTGTCATTGGAGACCACTTAAAATCAGATGTTTCAATACTTTCATATGGTTGGTAGTTCTCTTTTTCTTTTGTGTCATAGATGAATAAGTTTGATTTTTCTCCATGCTGATCACCGTTAAGATAGGCTAAAAATCGACCATCATATGACCATTTATGGGAATAAATAGATCTTCCCTTTGTAAGTTGTATTTCTTGATCGCCGTCTTTTATCCACAGTTGATGATCACGAATAAACGCAGCTTTAAGTGGTATTTCTGCATTCACTACTGTAGAAAATAGACAAGATGTTAAGAATAACAGCAATAGAATCCTATATCCCACAAAAAACCCCTCCTGCTTATAGGTTGTCCTAAACGTATTTCGCGAATTCACTATACTGTTAAAGAAGAGATTCTCGTTAGTTATAGAAAGAATGAAGCTGCATATTTAAATAACCTTTCTTTGGCCATACTATTTTTAACGTCCTAAATTCTGATAGATAAAAAGGTTGAATGGAATGGAACAAATCACAAAAAGTCAGCTATTTTCTTTAATGTTATTATATGAAGTTGGCAGTACAACATTGTTTGCGTTAGGTATTGGAGCTAAACAAGATGCATGGATTGTGATCATCATTGCCACTGTGATTAGTTTAGGTTTGGTTTGGGTGTTCACTGAGCTTCAACACCATTTCCCGAATCAAAATTTAGTAGAAATTTTACAGAGTCTATTAGGAAAGTGGCTATCAGTGCCAATTATTCTCCTTTATGCACTGTATTTCTTTTCAGGTGCAAGTTTTAATTTTTATGAATTTGGCGAAATTATACGAACTACATTTCTTGTAAATACACCACAACTAGTCATTTTAGGTGTTTTTATGTTTACGACTATTTATATGATCACATTAGGATTTGAAGTCATTGCAAGAACAGGTGAGATTTTAATGCCTGTACTTATCATCTTTTTAATAACTACTTATTTCCTTGCTAGTATTTCAGGTGCACTTGATCTACAAGAGATATTGCCTATTTTAGAAAATGGAATCAAACCTGTTATTAAAGAAGTCTTGCCTGTCATTAACTTTCCATTCGGAGAAAGTGTTGTTTTCCTTATGTATTGGCATTTTATAAATAAGAAAGAGTCTGTACGTAAAATTGCTTTACTCGTTGTCTGTATAACAGGTGTAATCCTAATTCTAACGAATTTAATGATCATTACGATGTTGGGACCAGAACTAGCGGCGAAAGCTGAGATTCCCTTATTAAGAGTTCTTTTTGATATCAATATCGCAGACATTATTACGAATTTGGACATTATCGGGGTTATCGTCATCTTTATTGGCGGCTTCTTCAAAACTGTCCTTAACTTTTATGCAGCCGTATTAACAGTTACAACCCTTTTTAAATTCACAAATACAAAATGGATAACAATAATAATGGGGTTAGCTTTAATTGTCTATTCCATTACTTATTTTGAAAATATTTCCTTTCATAGATGGGTGGGGTTCGAATTTAATTCAACTTATATGCATGGTATTTTTAGCTTTATGCCGATATTCATTGTACTATTGAGTTGGCTTAAACATAAAACAAAGAATTTATAATAATAAGGTGGAATTTATATTGAATTTACAATCTCTTTATGAAGCTGGTATCGTACCGATCATCCTGATTATTGGAGGATCGCTTTACATCGCAATCCTCATATTATTAAACATTTATTATGTTATCTATTTTCTTATTAAACGTCTTTTTCACAAACCAAATTCTTAATCTTCAGACTTTAATGGCTCTTTTAAAAGTTCACGTGCACCAATATCTGCTTGTACATGAACATTTACAGCGGCATTTTGAAATTCTCCTTCCAACCACTTACCTTTTACACCCTTCCACTTCTGGGGTTCTTTCTTATTCAATGTTGTCCCAAATCCAAAAATATCTGAATTATAGTCCTTTTGTGCTTTTTCAACAACATGAACAACTTCTTCTTCAATTAGGTTTTTCAATTCTTTTTCTAATTGATTTAAGTAATCGTACTGCTCTTTTCTTGTTGATAATGTTCCTGCACCTTGCTGTTCAACCAGTATGCCCGATGTTTTAATATCTATTGTAAAAGAAATTCTACCTCCTTTAATATCTGGTTTTATCTTCGTTTTTGTTTCTCTGATTTCAACCGATACCAGCTTATTTTCCTCCATTTTAGAGGGAATTGTAAGAATGCCACTATTCACCTCTCCAATAATCCAATTATATCCACGTGCTTCTTTTTCATTAAGATACCCAACCACCTTGTCCTCTTTAATAACTGCTCCGCCTGAAAGCTTTAATTGTTGTGTGTCCTCTGACAATGTTCCATTTGACGGGGAATTTTCTGACATTTCCAATACTCCAATAACTGGATTAGTACCTATAGATAATGATTTTTTATAGAAATCATTCAATTGGATGACTGTTACATCAAAATTTAGTTTTTGATTTTCATGCAGACTCTCCAAAGAGTTTGCTGGTACTTGTTCCATGCCAAGATTATTTACACTAAGAATTTGTCGGGCCTGCATATCTTTGGCTATACAAATCCATACATATCCCCGTGATTCTTTTCCTCTCGTTATTGCATCAAGAACTGGTAATATTTCCTCTTTTGCTAACTGCTCACCTATAACGATGACTTTGTTGTGTGCATAAAAATTATTACGATCAAATTTCTGATTTACATTTCTTATTGCTTTATAAACAGTATCCCCAGTCGAGGAAATGACTTTAATAGGAGGTGTAGTTCCCCCGCCTTCCGGCTTTAGTGCAGAAGGGTTTGCAACTTGAGATGTAAAGAGTATTTCACCTGTTTCAGGATTTCTATCAATTCCAATTGCACTGACAATTCCTATCTCTTTCAATTCTCTCCGATCCCAACAACCAACTAATAAAAACAAACAGCTTAAAATGAAAACAATCCGCTTCAATTTTCTTCACTTCCATTTTCCCATGGTGAAGCTTTGGGCTTTTGGTTTGTACCTTGACGATTTGTCTCATGTTCCCATGTAATGGATTGGGGTCTTTGATTCATCTTCCATAGCGGGGCTCTTATTAACGTATCTTTCCACTCCCGTAAAATAATCGGAGCATGTGGTGCTAAATAGGGTGTACCGAAGGAACGTAATGAACACATATGAGCTAATATGATCAAAAACCCTATTAATACACCATATAAACCGAGAATACCGGCAAGTAATACGAAAAATAACCTTGATAATACAACAGCATCATTGATAGCAGGGACAATAAAACTGGAAATACCTGTTAGGGCCATTGCTATAACCATAGGGGCACTCACAAGACCAGCCTGTACGGCTCCTTCACCGATAATTAACGCACCAACAATTGAGATGGCTGAACCCACCGGTCTTGGTAAACGAACCCCGGCTTCTCTTAAAATTTCAAATGCAGTGCCAATTAATAATGTTTCAATCAAAACTGGAAATGGAACGGTTTCTTCAGCCGCAGCCATAGACGTTAACAAAACTGTTGGAATCATGGCATGATGATAGCTAGTAAGTGCCACATAAAATGCAGGAATTGTGACGGTAAGGAACAATGAAAGCAGCCTTAATAATCGGATCGCAGAGGCAAAATAAGGACGTGAGTAATAGTCTTCACTAATTTGAAAGTTTTCCACAAACATGTAAGGAACAGATAAAACAAATGGAGTACCGTCACATAATATAGCTACTTTCCCTTCCAATAACCTCGCAGCAATAATATCTGGTTTTTCACTATTCCCGACAGTAGGAAAAATAGATGTTGGATGGTCTTCAATAAGTTGTTCAACGTAACCGGACTCTAAAATAGAATCAATATTAATTTTTTCTAATCTTGCTTTTACTTCTTGGACAACCTTCTTATTGACAATCCCCTCAATATAAGCAATACGTATTTTTGTATGAGTTTGTTTACCAATTGTAAACTTTTCAAAATAAAGCTTTGGATTAACGATTTTCCTTCTAATTAATCCTGTATTAACTTCAATATTTTCAGTAAAACCTTCTCTTGGGCCTCTTACAACTGACTCTGTATCAGGTTCTGAAACATTTCTCATAGCAAACCCCTGTGCTTCAATTATCAGGGCAGAATCTGAACCATCTATGAATAGCGCAGCCTTGCCGGACAATATTTGGTTTACTACCGAATCAATTGCTGAGTGTTCTGAAAGACTGCCAACATCCAATACATTATTTTTCACAATATCTAAGTTACCTTTTTCTGAATAAGTTGTTCGGTTATTGTTCAAATTTAGTTCTTGTAGTGGTTTTATAACAAACTCGTTAATGTATTCATTACTAGATAAAGTTGAAAAATAACAAATAAACACTTTTAGAGGTTTCTCAATAAAAACAACAATCTCTCTAAAAACAATGTCATCATTTGTTTCAAGTAGTTCCTTTACCTTATTAATATTACGATCAATATCTACCCCAAACTTATCGTTGTTTTCTAAAACATGCATATTTTGAAAATTCGTATATGTAGGTTTGTTTTTTTTTTGATGGAAACGGAATTTTTTAAACACTTCGATACACCAACCACCTTCAAAGCTTCTAATTATATAGTATTATTTGTCATCTAAAGAAAATTTATCAAAGATTGTATTTTCCTATATATGTGTCAAATATTTTAACTATTCTTTTGAATATACAAACTATGCAATCTAGAATAAAAAACGCCTCAAATCCTTAAAATTAAGGATCTAAGACGTCTTAAGGTTTAGTTACTAATGATGAATCTACTATATAAATTACGTTTCTGTAGGTGTAATTAAATTACTAACATCTTACATATTTACGTTTGAAACCAAGCTTTCCTCTATCTATTTCCTTTTTGATATTTTCTGAAGCAAGGAGAATATTACTTTTCTTCTTGTCCCGTTTAATCTCAACTGGTCCAACTGTCTTCGCGGTTTGGACAGCCTTTTCATGTAGAGGCAAATAGGAAACCGCTACTGTATATATAAAATTATTCATAGCTGATTTTGTTCGTTCAGGAGAATCATGAATTGTTTTTTCTACCTGGTCAAGCATACCGGCAATCTTGTCTGCGTTAAATTCAGCGTCTGACCGATTCCCTAAAAGCCAACAGTAACAGCTCCAGCCTGCTGACATTCTAAGTTCTTCACCGCTTTCAATCCATTTATCTGCTACAGTCTGCGCAATATCGGTTTCAGACAAAGTAACAGCAACAACATAATCAGACAACATATAGAAATACGCAGCATCAATCCAGCGGTCAAAGTCTGCCTCAGTCATGATTGTGGGATCTGCAATAATACCGGCAAAATACATAGCATCATAGTTACCTGTCGCGTATAGCTGCTCCGCTAAAGGCTGGTTTTTCCCGATTTTCTTTGCGATCGGCTTCATCGCTCCGGTAGCTACACCAAAAACCGGTTCATGTGCACCATTTCTTCTATAAGTATTTTTTGTTCGTTCTTTTCCTAGTGCTTCAAGTTCCTGCATAACTAATTCAAAATCCATTGATTTGCAACATCCCCTTCAGTTAAACTTTCTTCTTAATTCTACCACGATCTTCTTACATTTGTTCAGGAGCTTTAACTCCCAATATACGCAGGCCTTCTTTTAGAACAATCGTTACTGCCTCAACTAATTGTATTCTTGCATATTGATGTTCGTCTTCCTCTAGGATTCGAACAGAACTATAGTATTTATTAAAAGCTTGTGCAAGATCAATCGTATACTTCGCAATTTGAGAAGGATCAAACTGGGCATATGCCTGCATAATCACTTCTTCGAATTTCATTAATAAAGATATGACTGTCCAGGCCTTCTCATCATTGTAAGC
Source organism: Bacillus sp. J37 (assembly GCF_000518865.1). Lineage (GTDB taxonomy): Bacteria > Bacillota > Bacilli > Bacillales > Bacillaceae > Metabacillus. The sequence continues at coordinate 35,785 of NZ_JAEK01000036.1, read as the reverse complement.
ATTTATGGAAGAAGATGATTGATCCTTCCCTTTTGCCTTTCGTAAAATAGAGCATGCACGTGCATGTGTATATTGTACGTAGGGTCCTGTTTCTCCTTCAAAAGTTAACATTTCTTTTAGAGAGAATTCAACATCGTTTAAGCGGTAATTTTTTAAATCATGGAAAATAACTGCCCCAACCCCAACCATCTTTGCAACTATCTCTTTTCCATCAAAATTCGGGTTACGTAATTCGATATTTTGGGCTGCAAGTTTAATAGCTTCTTGAAGCACTTCCTCTAAAAGGACAACCTTTCCTTTTCGTGTTGACATCTTTTTTCCATCCTTCAACATCATGCCGAATGGTATATGGTGCATATCTTTTGACCAATCATACCCAAGCTTGTTTAAAACGTGAAATACTTGTTTAAAATGAAGAGATTGCTCATTACCTACAACATATAACGCTTTAGAAAAATGATACTCTCTTTTTCTGTATAGAGCTGCTGCTAAATCTCTTGTTGCGTACAAAGTAGCTCCATCTGATTTCTTTATTAAGCAAGGTGGTAGATCATACTCATCTAATGAAACAACCATTGCTCCTTCTGATTCTGACAATAGGCTTTTTGTTTCAAGCTCTTTTACAACAGCATCCATCTTGTCATTATAAAAAGCCTCTCCATTAAACGAGTCAAATTCAATATCCATAAGGTTATAAATTCGTTCAAATTCGTTTAATGACTCTTCACGAAACCATTTCCACAACGATAATGCTTCTTTATCCCCGTCTTCCAATCTTTTAAACCAAGAGCGACCGTTATCTTCAAGCCCTGGAGTATGTTCAACTTCTTCATGAAACCGAATATATAAAGAAAGTAACTCCTTAATCGGTTCCTGCTTAACCCTATCTTCATCTCCCCATATTTTATAAGCTGTAATTAACTTTCCGAATTGTGTACCCCAGTCACCTAAATGATTAATTCTTATTGCGGTATAGCCACATTTCTCCATAATATTTGCTAATGAGTTTCCGATTACAGTTGAACGTAAATGTCCCATTGAAAAAGGCTTTGCAATATTAGGAGATGATAAATCAATCGTAACTTTTTTATGATGGCCAATCGATAATTCTCCGAAACTGTCTTTTTCGTTAAGTACTTTCATGACAACTTCATTTCCAGCCTTTTGCTTTTCTAAAAAGAAGTTCACGTAGGGGCCAACAACCTCTACTCTTTCGATATACTCATGGTTAATAAGAAAACTAAGTTCTTGTGCAATTTGTGCTGGAGCTTTCTTCAACTCTTTTGCTAATACAAAACAGGGAAATGCATAATCACCCATTTCTTGTTTTGGAGGAACTTCTAACTTTTTGCCGACTTCATCTTTTGATAAAGAGCTAATTCCTATTTTTGTTAAAGTTTCATAAATTGTAGAAATTATGATCTGTTTATACTTCATTTTCAATTCTCCTTGTTTAATGTCTGTACTTTATAAAAAAATTAAAAAACCCCCGTCTCTAAATATATTAGAGACGAGGGTTAAACTCGCGGTACCACTCTATTTGCTAAAATAGCCAGCTTGAAATTGTAACGGTCATGACCGGACTTATCTACATGATGAGATTTCAATAAGCCTTCTCCGAGGTGCGCTTCATAATCAATTTCGTACCAGGCTCCCACCATTCCCGGCTCTCTATATCGAATAGTGATTACTACTCTCCTCTTCTTAGAATTATCAGTTATTAAAATGTTATTGCATATTATACATCATAGTTTACTTAAAAATCCAACTCTTTTTAATTTTATATGTTTAATTTTTCCCTCATTAATTCTTCTCATTAAATGATCATTTAAAGTGTTTTGACACTAACATGATGATAAACTAGGATTAATCTAGAAAACTAACTAAATGGTAGGGTGTTCTCAATATGAAAATTTTATTAGTTGAAGATGATAAAACAATCGCTTCAGGTTTGGAATATTCATTACAAGCGGATGGATATGAAACGGTTACATGTCATAGTGCTGAATCAGCGAAAGCTGTGGTCAGGGAAAGATTAGCAGAAATAGATTTATGTTTGTTAGATTTATCCTTGCCAGATGGCAGCGGTTATGAGTTGTGTGAAATGGTAAAAAACCGCAGTGATAAACCCGTTATCTTTCTAACAGCATTAGATGATGAAGTAAATGTGGTGATGGGCTTAGACATGGGAGCAGATGATTATATTACGAAGCCCTTTCGTATTCGCGAGCTTATCTCACGGATTAAGTCTGTTTTCAGAAGATATGACAAACACATACAAACGAAACCAAAATCAATAATAGAACTTGAAAATATCCAAATTAATACGTTGGAAGGAAAAGTTTATAAAAACGGTGAAGAAATATTGCTTACCGCCTTAGAATATCGGCTTTTTTTGATTTTTGCCAATCATATTGGACAAGTATTAACAAGAAACCAGCTTTTAGAACGGATATGGGACGTCGCTGGTGAATTTGTTAATGATAATACACTCACAGTCTATATTAAAAGACTGCGAGAAAAGCTTGAGGATAACCCTCGTAATCCTATCATTATTAAAACAGTCCGTGGTATGGGTTACAAGGTTGGTGATTAAGAATGCTGCGTAATCGTGAAATACAAGTCTTTTTGATCATTCTCACAAGTATTTATATGGCTTCAACAGTCCTGGCAATTTTCCTTTTTTCTTTGCCTGTGGCTTTATACATATTTTTAACAACAACAATATTCGTGATTGTTTTTTTCTACTTTACCAAATGGCGGTATCGCGAGATTGAAAAGCTTTCAAACTATTTGCGTAAAATAACAAATGGAGAATTTAACCTGGATATCCGTGATAATGTTGAAGGTGAATTAAGCATTTTAAAAAATGACATTTATAAAGTTACATTAATGCTTTCTGAACAAAGCTCATATTTGCAACAAGACAAAGTTCGGTTAACGAATGCGATCTCAGACATCTCCCATCAGCTAAAAACTCCATTAACATCTATGATGGTGATGGCTGATTTGTTAAGCCATCCAAATCTTGACGTTGCTAAACGGAAAGAATTTACTCACAACATCCAGTCACAACTGGAAAGAATTGAATGGCTCGTCACATCCCTATTAAAATTAGCCAAAATTGATGCAGATATTGTTCAATTCAAAAAAGACATCGTTCCCGCTAACGTTTTAGTGCAAAAAGCTGTACAATCTGTCCTTATCCCAATGGATATCAAACAGGTCTCTCTAGAGATAAGTGGTGATAATGATGTTTCATTTCTAGTTGACTTGAATTGGACCTCAGAAGCCCTTATTAATATTCTGAAAAACTGTATTGAACATACCGATGAAGGCGGATCTATATCAATATCTTTTGTTGAAAATACTTTATACACAGAATTGAAGATTCAAGATTCAGGAAAAGGAATACCAAAAGAAGACCTTCCTTATATTTTCAAACGATTCTATAAAGGCAAAAATGCTGGAGACGAAAGTGTCGGAATCGGATTGGCCTTGTCATATAGCATTATAAAGAGTCAACAAGGAGACATTGAAGTGAAAAGTGAGATTGGTGAAGGAACAACCTTCTTAATCAAGTTTTATAAACAGATCATATAGCACTTGGATTCAAATCAATCTAAGTGACTAAAATGTCACTTAAGAGTCACTCAATCGTCATTTTAGGCAGATATACTATAATTACAAATGAACTGGAGGTAATATAATGAGTATTCTACAAATAGAAAATCTGTCTAAAGTGTACGGTAAGGGAGAAACAGCTGTAACAGCGTTAGATAATGTGTCATTCTCAATAAACAAAGGTGAATTCGTCGTCATTATCGGTCCATCCGGATCTGGAAAATCAACTTTGCTTCATTTACTTGGTGGAGTAGATCAACCTACCAGCGGTAAAGTGTATATCGATGGTACCGATTTATATAATTTAAATGAAACACAGCTAGCTATCTTTAGAAGAAGGCAAATTGGATTAATCTATCAATTTTATAACCTGATCCCTATTTTAACTGTTGAAGAAAATATCACATTACCATTGCTATTAGATGAACATAAAGTTGACCAAAAGCAATTTGATGAAATTGTTGGAAAACTGGGCTTGAACCATCGTCTCGGTCACTTACCAAATCAGCTATCAGGTGGTCAACAGCAACGTGTATCAATCGGTCGAGCATTAATAAGCAATCCTGCGATTATGCTCGCGGACGAACCTACCGGTAATTTAGACAGTAAAAATAGTGAAGAAATCATGGAACTTTTAAAAATGTTTAACAAAACATTTAATCAAACACTTATTGTCATCACACATGATGAACGGATAGCTCTTCAAGCCGATCGCATCATTTCCATAGAAGACGGAAGAATTGCCAAGGATGAGGTGATTCGTTCATGAATATTGTGAATAAGTTAACAGGTAGACACTTAAAAAAGAATAAAAGAAGGACACTTATAACGATCATTGGCGTGATTATATCAGTTGCCATGATTACGGCTGTTGCAACCTTAGGAGTTTCGTTTCTTGATTTTATGAAAAGACAAACCATTTCCTCCTCCGGTGAATGGCATGTGCAATATATGGATATAACCAAGAAACAGCTGGAATCGATTGCAGATGATGAAACAACAAGCAAACTTGTCATTGCGAATGAACTTGGTTATTCTCCTTTAGAAAACTCACAAAATAGGAATAAACCCTATTTATTTATACAAGAATACAATGAACAAGGCTTTAATCAATTTCCAATTGAGGTCAGCGAGGGTCGACTTCCGAAAACTGCAAATGAGGTCATTATTTCTGAAGAGATTATTCAAGATGCTGGAGTCGACTACAATATCGGAGACACAATCAAGCTGGAAATTGGACAAAGGCTCGTACCGGGAGCTGAATCTCCGTTAAAACAAAATGATCCGCTCCAACAAGATGAGGAGACCGGAAAAGAAACTCTACAAATCAAAGAAACAGAAACCTTCACCATTGTCGGAATGATGAAACGACCTATAATGGAACCGACATGGTCTCCTGGATACACAGTGATAAACTATACAAATTCTACATTATTAACTCAACATGATTTAATAGATGCCTTTGTTGTCTTGAATAAGGTGGATGGGTCACTGTATAACAAGGTAGAAAAGATCAAAAAGGAAAAGAAAATCGACAAAGTGGAATATAATGATGCATTACTGCGCTATGATGGTGTTACTGATAATGATAATTTGAGAACAACCTTATTTTCTCTAGCCACAATTATTATGGTCGTCATAATTATAGGCTCAGTAGCCTTGATATATAATGCTTTTGCCATAAGTGTTTCCGAACGCGCAAGACATTTAGGTATGCTTTCAAGTGTAGGTGCTACGAAAAAACAAAAGCGTAACTCTGTATTTTTTGAAGGAAGTCTTATTGGTTCAATTAGCATCCCAATTGGAATGATTGCCGGACTAGGTGGGATTGCCGCTACCTTTTGGTATATTAACACATACCTTAAAGGTGCTATAGGAGATGGTGCTGAGAATCTGGAAGTTGTTATGACACCCTATTCTTTCCTTATTGCTTGCTTTGTTTCGATCATTACGATTTTCATCTCAACTTATTTACCTGCACGAAAAGCATCAAAAATCTCTGCCATTGACGCCATTCGTCAAACACAGGATATCAAATTAACAGGTAAAACCATTAAAACATCTAAACTCGTCCGAAAAATGTTCGGGATTGAAGCAGAAATTGGCTTAAAAAACGTAAAACGTAATAAAAAAAGGTATCGGGTAACTGTTTTCTCACTTATCATAAGTATTGTTCTCTACTTATCTGTCTCTTTTTTCACAGATAGCATAAGTAAATCTGCCGAGCTTTCACAAGATGGAATTAATTATGATATTCAAGTATCTGGAAGTAACATGACAATCGATGACCTAAAGCCTTTCTCCCATTTAGATGATGTCACCGATGCTAGTGTACAAACTAGAATTCAACTAAACGCAGACATCCATGAAGAATTTCTTCCCGATTTATTAAAGGAGATGATAGAAAAAGAAAACCTTCCACTCGATAATGGAAAGTATGAGTATTACGTAAATTTGTATGGTTTAGATGAAACAAATTTCCGAGAATATGCGGAATCAACTGGAACAGATGCAGCAAGTTTCACGGATACAGACAAGCCAAAAGCTATTGTTATCGACAAAATTTCCTATCAGGATTTTAATACAGGTAAATTTATTGAAACAAACTCGATTGAAGCAAAACCTGGCGAAAAGATTGATGTAGTCTTAAAAAACTATGAGACAGAGGAGCATGTATTATTACCTGAACTAAAGATTGGAGCATTAACTGATCAAGTACCATTTGGAGTCATTTCATCTCGCCTTGGCGGTTTAGATATTATCGTTCCGCAAAAAACGTTCGACAAATTAACAAGTGGTAATGAAGAAGTAAAACAACTGGTTGAAACTTATCTATTTTTAAATAGTTCCGATCCACTAACAACACAAAAAGAAATCGAAGATGCCACCTCTTCAAATGTATATATATACAATGTTTACAAGCAAAAACAAAATGAACAACAGCTTATCCTCTTTCTTTCTGTATTTACGTACGGCTTTATCGCTTTAATCTCTTTAATTTCAATCGCAAATATTTTCAATACGATCTCTACAAGTATTTCATTAAGAAAAAGAGAATTTGCCATGTTAAAATCCGTTGGGTTAACTCCAAGAGGATTTAATAAAATGATTTATTACGAAAGTATTTTTTACGGTGTAAAGGCATTATTATACGGCCTACCTATAAGTGGAATTGTGATGTTCCTTATATATTGGTCATTACAACGAACATTTGAATATAATTTTCAGCTTCCATGGTTAAATATCTTATTCGTAATTGCTGTGATTTTTATTATCGTTGGCTCTGCTATGCTTTACTCCATCCAAAAGATTAAAAGGGAAAATATAATTGATGGGTTAATACAGGAGAATATTTAATAATTAACCAGGTGCTTATATAAAAAGCAGCTGGTTTTTTCCTTCTGGCTCATCCTAGTCTAATTGCATTAAGTACTACTTTTCGAATGGAGTAATGAAAGAAAACTTTATTATTTGATATCAATCTGTACCGTGTGTACCATTAGAATTGATGCCATTTTGATTGATTACTTCCCCGAGCTTTTCATCCTGTATATTTTCATTTGGCGGTGTCATCCCAGATTTTTTTTCAAAATATATAGCTATAGCCCCTATTATTAAAACAGGTATTAGTAGTAATAACCAAATCATTAAAACACCTCTTTTATTTCAATTTATTCTAATCATATCTTTAGGGAGATGATCATTTTGTATCCATGTTTCAATTATCTGATTAAATAAATTCGGATTAATAAAAGATATTCCGTGACCAATGTTAGGCATTATAATCCCTGTACAATTTGTATTAGCTGAAACGATATCTTTTGCTGATTTAATCATAATTGATCTTTCTTTTTCACCAACAGTAACAAGTATTTTGCTTTTAACTTTATAAAACTCTTCTGGTAAAGTAAATGACATATTTTCTTCTAGTATTCTAATAAGTGTATCACATTTCATATTTGAACTTTCCTTGTAATAGGTGTCAAAATATTCCTCACCAACAAATAACGATTTTGCCTGATATTTTGAAAATGATTTAATTTTCGTTAGAGGAAATGTTAACTTAACAGCAGGATTAATCAATTTTTTAACAATTGAAACAGGTCTGACCAATGCACTATTTATCATTGCGTATGTGATCAAATTCGAATTCATACTCAGCATTTGAACTGCTACTTGTGCTCCTAGTGAGAATCCAATCACAATGACTTCTTTTCCGCTACCTATTTCACCTATTAGTTCAATCATTCTCTCTGCGCTATTCTTTATTGAAAAACCCTTCATATTATTACTTTTTCCTTGTTCAGGCAAGTCGAATGTAACACAATGATAATGCTTGAAATATTGAATCTGCCTATCCCACATCCAACTGCTGACTCCTCCGCCGTGCAAGAAAACCATTAGTGTAGCATTTTTATCTCCATATTCTTGATAATGCAATATTACACCTCACTTCACTATATCTTAATAAGGAAAAGTTCATAAAAACTCTTAATTTATAACATTTTCATACTAGTCTTTAAATTATAAGATTACTTCCATAACCTTTTATAAGTCATTTTTTTGTTTACGCCACTTAATAAATATACGTCCGGATTGGTTAGATTTCTCCAATCATCAAAACCAAAGGTATTGTTATAATGCTTTAGAAGTAATGACATTAAATTTCCATGAGTAACGATTATGGTATTGTTTTCTTCATTTTCGAAAACTTCTTCCACAATCTCAACTATTCTGTTCATTGCTTCTTGACTTGATTCTCCGCCTTCATATTTTATTTCCATATCATCAAAAGTTAATTTTAATTTATCTAACCAATCAGTAAGATTGTTGTTGCTCAGTACACGCTCAGTCAAATTTTTATTAACTTCAACCTTTAAATTAAGCCTATATGCCAAAGGGTGAATTGATTCAATTGCCCGTTTATAAGGACTAGAAATAATATGGTGTATATTTATATGGGAAAAGTAACGGGATAGTTCCAAAGCTTGTTTATGACCTATTTCTGTAAGCGGTGATTCAGGATGTTGCCCTTCTGCTTCACAATGCCTAACTAGATAGATGTTTTTCATCATCTACACTCCCAATTTATCTATAGTCCCCTATTTAGTTCCATACCTTTTAGCTGCTTTGATGCGAGCACGTTCTGCCTCAACCTCACGATTGCGTGGCCCTGCATTGGTTACAAGTGTATTTAGTAGATTCTTAGATATCATAGCAATCTCATTAACCGCCTGGTTAAACGCTTCTTCATTTGCCATTGAAGGCTTGTTATATCCACTGATCTTTCTGACATATTGAAGAGAAGCCGCATGAATCTCCTCATCAGTAGCTGATGGGCTGAAATTAAATAGTGTTCGGATGTTTCTGCACATAGGTTATACACTCCTTACTGTAATGATTACTATATAATTGTTTTCCACAAAGAATGCCTAATAACCTTTTATCTCTCATTAAAATAATATTTTTGCGATAGATCATTATATCTTCCAATCATACTCCATAAGATTTGCAGCTTGTAAGGCTCTTTCGTTTCCTAATAATTTTTCTACTACATACAAAGACATATCGATACCAGCAGATACACCTGCAGATAAAATAATTTTCCCATTATCGATATAACGAGCATTCTCAACGATTACAGCAGATGTAGGAGCAACTTCTTTTAACTCATTTAGCGCATTCTGATTCGTTGTAAGTCTTAATCCTTCTAATAAATTTGCTTTTGCTAATAATAATGCACCCGTACAAACAGATAATACGAGTTCGGCTTCATTAGATGTTTCATTTATCCAGTTGGTGAGATTCCGATTATGCATTTCTTTTCTTGAGCCCCAACCACCAGGAATAATCAGAATATCAGGAGACGGGCATTTATGAATGGAGTAAGTAGGGTTTATACTAAGGTTTCCTAATGCATGAACAGGGCGTTTCTCCTCTGCTACTGTATACACTGAAAAGTCATTTCCTCTATTGCTTCCTACTAGAAACACTTCATAAGGACCAGTAAAATCCAAAATTTCAACATTTTCATATATCAATATCGCAACATTTTTTGGTCTTATAGCGCTATTCATTTCATCATCCCCATATAGTAGTAAAAGCACTTGGTGAAATTCCAAATGCTCTCCATTTCTATAAAATAAAAACATATTTTACTTCTCTTATTTAAAGTGCCAAATTGTTAAGGGTCAAAAATCATATGTTCATTGGATTATTTACAAACCATGATTATATTTCCATCCAGATCTTTAAAGTTAAACCAATGTCCATTTTCAATTTCAGTTGTTATATGAACATTTTTTTGTTTCAAATATTCATATGAACGTTTAATATCATCTGTTAGAAGTTGAAAAGCTGGAACTTTATGTATATGTTCGGGTGCATATATTTTACTATCGAGGATAATATTTTGTCCGTTTAACGGTAGAACATATATATGGCCAAAGTGTATTTCTCCATCTGTTGGCAAGTCTAATATATCGCAATACCAATCACGTGCTTGTTCAATGTTACTAACCGGAATAAAAACACCGCCAATTTTATCTAAAAACAATTTATTTTCACCTCAAATATTGTGATATAATGACAAATCATTCACTTCAAAAAATAGAGTAAAGTTAACTAAACTTTTTCCCAATTGGTGTTACGATTTCGTCCATACTGATAGAATTTTTCTTTTTCCAGTAGTTTTCTAAGTCTTGTTCACTTTTATTTTCAGCCCACTGCTTTAGAGTATCCCTCTCACCATTATATGAATAAAAAGGGACACTAAATCCACATGACGTTTTTACTGTATCAATTTTCGCGTGTACAATTTGACGTGAACCGGGAAGGATTTCAAAGTGTTTAGCCATATTATCCCATTCCGATGATTCAGGCAATATTACCTTCCCTCTACCATATAGTCGTAGAATCATAGGTGGTCCTTCAAAAGCTAAGAACATAAACGTCACTCTACCGTTATCTATTAAATGGGCACTCGTTTCATTTCCACTACCCGTTAAATCTAAATATGCTACCTCATTTGGTGAAAATATTCTCAGAACATCATAGCCTTTTGGAGATATGTTAACATGCCCGTCTTCATCTAAAGGTGCTGAACCTACAAAAAAGATTCTTTGTTTTTTAATAAATTCTTCATGTTTTGGAAGTATAGACGAATATACAGTTCCCAATGAAATTCCTCCTCGATTTACCAATTTCAAAACATTCCATTTTAGAGAAGCGTTCGTCAGCGTATTATAAACTATGAAAGATTTTCTCCATACATACCTCTGTTGTAAGAATGCAACTAATAACCCGTTGTTCTTCAGGATATGACCATTTGGTGCTTAAAAAAGGGGCACCGCTTCTACGTTGCCCCCATTTAGTACTAACCTTTGTGTATTATTAACATTGAGTTAGCGTTTAACTGAAATTCATAAGGAACTTTCACTTCTTTAACTGTAAGTCCATTGTCCTCCAAATAACTAGTTACTTTATTTAAATGTTCATATCTTTTTCCCTCTAAATCCACTAATGGAAAAATTCGGACCTCCTCTTTCGTCACCCTCACCAATTCATTTATTGACTCTATATGAAATTGGTAATCTAATCGATCTCCATACATAAATAGAAAATGGGCAGAGAGAATGATATCAAACTCTTCATTTCCAAACGGTAAAGTAGGCAGTGTAGCGGGAATGTATTTTCCGCCGGAGTCTTTCATATCCTTGGAACATTCTTGAAGAGCATTTAAACGTTGATTCCTTAGCCCCTCAATATCTAAAAAATAATCCCATTTAAAATTCTTATGGGCTTTTTGCATATGTTCCATAGCATGGTCAATATCCTCTATACCTTTTCTTCTTAGGTCTTCAGCAGAGTGAAAATAGGCAATGTCACAAGCTGTTACATCTAAACCTGATCTGTTACCTACTGCTGTAAATGAACAAGCCCCTGCTGGACAATCCAGTATTTTCTTTCCTTTCAATTCTTCTACTGAAAGCCGGAACATATTCAAGTATTCTTCATATGTTCTCCCAATAAAAATGATTCTCTCAAGATCTAACTTTGTACTCTGCTCAACTTCACTCATCTAACCTCACCTCTTCTATAAGATTACAAACATTTTATCATAAATAAATGGTAACTTTAACCTTTTTTGGTGAGTTTCCAATAATAAAAACGCATGACTTTTAAAATATTGTCATGCGTTTTTTGACTAAACAAAGTATTCTACATTTTCAATTTTCATCTTCTTAAGGCAATGATTAAGGACATTTTTATCAATTTCATTCACTAGTGAGTATTTCTCTTTATAAATTGCGCAAATAATTTCTGTTACTTCTTCCTTACTTAGTTTCGTTTTGTGTAAATTCTTAATATAAAGATTAAGTGGTATTTCTTCCACCTCATCATGAAGTGCTGGTTGTAAATAGTTAATTTCATCGTATTTTTCATACTTATTTCTTAGAAAAAATCTATTTCTTTTAATGCAATCTTCCTTTTCTTTCTGGGTATGTACCATTTCTTGTGTTTCAGTTTCCAAGATCATAGCTCTTGGTGACGAGTTACCTGCTGTAATGGCATCTTTCTTAAGTAACTCTTCTATTTTTAATAGTGTTTTCGTACCTAACCCGTTACTTCGCACATGTGGGTTCGTAACAATATATACAATGAAACCTGTATTCACATCAGCAAAATAGTGCCCTGTTGCAAATGATACAAGCTGATCACCTTCTAATCCTATCAGGAAATGAAATGGATTGGGCTTATTTAATTTTGCCAATCGCAAACTTTTTAGAAAAACCTCTTGTGGTTCTCTCACTTCAATTGGAAATGCTTGATCATATAATTTCATCGCCGTTTCAAAGTAAAATAAATGATTCTCTGTCATTTCAATCCATTTTATTGTCATGATATATCCATCTCGTTTCATCTGTTTCATGCTGGGAATTCAACTTACTCTTTAAACGTGTTAAACAAGTTACGATTACAAGTCTGCCTGTACCTCTTGTACCGTCTCTTCTACTTCAATTCGACTGATTTTTTCACGACCGTCTTTTATTGCTTTCAATGTTTTATGAGCGATTGCTAAAGGTAAACGGCAGAACAATAGTATGGGCCTTTTATTGATACTCTTCATATATTCATTTGCCATGTTTAAATTTTCATTGGCATATGCCATTAACTCAACCTGAGTCCAACCATTTGGGATAAATCTTACCCCTCGCTGATCCAAATCTTCCTCCTGGTTACGCAAAATATTAACTGCCTGTAGGCCCCGTCCATATCCGATGGCTAAATTCCGATCTGTTTCAATTCCGTCATGCCATTTCCAAAGATCTGATAACATAACCCCAACAAGACCAGCAACATAATAGGTATAGTCATCTAGATCATCTCGTGTTTGGATTTTCCAATTTGCTTTTGCCCATTTCGCCATCCCTGCAGCCATTTCGCTCGTAGCTTCTTGAATATTCTTTTTCGCCCCGTCTGGAGTTAACAATAACCAATCTGCTAGACGCAATGTCACTTCTGGTAGTACTTCGGCATATGGGCCAACTAAAGCACCATATTTTTGATGACTAAAATTATCCTCAAGTAATAACTGGCTTATCTCTGAAAGTAAATACGCTTTCACATCATTAGGCATTTCTTCGTGATCTTCAATTTCATCAATAGCACGCATTGCTAAGTAAGCTACTGCTACTGCGTCTTTCAATTCTTTCTTTAAAAACATAATCGGTATGTAAAATGTTCGACTTGTTTCCTTTAGTACTACCATTGCATCTTTAATCAATACCTTTTGTTCATTCATCAATAATCCTCCGTTTAGGTCTGAAATTGGTGCATTCCTTACACAAGCATTTTTCTAGATGGTAGAAGGTGACGAAAAAAATGAACACCATTAAATATAATAAGAATGTATAAACTAATGAGTATATCTTGTGTGATATTTTGAAATAAAATCATACACATCTGTTGTGGACTTTCCAATTACATTTCATTTTATTTTTTAGAAATAAAATATACCATTTTAATAACCAATTTCCTCGACTATCTACTATTTCATCATACTAATTATTTCAAATTAATGAAACGAACTCAAATATTTTCTTTAATAAATACACGAAACTTTTCATTTTCCAATTTACTAATAGATCGTTTTGTTTTTAATGTCTGTATTCCAATAAGAATTAGTCGTTTTACTCACGTATATTTGAATAAATCAAGACTGTCATACAATTAATAACATACTATATTTATTAAATCAGTGTGTAGAGATATTGGTCAAATAATATGATTAAAAATATATGTCGCAGGATACGTCTGCCATCTGCAATATTATTTTAGAGGCACAACTATGTTTTATGGAAGATAGATCTCCTAAAAATTTAGTGGAAGGTATAAAAATTTAGAATGACATAAAATAGAGAAACCCAAGGTTAATGGATTCCTCTATCTAAAGATTATTTTTATTTAGCAACATCACGGTTCCAGTGGCGATGACTAGAAATTGCTTGGACAAAGTCCTGAGCAAATTTATTCATATTATCATCTTCAAGTATTACTCCCGGACTGTCTCCCATCACACCCTTTGGCAGCCAGCTTATGCCTTCACTTGACGCCCCGACGGCTTTGAAATGAGAGAATGCTTCCTTAATAAAATAAGCAGCTTGTTCTTTGAATTTTTGACTTACATCTTTTCCACCAGCAGCATAAATCGCATCAAACAGCACTGAATCGCTAGTTAAGAATGTATGATCAACAGTTAGTTCTGTGCCATCAAGCCCTTTCTGAATTCCAAGCTTATCACTGATCACTTCAACTATAATTCCTTCTGCTTTTAAAGCATGACAAACCTCTACTACATCTTCTCCATTAAAATTAGGGCCGATAATGACTCCAACTTTACGAGTATTCGGCAATATTTTTGTATTTAACTGACTTAAAGCAGGAGAGGATTTTGTTATGTTTGATCCACCCTCTTTAGGTGGTGTGGCACCAATTGATAATGCAACAACAGAGGCTAACTCTACATTAACATTCGCGAACATATCAACTACCTGCTGCTGAACAGATTTGCTTTTTACTTTTCCTAGCTCAAAGGAAAACGCCTCAATAATATGTTCTTTCTCAGGCTCGCTCATGCTGTTCCAGAACATTGTAGCTTGTGAGAAATGATCTTTAAAACTTTCACTTCTACTTTGAACCTTGCGTCCCTCTACTTTTTCCTGATAATGCACATAACCTCCTTCGTCTTTACTTGCAGGATCCGGAGTATTGGCTGCTAAAGAATTTTTATGATAGCTTACCTGTCCAACGTTAATGGTTTGACGACCGTAGCCATCTCGTTGATTATTATGAAATGGACAAACTGGACGGTTTATAGGCAGCTCATGAAAATTCGGACCTCCAAGACGAAGTAATTGGGTATCTGTATAGGAAAATAAGCGTCCTTGCAGCAATGGATCATTTGTAAAATCAATACCTGGTACGACATGACCTGGATGAAATGCTACTTGCTCCGTTTCTGCAAACACATTATCTACATTCCGATTTAATGTCATCTTTCCAATAATTTTGACTGGTATATCTTCTTCAGGCCAAATTTTTGTTGGATCAAGTACATCAAAATCGAATGCAAATTCATCTTCTTCAGCAATTAACTGTACACCTAGTTCATACACCGGATAATTTCCGGCTTCTATTGAATCCCACAAATCTCTACGGTGAAAATCAGGGTCTTTACCGGCAATTTTTTGTGCTTCATCCCACACAAGTGAATGAACGCCTAAAACAGGCTTCCAATGAAACTTGACAAAATGTGCTTTTCCTTCATCATTCACAAACCTAAATGTATGGACACCGAACCCTTCCATCATTCTAAAACTTCGGGGAATGGCACGATCGGATAAATGCCACATGACCATATGAGCTGACTCTTGATTATTTGCCACAAAATCCCAAAACGTATCATGAGCACTTGCTGCTTGTGGAATCTCATTATGGGGTTCTGGCTTGACGGCATGGATTAGGTCCGGAAATTTAATGGCATCCTGAATGAAAAAGACGGGTATGTTATTTCCAACTAAATCATAATTTCCTTCTTCTGTATAAAACTTTGTCGCAAATCCACGAACATCTCTTACTGTTTCAGCTGAACCACGTGAGCCCGCTACTGTAGAAAACCGTACAAAAACAGGTGTTTTTACAGCCGGATCTTGTAAGAACTTCGCTTTTGTATACTTTTTCATTGATTCGTATACTTCAAATTCTCCATGTGCTGCAAATCCACGTGCATGAACAATTCGCTCAGGAATCCGTTCATGATCAAAATGAGTCATTTTTTCACGAAAATGAAAATCCTCCATTAATGTTGGTCCGCGTTCACCAGCTTTTAAAGAAAACTCATCTTCAGACACCCTAAGTCCTTGATTTGTTGTTAGTTTTTCTCCTTCATCCCTAACCCGGAACTGTTCCAATTGTTCGTTTTTATTGTTCTCATTCTTTTTTCCGTTGCTATTCATAGAAACGCTCCTCCCATATGCTCGTTATATGTAAAAAACATTACATTACTTCGTACCCTCATATGAGTGGGAGCAAACGGGACATTTGGAAAATCTCTATTTAATTATTCATAGCGAATCATTGTCCAAAATCCAATATCGCTAAAGCCCAATCTCTTGTAAATTTTTCCAGCAGCAGGATTATCGTAAAATAAACAAAGTGATTTCCCCTCTGATAATAATTCATTGCAAAGCTTTTCCATACATTTTGTTGCATATCCCTTACGTTCATAGCCGGGTCTTGTTCCAACACCAACGATCATAGCAGATTGAGAGTTTTCCGCTGTGGAAGATGCTGAGGCCACCATTACTCCTTGTTCATTTCTGACAATATACGTTCTCCCTGTTTTATATGTTTCAGCACGTTCTCTTGCTTCAACACTAAAAGTACCTGTACTAAATTCAGGAATTGACCGTAACATCTCCACATTTTCTTCATAATTTAAAGGCTGTAATTTATCTACTTGTTTCATTTCAACTTCAGAGATCTCATAACTTAAACTTGTGCATTTAGCATAATATGTTTCACTATGTTTTCTAACCTTTCTGTTTATTAATCGATGAAGAGGTTCCACTAAATGCTTTAAACCACTTATTTCTAGTTGATCAGGGTTATTATTAATAATTTCTGCAAAGCCCTTTATATCATAATTTTGTTCACTAAAAGGGATATAATTTTTGTCGTAACGTAATAAAACAGCAATCAATCTGTCGCTTTGAAATTGTCCCCAAACCTCCTGAATATCAGAATCATATCCAAATGCTTCGATATCACCTATAATAAATAAATTTTCTGCCGGCTTATGACCAATTAGCTCCATTACTACTTCATGGTCTTCTTTATTTAACTTACGAATCATTTAACTCCCCCCATATTTTGCCATTATCTAGTTTTTAATTTACACTTTTTGTTCATTGTACATGTTTCCAATAAGTATATGGTCCGTTACTTTTTAGAATTGCATTTTTTGGTATCTGTTTAATGATAAGAAGAAGATTGAGCATATCAACTGATGATGCTAATGAGTTTAATAGAATTAAAAACTTCAAAATTGGTGTTAACAATCCAAACACACTTAATAATAGTGGCAGAATGACTGAAATAATGATGAAAGGAGCAATTGTAATGAGAATATATCTTGATTTTGACAATGCTTCTTCTGTTATCACAAAACCGCCAAACATGGTTATCCCTACAAATGTTTTGTCTGATTTAATAAAATTTGGGATAAAAATCAAATGCAGGAATTCATGTAGAATCAAAAGTAAGAATAACCATAAAATAACAGATAGGTTAATTGTTAATGTAAATGAATCAGATGTCTGTCCAAAATCGCTTAAAGAAATCGTGGAAAAGATATTTATTACTCCAATAGTGAGTATTGCATTGACTAGCATTAATGGGACAGATAACAAAATAGCGCTAACTACATTCTTAGGTTCTTTCATCGGTACCCAACCATTTGTAATCAGGTCCATATGTATATTTTCTTTACTATTTGGCAACTTTTTTAGTATTTTCATAGACTCCCCCGTAAATAAGCAGTGATCATCAACATCATTAATTTATTTTAACATAAATATCCAATTCACTTTAGAATTTATTTCAGAATGTCGGTCAAATAAAAAGCATCTATTCTTTATTTAGAACAGATGCTTGAATAAAGAAATCAATAATTGATTGCATGACAATTACGTAATGATAACTCACTAATAAGAACTGTCTAGCTTAAAGAAATCAGCTGGATACATAAAACCTTTTAAAACGACTCTATTTTTATCGTTTTCCACTTGGTAAATTTGCATTCCTTCATCTGTATTGCCAATTAGTTTACCAATTTTGAACTTATCATAATAAGTAGGCTGAATAAACTGTTCTGGTTCCGAAATGTAGGTATTATCATTAAGAATTAATTTATGGAGGGAATATTCATTACCATCAATAACAGTCGAATGATAGTTTTCTTGTAACTCGTAAGTTGGTAAATGATTGCTACAACCTCCAATAAAAAACAAGGTAATAAAAAAAGTCTTCAAATGCTTCTTCATTTTATATGTATTCCTCGATTCAAATTTCACTTGGATTTAGACTATTTTATTAAAGTACTTTTTGGCCACCAACTTTTTATATGAGAAAATAATCCATCCACAAATTACCGCTACAACAATAAATGTTAATAGATATAAAAAAGGGGAACTACTCTTGCCAAAGGCAACTTCATTCTGAAGTATTTCAACCTTTTCCCACGCACCCTCTATATCCGGTTTATAATTCCTTGTTTTTATATAACCGACTACCATTACAGCAACCATATAGGTGACATGTATGACAATTGAACTTATAATTGCTTTAATGACTGTTTTCACTTTAGAATCACCTTCCTCACATACTATAAGTTTAATCTTACTACTATTGCTCAGACCTCATTAAGACTCTGTTTCAATTAGCTTTAAAGTATCAACTTAATGTTCGTTTAACTTTTTAATGATTAAAAAGAGCTCTGCCAAATCATTTACTGTGAAATCAGCTTTAACACTTTCCCATCGAACATCTTTTTTCCAAATTCCTTTCATTCCAACATTTTGAGCAGCTTTAACATCATTTTCGGGATGGTCCCCCAAAAATATGCTTTGATTAGGTGATACTTTAAGTTGTTCTAATGCTCTTAAGAAGATTTTTGGGTTAGGTTTTTTTATTCCTTCCCATTCCGATATCAAGATCACATCAAAATAATTTTCAATTCCTAACGCTTTAATATTATCAAGTTGAAATTGTCCATATCCATTTGTAATCATCCCTAACTGAAGATTGCTGCTCTTTAATTCTTCCAACATTTGAATTAAGTTTTTAAAAGGGACACAGTTATGTCTAAATTCATTGATATAATCTTGAAGCAAGCCTTCCCATGTAATTCCGAATATTTGGTATTCTTTTGATAACTGTTGATATACTTGATCCTTCCAAATATACCCACCGTTGTCAAGTTCAATAAATCTTGAAATGTATGTCTCTTTTGGAATATGACCTAACCATTTATTTAATCGCCGGTACTGATTATCAATAAACCCCTTTAATGACTCGTCACGATTTAACAAAGTCCCGTCTAAATCAAACAAGACAGCCTTAATCATTTATCTAACTCCTCAAATTATTAGTTGTATATTTATCCTTATTTTACCATTAAAGGTTCAGAGTTGGGTAACTATTAGAAAAACTAAGGCTTGCGCCAAGTCGTAATGGCGAAAGCCTTAGCTTTTTTAAACTATCATCCATAAAATTTATATACTTTCTGATAGAAAACACGTTTAAAATTTAACACACCTGTTGAAATAAATTATAAAAAATAGCATTATTTCATATATTTTGCAACCAACTCATAGCATCTTTCTCTTGTAAGAGTTGCTTGTGTCGCCACATATTCTAATGATTCTGTTGTTCCACCTTTATATTTTAGTGAAGCTACTTTTGCGGCTTCATCTCTGTGTGTTACCCAGTCCCTCTGTTGTTTTCTTAACTCTTCCATTTGATCTGTATCAAGCTGATCTTTTAACACTCCATAGATTTCGTTCAATTCCTTATCCCACTTTTTATATCTTTCCTCTTCTTGTTCTTTCATTTCTTTTATTGTTGTTTTAGCTTCTGTAAATCGGTCTGTTTCTTCCATTTCATTTAGTTTCTTGAGATATTCATCCTTTTTACTTTCCATCATTTCATTGCTAGTATTATCGGATTTCAACGGCTCACCATCTTCATTACTTGTAGATGCTTTTTTTGACATATCTTCTTGCTCTTCTAGCTGATTTTTGCCGTTATTCTCATCAAAGGAGTTTTCTGTTTTCCTTTCATCTTTATTAGTTAAATTGCTATCTGCATTAAGAGCGGAGTTATTATTCGAAGATTTAGCATTTGATTCAACAGATGACTCTCCACATGCAGTCAATAAGCCTAATCCAACTGTAATAATTATTATTAAATATTTACGACTACTAATCATTTAAAAATTCTCCTTGTATACAATAATGAATTCATTAAAATTAACGGCGGGTATCCAGCCTCGCCTAAAAAATATGTAACTAGTGTAAACATTAACATAAAAAACCCCGTTAAAATTATAGGCAAAGATGACAATTTATTTGTATGATATTTTAATATAAGTACTCCTACCATAAGGCTTGTTAAACTTAGGAATAAACACAGGATTGCACCTCCTACATTATTCATTTTAGATAAAATCGCACTAAAATACAAAATTAGGAAGGTGAATTGTAGAATTATTCCTATTGTAAATAAACTTCTTACCATCACATCCACACCACCAATCATTCAATCATTAATTTCCTGACACTGATCAACTTTTTATCCAAAGCTAACTAAAAAAAGCACTAACCTTATATAAGGAAAGCACCGGATTATTGATCTTTAGTGTTTCTTAATAGCCTTTATAATCAAAAAATTAGGTTGTTTTATTAGCCGTTCATAACTCTCGGGATTTAGTGATTTAAACTCTTTTGTAGGTTTAGGTTCGACTATTCCTTCAATCGAATAATATTCCAGTGTTTTATTTATTATTTCATTCAGTGGTCTTCGATAAAAAGGAACATCTATTACTTTTCCTTGCCTTTCCCACTGATCAACAATTAGCTCTTTAGAAAAATACTCTTGATTTTTGGAGAATTTAATGTCCATAAATGGATGGTGTATGGAAAATTGTAATATCCCTCCTGGTTTCATTATCCTATGAAATTCACTAAAGGTCTTATCCCAATCTTTTATATAGTGAATGACAAGTGAACTGATGATGTAATCAAAAGATTCATTTTCAAAGGGTTGTTCTTTTTCTAAGTCTAAATTTAGAACTTTCGCTCTGTTTCCAACACGCCGTTGAGTCGCTGCTACCATTTCCTTACTTATGTCAGTTGCAGTTACTTCTGCACCAAGTTCTAGTAACTTGGCTGTATACCAACCTGCAGCACAACCAGCATCAAACACTTTCATATTTGTTAAATCGGACGGAAGAAGATTTACCATTGCAGGTCTTTCGTAGTAAGCATTAAAAGCATTTTTTGTATCAACATTATGTTCATAATCGCTTGCAAGCTTGTCGTATGCTGCTTTTACGCTTATTTCCATATCTATCCCTCTTCTCTATATCTTTCAAAATTATCAACACCAAGTCCCATCTTTATACTTAATACGGTTTCCATAATGCACATGCCAATGTAGATGCTTATTACTCTGATACTCTCCGATATTGGTTGATACCGTACAAGCACCATATTGATCATTTACTTGTTTTGACACGATTTGAATAACTTGAAATAAATCATCAAAAATACTTCTTTCATTAATATTAATGTCTACTAAAGATGTGATATGTTTTTTAGGGATTACAACGATATGTACATCATAAAAAGGACGGGTATGATAAAAGGCTAAAGTTTGATCAGTCTCTAAAACTTTTTCAACTTCCGTCTTACCGCTTAACACCTCGTCACAATAAAAATCTTCAACACCATTTGCCATATAAAACAACTCCCATTTTTTCTATTTACTATGATATACGGTTAATTTGTACTTTCTCTTTCTTAGTTAAAGATATGCATTTTATTTCATTAATTATTGTCACATTTATAAATTACAGGGTAAAAGTAAGATACTTGGAACCTAGTTCTCTATTATACAACATTATATAGGCTCTCTTTTCCAGCCCAATGAAAAGAGCACAGGCTGCTGCGCTCTTTTTATAATTTCCTTATCGTATTTTTCATAAACAATGCGTACTTTACTTGTTAGCTGCTGTTTGTACTGTTTCGATCTTGGAATCAACACCTACACTCAAATCCAGCAATCCGTTACCCTGGTAGCGCCTACTGTAATTTAATGAAATGGTTCTTTTAATAAGTTGAGCGTACACTTCAGCCTCAGTTAGAGAACGGTCAAATTCTTTTTCACATTGTTCAATAATAAGAGCAACAGCTCCTGATACATGTGGGGTCGCCATAGATGTTCCTGATAAGACGGCAAATTCATTATTGAGATATGTTGAAATAATTTCTTCACCAGGGGCTACAAGATCGATCACCTTATTCGTATTACTGAATGTTGAAATCTTCTTCTGTAAATTAACCGATCCTACCTGTACAACTTCAGGGTATGCTCCAGGATAGGCAAACTCATCTGTTTCATGATTTCCATCCCCTTCATTACCGGCAGCACATACAACGAGAATTTCTTGGCTGATAGCTTCTTTAATTGCCTTATGAAGATCTGGATGATCATCTCTTCCCCCTAAAGACATCGATATTACCCTTACACGCTCACCATTTGGTCCTCGCCATTTTGTTGCATACCGAATACCTTCTGTAACCCATTTTGTTTCTCCATACCCCTGACCAGAGAGCACCTTCAAAACAAGAAGCTTTGCTTTAGGTGCAACACCAATTACCCCTCTATCATTTTCTTCTGCACAAATCGTTCCACATACATGGGTACCGTGACCATTATAATCGTTTACGTTTTTTGGATCTCCTTTATCATCTGTTGTAAAATTATAAACATCAATAATTTGATTTTGGAGTTCGAAATGACTGGAATCACATCCTGTATCAAGAACAGCAATAACATTTCCATTACCAAAATAACCTTGCTCCCATGAATTAGGTGCACCGACTAATTTAATACCTGGTGGAATAATTTTTGTATCTTTTAATACAGTTTGAATAGTAAAAGGAATTAACCCAACTTTACTCATTGTGATTCCTCCTTTATTAAAGTGACATAATTCCATATATCCTTATTATCCAATAAAACTTCTGATAATTTTATTTTTTTCGCACCTTTTGTTATAATTTGTATTATAATTTACTTGTAAGCACTTTTTATTGACGTCTTCCTTATAGGAGGCGTCTTTTCTTTTTTGACTTTCTTTTTAAATCATCTATGTTTTTTAACCCGATTGTGATGGAAGAGAAAAGTGTGGCAGCAGCAACTAACAATTTGACAAGAAGCTCTAACCACTCCAACACGAATACCACCTCCCTTTTTACACAAATAGCCCTACACAGTATCAGGATGACTGGTAAGGCTGGTTTTCGAAATGAAGAAGACTCTCACTTGGAAATAAGGATATTTATGGAATATATGTCAAGTTTAATTGTATCATGACCAAGCTTATTTAGCATTACTATTATGAATTTTCATACAATTATACTGTATACTTTATATGAAACCCCTTACTTAATACCTACAATTACTAATTAAGTATATTTCTTTATAATTAAAATACATATAATTTGCTTGGAGAGTATTTCCTAGTACCAATTAATTTATGTTTAAGACATTAAAGCAACCAGTTACAAAAACATCCAACATCCAATCTTACTAACGTTTCAGTTATTCCCGCTCTTAGTGGAACATAGCTTGTATCAACATGTGGTTCAAGAGAATTCGTTGAAAAATTATAAGAAAGCTGATATGCTTACTTTCTTCTTTTTGGCTGCTATTGCTCGCGTTTGTACAAGCTGCTAACATGCTTGCAGTAATCAATAAAATACTGAGTTTCATCATAATTCCAATGTTAAGCTGTTTTTAATAATATGATTCATTCTGATGAACCTTTACAATCACCTAACAAGATGCATCTACAACTCCGAAGCGTTGTCGCTATAAATTAAACATTTTTAGAATCAATGAGGACTATACAATTGATAAGAATATGAAAACACAAACAATAAGAAAGTCTCTAAGTAAACTTAGAGACTTCTTACTAACCATTTATTTTTAGTCTTTTACCTTCCTTTATTACTTTACATATAATAATTCTCAATTATATGAAAACTCCAGGTTTCTAACAAGACTAGGATCCTATTTTAAACTTATCTACGATTTTATTTGGATCATATTCTTTAAACACAGGATTCTCTCCGCAAACCATTAAACCTTGACCCCAATCCACATGGACATGTTTCACTGGCAGATCTAAAGGATCACGATATTGAAACAGAACATTTCTTCTAGTTCGATTGCTTTTATTAGATTGAGATCCGTGAACTGTTAAATAGTTAAAAAACAACACATCCCCCGCTTCCGCAGGACATGGTGTACCTAATTCAATAGGATATTCCTTATGGTTTAAATAATGCTGTCCCCTATGTTCAAGAGGTCCACTTTGATGGGATTTAGGTATAACATGTAAACATCCATTTTCAATGTCAGCATTATCCAAATGTACACTAGCAGCCAACATAGAATGCTTCTCATGAGGGAAATATGGATAGTCTTGATGCATTGGAAAGGCCGCCCCTTTTTCTGGGGGCTTTACTAACATTTTTGAGTGATGTAGTTGAACATTCGGACCGATTAGTTTCGATAATATCTCAATCATGTTCTCATGTACAATTGCTTTGATAAAAGAAGAATCATGGTATTCCAGATTATGAAACCCCTTTAATACAAGCTTATGAATTTCTCTTTCCGAAACAAAATCCCCTTGCCATGCATGGTTACTGTCAAGTTTTGCTTCTGCAGCTTTTTTAATAATGTTGTCAACAGATCTGCGCATTTCTTCTACTTCATGACTATTAAAAACTCCTTTAACAAGCAAATAACCATTTTCATGATAATATTCAACATCATTTCTTGTTATCATTTTTTCTCCCACTTCCATCAAATAAATTTGTTAACAGCTAGCAGCAATTTATAACGTTCACATGGTCGATTGAGAATGCTAAAGTTTAGTCCTGATTTAGAGATCTTGCTTTGTACTTCTTCAAGTATGTTACATTCTATTATTTTCTTAATCTTCTTACTTAAGAGTGTTACTCCCTATCCTGATTTGCTCTTATGATAAGCCTTTGATGTGTCACCAAAAAATGCTTCTGCCTTACTATTTCTAAGTAATGGTGGACGGAAAATTTCCCGATCTATTTCTTGTGGAACCACCTCCTCAAAACCTCCCCAGCCACTCGTTATGAGAAGCTACCAATCTATCTTTTCCTTTGTATGTATCCTACATTCTATTGATGCTTTTTGGTTTGAATATACACTTCTTAATTTAAAGATTAGCCAGTGCCTCACACTAATATAAACCGCTTTCATTCCAGGAGTCGTGAACGGTTTGGTGATGGTATGTTGTTTATTAAATAATCCACCCTAATTAAAATGCAATACTCTTCAAAAGCATCTGTTGAATATAACTATTAATACTTTCTATCTCATAAGGATTTTGAAACGCTTATTAGCTAATCTATTTTCATACAATAACTCTTATGATAAAAAAGAGACCATATACCTCTAATAATTCCAAATTTCATTAAGCTTTTTCCGTAATATCCCAATGCAACGGATCTTTAAAAAACTTCCAAATCAAATTCATCACTGGTTAAAAGACAAGCATCTAATTGTTTATACACCTCTTTTTCTGTTTCCGGCTGATGTTCCTTATCTCGGAGTGTCAGTTCTTTTTCCACCCTCAGATTCACTTGCTTTTTCAAAATAAAAAATCACTTGTATGAAGAATATCTGTTGGTTGAAGTTTGCGTAACACTTTTTCTAAATGTGCCATTTCCCCTTCTCTCCAACTAGAATGATCTAGATAAATATACAATAAAGGTTTTAAAAAAAATAAAAGAAGCTGATTCAAATGGATAAGAACCAGCTCCTCGTATTTTCATCTATATGAAATGATAATGTTTTCTTTCATTATTCTTTTACAATAATTAATTCTTTTTCAACTGTAAGTAAGCTTGAAACCATTTTGTTAATGGCACTAAATAAAGCTTTTACCGATGAAGTCATGATATCAACGTCAATACCGCAGCCCCAGTATATTGTACCATCTTCTGCAGTTATTCCTACATACGAAACAGCTTTTGAGCCAGATCCAATTTCTAGAGCATGCTCTTTATAGACTAAATCTTTATAATCAATATTCAAATGATTTTGAATGGCGTTACTAATTGCATCAAGTCTTCCATTTCCCTTACCGACTAACTCATATAGTTCATTATCCGTCCGAATGGAAACAATCGTCTCATATTCTCCATTTGAGATAAAATGATAATGAATAAATTCAACAGGTGTATTAATATTCACATATTCCTCAATAAAAATATCATAAATTTCACTTGGCATAAGCTCTTTGTGCTTACGGTCTGATACATTTTTCACGCTATAGCCAAAGCTTTCTCGCATTTCAACAGGCAAGTCAAGACCATAAGATTGTTGAAGGATATAACCGATTCCACCCTTTCCTGATTGGCTATTAATACGGATAATATCTCCTTCATATTCTCTGCCAATATCCATTGGGTCAATTAATAGATAAGGTACAGTCCAATGCTGACACTCTTTTTCTTCTCGCCATTTCATGCCTTTCGCAATAGCATCTTGATGGGAGCCTGAGAATGCAGTAAATACGAGTTCACCACCGTATGGGTGTCTTTCATGAACCGTCATTCTTGTCAATTTTTCATATACAGAAATAATTTTCGGGATATTATCAAAGTTCAGTTTTGCATCTATTCCATGTGAAAACATATTTAAGGCAAGTGTGACAATATCAACGTTTCCTGTTCTTTCTCCATTTCCAAATAGTGTTCCTTCAACTCTCTGTGCACCTGCAAGCATCCCCAGCTCTGAGTCTGCTACTCCAGTTCCTCTATCATTATGAGGGTGGATGGAAAGAATCACATTGTCTCTGAAATGAAGATGATCACTCATGTACTCAATTTGACTAGCGTAAACGTGCGGCATGGACATGGATACCGTTGCTGGAAGGTTAATGATGACCTTATTTTCATCGGTAGGCTGCCAAATATTTAGAACAGCATTGCAAATCTCAAGTGCAAATTCCATTTCTGTACCTGTGAAGCTCTCTGGGGAATACTGAAATTGAAATTGCCCTTCGGTTTCAGCAGCATACTTTTTAAGCAATTTTGCCCCATTTACTGCTATATCAATAATTTGTTCTTCAGATTTCCTGAATACTTGCTCACGCTGGGCAACAGATGTGGAATTGTAAAGATGAACAACTGCTTTTTTTGCACCTCTCAATGCTTCAAATGTTTTACTTATAATGTGCTCTCTTGACTGCGTTAACACTTGAATGGTTACATCATCTGGAATAAGATCTTGTTCAATTAACGTACGTAAAAAAGCATATTCTGTTTCTGAAGCGGCAGGAAATCCTACTTCTATTTCCTTAAATCCTACTTCCAATAGTAATTGAAAATATTCTAATTTTTCCTCCAGACTCATCGGTACGACCAAAGCCTGATTTCCATCACGTAAATCGACACTACACCAAGTAGGAGCTTCTGTAATATACTCCTTTTCAGTCCATTTCAAGCTTGTTACTGGGGGCATAAAGTATCCTCTAGTATACTTATTTGTATTTTTCATGATAACTTCCACCTTTTTTTGTATAATTAATTTTTAATTAAAATAAAAAAGCCTCTCATCTCATAAGAGACGACAGGCTTAGCCTACGTGGTACCACTCTTTTTGGTTCATATACTAAATAAAATGAACCCGCTTAATGACTTTATTACGGTCGTCATCCGTTAAGACCTACCTCTATCAGTCTTACCGCTCCCGGGCGAGTTGGGGAATGAATTGACTGTCTTGCACCAGCCGACAGCTCTCTGAACAATTTTGAATCCTTAATACTCCCGATCAAAGCGTTTCATTATTTGATTTATCTGATTTTTCTAATCTTATAATGAATTTAGAAAATATTCAAGACCTTATTGATATTTTTTTGGGAAAATAATTTCATTCTCTTCATTCTTATCATTAGTTTTCATATAAAAAAACACCTACAGATTAAAATTCTGCAGGTGTTTACCTATTATTCTTTTAAATCCTCAATAGAATCAATGTCCATATATGCAGGAACAACTAATCCTGTTTTTGCTCCTTCAAGGTTTGCACCTAGATCTTCGAAGTCACCTTCATACTTTTCATATTGATCAGCATGTGTTAATGGTAACCATCCAGCTATATGTGCATCAACACTACCATCAGCTACACCAGCCCACATCGGACCAGCTTCAACTTGACTAAGTGTTACTTCATATCCTAAGTCAGTTAATATTTTTGCCACTACATTTGTGCTAGCAATTTCACTATCCCAAGCAACATATGCTAGTTTAACTTCTTCACCATTTCCTTTTTCAGCACCTTCTGTCCATTCAGCCACTTTGTCAGCATTTTCTTCCACCCACGCAGCTGCAGCTTCTTCAGGTGCAGTACCATCTTGAATTGCACTCATTACAACACCCATTTCATCAGGTGTCCAGAAGAACTGATCTAATACTTTGTGTACACCAGGCAGATCTTCTGCTAAGCCGTTACGTGCAATAGAATGAATGTTTTCTGCTTCCCCATAAACACCATTAGGATCTTCTAGGTATTTTAAATCAAACTTAGAAAACATCCAGTGTGGTGTCCAACCTGTCACAATAATAGGCTCTTCTTTCTTATAAGCCTTTTGAAGAGCAGCAGTCATCGCAGCACCTGACCCTTCTACTAATTCCCAGTCAGTTAATTCATACTCTTCAAGTGCAGATGAAGTTGCCTTCATGATACCTGCACCTGGATCAATACCAGTGATTTTGTATTCTACGTTTTCTCCAACAGTTGCTGTGCTTCCTTCTGAGTTTGATGAATCGTTTGATGTTTCTTCACCACCACAAGCAGCCAGACCAAATGTAAGACCCAATGCTAATGTTGCTTTTGATAATTTTGTAAACATTCTATTGTCCCCCTTTAAGTTTTTACATCCTATTTGGATGAATCTATTAAAAACTTACACATACAAAACGTACGGAAGTTTTTTATGCTTTTTTCCCAATATTCTGCGTAATTCGATCAAGTATAATGGCAATAATAACTATCGCTAATCCAGCTTCAAATCCCGTACCTGTTTGTAACTGTGTCACTGCCCGATAAACATCTGCTCCAAGTCCGGGAGCACCAACCATTGAAGCAATAACAACCATCGATAATGCAAGCATGATACTCTGATTTATACCAGCCATAATAGTCGGCATCGCTAACGGAAGCTGAACCTTTATTAATTTTTGACGAGTTGTTGACCCAAACGCTTGTGTTGCTTCAATCAAGTCTTCTGGAACTTGTTTTATTCCGAGAATTGTTAAACGTATAGTAGGAGGCATCGCAAAAATAACAGATGCTACAACTCCGGGTACAACACCAATATTAAAGAAAAAGATTGCAGGTAATAAATAAACAAACGCAGGCATTGTTTGCATGAAATCGAGAAGTGGTGTCACAATTTTACTGACTAACTCACTTTGCGAGGCCCAAATTCCGATCGGAATACCAAGAATAATAGATATACCAACTGATGTTAAGACAAGGGCAATCGTATCGAGCATATTTTCCCAATATCCTAAGTTATCTATCAGTAATAACCCTATAAATGTAAATAACGCAATCTTCCAATTACATACTTTCCAAGCGAGTAAACCAACAAGAACAGCTAAAATAATCGACGGAATGAAACCGAGACCCACCACAATGCCTTCGACAAATGATTCCAAACCAATGGCAATTCCTTCAAAAAATGGTTCAAAATGATCAACTAACCACTCGATGAAAAAATCAATCCATGCGCCTATCGGTAGTTTAGGTAATAAATTTCCCATTATAAAACCTCCCTTTCTTCAGTTACAGGGAGCTCTACTTTTTCCGTATCGTTTATATACGTATCATTGCCTGCTAGTGCACCAATGACTGCACCTCTGATCACAATTCCTTTTAACCTGTTGTTTTCATCAATTACCGTTACTGGAATTGCAGCATCTGAGACATCATCAAAGAGATCAACTAATAAAGTATCAGGTGACACAGTTTTAACGTCTTTTATAATGACTTCATTTAACGAAAGTCCCTTTTCAATTGCTTGTTTTGCATCTTGTGCAGAAACAGCTCCGATTAGTCTTTTTTGCTTATCTACTACATACACAGTAGATATGGCATGGTCTTGCATCAGTTTTAATGCGACTCGTGGACCTTTATCTAGCTGAACTGTTTCGGGACGTTTCATCACATGTGCAGCCGTGAGTACTTTCGATAAATCAACATCTTCTACAAATCTTTCAACATATTCATTTGAAGGATTCATAAGAATTTCTTCAGGAGAACCAATTTGAACGATGTTTCCATCTTTCATTAACGCGATGCGATCACCTATTCGTAATGCTTCATCCAAATCATGTGTAATAAAAATAATCGTTTTCTCCATTGTCGATTGAAGCTCAAGTAATTCATCTTGCATATCCTTACGGATGAGAGGATCTAATGCACTAAAGGCTTCATCCATTAACAATATGTCAGGATCATTTGCTAAAGCTCTCGCAAGACCCACACGCTGCTGCATACCGCCACTTAGCTGGCTCGGAAATTGTTGTTCATATCCCTCAAGGCCTACAAGTTTCAACGCTTCCAATGCTCTTTTCTTACGGTCTGATTTTTCAACACCTTGAATTTCAAGACCGTATTCTGTATTTTCAAGTACTGATCGATGTGGAAACAAAGCAAATTTCTGGAAGACCATACTTAATTTTTTTCTTCGTACATTTCGTAGCTCTTCTTTGTTCATTGAAACAATATCTTCTCCATCGATCAACACTTGACCACTTGTAGGCTCTATTAATCTGTTGAACATACGAACAAGTGTAGATTTCCCACTTCCCGAGAGACCCATAATCACAAAAATTTCTCCAGGATACACTTCAAAGTTCGCACGGTTCACACCAACCGTTGAACCTGTTTCTTTTAATATCTCCTGTTTTGATTTTCCTTGTTTTAAAAGTTGTGCTGCTTTTTTGGTATTCTTTCCAAATATTTTCGACACATCTTTTACGGAGATTTTCACCGTTTTTTCTTCCATATTCATTTTTTCACCTCTATATATTCACTAGATAAAACGTGACAACCATCAATTTTATTCTGTTTAGCCCTCCATTCAAATGAATTGTCCGTCTCTAACTCGCTCTTCTATTATAGAAATATTACAAAAAGATGACAAAGCTCATATATGCTCATATTCGAGCGTAAACTTTGTACAGAAAAAACTGTACGTACTTTATATACTTGATACTTATAAATCCTTCCATATGCTTCACTTTCTTTATCTTTACTTTCACATTAGAAATAGGTACTCTATACATATAAAGTGAGACTTCTATCAGTGGAGATTTACTTCATCCTCACTGATGGGTTCTTTACGGCAGTTATCTCCAACTTATCTTCTTTGCTACTGTCGAATTTTGTAGGAGGAGACTTACTACCCGTTAAGAATGGGATAAAAGGTTTATAGGATGTGAAAGGGTTTGCAGGAAGGTAAAGACGAACTTGAGAGAGCTCGCGAACGTGTGATTGAAGCAATATCACAAAACATGAATTTATATGGTGTTACTCCTTCTATAGGAAGACTTTGGGGTCTTCTTTATTTTCAAAATGAACCTATGACATTAGATGAAATGAAGAATGAATTAGGAATGAGTAAAACGAGTATGAGTACATCTGTAAGAACCTTAATGGATCTCCATATGGTCGATAAAGTGTGGAAAAAAGGAATTAGAAAAGATCTTTATGAGGTGGAAGAAGACTGGTACCAAACGTTTATTGATTTTTTCACTATTAAGTGGAGAAGCGGTGTCATGATAAATGTCAACGCTATTGAAAAGTCTCTACAGGAATTAAACAAAATTCTTGAACGTCCTGGCATTTCTGAGGATGATAAAAAAACTGTAAGACGTGATATTGAAAAATTACATGACGCATTAGATTACTATAATTGGTTAAATAGATTAGTTGATACGTTTGAAACACATGAAATTTTCAACTATATTCCCAAAAAGAAGGAAGACCCATCGCAATAATTATGGGTCTTCCTTCTTTTCTTAAGAAATTAAAATATCATGTAAAGTTTTATTAAGCGTATCATATGTAAAATTGAACCCTTCTTTTTGAAGTCTTTCCGGTATGACCCAACGACTTTTCAACACAAGCTCAGTTTCCGTTCGAATAAGGATTGATCCAAATTCAAGCATCCATTTAGGTGCAGGGAGACCAAAAGGAACGTTCATCACACTTCGAAGATTTTGCATCAGTTCTTGGTTTGTCACAGGGTTAGGAGCGGAGCAATTAAATACACCTTCAAGATCTTTTCTTTCTTGTAAAAAGAGGACAATCCTGAACAAATCTTCTACATGGATCCAACTGAATTTTTGATGACCGGATCCTTGATTACCTCCTAAGCCAAACTTGACTAAGCTTTGGTATGGGACCATAACTCCTCCATTTTTTCCTAAGACGATCGCAATTCGCAGGGCTACTTGCCTTGTGTTTGGCAAATTGAATGAAAAAAAAGCATCTTCCCAAGCAGCCGCTACGTCTACGGAAAAACCGGATCCAACCTCACCATCATCTTCTGTCATAGGACGATCCTCTGCATGACGGTAGATTGTAGCTGTACTGGAATTAATCCACAATTTAGGTGGAGCTGTACAACGTTTCATTGCTTCTCCTAATTGGTTCGTTGTCATTAATCTCGAATTCATAATTTCTTGTTTATTTCTCTCATTATATCGGCAATTCACTGATTTTCCTGCCAGGTTTATAAGTAGCTCAGCATGATTTAACGCATCTGCAATACCTTCTTCATTTTCCCATGAAACATGCTGTGGACGTCTTGATATTATCATTACATCATAACCGAGTTTGTTATATTCCCTCTCAAAAAATTGGCCAATAAATCCCGTTCCTCCGGCTATTACGACTTTTTTGTTCATTTTCTTCATCCCTCACACACCATTAATACCTAAAGCTTACCATATGTTTAGATTGTAAGGGATGTTAATTGACTGATCTCATCCTTTTAAAGAGTAAGCAGTCTTTTTGTGAATGTCCAGCTTTCTCCCTCTTACATGATACCATTGCAGACAAAGGACATAGATGATTCCAAAATCAATAAGATCCCCACCATAGTACATAACCATCGCACCTATTTCAGCATCATTCCGGGAAACACCTAAAGGTGGGTGCACATATATTAATTTTGAAAGTATTCCATGTGCTGCTAAAGCTAAAATTAAGATCGTAGCCCGATAAATAAACGACTTTTTATGTGCTGTTGGATCAATACATAGAATTGAAAAAGTGAATGCATAGCCTGCCAAAAACATATGGAGATGAATCAGATTAGCTACAATGACATTTTCATGCATCAGCAAAAATAGGTCTGTTGAGTAAAGGAGCCATAAACCGCCCACATTTAAGATCGTAGTTACAATTGGATCAGAAAGTATCTTAAATGGCCAACATTTTAGTATAGCTGCCACCTTCCTCGCATATTTCACAGGTAAGATTTTAAGAAGTAAGGATATTGGAGCTGACAAAACTAGAAGAAACGGACCTAGCATACCAACCAGGATATGTCCTATCATATGAAACATAAAATGGTGGTGTGCTTGACTTGCTATAGGGCCAACAACCGCTAACGCTATACATACGATTCCGAATACCCAACAATAAAATTTGATGATCGACCACTTTTTCTTTTGATAATACAAGTATATAGTTGCTGCTAAATAACCTATTACTAGTATGAAAAGAAAGATTAAAAATAGCTCACTATAAGGATTTGCACTTTCATGGTGAAGATTCTTGATCATATTTCATTTTCCCTCTATTCACCTTTTCTCGATCTCTAGTCTTATACACCAACATGATTCCCAACATGATCATGACGATCGCAATACCATTCCAAACCAAATCATAGACGATCACTGTGTCTACATAACGAATTTGATGAATCCTCATGAGTTTGTGCTGAATTGTCCCATCATATAACTGAAAGCCACCTGACCCAATCAAAGAACCTCCCCACCATCTTTTTAAAGAGAAAATCCCTTTACGGCGTAGATCTGCAAACATAAATAATCCCATCACTGTAGCAAACCAGCTAAAAGCATGAAAAAGCCCATCAGATATTAATCCAATTTCCGTTGTTGATTGATCATAGAAATGATGCCAATGTAATAATTGGTGAAATACAGTTTCATCGATAAAGGCTACAAATCCTATACCGAAAAAAATTCCAGCCCAAAGGTTTCTTTTACTATCCAAAATGTGAAAACCCCCTTTAAATTGTAATGACAATATTAAAGTATTGACTTTACAATCACATTTCTATACCAGTGTCTAAGCGAAGAAAAAAGCTAAACTCTATCATAATGAGTTTAGCCGTTTTTCATATTTAGCGTCCTTCTTGCATATATTTCATCCATTTTTTTAATCTGATTTCACATATACCATATCCAACTGCTGAAAGAATAGTTAAACCACCAGATAACTGCCCCAACAAATCCTGTGAAGAAACTATACTATAACCAACCCCAATAAGACCAATTAAAGCAAGTTGAAAACATCGTTTCTTATTATTTTCAATAACAGTAAATTGAAAAAGTCTCCTTTGTTCCGTTTCTTTTACCATTTCGTACTTTTTAGGAGCTTGGAGGAAATCAGTAACAGAATGGATGATATTAAATAGTGGTTGAGATTTTGCCCACTGCCATAAAAAAGACCATTTATTACTTCCTTGTGACTGTATCCATTTCATAAAAACGGGTTTACCCAGCTCTATCAATTCTTGATCCGGAACTAAATTTCGTAAATTCCCTTCAATAGTGACGACTGCTCTCCCTAAAAATACAAACCTAGTTGGAACTTGAATTGGTAATGCTTGTATGAGATCATTCATTTCAAGTTTTAATTTGAGTAGGTCGGCTTCCTTTAGTTGTGATGGATCAAAGGATACAATCTCTTCCATCAGTTTCTCCATCGTTCGGGAATTATCCTGGGAATGTAAAAATTCTAAATAATATAAACATTCCACTGCTTTTGTATAATCTTTTGCTAGTATACTACCGATTAAAGTTTGAAAGTAAGTAGCATCCTTTTTTGAAATTTCCCCGACCATCCCTAAGTCTAACATAATTACTTTTCCTTCTGGTGAAAATAGGATGTTTCCTGGATGAGGATCAGCATGAAACAATCCAGGTTCTAACCATTGTGGAAGAAAAGCACTAATTAACCGTTTTGCCAGCTCTTCCCTGCTAAATGGCAACTGATTAATTTGCTGTTCATCCGAAATCCTTATTCCTTCAACCCATTCCATGACAAGAATCTTTGATGTACAAAGATCTTTATAAACGGACGGGATTTGCACGATTTCAGAGGACGACTTATAACGCTCCCTCAATAAAGTTAATTTTTCTTCCAAATACTCATGTATTCTCAATATTTCATAACTACCATTTAGTTGACTCACCTAAATTACTGGATATCATTTGAATTTCTATAAATAATTTACAGGGTGGGGGCCATCCTATCAACCAAACTGGATTAGTTTGGAAAATAAGTGTATAACCGTGCTAAGAAATCTCCACATAAATCACGGTCGCTAACCCTCCCATATCTCTCAGGATTGTAATCCATACTTTCCTTCGTCCTGCGTATCCATGAGGTGGAGGTTGGAAATGCTCCTTAGCTGGGTCAATTGCCCGAATGG
>NZ_JAEK01000035.1 GCF_000518865.1 Bacillus sp. J37 | reverse complement strand
AAATGGGCCTATAGCTCAGCTGGTTAGAGCGCACGCCTGATAAGCGTGAGGTCGATGGTTCGAGTCCATTTAGGCCCACCATTTATACTATTCCGCAGTAGCTCAGTGGTAGAGCTATCGGCTGTTAACCGATCGGTCGCAGGTTCGAGTCCTGCCTGCGGAGCCATATATTTGGGGAAGTACTCAAGTGGCTGAAGAGGCGCCCCTGCTAAGGGTGTAGGTCGTGTAAGCGGCGCGAGGGTTCAAATCCCTCCTTCTCCGCCAGTTTTTTCATTTTCTTAGTCTTAGGGCCCGTTGGTCAAGCGGTTAAGACACCGCCCTTTCACGGCGGTAACACGGGTTCGAATCCCGTACGGGTCATATCAAAAACACTGTTTATTAACAGTGTTTTTTTTGTTTTGATCTAAATTTTAAATAAGAAGTTTAAAGTTTTATATAAACTTCTTGTGATAACAACAAATTGAAAGACAAGCCTCGGGATCGTGAGTAATGGTCTTTATCTATATGTCTTATGAAAGACAAGTCTTTTTGAAGAAAATGACAAGAATGTCCTTCATAGGCGTTATGAAAGACAATTCTCTTAAATTACACCTCAGCAATGTTCTTCATAGGTGCTAAAAAGACAATTAACCCCTCCGGAATATCCTTCATAGCTGTTAAAAAAATTAAAAAGGCAAAGGCCCTAACCTATATCACCATCACAGTCTCACAGCCCCACAGTCCCACAGTCCCACAGCCCCACAGCCCCTAAGAAAGGTAAATCCACCGACATATCTTCATCCACACTATGAAACTTATCCCTGTAAATTACTATTCTATAAATTCATATATAATCTTTCATAGAAAAACTATAGGTAAAACCTCTAATATTGCTTTACTAAAATATTTTACTTTTCATTCAATTATTCTTTACCTCCACGGAAAATCCTTCATAAATTCAGAAAAACACCATTATTTTACCTGAAAAAAATTCAACAAATTCCAACAAAAAGTCGAAAAAACTATTTTATTTATATAATAATATGCCATGTGTGGTTAGGTGGTTTTTCCTAATTAAAGCGGTTTCGTAAGGAATTTGGATATTATATCTAATGATTAAATTTTTTCCTATCACAGGGATACCAGCTATTTTCCTCGTGCATCCTATTAACATATAAAATTTCTCTTAAATTTTAAAAGAATAATAATAAAAAAATTATCATGAGTCCTTGTTGGTTTATGTCGGAAAAAAGAACGTTTTCATTAAAGGGATTCATTTGTAAGTATTGAATCTTTAGCATAGATAATAATAAGAGAAAGGGTGACTTCAGTGACCGTCACGTCTCTAACAGACTACGATATTCATTTATTTCATGAGGGACAGTCTTTTGAAAGTTTTCGTGTATTTGGAGCACATCTTACAGAGCAAAATGGTAAGAAAGGTACTTCCTTTTGTGTCTGGGCTCCACATGCAAAACAAGTTAGTGTAGTAGGCAATTTTAACAACTGGGATAGGAATAATCATCAAATGAAAAAGATGAGTGAGGAGGGTATATGGAACTTATTTATTGAAGGAATTGAAGAAGGTGAGATTTATAAATATGAAATTATCACTTCTAGTGACGAAACTTTATTAAAGGCAGATCCATATGCCTTTCAATCTGAAGTAAGACCAAACACAGCATCAGTTGTAGCTGATTTAACAGGATTTAATTGGACTGATCAAAAATGGAAGAGAAGGAAACGGCAAAGGCAACCGTATGATCGGCCTTTAGCCATATACGAAGTTCATTTAGGTTCTTGGAAGTTAAACGATGAAAAAGAGTTATACAGTTATCAGGAATTATCTGAAATGCTTATACCATACGTATTGGAACATGGTTTTACACACATTGAACTTCTTCCAATTATAGAACATCCTTATGATCGCTCATGGGGTTATCAGGGTACAGGTTATTTTTCCGCAACAAGTCGTTTTGGAAAACCAAAGGATCTAATGTATTTTATTAATGCATGTCATGAAGAAAATATAGGTGTCATTATTGATTGGGTTCCAGGACACTTTTGCAAAGATGCTCATGGACTTTATATGTTTGATGGGCAACCAACATATGAATATGCACATGAACATGATCGTGAAAACTACATATGGGGAACTGCAAATTTTGATCTGGGAAAAACTGAGGTACAAAGCTTCCTAATCTCAAATGCATTGTTTTGGATTGAGTACTTCCATGTTGACGGTTTTAGAGTTGATGCTGTTGCAAATATGTTGTATTGGCCAAATTCTAATGAATTAGTGGAAAATCCTTATGCCATTTCTTTTTTAAAGAAATTAAATGAAGCAGTATTTATTAAAGATCCGGATATTTTAATGATTGCTGAGGATTCAACTGATTGGCCAATGGTTACCGCTCCTACCTCGTCTGATGGTCTTGGCTTTAACTACAAATGGAATATGGGTTGGATGAATGACATTTTATCTTATATGGAGGCCTCTCCAGAGAGTAGAAAAGAACTCCACCATAAAGTAACATTCTCCCTTGTTTATGCTTTTTCTGAAAACTTCATTTTACCTTTTTCCCATGATGAAGTTGTCCATGGAAAAAAATCTTTATTGAATAAAATGCCGGGTGATTATTGGCAGAAGTTTGCCCAATTAAGGCTCCTATATGGATTTATGTTTACACATCCAGGTAAAAAACTATTATTTATGGGAGGTGAGTTTGGTCAGTATGATGAGTGGAAAGACTTAGAGCAACTAGATTGGGTTCTGGAAGATTATGAAATGCACAATAAAATGAGAGTCTATTTTAAACAACTTCTTTCTATCTATTCAAAACAAAAGCCGCTCTTTGAATTAGATCATTCAGATGAAGGATTCGAGTGGATTGATGTGAATAACCGGGAACAAAGTATTTTTTCTTTTATTCGGAAAAGTAAAAAAGAAAATGAACTACTTGTCGTGGTATTGAATTTTAAGCCGGTTGTTTATCATGACTACAAAGTTGGAGTCCCAGTAGATACCGAGTATGTAGAGATCATAAATAGTGATGAAATGCAGTTTGGAGGATCTGGCCAAACGAATCCAAAAAATATAAAAGCGGTGGAAGAAGAATTTCATGGAAGACCTTATCATATTTCCATGACAATTCCACCATATGGAGCAGTTATTCTACGTGCAGTCAAAAAAAGAGGGGAGAATAAACATGGGAAAAAAACAGTGCGTCGCAATGTTACTAGCAGGGGGTAAGGGGAGCCGATTGAGCTCATTAACAAAAAATCTGGCAAAGCCGGCTGTTCCATTCGGAGGAAAATATAGAATTATTGATTTTACACTAAGTAATTGTACAAATTCTAGCATTGATACTGTTGGGGTCTTAACACAGTATCAGCCGCTCGTTTTGAATTCATATATAGGGATCGGCAGTGTATGGGACTTAGACAGAAAGAATGGTGGAGTAACCGTTCTGCCCCCTTATTCTGAATCCTCAGAAATGAAATGGTATAAAGGTACTGCTAGTGCAATCTATCAAAATATAAACTATATCAAACAATATGATCCTGAATATGTATTAATTTTGTCAGGGGATCACATTTATAAAATGGATTATTCAAAAATGCTAGACTATCATATTGAAAAAAATGCTGATGCGTCAATTTCCGTTATAGAGGTTCCCTGGGAAGAGGCGAGTCGTTTTGGCATTATGAATACAAATGAGAAGATGCAGGTAGTTGAATTTGATGAAAAACCAGCTAACCCAAAAAGTAATTTAGCTTCTATGGGTATCTATATTTTTAAATGGTCTATTTTAAAAGAATACTTAGAGATGGACGAACGAAATCAATATTCAAGTCATGATTTTGGAAAAGATATTATTCCGCTGTTGCTAGATGAAAAGCGCAATGTCATTGCCTATCCTTTTAAAGGGTATTGGAAGGATGTAGGCACTGTTAAAAGTTTATGGGAAGCTAATATGGATTTACTAAATGATGATTCAGAGTTAAATATATTTGACCGCGATTGGAAAATATACACAGTTAATTCAAACCATCCACCACAGTTTATTTCAGAAGATGCAGTTGTAACAGATTCGTTTGTAAACGATGGATGTGTCATTATGGGGAATGTTAATCATTCAATCTTATTCCAGGGTGTTACTGTTGGTAAAAATACAGTGGTAAAGAATTCTGTTCTCATGCCGGATTGTGTTATCGGTGAAAATGTTTTTATTGAAAACGCAATTGTACCAAGCGGCATTGAAATACCAAATGGAACGGTTATTTGCCCTGATACGAACTCAGATGAAATTCTACTAGTAACAGAAGATATTATAGAAGAAATTAAAGCGATGGTAGAGGACAAAGTAAACTAAGAGATTATGACAAAATAGTTTGGAATAGGGAGCTTTTTAATTATTAAGTATCTTGTCTTTATCTATTTATTAATACCCTGCATGATGGATAAGCAAACCTATTTCTACAAAGGGGAGTTTTTGATATGAGCAACAAATTATTGGGAATTATCGATGCTACAGCACATAAACCGGAAATTGAAGACTTAACCAACCATCGTTCATTAGCAGCAGTACCTTTTGCAAGCAGATATCGGTTAATTGATTTTGTTCTCTCAAATATGGTGAATTCTGAGATTGAGAGTGTTGCAATCTTTCCGAAATATTCTTACCGTTCATTGATGGATCATCTAGGGTCTGGTAAACAGTGGGATCTTAATCGAAAGAAAGATGGATTATTTTTCTTTCCATCACCACATCTGCACAACGAGTATGATGAATTCGGATCATTTCGTCAATTCTCAGATCATATTGATTTCTTTTTAAGAAGCACACAGGAATATGCGGTCATAACAAACAGCTATACGGTTTGTAACATTGACTTCCAACAGGTATTAAAGCGACATCTCAATAATGGATGTGACATTACCGAGGTTCGTAAAGATGGAAAGCCTTTGCAAATGTATATTATGTCAACAAGACTTCTTATTGATCTTATTCATGATAAAGAAAAAACAGGGTGTAAAACACTAGCTGAAGTAATTGAAGAAAACCATCATCATTGGACAATATGTGATTATGAATTCCAGGGATATGCAGCGGTTATTGACTCTATGGAAAATTACTATAAACATAGTATGGATATGCTAAACCCAACAATTTGGAATGAAATTTTCACCAAGAACCGTCCAATTTTAACGAAAGCAAAAGATGAGCCGCCAACTAAATATGGTAAAGGTGCAATGGTTAAGAATTCATTAATTGCCAATGGTTGCAGAATAGAAGGGCATGTCGAAAACAGTATTATTTTTAGAGGTGTCCATATTGGAAAAGATACAGTTGTGAAGAATAGTGTGATTATGCAGAAGACACAGATTGGGAATCATTGTTTCTTAGAAAATATCATTACAGATAAAGACGTAAAGATTCTAGATTATTCAAATATAACAGGTACGACCAATGCCCCGACTATTTTAAGAAAAAGAACCATTCAAGGAGCGATGATGAACTCGTGAACGTATTATTTGCTGTATCAGAATGTGTACCGTTTGTAAAATCAGGAGGATTAGCTGATGTTGCAGGTGCATTGCCAAAGGAATTAGTAAAGCTAGGAAATGATGTAAGAGTTATTTTACCTAAATATAGCTTAATATCAGAAACATATCGAGATGCCATGACAAAAGTAGAGGAATTAAAGGTTCCAGTTGGTTGGAGACAGCAATATTGTGGAATTGAAACCTTGGAATATGAAGGAATTACGTATTATTTTTTAGATCATGAATATTATTTTTATCGTGATTCATTATATGGACACTATGATGATGCAGAACGTTTTTCATTTTTTTGTCGAGGTGTCTTAGAAGCACTGAAGGTGATTGATTTCAAGCCGGATATCATCCATTCACACGACTGGCACACGGGCATGATTAGTTATTTGTTAAAAGTAGATTATCTTGAGCAGGATTTGTATAGAGATATCAAAACCATATTTACGATCCATAATCTTCAATTTCAAGGTATATTTCCATATAGTGTACTTGGTGAACTCTTGAATTTGGGAGATGAGCATTTTTATGATTTAGAGTTTCACGGAAATATTAGTTTTATGAAAGGTGCAATTCATTCAGCAGACTTCATTACGACTGTTAGTCCAACATATAAAGATGAAATACAAACAGCTTATTACGGAGAAAATTTGGATGGATTATTGCGATCTCATCATGAAAAATTACTGGGAATTGTAAATGGAATAGATGATAAACTATACAACCCTGAAACTGATCAAAATATTACAGTGCCATATAGTGTAGACACTTTAACTGAAAAAATGAAAAATAAATTAGCGCTTCAAAAGAGATTGGGATTGCCAGAAAATGAATCAACACCAATTATTTCAATGGTGACAAGATTAACGAAGCAAAAGGGCCTTGATTTAGTCAAACGAGTACTTGACGAAGTGCTAAGTCAGGATGTTCAAGTTATCGTGCTTGGAACCGGTGATAAGGCTTTTGAGGATTATTTCAGACATATGGAATGGGTATACCCATCTAAGTTTAAGGCATACATAGGTTTTGATGAAGTGCTTGCACATCAAATATATGCAGGCTCGGACCTTTTTCTCATGCCGTCAAAATTTGAGCCGTGTGGGTTAGGACAATTAATCGCCTTAAGGTATGGAACAATTCCAATCGTTAGAGAAACTGGTGGCTTAAATGATACTGTGACCTCATATCGGGAAGATAGTGGAGAAGGAAATGGGTTTACATTTAGGAATTTTAATGCACATGATATGCTCTTCACCATTAATAGAGCTATTGTATTCTACCAACAAGAGGAAGTATGGAAACGTATTGTCAAGACAGCCATGACACAGGATTATAGTTGGGGAAGATCTGCATTAAAGTATGACCGGCTCTATGCTGGTTTAATGACTAGGAGTGAAAGTCATGTTCTCTAGTAAAGACAGCTTTAAAGACAATTTTCTAAAAAGGCTTGAAAGCATGTGCGGCAAAGGTTTTGAAGAAGCCACAAAACGTGATCAATACCATACATTAGGGAATATGGTGAGAGAATACATTAGT
Organism: Bacillus sp. J37; assembly: GCF_000518865.1. Taxonomy (GTDB): domain Bacteria; phylum Bacillota; class Bacilli; order Bacillales; family Bacillaceae; genus Metabacillus. Next base: position 44,849 of record NZ_JAEK01000035.1, on the reverse strand, counting down.
TCAAAGTGGATTGAAACAAATGAATTGTATCGATCAGAAAACAAAAAACAAGTGTATTACTTATCAATTGAATTTTTATTGGGACGTTTGTTAGGTCAAAATCTTTTAAATCTAGGAATAAAAGAAATAGTAGAAGAAGGATTAAATGATCTAAACATTAGCTTAAAGGAAATTGAAGAATGTGAATCAGATCCAGCACTTGGTAATGGTGGGTTAGGAAGGCTTGCAGCATGTTTCCTGGATTCTCTCGCAACATTAAATCTTCCTGGTCATGGATATGGAATCCGATATAAGCATGGTCTATTCGATCAAAAAATTGTTGATGGTTATCAGGTTGAGCTGCCAGAACAATGGTTAAGACATGGGAATGTATGGGAAGTGAGAAAACCTGATGAAGCAGTAGAAATATCCTTCTGGGGAAGTATTGAGACAGCTGTTGATGATGGGACACTTTCTTTTAGGCATGTTGCAGATCAAAAAGTTTTAGCAGTTCCGTATGATATGCCTGTTGTAGGGTATAGAGTCGACACAGTGAATACATTAAGACTTTGGAATGCTGAACCGGCTTCTTTCGGACCAAATCAGGATGTCTTATCATACAAGCGTGAAACAGAGGCGATTACCGACTTTTTATATCCGGATGATACTCATGATGAAGGAAAGATACTTCGTTTAAAACAACAGTATTTTCTTGTTTCTTCAAGTCTTCAAAGTATCGTTAAATCTTATAAAAAAGAAAACTCAAATATAAGAGACCTTCATCAGTATGTAGCCATTCATATTAATGATACTCATCCTGCTATGGCGGTCCCTGAGTTAATGAGAATTCTTATGGACCAAGAAGATTTATCATGGGAAGATGCCTGGCATATCACAACAAACACAGTATCATATACGAATCATACAATTTTGGCAGAAGCATTAGAAAAATGGCCAATATATTTATTTAAACCATTGTTGCCGAGAATTTATATGATTATTGAAGAAATAAATGAAAGATTTTGTGCAGAGCTCTGGGATCGTTATCCCGGAGAGTGGGGGCGGATTGAACATATGGCCATCATTGCACATGGATTAGTGAAGATGGCACATCTTGCTATAGTTGGAAGTAACAGTATCAATGGTGTAGCAAAAATCCATTCTGACATTCTGAAAAACAGAGAAATGAAATCATTTTATGAGGTTTATCCCACAAAGTTTAACAATAAAACGAATGGAATTACTCACCGCAGATGGCTGCTAAAGGCAAACCCTGAGCTAACATCATTAATAAACGATACAATTGGTGAGGATTGGATAAAACAACCTGAGAAATTAATAGATTTAAAAAGACATGTCTATCATCCTGAACTAAAGGAACGATTTGCACAGGTGAAAAGAAAGCGCAAAGAAATCCTTGCGAAAAAAATAGCTGATAAAAACGGAATTCAAGTTGATATTGATTCGATTTTTGATGTTCAGGTTAAGAGGCTTCATGCTTATAAAAGGCAGCTCCTAAATGTATTGCATATTATGTATTTATATAACCGCTTAAAAGAGGATGCAAATTATTCAATTCAACCACGCACGTTTATTTTTGGAGCCAAGGCTTCACCTACGTACTATTATGCAAAAAAAATTATTAAGCTTATTCACTCACTGGCAGAAAAAGTGAATAATGACCCGAGAGTCTCGCAGACTATTAAAGTTGTGTTTATGGAGAATTATCGTGTTTCTCTTGCTGAGGATATTTTTCCGGCGGCAGATGTGAGTGAGCAAATATCAACTGCTAGTAAGGAAGCTTCAGGAACAGGAAATATGAAGTTCATGATGAACGGAGCTTTAACTGTCGGGACATTGGATGGTGCAAATATTGAGATCATGGAGGAAATTGGGGAAGGTAATATTTTTACATTTGGATTAACAGCCCCTGAAGTACTCAAATATGAAGAAAATGGACGATATCGTTCAATGGAATATTATCATCATGATTTACGAATTAGACAGGTCATTGACCAATTAACGAATGGTTTCTTTTCTGAGGATGAAGGAGAATTTGAGGCAATCGCAGATTCCTTACTTGTGCAAAATGATCAATACTTTGTATTACGTGATTTTGCTTCATATATAGATATTCAGGAAAAGGTTGGTACGGCCTATCAAGATAGAGGGAAATGGCTTGAACAGGCACTTATTAATGTAGCACACTCAGGCTTTTTCTCGAGTGACCGGACAATACAAAATTATGCTGACGGTATTTGGAACATTGAGTCTATCGGAGTAAAAATGTAAGAACAAAAGCGCAAGCGCCTTGATCAGCCTCGGGCAAATAAGACGCAAATGAATAGAAGACGTTCTTTGTCTTCAATTCATTTGCATCTAGACCCTAGAGGCAGTCAATAACGCGACATCCTGTCGCAATGACTGCACTTGCACGTCCTGTGCTTCGGGGCTAGACGCTGGAGCTGGATGTCGAGCGCTTATCCACAGTTCAAAGAATTTTATGGTTTCTAAACGAAAAAAAGGTGCTGCAGGTCAGCACCTTTTTGCATGTTATTATCAGGTAAATAAGTACAAACCTTGTACTTAGTGTCGGCGTCCAGTTCCAGCGCCTTTCCCATCAATCCCCATCTAATAAGCGGCCTAATCCCCCAAGAATGCTGCCTTCACCACGTGAATCTCCACCGCCAGCAGAAGGTGCACTTGCGATAACACGATCTGCAAGTCGGCTGAATGGTAGCGTTTGAATCCAAACAGTCCCAGGACCTTGGACTGTTGCAAAGAACAATCCTTCTCCACCCAAAAATGCCGTTTTAACTTTTCCGACAAATTCGATATTATAGTCAACTTCCTTTGTAAGTGCTACTAAACAACCGGTATCAATTCGTAATTTTTCACCCGGTTGCAGGTCACGGCGTATAATTGTACCACCAGCATGCATAAATGCTAAGCCATCACCCTCGAGACTTTGCATGATGAAGCCTTCTCCACCAAAGAACCCTGTACCCAGCTTTTTCTGAAAGTCTATTCCAATAGAAACACCTTTTGCTGCACATAGGAAGGAGTCTTTTTGACATATGACTTTTCCACCCATTTCACTTAGGTCAACAGGGATAATTTTTCCAGGATAAGGGGCGGCAAACGACACTCTTTTTTTGCCCACTCCTTTGTTTGTGAACACTGTCATAAACAAACTCTCACCGGTAAGAACCCGTTTACCGGCACCAACAAGCTTGCCTAAAAAGCCTTTTTGGCTATTATCTCCATCTCCAAAAATGGTTTCCATGTCGATGCCATCTTCCATCATCATCATTCCACCAGCTTCAGCAACAACACTTTCATTTGGATCTAACTCAATTTCAACACACTGCATATCATCGCCATGCAAAATATAATCAATTTCATGAGCGTTCACTAGAATTCCCTCCATATGTAAAGAACAGTATATTTTTTTATTCATCTTCTATTTTACTAGGTTATGAAAATATTGGAAGATACAAAAATAAAAAGGAGCAAGAATGCTCCTTTTCAATACTATGCTTTAAACGAAGAGTCGTTATTTTCCGAATTGCCTTTAGTGGTTCTTTTTCCCCACCATGTAGCGAGGAGTGGACCTGAAATGTTATGCCACACACTGAAAATGGCGCTAGGTACTGCCGAAAGCGGTGAGAAATGAGCAACTGCTAAAGCGGCACCAAGACCTGAATTTTGCATTCCTACTTCAATTGAGACAGCTTTTTGATCCGCAAAATTTAATTTTAATGCTTTTGCTAATAAGAAACCTATTAGTAAACCCAATCCATTGTGTAAGACAACGATGGAGAAGATTAATAAGCCTGTTTCAGCGATCTTAGCTGAATTCACTGCTACAACTGCTGAGGCAACCGCAACAATCCCGATAACAGAGATAAGTGGTAAAACTGAAATGCTTTTTTCAACTTGCTTTTTAAATAATAAATTAACAATAATTCCTAAAATGATTGGAACAAGTACAATTTGAACAATAGATAAAAATAGCGAGCCAGCTGATACCGGGAGCCATTTACTTGCAAATAATAAAGTTAGAGCAGGTGTTAAAATAGGAGCAAGTAAGGTTGAAATAGATGTAACAGCAACGGACAATGCTGTATTTCCTTTTGCTAAAAAAGTCATAACATTTGAGGCAGTTCCACCGGGACAACATCCTACTAATATCACCCCTACAGCCACTTCAGGTGGTAACTGAAAAATTGTTGCTAATAAAAATGCTAATAAAGGCATGATTGTGAACTGAGCTACCACTCCAATTATTACACTTTTGGGTGCTTGAAAAACGGCTTTGAAATCTTTTAATGATAATGTCAGTCCCATTCCAAACATGATAATTCCGAGTAGTAAGGAAATGTGTGGAGCTATCCATGTGAATCCTCCTGGAATAAAAAAGGCCAACATAGCGAAAAGAATGACCCAAATGGCGAATGTATTTCCTGCTGTTTTACTGATTTTCTCTAATAGATGCATATGATCAATCCTCCTTATGGCATTATATATCTTTTTATTCTGAAATTTCAATATTTAAAATGGAAGAATAGAAAAATGCAAGCAATCTGGAAGGAAATGTAACATGAATGTTGAGAAGGTTTGTCATACAAAAAAGAGAACAATTTCTGTTCTCTTTACTGGTATTATTGTTTATACTTCTTCCTCAGTATATGGATCCTTCTCATATGGAGGCAGATCTCCAAAACTCGTCATTAGACCTTCTTCATCTAACATATCTTCATATTGCTGATGCTGATTGGATGGATAGATCGTAATTTCTTTTCCTTCAATATCAGTTCCAATAAAGTTTTCGTAATCCTCAACATATCCATCAGGATCATTTGATTCCATGTAGACATCATTATAATGATCTTGTGGATCATTAAAATCTGATGGTGTTTCCGAAGAGCCGTAACTGTTTACAATTTGATAGGCGTCTTCTGCATCAAATGCCACATTTTCATCTTGATCATCATAATCAAATTTTCCAAAGGGAGGCATTAAAACACCTTCCTCAACCGGACGGTTATGAGAAACAATTTGTTCAGGTGCATGCTCCTTACAAGTAGTGGCTGTAGGTATGGCATCAAGGCGTTCCAGGGGTATATCAATTCCACATACTTCACATTTTCCATATGTTCCATCTTCAATCTTCTGTAACGCTCGTTCAATGTCTAATTTTTCCTCTTCCGTATGTTCATTTAGTGCGATATCTTTTTCTCTCTCATATAGTTCTGTTCCCTCATCACCTGGATGATTATCATAACTGGATAGTTCACCAACGGATTCATGAAAATGACCCTCTTCTAATCCAAAATGTCCATTCATTTCAAAACGCTCGTCAATTTCCTTTTTCATTTGCGTAAGCTGTGAACGGAAGGTTTCTACTTGTTGTGAACTTAGCATACCATCCACGCTCCTTCCTTGATGAAATGGTTCTATACCTATTATGGACAGTAAAAAGAAAAACATGATTGTAAAAAATTTCATCAAGAATACTTAAAAAAGTAACAAAGGGCCTTATTTTACCAGTTGTACCTATAAAATGAATACTCATCCGAGACGTTTTCATTTTAATCTTGTACATCAAGATATATAATAAGGTTAGTACAGGGTTAACCTATTGACACACCTTCTAGCTAGGTGTATCTTAATATAAGCAATTTTTGGTGTCGGGGGGATAAGATTGATAACTACTTTGGACCATACATTAAAAGAATTCATTCAACAGGCATTGGAAGATGCAAGGCGAACGAAACAATCAGTAATCGTCAGCTGCATTAAAGAAGTGGACGCAATGGACCCCCTTCATTTCTTTGCTTCCGGTGAAGATCTTTTCCTTGGAGAGCGATATTTTTGGTCAACACCTAATCGTGATTTTACAATGGTAGGTTTAGGAAATGAATTGGTAATTGAAAATAATCTGACAAATAAAGAACGTTTTCAGGATATAGAAAAAGAATGGAAGCGCTTTAAAAAGGTCATTGTATCGAATGAAACAAATCAAGTAGGTATAGGACCTATCTTATTTGGGGGCTTTTCATTTGACCCGCTTAAAGAAAAAAGTCTACTATGGAATAATTTCTCAGAAGCAAAGTTCGTGTTACCTAAACATATGCTTTCTGTCATTGATCAGAAAAGCTATATAACGATAAATAAATTAGTCACACCACATGATGAACTCACGATGTGTCTTAAACATTTTGAACGTTCATTTGAATTTGGTCCGGCTCTTCCTTATCAACTAGATTGTGAAAAAGGTAACGAATTCTCAACCATTGAATATAAAACATCGGAGTGGCTAAAAGCCATTCAAAAGGCAACAAACAATATAAAGTCAAAAGAAATGGATAAAGTGGTGCTTGCACGAGAGGTTCACCTCAAGTTTTCAGACAAAATTAACCCGTATCAAGTCATCTACAACTTACAACAGGAACAGCCAACCAGTTATATTTTTGAGTTTGAAAACGGACCTCAACATTTTGTCGGAGCTACACCTGAAAGATTAATTAAAAAGAAAGACAATGAAGTTCTCTCGACTTGTCTGGCAGGTTCAATCAAAAGAGGAAAAACAGAACAAGAGGATGATAATTTAGGACAGCGATTATTACATGATGATAAAAATTTACTGGAGCATGCGATCGTTGTAAAAATGATAAAATCTGCTATAGAAAGTTGCTGCTTTGACGTTATCACGCCAAAGTCGCCTGCTTTATTTAAATCGAAAAATATTCAGCACCTTTTTACTCCTGTGAAGGGTTATGCAAGAGAAGGTTTTTCTTTCTTATCTATGGTAGAGAAACTCCATCCAACTCCGGCGTTAGGAGGGTTCCCAAAATGGAAGGCTATTGAGAAGATTAGGGAATTAGAGCCGATGCATCGTGGCTGGTATGCCGGTCCATTAGGTTGGATTGATCATGAAGACAATGGTGAATTTGTTGTTGCTCTTCGATCTGGATTGTTGGAGGGACAAAATGCTGCCCTTTTTGCCGGATGCGGGATTGTTGAAGAATCGGATCCAAAATCGGAATATCTTGAAACAAAAATAAAACTAAAACCTATGATGTCTGCACTAGGAGGAGTTGTGAATGAAGACTAGTGATTCCCTAACAAGATTTGTCGCTAGTTTTGTTGATGAACTAACACGCTTAGGAGTTAACAAGGCGGTGATTAGCCCTGGTTCTCGCTCTACTCCATTAGCCATGTTAATGGCAGAGCATCCTAAACTTTCTTGTTACATGAATATTGATGAAAGATCAGCAGGTTTTTTTGCCCTTGGTTTGGCTAAGGAAAAGAAAAAGCCTGTTGTGCTTGTTTGTACATCTGGAACGGCAGCGGCTAACTACTATCCGGCTATCGTTGAAGCCCGTTACGCAAGAGTTCCCTTAATTGTTTTAACAGCTGATAGACCTCATGAGTTACGGGACGTAGGGGCTCCTCAAGCGATTGATCAGGTTCAAATGTATGGTCATTACCCAAAATGGTTTGTTGATGTCGCATTGCCTGAAGAAGAAGTTGGGATGTATCGGTATGTCAGAACGATAGCTGGAAGAGCTTTTGCTATTTCTGCATCACATCCTGCAGGTGTTGTTCATCTGAATTTTCCATTTAGAGAACCTTTAATTCCGAATTTAAGTGTGCCAAATCTGTGGGAAGCAGAAGATGACAGACCAAGTTATTTACATACGATACAAGGTTTACCACAACTAGCAAAAAGTCAAATAAAGGATATTGCAGATATCATGAAGGGTATAGCAAAGGGGCTCATCATTTGTGCAGAACAAAATGATCCCGAATTTATTACAGCTGTTAAAGAATTGTCCCGTAAGCTGAAATACCCTATCTTGGCGGATCCTCTCTCTCAATTACGATCTGGTAAAAGTGATAAACAGGGAATAATTGAAGGATATGATTCTATTTTGAAAGATCCGGAAATAATCAATATTCTTAAGCCTGAACTTATTATTCGTTTTGGACCTATGCCTGTTTCCAAGCCATTGATGCTAATGCTGAAAAATAATCCGGATATCACACAGATTATTGTTGATCCAAGTGAGGAATATCGTGATCCTACATTAAATGCTGCCCATATGATTGTTTGCAATCATACTAAATTCTGTGAGGATTTATCTGATATCTTAGAAGAATGTGTTTCAAATTCGTTCTATGATGACTGGATTCTTTCCAATACTATTTTTCAAGATATGATTGGGCATGAGCTGGGGCATATCGATGACTTATTTGAAGGAAAGATTGTAAGGGAGCTTCAGCATGTTCTTCCTGATGGTAGTCGTCTAGTTGTTGGGAGTAGTATGCCAATTAGGGATGTTGATACATTTTTTAGGAATACGGATAAAGAGATAAGTGTTCTCGCAAACAGGGGAGCAAATGGAATTGATGGTGTTGTATCTACTGCCCTAGGTATTAGTGCTGCTTCAACAGAACCTGCTTTTCTTTTAATAGGAGATTTATCATTCTTTCATGATTTCAATGGTTTACTGGCCGCCAAGATGAACAATCTTAATCTAACCATTATATTGGTAAACAATGATGGTGGAGGAATTTTCTCTTTTCTTCCTCAATCGAAGGAAGAAAAGCATTTTGAAACATTATATGGAACACCCATTGGCATCGATTTTTCTAAAGTAGTTGAAATGTATCATGGAGAGTATGAAAAAATTAATAGCTGGGATGAACTGCATACGTATTTCCGGGATAAATGGTCAAATAAAGGCCTAAAGGTGATTGAAATCGAGACAGATCGTTCGACCCGTGTCAATATTCATCGGGAATTGTTAGATCATGTTTCCCAGGAAATAAGAAAAGTGTTGAAACAATGAAAATAAGAGGCGTTTCATACCATGTTGAAATTGTGGGGAAGGGAGAGCCGTTAGTGTTTTTACATGGCTTTACAGGTTCTTCCTTGAATTGGCAACATCTCATAAACGACTTTCGTGATTATCAATTAATCTGCATCGATATCCTTGGGCATGGAAAAACAGATCATCCATCAGATTCATCAAGATATGAAATGGAAGAAGTAGTTGAGGATATCATAGAGATTTTAAATCGTTTAACTATCGATAAAGCACATATTATTGGGTATTCTATGGGAGGAAGATTAGCATTGTCTCTAGCTGTATTATACCCTCATCGTGTCAAAAAACTTGTATTGGAAAGCAGTTCACCAGGGTTGAATACTTATGATGAACGAAATCGCCGTATCAAATCGGATCAAGCCCTTGCAGATGAAATAGTAAGAGAAGGAATTTCCCGCTTTGTTGAAAAGTGGGAGAAAATTCCGCTTTTTTCCTCACAAATGATGTTGTCAGATTCGAAAAAAAGCAAACTAAGAAAACAGCGTTTATTGAATAGTGAGATAGGCTTATCTAATAGTCTTCTTGGAATGGGGACAGGCTCTCAGCCATCGTGGTGGGATTCACTTCCAAAGCTCCGTATTCCAGTTTTACTTATCTGTGGTGAATTGGATCAAAAGTTTTGTGAGATAGCTAAAAGAATGCATGAATTATTACCTTATTCTGTTATAAAAGAAATTAATCAGGCAGGACATGCAATTCATGTAGAACAACCGCGAATTTTTGGTAAAATAGTAATTGAGTTCTTAAATGAGGACTAATCTTTAAACTAGGAGGCTATAAACATGGCAATTGAATGGGTGACAGAACGTCAGTATGAAGAAATTATCTATCAAACATATAATGGAATTGCAAAAATCTCAATTAATCGTCCACATGTACATAATGCTTTTACACCAAAAACAGTTATGGAATTAATTGATGCATTTGCATATGCACGTGATGACCAAAATGTAGGGGTTATTATTTTAACAGGTGAAGGTGGAAAAGCATTCTGTTCTGGTGGAGATCAAAAGGTCCGCGGACATGGCGGATATGTAGGGGATGACCAAATTCCGCGTTTAAATGTTCTTGATTTACAACGTTTAATCCGTGTCATTCCGAAACCGGTTATTGCGATGGTAGCAGGTTATGCAATTGGTGGTGGACATGTACTCCATATTGTTTGTGATCTAACAATTGCAGCTGACAATGCTGTATTTGGACAAACAGGCCCTAAAGTGGGAAGCTTTGATGCTGGATATGGTTCAGGATATCTTGCACGTATCGTAGGGCATAAAAAAGCGCGTGAAATTTGGTATCTGTGCAGACAATACAGTGCACAAGAAGCAATGGATATGGGACTAGTTAATACAGTCGTTCCTCTAGAGCAATTAGAAGAAGAAACAGTAAAATGGTGTGAGGAAATCTTAGAAAAAAGTCCAACAGCTATTCGTTTCTTAAAAGCAGCATTTAATGCTGATACAGATGGACTGGCTGGTATTCAACAATTTGCCGGGGATGCAACGTTACTTTATTATACGACTGATGAAGCCAAAGAAGGTCGTGACGCATTTAAAGAAAAGCGTTCTCCAGACTTTAAACAATTCCCGCGTTTTCCTTAAGCAATATTCTACTGAAACAGCTTGATGATTTTTATCTCATCAAGCTTTTTTCAATATAGGAGGTAATTTTATGAATCAATCCTATCCTAATTGGTTAAAGCAGCGGGCTGAACTTACTCCTGATCGTTTAGCTATCAAAACAGATGAAGTTGATTTGACTTTTCGTGAGCTATATCAACGTGTTCAACTACAAATAAATCAATTAATATCGTTAAATGTGAAAAAAGGTGAGCATGTTGGAGTATTAATGAAAAACAGTGTTGAGATGATTGAGATTATTCATGCTATTTTCTCTATAGGTGCTGTAGCTGTTTTATTAAATAACCGGCTGACTAGGAAGGAAATTGCGTGGCAACTGTCAGATGTTGAGGCAAAGCATTTAATTTGTCATGAGGAATTTTTATTTCAAGTTTTTGAAGAGATAAATGTAATAATCGTTGAGAAATTACATAAAAAAAATAGCCTGGAAATTGATTATTTAACGGAAGGGTATACAACAGATCAAGTCGCAACGATTATGTATACCTCGGGAACAACAGGTCATCCAAAAGGTGTTATGCAAACTTTTGGGAATCATTGGTCAAGTTCAATTGGCTCTGCCCTCAACCTTGGCATTAATTCGGATGACCGTTGGTTATTGTCTGTGCCTTTGTTTCATATTAGCGGGTTATCTATTTTGTTTCGAAGTGTGATTTATGGTATTGGAATTGTATTGTTCGAACGATTCAATGCGGAAAAAATGAATCGAGCAATTATGGAAGAAGGAGTAACAATTGTATCTGTCGTTACCACAATGCTTAACCAAATGCTGGATAAGTTAGGCAATGAAAAATATCCAGAAACTTTTCGCTGTATGTTAGCAGGGGGAGGACCAGTTCCAAGAGGAGTGCTTGAAAAGGCCATTGAAAGGAAAATTCCAGTATTTCAAACATATGGGATGACAGAGACAGCATCACAAATTGTTACACTTTCACCTGAATACAGTATTAAAAAGCTGGGTTCAGCTGGTAAACCATTGTTTTCCTGTCAAATGAAAATAATAAAAGATGGGGAAGACTGTTCTGCATATGAAGAAGGAGAAATCCTTGTAAAGGGTCCAAATATCACAAAAGGCTATTGGAATCGTGAAGAAGCCACCCAAAAGGCATTTACAGAAGGTTGGTTTCATACTGGTGACCAAGGTTACATTGATGAAGACGGGTTTTTATTTGTACTGGACAGACGATCAGATTTAATCATATCAGGTGGCGAAAATGTTTATCCTGCAGAAATCGAAAATGTTTTATTATCACATCAAGCAGTTGTTGATGCCGGTGTTATAGGAATTGATGATGAGAAATGGGGACAAGTTCCATATGCTTTTATTGTTTCAAATAGAACGATTAGTCATGATCAACTTTTAATGTACTGTCAAAACCATCTTGCACGCTACAAAGTACCTAAGGGAATTACATTTTTGGATGAACTTCCAAGAAATGCTTCAAATAAACTATTGAGAAGAAAATTAAAAGGATTTTTGAAATGATCAAAATAGAAAAAGTAACACTACACCATATTACGCAAACGTTAAAAAACCCATTTACATCAAGCATAGGCCATGTAACAGACCGTGACAGTATATTAGTAGAGGTTATGGATTCTGAAGGAATAAGCGGATGGGGAGAAGTAGTAGCATTTTCAACTCCCTGGTATACAGAGGAAACGACTTCAACATGTTTTCATCTGTTAAAAGATATTTTGGTTCCATTAACAATTTCTCAACCATTTGAACATCCGGAGGAACTGCAGTTCATTTTTCATAAAGTGAAACGAAATCAAATGGCCAAAGCTTCTCTCGAAGGAGCCATATGGGATATTTATGCTAAAAAGAAAAACATCTCTTTATCATCCGCTTTAGGAGGGTCAAGAAACGAGATAGAATGTGGAGTTGTCGTTGGTATTACTTCAATTTCAAGTATGATTGACCAAATTTCCCGTTACCATGAAGAGGGATACAAACGATTTAAAATAAAGATTTCACCTGCACAGGACATTCAACTGTTGCAAGAAATCCGAAAGACGTTTCCAGATCTTCCATTAATGGCTGATGCCAATTCAGCTTATACGTTAGATGATCTTGATCACTTAAAAGAGCTTGATCAATTTAACTTAATGATGATTGAACAGCCTTTGGCAGCAGATGATATTATTGATCATGCAAAGCTTCAAGAGAATATAACAACTCCAATTTGTTTAGATGAAAGCATAGTAACAAGTGAAGATGCGAGAAAAGCGATTGAACTTGGCAGCTGTAAAATAATGAACATTAAACCCGGTCGTGTCGGTGGGTTAACAGAATCAAAGAAAATTCATGATTTATGTCAGGAAAATGGAATTTCCATGTGGTGTGGCGGAATGTTGGAAACAAGTATATCCCGTGCACACAATATTGCGTTAGCATCATTACCAAACTTTACAATTCCAGGTGACATCTCTTCATTCTCCAGATATTGGGAACAAGACATCGTTTTACCGGAAATAAAAACAGTAAAAGGCAAAATCCCTGTCCCTGCTGGACCGGGAATAGGCTTTGACATTAACAGAGAAGTTTTAAAGAAATACACCTCTTCAGTAACTACACTAACAAAATAGACTTTTGTATTTCTAAAATTGAATGTTATCTAAGTGAAAAACTGATTTTCATTTATGAATTGACTGTATAAATGAAAAATCATGATTTTAAAAATTTTTTTAAAAACCGTATACTTTACACTGAAAGAAAACAAATCATATAAGTGAAGTTTCTCTTTCTGCTCAATTAGGATAACTGGCCTATCATTTATATAGGAAGTTATCCTTTTTTTTGTACTGATAAAAAATAAACAATATTAAGTATAAGGAAAATCATCAGCTTCCACCATTCTTGGTGGAAGCTGATGATTTTCTAATCGTGAAAACATAGTTGACATAAATTTTATAATGCTTTATTGTTGCACTAAGGAAACTTTTTTAGTTATATGAATAAAAGGTGATAATAGTAAAAAAAATGGCACGCATCCTAAAAAAACAACATAGACTACTTTTGACCTAGGAGAAGTTCTAACGTTTCATCATAAAAAAGTGAATGGAGGAGAAAAAGGTGAAAAAATGGTTGGCAGGTGTAGGAATCAGTATTTTAACAGTATTTCTATTAACGGCATGTGGCAGTGGTCAAAGAAGTGGAGATTCAAACGATGGAAATGAGAGTTCTAGTGAAACAATCCAAGTGACAACCACAACGGGTCAAGTTGCAGACGTAGTCAAGAATGTAGGTGGAGATCAAGTAGAAGTGACTTCATTAATGGGGCCAGGAGTTGATCCACACCTCTACCAAGCTTCTCAAGGTGATATTAAAAAACTAAATGATGCTGACATGATCTTTTATAATGGACTTCATCTAGAAGGTAAGATGGGAGAGATTTTCAAAAAAATGTCAGAAGATAAAACAATAGTAGCTGCTGGGGAAACAATTCCAGAGGATATGCTTCTAACAGCAGATGATGATTCAAACGCTCACGACCCACACGTTTGGTTTAATATCCAAGCTTGGATTCATGCAGTTGATTCTGTAGAGGAAGAATTAACAAAGCATTCTCCGGAAAATGAAGAATTATTTAAAGAAAATGCAGCAAATTACAAACAAGAATTAGAAGAAATGGACCAATATGCTAAGGAACAAATTCAAACAATTCCCAAAGAGGGTCGTGTCCTTGTTACAGCACATGATGCATTCAAATATTTCGGTCATGCATATGATTTAGAAGTAATGGGTTTACAAGGGCTAAGTACTGACTCGGAATACGGTTTAAAGGATGTTCAAAGTCTTGTTGATACATTAGTAGATTCAAACATCAAAGCAGTCTTCATTGAAAGTAGTATATCGGAAAAGTCAATTAGTGCTGTAGTAGAAGGTGCAAAAAAACAAGGTCACGAAGTTGTCATCGGTGGTGAACTTTTCTCTGATGCAATGGGCGAGGAAGGAACAGAAGAGGGAACATACATCGGTATGTTCAAACATAATGTTGACACGATTGTATCTTCTTTAAAATAAAAAAAAGAGCATGTAGCTAAGGACAGGTTTGCATCTATTCTTAGCTATCGTTGTATTTTTACTAGATATGTAGATTAAACGATTATTCTATGAATATGAAAAGTAAGGTTGGTGTAATGGATGAATCCTGTTACAGTTGAAAATTTAACAATAGCTTATCACCAAAAACCTGTTTTACAGGAAGTAACTTTTGAAGTTCCGGAAGGAAAATTAATTGGAATTATCGGGCCTAACGGGGCCGGTAAATCTACCTTAATTAAAGGGGTCTTAGGCTTAATCCCAACTGCATCCGGTGAAGTGATTATCTTTGGTGAACAATATAAAAAGCAGCGTAAACGCGTAGGATATGTTCCGCAGCGAGGCTCTGTTGATTGGGACTTTCCAACTGATGCCCTTGATGTTGTACTAATGGGGAGATATGGGCATGTCGGTTGGTTTAAACGTCCCGGTAAAAAGGATGTAGACTTTGCAAAAGAGTGTTTAAAAAAGGTAGGAATGCTTGAATTTGAAAATAGACAAATAAGCCAGCTTTCCGGCGGGCAACAACAAAGGGTATTTTTAGCAAGAGCTTTAGCACAGGATGCTGATGTTTACTTTATGGATGAACCGTTTGTAGGAGTAGATGCAGCAACTGAGAAGGCGATCATTGCTCTGTTAAATGAATTAAAAGCGAAAGGCAAGACTGTTCTCGTTGTTCATCATGACTTACAAACGGTAGAAGAGTACTTTGATTGGGTTCTTCTATTAAACATGAGAAAGATTGCTTTTGGCCCAACGAAAGAGACCTTTACAATCCATAATCTGCAAAAAACCTATGGTGGAAAACTTACATTTCTACAAGAACAATCTGTAGTAGTTGAAGGGAAATAAATACACCAATAAGGGAAATTGATATTTTAGGGAATACCCCTTTAGAAAAATAGGAGTGAAGGAAATGCTTGGAGAACTTATGTTACAACTTCAAAATCCTAATACCCAATGGGTTTTACTTGGTACAATGCTCCTAGGAATGACCAGTGGCGTTGTTGGGAGCTTTACATTATTAAGAAAGCAGAGCTTAATAGGAGATGCCATGGCACATTCAGCATTACCGGGAGTTTGTATCGCCTATTTACTATATGGTTCCAAATCACTGATTTGGTTTTTAATCGGTGCAGTGGTTGCAGGGTTAATATCTTCTTTTATCATTCAAGTGATGATTAACCATTCAAGAATAAAAGAAGATTCTGCTCTTGGGATTATTATTTCTGTATTTTTTGGATTTGGAATTGTTCTTCTAACCTATATTCAGCATAATGGTGCAGGAAATCAAAGTGGGCTGGATGACTTTATTTTTGGGCAGGCAGCTTCCATGGTAGGGGCTGATGTTCAATTAATTATGATGATTGCCTTCATATTATTAGCAATAACTGCTATCTTTTATAAGGAGTTTAAGTTACTTACATTTGATCCTCAATTTGCAAAAGGAATTGGAATACCGTCTGCATTTTTTAATGGTCTACTACTTTTATTAATTGTCTGTTCCGTAGTCATCGGATTACAAACAGTTGGAGTTGTATTAATGGCGGCTATGCTTATCACTCCGGCCATTAGTGCAAGGTATTGGACTGAGAAATTAAGTTCCATGATCATTATTTCAGGTTTTATTGGCGGTTTTTCCGGTGTAATGGGTACATTATTGAGTACGATTATGGAAGGAATGGCAACAGGCCCACTTATTATTGTGGCTGCTACGATCATGTTTATCATTTCATTAGTGTTTTCACCAAAGCGGGGGTTACTTGCTAAGGCCATTAAACTATTGTCCCTTAGAAAAAGAACAGCGGTAGAACAAATATTTCTAAGCTTTTATGATGTTGCAGAAGGGGGAAACCTTGGTGACATTACAGAAGATGAAATTCTTATAAAACGTAAGGTTTCATCGAGCCTTTTTCAATATGCGATAAGTGTGTTGGAAAAGAAAGAGTACATTAGCAGAGCGAAGACAGGGAAATGGATGTTAACAGATAAGGGGATTGAAGCTGGATTTGAACTTGTCCTGCAACAGCGTTTGTATGAAATGTATTTAATGCATGAAATGGAGTTTGCTCACCTTGAGCTTAAAACGAGAGAGGATCTTCATTTAGCATCTATCTCAAATGAACCAAAGGATCAGCTGTTGAGGCTCTTGCGCATTCATGATCGTGTACCATTATTATTGCCCGAGTCAGCAATTAGTGATCGGAGGATGATGATAAATGACTTATGATGCATGGATTATCATCACTGGTTCATTAGTAGGTATTACTTGTGCGATGATTGGTTGTTTTCTCGTATTAAGAAAAATGGCGATGTTAGCGGATGCGATCTCACATACTGTTTTATTGGGTATTGTTGGCGGATATTTAGTAAGCCGCAGTTTAGATGGTCCTTCATTATTAATCGGTGCAATAGTAGTTGGGTTGTTAACAGCATTGCTTGTACAGGTGTTAAGTGGAAAAGGGGTTCAGGGCGATGCTGCAATTGGAATTGTGTTTACATCACTTTTTGCAATCGGGGTCATTCTGCTGTCGTTGTTTGCAGGAAATATTCATCTAGATGTAGACCATGCATTGATGGGGGAGATCACATTTATTCCTTGGGATACAGTGGAATGGAATGGGATGGAATTAGGGCCAAAAGCAGTCTGGCTTTTATCTTTTGTTTTTATAGTCAACCTGCTTATCATCATCTTCTTTTACAAAGAATTTAAAATTAGCTCATTTGATCCGGAAATGGCTGTTGCAATTGGAATCCCTGTTCTGTTTATTCATTATTTGCAAATGGGAATGTTATCGATAACAACTGTCGCCTCCTTTGATAGTGTTGGGGCAATACTAGTAGTTGCTATGCTCATTGTTCCGGCATCAACAGCTTATTTGCTAACAGATAAATTGATCAACATGCTCTTTATTAGTGCCGGTATTGGTGTGTTTTCGGCGATAAGTGGATATTACATGGCTACTATTCTTAATGTGTCAATAGCAGGTGCTATGGCAACTTCTACAGGAGTCCTTTTCGCTCTAGCCTTCTTATTTTCTCCAAAGCATGGTCTAGTAGCAAAAAAACGAGCACAGAAAAAGCTTTCAAAGACTACATCAAAAAAGAATCTTTTCCAAAGTTGATTGTTTTATATGTACTTTGAAAAAATCTATGTAAGTTGATAGGATCGGAAGGCGCGAGACTCCTGTGGGAGCTAATGGACAGGTGAGACACCGCAGGCGCTTAGCGATGAGGAGGGGGCTCATGCTCACCAACGGAAAGGGAGCAGCCTGGAGCTCCTATCAACCATCTCAATCTTCGTGCACATCAACAAAGTTTACGAAAATAACCTAAAAAGAAATCCCGGCATTAATGCCGGGATGATTAAGTATTAAACAACATCATTATGTTTTTATTCCATTAACCCATATTCAATTGCGCGATCAGCTACTAACTCATCCACGTCCTGTGGAAGATCATCTAATGAACCAAATTCATAATCCCATAAATTTGTAAAAGAATCGACAAACATAGGAAAAGAATCTGCATTAGAATGTTTAACTTCATGACGAAATGACTCAATAAGGCTTTCCTTCATTATTCATTTCCCCCTAACGCAATGATATCGTTTTTATTTTTTACCAAAATGTCATTCTTATACATGGATCTATGATTCATTTTGCTTTAAATAGCGCTTATCCTTCATAAACAGCTTCCAAAAGTAAACAAACCCTGGAAATAAAATAAGAAAACCTACAATATATGTTACAAATAAAGCTCTAAATGTATTTGGGTGTGTAAAGCCGGATTCAATAGTTACATCAGGATAAATCATATATGGTAAATGGGCCCTTCCGTATGCATAACTCGCTAGGAGATATTGTATAGTTACTGCGATAACTGCAAGTCTTGGGCGTCCAATTCGTCCCTTATGTCTCGCCGAGGGAATGAATAGTGCAGCACCTGCAAGGATAAAAAGAAGAACAGACCCGATTAAAAATGGCAAATAGTCAAGCATATTTGTATATAACCAATTTGCTTCAATCCGTAGAGTAATCATGATCAAAAAGGCCATTAACAATGAGATGGGACCTAGGATCAGGGCATCTCTTCGATAAACCCGATATGCTTCCAGTTCATCTGCAACATTCGAGTAATCAGCTAATAATAATGATGATAAAAAAAGTGTGCTACTTATGGCAAACCCCATAAAGGCATATATATTCGGGCTAGTAAACAACGCTGCAAAGTTTAGTTGATGAACTTCATTCATTTGCTCTATATAACCACCATGAGTAATAGGTAAAACAAGCATAAGAAGGGCAGGTATAATAAATCCGGATATTCCTGAAACGTAAGTTAGCCCCTTTTCATAATCCTTTGCTATATGAGAAAATACTAAAAATCCACTGCGCAGTGCCAGCAAAATTAAAATGAAACTTCCTGGAATCAATAATACTGTTCCAAGTATAAAGGTGGCGCCAGGAAAAAAGCTGACAAGTGCAATAACAATCGCAACAATAAAAACATTGGTTACTTCCCAAGTTGGTGATAGATAACGGTTTGCGATGTTGGTTGCATTTGTTTTTTCTTTATTAATATAAATCATCGACCAAAAGCCTGCTCCAAAATCCATCGTTGCCATTACAGCATAGATAAAAACGAATCCCCATAGTACAGTGATTGCGAGTAACGAATCTGCGGTCATATTGTTCCACCTCTTTTAGATTAGGTAATACTTACAGGATTTTGCTGTAGGTTTCCACCGTCAAGCTCGTGCTCAACAGGATGACGTTTGAAATAATATTTTAGAACGGCCAAAACAGCAATTGCTAAAATAACATAAATAAGTGAAAAGAGTAAAAATAAAATTCCGATTTGGGTAGAGCCTGTGACCACATCTTCAGTCGCTAATATTCGGTAGATAACCCATGGCTGCCTCCCTGTACAAGCAAATATCCAACCGAACTCAATGGAAAGGAGAGAGAGAGGACCTGCAATGACGAAAGCATACATAAATAGTTTTGGGAAATGCTGTTTCTTTAAGAATTTATGCCAAATAAATCCGGCGATCGATAAAAATATGAGAAAGCTGCCGATGAGTACCATACCATTGAATAATGTATGAACAAATAACGGTGGCCAATATTCTTCTGGAAAGTCATTTAAGCCAATGACAACTGTATCAAAGCTATTGGCTGCAAGAAAGCTTAAGGCCCATGGTATTTCAATTGCGAATTTTATTTCCTGTGTCTCGCGATCGGTGAACCCCCCGATAGCTAATGGAGCATGGTCCTGGGTTTCAAAAAGACCCTCTGCTGCAGCGAGTTTTTCCGGCTGATATTCATGGAGCATTTGTGCGGATTCGTGACCATTAAGAGCAGTTAAAAGAGAAAAAATCCCACCAACAATCAAGCTAAGCATGAGAGCCTTGCGATGAAAAAGATAGACTCGTTCGTTACGCTTGTTTTTTAACATTTTAAAAGCGGCAATCGTACTAATCATAAATGCACCGGTCATGTAGGCCGAAACTGCAACATGTGCAGCTGAAATAAAGAAGCTTGGATTAAAAAAAGCCGCCCATGGATCGACATCAACAATTTCTCCGTTTTCAATTCGAAACCCTGCAGGAGTTCCTTCAAAGGCATGAACATTTGTAATTAATACAGCTGAGGCACTAGCTCCAATAAGGACAAGTGTGACACTAAAAATCCGCATTTTAGGTGAAATACGATCAGCGGCATATACATAAATAGACATAAACAAGGCTTCTATAAAAAAGGCATATATCTCAATTTGAAATGGTAAGGACATAACTCTACCAATAACCTCCATAAAGCCCGGCCACAATAATGCAAGTTGAACACCGGCAATTGTTCCTGTAGGTATAGCAACGCCTAATAGAACAGCTTGACCTTTTGTCCAACGTTTAGCCATGACGGCATAATCCTGGTCCTTTGTTTTTTGGAAAAGCAGCTCCGCACATAATATCATTAAGGGAAGCCCAACCCCCAGTGTTGCAAAAATAATATGAAAACCCATGGTTGTTCCGAACAGTGAACGTGCTAAAACTAAATCATCCATCATGATCCGCCTTTCTTTCCACTCTTGTCGTAATCAACCATAGTGTCCACTATTTTCTAAAGAATATTCTTCTAGTTTTGCTAATAATAAACAAAAAAAAGTGAGCGTAGATCACGCTCACTTATTACTTAGTTCAGTGCCTTTTCTAATGTTTCAATGTTTTTCTTCATAATACTAAAGTAATCTTCTTTATTAGTAATATCTTCATCAGTAAGTGTTTCTAAATTGTTTAAAGTTAATGCTTCTGCACCAATTTCTGACTGTACGATATCAGTTACATTACTACTTACATTCGTTTCAAAAATAATATATTTAATATCGTGTTCTTTAGCCGTTTCAATGATTGTTTGTAATTCCTTTTGTGAAGGTTCCTGGGTTGGAGACAAACCTAAAACACTAATTTGTTCAATGCCATAACGGCTTTCCCAATACCCATATGCAGCATGAGAAACAAGAATTTCTTTTTTGCTCGCATTGTTGACCACTTCTGAGAAAGATTGATCTAATTCATTTAATTGTGTTTTCAAAGCTTCAAAGTTATTTTCAAATGTTTCTTTTCCATCAGGATGTAATTCTGTTAATGCGTTTTTAATGTTCTCTGCTAATTGAATAGAAAGAATTGGGTCAATCCATACATGTGGATCTGTATCCCCGTGATCGTGCACATGTTCCTCTTCTGTTGTAGCTTCATCATGAGAATGCTCTGTTTCGTCATGAGTATGTTCTTCCTCATTAGCAACTTCACCGTGAGAATGCTCTGCTTCATCATGAGCATGTTCTTCCTCATCAGCAGCTTCGTCATGTGCATGTTCTGTTTGATCTAATAGTTCGATACCTTCACCTGCACTAATGAATGTCACATCTTCATCCTTAAGTGATTCTTGTGCTTTTTCAGCAAAGGATTCAAATCCTACACCTGAATAGATAAAACCATCTGCTTCCGCAATATTTACCATATCTTTTGTAGATGGTTCAAATGTATGTGCATCGGCACCTGGAGGAATGACGTTTTCAACTTCAACTAAATCTCCACCAATTTTTTTGGTGAAATCCTCTAGAGGGTACAGTGTTGTGTAAATTTTTAGTGTATCCGAATCAGTTGCAGATTGGGAGGAGGATGTATCTCCATTACTGTTGCAACCAACTAGTATACTAGATATAAAGAACACAGTGCTTAATGATAGTAAGTATTTTTTCACTTTTCGTGATCTCCTTTCAATAAATCAGTATGATTACGATTAAGCCTTCATTATTATATCTTAATCATTCCGATTTGAGAACCATTTTTTATTTTCCAGTCAATAAATAGTAACTATTCCGATTTGAACAAGTAATATCTTAACCTAAAATTAGTGATAACTCAATAGATATGATATATTTATTTAAAAGTTTATTTTTTATATGGAGGAGATAGAACATGAGAATCGTAGATGAAATTTTAGCACATAATGAAAAGTTTGTAGCAAATAAAGAATTCGAAAAGTTTGAGACAACGAAATTTCCAGAGAAAAAGCTTGTAGTTCTTTCTTGCATGGATACTAGATTAGTTGAGCTGCTTCCTCAAGCAATGAATGTGCGAAATGGTGATGTGAAAATTGTAAAAAGTGCAGGTGCAATTGTAGCACATCCATTTGGAAGTATTATGAGAAGTATATTGGTTGCTGTATATGAATTAAAGGCAGATGAAATTTGTGTCATTGGTCACCATGATTGCGGGATGAGTAAAATCAGTCCAGAATCATTTCTTTCTAAAGCTATCGAAAAAGGTGTGGATAAAGAGAAAATTGACACAGTTAAGTATGCCGGGGTTGATTTAGATCAATGGTTAAAAGGATTCAATAACGTTGAAGACAGTGTGCGTGATAGTGTAGAAACGATTAAAAACCATCCATTCCTTGCTAGTGGTATTCCAGTACATGGCCTTGTTATTGATCCTTCAACAGGAAAATTAGATGTTGTTGTGAATGGATATGAAGCTTAATTCTCCTTTTTCTTTTCAGGTACAAGATCTATGCCGCCCGGGTGAAAAGGATGACATTTCAAAATCCGTTTGATCGTCAAATATCCTCCTTTAAGGATTCCAAAGCGTTGAATAGCCTCTATACCGTAGTGTGAGCAGGTAGGATAGAAGCGGCAAGTTGGAGGTTTAATTGGTGAAATGAATTTTTGATAGAACCGAATGATTAGGATAAATATATTTTTCATAATTGACCTTCTTTTCCAATAAAATTGTCTAATCGCCTTATTCCTATTTACTATACTAAAAGAGGTTATCATACGCTATTAACTTTAGCTATGATACAATGATTAAGAATTAGGACTTATTATTTTTTATAGGAGTGAAAGAGTATGCCTTCAGTTGAAAGCTTTGAATTAGATCATAACGCTGTAAAGGCTCCATATGTTCGCCACTGTGGTGTTCATAAAGTGGGTAGTGATGGTGAAGTAAATAAATTTGATATTCGTTTTTGTCAGCCGAATAAACAAGCGATGAAGCCTGATACAATTCATACATTGGAACATTTATTGGCATTCAATATTCGTGAACATGCTGAGAAATATGATCACTTCGATATTATTGATATTTCACCAATGGGTTGTCAAACAGGCTACTATTTAGTTGTAAGTGGTAAGCCTGAAGTGACTGAAATTATTGATTTACTGGAGGACACATTAAAAGCGGCTGTTGAAGTAACGGAAATTCCTGCTGCGAATGAAACGCAATGTGGACAAGCAAAACTTCATGATCTCGAAGGGGCAAAACGTTTAATGCGTTTCTGGCTTGAACAGGATAAAGAAGAGTTAGCAAAGGTATTTGGATAATGAATAAGGGGCTGTTTCTTTTTATAGAAACAGCCCCTTCATTTATTTAATCTTTACGATAACTTAAATTTGCAATGGCATCATGCAAGTGAATAGATTCTTCATTCCGACATTCAACTGAAAAAGCTTGAACAAAATCCAGTTCATATAAGTCAGCAGCTACTAATCTAACCATATCCTCCACAAATCGAGGGTTCTCATACGCTGTTTCTGTTACAACTTTTTCATCAGTACGTTTTAATACAGGGTGAATCATTGCACTAGCATTTGTTTCAGCAGCTTCTAATAATGCAGCCTTCCAGTCAATTTCCTCATGGTAGTCATTCGTAAACTCAATATTCATTGTGACAAATCCACGTTGATTATGAGCGGAATATTCACTAATTTCTTTAGAACAAGGACAGAGAGTGGTAACAGCACATTTTAAAGAGGCAGCGCTCGTAAACCCAATACCTTGCTCATAAGAAACAGAAATTGTAGCCTCAGCATGATTGAGTCCTACCAACTCTGAACTAGGGCCTTTTCTTTCATAAAACCATGGGAAAGATACTTCAATACTAGCATCTTGTTGTTTAAGGCGCTCCGCAAGCTCTTTTGTAAAGTCATAGAGATTTGTTAAAGTAAGTTGAAAACCTCCATTTTGACGATACTGTTCTAATTGTTCGGTAAAACGACTCATATTCGTTCCTTTTGAATCATGAGAAATTTTACTTGTCATTTTAAAATTTGCAATCGTTGTTTGTTGTTTTGGAAGTAAACTAGAATGTATGATAATAGGGTGCTTTACATTACTAATTCCAACTGCATCTATAGTAAAAAGAAAATCTTTTTTCGTATTTTGTAGATCAGGCATTTTGTCTTTTTCAGTTGGCTTCAGCTTTACTCCTGGTTCGACGGAGCCAAAAAGTTTATGACGTTCTTTTTTGGGTGGTAAGTTAATCTTTCTTGTCATCTTGATCCCCTCTCACTTACTCGATATTGAGAGTATACTGTATGTCGATAGAAAACATCAACGATTAAATCTCACCGATTGTCTTAAAGTGTCGTAAGTAATCAAAAAATGTAGAAAAGGGACCAAAGGATTTCAAAGTTATCGGTCATAATCCTTTTTGAAAACTAGTATGATATAGTACAAAGAATAATAGGTTAGGAGTTCAAATATGAATCGAACAATATTCCCTTTTTTGAGAGAGTCTCTTGCACTAGCTTTAATAGGCTTGTTTTTTTATTTGTTTTTATTCGTTGATTTCCATGAGATTGAGTGGAATATTCCCTCTCAACTTTTGACTGTTAATACAATGTTTTTGAGTATTTTACTAGAAGCCATACCATTTATTCTATTAGGAGTTTTTGTTTCGGCGCTTATTCAAACATTTGTGTCAGAGGATTTTATTAAACGGGTATTGCCTAAGAATGCAATTCTAGCTTTATTACCTGCTGCCTTACTTGGAGCAATCTTTCCTATCTGTGAATGTGCGATTGTTCCAATTGTAAGAAGATTAATGAAAAAGGGTATGCCTTTGCATGTAGGAGTAGTCTTTTTAGTAGGTGCTCCAATTTTAAATCCTGTGGTGTTTGCATCAACTTACTATGCTTTTTCTTCACAGCTGCATATTGCCTATGCAAGAATGGGACTGGCATTTGTGTTATCCATAATCATCGGGTTTATCATGTACCTCATTTTTAAGAATCGAAATCAACTAAAATGGACAAAGGAAGAATTAACGACCACTGTTCAGTTAGGGAGTGAGGAGAAGGTAGGAAAGTTAAAATCTACTTTGTTTCATGCCAGTGATGAATTTTTTGAAATGGGTAAATTTTTAATTATTGGGGCATTTATTGCTAGTCTTTTCCAAACGTTTCTTGATCGAACACTATTAACAGAGCTTGGCAGCAGTGAATTTCTTTCTCCGGCTATCATGATGGGATTCGGATATATTTTATCATTATGTTCTGAGGCAGATGCATTTGTAGCAGCAACTTTCGGAGGAACCTTTACAACGGGTTCGTTGCTTGCCTTTTTAGTTTACGGACCAATGATTGATCTGAAAAATACCATTATGCTCTTTGCCTTTTTTAAAGCAAAGTTTGTCGCTGCATTCATCGGTGTTGTTACGGTCGTTGTTTATGTCACGGTCATCATTTATCAAGCAATTTTTCTATAAGGGAGGCAGCCCAAGGTGGATAATCAACATAGTCAATACCGTTTTCAAGTATATATTCGCGGCATCATCTTAATTGGTTTTACATTATTAATGATAAAATTGCTCATTACAGGAAACATGGTCAATTTTATCGCACCTAAAATGATGCCCTTTATGTATTTTGCGATCGTTGTCTTTTTAATTTTAGGAGTTATTCAAATATGGAGAAGCGGGTCAAAGAAACAAGCAGAGCTTTATTGTGATTGTGGAATCGATCATACGGCCCCATCTACTCCAGTTCGTTCAATTTTCGTTTATCTATTGTTTATCATTCCGATCGTAACTGGTTTTCTTTTTCCGGAGGTTATATTAGATAGTTCAGTTGCTGCTAAACGAGGTTTTAAATCCTTTGCAACGGCAGATACTCAGCCTGTGGAGGAAGGCGGTACTGGAACAGAAAAAGCTGAAGCATATCTAAATGATCCCGAGGCTTATATGGAGGAGCTAGATGAGAGAATAGGTGATAAGGTTTTAGAGTCTTCCAGTAATATTCCTGAAGTACCTCTAGAGCATCCTGAGGGGTTTGAAATTCAAGAGCGTCCTGTGGATATTTATGCTCAGTTAGAAAAAGAGATGCTGGAAATGGAATCTATTCAATTTACTGAAGAGAACTATATTGCGATGACAACCATTATCGACCAAAGCCCTGAGAAATTTGTTGGGAAAAAGGTGGAGATAGTAGGGTTTGTCTTTCGTGAGCAAGACTTTAATGAAAATCAGTTTGTTATCGCAAGGTTTGGATTATCCTGCTGTGTGGCCGATGCTTCTGTTTTTGGAACACTTGCATCATTCCCAGAAGCAAGTCAATATGGCGATGATAAGTGGGTGAAACTAGAGGGGACACTTACAACGACAAACTATCAGGAGTGGACATTGCCTTCCATTGATGTATCTAGTATTGAAGTTATCGAACAACCGGAAACACCATACGTATACGAAAAATATTAAAAACACGCAAATGCGTGTTTTTTAATTTTCCTCGTTACTTTGTTCTTTATTTTCTTCATCATCAGATTTTTTCATAGGATCAATTGTATGTTTGTATTGGTAAGCTTTACTTGTGGTCAAAACACTTAATAAAAGAACAATAATAACTATAATAATACAAATAATAAAAACAACTTTCACTGTATTTCCTCCTGTTTCCGAGCAGCTATTTCTTTCATCCTTTAAGAATGTTTCGCTTATTCAAAGGATGAAAATTAAAGAAAAGACATTGATTTCCACTTTTGGCTGTTAGTCTTGTTTTTCTAATTTTATCATGAAAAATTACCTGTGAGTCATTTAATGTTTAACCACAAGGTTTTAGAGCAAACTATTTGGGGTAAATATATACTAGATGCAAAAGGAGGAATAAATAATGTCAGACAATTTAATCGCAACAGTAAACAAACAAATAGCCAATTGGACAGTGTTGTATGTGAAATTACATAATTATCATTGGTTTGTAAAAGGAGAAAACTTCTTTACCTTACATGAAAAGTTTGAAGAATTCTACAATGAAGCAGCTATTCATATTGATGAGTTAGCGGAACGATTATTAGCACTTGATGGTAAACCGGTAGCAACAATGAAAGAATGCTTAGAGATCTCTTCTGTTAATGAAGCTGAAGGAAACGAATCAGCACAACAGATGGTTCAAAGCATTTTTGAAGATTTTAGTAAACTTGCAGAGGAATTAAAAGAAGGTATGGATTTAGCAGCAGAGGTTGGAGATGAAACGACAGGCGATATGCTTCTTGCTATTCACCAAGGGTTGGAAAAGCATAATTGGATGTTAAAGTCATTCTTAGGTAAGTGAGTGAGTAAGAAGGGACTGTCCCATGAAGATAAAAGGAACAGTCCCTTCTTTATCGTTTACCAGGAAATTATAAAATTCTTGAACTGTGGATAAGCGCTTCGACATCCAGCTCCAGCGCCTAGCCACAAATGAATTGAAGACAAAGAACGTCTTCTATTCATTTGCGTCTTATTTGCCCGAGGCTGATCAAGGCGCTTGCGCTTTTGTTCTTAATACTCTTTTTCAGCTATCTCTTTGGACATCTTTTCTGTCATAAAAGGGATGATCATTGACTGAATTTCCTGTTCAGGCAGTTCTTTTACCCAATTGAGAATTTCCTGTTTATTTGTATGGCGAATAATGGATTGAACGTATGCTAAAACATCTTCTTCGTCAGCTCGAAACTGACTGTGATCAGAATTAAAAAAGATTTGATGATCCACTTTTTATCCTCCATTCATAGTATACCTGTATTTAATTTATCCTTAACTTTTAATGAATGTTCTATTCTATCTTATCGACATAGAGAATAATGCAATACATAAGGGCAAAAGCTAATGGAAGGAATAAAAAGAAGGAGTGGGCATCATGGATCAAACAAAGAAGACATATTATATTACGGTTGGGAGTGGGCAAATCTCTCAATTAAGCACTGTTTCTGCATGGGATTTCAAGATTGAAGCAACAGACGAAGAAATCGTTCAACTGCGTGAGTATTTTGACCAAGTCTATTCTGCGGATTTTCAAGGATTTCTTCGCTCGCATACGCCATATGTGCAATATCATTATGATCGAGAAAATGATGCGATTGATGATACGCATAAAAAAATCTATCGAATGATATATGAGCTAGGTGATGAAGAAGCAAGGGAACATATCCGTTCTCAACAGCTTATGTCAAAAATTGATGAACAAGAATAAACTCTTACACATAGATTTGACATTGTGATAAGATTTGAATAGATAAGGAAAAATTGAGGGATCAACTATGTACCGATTTATTGATTATTATCACA
Organism: Bacillus sp. J37; assembly: GCF_000518865.1. Lineage (GTDB taxonomy): Bacteria > Bacillota > Bacilli > Bacillales > Bacillaceae > Metabacillus. The sequence continues at coordinate 16,393 of NZ_JAEK01000035.1, read as the reverse complement.
ATGAGGTTTTATTGTCATTTGACGATCATCCGTTTTCAAAAGAACCTAAGCATGTTTGGGTTGTATGCAGACACAAGCAGAAATGGCTATTAACAAAGCATTCTGATCGAGGGATTGAGTTTCCGGGCGGTAAGGTGGAAGCAAATGAAACTGCGCTTGAAGCGGCGATTAGAGAGGTAAAAGAGGAAACTGGTGGAATTGTACACAACATTGAATACATTGGACAATATAAAGTAAGAGGGAAAGAAAAAATCATTGTGAAAAATATTTATTTTGCTAGAGTCGAAAGACTTGAAAAACAAGACGGATATTTTGAAACATATGGGCCTGTTTTATTAGATAAACTTCCGGGAAATATCCAAACAAACAAGCAATATAGCTTTATTATGAAAGACGATGTTTTACAAAAAAGTTTACAAGAAGTAGAAAAAAGAATAAAAATAAGAGGCGACATGTGACAAATCCCGTTAACGGGATCGTCTCATTCAGCCTCTTTTTTCTGATCTTACAAGCTTTTTTTCTACAAGTTCCACACCTTGATACATAATTGTCGCAAAGACAGCAATAATCAATAGGCTCAATAGAACAAGCGTAAAGTTAAATACTTGGAAACCATATATAATCATATATCCCAGCCCTTTTGCGGAGACGAGAAACTCTCCAACGATGACTCCTACCCATGATAAACCCACATTAACTTTTAAAGTAGACACAATCGTTGGAAAAGAGGCAGGCAGGATAGCCTCCCTAAAAATCTGTATTTTATTAGCACCAAATGTTTGGAGAACCTTGATATAGTTGGTGTCCACTTCTTTAAAAGAGGTATACACAACAATGGTTGTAATAATAACTGATATAATCGTTCCCATTGCAATAATGGATACAAAGCCCGGCCCTAGACCGACAATTAGTATTGGTCCTAAAGCTACTTTAGGCATAGCATTTAAGATAACAAGATAAGGATCAAGAATTTTTGATAATCTGGCAGACCACCATAGCAATGCGGCAAGAATAGCGCCAAGCAAGGTTCCTAAGAGAAATCCTAAGACCGTCTCGAATAACGTAACTCCGATATGTGGAAGAAGTGTTCCATCCGTAATTTTCGTTATAAACAAATTCCAGACCTTAGAAGGAGAGCTAAATAGAAGAGGGTCAATCCAATCTCTTCGACTTGCAAGCTCCCAAAGGCTGAAAAAACTGATGAAAATTAGGAGCTGATAAAACTTTACCCACATCTTTTCCCGTGCTACATTACGCTTATAATTCCGATGAAGGAGTTCAATGCTTTCATTCTGTTTCATATTGATCTAACTCCTTCCATATTTGTTGGAATAATGTAGAAAATGTAGGGTGCTGTCTTGCATGAAATGGTGTAAGATCTCTTAATTCTTTAGGTACTACATATGTTTTTCTTATTTTTCCGGGTCTTGCAGAAAAAACAAAAATTCTATCGCTCATGGCAATAGCTTCTCCAATATCGTGTGTAACGAGAAGGGCAGTTTTATTAAAATCCTTTAACGTTTTGACAACTAAGTCTTCAAGTTTTAATTTTGTTTGATAATCAAGTGCTGAAAAGGGCTCATCAAGCAGTAAAATTTTAGGATCAGTTGCTAACGTTCGAACTAAAGCCGCCCGTTGTCTCATACCGCCGGATAATTGATGGGGAAACTGCTTTTCTACTTGATCAAGTCCCATATCTTTTAGCATTTCTAAAGTTGATTTTGTGGTTTCAAATGTTTTTCTCCCTGTAATTTTTAGACCTAACGTAACATTTTCTTCAATTGTTTTCCACGGAAATAAATAATCCTGTTGAAGCATGTAACCGATAGCAGAATCCGGCTTTGTAATAAGGGAATTGGCAATCTTCACTTTACCCTGGACAGGTTTAATAAGGCCGGCGATGATAGAAAGCAATGTTGTTTTTCCACACCCACTTGGTCCAAGGAAGGAGATAAACTCCCCTTCCTCCACAGCCAGTTGAATACCTTCAAGTGCTACAGTTGCACTGTCCTTTGTTAAATATATATGACGAACATCTTCGACAAGTAAAAATGACATAAAGGTTTCTCCTTCCTAATTAGTAACTTCTTCAGCATAAGATGTGTTGACAAGTGTTTCATAATCAACACGCCCCGGAAGTTCTCCTGCTTCGTCCATAATGTCTTGTAAGTTATTCCATTCATCTTCTTCTAAAATAGGATTTGTTGAAAAAGATCCTTGTTCCTTATATCTTTCAACAACAGTTTCAATAATTTCAAGCTCTGTATCTTCAAATTGAGGGGCAATGGATGCGGCAATTTCTTCAACGCTTTTTTCCTCTACCCATTGTTGTGCTTTATATATGGCAGCTGTAAATTTTTTAGCTGTTTCTGCGTTATCATCTAAGAAGCTTTGTTTGCTCATAAAGGTTGTATAAGGAACACTGCCCGATTCTGCTCCAAAGGAAGCAACAATATGACCTGTACCTTCTTTTTCAAAGATACTTGCTGTTGGTTCAAATAATTGAACATAATCACCTGTTCCAGATGCAAAGGCACTGGGGATATTAGCAAAATCAACATTTTGAATTAACTCAAGGTCTGAACGAGGATCAATTCCATGTTGCTTTAATACAAATTCCCCGACCATCTGAGGCATTCCGCCTTTTCTTTGACCTAAAAAGGTGCTTCCTTTTAACTGCTCCCAATCAAATGACTCGATCTTTTCCCGGCTTACGAGAAACGTCCCATCTGTTTGGGTAAGTTGGGCAAAATTGATAATTGGATCATTTGAGCCCTGGGCATGAACATAGATAGAAGTTTCAGATCCGACCAATGCAATATCCGCTCCGTCAGACAAGAGGGCTGTCATTGTTTTGTCTCCGCCCCACGTAGTGGTTAATTCCACATTAAGACCCTCTTCTTCAAAAAAACCTTCTGCCATTGCGACATATAAGGGTGCATAGAAAATTGAATGAGTCACTTCAGCTAGTCGGATGGTTTCGGTTTTGTTTTGGCTGCAGGCAGTAAATGAAAAAAGAAGAAGGAATGCAATGCAAACCCATGCTAATCGTCTTTTCATGATAACTTTAACCTCCTTGATGCACAGCATCACTGATTTTTGTACAATAAAAGATAATCTTCGTTACAATATGAAGATTAAATACTATCGGATATAGGATAATTTATGATTATTTTTAAAAATGTGTGAATGCCTAGAAAAAATGATTCACATTAAATTGGGTAAAGTAATAAAGTACAAGGTTTAAAAAGTCAATGAGAGAAGAAAGAAAGAGTGAAAAAGATGAATGGTAAAGTGATAAGTAAAGTCAAATTTCCATCCCCTAGTCCACAAATAAATATATGGATTGTGACATATCTGTCGAATGGGTTGAAGATTAAAGGGCTGCTTGCAGAGCCAAAACTTGAGGGTACATATGATGGACTGCTATACCTTCGTGGCGGGATAAAAAATGTTGGAATGGTAAGGGTTGGAAGAATTGTTCAATTTGCCTCGGAGGGATTTGTCGTTATGGCACCGTTTTATAGGGGGAACCAAGGTGGAGAAGGAAATGAAGATTTTGCCGGGGAAGATCGTTATGATGCAATTTCAGCCATAGAAGTTTTGAAAAACCATTCCAAAGTAAATAAAGAACGTATTCATGCATTCGGCTTTTCAAGAGGAGGCGTAATGGCTTTATTAGCCGGAATCGTGGCGGAAAAGCTATGTTCAATAGTTACATGGGGAGGAGTATCTGATATGAGCTTAACCTATGTAGAAAGAGAAGATTTACGTAGAATGATGAAGAGAGTCATCGGTGGTACACCTTCAAAGTATCCTAAAAGGTATAAATGGAGAACACCTTTATATGAGTTGGAAAGGTTGCATGCACCGGTCTTAATAATACATGGAGTACAAGATAAAAATGTGTCTGTTGAACATGCCTACAGACTTGAGAAACGTCTAAATGAGTTAGGAAAACAGGTAGAGAGCTGGTATTTTGAAGAGTATACACACTACTTTCCGCCAAGTATTAATCGAGAAACACTCCAAAAGCTTTGTTTATGGATGAAAAAACAGCACATTCACGTTTAATGATAAAAGCAATGATGGTATGATGGAAGTGTCCAAACAGTAAGAAGAGGAGGAATTCACATTGGGAATGCCAGTGGAATTTAATACAATGATTGTTACAAAAGGTAGAGAAACCCGTATAGATGAAAATACATTTGAACTATTAAAAGAAGGGTACCGTATTTATCCAATTGATATCCCGGTAGAAGTAAGAAAAACAAAAAGCGGCGAAATGACAGGACAAGCTATTGTCCAAAAAATAGAATTATCGAATACGAATACGATTTTAACGTATCGTTTAATTAACTTGAATTCAACGAATTAATGTTTCTTATAAAGGGGATTTACAGAGGATCCCCTTTTGCTTCATTTTCTGCGACAGGTGTATTATCAGCTTTCCTCACCATTGCAATAAAACCCCTAACAATTAGAAACGTACTAGTGATTGAGAGAAAACTGTGAAAGCTATTCCAGCCACGTCTAAAGGTCATAAGAGTCGTGTTCTTTTCAAGCAAATGTTCTATAATCGACATTGGTATACTGAATAATAAAACTTTGATAAAAATCATTGGTTTCTTTGACGTTTTAGTTACCTGATTATAGAAAACACAGGTGATTGGGAACAACAAATAATCATAAGCTTAATCAAATGATTCGAATAGATTCGTAGGATATTTGATATATCCACGTTTCGTTAGAAGGTGATCCAAGATAGATGAGATATAACCTTTAAATAAAAAGATAATTAACAGTCCTTCATGGGCGGCTTTCTTACAATTTTAAACAAAGAAATGATTCCAAATAGAAATAGCATTTTTAGAAGTTTTGTTCAATATTTTTTTCCCAAAATGTGATCACTCCCACAAGTTAAAGTTTGTCCATAAATCTTGAAAATATTGATTTAAGGGTTAACAGGGTAGAAGTTCGATTACAGTAAAGCTCTATAAAAAAAGGACCTCTCTTAAATGAGACAGCCCTCTTAAGCGTTTGAGCAATATTCACTTAAACAATTGGTCCACCTAGTTTTTCAATATGTGCTGATAGATGTTTGAATTTTTTGAAGTTGTCTTTAAACTTTGTAGCTAACTCATTGGCTTTTAAAAAATATTCTTTTTGCGAATTCCATGTTTTATGAGGTTGCAGGACATCATCTGGAACACCTGGGACATGAATCGGAATATTTAGTCCGAATACTTCATCCTTCACGGTTTCAATATGGTCAAGATCTCCCTCAACTGCTGCCTGGACCATTGATCGAGTGTAATGCAGTTTCATTCGCTTTCCTTCACCATATGCTCCACCTGTCCATCCTGTATTAACAAGAAACACCTGAACATTATGTTCATCAATTTTCTGTCCTAACATATTCGCATACCTCGTTGCTTCAAGCGGAAGAAATGGTGAGCCGAAACAAGTTGAAAATGTAGCTTCCGGTGCTGTTACACCTCGTTCTGTACCAGCTAATTTACTTGTATATCCGCTTAAGAAATGAAACATTGCTTGTTCTCTTGATAATTTACTAATTGGAGGAAGAACTCCAAATGCATCAGCAGTTAAAAAGACTATTGTTTGCGGATGACCTGCGATGCTAGGAACTATAGTCTTGTCAATAGCTGAAAGTGAATAAGCTGCACGCGTATTTTCTGTGTAGAATGGATTACTATAATCTGCTTCTCTGGTGAACTCATCAATCACAACATTTTCAAGTACAGATCCATATCGAATAGCATTATATATTTGAGGTTCCTTTTCTTTTGTTAAGTTAATGCATTTTGCGTAGCAACCGCCTTCAATATTAAACACTCCAGACGTTGACCATCCATGTTCATCATCACCTATGAGCCGTCGGTTAGGATCAGCAGAAAGTGTGGTTTTTCCTGTTCCGGACAAACCAAAAAATAAAGCGACATCCCCTTCAAATCCAACATTTGCCGAACAATGCATAGGAAGAATGTTGTTTTCAGGTAATAAAAGGTTCATCACAGAAAATACGGATTTTTTCATTTCTCCAGCGTATTCTGTGCCCCCAATTAAAATTGTTCTCTTCTCAAAAGAGATAATAATAAAGGTTTCGGATTTTGTACCATCTACTTCTGGGTTTGCCTTAAAATGGGGAGCTGACAAAATGGTAAAAGGTTGTTCATTTGTGTTCGTTTCTTCGCCATTATTAGGAATGAAGAGCTGACTGGCAAAAAGATTATGCCATGCAAATTCATTTATGACTTTTAATGGAAGTTGATATCGAATATCAGCTCCGGCAAAACCATCGAAAATAAATATTTCATCCCGTTCTTTTAAGTATGAAATCATTTTGCTATAAAGCTGATCAAATACTTCCGAAGAAATAGGTTGGTTTACTGTACCCCAATTAATGATGTTTTTAGTAGTAGCTTCTTTTACTATAAATTTGTCCTGAGGAGATCTTCCGGTATATGCTCCAGTCGTAGCTCTTATTGCCCCTGTAGAAGTAAGAACACCTTCTTTTTTTTCGAGTACTTTTTCAACAAGCTGTGATACAGATAAATTATGCTTCGCATTTTCCCCATTTACAAGCTGAATAAGGCCATTTGTGAAATCAGTTACATTCATCCCCATACCCTTCTTTCTGAAAAAATTATTTCCTGTTAACTAATAGTATAACACATTTATATTATTAGAACATACTAATTGTGAGAGCTTTTTAAAAAAATTGTACATACTATATTTTGTAACTAATTTCATATTTCATTATATGAGGGGAATACTATTCTTAAGATTTACTTAAAGCTTAAGAAGATTCATATCGAATAACTGTCGATTTCTGTTGACACCATTAACTTAGTGCGCTATGATATGACCTTGAACGGATTCTCTTATCCCGAGCTGGTGGAGGGACAGGCCCTATGAAACCCAGCAACCTGCTATCAAAGGAAAGCGGCGAATGCGCACTAATTATATAGTTACCAGTATTAGCAGTTTTTTGCCTGACCTAATAAAAGCACGTTATGAAACGAAACTCGTTTTGCTTCATGTTGTGTTTTTATTAGGTCAAGAATGATGCATAGCATCATTCTAAGCAAGTGTAAGCTTGCGTAGGCAAAAAAGTCCCAATCTGTGGAACTATGTTTTAAAGATGCACTCCCGGCGACATTTTCCGACGCAAAGGTGCTAACCTGAAGCAAGGCGAAAGCCCTTGATCGATAAGAGCGAAAGGCGATGAACGATAACAAACCTTTCCTCATAGGGGAAAGGTTTTTTTGATAACAGAAATAAGTATTTTCTTCATTAGAGTTTTACCAGGACAAGCATTGTGGTAAAGGTACATAATACTTCTGTTCACAAATATGCCAACGTGATTTTCTAAAGGTCAAACTTTGGGAAGAGTTCCGGATCAACTGAATGAACATATATGAGGAGGAAGCTTTTAACTATGTCTAAAAAACGTCTATTTACTTCTGAGTCTGTAACAGAAGGCCATCCAGATAAGATTTGTGACCAAATTTCAGATTCAATTCTTGATGCAATTATCTCAAAGGACCCTAACGCACGTGTAGCGTGTGAAACTTCTGTTACAACAGGTTTAGTACTGGTTGCTGGAGAAATTACAACAAGTACGTATGTTGATATTCCTAAAATTGTTCGTGAAACAATTAAAGATATCGGATATACTCGTGCAAAGTATGGCTTCGATGCAGAAACATGTGCTGTTTTAACTTCTATTGACGAGCAATCAGCAGATATTGCAATGGGTGTTGACCAAGCACTGGAAGCACGTGAAGGACAAATGTCTGATGAAGAAATTGAAGCAATCGGTGCCGGTGACCAAGGGTTAATGTTTGGATTTGCTTGTAACGAAACGAAGGAATTAATGCCACTGCCAATTTCTTTAGCTCATAAATTATCCCGCCGTTTAACAGAGGTACGTAAAGAAGAGATTCTTCCATATCTTCGTCCAGATGGTAAAACACAAGTAACGGTTGAATATGATGAAAATAATAAACCGGTTCGTATTGATACAATTGTTATTTCTACTCAACATCATCCTGAAGTTACGTTGGAACAAATTCAACGTAATCTTAAAGAATATGTAATCAATCCAGTTGTTCCTAAAGAATTAATTGATGAAAACACTAAATACTTTATTAATCCTACTGGTCGTTTCGTAATTGGTGGACCACAAGGTGATGCAGGTCTAACTGGTCGTAAAATCATTGTTGATACTTATGGCGGATATGCGCGTCATGGTGGTGGAGCATTCTCAGGTAAGGATGCAACAAAAGTTGACCGTTCTGCTGCATATGCTGCTCGCTATGTTGCAAAGAATATTGTTGCTGCAGGATTAGCTGAAAAGTGTGAAGTTCAATTAGCGTATGCAATTGGTGTAGCACAACCTGTATCTATATCTATTGATACATTTGGAACAGGAAAAGTTTCGGAAGAAGTATTGGTGGAAGTTGTTCGCAGTAACTTTGATCTACGCCCTGCGGGAATCATTAAAATGCTTGACTTGAGACGTCCTATCTACAAGCAAACGGCTGCTTATGGACATTTTGGTCGAAATGACTTAGATCTTCCATGGGAAAGAACAGATAAAGCTGAAGCACTTAGTAATGCTGCGCTTAAGTAATAGTTGATGAAAAGAATGGCCTGTATTGGGTCATTCTTTTTTCATGCCAAGACTTTATTTTTCTTACTAATATTTGGAAACAATCGTTTAATGGTGTATATTGAAAAGGTCTTGAATTGTTCAAAAAATCGCAATTCTTTTGTAGTCATTATTGGGGATGTCAATGATATAGTTAATATAGAAAAATGCAGGAGGATATAAATGAAGTCATTTCTTATCGGGATATCTTTAGTTATAGGAATAGCTATAAGTAGTGGCTGTCAAAGTCAGTCTCAAGCAAATGAGTCTGATCAGGAAAGCATGAACAAGACAAATGAGGTTTTGGCTCCGGAAGTTCAAATTATAGCTAATGAACAAGTTGAAAAGGGAAAGAAAGAAACAATTTCAGCAGTGGTTACTCTATGTGAGGAATTTGTGGACGATGCAGATGTTGAGTTTGAAATCAAACGTGATGAAGAATCTGAAAAAATAACTGCTCATTCAACAGGTAAAGGAAAATATACGATCGATTATACGTATAAGTCTGATGGGCAATATGAAATTATTGCCCATACAAATGCAGAGGGCTACCATATTATGCCTTCGATGCAAATTCTGGTAGGTGATAGTGATACTGATTCTTCGCCAAAAGAGGATAAGAAAAGTGAAACACCTGAACATCATCATGATCATGAAGAGGAGCAATGATGCTCCTCTTTGTTCATGCATAACGAATGTTTTTTTCCTCTAATGCATCTTCATATTCCTTTAATAAACCGTCAAATATATGATCCCAAGTTTGAGTTAAGGCATACTCACGAGCAGCTTCTCCCATTTTGTTACGAAATGAATAATCTTGTAATAAATGAATAATTGCTTCTATAAATTGCTCTGTATTTTTAGGTTCACATAAATATCCGGTTTCCAACGGTTTAATAATGTTTTTTACTCCACCTGAGTTTGCCCCAATAACGGGTGTTCCCGAAGCCAATGCTTCTAAAACAACATTTCCGAATGTTTCAGTCGGGGATGGAAACACAAACACATCAGAACATGAGTAGATTTCAGCGAGTTCTACACCATTTACATATCCCACAAATGTCAGGTTATGCTGAGCAATTTTTTGCATCTCTTCTTTAGCCGGTCCATCTCCAACAATTAACCAGTGAACATTTTCTTGGAAATGCTTAGGAAGTTTCTTTGTGATCTCCATTAATGTCTTAATATCCTTTTCCGGTGCTAATCTGCCTACATAAGATAGAATATATTTTTCTTTAATATGATATTTATTACGAATTTTTTCGTTTTGATAGTTTGGATGAAATAAATTGCAATCAACACCTCTTCCCCAAATTCGAAGATTTGAAAAGCCTTTTCGTTTTAATTGTTCCAATGTTTCATTCGAAGGTACAAATATCTTTCGCAAAGGTTTATGGAACCAATGCATGTATTTCCATAACACCTTCGATAAAAACTGAAAATCATAATACTCTAAATATTGGTCAAAATCGGTATGATAAGATCCTACAATAGGAATACCAAGCTTTTTGGCATAATGCAATCCGCAAATACCAATGTTAAATGGAGTAGCCACATGAATTAAATCCGGTTTGAAGCGCTGTAGCTCAGCTTTAACATGCAGCATGTTTGGGAGTGCTAATCTGCATTCAGGATAAAGGAAGAAAGGTAAACTTGTGAAACGATGGATATGGCTAGAAAACATGCTTTCCTTTGTACTAACAGGTGCAAAAACTCTATATTCATAGCCATGCTCTTCAAGATGATCTGTAAAACGTTTTAAGGTTCTTGCAACCCCGTTAACATCAGGTGAAAAAGTATCTGTGAAAATAGCTATTCTCAATGCAATCCCTCCAATTACACATAAATGAAAGGTACCCTAATATGAGGCACTATTTTTTACACGCTACAAAGGCAATATAAAGAACCTGGTTATGATTGTGTAGCTTAGAAATCCAACAGAACTTCCCAATATGCAGCCTACTAACACGTCAGAAGGATAGTGCAAGCCCAGATACATTCTTGAAAGGCCGACACTAATGGCCATTGGCAATAGAATGACTGTCAGCTGAGGCATAAATAAAATGAAAGGAATAATTACAGAAAAAATGGCTGTTGTATGTCCGGATGGAAAGGAATGATCTTCTAAAGGATTTGCAGGTACCTTAGTCTCAAGCAAAGCAAGATAGGGCCGTTTTCTTGGATATAACTTTTTCACCAGTGCAACCGGTAAATGGCTGAATAGAAGAGAGATTGCACATGTTATACCAATGATTTGTAAAAGGTCTTTTGTGAAAAAAACGAGAAATAAACAAACTGCAATCGTTGAGATGGCTCCACCTAGGTGTGTGATGTTTCGAAAATAGATGTTCAGCATTTTTTGATCGAAATGACGATTAACACTTCGAAAAAGCCTGCATTCGAAATTGTACATGTTGGTCATCAGCTTTGTCTTCATTTGGACGCTCCTTTATTTACCCCTTTTCTATTATTTTAGTAGAGAATTATTTAGTTAATAATAAGAAAATGTAAAAAATTCCTTCACATAATATTCACAAAATTAATGTTTGTTGATGAAAAGCGAAAATATTTAAATGAAATATGCTTAGTTTAAAAGGTGGATGAGTGGTATTAAATATATGGGGATCATTAATAATGGAAACATAGTAAGGAATTGAAGAAAAAACACCAATCCCTTACTCAGAAGAGGTTTTTATTACTTATACTTTAAAAAAGTTTAACTATACTAAAGGTTTAAAGGATAAGAAAAGACATCGATTCCCGCCATTCTTGGCGGTAAATCGTGTTTTTCTAAGATTGAATTGCTTTGTAATATTGACCTTTTTCAACATATTCACGACGAATTCTTTCCATGTCTAACAGATCTTCTGATGTTAATGTTCTGACAACCTTCGCAGGTCGACCTAGAGCAAGTGTGTTAGGAGGGATTTTTTTTCCGGGAGGGACAAGGCTGCCTGCTCCGATAAAAGCTCCTTCACCTACTTCTGCACCATCCAAAATGATGGATCCCATTCCAATTAATGCTTTTTGGCGAATAATTGAACTATGTAGGATAACACTATGTCCAACGGTAACATCATCCTCAAGGATAAGTGGTTTGTTTGGACTTTGATGAAGACAGCATAAATCTTGAACATTTACACGTTTTCCTATAACGGTAGGGGAAACATCACCACGAATAACTGTTTGAAACCAAATGCTGGAATCATCTCCAATCTCAACATCGCCTGTAATTGTAACGTAGTCTGCAATAAAAGCTGAAGCAGAGATCTTTGGACTTTTTTCTTTATAAGGATAGATCATGTTTTTCATTCCTTTCAGTTGGGAATTCTTTATTTATTATATCAGTAGACAAAGAAGAAAGTGAAAGTAGGTAGTGGAATTGTGGAAATGGAAAGCTGAGATTGAACCTGTAAAAGGAGTTATCGTGATTATTCATGGAGCAGCAGAACATCATGGTCGCTACAAATGGTTGGTAGAAATGTGGCGATTGTCAGGTTACCATGTGGTAATGGGAGATTTACCTGGTCAAGGAACTTCGACAAGAAGAAGAGGACATATCAAATCTTTTGATGAATATATAAAAGAAGTGAATATTTGGCTAACTGAAGCGAAAAAGTTCGGAGTGCCTTTATTTTTATTAGGACACAGCATGGGTGGGCTGGTAGTTATTAGGGCTCTACAAGAAAAGCATCATGAAATAAAAGCAGTTATTTTATCGTCTCCCTGTTTGGGAATTTTGTTTAAACCAAGCAAAGCTTTAGAACTGGCTTCCAAAGGATTAAATTTGATCGCACCTTCGTTTAAAGTTGATTCAAAATTAAGCGTAGAGATTGCCACTCGTAATAAATCAGTACAGGAGCTAGATGAAAACGATTCTTTATATGTGACAAAGGTTTCCGTAAGATGGTATCGTGAGTTGATAAAAGCTATGGAAGAAGCTCAAAATCAGGTTGGAAAATTTCAACAAGTTCCCCTGCTTCTTATGCAAGGAGGAGAAGACAAAATTGTTGATAAATCACTAGTGAAAAAGTGGTTTAACAAAGTGGATTTACTGGAGAAAAATTATAAGGAATGGAAAGGGCTCTATCATGAAATCTTTAGTGAGCCTGAAAGAGAGCTGGTTTTTGAAACAGCTAAACGTTTTTTTGATAGCCATTCTGAGTCCGTGACTTAGTGTTTAAACGTTGTCGACTTCATGTGACAAGAGCTGATTGAAAAAAAGAAATAAGAGGTGACACTCCCTTTGACAGTACCGCAGCACCCGATAAAATTAATGACCAAAGTATATAGAGAGATCTTTCCGATTGTTCACTTTTATATTGGACAGTGGAGAGATCAAGCTGAAAGAATACCGAATCAGGAATTGAGAATTCAAGCTTTAAACAGTATCCAGGACAAAGAATTCCACTGTGAGGGTGGGGGCATATTAGCTATGATATCAGGTCCCCATAAACAACAATGTATCGAGTTTATTGTAGCATATCAAACAATAAGCGATTACTTAGATAATTTATGTGATCGAAGTACATCGTTAGATCCAGTTGATTTTCGTATGTTACACCAATCTATGCTTGATGCATTAACATGTGGTGCACCTTGCAAGGAGTACTATAAATATAGAGTAGATCAAGATGATGGTGGATATTTGAACCGTTTAGTTCAAACATGTCAAAACGTTCTTTCTGAGTTAGAGCACTATCCGATGATATCAAAGTATTTACTGGAGCTTTCACGCTATTATTGCGATCTGCAGGTACATAAGCATGTGAAAAAAGATGAGCGTGTTCCAAGACTTGAAAATTGGTTTGAGAATCATAAAAACAGTCTTCCCGAGATGAAATGGTATGAGTTTTCAGCATGTACCGGATCAACACTTGGCATCTTTTGCTTAGTTGCGTATGCTTTCCACGAAAATTTTGAGGAAAAACAAGCACAACAAATAAGAGATAGTTATTTTCCATATATTCAAGGTCTTCATATTTTACTCGATTACTTAATTGATCAAGAGGAAGATGAGCTGGGTGGTGACTTAAATTTTTGCAGTTACTATGATTCAGAAGCAACCATGATGGAGAGGTTAGAGTATTTTGTAGAACAAGCAGATCATCAGTTAAGCGGTATTCCTCATGAAAATTTTCATAAATTAATTAATCGGGGTTTATTAGGTGTTTATTTATCAGACGATAAAGTGGCCACTCACAAAGAGCTTAATAAAATGGCAAAAAGGTTAATAAAAGTTGGGGGCATGACAAGTTTCTTCTTTTACTTTAACGGTAGAGCCTATCGTACAATTCAAAAATTTTCTTGGAAAAAACATTCACAAAAAGCAATGTAATGTAAAAGGCGCTCTTTTGGAAAAAGCGCCTTTTAACATTTCTCAATGGCAACGATATATGGTGGATAATTATTCTTGTTAATAAATTGATACTGGAGGACGTGAGCGTCACGGGGATCGATTGTTTTGACGAATGTCATTAAAGCATCTCGTTCAATTTGACCTTCCTCATGTCCGTGGTAAATAACAATGACGATGATTCCTTCAGGTTTCAACAGGCTTAATAATTGTTGAACCGCAGAAATGGTTGTGTCAGGAACCGTTACAATGGTTTGGTCCCCTCCTGGTAAATATCCAAGGTTAAACATTGCAGCTGAAATGGTTCCTTTATGCTCGTCTGATATGACAGAGTTAATATGCTGATGACCTTGCTGAACAAGTGTAACTTGCTCCATGAGGTATTCGGTCATTAATCGTTCACGGGTGTTTATTATTGCTTGTTCTTGAATGTCAAAGCCATATACTTTGCCTGTTTCTCCAACCAGCTTAGCTAGGAAAACCGTGTCATGTCCATTTCCGATCGTTGCATCTACTACGATATCACCTTTAGATACAGCTTTTTCTAATAGTTGTTTTGCAAATGGTAAAATTCGTTGAAGCTTCATTATAGTTGTACCTCAGCTTTTTGATAAAACTTCCCTTGATAGCTATTTCGACGTTTTAATTCTGCATCGATTGAATTTAATACATCCCATTTATTCACACTCCACATCGGGCCAATCATTAGATCGATAGGACCGTCACCAGTTATTCGATGAACAATCATTTCAGGAGGGATGATTTCTAACTGATCACATACCAATTTGACATATTCCTCTTGTGTAAGAAATTCAAGCTTTCCTTTTTCATATTGTTTTACCATTGGTGTCCCTTTTAGCAAGTGTAAAAGATGTATTTTTATCCCTTGTACATCCAATTGGGCAACAGATCTAGCTGTTTCCATCATCATTTCTTCATTTTCAAGGGGCAATCCATTAATAATATGAGAGCAAATACGTATGCCATGTTTACGTAATTTTTTGACTCCATCTACATAGCATTGGTAGTCGTGTGCCCGATTAATAAGAAGAGCTGTCCGTTCGTGAACTGTTTGTAAACCGAGCTCAACCCATAAATATGTTCGTTCATTTAATTCGGCAAGGTATTCAACAACATCATCCGGTAAACAGTCTGGCCGGGTAGCAATTGAAAGACCGACAACATCTTCTTGATTTAAGACAGATTCGAACTTTTCTTTTAACACATCTAGGGGTGCATGAGTATTTGTATAGGCTTGAAAGTAAGCCATATATTTCCCATCTTTCCATTTTTTGTGCATTTTTTGTTTAATTGTATGAAATTGAGTAACAAGATCATCAGCTCGATTCCCGGCAAAATCACCGGAGCCTGCAGCGCTGCAAAATGTACACCCGCCATGGGCAACCGTGCCATCACGATTTGGGCAATCAAAGCCTCCATCTAAAGCAACCTTAAATACTTTATGTCCAAAATGGTTTCGTAAGTGATAATTCCATGTATGATATCGCTTATTATCTGACGCGTATTCGAATCCAGAGGATTGGTTCAAGTAAGATACCTCCTTATAGGTCATTCCTAATTTTCCATTTAAACATTTTACCATGTCAGCATAAAGAAAGACAGAATGGCTCAATACTTACCAATTATTTAAGCACAATTTTTTTACTGTTTTGCGAACAATAGTATTGATGAAGCATTATTGACTTCATATCGTTTGGAGGAGAGACATATGGCAACAAGACAATCCGTTAACGAATATCTTCAACGCTGTACGGACGCAATCGAATATGCACGTGAGCAATATAAAATCGGCTCACAACAAGAACACTATAATGCATCTGAATATACAAAAGCACTGCAAGGATTAGAAAATGCAGTAAATGATATTAATCATCTGTCACTGAGTGCAAATGATCAACAACAAGACCAGCTTTATCGTATGAGACTGCAGCTTCAGCAAGTACAAAATGAAATGATTTTAAAAGGAGATGCAGAACGATGAAAAAGCGTTCAAAACAAAACAACCCTGAGCAAAAAACCAAAAATGGTGTGAATAACAATGATTTAGAACTAGGTCAGGATTTTGATCCGGTTATTCAAACAAAAGCAAAAAATGCCAAAAAAGGGCAACCGATTAAATCAAAACAAAGAGTAGAGAACAAGTAGCAGGAAAGGGCCGGTTTGGCCCTTTTTGTTTGTTTATGTGGTTGAATCAGGTAGTGAGAACATAGAGTTGGTTGAAAAAATAAAATGATAGCGTAATCTTCTGAGGAAGTGATCGAATAAAAGGAAAAAGTGGTTGAAAAACGAGGGGAAGTGGTTGAATTAAGTAGTGAGAACATAGAGTTGGTTGAAAAAAA
>NZ_JAEK01000034.1 GCF_000518865.1 Bacillus sp. J37 | reverse complement strand
TGGCATTTTCCTTCCGAAGATCTTCTGCCCAATTCACTAGTTTTTGAAAGCCATGCATTCGATTTTCAAAGATCAAGCGTTTCCCGAACTCGATGCCTCGATCATCTTGGGCACGTGCTACGTGTTTGTCTTTGGCTATATCAATGCCGACAATGAGAGTTGAAGGTGTAATTTGAGAGATTTTGTGATTTTGTGTATAATTCATTTTGAGTCCTCCTTGGTTACTTAATTAAGGGTCCTTAGTGCTGATCAGCTGCGGACACCTCGTACTATACCAAGAGGGCTCTTTTTGTTTCAATCCTCAAATTTCTTCATTACAGGAATGGCTCCTTACTTATAGAAGCTTTTCCCCAAATAGTGAACCCATTAACGCAACAGCCACTTCAGCTGTTTTATTTTTTTCGTCCAAGATCGGATTCACCTCAACAAACTCAGCCGATGTAATCATTTTTGATTCTTCTAAAATTTCCATTGCTAAGTGGCTTTCACGGTAACTAATTCCCCCTAAAACAGGAGTACCTACACCAGGTGCATCACTTGGATCAAGTCCATCCAAATCAAGTGATAAATGAACACCATCTGTTTTATTTTTCAAGTAAGCGATTGCATCTTCCGTTACCTTTGTCATCCCGAGTCGATCGATTTCGTGCATCGTGTATACTTTAATTCCTTTTTCACGGATAAGTATTTTTTCTCCCTCATCCAATGACCGCGCACCGATAATGACGATATTCTCCGGCTTTATTTTTTCCGTATAGCCTGCAATTGTTATTAAATCAGGGTGCCCAATTCCAATACTTACTGCCAATGGCATGCCATGTATATTTCCTGAAGGTGATGTTTCACCTGTATTTAAATCTCCGTGTGCATCATACCAAATCACACCTAAATTTTGATAATGTTTAGAAATTCCGGCAAGCGTCCCAATCGCAATGCTATGGTCACCACCAAATACGAGTGGAAACGATCCTTTTTTCACGACTTCGTCCACTGCTTCTGCTAATTTTTGACTAGCCTTTGAAACAGCCTGTAAATATTTTAAATTACTTCCAGCAGAAGTTTCCTCATCTTTTCCAGGCCTTCCGATTTGAATATCCCCTTTATCTTGAATCTCATAATCTAGCATTTCTAATCGTTCTACAACGCCTGCATAGCGAATTGCACTTGGTCCCATATCAACCCCTCGTCTGGATTGCCCTAAATCCATAGGAGCACCAATGATTGTTATATGCTTTTTCATAACCCACTCCCCCTTTTTTTCATTGTAACGTAGAGGTGAGTGATGACTCAACTTGACATCGCTATGTATATTTATTCATAAATATACAAAATATAATATTTCAATATATATTTCCCTAACGTACACGTATTGTTTTTTATTAAAACGTTAAGAATATTGATTTTCTAATATAAAATATCAAAAACAAAAACGATCGAACTTTCACTTTATTTTCAGTAAATTATTTTGTGATTTTGTTCATCGAAACATTATTACCTTTCCATTTATGAATGATGTCTAATATTCGAAACTTGAGTGGGTAGATTTATTTTCGATTTTAGGAATATATTTTCGATTATTAGATCTTTTTTTCGATTCCAAGGATATATTTTCGATTAGACATTATACACTAAAATTCGAACGTGTTTTCTATAAAAAAGAGGCAACATCGCTGTTAGCCTCTTTACTACATTATCTTTTAAAAATACCAAATGGTTTACCAATCGGTAAAACAACTTGGCCAAAATGTGTATTTAAAACAACTGCCGCAGATCCATAGAAGGACAGCAATGCGATGATCAACTCAGATACAGCTGCCAGCATATGAGTAGCTTCGTGCATAATGCCAAATGTGCTTAATGATAGCCCAATAAATAAGAAATCAATAAAAACAAATATAAAGAATAATACTTTATGAGTTTCCATAGCACCTATAGTCATATATACACTAAAAATCAAATAGCCGATAAACGCAACACCTAGTTGCTTCGGATCAGCGTTTGCGGCTAAATTCTCGCCAAAAGCACCTAATTGGATCAGCCAGGACATACCAACACCAAACCAGAATAACCCGAATGCGCCGAATGCGGTTGTTCCAAAGATATTATTGTGCTTTGCGTCCTGAACACAGGCAAACAGTTGGGCTAGTCCGCCTAAAAAGAATGCCCAGGGTAAAATAAACGATAAACCTTCAGTTAACCCTAGTTTTTGTGATGATGCAACAAGAGTCACCATTGCTAAACCAAATAGTCCTATTGCGGATGGATCTGCTGTTGTAATTTTCACTTGATGATTATTCATAAATTCCTCCTAAAAAGACATACTCAAATACAATACAGAACAGAGGAATCGGTGTCAATCTGTTTTTAGAAGTCGGATTATTTGAAAAATACGAGGTCTATCCGTGGTTTCTTGGTACTTATATGTTGTAATCGCAATCATACTTCATTTACTTTTTTCGCCGGATTTGAAAATATATTTACAAATTCAAAAAAGCGGAACATCGCTGTTCCACTTTGTTATATTACCTCTGAAATTGCACACGATGTAGATTGGCAAAAATTCCACCTTGTTCAATTAATTCATCGTGCTTACCTTGTTCAGCAATGCCGTCCTCCGTCACAACAACGATGCGGTCCGCATTTCGAATTGTTGCAAGACGATGCGCAATCACCAAAGTAGTCCGGTTTTGTGATAACTCTGTTAAAGCTTGCTGGATAATTAGTTCTGTTTCAGTATCTAACGCTGAAGTCGCTTCATCTAATATTAAGATCGGCGGATTTTTCAAGAACATTCTAGCTATAGCAATACGTTGCTTTTGCCCTCCAGATAGCTTTAAACCCCGTTCACCAATTTGTGTCTCATAACCAAATGGAAGTGATTCAATAAAACTTTCTAAATGAGCCCTCTTCGCTGCTTCTTCAATTTCTTCTTGTGTGGCTCCAAGTTTTCCGTATGCAATATTCTCTCTTAATGTGCCTGTAAAGAGGAATACATCTTGTTGCACAATTCCAATTTGGGAACGAAGTGATTGTTTGGTCATATTACGAACATCAATACCATCTATTTTGATTGAACCTTTATCAACATCATAAAAACGAGGAATAAGAGTACAAATGGTTGTTTTACCTGCACCGGAAGGTCCTACAAATGCAATCGTTTCTCCCGCAGAAATGTTCAAATCAATTCCATTCAACACCCGCTTATGTTCATCATAGCCGAATGTGACATCTTTGAATGCAATATCTCCGCGCAGTGTTTGAACTTCAATTGCATCTTCAACATCCTGAACATCCGGATCTATATCAAGCAACTCGGTAAACCGTTTAAAACCAGCCATTCCCTTCGGATAAAGTTCCATTAGAGCACTAATTTTATCAATCGGTTTAAAAAGAACATTGATATATAGGACAAACCCAACTAACTCACCGTATGTAAGCTGCCCTGTATAGGTTAACCATGCTCCGACGACTAAAACTGCCAGTGTGACAAATCGAGTCATCATATAAATTCCTGATAAGCTAAAGGACATGACTTTATATCCACCTAACTTAGCTTGACGGAATTTTAAGTTATTCACAGAAAAGCGTTTGTTTTCAAAGGTTTCATTTGTAAAAGATTGAACAACCCTGACACCTGAAACACTGTCTTCTACACGGGCGTTGACATCAGCAATTTCTCCGTACATTTTTTTCCATGCTTTGTTCATCTTTAAGTTACTAACGACAATAAGCCAGCCTAAAAACGGTAATATTATAAGTGCTACTAGTGCAAGCTTAACGTTTACTGTGAACATAATCCAGAAGGCACCAACAAACGTCATGATGGAGATAAATAAGTCCTCAGGACCGTGGTGGGCAAGCTCACCAATATCCATTAAATCATTTGTAATCCGGCTCATAATATTTCCTGTCTTCGTGTTGTCAAAAAACTTAAATGACTGTTTCTGTACATGCTGAAACAGTTGTTTTCTCATGTCTGTTTCAATATTAATTCCAAGCATATGTCCCCAATAATTGACGATATACTGCAGGAATGTACTAAAAATATATAAAACTAATAAAGTGATACTCACAGATACGATTGCTGACCAATTTTCAGTTGGTAATAAAGAATCTATAAACCATTGAACCGCAAGTGGAAAAGCTAACTCTAATAGAGCTACAATGATCGCACTGCTAAAGTCAAAAATAAAAAGCTTTTTATGAGGGATATAGTACGAAAAAAACCGCTTCAGCATCTTCCTTCTCCTTTTCTATTCCATATAAATACTATTATAGTAGCATATTTAGTCAAATAGCTATATGAAAATGTTGTTGTTTCCAATTAACTAACGATATAATGATAGGTATTACAAATTGAAAGGAGAATAACTCTTGCCAAAATTAATCGGTTATATCGGTACATACACGAAAGGTGAAAGCAAAGGAGTTTATAGCTTCACACTTGATACTGATGCTGCAAAAATCGGTGATGTAAAGCCGGCAGCAGAGTTGGACAACCCTACATACGTAAATATAAGCAACGATAATAAAAATCTTTATGCTGTTGTAAAAGAAGGAAATCAAGGTGGAGTTGCTTCCTACTCGATTAACAAGGAAACAGGTGAGCTTTCTGAAATCAATCGCACATTACTTGATGGTGCTTCTCCATGTCATGTAAGTGTAGATTATCAAAACAAGCAGGTTGTGACAGCTAACTATCATAAAGGTACAGTGGAATCATTTTTAGTAAATGAAAGTGGAACAGTATCTTCAGCTGTTACAGTAGTTGAGCATACAGGTCAAGGCCCGCACGATAGACAAGAAAAGCCTCATACTCACTATTCCGGCTTCACACCTGATGGAAAATTCGTTGTGGCTGTTGACTTGGGAATTGACAAAATCATTACTTATAAAATTGAAAACGGTAAATTAAAAGAAGCTCACTCATTGCTGGTGAAGGCCGGCTGCGGCCCAAGACACATTGCCTTTCATCCAAATGGCAAGTTTGCTTATGTAATGACAGAGCTGAGCAATGAAGTAATTGCTTTAAGCTATAATCCGGAATCAGGAGTATTCACAGAACTTCAATATATACCTGCCATTCCTGAGGACTTTACCGAAAACAGTCAAGGTAGTGCAATCCATATTTCTTCTGACGGACGCTTTGTTTATGCAGGTAATCGTGGACATGACAGCATTGCACTTTACAGAGTGAATCCAGAAAGTGGTGAGCTTACATTCATTGAATATACTTCAACAGAAGGTAATTGGCCACGTGATTTTGTCCTGGATCCTACAGAAAAATTTGTTGTCGCATCAAATCAAGAAAGCAGTAACCTTGTCCTATACGCACGTGATACAGAAACAGGAAAATTAACTTT
This sequence comes from Bacillus sp. J37, assembly GCF_000518865.1. Classification (GTDB taxonomy): domain Bacteria; phylum Bacillota; class Bacilli; order Bacillales; family Bacillaceae; genus Metabacillus. Next base: position 48,716 of record NZ_JAEK01000034.1, on the reverse strand, counting down.
ATTAGATTCTAAAGTATCTGTTCCTGACCCTGTATGTGTGAAATTTTTAAATAGTTAACATCAAAAGGATGAGCAAAACAATTATGCCCATCCTTTTTTCTCATTACCACTCTGCGATACTTCCATCCTTATGGCGCCAGATCGGATTTTTCCAATTATGACCTACACTACTCAGTTTTCGAACATGATCTTCATCTAATTCAATTCCTAACCCGTGACCATTTGGTATATTTACATATCCATCCTTATATTCAAATACATTTTTCTCAACTATATAATCTAATAGGTCACTTCCTTCATTATAGTGGATACCTAGACTTTGCTCTTGGATAAATGTGTTATGGCAAGTAGCATCCACCTGTAAACAAGCAGCTAATGCGATAGGACCCAAAGGACAATGCGGTGCTGCAGCAACATCATATGCTTCCGCCATTGATATAATCTTCTTACATTCGGTAATTCCGCCCGCATGTGACAAATCGGGTTGGATAATATCAACATATCCATCGTTAAATAACTGTTTATAATCCCATCTTGAATACATTCTCTCTCCTGTTGCAATCGGAATACTTGTTGCCTGGGCGATCTCTCTTAAAGCTTCATTATTTTCAGATAAGACAGGTTCTTCAATAAACATTGGTCTAAATACTTCTAATTCTTTAGCAAGTATTTTTGCCATTGGCTTGTGAACACGCCCATGAAAATCAATCCCTATACCGATATAAGGACCAACAGCTTCACGGACTGCTGCAATTCTTTCTATAGCTTGATCAACTTTTTCATAGGAATCAATGATTTGGAGCTCTTCTGTTCCATTCATTTTAACGGCTGTAAATCCAGCCTCTACGGCTTCTCGAGCAGCAATACCAACATCAGCCGGCCGGTCACCACCAATCCATGAGTAGACTCGAATTGAATCTCTGCAAGCACCACCTAAAAGTTCATAAACAGGTGCTTCGAAGTATTTTCCTTTTATATCCCATAAAGCTTGATCAATTCCGGCAATTGCACTCATTAATATCGGGCCGCCGCGATAAAATCCTGACCGGTACATCATATTCCAATGATCTTCTATTCGATGTGGATCTTTGCCAATTAATCCTTCCATTAGTTCTTTTACAGCAGCGGCAACTGTGGCTGCTTTCCCCTCAATAACAGGCTCTCCCCACCCATTAATCCCTCCATCGGTCATGATCTTAAGAAATAACCAACGTGGTGGAACTTGGAACAACTCATACCCGGTAATTTTCATTCAGATCTCTCCTTTACTTTTGAAACAAACTGCCTCGCTTTTGATGTAAGCTGTTTTATATACTCCTCATTTACTTGCTGTTTCGAGTTAACAAGGGCACTTCCTATACCACAGCCTACTGCACCTGCATTAAAAAACGCATGAATGTTTTCGAGATCAACCCCTCCAGTAGGTAACAGAGGAATTTGAGGAAGCGGACCTAATATATCCTTTATGTAACTTGGGCCGAGAATCCCCGGGAATACCTTAATAATATCACCACCATTTTCATACGCTGAAAGAATTTCTGTCGGTGTAAAGGCTCCTGGTATACTGACAGCTCCGTACCTTTTCGTTAAATTAATCGTATCACTATTAACTGTAGGCGAAAGGATAAATTTAGCTCCAGCCAATATTGCATGTCTGGCCGTTTCAGCATCCAATACTGTTCCAGCACCAACTAATACTCGATCACCAAATTCTTCTGTTATTTTTTCAATAACGGACAATGCTTTCGGAGAATTCATTGTCACTTCAATTGTCGTCACTCCACCATTCAAAAGTGCTTCGGTTATTTTCATCACATCATTTGGATCTGCTCCACGAATGATAGCAATTATCTTATTTTCCAGTATTCTATTTAACGTTGTCATTCCAATTCACCTCATTTAAAAATTAACTTTAATAACTCTAATTTATGAGGTACTATTTCAAGTTCTAACTATTTTTCCCTTATTTAAATACTCACTTAATCGAATAGGCTTCCCCTTTTCAGCTGAATGCAATGCCGCTACAGTCACTGCATGTGTTTTATATGCATCATGATAGTCTGAAAGAATCATTGAACGATCACCTGTTTTGACTGCGTGTATAAAAGCATTGTTTTCTTTTTCATAAGGATTTGCTTCATCTTTAAAAGAAGACGTTGTTCCTTTTTTTGAAGAATTCAACCCATCAAAGCCGACATGAAACATCCCTTCATTTGTGTAATAGTCTAACCCGACACTTGAATCTCCTTCTGGTAAAATACATGTATTAGAAAGGTTGGCAATTTCTCCATTTTGAAACTTTAATGTAACAGTACCAACATCATGTACAGAGACATTCTCATATTGCTCAGAAAGAGACCTTTTTCCGAATGAAGAATAAACTTCCTCAACTTCTCCGACAGTATAGCGTAATAAATCGACTAAATGAGTTGTCTGTTCAATAAATTGACCTCCTGACGTACTTTGGTTACGCCACCAAGGTACTAAAGGCATAGACCCCATCCAACCGCCTGTCACCATTCCAAGTGTACTGCTATTCAGCTCTTTTTTTAGTAAAGCAACCGAATCACGGTACCTGAAGTGATACCCTACAGATGTGATAAGAGTTTGATCTTGAAGCTTGGTCAGTATGTCTGCAGGTATATCCAGATTAACTCCCAGTGGTTTCTCAACTAAAAATGGAATCTCTCTATTTAGTAATTCTAATTCAATCTCTCCATGAGCAAATGGAGGAACACAAATGTAAACGGCATCAAGTTTCTCGCCATCAAGCATATCAACAACAGCGCTATATCCCCTTACATCATTGAAATCTTTAGCAAATTTATCTGCTTTTTCCTGACTTGTCCCACAAATTGCCTTAATTTGTACTCCATCCATTTTATTCAATATCTTTGCATGAACCCCGCTAAACCAGCCTGTACCAATTATCCCTACGTTAAGCATGAACATCATCCCCTCGATTTTTAAAATAATCATTTATCCTATCAGTTTACCTCATTTCGAAAGCCCTTACATTATTATTACTAGATTAATTTTTAAATGTTTAAATATTTACCCTACAAAGTTCCCAACACAAAAAGAGCTGACCCTTTTCCCGGTCAGCTTTTTATCGTTTATTCAATCAATTAAGAACCACTGTAAACTTCTTTTTTTACCTAACTTAAGGTTTTTTCTTGTTCATCAAGCCATAATATACTTGTTACTCCCTTAGGATAATACATACTCCTGGATATTTGACCGGATATCATTTGATCACTCCTACTCCACACAGATAAGGCGAGTTGTGTTAACCAGTCAACATGGGCAGCATCAGCCTTCGCTTCTGCTTCACTCCATTCCCAGCCTACTAGCTTCCGAGCAATAAATTGACTTAGAGAGATTTTACTTAACCATGGTTAATAAAGATAAGAATTATCCTTTCACAGAACCAGCAGCAATTCCTTCTACAATTCGATTACTAAAGAAGAAAAAGGCAATTAAAATTGGAATTATACTGATCATAAGTGTTGCACCGATTGCTCCCCACTCTGTCATGTATTGCCCGATAAAGTTTTGAATTCCGACAGTTAATGTTTTATATTTATCAGAACTAATGAATGTGTTGATAAAAATAAACTCATTCCAGTTGTATATCATATTGATAATGACAGTAGTCGATAAAACAGGAGCTGTCATCGGTAATGTAATTTGAAAAAAAATACGATGAATGGAACATCCGTCAATAACAGCAGCCTCTTCTACCTCACGTGGTAATGTGTAATAAAAGCCCATTAAAATCATGATTGTAATTGGCAGGTTAAAAGCTACATATGATAAAACCACTGACAATGGATGATCAATTAAATTAAGCTTCAAGAAAAAATCAAAAAGCGGAATTAATGTTGAGTGAACAGGAATCATCAACCCTACCATAAATAAACCTAATACTAATTTATTTAACTTCCATTTCATTCTCGTAATCGCGAACGTAACGAAGCTCGCTAATAGTACTGTTAAAACAACTGCTAATACGGTTATCCAAACACTATTAAAGAAATATAAACTAATATTCCCCTCTGTCCAAACGGTTGTGTAATTCTCCCATTTTGGATTTGTTGGGAGAGCAAATGGAGAGTTGCTAAATACCTCTTGATTATCTTTTAATGAGAAGAAGAATAACCAAATAAGTGGATATACTTGAAAGACAGCAATAACTGCAAGAACAAGATATAGCAGTCCGTATCCAATTCGCTTTCCCATCATACTTTCTGACTTTTTGGTAGTAGCAGTGACATTTGAGTGTGTTTGTTGTTTCACTTCTATGCTCATATGGATTCCACTCCTTTCTTAATACTGAATTTCTTCGCCAGTGGCTGTTAGTTTTCGAATAATCCATGTTACGACTAAACAGATTAGTAATAAGAAGAAGCCAACTGCGCTACCGTAGCCGAAGTCATATGTTCCAAATGCCTTTTGGTACATATAGGATGCCATGACCTCACTTGAACCATTTGGTCCCCCACCTGTCATAACATAGATAAGGTCAAAATATTTAAGTGAACCAACAATTGCTAACACAATTGTTACCTTAATGACGCCTGCAATAAGCGGAACTTTAATTTTATAAGCAATTTGAAAAGCATTTGCTCCATCAATTCTCGCAGCTTCAATGAGAGACTCAGGTATGTTTTTCAAAGCTGCATAGTAGATTAAGATATAAAATCCTGCATACTGCCAAATAATCGGAACAAAAATAGCTCCCAGTACATACTTAGGTTCTGCAAGCCATGCAGGCGGATTATCTATACCCAATGACATAAGTAAACTGTTCACCAATCCGTTTGAAGGATGATAGACCTTTAACCACAGCTGAGCTATGGCAACTGAAGAAAGCAGCATTGGAATGAGATATATCTTCCTTAAAAAATTAGCTCCTTTAATCTTTCCGGCAAGTACTAATGAAATGATTAAATAGCCTACTAAACTTAAAGCTGAAAATATCGCTAGTAAAAAAGAATGATACGCACTAGCCCAGAACTCTCCATCTGATAATAATTTAATATAATTTTCAAGACCGATGAAGGTCATCTCTCCTATCCCATCCCATTTCATTAATCCATAGTAACCCGTTAAAGCGATTGGCACATAAATTAATACCAAAATGAGTAGCAGTGCAGGTAAAACATATAGTGCAATGACTAATTTATTTGACATCACTTTATCCATTTTTTTCTCACCTTTCTTTTTAAAGGTTGGTATGATCAACATTCTTTAGGGCTTACATCCCCGTCATATATATTTCAAAAAAATGAAATTTGAAGTTTTGTTTTGCGGAGAGATTACTTTATTGAGGCTATATGGGTATAAAAAAGGACATATCGATCAATATTGATATGCCCTTTTTCACTTCACATGCTTCTAAAAATCGTCAGCTTACTCTTCACTAGCAAGAGCTTCTTCATGTTTTTTCGCAAATTCTTCCGGTTTTACTTCTCCACCAAATAATGCTTGAATCATATTCAAGTGCTCTTCTGCAACAGATGCACTCATTTGAACATCGGCGTATAATGTAATATTGCTTGCATTGCTTAGCTCATCTAATACATCAATATACATTTGTGGTAACTCAACAGAAGCAGTGTCAACTTTTGTTGCAGGGATTACACCAGCATCTGTTACTGAACGCTCACCCCATTTTTGCACAAAAAATTCTACGAATTTTTTTGCTTCTTCCTTCACCTCTGAGTCTTCAGAAACGAACAAACCTACTCCAGGGCCACCAACAAAGCTGTTAATATCCCCTTTTCCACCTTCAACAGCTGGGAATTTAAAGAACCCAACCGAATCTCTGAATTCCTGTGGAACATCTTCATTTGTAGTGTAATTTGGTAATTCCCAAGAACCCATTAAGTACATTGCTGCTTGTTCATTCATAAACGGACCTTTTGCTTCATCATTGGACAGCCCGTTGAACCCCTTCACAAATGCATCCATGCCAACTAAGTTTTGAATTTCTTCCGCAGCTTTAACCAGAGCTGGATCTTCAAAAGTTCCAGAACGATTGATAGCATTTGTTAATGTTTCAGGACCACCGAGACGGTCAGCTAAATACATATACCATAAAGACCCTGTCCAACGATCTTTGTTTCCTAATGTAATTGGCGTCACACCATTGTCCGCAAGGGTCTTTACAATGTTTTTAAAGTCTTCATACGTTTCAGGTACTTCTAGATTGTATTTTTCAAAGATTTTCTTATTGTAATACACTGGTGCAATGTTTAATTCAAGTGGTAACCCATAAGTTTTTCCATCTACAGCATAAGCTTCAGTTGTTCCTGCGATAAAAGAATCTTTTAGACCACCTTCTAAGATATCATCAAGTGGTGCAAATTTATTTCCCTTCACATAAGGATCTAAGAACCCTGCTGCCCATGTCATTCCGACATCTGGTAACTCATTTGATGCTGACAGTACTTTTAGTTTTTCCTTGTATTGTTCATTACTTAAAATTTCTTGCTCAATTTTAACCCCTGGATTTTCTTTTTCATATTCTGCTGCAATGTCATTGACAATCATATTATGTTGTTTCGAGCTTCCCGAAGGCCAAAGGTGCATGAGTTTTACTGTAACATCATCTCCACCAGAGCTTCCTCCACTTGACTCTCCTGAGCTGGAGCTTGAACAACCTGTTAATGCGAGCCCTAATATCATTGTAAGGGCAAAAAATATTGATACCGCTTTCTTTTTTAACATGAATCTTTCCCCCTCTTACTTTTTAATATTCCTTTGTTATGCGCTTACAACGTAATTATAGCAACGTTTTTTCTGTAGAATAAGGTAACGATGGTTGGGGAAAATTCCACTTATTTTAGAAATCCTTCATCATTGCAGTTTTTCGATATTTACTTGGGGTTTGTCCCTCGTATTCCTTAAAAATTTTTATAAAGTATTTAGCGGTATTATATCCGACCGCTTCTGCAATATCTGATACAGGTAAATTTGATTCGATTAAAAGGTTTTTTGCTTTCTGCAGACGGCTTCTCGTTACATATTCGCTAAAAGTCATTTTGGTTTGATCCTTAAAAAGCACGCTAAAATAACTGGAATTTAGGTGAACAAAGGCTGCCACTTCTTTTAGTGTTAGTTGCTCATTAAGATGTTGATCAACATAATTCATCGCTCTCTGAATATGGGAATCTTCCTCCTTTTCCTCTACCTTTACATCTACTAACCTTTCATCAATAATCTTTGTCAGTTTTCCTTCTCTTTCACGTTTTTTTTGAACTTCTACAGCTTTTTCAACGGCTTCTATTAATTTATTCTTGCTAATAGGCTTTAATAAGTAATTTAGCACACCTAATTGAATGGCTTCTTGTGCATAATCAAATTCTGAGTATGCAGAGATAATAATGACAACAGGGTATTGCTTTTGCACTTGAAGTCGTTTGAGCATTTCTATTCCATTCATTTCAGGCATTGAAATATCTGTAATTAAGATATGGATATCTTTTTGTTTTAAAATATCTATTGCTGCAGATGCTCCATCTGTGCTAATAATTTCAAACTGTCCAGCTGCCCAATCCTCGAGTGTTTTCTTCAATCCTTGCCTTGTTTTAGGCTCATCATCCACGATTAAAATTGTTTTTTTCAGCATATGCCCCACCTCTATTTATCGGAATTTGAAACGACACACATGTCCCTTCGTTTCGTTTGCTTGAAATGTTAATTCCATTTAATTCATGCTGTTTATAATATAGATTTAACCGTTTATTCACATTACCAAGTGCTATGCCATTCCCTTTTAATGATGATACCTTCCCTTTGTCCAGCAAGCTTTTAATTTTCTTTATGGTGTCAGTCTCCATACCCGAACCTGTATCAACGACTGAAATCATGATATAACCTGGATGAGAAGATGATTCCACAATGACATGTACAAAGCCACTTCCAACTTTATTGCCAACTCCATGTAATATGGCATTTTCTACAATCGGCTGAATGAGCAACTTAGGAATAGGAACAGTTTCCAGTTCCGAAGGGATACTTACCTGCCAGGTAAATCGTTCTCCAAATCTCATTTTCATGAGCTGCATATACAATTCAACATGCTCTAACTCCTGTTTAATGGTTACCCATTCATCTTGTTTTTGGTTACTAATGGTATAACGAAATAATTCCGACATAGCTAATACCGTTTCCGCCAGCTCATCTTCACCTTTTTCATCTAAAGACCAGTACATTGCATCCAATGTGTTGAAAAGAAAATGGGGATTAATCTGGGATTGCAAAGCTTTTAATTCTGCATGACTTTTTAATAGTTCTTTTTCATAAACGACTTGAATTAGTTCATTCGTATTTTCAACAAGCTGATTATACGATTCATTAAGCCTATTAATTTCAATTGTCGAAGACATCTGCGGATTCAACGTAAGTTCTCCCTCACTTGCTTTCTTCATTGTTTTTGTTAATCGAAAAATCGGTTTCGTAATCATAGTAGATAAAAACACCGCAAAAAAGGAGAAAATTAAAAACCCAAAAATACCCGATAAAAGAATAGCTGCCCGCAATACAGTAATACCGCCCATGACCTCATTAACTGGTGTTAAAATATACAGTGTCCAACCCGTTATAGAAGATGTTTGTTTCACTAACATGAAATCGCTTCCATTTAATGTTAGCGTTTTTTCTTTTTCCTTAATAATCGGTGATATATCTCCATTGTAATTACTTGAAATTTGCTTATTATTTTGATCCACCAGAATCATATATTCATTGTTTAGACGGGTTTCACTAAATTCAAAATAATTAGGATTAATTTGTAATACGATATAACCACCGTTTGAAAACCATCGATCGATTAAGCTAACTCTTCTTATTGCAAGGTAATAAGAGGGTTCATTGGGGTCTTGTCCTATCCAGACCAATTTCCCTTCAGCCCTGTCAGCTTCTGAAATCCAGCTCTGACTTATCCGCTTATTTAATGCTTCACCATCAAGAGGAATTAACTTTCTATTATCAGCTGAGTAAATTTCTAAGTTATTTATACCATTTGTGTAGGTTAGGTATTCATTACTAAGCCTGACTAATGCTTGTCTTTGTTGAAAAGAAACCAGTTTTCCCCGTGATTCATCTTGAAGCATCTGTTGTATGTTTGAATTTGTTGCAACTTGTCTTGTTAATAAATCAATTTGCTGGTGCAACGATTCCATCCTACCGTTTGCTTCGACTGCAGTTTGCTGAATTTGTTTTTCAGCATTGTCTTGCAATAATGTTGAAACAATAAAATACGTCATGATCCCAACAAAACACAAAACAATTGTCATCACTGTAATAAAAACTAGTAATATTTGATTACGTAATGTATTGTATCTACCTAATTTAATCCACATTCAAGCCCATCCCCAACCTTTATGAATCACTATAATAGTAAAATACTACTTTCTTACTTTATCATACCTGCATTTACTTTATCTACTGAATAAACTAAGTGAAATGATCTTATCATTTTTATTTTTTAGCAAAAAGGATTTAGTGGATGTTAAGATTTCATCGTTCAAAAGAATGATCTTTGGATATTATACATATTCTACTATTTAAGCATTAAAATAACCTTGTGCTTGGAAGAAAAAATAATAGCACAAGGTTATTTGCATAAAATTATTATTAAATTGCATTACATGTTTGTCTATTTTAACCCCAACGAAAACTCAATTTTATCGGCAATTTGTGGTAAGTCTATTAATGGGTTTCTATTCTTTTGCTTTTCATATATAGCTCTGTTTCGATGCTTTTCATGTGTTGTTACCGTAAACTCATGATGCCATTTTAAAAGCAATTTAATATCCTTTTGGTCATAATGATTAATTTCATTTGGATATCTCAATAAAAAATACAATGTTGCTCTTGCTACTTCCCCTTTTCCACTTTCAGGTTCAAACTTTTGTTCTTCATATTTCCCACATTCTGATGCAATTCCTTTTAATGCAAATTCAGGAGAATAGTCCGTAAAATCATAATAAGGATAATTAGATCGTAACGAGTTACATGTTTTTTCACATGTAAATAAATGGTGTAAATCCCCTCTCATAGGATTATCTTTATCAAACCAAGATTGTGGGACAACGTGCTCACAATTATACATATTTTCCTTTTCTATGACCTTGATCGTGTCCTGTTTGACAGCTTCATGTCCTAATGTCATTTTCTCTAGCTGGCTATAGGCCATCTCTCTGTTCAACTCAGCCTCATAGTCTTCTTTTATAAGCTGCTCCGGGTCCTTATTTTTTCCGGAATAGATGCTCCTTAACGTGCCATCCGTTTGTAAATCTACCCAGGAGTATAGATAATTTCTAGTTGTTGAATTGTATGGAAGATGGATTTCATGTGTTTTAGTAATTAATTCACTTAACTGCAAAAACAACTCTTTTTTATCTGTGGTATGAAAAGAGATATCCCGATAGTATTGATTGATTATTTTTTGATCTTCTTCTTTATCGTAATACTCTTCTTCTTTATTCATTCTAATTTTATTATGCTTTACTTCTACTAAAAGTTCGTCTAAATCTACTTCTTGATACAATAATTTATGATTTACCTGGTCCATGATTTTCCCTCCCTTATTATTAAAGGCAATTTTCGCAAACTTTGTTGTTTTTTATTATGAGTTAAAGGTAATAATTAGTTCGTTCCATTGCCCTTTTAGACACTATGTGAAAATAACCTAATAAAAAAAGCCCACACTTTAGAGTTTCACAAGGCTCTACGATGTGGGCTAATTGATGTAAAACCATTTACTTGTGTTGCAGGGGTATATTCAATCGTGCGACATTAATAATTTCATAAATTTTATCTACCAAGTTAAGGACAAGAAAACCATTGCCTTCTGAACTTTTTCTATAGCCTAATGGCAATGTTCTTCTAACGAGTTGAGCATATATTTCTGATTCTATCAGTGATCGATTAAACTCTCTTTCACTTAAAGTTATAAGTAAAGCGATGGCTCCCGCTACATGTGGGGTAGCCATTGAAGTGCCGGATAGAGATGCGTATTTATTATCCGGATATGTTGACACGACATCCACACCAGGTGCCACTAAATCTACTTCTGAATTTGTATTTGTAAATGGTGCAAGCTCTAAATTATGACTCACTGCACCTACCTGAATAACCTCGTTATAACTTCCGGGATAAGAATACTCAAATGTATCTTCTCTGTCGTCTCCCTCATTTCCTGCTGCAACTACGACAGATATACCGTGATCTACCGCATTTTTTACCGCTTTATGAAGCTCAGGAACATCTTCAGGACCACCAAGTGACATAGAAATAACCCGAACTCGTTGGTTTTGAGGTCCCCGCCAATCAACAGCATAGTTAATTGCATTTATAATCCATTCATAATTACCCGATCCTTCACCAGATAACACTTTTAAACTTAATATTTCCGCCTTTGGTGCTACTCCTACAACACCATCATTATTTAAAGAAGCAGCTATTGTACCAGAAACATGTGTACCATGACCATTATTGTCTTCAAACATGTCTGGATCGCCATTAAAATCAGTTGTAAAATTTCTTCCACCAATAATTTTATTCTTAAGATCGGGATGGTCTGTATCAACACCAGTATCAATAACAGCTACTACAATACCTTCTCCTTGGTTGCTATCCTCCCAAATCTCAGGAGCCTGAATTAAGCTAACGCCCTTCGGAGTTTCATTTGTTTGATCCACAATTGAATTGATTGTAAAAGGAACTAATTTAACTTGTGGTGTTTGAGCCATTTTTCTCCTCCTCATTTAGTGAAATTTAAAACTGACCTACTTTATATATACTAAATTTCGGATATGATTTAAATGGATATATTGGAAATATATATTTTTGATAGAAATGACTCATACCCATTTGAATAGAATAAGTAGATTAGCACGAATAAAATAGAGGACATATAACTAGCTCTTTTAATAACTTCTTTATAAAAGTTGATGATCTTTCAATGTTTCTTGATCAACATTAAATTCAATTAAATTGTGATCGGGATCCATGCAAAATATTTGTGCAAATCCGCTTGTACTTTTAGGGTTTTCCTTTATTTCTATACCAACTTCTTTTAAGTAATGTAAAGTTTCCTTATAATCTTTTACTCTTATAGCAAAATGTCCATCTCTTGAGTTAATTTCATCAGTATTGCGAATTGTTGTGGAACTATTATGTACAATTAAATGCAACTGTTGATCTCCAATTTGATACCATGCCCCGGGAAAATCAAAAGGTGGTCTCTTTAATTCCTTAAACCCTAAAAGTGCCCCGTAAAAGTGTTTAGCTTTTTGCAAATCTGTTACAGATAGACTAACATGATGAATACTATCTACTTTGATCATAATTCCAACTCCTTTTATAATGTTTCATCTTCTACTTGTTGATTTCGCTCAAACCCTAAAAATCTGGTACCTTGAAAAGTCAAGATTCCAACATCGCCTTCGGCAAGATATCCGTATTCCTTGCCTGACATTTTTAATTCTGAACGGTCACCACTAGAAAACTCAAATGTTACAAAATATGAAGTACTTGAATGACCTTCTTGACCTACTCTCCTTACATGTGTACGCTTAGTCTTTACTTCAGCAGGAACAGATAAGCGTGGTGATTGCTCATTTTTCTTCCATTGGCCAACTCCCTTAAACACTGTAAACAGAATACCGCCAAACACAATAATAAAAATAATACCAATGAATATTGGAACAATTTGAAATAAGACATCACCAGAATAATATGGATCTCCCATCAATTCCCCTCCTCTTTATGTTATACGAAACTACTGAATAGAAAGTTTCAATACAATTTGGAATGTGAAAAAAGCGACCAACTTCTATTCTAAATAGAATTAGTCGCTTTTTCTTTATTTTACTATTGCCTTTTGATTCGCAAACTGCGGCAACCAATCACCATGAGCTTCAATTAAGTCATCACACATTGCAATAATATCATCCATTGAAAGTTCTGCAGCAGTATGCGGATCAAGGAGGGCAGCCTGGTAAACCGCTTCTCGTTTTCCTGTCATCGCTGCTTCAATTGTTAAGAGCTGTGTATTAATATTTGTTCTGTTAAGCGCTGCTAATTGCTCTGGCAGATCTCCAACATAGGTTGGCATAATACCACTCCGATCAACCACACAAGGTACTTCAACACATGCATTTTCAGGTAAGTTGCTTATAAGACGGCCGGTATTTAGAACATTGCCACCAAACTTAAAGGGAATGTTCGTTTCCATTGCTTCTATTATACGAGAGCCATATTCATGTGATCGTGCATGAGTAAGCTGGCTATTGTTTACCATATCTTCTCGCATCGATTCCCATCTTTCGATTTGTTCAACACAACGACGAGGATATTCATCTAATGGAATATTGAATCGGTCAATTAATTCCGGATAGTTACTCTTAATAAAGTAAGGGTGATATTCCGCATTATGCTCAGAAGATTCCGTCACATAGAAACCGAATTTATCCATCAACTCATAACGGACCATATCATGATGTTTTGTTTTCTGTCTTTCTTTTGCACGACGCTTAATTTCCGGATAGAGGTCCTTGCCATCACGCTTCACTTCAAGAAGCCATGCCATGTGATTTATACCTGCTATTTTTTCTTCAATTCCTTCATGATCCATCCCTAAATCTTTGAATAGATGCTCGGTACATACTTGTACACTGTGGCATAAACCTACTGTTTTAATATTTGTAAAGCGGAGCATTGCGCCTGTTAACGCTGCCATAGGATTTGTATAATTTAGAAATAAGGCATCAGGGCAAACTTCTTCCATATCTTTTGCAAAATCCAACATAACAGGTATCGTCCGTAATGATCTAAAAATACCTCCAATTCCTATCGTATCTGCAATTGTTTGACGTAACCCATATTTCTTAGGTATGTCAAAATCGATGACAGTACTCGGCTTATAACCGCCTACCTGAATCGCATTAATCACATACTTTGCCCCTCTTAGTGCTTCCTTTCGATCAGTATATGATTTGATCGTAATATTACTCTTGTAATTTTGTTTTAAGTTATTGAGCATATTCTCCGAATCTCTTAAACGCTGTTCATCAATATCAAACAATGCAAATTCAAATCCGGCTAAAGCAGGAACAAACATACAATCTCCTAATACATTTTTAGCAAATACTGTACTTCCTGCACCTATAAAAGTTATTTTCGACATTTTTCCTCATCCCTTCTACAATATAAATATTCCAATCAATATAATTAGCTAGCTCTTTGAACCTGTTAATGCAATACCTTCAATAATTTGCCTTTGAGCAAAGATGTATACAAGGATTACTGGTATGACGGAAATGGTTGTTCCTGCCATCATCAGTGACCAATCTGTGAAGTAAAGACCCTTAAATGTATTTAATAATAAAGGAACAGTAAATTTTTCAGGCGATGATAAATAAATGAGAGGCTCTAAGAAACCATTCCAAATTCCCATGAACGCAAAGATACCAAATGCCGCTAAAGCCGGTCGAATTAAAGGCAGGATTACACTCCAGTAAATTCTAAGAGGGTTCGCCCCATCAATGACTGCTGCTTCTTCTAATTCATTTGGAATTCCTTTAATAAATTGCCTTAATAAAAACACACCGAATGCGTTAAACAAACCGGACGGTACAATTAGTGACAAGTGAGTATCGATCCATCCCAGGTTATCCATGATAATGTAAAGAGGGACCATTGTTACTTGCTTCGGAATCATCATAGTTGCTAAAAACAAGATGAATAAAAGATTTGAGCCGCGGAATCGAATTTTCGCAAAAGCATAGGCGGCCATTGAACACGTTAATAAGTTTAATACAACCACAATGAAGGTAATATAAAAACTATTAAAGTACGCGACATCAAAAGGCATTGCTGTAAGAGAGTTAGGATAGTTTTGAAATGTTACTGGATCTGGCAACCATTTTGGAGGTATAAGAAAAATCTGTGACATATCCTTCAAGGAACTACTAACTGTCCATAAAAATGGAGCAACCATCAAAAATGAGCCAATTATTAATACAACATGGAGTAAAACTTTTGTTGGCTTTATTCGTTTCCCAATACTTAATGATACATTCTGATTAGGTACAGTTTTCGTTTGAACATCATTGATCTTCATAATGAACCCACCTCTTTGACATCTTGAACTGGAATAGTGTAAACATTAAGATAATGACGAATAAAATCATTGCAGCAGCAGAGCTTACTCCCATATCAAAATCAACAAACGCCGCTTCATAAATGTGATACACGAATGTATAGCTTGATTTTGCCGGTCCTCCACTCGTCATGACATATGCTTGGTCAAACACCTGAAAGGATGAAATGATTGCCATGATTGTAATAAAGAAAGTTGTTGGAGATAACAAAGGCAATGTAATATGACGGAACTTCTGCCAGTTTGATGCACCGTCAATATCAGCTGCTTCATAATATGAGCGTGAAATTCCCTGCAGACCTGCTAAAAAGATAACCATATTGTACCCTAAGCCCCACCAAATACTTAGCATAGCAATAGATGGCATAACCCATTTTGTATCTGTTAGCCACATCGGACCATTTATACCAACATTCGCAAGAACTTGGTTTAAGATTCCGAAATCACCGTTCAAGATCCACATCCAAATGACACCGATTGATACAGAACTAGTGACCACAGGCATAAAGAAAAATAAACGATAAAAGTTTTTCCCTTTAATCTTGTTAAGTGCTATAGCTACCATAAGGGAAATAGCGATTTGAACAGGTATAACCAACACTGTGTAATAAGCTGTGTTCATAAGTGCTTTCCAGAAATCAGGATTTGTAAATTGATCCTTATAGTTTGCTAGACCAATAAATTCTTTTGCTCCGAATCCATCCCATTTCATAAAGCTTAAAGATAATGTAAAAAGAACTGGTATTAATGAGAATGCAAGTAGTCCAATTAATTGAGGAGTTAGGAAAATAAATCCCCACAGATTTTGCTGACGACTATTCAATGTTTTCACCTTCTTCTGCTAAAATGGAAGGGGAAGATAGGAAATGCACACAACACTATCTCCGCCCTTTTCTGAATTAGTTACTCACCTTTGTGCTCAGCGATCATTGCTTTTGCTTTTTCTGCGTATTTTCCAATTGTTGTCTCAGCATCGTCTTTTCCAAGATACAATAAGTCCATGATGTCATTAGCCTCTTTATCCAATCCAGGAATAGTTGATTGGATTGCGTTTGCAAAACCTTGTTCACGTGCTTGAATAATATAGTCAACATGTTCAGGAACCTTGGAATCTGTTACAATTTCATCAATGCCTCCAATTGATGGAATAGCATTTCCAATTCCAGCTAAACGTGCTTCTTGTCCTAATGTAGACGTGTAGTAGGAAGCAAATTTTTGAGCTGCTTCTTTATTCTTTGAATCATTGTTTACAGCCATATATGCTGTAGGGATAGCAACTGGCTCTGTTTTATTTTCAGTATTTGAAGGCCAGGAGATGTAATCCCATTCTAATGCTTTATTTTCATGGAATAATGGTGTAAACCATCTACCGGCACTTACCATTCCTACTTGACCTGACATAAACATTGCCTCTGCTCCCTGACCCTTAGGCAAAGAACCGGAATAAGTAAAGTTCTCATCCTTCACCATTTTCTCAAGGAATTTCATTGCCTCAATTCCTTTATCATTTTGGTCTAGAATGAAATCGCCAGTCTCTTTATTATAAACATCTCCTCCATTTGCCCAAATCCAGCTGAAAAGGGTATTCCAAGAGTTATCTACAATAAAACCATATTTATCGCCATCACGTAATTGATCTGTTACTTCTTCCATCGCAGCAAAGTTCCATTCACCAGCATCAAAATATTCCTGTGGAGATTTAATCCCCAGTTCAGCGAATAATTTTTTATTGTAGTAAAGTAACATAGGGTTACAATCCACTGTTATACCATAGATCTCATCATCTTTTCTTGCAGCACCCCATAGTCCTTCTGCAAACTCATCAGGTTTCGCATAGCTTTCAGAGCTATTCATGAATTCACTTAAAGGAGCGAGCTTTCCTGTTTCCACCAGTTTAGAAATATCTCCATCACCTACATAGAATACGTCAGGAGCCTGGCTTCCTTGAAGTTGTGTTTGAAGTTTTTGGATATAACCATCACTAGGAATCGGAACAAGCTTCACCTGTATATTAGGATTCTCTTTATTAAATCCATCCACTGCTCGTTGGTATACTTTTATTTCAGCGGGATTCCCCCATGCAGAAAATGTTAAATTAATCTTTTCACCAGATCCCGAACTTCCTGAATCACCGGAATTTGATGAACTTGAACTTGAATTACTACATGCTTGTAAGGCAGGAATCATGATAAGCAAAACGGCAAACAATAAAAATGCTAGCTTCTTTTTCATTACATTTACCCCCATTTTCTTAGTGAATGAAATCCTTTTGTTATGCTGATTGAAAGCCCAGTTATTCTATTCAACTAGTAAACATGTCTATGTAGAACATCACCCCCTTAAAATCAACAAGTACGTCTCCAACATGTATCTTCCCTCACATCCATCGCAAAGAGGATTAAGCAAACGCTTTCATATATCCTCCTACAAATCATAATGAATATTCTTGCAGTAAATCTGGATTTTGAAATCAGATTTACCAAATGCATGATTCATTTTTTTTAGAAGTTCAATATTTTTGAACAAACGTTTTCTTTTTTAGCAAACGAGAATATATGATTATAGCAATCTATGCAGTATCTATTATTCTGTATATTTACAAAGAAGATCTCTTTATTCTTTGCTTCCATCCACAACTTTCACGAATGATCAGTTTAGTTGGAACAATCGCTTTTATAGGAATGTCCCTGCCTTCAAAGCGATCTAACAGAAGTTGAACTCCAAGCTTCCCCATTTGTTCTGTATAAATTTTTACTGATGTTAATGGCGGGCTTGCAAACTTCGCAAATTCAACATCATTTAAACTAACAATTGCGATATCATCAGGTATGCGGAGATTTTCTTCACATATAGCTCGTATAGCTCCCATTGCCATAGAGTCACTTGCAACAAAGAATGCCTCTGGAAGATCATACAATTGTAACGCAGTTTTCATTAACTCATATCCTTGCTTCATTGAATACTCACCTAAAAACACATATTCCTTTCGAAATAACCCTTGTTCTTTAAGTGAATCTTCAAAGGCTTCTTGACGAACGCCTTTAATTACCTGTTTTTTCCCTGTCATGGATTCTCGCTCTACTCCACCAAGAAACCCTATTTTTTTATACCCCATTTTCACTAAATGTTTCACTGCCTCACAGGTTGCCTTTTTGAAGTCTACTACAATAGAATCAAAATCATTTTCGTTTAACGAATAATTTACAAAAACAATATGCTCTACGTGATTTTTAATTTTATTTAACTGCAAAAGATCCATACCTGAAAGAACAATCAAACCATCTAGTTCATTATTTAGGGATGCTTGCTGAATATCTTTTACTCTCATCAATCTTGTTAGGAAGAGTCCGCGTAACATGCATTCATTTTCAATAGCCCTTCTAATGGAAGTAAAATAAGGATCATCAATACCATCAACAATTTCTTCATCTGTACATGACATGAAGATGCCAATTTTCTGTTGAGCTGCTCTCTTCACTCTTTGTTTTTCGGTTTTTCTTATTTTTAAAGCAGTGTAGCCAAGTTCCTTTGAAATTTTTAAAATTCGATCCCTAGTCGTATCAAGTACGGTAAGGGTAGGGTCATTGTTCAATACCCTCGATACTGTTGAACTAGATACATTCGCAAGTGTTGCAATGTCTTTGATCGTCGCCATAAACAATTACCTCACTACACTTAATTTAGTAAATAAACTTTGTTTGTCATTTTTTTATTTCACTAAATATTTACTTGATAATTCGAGATTACCAAACTTTTAAAGCGCTTACAATACTTTTTTTTGAAAATTATCTATTTTATTTTCGTCATCATTCGTCAAAAACACTTTCATTTCATTATTTACCAACTAAATACTCATTCAATTCATTTATTTAGTAAACCAAAAGTAATGTTTATAGTAAATAAAGAAACCGTTTTCGATCATCCTTTCATAATTTTCTTTTTCCATCGTATGACCAAGTGTTATTTGATGAAAACTAATGGTCAAGGAGGGATTAAAGAATGAATCAACCACTTTTACTTTTCATAAAATTCATCACCTGTTTGATTGCTTTTGGTATAGGACTGGATCTTTTTTTTAATGCAAATTTTGTCGATATTTTAACGTTTAGCCTATTCGTTACTTTCGCCTCATATGTTGTAGGTGAATTGGTCATTTTACCACAACTAGGAAGAAGGGCTGCAGTGGTTTCGGATTTTTTGCTTAGTTACTTAAGTGTATGGATTTTTGGAAGTATTTTATTTGAAAACTATCTTCAAATTGCATGGGGAAGTATTATTTCTGCTATTATCATCACCGGAGCAGAAATAGTTATTCATCTTATGGTACAAAGTCGAAATGAACATCCAACCTATAAAAGCAAAAGGAATTCTATTATGAATACAAATTTAGCTTATGGAACAGAAATTTCTGAAGAAGAAAATATTAAAGATGTTACTAAAACAAAAAAGTAGCACAATATACCGTATAAGGACAGTTTTTTATACTGTCCTTAATTACTGTCTTCTCCCGTAAGTCTCAAGCCTTAGATAAAATAAAGCTTGAGTTCATTGTCGTGATCCTTCTTTTTCTATAAGATAAAAGTAATTACATGAGCGCTATACGCGACGAAGAAGGAAGGGTTTATGATGAAAAAACTGTTTTTACTTTTATTTTTTATTGGGGGCTTGCTATTAATTATCAAGACAAATACTTCATGGTTTGTCTTTGGCGAAAATAAATCTTCTGCTAAAGTCACCAGCAATACGGAGAAAATTGAATTAGATGTTTCAGGTGCAAGTACAACAATTATTCCGAAAAATACAGATGAAGTTCGTGCTGAAATAAAAGGAAATGGAAAAGTAAATGTCAAAAATAACGGGGATACAATTCTTGTTGAATCTGAAACAAAACGCTGGTTTAACGCATTTTCATTCTTTAATAAAAGAGAAATCACAATATATATCCCAGATGATTTTAATCAGGAACTTTTAATTGATAGCGGCTCAGGTAACATCATATTTGACGGCGAATCAATGACCCTTGAAGATTTATCAGTTGATATGAGCTCCGGAAACGTAAAACTAAGTCAGTTATCTACTAAAAACTTTATACTTGATGGTTCATCAGGTAATGTATCCATTTCTTCCCTGACAACTGAAGAAAGTACGTTTGATATGAGCTCCGGAAACCTGACAATTACGGATCACACCGGAAAGGTTATGGCTGATTTATCTTCAGGTAAGATAGACTTACAAATGAAAAAGGTAACCGATTCTCTTGATATCAAATTAAATTCTGGATTTGGCACGGTAGACTTGCCATCAGATGCGGATTTTACTCTCCGGGGAGAAGCAGGCAGCGGTATTATTACATCTAATCTAACGTTAAAAGATTTTCAACAAGATAAAAATATTATTTATGGTATTTCAGGCTCAGGAAAGCATGATGTAAAGATAGATGTCTCAAGTGGAAAAGTTGAAATTAAATAAATGACTAAAGCTCACCGATTAATCTTTCGATGAGCTTTTTTTCATATTTAGAACTGGTTGTGCCTCATCTTCCTTTTTTCCTTTCTTTTTTGTCTCTCAAAATGACACTCATTGCAAACATCAAATTTAAATTTATTAGCCAGTGTTTTTCCACATACCTTACAAGCTTTCCGTGTCATTTGCACACCCGATTTTAACTGTTCATGGATTTTGTCACTAATTTCTTCCCGTATTCTTTCCCAATAATGGGCTTCAGTATTTCTGCCCAATTTGTATAAAAATAATAAATGGAGACCCACCGATTTATATGATAATTCAAGTTCTTCAAGTCCAGCTTCCTTAATTAGCGGATCGGGTAGTTCTTCACCCTCAACAATTGCCTCTAGCTTTTGCTTCCACTGATTTCGTAAAGTTGGTTCATTCGTTGAAAAAGGCAGATGCAAAAAGCCGTATAAATCAGCCAACGAAAGTTTTGCTTCAATCATTGTATCTTCAATCATTTCATACAAAAGCTTTTCCTCTGCCAGTGAGGCTTTTTTTGTACCTTTAGGGCTTTTAAACTGTTCCCATAAGTAAAAAAACAACCCTAGTTTACGGGAATATTTCTGAAATCGCTCAAGCACTCCTGTTGTTGGAGCAATGGCAAACCCTTGAAGTGGTTCATCCTCCTGGTCAAGTAGCCTTGCCATTGACTTGGGATTGTGTACAAATGCTACTTTTCCAATGTCATAAAGTCCTCTTCGACCAGCCCTGCCTGCGATTTGTTTGACTTCTTGTGATGTTAACCATCTTCTTCTTGTTCCATCAAATTTATCGTTTTCTAAAAAAACAATTCTTCTTATCGGTAAATTTAACCCCATTCCGATCGCATCTGTTGCTACTATAACAGTTGCTTCACCACTAATAAATCGTTCCATTTGTTTCTTTCTTGTTTCAGGCGGCATACTCCCATAAATCATGCTCACTTTACGTCCAGTTCTTTGTAGCTCTGCAGCAGTTTCAAGAACTCTTTTTCTGGAAAAACAAACAAGGGCATCACCTTTTCGGGTCTGATTTAATCGGAACAGCTGCGTTTCTACCTCTAAAGGGATCTCCCTACTATATTCATGGATCGTAATATTCGAATCCCCCAAAAGCTGCAATATCATCTGTCTTGCATTAAAGCTGCAAATAATATGAACTTCTTTTGCATTTGCTTTCGTTATGGCTTTATACCAGGAAAATCCTCTATCCTTATCTGCAATCATTTGTGATTCATCAATGACAACAACTTCATGAAAGTCTTTCTCATAAAACATTTCAACAGTACAAGCAATATGATTAGCACCTGCTACCAGTTTTTCTTCTTCACCTGTTTTTAATGCGCAAGGGACACCTTCGTGATTTAACTTTTCATAAATCTCCAGGGCAAGCAATCGAAGTGGAGCCAAGTAAATACCACTGCCAGCTTCTTTCATACGTTGAATGGCATGAAATGTTTTTCCTGTATTTGTTTCCCCAATATGCAATACATATTCTATATTCCGTCCACCCGGAGGATTATATTCCCGTCCGAAAACATCCTCTACCATTCGGGCTTCCTCTTCTTTACGACGCTTGATTTCCTCAAGCTCTGCAACTATTTGCCGCTCTCTTTCTGAAATATCTGTTTCATAAATCTTTTTATGTGTTTCAAGATCAAACGGTGTATCTATAAGTTTTATTAAATCTTTGACAAATTCCTCAAGCAGGTCAGCAAAAAACTCATTAGCTAAGTCCAAAAATAAATCATATGCAATTTCTTTTATAAAGTTATCTGGTAATTTTTCATGAAATGTTTCAAGATATTCATCAAAAAGATGGGAAGAAAGTCGATCCTTAATCCAATTAGGACCAAAATCAAATAAATATCCAGATATTAATCTTTCATACATCTCAGTCATATCTTCTTCATATTGATATCTGTTATATGCAAAATGGGCTTCGTCATATAAATAATCAGAAAAAGTCATTTCTCCCGTAGGAAGGACAACACCCTGTTGTTCAACTTCAATGGCAAGATGTGATCCGATTAAGTATCGAATATATAAATAGAGATCTTCATAATGGTCTCCAAGTAATTCTTCCATGTAGAACTCAAATTTCTGCATGAGCTTTCGTGTCTTCTCGCGATGTTCCTGCATCTTAACTCGAGCCTCGTACAGTTCCTTTGATTTGTAATATTTTTCACTCCATACCTCTTCTTTGCCCATAAACATTTCGTCAAGCCAGTCCAACACATGAAAAGGAGTTACATTTCGTATTTCACTACGAAACATTTGATTGACCAGCTTTTTACTAACTCCTTCAAGGTCATAGTTATTATCCAACAGATATTGTCTTTTTACTGTATTTGAGGCATGACTTGTAGCAGCATTTAAAAATGAATTTAGCCATATCTGATCAATATATTCACCTCTTTCCCTTACATATTGTTCATAATTTGGCACATTTTCTTTTCCTTCAAAATATCGATCTATATCTTCTAAAACCTTTGACTTTGTTCGGTCAATGGCTAACATATAATATTCTTCTAGTAAGTCACTCATGTACGCACTCCTTTTCACATTGGGTATACCTTAGTGTTTATTATTTATATGTAAACATGTATCTTTCATTGTAGTTCATGTGAAATAGGATGTGTTAATATTATGAATCGAAAAATAGAGCTGATGTCAGCTCTATTGAAGTAATTTGTGTACGATTGGACATGCTGACGAAATCGATCTATTTAACCTTCACTTGACTTGTTGTTACTCATTTCGGCTTCGTCTTTTTTTACAAAATATTCTTCCTTTACAAACTGGAATCCATACAATAGCACTGCTTTAAACATAAAGATAAGCAATAATTTCACCCTTGATAACCGAACTAATGAACCAACTCCCAATTTCTGAAAAAAGTTAAGTAATGGATAAGAAAAGAAAGCATCAATTAGGAGGTTAAGTAACATATATAGATAGAATTTTCCATATGTAAATCTTAATATCCATATAGAGCCAACAATAAATGGTCCCCACAAAACCGGTGTTTCCCCTCTCAATCTTGGGTGAAGCTTATCATAAATCCACCACCACCGCCTTTTTTCAGCAAGATAACTTTCTAATCTCACGACGAGTGAGATAAAAATACTTGCGGGTAAAAATCGTTTAAAAGTTCTTCTATCCATAAATGGAATAGTAAACCAAGGCAAAATCATCATGATTAATAGTAATACCTTCGAATGTTTCAGCAATTTACTATAACCTCCTTAATCAGAGAGTTTTTATTAAAGAATTGGGTACCTTGTTAGTATGTCAAAACAATGTTTTTTTTTACATTAACAGGTAAATAAAAACTCGTTTCCGTTAAGGAAACGAGTTTTTATTAGCTATTTCTTTAGCTCTTCAGCTAAACTGATAAGGACATCTGCTTGCTCATCAGTAAAAGATTTATTTTTTTGAGCCTTTACTTGATTAATATATGCTCCAAGTTGGCCATCTCTTGCTTTCGTTTGACCTTTTTCCTGTGAATTCTTAGCTGCTACAAGTTTTTTTACAAATGATGTAGCTTCTTTTTCCTGACCTTTTTCAGCTAAAAACTTCCTTGTTAAGTTTGCCAGATGATCATAATCTACAAAGATCTGCACTGTAATTGTTTTTTCACTTTTATTTCCGGCCTTATCAATTGCTTCTGCTGTAAATTCTGTTGGCCCAACACCTAATTCATATGCATGTTTAGTTAAGTTCTCACATGTTGTCGAGTCTATACCTGATAAAGAATCATCAGCTTGACATGAAAGTGAAATGATCTCATCAATCCCAATTTCTGTTTCATCTTCAAGATTAAATAGTATATCCGGTCCTGATTTGTCAATATTCACCTTTAGTTCGTGCTTATCTTCCACATTACCCGCAGTATCTTCACTCCAATAATGGATAATATACTTTCCTTCGCTTTTCAGTTCAATTGATGTTCCTGACTTTGTATCACCGTTATTAATTGAAAAGTAAGTCGCTTCAATTTCCGATTCATTGTCAATAGAAGTGAAGCCAATTTTCACCGTTTCTCTATACCATCCATTTATAGCCTCACCATCAATGTTAAATGATGTCTCAGGTCCTGTTTCATCAGGCTTTTGTGCTGAAACAAGATAAATATTTGGAGCAGGAGGTTCTTCCATACCTTCTCCAATAAAGAAACTAGGATGAGGCGGCTGGTTATACCCAACATTTTGCCATGCTATAGCTGTTCGGTATTGCGGGTCGTGCATAAGTGTATACATTTTATGTTCTGTTTCATCAGTCGTCATAAAGACACGCAGAGCACTGCTATCCTCTGTTCTCCATACAGCTTCCTCTCTCCAGTCTCCAAGTATATCTGCTTGTAATGAAGGAGTGCCTTTTGTTGAATTATTCGAGTAAGTTCCATCAGCAACTAAAAGTTCTTTTAGTGTTTTATTCTTATAATCCCATTTTTCAATCGTCCCTGTTCCAACACCCTTGTTGGCATCCCAATTATGATCCAACAATTCTCTTAATAAATCTCCATCCCACCAGATACCGAAGTTTGAAGAAGGAATCGTATCAGCTATTTTTTCTCCTGCTGCAGAGTGTAATCCCCCAACTTTACTATTCCATTCACCTGAAATCGCCCAGGCTTCTGCACCTTCGTGAGTTGGATCGATATCAGCAGTCATACCTCTACCTGTATCTTCACCAGTTTTGACTCCCCAGATAACTTGTCCAGTTTGTGCATCTCTTAAATCATATCCAAATTCCGCATCTTTATGTTCTTGGACGGAGAAGATTTCCAGACCTTCCCGATCAGGATATAGATCTCCTACATGTAATGCATCACCATGTCCTAGACCGCTATTATAGAGTCCTGATCCATCATCATCAATTGTTATCTGACCATAAACAATTTCATCTTTTCCATCATGATCCACATCCGCTACACTAAGGCTATGATATCCTTGACCAGCCCAGTCGCTATATCCTTCATTGTTAGTATCAAAGGTCCATTGCTTTGTTAATTTACCTTCTTTAAAACTATAAGCAGAAACAACTGTTCTTGTATAATATCCGCGTGCCATAATGATACTAGGCGTTTCTCCATCAAGGTATGCAACACCTGCCAGAAAGCGGTCCACACGGTTGCCGTATCCATCTCCCCATGAAGAAACATCACCTCTAGGAGGCGTATAATCTGTTGTCACAAGTTCCTTGCCTGTTTCTCCTTCAAAGATCGTTAAATACTCAGAACCTTGTAACACATATCCTGACGAGTTTCTATGATCTGCATCTTCTTTTCCTATGATTGTTCCTTTACCATCCTTTGTGCCATCTGCTGTTTTCATTGCTATTTCCGATTTACCATCTCCATCAAAATCATAAACAATAAATTGGGTATAATGAGCACCTGCACGAATATTTTTCCCTAAATCAATTCTCCACAATCTTGTTCCATCTAACTTGTATGCATCGATATAGACATTTCCTGTATAGCCGGCTTGTGAGTTATCCTTAGAATTTGACGGGTCCCATTTAAGAATAATTTCATATTCTCCATCTCCATCTAAATCTCCCACACTTGCATCATTTGCAGAATATGTGTAGGGATCTCCTAATGGTGTAACCCCATCATTCGGTTTTTGGAGCGGAATATCAAAAAAGTTTTCGGCAATAACTGATGTCTGAGCTTTTTGTTTCTTTTCTTTACCATCAATAACAGCTCTTACCTCATACACATCGTCTACATTTCCTTTAGAATCCACATAATTAGTGCTTGACGTAATTGGACTAGAATTGATTTTTTCATTATTACGGTAAAGATTAAATGAAACATTTTTAGAATCTGTTCCTAAAAACCTCCATCCTATATAAACACCATCTTCTGTCTTCATCGCCACTAAACCGCGATCAAGTGTTTCCATCTGCTTTTTCAATACTGTTACAGCTGGAGTTTCAAGGCTAGTTGAATGCTCAGAAATTCCTCCTGCACTTACAGCAGCAACTTTATAATAGTACTTAATCGTTGTTAATACCGTCTCATCTTTATAATTCGCCTTATTTGTTTTACCAATTAACTGGTATTCTCCATCTTTCTTTTTTGATCTGTACACATTGTATGTTTTTGCTCCATCTGTTTTGTCCCAGCTAAATGAAACATCATTTTTGTTTACTTCCCCGAGTTTCAAATTTTCTGGTGCAGAAGGGACTGGAACAGACGAATCAATCATTGAAACCGTTAACGGCATAGACGGAACTGTTTCAACATTTGCACGATCAATCGTAGTTGCTGTGTACTCGTACTCCATTCCAACATCAACGTTTGTATCTGTATAAGAATTTGTATTTGCAGTACCAATTAACTCACTATGACTTGTACCTGCAACTTTACGGTAAATATTATATTTCACTGCATCCTCTACCGCTTTCCATGAAAGCTGTACAGAAGAGTTTTCCGGATCAGAATTCACCTTGTCAGCCTTTAGTTCTGAAGGAGCAAGTAAAATAGGTGTGAGCTCAAGACCATTTGCAATACCTGTTGATCCTTTAAAATTCACATTCATTTGTCCATCCTTAACAGACACATCTGAAAAGACCTTAGATGTATAATTACGGTTAGAAGCATTTACAGGACCTAAATCCTTCCCTTCGATGGATACATCTGTTCTCGCACTCCCAAGAAAATCAGCAACATGAACTTTTACTGCATATAGCCCATTTGGTACATCTACTTGGAATTCCCACCCCACATTAAAATAACCGAGCCAGTCACGTGTTACATCTCTTAAAGGTGTATCACCGTCACCACGGTCACGGGTAATCATTCCTGTATTATCTTTTATTCCATATCCTCTTTCTTTTGTATACACAGTATTTAAATCAACATTAGTATATCCCTCTGCAACCGGGCTACCTACCGGTCCAAAATCAAATTTAAGATTCGCTTCTTTTGTTTTGATGACAACAATTTCTGATTGTGCAGATTCTCCTTTTCCATTAACAGCAGTTACAACTACATCATAGGATTTTCCTTCTTCCATACCCATTAAACTTATTCTTGAAATAGTAGAAGTTCCTACTAATGTATAGTCTTCATTAGGTGAAGTTGAAAGCTTTCGATAAATTTTATATATATCGGTATTTTCCACTTCATCCCACGTTAATACAGCTCCAGCATTACTTATACCGCTTGCCGTGATACCTGTTGGCTTGTCAGGTACATTTGCCGGTGGCTCTACGTCTGTTACATAAGAAGCTAATGAGCTATCTAACTCTTTAATTCCGCTAGATAATAACCGAGCAATCTGAATAGCACCATACTCTTGAAAATGAGTGTCATCCTGAGAGCCATTTGGAAAAGCGGTATAAATTCCCGGTTCCGTATGAAGGAAAACTGTTTTCGTTCCAACTGGACCAATCGTGTCATAATATTCACGACTTAATGTGCTTAAATCAACTAAGTCAACATCCAGTTCTTCTGCTACTTCTTTCATTCCTTGAACATATTCCGGGAAACTAACATTGAATACGCCTGTCTCAGCATTAAAATCCCGTCGTCCAACAGGTGTAACTAAAATTGGTTCAGCACCACGTTGTCTAGCACCATTGATATATGTTTTTAAATAGTTTTTATAATCTGGAACAGAAGCATATCGCTCAGGCCTGCTGATTGTTGCATCATTATGACCAAATTGTATGAGGAAAAAATCACCTGGACGTATTTCAGTCAAAATATTATCTAATCGTCCTTCAAAAATAAAAGACTTAGAGCTTCTTCCACCAATTGACTGGTTATCAAATGTAATCGATCCGTTAAAAAACCTAGGGATCATTTGCCCCCAACCAGCTTCCGGTTTCCAATACTCATCATATGTTTGAACTGTAGAATCACCTGCAATATAAACTGTTGGTGTCTCACCTGGAACCCGCTCTGCTAATTGTGTAATAATGAGTCCATTAATCTTTGGAGTTGTTCCAGTAAACTCAAACGTTAGTTGTCCATCTACCAATGCAATCGAAAACGTCCGCTCAATAAATTGTCCTGATGATACATTCGTATCTTGAATCTTTTGAATCGTCTCAGCAACGACTCCTATATTTGCAGAATCAGTGGCATCTCCAGCAATGACCGTTACCGAGTAATCACCGTTTGGTAAATCCACCTGGAAACTAGTTTCCTTTGCCATAATAAAATCAGATTTTAACGCATCAGCTGTACCTTTGTCTACAGCCTCAACTTTAGAAGAATCCTTAAAACCAAATCCCTTATCCTCACTATAAACAGACTCGGGTGAGACTTGGTCATATCCGTTTTCTACTGCACTGGAAGAATTCCCAAAATCAAACTTCTTTGTTAGTAAACTCTCCTCAGCCTTTACGTCCATTGAATAAAATGGGATACTTCCTGCGAATAACAATACACTTAGAAAAACGGCAAATATTTTTTGTCCATTTCTTTTCATAAGTTTACTACCTCTCCTTCTCGAAAATAGTCACCTTATGCTTCATCTTGATGAAAACCTTCCTCCTTTCTCTTTTTTGAAAACCCTTACAAAATTAAATGATAATATTTGTCAGAATTTTTAGATATATAATTATCAGACATAAACGTTTAAAAAACCGATATTCTCCAACAACACTTCATTTTTTTATAAAAAGGCTGTTTTCGCAAACATTGTTGCTTTGTAATAAGTGTAGAGGTTGTTGATTTGAGCTCCAGGCTGCTCGCTTTCCTTGGGGTGGGCGGTGATCCTCCTCAACGCTTTGCGTCTGCGGGGTCTCACCTGTCCCACAGCTCCCACAGGAGTCTCGCATACCCGTTCAAATCAACCCTATTTAGTTTTTTCAAGTATTTATTAAAAACAACAATCTTTTATAAAAGAGCCTATAAAAAAGATAAAAAAACTCCCATTACTAGAGTGGGAGTTTTCATTATTTAAATATTTACTAGAGCCAATTGATCCTTTGATTCTATTTCAGAAACCATTTTTGTCCAGGATTCAGGTTTGTTAGATAATACTGTATAATAACGGATTATGAATTTTGCCACCAAATCTGCTGGGATGGCTGACTTATTTTCATTCATTGGAAGAAAACAAAGGTCAAGACCTGTAACAGCTTCACCATCATTATTCCATGATGGATGGACATAATCGATATTGATTTTTTTGTAACCCAGATGTGCCAAAACTTCTCGACGAACATAAGGATCCATTGGCTTAACACCACCAAACTCATGGTGTTCAACTCGGTATGGATCATAAATTTCAGCAAACATTCCTGATAAACTCTTGCCGTTCGCACAGGCAAGCTCATGTAAATCTTGTGTTCTTTTGTTAGCTAAAAATGGTCCGATTCCTAAACCCGGCTTTCCGATAATGGTGAAATCCGTCATCGCCACATTGAAGTCTTCATAGTAACGATATTCTGTAGCACCAACCACTTTACCTTCGTGAACAGCAACAAAAACACGGATACCTGGATCCTCTAAAGGCTCTTTCCAAAGGTCAAACTCCAGCACTTCCTCAGGAGGAAAGATCTCCTGCATAAGCTGGTGCATTTGTGTAAAAAAAGGATCTTCAATATTTGTAATACGATGATAATCCATCTTCATTCTCCTTATTTATAATTTTTTATTTCGAAAAGGGTTTTTCCATTCCATCAATGTTCCATAATGACACGATTCTTCATCTTCCAAATAATGAGGAACAACTCCAATTGGTGTTCGACTGCAACGAAGTAAAAACGTTAGAACAGGGTCTTTGACGGTCCCATTTACGACCGCATCTACATATTGCTCTGCTGACATATTTTCTGCTTTTTTATGATAGCCCGGCATACGCCCTCCACCTAAAAGACGATCTAATCCTAAGTGGATCACAACATCATACATGGAAAACATTAAACATTTTCCAAGACCAAATTTCCGATATGATGGCTTAACACAAATATCCACAACATAAAGCGTATTTCCGTTAGGATTATGATTTCTTATATAGCCGCCATCTGTTATCTCTTCCCAAGTGTGAGTAGGATGCTCAGGATCAAAATGTACGATTAATCCGGTCATAGAACCCGCCATCTCTCCGTCAACTTCAATACATAGAGCTCCTTCTGGAAACAGATTGACATGGTTTTCCAGCTGATCTTTATTCCACCATAAATCAGAAGGGAATGGTGGTGGAAAACTTTCTTGTTGAATTTGTATTAGTTTTTGAAAATCTTCCTTTTCATAATTGCGAATGACAGCTTTTATCGGTTTGTCTTGATCGAACACATAAAATTCTTTCCGATACATAGAAACCTCCTATTAATACGTTAGTTTTTCAGGCTCCCAATCAGGATATAGATCTGTTCGTCTGTCTCTCCATGTTGTCACCGAACCACTTTGACGCACTTTATATAAAAGCTCAAGATTCAAGTCAGCAGTAACAATCATATCTTGATTAATTTCTCCTTGTACCATGATTCCCTTTGGTGGAAACGGTACGTCATTTGGTGTAATAACTGCTGCCTGCCCAAAGTTCCCTCTCATAAAATCAACTGTTTGAAGGGAACCAACTGTACCGGTTGTGACAACATACACTTGATTTTCGATCGCTCTTGAATGACTTGTATAACGAACTCGGTGAAAGCCGTGACGATCATCTGTACATGAGGGACAAAATATCACATCAGCACCCTTTGCCTTAGCCATTCTCACGATCTCAGGAAACTCAATATCATAGCAAGTTAGCATCGCAACCGTACCTTTATCCGTTACAAATACCTGCAGGCTGTCACCTGCACTCATATTCCACTCTTCCACTTCTGTTGGAGTAATATGAAGCTTTGCTTGCTCTGCAATTCTTCCGTCAGGATAAAACATATGAGCCACATTATATAGTTCTCCCTCTTTTTCTATAACATGTGTTCCTGCAATAATATGCATTCCTGTTCTCATTGCATGCTCAACAAATAATTCACGGTATCTATCAGTAAAATCAGGAAGGCGGTCTATAGGCAATGCTCTTCCGTTCTCATCCCCAATTGATAATAATTGGGTTGTAAAAAATTCTGGAAACAATATAAAATCAGAGCCAAATTCTTCGGCTGTTTTTATATAATGTTCAACTTGACTAGCAAACTCTTCAAACGATTTAATTGTATGAAGGTGATATTGGACGGCGGAAACTCTGATGTTCATGTACATTCCTCTTTCTATTCTATTTATAAAAGGCTGTTTTCGTATAATATGTTGTTTTTTATGCAATTAAGCTTCAAAATTAGTCCGTTCCATTGCGCTCCACTATAGAAGTTAAAATAGCATTCAAGAGCAACAATCAATTGAAAAACAACCTTATTAAAGTCGAGATTAAATACGTGTAAATGTAATGGTACTACACACATTATTCGATATCTTCAAACGATACACAAGTACACACTTTCTTTTCACTAAGTATCAAAAAGTATACTATCGGATTTTACTAGGTTGGGAAAAAATATTCAATAAAAAAACCACAAAATTAAAGTGTGGTTTTGGAGTTTTGCCATATTTAAGTTCCCATTTTCGAAACATTTCTGTTTTTAGTGATAAAACTCTTTAACTTTCTTTAGATCATTTAATAATTGATAGATTTCATCTTGACTTAAGTGTACTGGTAACTGATCATACAATGTGATAAACTGTCCGCCTTCTTCGTGTTTATGTTTCTCTAAATAATCATAAAGTAGATTCAGTTGACTTTGTCT
The DNA here is from genome assembly GCF_000518865.1 of Bacillus sp. J37. Classification (GTDB taxonomy): domain Bacteria; phylum Bacillota; class Bacilli; order Bacillales; family Bacillaceae; genus Metabacillus. The sequence goes on along the minus strand of NZ_JAEK01000034.1, from coordinate 16,328 downwards.
TAGCGTAGATTCCGTATAAAACTGTTTTACTTTTTGTATTGAAAACTCATTCATTTCAACATCAAAATCTCCCGAAATAATGACACCATCTACCTTCATAATTCCACCTCATTTTTAGTAGTAGGATATCCTTATTTAAACAATATTACTAATGATTATAAAAAAGAGGCTATAAACATAACCTCTTCTCCTCATGACCAGCTATCTATTTTGTTTTTGCTAATGCTACTATTTCTTCTGCAGATATTGAACCTCTGTAAATCCTTAGTTCATCCATAAGCCCTTTATATGGCTTATCCCACCAATTGACTCCTAAACTGAATACTCCATTTGTTGTTGTGAACACATGTGGAAAATCAGTACCTTTAAACGTTTCTTTTCCATTCACATAAATCGTAATTGTCCCTTGATTCACCGTAAATGCAAGATGTGTCCATTTATTTGGTTGAATTGACTGGCCAGTATTGGCATCATACCAATCTGTTCCAGCCCAAACCATCGTATGATGACTAACCCCGGAATGTCCCTTTGGTACCAGACTGATCCAATGATTAGAATCTCTTGCACCAAAAAATGCGGTACTATATTCAGTTAACTCATCCGGGTTTAACCATAACGCAACCGAATATGAATCACTGTCGATTAAACCATCTGGTAATCGAATTCCTGATTGTCCATTAAACTCCGCTGACTTTCCAAACTCTGTTTCAATATACTCAATATTGCCACCCCTATTATCTACTCTGTCTCCTGTCACAATCCCTTCTTTACCTGGTTGTTTACTGTCCGATAAATTCCCTTCAAATTTATAATGTGCGACAATACCATCTGGTTTCTTGGGAACAACTGTGATCGTAAATTGTTTTTGAGTAGATACAACACCTTTTGTTATCGTTGCCGTCAAGGTTAGGGTTACCGGGTCTTTTCCCGCTTCAGGTCTTGTGATGACTCCTTTATCTGTCATTACATCCTGATTCGATGATACCCATGAAACAGTCGTTCCTCTTGTTCCTTCAATTGGAAGAATTACATTACTTATAATATTGCTTGTATCTCCCAAATCCAAGTCTGCTTTTACATCCTCAATGATTTCCTGATCTGTTCTATCTTTCACCTTACTTCCCCAAAGGGCAATACCCTCTTTCGAAAGTACACTAAATGTCATCACATAATTTTGTGATACTTCATCCCACTGACGTAGAAATACACCACTATACACTTTCCCACCTATTTTTAGCTCGGCATAGTAATGCCCTGTTTTCTTCCAAGTTCCATTTAAACTGCCGCTTATTTTGTTGTTTTTCTCAAGTGTTATAGACACCGGCTTTTTCACTTCAGCTGAAATATCTTTTTCATGGTTAATCATTTGATAGGTTCCGATAACATGGTCCCTTTTTATCTTTTCAATTGTTTCCCCTGCAAAGCGATATGGAGCGATAACAGGCCAACCATTCTGATTCATAAACATTTGGTGAACGCGAATTTCATGATGTTCACCTCTCTCAGGGAAACGTGTATGGAAGATAATAAATTGTTTTCCTGTTTTTGAATCATAGTAAGTTGAATTATGGCCTGGGGAGACATAACCTGCACCAATCCCTTCTCCCGGATCCCCGATCTTTCGTTCGAACAAATGATTTCCCATTAACTTAACGGCATACGGTTCAATTGATTTATCATCGAATAATGGTACAGTTGGATCTGCTTTTACATTGATCATTTCATTTCCTTCTGCATCATAATAAGGTCCATCCGGTTTTTTTGAACGAATGACTCTCACATTGTACCCACCAGTCGCGTCCAGCCCTCCAAAAGATAGGTATATATAATAATAGTTTGTATCAGGGTGATATTGAATGTATGCCCCTTCAATTCTACTATGATTTCCACCGAGCAGCTTCTTCCCATAACCTTGATCCGGTAATGGAAACCCTGTTTTTGGATCCATTTCTAAAATAAAAATTCCACCTGAGTATGATCCGTACAACATCCAAAGCTTTCCTTTTTCATCAAAAAATGTATCAGGGTCTACAACGTTAGGATGCTTAGTGGCATCATAGATTGTTCCGTCTTCACCCCGTTCTCCCCACATCCCTGATTTCAGGAAAATTCCTTTGTCCTTATACGGCCCTTCAATATTATCCGCAACCGCAATACCTAAAGCAGATCTTGGTGAATCTCCTTTACATGCATTGTAATACATATAAAACTTTCCATCCTCAAGCTGAATAACATCTGCTGCCCAAAGTGTATCTGTTTGTGCCCAATCAAATGTTTCCTTTAATTCCTCTACTACATTGTCAAACAATGGATTTGTCACATTTGCACCAGAAGCTACAAGTTTCCAATTCATCAAATCTTTGGATTTCGCTGCTGCTAAATGAGACCCGAACACATAGTATTCATTCTGTACCTTTATAATAGAAGGATCATGAACAGATACATCTGTAAATTTAGGTTTATCTGATGTATTCACCTTTTGATTCATCGTTTTTTTCTCCTTGGTTGTATCTGCCTCCACGGCGATCACTAAGGTTGGAATCATAATAACAAACACTAGTAAAACAAGCCATTTTTTCACCATACATCCCTCTCCTATTCCTTATCTTCAAAAAAATAGAAGATCACTACGTTAAATTCCTTTAACATTCATAAGTAGTGATCTTCTAAAGTTAGTCGTTACCATTTTGGTCCATTTGGATGTGGACATTGTTTGTACGATAGTTTTGTTCGAAATTCCACATAACACCCGCAATGTAAACATGTTGTTTCACTTGAAAGAGAAGGGCAGCTTAAACAAATGTCCATTCTCTTTTGATACAGCGAATCATTCACTAAATTGATTTCAAGCAGAAGTTGCTCTTGAACAAGCTGAGAAATTTGTGATTTTGACCTACGCTCGACCTGGAAACAGCCTTTACAGTTTCTTTTTGTTTCTTTTTCTATCATGATACCGATACTAAAAGAACTGACATAGGCGGCATCTCGAATGACAATTCATTCTCATTTACATTAAATCCTTCAAATGCAATCGGTTCTACAGCAGTTGGATTTTCAAATGTATTTCTTCCATTCATATTTTCTGATGTTAGAATTTTTCCGCTAACCTGTGTCACATTTTTATCTAGTAAGCCTCTTAATTCAATTGATACAGATGCTGAGTCCTGATTATTAACATTACATAATGTAATATTTACTTCACCCTTCGTATTTTTTGAAGCTGAGAGATGAACAGAAGGGACTTCATCTTCTTTTCCTTTAAAAGTTGATGTTGCAGCTTCAATCGTTAGACAAGCAGCATCTTGATGAACCTTATACATATCAAAAACATGATAAGTCGGAGTTAAAATCATATCTTCTCCTTCTGTTAAGACCATCGCTTGAAGGACGTTTACTGTTTGGGCAATGTTAGCCATTTGGACACGATCACAATGATTGTTAAAAATATTTAGGGTAATACCCGCTACAAGTGCATCACGAATTGTATTTTGTTGATATAAAAACCCCGGATTTGTACCCGGCTCAACATCAAACCATGTGCCCCATTCATCTACAATCATACCCACTCGTTTTTCCGGATCATATTTATCCATGATCGTACCATGTTTTGTTACAAGCTCCTCCATATGTAGAGCCTTTTTCATCGTAGTGAACCATTCATCTTCAGTAAAGTCTGTTGCAGAGCCCTTCCCTAACCAAAAGTCACCTGGAATTGTATAGTAATGAAGGCTTAACCCATCCATAAAACGACCTGCATTACGCATTAACACTTCAGTCCAGTTATAGTCGTCTACATTTGCCCCTCCGGCAATTTTGTAAATTTTATTATCTCCATAGTTTCTTACATAGGTCTGGAATTGGCGATAAAGATCTGCATAAAATTCCGGACGCATATGTCCACCACAGCCCCAGTTTTCATTGCCTACTCCGAAATAAGTTAATTTCCATGGCTCTTCGCGGCCATTTTCACTTCTCCAGTTAGCCATTGGAGATTCTCCATCAAATGTCATATATTCAACCCATTCTGACATTTCCTGGACTGTTCCGCTTCCAACATTCCCGCAAATATATGGCTCACACTCTAGTAGCTCACAAAGAAGCATAAATTCATGTGTCCCGAAATGGTTGTTTTCTACAACTCCACCCCAGTGGGTATTAACCATTCTTTTTCTATTTTCTCGAGGACCAACACCATCTTTCCAATGATACTCATCGGCAAAGCAGCCACCCGGCCAGCGTAACACTGGAATATTTAGATTTTTTAGTGCTTGAAGGACATCATTCCGTATTCCTTTTGTGTTAGGAATAGCAGAATCTTCACCTACCCAAATTCCTTCATAAATACAACGCCCTAGATGTTCTGCAAAATGACCATATATATTTTTATTTATTTTTCCCTTTTCGATATCTGCATTGATAATAATTGAATTAGCCAATTTATTCACTCCTACACTATTAGTCTAATTATTTTTTACTAACTTCACGATCCGGTACAGGGTCTCCGAATACAGGTAAACCATCTTCTCCCCAAGTAAATACTTGTGCACGTGTATGACGATTTGGATCGTATAATGGATCACCAACAATCTCTTTATAATTTCTTGCATGATACACAATGACATCTTCATTTCCATTCTCTGAAACCGTAAAACTATTATGTCCAGGGCCATATTGACCTGTTTGTTCATTTGTTTGGAAAACAGGTTCAGTTAATTTAGTCCATGAAGCCGGATTGAGCAGGTCTGCATCCGCAGGGGCATACAATAAACCCATACAATAATGATGATCTGTCGCACTAGCTGAAAAGGAAACAATAATTTTTCCATTTCGGTTTAATACAGCAGGACCTTCATTTACGTGAAATCCGATTTTTTCCCAATCATACTCAGGTGTTGCAATCATCACTTGTTCACCTGTAATCGTCCATGGATTTTCCATCTTCGCAATATATAAATTAGAATTACCCTTAATGTCCGGATCCTTCTGTGGCCAAATTAGAAATCGCTCTCCATTATGCTCAAACGTTGTTGCATCAAGAGCAAATGTTTCCCATTTTGTTTTAATCTGGCCTTTTTCTTCCCATGTTCCTTCTAAAGGATTTACTGACTTATTTTCAAGCACATACATACGATGATCAAATAATCCTTCATTTGTTTCAGCTGTTCTAGCTGCGGCAAAATAAATGTACCAAGCTCCATCAATATAATGAATTTCAGGTGCCCAAATATTCGCACTCATCGGACCATGATCATATTTTCTCCAAGCCACAACTGGCTCAGCCTCTCCTAAACCTTGAATAGAGGTTGCTCTGCGAACTTCAATACGATCATATTCAGGGACAGATGCAGTAAAGTAATAATAGCCATCGACATGCTTATATACCCAAGGGTCTGCACTTTGTTCAATAATTGGATTTTGATACTTATTTGACATAACAAACATCTCCTTTTCTGAAAAACTATTTATCCTTTAATTCCAGTCATTGTAATTCCTTCTATAAATTGCTTTTGGGCAAAGAAGAACATAAGAATTGTTGGGATTAGCGCTAATACGGACCCGGCCATAATGAGTGTCCATTCTGATGTGTAATAACCATTAAATGATGCCAATACCAATTGTAGTGTAAACTTTTCAGGTGTATTAATGTAAATTAATGGTCCAAGGAAATCATTGTACCCAGCTAAAAACCATAAAATAGCCTGTGTGACAATTGCCGGCTTTGCCAACGGTAATATGATTCTTATAAAAATCCCAAAATAACCTAAACCATCGATTTTCGCTGCCTCCATTAATTCATCAGGAATGGTCATAAAAAACTGCCTTAGAAAGAAGATTGCCATTGCCGTACCAAACATTCCCGGTATAATTAATGGCTTCCACGTGTCCAACCACCCTAAATCTCTAAAAATAATAAAAGTTGGTACCATCGTAACTACACCAGGCAGCATAATTGTCGCTAAAAGAACGAGAAATAACTTATCCCTTCCTGGAAACTTCAATTTCGAAAACCCAAATGCTGCTAAAGAGCTTGTAAATACCCCGATTACAGTAGGCGGGATAATGACCGCAAACGTATTCATAAAGCCTCTTAACAAATTTGCTTCAGTTAAAACCGTCCAATAATTTCCCCAAACAAACTTTTCAGGGATCCATTGAGGTGGCATTGTAAATACTGCCCCTTCCGGCTTTAGGGACGTTGATAACATCCAGAAAAATGGTATAGCCATAATAAAACCACCAATAATTAAAAAAACATATGCAGCGATCTTTTGAATGAGTCGAATGTTCTTTACGTTTTTATTCCAAGCAACACTTGTCGCAGACATATTCTTCACTTCCTTATTAATAATGAACCCAACGTTTACTTAGTTTAAAATTAATTAATGTAATGATTAAGATAATAATCCCCAATACCCAGGCCATTGCTGATGCATAGCCCATTTCCATGTAACGGAATGCATTTAGGAATAAGTAGTAAACAACTGTTGTTGTGGAATAATTCGGACCACCTTCAGTCATGATCATAAATCGTTGGAAATCCTGAAGAGCTCCAATGATAGATGTAATCAGAATAAAAAATGTTGTCGGTGATATAGATGGAATCGTGACAAACCTTAACTTTTGCCAACTGTTTGCTCCATCGATATCTGCTGCTTCGTAAAGATTTTTTGATACAGACTGAAGTGCAGCTAAATATAAAATCATATTGATTCCCAATCCGCCCCAAACACCTTGAATAATCATGGCAGGCATCGCCCAATTTTCATCACTCAGCCAAGGCGGCCCTGTAATGCCGATATAACCAAGCAGGACATTTAATAATCCGAAATCCGAGTTAAAAATCCATTTCCACAGCAAAGATATGGCAACGATGGAGCACACTGTTGGTAGAAAAAAGGCTGTTCGAAACAAAGATAGCCCCTTTACTTTCTGGTTTAAAGCTATGGCAATAAACAAAGCAATTACCATACCAAAAGGAATTCCTAATGCAGCGTAAAATGTATTAAAAACTGTCTTCCAAAACAAATCATCTTCAAAAAACAATCTCTTATAGTTTTCTAAACCATTGAATTGAGCAGGTGTATATAAATCAAACTTTGTAAAACTGACGTAAACGGAAAATAACATTGGGATAAAAGCAAAGCAGAGAAAACCAATTAAAGGCGGGGCAACAAACAAGTATCCCCACATATATTCTGATTTGAATCTTCTTTTCTTCTTCACGTTTATCTCAGCTTTCTTCGTCTTTGTTGTTGTCTGCGTTATCATGTTATCACCCTTTCTATCACAGATATTTCAAACCTAGAGGGGAATGTACAAATTCATTTCCCCTCTATACGCAGTGTGTTACTCAAAAATTGCTGGATTCCCCTCTTTTAAGTGCTTATCTACCTCAGGCTTAATTTCATTTAATAGTTCTTCAGCTGATTTTTTTCCATTCCAAAGGTCAGCAAGCTTTTGATTGACTGTATCAAGCCATTTGTTATTTGTCGTCATTGACCATGGACCCGGACGCTGATTTTCTGCAGCTTGAATAAACACTTCAGGATTTTCAGGTTTTTGACCAGGCTGTAAGAATACATCTGTATTTGATAATGATTTATAAGTTGGAATAGCAAATCCTAATTCTGTTTGAATGGTTTGTCCTTCTTCACCAGCTAAATATTCTACTAATCTAAACGATTCATCTACAAATTTTGTTTTCTTATTAATGGCATATCCTACTGAACCTGACCAACCAGATGATTCACCAGTTTTTCCTGCTGGGAAAGGAGCAACATTCCAGTCGAAGTTCAATTTACGATATGTTGGTACCATCCAGCGACCATTAAAGACCATTGCCACTTTACCTGATTCAAACATTTGATCTGCTGACATCGCTTCCAAAGCACGGGAATCAGGAGCGACATTGTGCTTATTTGACATATCTGCAACAAATTGCATCGCTTCAACTGCTTCCGGACTGTTTAATACAAATTCTTTTCGATCTTCACTTAAAACATTACCACCATTTGACCAAACAAATCCTTCCCACCATAATGGCCCCATACCATATTGCTCAGGCTTGCCGTCACCATTTTCATCTATTGTTAATTTTTTCGCAATTTCTAAATATTCCTCCCAGCTCATTGATTTCTCAGGTGATGGATAAGGAATCCCCGCTTTATCGAAAAGTTCTTTATTGTAATATAAAACAGAAGGTCCAATATCCTTAGGTAGAGCGTATAAGTCACCTTCACCTAATGTTTTTCCATTGTATTTATATCGAACTAATGCTGATTCCCACATATCATCTGTGTTAATGTCACTGTTATCAATCAATTCCTGCATATTTAAAAATAAATCTGCAGATACCCATCTACCAAAGTCACCGTCACTAGCAAAAACAACATCAGGTGCTGTTCCACCAGCTAGCATTGTATTCATCTTTCCTGCATAATCATCTGGAATATGTGTAACCTTAACCTTAATATCCGGGTTATCTTCTTCGAAATTACTTACTAATTCTTTAAATACTTTTAATTCATCCGGAGAACCCCAAGTTGAAATCCCAATTGTTGTTGTGCCATCTTCATTTTTCCCTGATTGTGTTGCTGAATTGTCACCACTTTCAGAACCTGTAAATGCCGAACATCCTATTAAACTACCAAATAGCATCATAGCAATTCCTAAAGAAATCATTTTCTTAACAAACATGTTAATCCCCCTCATTTCGTATTAAGCGCTTTCAATCAAACCAAAAAATCCATCCCAATAAACACAATTAGTTAACTCCTTCATGTAAGTTCTAATCTTTACATCTCCTTCTTATCATGATTGCTACTTCGATTAATAATATAAACATTAACATTTCATTGTTTTCGTTAATATTAATGTTATTAATGATTAGTATATTTATTAACTATATAACTGTCAACTATTTTTGGGAAATTAATTTTATCCTTAATTTAGCTATTAAACTAAGCATTAATGAATTCTGTAGAAGTTATTTAGTGATTTATTACAACCTTCTCGCATTATCACTAATGATTAACAAATTTATTATTAAATAGAAAATAAACAAAATGGGCACATTGTGATGTTTTTCTCTTATAAAACAGTAGAATATTAATATAAGCATAAAATAAAAATTGAAAGGTTAACATACTTGTATACTAATTAACAAACGTGTATATTATATGTAAACTGCACGAAATGATGGAGGACTAATTTCATGAAAATAGATACAACAGATGAATATTTACCTATATATGAAGCTTTAGCAAGCACCGTCCGTTTAAAAATTATTCAATTACTATCACTACGCCCTATGAATATTAAAGAATTAGCAGAGGCCGCTGAACTAAGCAGTGCAATTATGACCATGCATGTTAAAAAGCTTGAAAAAGCAGGTATCATTAGAACGGACATGGTTCCAGGGAAGGCCGGATTACAAAAATTGTGCGTACTTGATGTTGATCAAATTGAAATAAATTTTCCGGCAGCACTTAGTCAAATTAAAGAATTTCATCAAACTGATGTTTCTGTAGGTCATTATACAGACTTTCAAATCGAACCCACATGTGGTTTAGCAACACGGGAGAAAATAATAGGAGAGTTTGATGAGCCCCGTTATTTTCTTGATCACGAACGGGTAAACGCCAATATTCTATGGTTTGGGCAAGGCTATGTTGAATATAAAATCCCTAACTTTTTGTTATCCAGCAACCGTCCAGAAGAACTTGAAATTTCTATGGAATTATCATCAGAAGCACCTGACACAAATAACAATTGGCCCTCCGACATTTCATTTTATTTGAATAATGTATTTTTAGGTATCTGGACAAGTCCTGGGGACTTTGGAGATAATAAAGGAAAATATACTCCTTCGTGGTGGCCGAGTATCATTAACCAATACGGATTATTAAAATACCTTCGCATTACTTCAAACGGAACATATATGGATGGTAATAAAATCTCTGATGTGACAATTCATGATGTGGGAATTCGTGATAAACAATGGACATTCAAAATCGCAGTAGAAAAAGATGCAGAGCATGTCGGGGGAGTTACCCTTTTCGGTTCAGGCTTTGGAAACTATAACCAAGATATTATCTTTAGACTTTATTATTCAAAGGAACAAAAGGCATAAAATGTTTCCCACCTTTCAACAATAAGTGAAGGGTGGGATTTTAAACGGGAAAAAAATTGGTTTATTGCCAAGTCCAAACGGTAGAAAACTCTATCTGAAAGTAAAATGAAGTTTTCTGCAAGGAATTGTACTTTTAAACACCCCAAATATCCTCACCATATCTACTAAAATGACTTTTTTGATCACACCTTGGAAAATATTACCCTTAGCTAATTTTGACTATAACAAGTAAAATGATAGCTATTACATATCTTTAGCTATTCTACTATTTACATATAATAAGAAAGGGGTTTACTATGGAACAATTCTTTGCCCAAGTTGAAGTGTGGCGTCAAAATAATACACTTCTTCGTATCATTTTTACGAAAAGTAAAGTTGGGAGAAAAACCTTCTCCGGCCGAATTATCCACTTATCACAAGATCAGTCACAACTTTTATTTTATAATGTCGATTCTAAATCTGTTTTTTCTCTTGAAGTTAATGAAATCGATGATATTAACGCTTTCTCTTAACCGTTACTTGCTTTTATCCACAGTAAAAATACCATTCAACTTTATTCTCTTAATAAAATGAAAATCAACTCTTTTACCTTAACTCCACTAATTGTTTTCCTAATTTTTTTACTTGTTTTCACTAGTTTTTTACTTTTTTTGTCTAATTATAGGAATGATCGTCGAAAGCCTTATCTTTTTCATGAGTTTTGGTTAAAATAATCCTTATGTTATATACTTTACAAGGAGTTATTCGAATTATGCCCTATCAAACTACCCTAAAATTAATTTCTAATTTAACACTTTATAAAGCCTATATAGATGCGCTTAAATTAAATGTATCAGAGGACTTTATGCAAATATTACTTGAAGAAATGAAATCACGCTCTATGCCATTGCCTATTACTTTCCAGGATAAATCACTTTAAATTATTTACTTTTCCAGAAGTACAAAAAGCACAAATCTATCAATATAAGATTTGTGCTTTTTGTTATTTATCAGGAATCAAAACAAAACCCCTGTATTATATTATTCGTTTGAATAATCATAAAGCTCATAGGCTCTGAGTGTTTTCTTCATTTTTACTTGATCAGGTTGCGGATTTTCTTTTCTTTTTTTATTCATTTCCTTATGTTCGTTTACATGATCTTCTCTTGAAATCCATGCTTTGAAGTCTGCTTGAGATTCCCACTTAGAGACATATACAAATTCTACCATTTCGGTATTTTCTCTTTTCCAGCATTCAAAGGAAATCAGTCCTTTTGCTTCAGCCAATTTTTCTTTGTCTTTCTCTCTTTTCTTTACTAATCTTTCTTCATATGCTTTTTCAATTTCAAACGTTGCTGTATTTACAAACATTTCCTTCATCCTCTCATTAAATGGTCATTTGTTTTGAATATAGCTCATAGTAAAAACCGCGCTGTTTCAATAACTCATGATGGTTTCCACTTTCTATAACCTCGCCATCTTGTATAACAATAATTTGATTTGCTAGCTCAATTGTTTTTAAACGATGAGCAATTACAAAGCTGGTTTTACCTTTTATTAAGTTGCGAATTCCTCTTTGAATATCAATTTCAGTTTTTGTATCTATATTAGATGTTGCTTCATCTAATATTAACAAATCAGGATTAGCTAATATGGCTCTAGCAATGGATAGAAGCTGTTTTTGACCTTGACTTATATTTTGACCACCAGAAGTAATGGTTGTTTGGTATTGATTAGGCAAATGCTTGATAAATCCATGTGCAGAGGCTGTTTTTGCTGCTTCAATCACTTCTTCATCTGTTGCCTCAAGGCGACCGTATCGAATATTTTCCATAATCGTTCCAGAAAATAAATAAGGATCTTGAAGGACAATCCCAATTCTTTTCCGTAAATCTCGTAGTTTATAGTCCTTTATATTTCTTCCGTCCAGTAAAAGTTCTCCTGATTGGACATCATAAAACCTCATTACCAAGTTAATAATCGTTGTTTTACCCGAACCAGTTGGACCAATTAAAGCAATCATTTCCCCTGGTACTGCTGAAAAATGAATATTTTTTAAAATAGGCTTGTTTTGTTCATATTGAAAATCAACATGTTGAAATTGTACCTCACCCTTTAGTGAACTAACTTGAACTGCTTCTCTTTTGTCTACTAAGTCAGGGACCTCATCCATTGTTTCAAAAACCCGCTCTGCTCCGGCTAATGCTGCTTGTATTGAATTGAGCAATGTCGATAACTGATTAATCGGCCTTGTAAACTGCCTGGAATACGTAACAAAGGACGCGATAATCCCAATTGTTGTATGCCCCTTAAGTGCCATTAAAGCACCGACAGCAATCACGATTGCAAGCCCCAAATTACTTAAAAAGTTATTAAAAGGACCGAGTGTTCCTGAAAACATATCCGCTTTAATCGCTGATTGTCGCAAACGTTCATTTACCACATGGAATTGCTCGAAAGTATCCTCTTCCTTACCAAATAAAGCGATAACCTCTCCACCACTTATCGTTTCTTCGACAAAACCATTCAACTCACCAACATCTTTCTGTCTCTGTGAAAAGTTTTTCCGACTAATACTCACAATTTTCTTCGTGACATAGAGCATAACCGGAATGATAAAAAAAGACACGATAGCCAAAACCCAATTCAAGGAAAACATAGCAATGGTCACACCGGTAATTGTTAGTAGTGAAGATACAAACTGAACCACACTTTGACTAAGTGCTTGATTTAATTGCTCAAGGTCATTTGTAAATCGACTCATTAGCTCACCATGTTTATGCTGGTCAAAAAAACGTAATGAAAGAGTTTGTAACTTTGCAAATAAATCCTCGCGTAATCCTTTAATCGTATTTAATGAAATATCCACCATTATATAGCTTTGAAGCCAGGTAAGAATGGATGTGCCGATATTAAACCCAACAAGCATCCATATCATGCGAATTGTACCCGTTACATCTTTAGGAAGGATGTAATGGTCAATAATCACTCCAATAAAATATGGACCTAGGAGACTTAAGAATGAAGATAAAATAACAAGAATGATTGCCACGACTAAACTCATTTTTTGTTTTTTCATATACATCCAAATTCTTAGCAAAGTTCCTTTAGGATCATTTGTTTTTTCAACAGGTCCTGGCACTCTCCCCCCCGGACCTGCTCCTCTTGTTGTTTGCTGCATTCTTGCCACACTATTAGTATTACTCAACCATTACACCTCCAGTCTGTACTTGAGTTTGATAGATTTCCTGGTAAACCGTGCACGCCTCCAGTAATTCATCATGTGTTCCTACTCCCACTATGGATCCTTCATCCATAACAAGAATTTTATCTGCATCAAGAAGGGAAGAAATCTTTGATGAAACCATAAAGATTGTTGTCAAAGGGTATGAGGATTTTAATGCATTTAGAATGATTGCTTCTGACCTAGCATCAACCGCAGATGTGGCATCATCCAAAATAAGGATAGACGGCTTTCGCACAAATGCTCTGGCAAGTGATAATCGTTGCTTTTGTCCTCCAGATAAATTAGTAGCTTCTTGAGTTAAAGGATGTTCATAACGGGCATCAAGCTTCTCAATAAACTCTTCTGCACATGCATTTTTACTAGCCAATTGCATCTCGGTTTCTGATGCATCCTTTTTGCCATAAATCAGGTTGGATTTAATGCTTCCTGAAAATAAAAATGGTTTTTGTGTAACATAGCCGATAGATCCACGAAGTTGCTTTAAACTTATGTTTTTACTATTCTGTCCATCTATTAAAATCTCTCCGTGAGCCACATCATATAATCTTGGAAACAATTTAACTAATGTTGTTTTCCCACTGCCTGTTGCTCCAATAATTCCAATTTTTTCGCCGTGACTAGCAGAAAATGAGATAGACTTTAGTACATTTTCACCTTTTTTACTATATGAAAACGATACATTCCGAAATTCTACATCTCCTTTAATTGGCATTTCATCAAATGAATTTTCAGCTCGGTCCGTATTAATTTCCAAAACTTCTTGAATTCGAACTGCTGAAGGAAGTGCCCTCATAAGCTGCATCAGAACCATACTACTTGAGGTGAGCGCCATTAAAATGATGTTTAGATAATTAATAAACGCCAAAATTACTCCCACTTGTATAGTGCTTCCCCCAATCGGAAAAACTCCAAAAAGAAGAGCAACAGCCATTCCAATATTTATCACAAAAAGTAAAACCGGCATAAGAATTGTAATAATTTGTTCAGCAATTTTTGTTTTATTTGTTAGTGAAACATTCACTTTATGAAATAAATTTATTTCATATTCCTTTCGTACAAATGCTTTTACAACCCTAATTCCCGCAATACTTTCCTGAAGCTTTGAATTGACCTGATCTAACGCTTCTTGAACACGTTTAAACCAAATACCTGCTTTTCTCGAAAGAAGAATAATGAAAAAGAGAAGAATTGGAATAAGTATAACTAAAATTGGAAACAGCTCTCTTGCTTGAAAAAAAACGATCATGACACTCCCAATAAAGAGTAGAGGGCCCCTTACAAATATACGAAGAGTCATCATAATTGCTTGTTGAACTGAATTAATATCACTTGTTACATGTGTAATTAGTTTACCAGTACCAATTCTGTCGCGGTTCTCACTAGATAAATGTTCGATCTTATTAAATAAATCTCGTCGAATATCGGTAGCAATATTGATAGCAGATTTAGTGCTAAATATTGTACAACCTATTCCACCAATCAAGCCAATAATTGCCGCAACGATCATAAAAGTTCCCATTTGGATAACGTATGTTGTGTCATTCTCAGCAATTCCGTAATCTATGATTTTTTGTAAAAGAAGAGGCTGTAATAAGTCCATTGCTACCTCTAAAGCCATTAATAAAGGTGCTAGGATAACAAATAGCTTATATGGCGTAGCATAAGGTAAGAGTTTTTTTATAGATTTCATCGTATCTTACCTTTACTTTTTTCTTTTTTATCAGACCAATTTATAAGCTCACCTCTGCAACTATTCAGAATGGAAAGAACATCCTTTGCAAGCTCCGGTTCGGTAAGTACTCTTTTCATTGCATAATGAAATTCTAGCTGAAGCTTACCCATTTCTTCCCGAACAAGTGAAGCTTCTTCAGACTGCTTCCAACGCAATCTCATTGCCCATTCCTGCCAAAAGATATCGTCTTCTTCACTTATTAATTCATTTATAAATTCTAACCCCTCCTCATTTAAAGCATATATTTTTTTATCTCCATCTAATTTAACTTCAATCAATTTCTTTTCAACTAAATCCTGTAATGAAGGGTAAATGGTTCCTGCACTGGGAGAATAGTAGCCACCACTTCTCTCCTCCAGCTGCTTCATTACCTGATAGCCATGTCTCGGTTCTTCTTTTAATAGCTGCAAAATCGCAAGCTGAATAATACCTCTACGTTTTGTAAATTTAGACTTCATTTTTTCTCTTAAATGTGGCTGTTTATCAAAAAATTTCAGGGCGGTTTTTAACCCTTTATGTGTTAAAGATAGAACTTCCTGTTCATCATTTTGAACAAAACCTTTTTCTATTGCTTCATAAAGACAACTACTAGGATCGGTTAACTCATTTCTAAGAGATAGAAATAGTTCTCCTTGTTTTATAGGTTTTCTACTTATAAAAGTAAGCAATGTCAACATTTCCTGGCTAATATTACCTAACATACTAACCCTCCATCCATTTCGACTATTACGATAAATTTTAATCGATATAGTTTCGAAATACAACAAAAAAGAATGAGACCTACTGAATTATTTAATGAGGGGGACAGATTATTTCTGCTAAATACACAAAAAAGGTTAGTTTCAAAATTGAAACTAACCTTTTACTGACGCGCCTTAGAGGATTCGAACCTCTGACCGACGGCTTAGAAGGCCGTTGCTCTATCCTGCTGAGCTAAAGGCGCATATTTTGTTATTCCCTGCTTTTCCATAAGAATGGCTCCGCAGGCAGGATTCGAACCTGCGACCGATCGGTTAACAGCCGATAGCTCTACCACTGAGCTACTGCGGAACAATATCATGGTGGGCCTAAATGGACTCGAACCATCGACCTCACGCTTATCAGGCGTGCGCTCTAACCAGCTGAGCTATAGGCCCATTTTTTATTGAAATATGTATGTATGGAGCGGGTGAAGGGAATCGAACCCTCATCATCAGCTTGGAAGGCTGAGGTTTTACCACTAAACTACACCCGCATAT
>NZ_JAEK01000033.1 GCF_000518865.1 Bacillus sp. J37 | reverse complement strand
ACCGGTAACTCCGCTCCTCACAAGGCTTCGTGCTTTGATACGCAAGCGTTAGCAATCAGTCTGAAAGGCTAGCAAATTTTACTTTGTCTACAAACTGAGATCTACCACATTTTGTGATGGATCTTTTTTTATTTTAATAAAGAAAATGCTTTATTAGCCGCTTCAATTGTACGATCCAAATCTTCATCTGTGTGAGCAGTAGACAAGAATAAGCCTTCAAATTGTGAAGGAGGAAGGAATACTCCTTCATTTGCCATTGTTTGATAATACTTGGCAAAATACTCCAGATTTGATGTTTTGGCTTTTTCATAATTTGTTACATCTTCGTTTGTAAAGAAGAAGCCAATCATAGATCCGGCACGATTGATCGTATGTGGAATCTCATATTCTTTTGCAGCCTTAGATAAACCTTCTTCAAGTCTGTCTGCTTTACGATGAAATTCCTGATAAGATTCTCTTGTTAGCTGCTTTAATGTTTCATAGCCTGCTGTCATGGCTAATGGATTTCCTGATAATGTTCCAGCTTGATAAATCGGACCACTTGGAGCGATTTGCTGCATAATTTCCGCTTTCCCGCCATATGCCCCAACAGGTAGACCTCCACCTATGACTTTACCAAGACAAGTTAAATCTGGAGTCACACCATAAAAATCTTGTGCACATCCATAGTCAACACGGAAGCCTGTCATGACTTCGTCAAAAATCAATAATGAACCATATTGTTCTGTTATTGAACGTAAGCCCTCTAGAAAGCCTGGTTGAGGAGGGACAACTCCCATGTTACCTGCTACCGGTTCTACAATAACACCTGCAATATCTTCTCCAAATTGCTCAAAAGCGTATCGAATGCTTTCTAAATCATTATAAGGAACTGTGATTGTATTCTTAGCAATTCCTTCCGGAACACCCGGGCTATCAGGCAATCCTAGCGTCGCTACACCAGAGCCTGCTTTAATTAATAACGAATCACCATGTCCGTGATAGCACCCTTCAAATTTCACAATCTTATTACGGCCAGTAAAGCCTCTTGCTAAGCGCAAAGCACTCATAGTAGCCTCAGTTCCTGAGCTGACCATTCGTACAACTTCAATTGAAGGTACACGATCAATGACAAGCTTTGCAAGCTCATTTTCTATTAATGTAGGCGCACCAAAGCTTGTCCCTGATTCAACAACCTTTTTGATCGCTTCAACTACCGTATCATTGGAGTGACCGTGGATAAGTGGTCCCCATGATAATACATAATCTATATACTCGTTTCCGTCTATGTCATAAATTTTTGAGCCTTTTCCCCGTTCCATAAAAATTGGATTCATGCCAACTGATTTGAAGGCTCTAACAGGACTATTTACTCCTCCTGGCATTAACGTTTGTGCTTCCTTAAATGCTGATTCACTTTTTGCGTAACTATTCATCGGAGTGTTCTCCTTTCAACTTTTTGTAAGAGGTGGTTTAGTTTTCTTCTTTAAGCCAGCGGGCAACGTCTTTTGCAAAATATGTAATCATTAAATCCACGCCAGCACGCTTCATTCCGACAAGCATTTCTGTAACAATGGCTTTCTCATCTACCCATCCATTTTGAGCTGCCGCTTTTATCATTGAATATTCTCCACTTACATTATAAGCCACAACAGGTACATTAAACTGATTTTTCACATCACGGATTATATCGAGATATGCTAAAGCAGGCTTCACGATTAAGAAATCCGCACCCTCTTCAAGATCTGACTGTGCCTCTCTCAATGCTTCATCACGGTTAGCAGGATCCATTTGGTATGTCTTACGATCCCCAAACTGCGGTGAACTGTGTGCTGCATCCCGGAAAGGTCCATAGAATGCACTAGCATATTTTACTGCATATGACATAATTGGAATATGCTCAAAGCCAGCTTCATCCAATCCATGTCTAATTGCAGCTACAAAGCCATCCATCATGTTTGAAGGAGCAATGATGTCCGCACCTGCTTTCGCTTGACTTATTGCCGTACGAGCAAGCAGATCAAGTGTTGGATCATTTAACACCTGACCGTTCTCAACGATACCGCAATGTCCATGATCAGTGTATTGACATAGGCACGTATCAGCTACAACAACTAAATCGGGAAATGCTTCTTTCACTTGTCTAGTTGCTCTTTGAACAATCCCTTGATCATGATAAGCTTGTGTTCCCACTTCGTCTTTCTCGGCTGGAACCCCGAACAAAATAATGGATTTAATTCCCAATGAAACGATCTCTTCTATTTCTTTATTTAGGAGATCTAATGACAAATGAAACACACCAGGCATTGATGGCACTTCATTTTGTTTGTTTTCTCCTTCTACAACAAAAATAGGATAAATAAAATCTTCAGGACGAAGATGTGTTTCTCTCATCATTGTTCTTAAATTATCACTGCTGCGTAATCTTCTGTGTCTTGTAAATTGAATATTCATTGAGTACCCTCCTTATTTTCCGCTGCCTCTATCATCACTTTTATCATATCCTCTATTGTATAAGAATCCGGCATTATCCCGGTAAATCCATACTCCATTAACGTATTACCCGTAATTGGACCTATGCAGATAAAGGTTACTTTTTGAAGTTGTTCAAGCAATTCCTTTTGATAGAGTACCTTCATAAAGCTATCAACAGTTGAAGAGCTTGTAAACGTTATAAAATCTATTTCATTACGTTCAATATATGACAATAGTTTGCTTGTCTCTGAATGACTATGTATTGTTTCATAAACAACTAAGTCTTTTACATCAAATCCATGAGCTGTTAATTCTTCGATTAATACTGGTCTTGAGAGATTACCGCGAATGACAAGGATTCTTGTGTCAGGCGTAAGCTTCTCTTTCATTTTTTCAGCTAGTTTTTCAGCAACAAATTCTTCTGGTATGACCGTAACCGTTAAATTAAGCTTTTCCATTTGCTTACTAGTTTTTCTTCCAACAGATGCGGCAACCATATGTTGGAGAGCAGAATATGGTATCTTCCACTGGTCAAGGTATTTTTTAAAGTATGTAACACCATTGGCGCTAGTAAAGACAATACAATCAAACTCGTCCAAACAATTTAATGTTTGTTTTATATTTTCTTCGTTCGTCTCATTCCTCTTGATTTCAAGCAGCGGAGTGGAAATCGCAACCCCTCCCACTTCTTCAATCTTTTGAATAAACTCTTCCACCTGAGCTTTAGCTCTAGTTATTAACACTTTCTTTCCTTGCAATGGAAGAACAGTATCCATTATTGATCAAGCTCCTCTTTTACTCGATCAATCAAGGCTTTTGCCCCCTGATTTGTTAAAAATTCAGCAACTTTTCCGCCGATTTCATTAGGATCAGTGCCAGAGACCTGTTCTTTATATACCTCTTTACCATCTGGTGAAGCAATTAATCCCGTAAATTGTATTTCTTTTTGTTTGTTCACAGTAGCAAAACCAGCGATAGGTACTTGACAGCCGCCTTCCATCTTTGTTAAAAAGGTTCTTTCTGCTGCAACCGCTAATTGTGTTGGTTCATCTGTAAACTTTGCTAATAAGTCTAATAACTCATAATCATTTTCACGACATTCAATAGCTAATGCACCTTGTCCAACTGCTGGTAAACAAACCTCAGGATCTAAAAACTCGGTTACAACTTCTTTACTCCAACCCATTCTTGATAAGCCTGCAGCTGCTAAAATAATTGCATCATAGTCTTCTGTTTTCAGTTTTTCAAGCCTAGTGTCGATATTTCCTCTAATCCATTTAATTTCTAAATCAGGCCGCTCAATTAATAATTGGGCACTTCTTCTTAAACTACTCGTTCCGATAACAGCTCCGCTTGGTAAATCAGAAAGTTTTTTGTGATCTTTAGAAATAAGTACATCTCTATGGTCTTCACGATTTGGTACACACCCAATCGTTAAACCTTCAGGAAGAATTCCCGGCATATCTTTCATACTATGAACAGCCATGTCAATGTCTCCTTCTAACATTGCTTGTTCAATTTCTTTCACGAACAGCCCTTTTCCGCCGACCTTTGATAATGTAACATCAAGGATTTTGTCACCTTTCGTGACAATTTCCTTAATTTCAAATTCAAAAGGTAATCCAAATGACTTTAATTGATCGATTACCCAATTCGTTTGAGTTAATGCTAATTTACTACGTCTAGAACCTACTACTATTTTTCGCATAATTGCCTCCTACATTGAAATGCGCAAGCGCCTTGATCAGCCTCGGGCAAATAAGTCGATTTGGAATAGAAGGCGTTCTTTGCCTTCAATTCCAAATTGACTAGACCCTAGAGGTGCTAGGAGCTGGACACCAAACTAAATACAAAATTGGTACTTCCTTATCTGTTAAAAAGCCATATCACGAATCCCAAAAATGAAATCTTGATAAACTACCGAACAAGAAAAAGTTAATTAATAACACCAGAAAGGACGCTAAGTTAAGTAAGGCCACAGATTTACCTTGCAATTCCTTTACAATTCGCATATATAAATAGACTCCATATGTAAAAATGACCATAAAAGAACCAAGCACCTTTGCATCATACCAATGAAAATTTTGTACTTTTATATAAGCCCAAATGATACCAAGTATTAGACTTAGTAACAGCATTGGTACTCCAATGACATTTAATACATATGACATATGATCAAGTTTTGACAAATCTTCGATTCTAAGAAGGCGCTTTCCCCACTTTTTCTTTTTCAATAAATTATATTGAATGGTATAAAGAATGGAAAAAACAAAAGACAAAGAAAATGCGCCATAGGATAAAATGGCCATTGTAATATGAATCAACAATAATTCTGATACGAGCTGACTTGAAACAGCAGCTGATTCATATTGCGTTGGAGCAAAGGTATGTAGAGCCATCATGATAAACCCAATCACATTTGTAAAGAAGATGATAAATTCTGCTTTTAAGAATCGATTTAACACGACAGACAAAGTAACGAGTACCCACGTATAGAAATACAATCCCTCAAAAACATTTAATACAGGAAATCTTCCTGTTTCAAACATGCGTGCAAATAAAAAAATTGTTTGTAAGAGCCAAACAATAGAAAGCAACCAGAAGGCAGCTTGTTTCGCCTTCCGGTTGTTATTTAAAAAATCTATAAAATATAAAAGTACACATACTGCATAAAGAATAATGGTTACTTCATTAATTCTACTTAAGCTCATCTCCATAAAAGAAAAGTCCTCTCACTTACGATTGAAGTGAAGCACGATAAATCTGTTGGTTCGTACCAACCTCATGACTCTCTGATTTATCTATTTTCATTTGCTCTTCAACAGCATCTTCAATATTAAAGATTTTCATAAATAAATCTAATGATTCCTGAGCATTTGCTTCTCCGGAAAGTTCTTTCACTTTTACGATTGGATCTCTAAGCAACTGATTAATAATACTTTTGGTATGCTTGCTCAGTACCTTTCTTTCACGGTCAGTTAAATTAGGCATTTTACGTTCAATACTTTCCATAGTTTCAGCTTGAATCGCTAAAGCCTTTTGGCGTAAAGCTGAAATAACTGGTACAACTCCAAGAGTATTAATCCATTGCTTAAATTGAACAATTTCTTCTTCGATCATTAGTTCAATTTTTTCTGCTGCGATCTTTCTTTCTTGTAAATTTGCTTCTACGATCCCTTGCAAATCATCAATATCATATAAAAATACGCTATCTAATTCTGCGAGTCTAGGGTCTAAGTCACGTGGTACAGCAATATCCACCATGAATAATGGTCGACCTTTTCTCATTTTCTCAACATGTGTCATCATGTCTTTTGTAATCACAAATTCTTTTGCACCTGTTGAGCTAATAAGAATATCTGCTTCAATAAGGCCACATTGAAGTTCATTTATCCCCTTTGCATATCCATCAAATCGACTTGCCAACTGCTCTGCCTTTTGAAGAGTCCTATTCATAACAGTCACTTTACCAACACCGCTGCCATGTAAATTCTGTGCTGCCAGTTCTCCCATTTTCCCGGCACCTAATATAAGTACATGTTTAGAGCGAAGGTCACCAAAAATCTTCTTCGCAAGTTCAACAGCTGCATAACTAACTGAAACTGCATTTGCGCCAATCTCTGTTTCAGAGTGGGAACGTTTTGCCAGTGTAATCACTTGTTTAAACAACTGATTGAAAACCGTTCCAATAGTATGGTTCTCTTGTGCTTGCAAAAAGCTTGACCGAACCTGACCAAGAATTTGAGTTTCTCCCAATATCATTGAATCTAAGCCACAAGCAACTTTACATAAATGTTCAAGTGCACCATCCTGCTCAAGGATCGTTAAGTATGGTGATATGTTTTCTTTATCTAATCCGAACCAATCAGCCAAAAAGGCCTTTATATAATAACGCCCTGTATGAAGCTGATCTACGACAGCATAAATCTCTGTTCTATTGCATGTCGACACGATCACATTCTCAAGGATACTTTTTTGTTTTTTTAACTGTTTCATCGCATCAGTAAGCTCATTAGGTTGAAATGAGAGCTTCTCGCGAATTTCAACAGGGGCTGTTTTATAATTTAAGCCGACAACAAGTATATGCATTTTCTTATACACCCCCATGTACAAGGATCTCTACTTATTAGTATATCACTCTTCATTTTAATTCCCTCAAAAAAATGTGAACAGTCTTTGAAACTGTATGTTATGATAATTTATGTTTGTATGTTTGACTGTTGCACTTTATCTGTGTAATACTTCACAAAGATTCTACACAGTGTGACACCATTCTCAACTATTCTCTCTGTACAATATCAGATATTATGCTGTTAATCAAGTTATTGGTTTGGATATGCTTACAGTATTTACTAGTATGTACAATTATGATTATCATTATTTGACAAGAGGTGCACAATGAAAAAAATCACATTATTACCAACTATTATATTGTTTAGTGTTGGCATTTTTTATTCTATCCAAAAATTAAATATTCATTTATTTGAAGGACAAAGCAGCTGGGAATTTTTATTAATTTTACTTGGCTTTGCATTTTTAATTAGCGGCCATTTCGAACAGGATTCAAGTGCTATTTTACCTGGAATTATTTTAGCGGGAGTCGGAGTCCATTTTTTCTTTTATGAAAAAGTTCCATCATGGCCGGCACATTCAGCTTCATTTTTATTTATTATCTCAGTCGGACTTATTTTAACAGCAATAAAAACAAAGTCCGGGTATTTACAAGGGATAATCTTACTTGCAATCGGCTTGTTTTTACACTTTTTTCCTGCAATAATGGGGTCCCTCTCTATTGTTGAAAATGGAGTGAACAGCATTGAAACATACTGGCCATTTTTATTTGTTGTTATTGGCGGTGTTCTATTAGTCGTTATACGTAAAAAGTAAGAGACTCTGGTTATGACCAGAGTCTCTTTTTGTACTATCAGAAAGTATATAAATTTTGTAGATAATCGTATAAGAAAAACTAAGGCTTTGCCATTAGGACTTTGCGAAAAGCCAAGTTTTTCTAAATTATTCCGATGTATATTCTCCGATTATCTTCCAGGCTTCGTCTTTTCCTAATCCTGTTTCAGATGAGAAAATAACAAATTCATCGGATTTTTCCATATTCAAGGAGTCTTTAATTACTTTTGCGTGCTTTTGCCATTTTCCTTTTGGGATTTTGTCCGCTTTCGTTCCGACTATTATAGTTGGGATGTCATAATGCTTTAGGAAATCATACATTAACATGTCATCATTTGTAGGCGGATGGCGAAGGTCGATCAGCAAAATGACGGCTCGAAGCTGCTCACGGGACGTAATATATGTTTCAATCATTTTCCCCCAAGCTTCTCTCTCTTTTTTACTAACCTTTGCATATCCATAACCAGGTACATCTACAAAATGTAGTTGTTCGTTAATAATATAAAAGTTTAACGTTTGGGTTTTCCCTGGCTTTGATGAAATTCTAGCTAGAGCTTTCCTACCTAGCATTTTATTAATAAAGGAAGACTTTCCAACATTCGATCTACCAGCTAAAGCAATCTCAGGTAAATCTCCTTCTGGATATTGTTGTGGCTTAACAGCACTAATCACAATTTCTGAACTTGTAACCTTCATTCTTTCTCCTCTGTTAGCGCATGTTTTAACACTTCATCTAAATGTGAGACAAGGACAAAGGTCAATTCTTTTCGGACACTTTCCGGAATATCGTCCAAGTCTTTTTCATTATCCTTTGGTGCAATGATTTTTGTTAATCCTGCCCGATGTGCACTAAGTGTTTTTTCTTTTAACCCGCCAATTGGCAGTACCCGTCCACGCAGTGTTATTTCACCAGTCATCCCAACTTCTTTACGAACTGCTCTGCCGGTTAATGCTGAAATCAACGCTGTTGCCATTGTGATACCTGCTGATGGCCCATCCTTTGGTACAGCACCTTCTGGTACATGAATATGGATGTCATTCTTTTCATGGAAATCACGATCAATATGAAGCTCTTCAGCGCGGGAGCGGATATAACTAAACGCAGCCTGAGCTGATTCTTTCATAACATCTCCAAGCTTCCCTGTAAGAATGAGCTTCCCTTTACCAGGTGCTACTGACACTTCAATTGAAAGTGTGTCACCGCCTACAGTTGTATAAGCTAAGCCAGTTGCTACACCGACTTGGTCTTCTAATTCCGCCTGTCCGTATCTAAATCGTTTCTTCCCTAGAAAATCTTCAATATTTTTATCTGTAATGACGATTTTTTTACGTTCCTGCTTAACAATCATTTTAGCCGCTTTTCGGCAAACACCTGCTAATTGGCGTTCTAAGCTACGAACACCAGCTTCTCTTGTGTAATAACGAATAATGCTTTGAATGGCTTCTTCTCGTAGTTGCAGATGTGATTTTTTTAAGCCGTGATCTTTTAACTGCTTTGGCAATAAGTGATCTTTTGCAATGTGAACCTTTTCCAGTTCAGTATAGCCCGCTATATTTATAATCTCCATACGATCGCGAAGTGGACCCGGGATCGTAGCAAGGTTATTTGCAGTTGCAATGAACATAACTTTTGATAAATCATATGTCTCTTCAATATAATGATCACTAAAATTATGATTTTGCTCTGGATCCAATACTTCCAGCAAGGCTGATGAAGGATCCCCCCTAAAATCACTTGACATTTTGTCAATTTCATCTAATAGGAAAACTGGGTTTACTGTTCCGGCTTTTTTCATACCTTGAATAATTCTGCCAGGCATTGCTCCTACATATGTTCGTCTGTGACCACGTATCTCTGACTCGTCTCTTACACCACCAAGTGAAATTCTGACAAAATGACGATTTAATGATTTTGCCACTGACTTAGCTAATGATGTCTTACCAACACCAGGTGGTCCTGCAAGGCAAAGAATTGGCCCTTTTAGCGAGTTTGTCAACTGTTGGACAGCCAAATATTCGATTACCCTGTCTTTTACTTTTTCAAGACCGTAATGTTCTTCATTCAAGATTTCTTCCGCAACATTCACATCTAGACGATCTTCAGTTGCTTTTGTCCATGGTAATGAGATTAGCCATTCAATATAATTTCGAATAACGGCACTTTCAGCAGAGCTTGACGGCACCTTTTCATATCGATCAAGTTCCTTTAAAGCAACTTCCTTCACATGTTCCGGCATCCCAACTTCATCTAAACGCTCTTTAAGTGCGGAAACTTCCCCTAGCTTTCCTTCCTTTTCACCAAGCTCTTTTTGGATTGCCTTCATTTGTTCACGTAAATAGTATTCTTTTTGTGTTCGTTCCATTGACTTTTTTACACGTTGACCGATTTTTTTCTCAAGTTGGACAACTTCTTTTTCATTATGGAGGATTGAGATCACTTTATTTAAACGCTCTGTCACATCAAGAGTCTCTAGTACCTCCTGCTTATCTTTAAGTTTTAAAGGTAGATGTGAGGTGATAATGTCTGCCATTCTTCCAGGTTCTGTGATATCAGATACTGTTGCATATGTTTCTGCTGAAATCTTCTTCGAAAGCTTTATGTATTGCTCAAAATATTCTAGCATGGTTCTCATTAACGCTTCTTCTTCAACACTTTTTTCTTCCGGGTCCGGGTATACGGCAACTTCAACAGCGTAATATTCTTCTTCATCTACAAAGCGTTGGATTTCCCCACGCTCTAATCCCTCAACAAGCACACGAATTGTCCCGTTAGGTAATTTTAACATTTGCTTAATTTTCGTTAATGTTCCAATTTCATAAATATCTTCTTTTTTTGGCTCATCTATCGAAATCTCTTTTTGTGTCGTTAAAAAGATAATATGATCATCCATCATTGCCTTTTCTAACGCCTGTACAGATTTATCTCTCCCTACATCAAGATGTAGTACCATTGTTGGATATACTAACAAGCCTCTTAATGGTAGGAGGGGTACGATTTGAGTAGTTGATTTCGCCATGCGTTTACACCTCCATGACAATATAGTTCATTCTTGTACAATTCTATCTTATTCTTTTTATAGTGTCTATTTTAACCACTTTTAGTCAATAGGTAGTATACCCTAAACTAATCTACCTGAAAAAAATTGTGATAGATGAAGCATTGGTTAAACTCATATAGTATTAAGAAAAAGAATAATGCCTATTTTACACTATAATTCCTGCTTAGATAATATATTTTATAGAATAAATATGAAAACATGAGTAGAGACCTCCTTCTATAATGACCAATACATGGTCTTAAGTTGGTAGGTCCCTTTATGAGATTAAACTGATTCCTGATGTGGAAAGTTTTGTGAACTTTTTTGAATTCTATTAGGTATTTCAGTTGGCGGATCAACAAGAGCTATATCAAATACCTCTTGTAAATGTGTGACAGGAATAATCGTAATTCCTTCAATATCTTTCAGAATCGATTGGACATTCTCCTTAGGAATAATCACAGTGTCTGCTCCTGCCTTTTTAGCTGCCTTGATCTTTGGTATAACTCCACCAATCGGCTTAACATTTCCGTGAATACTGATCTCTCCAGTCATCGCGACTTTATTGCTGATCGGGATTTTGTGGATAGCTGAAAAAATACCTGTTGCCATTGCAATACCAGCAGAAGGCCCATCAATTGGTGTCCCTCCTGGGAAATTAACGTGAATGTCATAATCTGCAGCCTGAATCCCCATCGAGCGTAAAACAGTGATCACATTTTCCACTGAACCTTTCGCCATACTTTTTCGGCGAATGGATTTTGAGCGGTCACCTATGCTTTCTTCTTCCACAATACCTGTAATATTAATTGTGCCTTTTTCTTTTTCAGCAGGAATAACCGTTACTTCTATTTCGAGTAATGCACCCGTATTCGGCCCATAGACTGCGAGACCATTTACTAAACCAACTTTTGATGTTTCTTCTATTTTCTTTTCATGACGTGGCGTTAATTGACTTGAATGTATGACCCATTCTATATCTTCAACAGTAATTTCCTTTCGATCTTCTGCCATGGCCATTCCTGTAGCAATTTGCATTAAGTTTACAACTTCACGTCCATTTCGAACATAAGACGTCAGCAAGTGAATTCCTGCTTCACTAACTTCCATTTCCACCTTATCTGCTGCTTTTCTAGCAACAACAGCAAGTTCTTCCTGCTCTAAATCTCTAAAAAAGACTTCGAGACACCTTGAACGAATTGCCGGTGGAATTTCGTTTGGTGTTCTTGTAGTAGCTCCTATTAAGCGGAAATCGGCTGGTAGACCATTTTTAAAGATATCATGAATATGCGTTGGAATCTGTGTGTTCTCTTCGTTGTAATAAGCACTTTCTAAGAAAACTTTCCGATCCTCTAACACCTTTAATAGCTTATTCATCTGAATTGGATGTAATTCTCCAATTTCATCAATAAATAAGACGCCGCCATGTGCGTGTGAAACTGCACCTTGTTTTGGTTGGGGAATTCCAGCCTGTCCCATAGCCCCGGCTCCTTGATAAATAGGATCATGAACTGATCCGATTAACGGATCTGCAATTCCCCTTTCATCAAACCTCGCTGTTGTCGCATCGAGTTCAACAAAAACAGCATTTTCTTTGAAAGGTGATCTTTTATTACGTTTTGCTTCTTCTAATACCAATCTCGCCGCTGCTGTTTTTCCAACTCCAGGTGGTCCATATACAATAACATGCTGAGGATTAGATCCACAGAGGGCAGCACGCAAGGAACGAATCCCATCTTGTTGTCCTACTATATCTTGAAAGCTCTTTGGACGAACTTTCTCAGCTAAAGGTTCTGTAAGTCTAATAGCCCTCATCTTCCTTAGCTGTTCCATTTCTTTTTTAGATTCTCGATCAATTGAAATCTTTTGAGTTCGCTGATTTTTTAATAAGTTCCAAAAATACAATCCAATAACTATCCCAAAAAATAATTGAATAAACAAAGCGATACTAGTCCAGCTCATTTGTCGGTCCCTCCTACCATGATGTCGTCTTACCGCTACGATGGAAATAAAACTACATATACTTTTCCAATCCTTTGCCCTAGTCAATTTTTTCACTAACTTATTAAATATGATCTGTTTTTTCTATATGTATAGGAAGATCATCTCCCCATAGATGGACAATAGGGCAAGCTTTGCTTGCCATCTTTTTGTAGAAGCGGTTATTTATAGCTAGTATCTCCTTTGTTTCTTTGGAATAAACATCACTCTAAGGAAAGTTTTAGCTTATGAATACGTATAAAGGAAACTCATTAGTTATTGCGGTAGAATAAGCTCTAACGTACAAAAAAGGAAGCCGGTAAGAATGCGGCTTCCTTTTGTATATATGTTATGCAGATGTCTTTTTGTCTTCTTGGATAACAGTTCCATCACTTAAAACAAGTTTAGGAGGTGTTTCTCCCAACACAGTTTCAGCTGTGATGATAGCTTTAACAATATCTTCACGTGATGGTAAGTCAAACATCATATCAAGCATAATGCCCTCAATAATTGACCTTAAACCACGTGCACCTGTTTTTCTTTCAATCGCTTTTTTAGCAATTTCTAAAAGAGCTCCATCTTCAAATTCAAGTTCAACACCATCTAAATCAAGCATTTTTTGGTATTGCTTTACAAGTGCATTCTTTGGCTTAGTTAAGATTTCAACTAATGCCTCTTCATCTAGCGGCTCTAAACTTGCAATAACAGGTAAACGACCAATAAATTCAGGTATTAAACCAAATTTTAATAAGTCTTCCGGTAGTACCTGGGAAAGTAATGCTTTCTTATCAAGATCAGCATTTTTGTTATCTGAACCAAAGCCAATTACTTTGCGTCCGAGGCGACGTTTGATAATTTGCTCAATCCCATCAAATGCTCCCCCACAAATAAATAAGATATTTGTTGTATCAATTTGAATAAATTCCTGATGTGGATGCTTTCTACCACCTTGTGGAGGAACGCTCGCCACTGTACCTTCAAGAATTTTCAAGAGTGCCTGTTGAACACCTTCACCGGATACATCACGTGTTATCGATGGGTTTTCGGATTTACGGGCTACCTTATCAATTTCATCAATATAGATGATTCCTTTTTCAGCCTTTTCTACATCGTAATCTGCAGCTTGAATAAGTTTAAGTAAAATATTTTCAACATCTTCTCCAACATATCCTGCTTCAGTTAGTGACGTAGCATCAGCAATCGCGAATGGAACATTTAATATTCTGGCTAAAGTTTGAGCTAGTAAAGTTTTCCCGCTACCAGTTGGCCCGATCATCGAAATATTACTTTTTGATAGCTCAACATCATCAATTTTACTATTAGAGTTAATCCGTTTATAGTGATTATACACGGCCACAGCTAATGATTTCTTTGCTTGATCTTGACCAATTACATATTCATTCAGGATCTCTTGGATTTCTCTTGGCTTCGGTACATCTTTAAATTCAACTTCTTCCTCTGTTCCCAACTCTTCTTCCACAATCTCAGTGCAAAGCTCAATACATTCATCACATATATAGACTCCAGGTCCAGCTACAAGCTTACGAACCTGATCTTGAGTTTTTCCGCAAAACGAACATTTTAATTGTCCTTTTTCATCGTTAAATTTAAACATTGTTTCACCCCTTATATCTTTATCTCAAACAAGCTATTCCATCTTACCCTTATTGCTTTTACAAACAGGAAAATAGGTAGATGAAGATGGACCAAAGAAAAACAATTGTCTAGAAAAACTTGACTGGACGCCAATGCCTAAGGCGGAGCCCTTAGTTTTTCTTACTACTGTCAACTTTAAAGCTTGAAACTTTTTGACAGTTATAAATAAGTATGTACTGCATTTTACCATAACTGGAACACTAAAAGGTAATAATACCACTTGAGCAAATTGAAAAAGCTTACAAACCTTTTTGTTTATTGCTCCATTTAATTTTACTTTTACTATATGTATGTATTGACTTTCTAATATCATTCCCAAAGGAATATAAATAAAACATGATTGTATAAAACAAGGCACGATCTGCTCGCGCCTTGTTCTTATATCCCATTCTTAACGTGCAGCATTATTCCTTCTTGAAGATTCAAGTAAAAAATAATATAGTTCTGGGAAAACTCCACGTAAAGATTCGATAAGTTTCACTATCATCATTGGGGAAAAAACGCCCCAATGATAGGAGTCTCACTTTATTATATTATGCAACAACTTTGCTGTTTTCCACAAGAAAATCGATTGCTTTACGAACTTTTAGATCTTCTTTAAGTCCTTCAGCGTTTCCACCTAAAGCTTGTTTGATGTTTTCAATCGGCATGTTGTACATTTCAGCCATTTTTGCTAATTCTTCTTCTACATCTTCATCAGAAACTTCGATGTTTTCAGCTTTAGCAATTGCTTCTAGAGTTAAGTTATATTTCACACGCTTCTCAGCATCCTCCTTCATTTGAGCTTTTAAAGCCTCTTCGTCTTGACCAGAGAATTGGAAGTATAACTCTAGATTCATTCCTTGCATTTGTAGACGTTGTTCAAATTCTTGCATCATGCGAGAAATTTCATTGTCAATTAAAGCACTTGGAATATCAACTTCAACACCCTCAGCAGCTTTTTCTACTAAAGTATCACGCAGATTGTTTTCTGATTCGGATTTTTTTGCTTCTTCAAGGCGAGTTCTTGTTTGAGCTTTTAATTCATCAAGAGTTTCAACCTCTTCATTAACGTCCTTAGCAAACTCATCATCTAATGCCGGAAGTTCTTTTGTTTTAATTTCATGGACTTTCACTTTGAATACTGCTGGTTTACCTGCAAGGTTTTCAGCATGGTATTCTTCAGGGAATGTTACTTCCACTTCTTTTTCTGCTCCAGCTTCCAAACCAACTAGTTGCTCTTCAAACCCTGGA
The DNA here is from genome assembly GCF_000518865.1 of Bacillus sp. J37. Lineage (GTDB taxonomy): Bacteria > Bacillota > Bacilli > Bacillales > Bacillaceae > Metabacillus. Next base: position 38,870 of record NZ_JAEK01000033.1, on the reverse strand, counting down.
ATGAAAGAACCTGAACCGATTTCTAATGAATAGTTTTCAGCAGCTCCGCCTTCGAATGCTTCACCGTCTACATAACCGTCAAAATCGATTACAGCCGTATCACCATTTTCAATTGTACCTTCTTCTTTTACAACTAATTCAGCATGGCGCTCTTGTAATTGTTTTAGTTCGCTTTCAACATCTTCGTCTGTTACAGTATCGTCTAATTTTTCAACTTCTAGACCTTTGTATTCACCTAATTTCACTTCAGGTTTAACAGTTACTTTTGCAGTGAAAATTAAGCTTTTGCCTTTTTCGATTTGTTCTACATCGATTTCCGGACGATCAACCGGCTCAATACCAGCTTCATCAACTGCATTTGGATATGCTGTTGGTAAAATAATATCTAACGCATCCTGATATAAAGATTCTACACCAAAACGTTGTTCGAACATTCCACGTGGAATTTTGCCTTTACGGAATCCAGGAATTGAAACTTGTTTTACTACTTTTTTAAATGCTTCATCAAGAGCTTGTGTGAAGTCCTCTGCAGAAACTTCAACCGTAAGAACGCCTTCGTTCCCCTCTAATTTTTCAAATTTAACTGACATATTTGCTGTCCCTCCAAAGATCTATCATGATTTGTGCGAATAAGTGATAGGTAAATTGTGGCTGCTTGTCACAGTTTAAACAATCGCCCACTAACATATACCTGTTTTTATGTACGGTAAAAGTAACCGAATACTAAACATGCTTAGGATTTCGCATAAGAAAGAAGGTCAATTTGTCCAAAATTCAATAGACCTTAATTACGATGATCACTATTTTGCAACCATTTTATTATAACATAGAATGAATTCCTTTCAACATATAGCTCATATTTGAAAATAAGAAATTTCTTCTATTTTATATATTTTTTCACAAGCTTCTTGTAAAGATATCGCAGACTTGGCGTAAATTTGTTCAATTTCTTCATCTTCAATAGAAATTCCATGTAGTGAATAACCTACAACATGTAAGGCTGCTGCCCATAGTTTTACATCCTCAGGCTGTGGTAAAAAAGGGTACAAAACATATAAATGTCTAATCCATACCTCTTTTACAGCTTCAAAAAGGGTAGGATTTTCACTGCCCAATGTATCATCTAAGTAATTTAATACTTTTTTTGCAAACGGGACATCAGCTGGATCCTTTAGTTTTGCAGGTACAACATTCATCGCTTCCCCAAACTTTACAACCGTTACTTCCTTCTCTAACTCATGCTCGATCATAACATGTAAGATCATCGATTTAATTGTTGGATGTACTTCTTCTCCTTCCAATAGGAGTCTGAGAGTGTTAATATGCTTATTTATATTTCTGTCTCTCAACGAATGCACATATCCCATTTGTTTTTGAGGATCTTGTAATAAATCTTCAACGTACATTTCTTCATTACTTTCTTCGTCTTCTTCCTCTACCAGTATCTCTTCACTATTTTGATTCATTCTACGACTAAATTCCAATAACTTATAAAAGTGTTCGGCACTTTCTGCAGGAAGATGGTTTTCTTCTAGAACCGCTTCAATTGTTGACTGGACTTCCTGGTATTCCCGAAGTTGAATTAATATCGTCAAATAGATTTGTAGTACGGTAAAATAATGCCCGATATCCTCCTGCAGCATTTTTTTACAAATGTCTTTCGCCTCACTTAGTTCTCCGAGTTCCATCAAACAAATAGCCATCCCTAGATGGATTTCCGCTTTGTCTTCTTTTAACTTTTTCGCTTCTGCGAACATATCTAATGCTGCGTGATATTTCTTTTCTTTTAAAAGAGCCATTCCTTTATCAAGATAACGCTCTTTTAAATTTGGAAATAATACAACATTGTCCTTTTTTTGTTTCATATATGGTCAACTCCAGCACCCTATCTTTGCATACAAGTGTATCAATCCAACAGGTGGAAAACAAGTTTGGGTGTCATTGAATACGGCTGATTACAATGATTTTCAGACATCATGGTTTATAAAAAGTTTGTGGTGTGGGTCATTTTTACAAAGAAAATGCTGCAAAAGTGAGAATTAACTTACAGCATTTTAAAAGAATCCAAAAGAAGAAGAGCAATCATTATAAAAATGATGCTCTTCTTTCTTCAAACTGTTTAATTTCTTCATCATAATTTAAAGTTAGATCGATTTCATCTTTTCCATATAGAAGCATATCTTTCCAATAAGCGTCTACCTCAAATGATTTTGACAACCCATGATTATCAGAAATTAATTGTTCTCTAAGATTAATCGTTAACACATAGTTGTCATCATTGGTCTTCTCACGTATCACATCTAAATCTGATTGTTCTAATGTTATAGGCAATAAACCGTTTTTAAGACAGTTCTGATGAAAGATATCTGCATAAGACGGCGCAAGAATGACTTGAAAGCCATAATCAGACAGGGCCCATGGAGCGTGTTCACGCGATGATCCGCAGCCAAAGTTTTCACCTGCAAGTAAGATTGTGGCTCCTTTGCTTTTTTCCTGGTTTAGTTCAAACTCAGGGTTTTCAGATCCATCGTCTAAATATCTCCAATCAAAAAATGCAAAACGACCATAACCTGTTTTTTCTATTCTTTTTAAGAATTGTTTTGGAATGATTTGATCTGTATCTACATTTGTTCTATTTAATACAGCTACTTTACCTGTATGTGTAGTAAAAGGTTGCATGTTGTCCCTCCTAATGTTGTACTTTTAGATGCTCATCGCATTTTTTTGAATATGACGGACATCCACAAATCGTCCATGTAAAGCTGCTGCTGCTGCCATTGCAGGGCTTACTAGATGTGTCCTAGCTCCTTTACCTTGTCTTCCTTCAAAGTTACGATTTGAAGTTGAAGCACAACGTTCACCTTCTGGAACAACGTCATTATTCATACTAAGACACATACTGCACCCTGATTCTCGCCATTCAAAGCCTGCTTCTTTAAAGATTACATCCAGACCTTCTTCTTCTGCTACTCTTTTTACTTTTTGAGAACCCGGTACAACAATAGCTCTTACATTTTCCGGTACCTTTTGCCCTTTAAAGCTTTGTATAATTTCTGCAGCCTGTCTTAGGTCTGTTAAGCGAGAGTTTGTACAGGATCCAATAAAGACGTGCTCAATTGTAATCTCTTCAATCTTAGTATTTGGTTGTAATCCCATATAGCTAAAAGCACGATTTGCTTCATCAAGTTCTTCAGCATTTTGGAAATCATTTAAATCAGGGGTTTTTTCATGAACACCTACTGACATGCCTGGATTTGTTCCCCAAGTAACCATTGGTGCAATTTCTTCACCCTTTAGCGTTATAACTTGATCATACTCGGCACCTTCATCTGTTCTTAACGTTTTCCAGTATTCTACTGCACGATCAAACTCTTCACCTTTAGGAGCATACTTTCTACCTTTAATGTAAGAGAAAGTTGTTTCATCAGGTGCAATAAGACCGGCTCTGGCTCCTGCCTCAATTGACATGTTACAGATAGTCATTCTTTCATCCATTGAAAGACTTTCAATGACTTCACCTGTATATTCAATAATATAGCCAGTACCAAAGCGAACACCATATTTACCTATAACAGCAAGAATAACATCCTTTGCTGTTACTCCCTTTTGAAGCTTACCTGGTACATGAATATTTAACGTTTTAGGACGCTGTCTCCATAATGTTTGAGTTGCTAGTACATGTTCAACCTCACTAGTTCCAATTCCAAAAGCAATCGCACCAAATGCACCATGAGTTGAAGTGTGGCTGTCTCCACAAACAATTGTTTTTCCAGGTAGTGTTAGCCCTAGTTCCGGTCCAATTACGTGAACAATTCCTTGATCTTCACTTTGCAGGTCAGCTAACCGGATACCGAATTCCTGACAGTTTCTTTCCAAAGCACTAATTTGGTTTTTCGCAACCTCATCTTTGATTACAAAACGATTGACAGTTGGGACATTGTGATCCATTGTTGCAAATGTTCGGTCGGGTCTTCTTACTTTACGATTTTTCTCTCGTAACCCTTCAAAAGCCTGTGGTGATGTTACTTCATGAATTAAGTGTAGGTCGATATATAAAAGATCCGGCTTTCCCTGTTCTTGTTGGACGATATGTTCGTCATAGATCTTTTCTATGATCGTTCTTGGCTTCATGGTCATAAACCTCCTTTAATAGATGGAAAATGAGGGGCTGACAATCATAATTGTCATACCCCTCAGGCCCTGATGCAAAATGCTGAATACCTGCACCCGGATTTTATAGTCGGTAAACTTACTTAGAGTAAGCCTCCATAATATTAATAATTGCATGGTCATCGGATATTGCATTTTTTATTTCTTCAGCCATTTGCGTAGTTGAAATAGCTTTTTCGCCATTTGCAAGATCAGCTGTACGTGCGCCTGAGTTTAAGACGTTATCAACAGCTTTTTCAATCGCCTTTGCTTCTTCTTCCATTCCAAAAGATTGGCGAAGCATCATGGCTGCTGAAAGAATTGTAGCAATTGGGTTTGCTTGATCTTTACCAGCTATATCTGGCGCTGAACCGTGAATTGGTTCATATAAATGCAAACCTGTTGAAGATAGACTGGCAGATGATAGCATTCCTAGGGAACCTGTAATCATAGATGCTTCATCACTTAAAATATCCCCAAACATATTTTCCGTCACAATAACATCAAATTGTCGAGGCGAGCGGATAAGCTGCATTGCCGCATTATCAACTAACATATGCTCTAACGTTACTTCAGGGTATCTTGCAGCTACTTCTTCTGCTACTTCACGCCATACTCTACTTGACTCCAGAACATTTGCTTTATCAACAGATGTCACATGCTTACGACGTTTCCCGGCGATCTCAAATGCTGTAACAAGAATTCTCTCGATTTCCTTTCTCTTATAGAACAAGGTATCGACAACTGCATCTTCACCATCTTTAACGACACGCTCACTTGGCTTACCGAAATATAACCCGCCTGTTAGTTCTCGTACGATAACAAAATCCACTCCATTAACATACTCCCTCTTCAAAGGGGAAGAATCTAACAAACTATCAAATGTTGTAATCGGGCGTAAGTTAGCAAATAAGTCTAATTCCTTACGCAATGCTAGTAGACCACGTTCCGGTCGAAGTTCAACAGGATTTTGATCCCATTTCGGACCTCCAACAGCTCCTAGAATGATGGCATCAGATTTTTTACAAATTTCAATTGTTTCTTGTGGCAGTGGATTGCCTTTTTGATCAATGGCCGTACCACCTATCAAACCATAGTTAAATTGAAATTGATGATTGAAATGTTCAGCGACAGCTTTTAATATTTCGACAGTTACATCAACTACTTCTTTACCAATTCCATCACCCGGTAGCAATGCGATTGTTTTTTTCATGTTCTATCCCCCTTCACTCTAAGTTTCTTAATTTTGTAGACCTGTTTTTAAATTTTAGTACATGTTGCACTGCTGCTACATCAACTTTAACGTAACAGGAACACCTGCTTCATGATGATTTAATCTGAGTTTTTCTAATAATTTAGCAATCTCCAGCTTTTTTACAAAATAAAATACGAACCTGGAGATTGCTCACAATCACAGAGATTTATATCAAACAGATTAGTTTTTTACACTCACTGCTTCTTTTTGTTTTTGTTTAGATTTAACAAACGGCATCATAGCACGTAATTTTTTACCAACAACTTCGATTTGGTGCTCATTTTCATTGTTATTAATTGCGTTAAATTGTGGACGATTTGCTTGGTTTTCAAGGATCCATTCTTTTGCAAATTTACCTGTTTGGATGTCTTTAAGAACTTCCTTCATTGCTTCTTTAGAACTGCCGTCTACAACGCGCGGTCCTGATACGAAATCACCCCATTGAGCTGTATCAGAAATTGAATATCTCATACCAGCCATACCATCTTCATACATTAAATCTACGATTAATTTTAATTCGTGTAAGCATTCAAAGTATGCTACTTCCGGTTGGTAACCCGCTTCTACTAATGTTTCAAATCCAGCTTTTACAAGTGAAGTTAATCCTCCACAAAGTACTGCTTGCTCACCGAATAGATCTGTTTCTGTTTCTTCTTTAAATGTTGTTTCTAATACACCAGCACGTGCAGATCCAACACCTTTTGCATAAGCTAATGCTTTATCTTTCGCTTGACCTGTTACGTCTTGATAAATTGCGAATAATGCAGGTACACCAGCACCTTCTTCATATGTTCTTCTTACCAAGTGACCTGGTCCTTTTGGAGCAACTAAGAATACATCAACATCTGCAGGTGGTACGATTTGGCTGAAATGTACGTTAAAACCATGTGCGAATACTAAAGAGTTTCCAGCTTCTAAACCTGGTTTGATTTCTTCTTCGTAAACTTTTGCTTGTTGCTCATCTGGAAGTAATACCATTACTAAATCGCCAAGCTCTGCAGCTTCAGCAACAGATACAACATGATGTCCATCTTCTACAGCTTTATTGAAAGATCCACCTTGACGAACTCCAACTACTACGTCAACTCCGCTTTCTTTTAGGTTAAGTGCATGTGCATGACCTTGTGAACCATATCCAATGATTGCTACCTTTTTCCCTTGTAATGCTGCTTCGTTTACGTCACCGTTATAATATACTTTTGTCATTTTATACTCTCTCCTTCAAATCTTTTTTTAGAATTAAATTAGGTTTCTTGCTATATATGAATCTTTTAAACCTGGCTTAATCAGGCAAGATTGCAAACAAATTAAACAATTGAAATAGGAACTTCTTTTGATGCTCTTTGCGTACCACGCGTAAATGCAGTAGTTCCGGTACGGGCAATTTCTTTAATGCCATATGGTTTTAATAAATCGATAAGAACTTCAATTTTCTCAGGCTCACCAGTAACCTGCACAACAACACTTTCTCGACTTACATCAATAACTGTTGCTCTAAATGGCTGAATAAGTCCTTGAATCTCCATTCTTGTTGCTGGTGTTGACATTACTTTTATTAATGCCAATTCTCTGGATACAATGGAGTGAGAAGTAATATCTGTTACTTTAAGAACATCTATTTGTTTATTTAATTGCTTCGTGATTTGTTCAACTTCTTTTTCCTCTTGGACATTTACAACAACTGTCATTCTTGAAACACCTTCTGTTTCAGCATGACCTACTGTAATGCTTTCAATATTGTAATGTCTTTTTGTAAACAACCCTGTAATTCTATTTAAAACCCCGGTTTGGTTCAAAACCGTTAATGAGAGGATCCTTTTCATAGTTTAACACCTACCATTTCATGTAGCCCTTTGCCTGTAGCAACCATTGGATACACGTTCTCATCCTTGCATACGTGAATATCAAGTAATACTGGTTCGTCTGATAAAATTGCAGCTTTTAATTTTTCTTCCCAACCATCTTCTTTTACAATTCGAACCCCAGTCATGCCATAAGCTTCTGATAATTTTACGAAATCAGGTTGTGAAACAAACTTAGAATGAGAATATCTTTCTTCATAGAATAGCTCTTGCCATTGTCTAACCATTCCAAGAGCTCCATTATTTAATATTACAACTTTTATTGGTAAGTTTAATTCATGTATAACTGATAACTCCTGAAGAGTCATTTGGAATCCACCGTCACCAATAACAGCAATTACAGTGGAGTTACGGTCTGCAAGTTGAGCTCCAATCGCTGATGGTAAACCGAAGCCCATTGTTCCAAGGCCACCTGATGTTACCCATCTATTCGGATTATTAAAGTTGTAATATTGTGCTGCCCACATTTGATGCTGACCAACATCCGTCGTTACGATTGCTTCGCCATTCGTCCATTTGTGGATAAGCTCTAAAATGTTCTGCGGCTTTAACTCTGAATCACTTTCTCGATAAACAAGTGGATATTCTTTCTTATTTGAAGCCAACTGTTCATTCCACTCTTTGTTATCACCTTGTTTACCATCTTGTTTTAATAATTGTTGAAGAACTAATTTTGCATCTCCCACAATTGGAATTTGAGTTGGGACATTCTTACCGATTTCAGCCGGGTCAATATCGATATGAGCAATGATTGCCTTTTTCGCAAAATGTTGAAGATTTCCTGTTACACGATCATCAAATCTGGCACCAACACTGATCAATAAATCACAGTCATAAATGGCCATGTTTGCTGTGTACGTTCCATGCATTCCCGCCATCCCTAAAAACAATGGATGATTTGATGGGAATCCACCTAAACCAAGTAAAGTATTTGCGATAGGAATTTGCTGTTGTTCTGCATATTGTCTTAATTCCTCATGGCCGTTTGCATGTAATACACCTGCACCAGCCAAAATAACAGGTTTTTTCGCTCGACTTACAGCCTCGACCAATTTACGGATTTGAAGGTAATTCGGCTCATTAGTAGGTTGATATCCTGGAAGATTTACTTCCATATCATATGAGAAATCCCCTTCAATTGTAGCGATATCTTTAGGGATATCGATTAATACCGGGCCTGGTCTTCCCGTAGTGGCAATATGAAATGCCTCTTTAACAATTCTTGGTAGATCATTCACTTCACGAACCTGGTAATTATGTTTTGTAATTGGAGTAGTAATTCCTAAGATATCCGCTTCCTGGAAAGCATCAGATCCAATCACAGAAGATGCAACCTGCCCTGTAAAAACAACTAATGGTAGTGAATCTATCATCGCATCTGCTAATCCGGTGACAAGATTTGTAGCACCTGGTCCAGATGTAGCAATCACTACTCCCGGTCTTCCCGAAACTCGTGCATAGCCTTCAGCAGCATGAATTCCTCCTTGCTCATGGCGAGTTAAAACATGGAATAAACCTGAATCATATAAGCTATCATAGATTGGTAATACAGCACCACCGGGATAACCAAAAATAACTTCAACCTTTTCCTGCTTTAAAGCTTCCACAAGCATTTGTGACCCTGACATTGTGTTTGTACATTTGGCAGTTGAGCTGTTCAACTGTACATTTGTACTCATTTTCTTTCCTCCCTTTCCTGGCATATTAGCCCTTTATATTTTTTACAAAAATTCAATTAATTCAGCATATAAAAAACCTTCCCACCCCTCATAAGACTCCACATAAATTGTGTGCCAAAGGGGCGAAAAGGTTAATAAACTTTTTCGCGGTACCACCCTTCTTCATGGTCATTGTTGACCACCTTACGAACAGATCATCTGTTCACTTTGATAACGAGTACCGAAGAATGGGACTCGGCTAACCCTACTATATTTCAGGTTAACACTCAGAGGCGAGTTCATCTTTGGGAATATCACCGGCTTCCAGCTACCCCGGTTCTCTGTAGATACTTTTCCAAAAACTACTTTTCCTCTTCACCGTTTTACTATATGCAAATCATTAGATTACATGAAGATTTTCAGGTATGTTTTCAACCTTGATACCTTCTTCAACAACTAACTTACGAAAAGCTACTAGAAGCTTTTTCGTTTCCTCTCCAGGAACACCTTGACCAATCGTACGTCCATCCACTTTAACAACAGCAATAACTTCTGCCGCTGTGCCAGTTAGGAAAACCTCGTCAGCTGTATACACATCGTGACGGGTAAATGGCTCTTCGCGCACTTCATAGCCCATTTCAGCTGCTATATCAATAATGGCATTTCGTGTAATTCCTTCTAGAGCACCTATATATCCAGGGGGAGTTAATAACTTCCCATTTTTTAAGATAAAGACATTGTCGGCAGAACCTTCTGCAACATAGCCCTGGTCGTTTAACATTAATGCTTCACTCACGTTGGCCAAATGTGCTTCGATTTTTACCAATACATTGTTTAAATAATTTAGAGATTTTACTTTTGGACTTAATACATCAGGTCTATTTCTTCTCGTTGCCACCGTCACAATTTCAATACCAGTTTCATACAAATGCTTAGGGAATATTGATAGTGGTTCGACAATAATAACAGTATTTGCCCGTTTACAATTATAAGGATCTAATCCTAGGTCACCAGTTCCTCTTGAGACAACTAATCGAATGTACGCATCGCTCAAACCGTTCTTTTTGACAGTTTCAACGACTAATCCAGTTAGTTCGTCTTGTGAGTATGGTATGGTTAGCATAATCGATTTTGCCGATTGATAAAGCCGATCCATATGCTCTTTCATTCTGAAGATATTTCCACTGTAAACTCTAATACCTTCAAATACTCCATCACCGTATAAAAACCCGTGATCATAAACTGAAATTTTCGCATCTTCTTTCTTTACAAAATTGTCATTAAGAAAGATCCACTGGTCACCCATAAGAGCACGCCTTTCTTTAAAAAGTTCAAAAATTAAACCACTGAACATTATATTTGGAAAGGAAATTATAAAAGGAATTTTGAATTTTCCATACTTTTTAAAATGTTCGTGTAACTTTTATTTGAACTTATATTACGCTCAATAAATCCAAGTGTCAACAGTGTTTCACGAATTATTTGATAATTTAGATTACTCTTTTTTATTGTATCCGCTTACATCGTTGGTATAATTGGAAAGGCTATTCCTAAAAAAAATTGTGAATTTTTTAAAAATCCGCATATGTATAGATCTTTGTACAAAGAAATTTTCGAGGGGATTTATCCAAGTGGAGAATTTAGTGTTTAACATTTAAGAACATCTTACAACTCTTTTTATTTAAGTAAAACAAAAGTGTAAGATAATCTAACATATTTTTTTGGTGACTCATGCTAAAGAAAACAAAAAACCTTCCATCAAAAGATGAAAGGTTGTATGTATGTATGAATGGCGTCCCAGGAGAGATTCGAACTCCCGACCGACGGCTTAGAAGGCCGTTGCTCTATCCAGCTGAGCTACTGGGACATTGCATTAAAGCTAAACATAAGTGGCAGCGACATTTATTATTATATTTCTCGTTATGATAAAAGTCAATAGATTTTTAAGATTTTTTATAAGGAGGGAGAAACATCTCCCTCACTTTATTGAGAATTCTTTAGTAAGCTCATTTACAATATGACCATTTACTTCAAAAAACGTAACATTAACAAGGTTCTCCTTAATTTCCAGTATAGCATATGTCTTCTGTCTGCGCAGCACTGGAAGACGAATACTGCCGGGGTTTATCAGTACTACACCATCAATTAACTCAGCACCTGCAATATGAGAATGCCCGTAACAGGCAATTTTAGCATTTGTTTCGATCGCCCGATATTTCAGATTCATGAGCGACATCTTTACATTATATAAATGCCCATGAGTCATATATAAAGTAGTTCCATGTAAATCTTCAATAACTTCATTTGGTAAACTTGAACCAAAATCACAATTCCCTTTAACACCAATAAAACCGCTTAACTCTTCACAATCGTAAGGTAACTCTGAATCACCACAATGCAACATCAAGTCAACTTCATCTTGATGCCTATTTTTAATGTCTATAATTTCTGAGGTCAATCCATGACTGTCACTCATTATTAAAATCTTCATGCTACCTTCGCTCCGTTTTAAATTCATTTCATTAGTTCTTTTATTTTTCTTAACGCATCTGCCCTATGACTAATCTTGTTTTTCTCATCTTTTGTTAATTCTGCCATTGTTTTACCTGTGCTATCTATACAAAAAATCGGATCATAGCCAAATCCACCTTGACCTTTTCTTTCTTTCGCAATATATCCTTCACATGTTCCAACAACTGTTTTAGTTTTTAGCCCAGGTACTGACAGGGCTAATGCACAAACAAATCTTGCCGTTCTCTGATTCATCTCTACATTCTCAAGCTTCTTGAGCACAGCATCTATGTTTGCTTGATCATCTCTTTCAGGACCTGCATATCTTGCAGAGTAGACTCCCGGCTCACCATTTAAGTAATCGATTTCTAATCCCGAATCATCAGCAATGGTTATTAGCTGATATTGCTTAGAAATAGCTTCAGCTTTTAGGATACTATTTTCTTCAAATGTCTGACCTGTTTCGTCAACATCAATTGAATCTGGAAAATCCAATAATGATTGAACTTGATATCCAAATGGAGCAAGCATAGCTTGAAATTCTTTAACTTTACCTTGGTTTTTTGTTGCAATAATTATATTATTCACTTTGACAAAACCTGCTTCTTTTCATTGTCTTCGATAAGCAAAGAGATATCTCCCAGCACTTCCTTCTGATGTTCAATAAGTGATTTGATTCCTTTCTCAGCTAGGTCTAACATGCTGTTTAATTCATTTCGAGTGAATGTTGCTTCCTCCCCGGTTCCTTGAACCTCAACAAGTTGACCTGAAGATGTCATGATGATATTCATATCTACTAATGCATTTGAGTCTTCTATGTAATTTAGGTCTAAAATTTCACCAACTTGAGAATCTACTCCTACTGACACTGCTGCAAGAAAACCTGTAATTGGCAGTGATTTGATTTTTCCTGCTTTCACAAGTTTTTCTAATGCGATAACCATTGCCACATATGCACCTGTTATTGAAGCTGTTCTTGTTCCTCCATCTGCCTGAATCACATCACAGTCGACCCAAATCGTTCTCTCTCCAAGCTCATTTAAATTTACAACTGCTCTTAGTGATCTGCCGATTAAACGTTGGATCTCCATTGTACGACCTGTAATTTTTCCTTTTGACGATTCTCTTATCGTCCGTTGTTCTGTCGCTCTTGGTAACATCGAATACTCGGCCGTAATCCAGCCCTTCCCTTCGCCTCTCATAAACGGTGGTACACGATCTTCGACACTTGCATTACAAATAACCTTTGTATTCCCAACAGTGATTAATACAGAACCTTCAGGATGAATGACAAAGTCCTTTATAATGTCAACTTTCCTTAATTGATCTGCTTTACGTTCATCATGTCTCATTTTTCTTTCCCTCCAATGAAACTTTTGTAAACAAGAAATAAGAGGTAGCCTTGTTATAAGCATACCTCTCTATACCCTCTATCTAGTATATCAAAAACATATGATTAAAAACTACCCGTATTCACTTTGGCCGGTCTAGTGACAGGTTCTGTTAGTTTTTCCCCATTTTCATTAATTAACTCTGCCTTTCCATTAACAGTTACTGCCACACTTTCAATACCTTCTTGTTCAGTTAATGTTAAGACCAAAGTATTTAATACGTCCGAAGAAATAATCTTTTGTTCTTCATCAAAGCTGCCATAGATTGATTCATTAAAATCAAGTGTCACTTTTCCATCTTCATATTTCGGAGCACTTAGCAATTCTACTCCGTCTTGGAAATCACTCATTAATCCTAATGAAGGAGATGGACCTTCAGTTAGTTCATTCACAGCAGAAACAATTGGATCTGTCTCTTCATTGCTAATACGCTTTGTTACAGGAACATAATACTGTTGACCATCTGACTCCGCCATATAGTATACAGTTAATGGCTTAGTATTTGTTATATCTACAACATCAGTCGAGTCATGATTAATGCCATCTTCTCTACTCACGCCATCCTGAATTGGTGTACTGTTAACAGGCATTTCTTTCTGTTCATGGCCGTTCACCCAAATTTTCACTTTTTCTACATTATCAAATTGTGTTAATGTCCATGTAATAGCTTGAAGGATTTTTGCTTCATCTTCTTTTTTATAGTTATTAAATTCTTTAGAAAAATCTGCAACAGCTGTCCCGTCTTTTATATTCACACCTAGAACTTGCGTATCAGCCGGTAATACCGCTTTGAATCCATTAGGCAGCATATTAGATACCGGCCCTCCTTCTACCAAATACTCTAGTGATTGTTTTGCAACACTATCCGTTTTGGGAAGATTCATTGAATAAGGGACAACAAAACCACTCTTATCAATTAAATAAAGTTGACTAGTGATCGTTTCTTCAGCTTGATCTGATTTTACATTTTCAGTTTCTACTTTGGCCCCTTCTTCTGTAATCGTAACATCTTGTGGTGGATCAATTTCCTTTGTTGCTTGTTCCGCATTGAACAATCCACAACCAGATAGGAGCAATGATGAGGCAAGTACAGTAACTGCAATCTGTTTGTTGTATTTAGACATTTCAATCCCTCCAAAGGCAGTTTGTACTACTATGTATACGAGCTATTCTCTATTTTAGACCGACTTTTTGTACAAACTTATTTTTTACTTTTGGTGAGAAGAACAAAAGGGCAAGCGCCTTGATCAGCCTAGGGCAAATAAGCCAATTTAGAATAGAAGGCGTTCTTTGCCTTCAATTCTAAATTGGCTAGACCCAAGAGGGGCTAGGCGCTGGGGCTAGATACCTACACTAAGTACAAAACTTTATGCTTTCTTACCTGTAAATAAAAAACACAGTTACGCATTCGCACTGTGTTTTTCGATTCTTTTCAATTCATATTATCTAACGAAATGGACTCAACATGTTGAATCGGATGTTCAAACCATTTTGAAGCTATTTTTTCAAACAACTGCTTTGGACCTGTTGTTAGAAATTTGTGCTCTTTTTCGCCTGATGATTGATTAAGGGTTTTATTAAAGGATAAAATTGTACTTACCTCACGAGCCGTTTCATCTCCGGAACAAATTATTTTCACAGCTGGTCCCATAAATTCTTCAATTTGGTTTTGAAGAATAGGATAGTGTGTGCAACCTAAAATTAATGTATCAATTTTACTGTCCTTAAAAGGTGCCAGAGACTCCTCCACGATCGCTTTTGCTTCTTCCCCTTCATATTCCCCGCTTTCTACTAACGGGACAAATTTCGGACAAGCTAAGCTTTCAATAGTTAGGCAATTATTTAATGTTTTAAGTGCTGTTTCATAAGCAGAGCTTTTAATTGTGTTAAACGTGCCAATAACGCCAATATAATCATTCTTTGTAACTTTTACAGCTGTTCTGGCACCGGGGAAGACAACGCCAATAACCGGGATATCTACAGTATCTTGAATTTCCTGTAGAGCAATGGCTGTTGCTGTATTACATGCGATAACAAGCATTTTAATATGATGATTTTCAAGTAAGTATTTTGTCATTTCCCATGTGAACTTCCGGACTTCTTCTTCCGGACGTGGTCCATAGGGACAGCGTGCTGTATCACCTAAGTAGATGATTTCTTCTTTTGGTAATTGTCTCATGATTTCCTTTGCAACAGTAAGTCCGCCTACTCCGGAATCAATGACACCAATCGGTCTTTTCAATTCATCGCCTCATTCTTAACTCATTTCTTGTTGTAGTTTAATCAGTGATTTCTCTAGAGCATGCAATTCATCTTGATCGAAGTTTATAATCATATCATTCAGATAGTGTTGCCTTTTTTGTATGACTTCTTCAATTATACGTTCACCCTCATCTAACAAGTGAATTCTCACCACTCTTCGATCTTGAGGGTCTTTTACTCTTAAGACAAGCTTATTTTTCTCCATACGGTCAATTAAGTCTGTTGTGGTACTGCATGCTAAAAACATTTTAGTAGAAAGTTCTCCAATTGTTAAGTCACCATTTTCCCACAACCATTGTAAGGCAACAAACTGTGGAGGTGTTATATGATAATCATTTAAAATGTCCCGACCCTTTTGTTTAATAATTCCTGATATATGACGAAGCGCCCTTTCAAGATCAGCTACTGTTTTCTTTCGATCATTTGCTTGATTTATGCTGCTCAATCTTTCACCCTCGCTTATATTATTCTTGTATGCCTCATTTTTTGTGAACCTTTATATCCATTTTATTTTCCATGTTTTTTTCTTAAATTGCAAGTTAGAGATTTTTCTAGAAATATAAGACAAAATAATAACCGGCTTCCTTTTTTAAAAAGGAGAGCCGGTATTGGTTAGAGCTCGAGTTCACCCATTCGAAGGAGCTCAACAACCGCTTGAGAGCGTCCCTTAACACCAAGCTTTTGCATCGCATTTGAGATATGATTTCGAACCGTTTTTTCACTAATAAAGAGCTCACTAGCAATCTCTTTCGTTGTTTTGTCTTGCACTAACAATTCGAATACTTCTCTCTCTCTTTTCGTGAGTAGTGGCTTTGATTGAAACTCTTTCTCTTTCAAGTATTGTAACCCTCCTTGCTAAGGTGAGAGCTGGTCTAACGGATGGGTATATATTTAGTCAACATATACTATGTGAAGCCGCGAAGCACTGTGACACAATTCATACGGAAAAGATGATTGACTACGTCCATTTTATGTAGTCATGTTCTATGCACCACTTAGCATTTCTTTTTCTCTCTCTGTCCATGGAACACTTTTGCCTGTATGCTTGTTTATTTGTACAATTGCTCCTCTGCCTGCAAAAAGACTCTCTCCCAGTTCGTTTATTCCTAGATAATGTAGATCAACGGATGATGTTCCAACTCGGTTAATTTTTACATTTAACGTGATCTTTTCATCAAAATAGGTTTGATGTAAGAATTCACATTGGAGATCTGCTACAACAGGAATAGTTTCTCCTTTGGGATCTAACCATTTTTGCATCAATCCATTGTTTTTAAAAAATTCTATCCTTCCTTCTTCAAAGTATGTAAAAGGAGCCGTATTGTTCATATGTCCAAACATATCTGTTTCAGAAAATCTAATTTTTATTTGATGGGAAAAAGAAAAGCTGTTTTTATACTCATCATTAAAGACTTTAATAAAAGAGACTTTTTTCATTACACTCATCCTTTCAGCTTGTATTTACATGATGCATTATTCGCAAAGTTTGTTGCTATGTAAAATGTTGTAGGGTGGTTGATTTCCGCTACAGGACGCTGCTTTCCGTGGGGCGAGCGGTGAGCCTCCCTCGGTGCTATCGCCTACGGGGTCTCACCTGCCCCGCTACTCCCACTGGAGTCTCGCACCTTCCGCTCCAATCAACCTAATCAGTTGTGTTCAAAAAACTTATTAAAACACAACAATTCTTTTGAAAAGACCCTTTAGAAAAGTACCTTACATACAAAAAGAGACTAACTATTAATAAGTCAGTCTCTTTCACTCAATCCTTATACTTGGTCACTACCGAAGAAATTACGGAAGGATTGGATGGCTGTATCTCTGTTTAGTGCTGCAATTGATGTTGTTAAAGGAATACCCTTTGGACAAGATTGAACACAGTTTTGAGAGTTACCACAGTTCGCTAAACCACCATCTCCCATAATCGCCTCAAGTCGCTCAGAACGATTCATTTCACCAGTTGGGTGTGCATTAAATAGTCGTACTTGCGATAATGGAGCAGGCCCAATAAAGTTTGATTTACTATTAACGTTAGGACAAGCTTCCAAGCATACACCACAAGTCATACATTTCGATAACTCATAAGCCCATTGACGTTTTTTCTCTGGCATACGTGGTCCAGGCCCTAAATCATACGTTCCATCAACAGGAATCCATGCTTTCACTTT
Organism: Bacillus sp. J37; assembly: GCF_000518865.1. Lineage (GTDB taxonomy): Bacteria > Bacillota > Bacilli > Bacillales > Bacillaceae > Metabacillus. Next base: position 21,617 of record NZ_JAEK01000033.1, on the reverse strand, counting down.
CTTTAATGAGTCAAACATACGTTTTCGGTCAACTTGCAAATCGCGAACCACCGGGAATGTACGCATCGGCTCAAGGCGAATCGGTTGTTCAAGCTGGTCAACTAATGCTGTACAAGATTGACGAGGCTTACCATTAATCACCATCGAACATGCTCCACATACTTCCTCTAAACAGTTCATATCCCAATTAATTGGTGTTGATTGCTTACCATCAGCATTTACAGGATTTCGTCTAATTTCCATTAAAGCCGATATAACATTCATGTTAGGACGATAAGGAATTTCAAATTTTTCCTGATAAGGGGCTGCTTCAGGTGATTCTTGTCGCGTAATAATAAATTGAACTACTTTATTCTCGCTCATTTAGTTCTCCCCCTTTTTGCTTTTTGAATAGTCACGTTTTCTTGGTTTGATTAATGAAACATCAACATCATCATAGTGGAATTCTGGTGCAGTACGGTCACCTGTATATTTAGCCATTGTTGTTTTTAAGAATTCCTCATCATTACGATCAGGGAATTCAGGCTTATAATGTGCTCCGCGACTTTCATTACGGTTATAGGCACCAAGTGTCACAACACGCGATAATTGAAGCATGTTTTTTAATTGACGTGTGAATGCCGCCCCTTGGTTACTCCACTTAGCTGTATCATTAATATTGATATTATCAAATCTTTCGATAAGCTCTTGAATCTTTTCATCTGTTTTTAAAAGTTTATCATTATGTCTAACTACCGTAACGTTATCTGTCATCCATTCACCTAATTCCTTATGAAGGATATAAGCATTTTCGTTACCATCTAAGCTCATAATATTATTCCACTTATCTTCTTCCTGCTTAACATGTCCTTCAAACAGAGTAGAAGATAAATCATCTGCACTCTTTTCTAAGCCATTTATATATTTAACAGCGTTAGGTCCGGCAACCATTCCACCGTAAATAGCTGATAAAAGTGAGTTAGCACCTAAACGGTTTGCTCCGTGCATAGAATAATCACATTCACCTGCAGCAAAGAGACCTGGAATATTTGTCATTTGATCATAATCAACCCAAAGTCCACCCATTGAATAATGAACGGCCGGGAAAATTTTCATTGGAACTTTACGTGGATCGTCACCCATGAATTTTTCATAGATTTCAATAATACCGCCAAGTTTAATATCAAGTTCCTTAGGATCTTTATGAGACAAGTCTAGATATACCATGTTCTCACCGTTAATACCTAGCTTTTGCTCAACACAAACATCAAAAATTTCACGTGTTGCAATATCACGAGGAACAAGGTTACCATATGCCGGATATTTCTCTTCAAGGAAATACCACGGTTTTCCATCTTTATATGTCCAAACTCGTCCACCTTCTCCACGAGCAGATTCACTCATTAAACGGAGTTTATCGTCTCCCGGAATAGCGGTTGGGTGGATTTGAATGAACTCACCATTCGCATAATAAACACCTTGTTGATAAACAATAGATGCAGCTGACCCTGTATTGATAACTGAGTTAGTAGATTTACCAAAAATGATTCCTGGGCCGCCGGTAGCCATAATCACAGCATCTGAGCGGAATGATTCAATTTGCATCGAAGTAAGGTTTTGTGCTGTAATCCCACGGCAAACTTGATCATCATCAATTACCGCACCTAAAAATTCCCATCCTTCGTACTTTGTTACAAGACCAGCAACCTCGTAACGTCTTACCTGCTCATCTAAAGCGTAAAGCAATTGTTGGCCAGTTGTAGCACCAGCAAATGCTGTCCGGTGATGCTGTGTACCGCCAAATCTTCTAAAGTCCAACAATCCTTCTGGCGTTCTGTTAAACATTACACCCATTCGGTCTAATAAGTGAATGATGGCAGGTGCCGCTTCTGTCATTGCTTTAACAGGTGGTTGGTTCGCTAAAAAATCTCCGCCATAAACTGTATCATCAAAGTGTTCCCACGGTGAATCTCCCTCACCTTTTGTATTAACTGCTCCATTAATTCCACCTTGTGCACACACTGAGTGTGACCGTTTAACAGGAACTAATGAAAAAAGATCTACTTGAACGCCGGCTTCAGCAGCTTTAATTGTAGCCATTAAACCTGCTAATCCGCCCCCAACAACGATGATTTTATTCTTACTCATAAAGCCCACTCCCTTTAATAGCTATTACTGGATTAGACGAATGCAAATATTGCTCGAACACCTACATATGAAAGCGCTAAAAAGATTGCGAGCGTAACATATGTAGAAATGACTTGTGAGCGAGGAGTAACGGTAATCCCCCAACTTACTGCGAAAGACCATAAACCGTTAGCAAAGTGGAAGACTGTTGAAATAACACCCACTAAATAGAACACAAGCATAAATGGACTACTTAAAATCGAAGCCATCATATCATAATTCACTTCTGCTCCAAGTGCAGCAGCAATCCTTGTTTCCCAAACATGCCAAGCGATAAAGATAAACGTTATAATCCCTGTAACACGCTGCAGCATAAACAACCAATTTCGAAGATAACCGTAATTACTCACATTGTTTTTTGCTGTAAATGCAATATAAACTCCGTAAATAGCATGGTATAAAATTGGAAGGAAAATGATGACGATCTCTAACACATACCTAAATGGCAACATCTCCATAAAATGTGCAGCTTTGTTAAAAGCCTCTGCACCTCTTGTGGCAAAATGATTGACAATAAGATGTTGAATCAAAAAGATTCCTACCGGAATGACTCCTAGTAATGAGTGCAGTCTACGATTAATAAACTCTCGGTTTCCAGCCATAAAAACTTACCCCCTAGTATCAATAATGCGCTCACTTTTGTAATAAACCCTTATTTTTACCTAATTAATCCTTTCCTAATAAAATTTACTATTCTACATAATGGTCAACTATTAAGATTAGTAAAAATTACTAGTATGAAGCTGACAGTCTATGAAATTATCTGTCTGATTAATTGAGATAATTGTAACAAGTACATTTTACTCCCTTAAAGAAAGAGCGTCAAGAAAACGCGTTCATAAATTACAATTTTTCGACAACTGTTTTCCTTCACATTTTATTTTATCAATATACATTAAATTTTGATAACCATCTTTCGTAGCTTATTTTTAAAAATTAAGGATTATGTATAGAACATTTGAACGATTGTTTCAATTTTGCTTAATATTACATGTGTTTAACGGTTGTGTTGATATATAATATTAATGAGAAAGAGGGGAATACCGTGAACAAACAATCAGCTTTACTAAATACCGATGAACTAGAACATATGCAAATGCCAGCTTTTGGATTCGAACTATTACGGGAAGTGTTAATTCCAGATTTGCTTGGTCAAGACTTTCCTCAGATGCTTTATTGGGCTGGAAAAGGCTTAGCAAGAAAATACCCAGTCACTTCACTTGATGAACTAGCCAACTTTTTTACAGCAGCCGGTTGGGGAGACCTGGTTTTACTTCATAAGAAGAAAAATGAAATGGAATTTGAATTAAGCGGTGAGCTGATTTCAAACCGTTTTAAAAAAGTAAATGAATGTACGTTTCAATTAGAAGCAGGTTTTATTGCAGAACAACTGCAAATGATGAACAATCAAATTACCGAAACATATGAACAAGTGAAAAAACGTGCGAATAAAGTTGTGTTTACAGTAAAATGGGATCATAAAGATGTTCTGGAAGAAGTTCCACTTGGAAAAAGAAGTAAAAGGTAGTGATAAGGGAAACATCTCCCTTATCACTTAAAAATTATACCCTTGCAGTTGTTTTTGATAATTCAAACGCTGTGTGAAGAATATCAACTGCCGATACCATGTGCTGCTGAGAGATGACAGTTGATACTTTTATTTCAGATGTACTTACCATTTTTACTTCTATATTTTCTTTCGCTAATACATCAAACATTTCTGCTGCAACTCCCGGATTAGAAACCATACCAGATCCAACAATTGAAACCTTTGCTAGACCACTTTCCGATTCGATACGTTCAAATTGAAGCTCATTCTTATGTTGTTCTAAAACTTGCAAGGTATCCTCTAAATCACTTGTTTTAACTGAAAATGATATTGTTGTTTTGTTATCACTTGTTGTGTTTTGAATAATAATATCAACATTTACGTTATTTTTAGCTAATGTCGTAAAGATTGTGGACAATGTCGTTAATTCATTCGGTAATCCGATAACCGATACTCTCGTCACTTGATCTTCAAACGCAATTCCTCTAACAATTAAATTTTGTTCCATTTCAGTTTCCTCCTCGATCATTGTCCCACGTTCATTTTTCATACTTGATCTTACCTCTAGGGGCACATTATAATTCTTTGCGAATTCAACTGCCCGCGGGTGTAGAACCCCTGCTCCCAAATTGGCCAATTCTAACATTTCATCATAGGAAATAGCTTCTAATTTTCTGGCCCTTTTTACAAAACGGGGGTCAGTTGTGTACACACCTGTTACATCTGTATAGATATCGCACTTATCAGCACCTAAAGCTGCAGCAAGAGCAACTGCTGTAGTGTCAGATCCTCCTCTTCCTAAAGTAGTAATTTGGTGATCAATAGAAAGACCTTGGAACCCTGCAACTACAACAATTTTACCTTTTCCTAACTCACTACTTAGCTGTTCGGTTTTAATATTGGTTATTCTGGCATTTCCATGTGCTGATTCTGTTTCAATACCGGCCTGCCAACCTGTAAAAGAAATGGCATCATATCCCTTTTCAATTAAAGCCATGGACAACAACGATATGGTCACTTGTTCCCCTGTTGTTAAAAGCATATCCATTTCCCGCTTACTTGGCTTTGAAGTTAATTGTGCTGCAAGTCTTACTAATTCATCTGTAGATTTTCCCATTGCTGAAACAACAACTACTACATCATTTCCAGCTTCTTTTTCCTGAATTACTCGGTTGGCAACATTTAAAATTCTTTCAACAGAGCCAACTGAAGTACCGCCAAATTTTTGTACGATAATACCCAATGAAATCTCACCTTTCAGTTGTTTTTCTATGATCGTTTATTATCTGTTTTAATAAATGAGCAAGAATTGGATATAGAGATGTTTTCTTAATCATTGCAAAAATAAAAAAGCAATGAGACAAAAACATCCCATTGCTAATTAAACGAAAAATTTCGTTTATACAATGAGATAGCTCTCCAAGAACATATCGTTTCTTGACAATTTTACATTTCTTAAATGTAAAACCAGCGATAAAAGCAAATGGTGCAATTATCACTTCGGCGAACATTCCTTTCACCAATTGTCATCGGAATCCATTTTTCCTCAAACCGGCTACTCTTAATGGTCGCACCTCTACCATCATTTACAAACTAACGATCAATATCAAATTAATAAAATCTTATCAGACATTCCTTTAAAAGGCAAGAATATATTTTTAGCTCTCTTTGTGGAGATGCTCTAATATATTGTTGGCAATGTTATCAGGGATACCTGCTCTTTTAAGATCATCCACACTAGCTTCCTTCATTTTTTTTACAGAACCAAAATGCTTTAGTAATGATTTTTTTCGTTGTTCACCAACTCCCGGTATATCATCCAATATGGATTGAAATGCATTTTTCCCCCGAAGTTGACGGTGAAATGTAATCGCAAACCGATGCACTTCATCTTGAATTCTTTGAAGTAAATAAAATTCCTGACTGTTTCTTTCAAGTTGTATAAATTCCGGAGGTGATCCAATAATAAGTTCTGATGTTCGATGCTTATCATCTTTTACTAATCCTGCTACCGGGATATCCAGACCCAGCTCATTTTCCAGCACATCTTGAGCCGCGGATAAATGTCCTTTTCCTCCATCAATAATAATGAGATCTGGAAGTGGAAGTTGTTCTTTTAATACACGGCTGTAGCGTCTCCTCACAACCTCACGCATTGAGTCATAGTCATCCGGACCTTTTACATCTTTAATTTTATATTTACGGTAGTGTTTTTTGGCAGGCTTTCCATCTTCAAACACGACCATTGCCGAAACAGGATCTGTTCCTTGTATATTTGAATTATCAAATGCCTCGATTCGATTTGGTGTATGAATACCTAGTTTATCACCAAGATTTTCTACAGCCTTAATAGTGCGTTCTTCGTCTCTTTCAATTAATAGAAATTTTTCTTTCAAAGCGATTTTTGCATTCTTATGCGCTAATAAAATTAGATCCTTCTTTTTCCCACGTTTAGGCTGAAGAGTTGTCACATCTAATAGCTGTTCCACTAAGTCATATTCAATACTGTCCGGTAAAAGAATTTCCTTTGGAAGAAAATGGTTAGACTTGGAGTAGAATTGTCCTAAAAACGTTAGGAACTCTTCTTCAGGATTATCATAAATAGGAAACATTGACACATCACGCTCTATCAATTTTCCCTGTCGAATAAAAAAGACTTGAACACACATCCACCCTTTGTCATAAGCATATCCAAATACATCTCGATCAATAAAGTCATTTAAAGTCATCTTCTGTTTTTCCATTGTGGCTTCGATATGAAGAATTTGATCCCTAAACTCCTTAGCTCTCTCAAACTCCAGCCCTTCAGCTGCTTTTGTCATCTTTATCGACAATTCCTCTTTAATACCTTTATAGCCTCCATTAAGAAATTTCGAAATTCCCTCCACCATTTGTCTATTCGTTTCTTCTGAGACATCATGTACACATGGTGCTAAACATTGTCCCATATGATAGTAAAGACATACACGATCAGGTAGAGTCGAGCATTTTCTTAACGGATATAAACGGTCTAAAAGCTTAATTGTCTCTCGGGCAGATTGAACGTTTGGATAAGGCCCGAAGTACTTTCCTTTATCTTTTTTTACTTGTCTTGTTACCAAAAGACGCGGGTGACGTTCATTTGTAATCTTAATAAACGGATAGGTCTTATCATCTTTTAGCATGACATTATATTTTGGGTCATATTTCTTAATTAAATTTAACTCGAGAATTAATGCCTCTAAATTTGAAGATGTCACAATATATTCAAAATCTGTGATCTCATTTACAAGCCTTAATGTTTTCCCATCATGAGAACCGGTAAAATAAGAACGCACGCGATTTTTGAGCACTTTTGCCTTCCCGACGTAAATGACTGTTCCTTGACGATCCTTCATAATATAACAGCCTGGTTGATCTGGAAGAAGTGCAAGCTTTTCTTTTATGTGATCTCTCATAGCCAAACACTCCCCTTTTTTTGCTGCGATTAGATAGGCAGTAATTCCCCATTTTAATCAAATAAATTAAAATAGCGAATTACTGCCTATATGTTTATTTTATCATGTTCTATATATTTCGTCGTTGTAAATAATTACATTGAAAAAGGATTGACTGCTGTCAATCCTTTTCGAATTAGATATGCTTGTTTAGAACCTCAGCAAGAGCTTCTTTTGGTTGATAACCAACAGCTTTGTCAACAACTTCGCCATTTTTTAGAACTAATAAAGTTGGAATGCTCATAACACCAAATTTTCCAGCTGTTTCCTGGTTTTCATCTACATCAACTTTGACGATTTTCACTTTATCTCCCATATCTGAATCAAGTTCTTCTAGAACTGGAGCAATCATTTTACATGGTCCACACCAAGGTGCCCAAAAATCGACTAATACAACGCCTTCGTTCGTTTCACTTGAAAATGTTTGATCTGTTACATGTGCAATTGCCATTTGTAATTCCTCCTAAATAATAAGGGTTAAATATGTTTAAAGTATAGCATCCAGCTGCAAAGTTAGCTAATAATTTGCTTCTTCCTTACTTTTCCCTATGTACAAGAAGAAAAACATGTTTTTTAATATGATGAGCTATTAGAAAAAGCACGCAATGCAACGTGCTTTAGGTTCTTACCTATGCATGAATTTGTAATTTCCTGAATTCCTCCGTTAATAATGGGACAACTTCGAAGAGGTCACCGACAATTCCATAATCAGCTACTTTGAAAATATTCGCTTCTGGATCTTTATTAATCGCGACAATTACCTTCGAGTTTGACATACCTGCCAAATGCTGAATAGCTCCGGAAATACCACATGCAATATATAAATCCGGTGTGACAACTTTACCCGTTTGACCAATTTGCAGTGAATAGTCGCAATAATCTGCGTCACAAGCTCCACGTGATGCTCCTACCGCTCCCCCCAAAACATTGGCTAGTTCCTTTAATGGCTCAAATCCTTCTTCACTTTTTACACCGCGTCCCCCCGCGATGACTACCTTTGCCTCTGATAAATCCACACCTTCTGATGCTTTACGGACTACTTCTTTTACAATTGTCCTAAGGTCTTTTATTTCAACTGAAAGGGAAGAAGTCTCACCAGTTTTTGTTTCATCTTTTTTTAGTGGATTTATATTATTTGGGCGGATCGTAGCAAAAATTAGTCCATCAGTAACTATTTTCTTTTCGAATGCTTTTCCAGAATAAATTGGGCGAGTAAAGACAATATTACCTCCTGCAATTTCAATGGCTGTTGCATCAGAAATTAATCCCGAATCTAACTTGGCAGCAATCTTTGGTGATAAATCCTTCCCTAAAGAGGTATGACCAAATACAATCCCTTCCGGCTTCTCTTCTTTAATGACCGATAGGATTGCCTGTGAATAGCCGTCCGGTGTATAGTTTAGCAATTTTTCATTTTCTACAGTCACCACCCGATCAGCACCATAGTGGAATAGCTCTGAAGTTAAGGAAGCTACATTTTCTCCTACTAAAACTGCGACAACTTCTCCACCTTCTGAAATCGTTTTTCCGGCAGAAATGGCTTCAAACGATACATTTCTTAACTGTTGATCTCGAACCTCACCTAAAACGAGCACTTTTCTTGACATCATTTTTCCCCCTGTTTCCGTATTTGACCTTTTCCCTCTCCCTAAAACGTCTAGATGACTTTTGCCTCATTTCTAAGCAAAGATACCAATTCTTTTACTTGATCTTCTACTTCACCCTCTAATACCTTTCCCGCTTCTTTTTTAGGTGGTAAATAGATTTCAATTGTCTTTGTTTTTGGTTCTACGTCATTATCCGCTAAATCCAGATCATCGATTTCCAACTCTTCCAACGGTTTTTTCTTTGCCTTCATGATTCCTGGTAATGATGGATAGCGAGGTTCGTTTAATCCCTGTTGAGCTGTTACCAGTAATGGTAAGGATGTTTCAATCACCTCAGAATCTCCCTCAACATCACGTACAACTGTTGCCTTGTTTCCATCAATATCAAGCTTTGTAATCGTTGTGACATAAGCGATATCTAGTAATTCGGCTAATCGTGGTCCTACTTGACCAGATCCCCCATCAATCGCCACATTTCCCCCTAAAATTAAATCTACATCTTTTTCCTTAAAATACTCAGCCAAAATTCTTGATGTTGTGTATTGATCACCGTCTTCCACATCATCTTCCGGGTTAATCAATACCGCCTTGTCACATCCCATAGCTAATGCTGTTCTTAATTCTTTTTCAGATTCTTCCCCGCCAATTGTGATAACGGTTACTTCGCCTCCGTTTTTATCACGTAATTGGATTGCTTCTTCAATTGCGTATTCATCATAAGGGTTGATAATATATTCCGCACCATCTTCGCTAATTGCACCATTGTTTATGGTGATTTTTTCTTCTGTATCGAAGGTTCTTTTCATCATGACATAAATATTCATTTTCCCATCCCCCATTGTAAATAACATAGTTTCCCGTTTCGTTTTAGTTGCCTTTGAAATTCGGCTTTCTTTTTTCAATAAAAGCTGAAATACCTTCTCTTGCATCTCCACTTTTAAAAAGTTCTCCAAAAAGTTTTGCCTCGAGATCCATTCCTTCCTGATAGGTTAATGTTTTATGTGAATGTAATAACGATATGACAGCCTTCACAGAACCTGGACTTTTTGCAGCAAATTTCTGTGCTAAAGCTTTCGCTTCCTCTAAGAGTTTTTCCTGAGGATAGGCATGACTGGCAAGGCCCAGTTTCACTGCCTCCTGACCTGAAATCGCCTCACTTGTAAGCAGCATTTCTAAGGCTCGGCCAGTACCAATATATTTGGGTAAACGTTGAGTTCCTCCAAAACCAGGTATAATACCAAGTTGAAGCTCAGGAAGACCAAGTTTAGCATCTTCAGCTACAAGACGCAGATGACAAGACATTGCTAACTCAAGTCCTCCACCTAACGCAGCTCCATGAATAGCTGCAATAATTGGGACTGGAAATTTTTCGATTCGTTCAAATAATTGTTGCCCTGATTCAGCAAGTTGCGAAAACACTCCACCACTTTTAGCAAATTCAACAAATTCTTTTATGTCTGCACCTGCTGAGAAAAATCTGCCTTCCCCGTGAAGAATGACAGCTCGAATTTTATTGTCTTCCAGAATATGGTCCAGCATCGCAGAAATATCTTTCAACACATTTGATGATAATGCATTTGCAGGTTCGTGATTAATAGATACAACTGCAACTCTGTTCTCTTTTTTTATTTGTAAATACTTCATTTTTTTCCTCCCTGCTTCATCATACATACTTAAAATGTATTTCATTTACAAACGAAAAATAACTTATATGAAGCGAATGACAATCATGCCATTTCACTAGCTATAAATTTTTAGTTGAAAGACCGTTAACAAATAAATCATGAACTTTCTTTGTTTGATCTGTTAACCTATATTTCTGATCATTCATAACCCATGTTGTGACGGTTTCATCAATTGTGCCGAAGATCATTTGTCTGGCCAGCCTTACATCAAGTTCTTCTCTGAATTCGCCATTCTCTTTACCATCACTTATAATCTTATCCACTACATTTAAGTATCCCTTTAGCACTTCATTTATTCGAAGGCGTAAATCCTTATTTGATTGCCTTAATTCTAACTGTGTTACAATTGCAAGGTGGTGATCTTCAGATAATAAGGTAAAATGCTTATCAATTAACGAATATAGTTTGTCTGCTGCCTTTTTTTTGCTTTTTATCTCTTCTTCAATTTTTTCAATAAAGACGCCCATTTTTTCTTGAAAGAGTGATACAAGAATATCTTCTTTGTTCTTAAAATATAAGTAGATTGTCCCATCCGCCACTCCAGCCTGCTTGGCTATTTTTGAAACTTGTGCTTGGTGGTAACCATTTTCTGCTATGACAATAACTGCTGCATCAATGATTTGTATATATTTTGGTTTCTTCTGTCTCAATGTAATGTTCGACTCCCTTTCAGTTAATGAATGAATCATCATTCATAATTTAATCATAGAATTTCCTTTCCTTTCTGTCAAGCCCTCATCTGTTTTTTTCATAATTGGAGAGACAGAAGCCCCTCCAATATACGATCAATTAGCGTTCTTTACTTTTTCCTCTTCAATTAATGCACGTCTTAGTATTTTCCCCACAGCTGTCTTAGGTAATTCATCTCTAAATTCATAAATATGCGGCACTTTATACGCCGCTAAATGTTTGCGGGCATATTCATTAAATTCCTCTGACGTGGCCTGCTGATTTTCTTTTAATACAATATAGGCTTTTACTGTTTCACCTCTGTATGGATCAGGTATACCTGCTACAACAACTTCCTTTACTTTTTCATGCTCATAGAGGACTTCCTCGATTTCACGTGGATAAATATTAAATCCTCCAGCAATAATCATATCTTTTTTACGGTCTACAATATAGAAATATCCTTCTTCATCCATGTATCCAATATCTCCGGTCAAAAGCCAATCATTTTTCAAGGCTTCTTCTGTTTCTTCTTTTTTATTCCAATACCCAAGCATAACCTGTGGACCCCGTACTGCTATCTCACCAAGCTCATTCGGCTCGGCTATTCCTCCATGTTCATATGACAGGATCACAGCATCTGTACTTGGCCAAGGAACGCCGACACTTCCCTTTTTTCTTTTCTTCCAAATGAAATTAGCATGAGTAACAGGGGATGCCTCAGATAAACCATAACCTTCTACAAGTTTACCACCTGTAACACGCTCAAACTTCTCTTGTATCTCAGCGGGTAATGGTGCAGAACCGCTTATACAGCATTCAATTGATGACAAATTATATTTTTGAAGATCTGGATGATTTAATAAAGCAATATAAATTGTTGGTGCACCGGGAAATAACGTTGGTTTTAATTTATGAATCGTTTTTAATGTGTCGGATGGATCAAATTTAGGTAACAGAATCATTTTATATCCTTGCATAACTGATAAATTCATCACTGTCGTCATTCCATACACATGGAAGAATGGAATAATGCCTAAAATAGATTCTTTCCCTCGTTTTGATTTATACATCCACGCAGAACACATTTTTGTATTCAGAGCAACATTGTCATGTGATAACATAACACCCTTAGGGAAACCAGTTGTTCCTCCTGTATATTGAAGTAATGCAATATCTTCGGATGGAATGTATTTATATTCCTCAACAGTCGGTTCAGCTAATTCCATGATTTTTGGGAACAAATGAGTATTGCCTTGATGTTCTACTTTAATAACCATTTGATTTTGCTTTTTTTGAACAAATGGATATAAAAGATTCTTAGGAAATGGTAAATAGTCTTTTATACTTGTTACAATAATATGATTCAACTTTGTTAACGCTTTCATTTTAGAGACTCTCGGATATAATAAATCAAGCGTTACGATAAACGTGGACTCGCTATCATTTAATTGATACTCCAGCTCTCTTTCCATATATAACGGATTCGTTTGAACGACGATACCGCCAGCTAATAAGACACCATAATAGGAAATCACGGCTTGAGGACAATTCGGCAGCATGATCGATACCCTGTCACCCTTTTGTAAGCCTAGAGACTGTAGATAGTTAGCCATTTTTAGAGACTGTTGATAAAGGTCTGTATAGGTTAGTTCTTTACCTAGAAAATGGATGGCGATTTGAGATGGAAATTCTAAAGCAGATTGTTCGAGATAATAGTACAACGGTTTTTCATCGCTTTTCATGGTATGAGGGATTTCTGCTGGGTAAAGATTTAACCAAGGTTTTTGACTTTCCATTTTTTTCTCCTCCTTTTGAGGGAAATATAAAATGACAGATTGGTTAGAAAGGAATAAAAGAGGACATACATACATGTTAAAACCGATAAACAAATCATTTTTTCACGCTTATAAAAAAGTATATCAGCTTTTTGTGTTTTCAGAAATATAAAATAATAAAAAAGGGCCAGATTTTATGAATCAGGCCCTTTACTTGTATTTAAAAGAAAGCTAAATAAATAATGCCAATCAACACAAACAACCCGCATAAACCAAACATCACTTTCGCCAACGTCTCCACTCTACACTCTCCTTATAAAGCCTCACCGATAACAAATGATAAACCAACTGAAATAACAAGGGATATAAATCCAACTGCACGATTGTCTTTCTGAATCTCATCATCAATGCTAAACTTCGGTGTCATAAATTCGTATATAAAATAGCCTAATAAAAGTAAAACGAATCCATATACTCCAGACCCCAACATTTCTAGAAGACTCTCATGTTGCTGAATTGAAAACCGAAAAATATTTGCTATTCCAAAAATTTTCCCTCCTGTTGCCATCGCAACAGCTAAATTACCATTTTGAATCTCTTCCCAATTTTTATACTTTGTGACAAGTTCAAAAATGGTTAAAAATAAAATGATACTTAGAACTACAACGCTATAGTAGGCAGCAATTTGAACCCAATCATTCTCCCAAAATGTACTCACGCTCTTCCCCCCCACTATTTAAGCTCCACAATTGTGACGCCTGTTCCGCCTTCACCCGCTTCCCCAAACCGAGTGCTTTTTACACTTCGATGATTTTTTAACAATTCTTTCACACCAGTTCGAAGTGCACCTGTTCCTTTACCATGAATAATTGAAACCCTTGGATAGCCGGCTAAAACAGCATCATCTAAGTATTTCTCAACTCTTAGTAATGCATTTTCAAATCGTTCCCCTCGTAAATCTAATTCCAATGAAACATGGTAATCCTTTCCTTTAACAGCAGCCAAAGGCTTTTCTTGCACCTGTTGCTTAGGTCTCTTAATATATTCAAGATCTTTTTCTTTTACCTTCATTTTTAAGATTCCCATTTGAACCTGCCACTCCTTATCATTTACCCTTTCAACCAAATATCCCTTTTGATCAAAACTAATGACTTTTACTTCATCACCAGGCAGAAGTTCATGTTTAACAGGTTGTTTCTTCTCAACCTTTTTCGATTTTTCGAAATAAGGCTGTGCCTCTTCAAGACGCTTTTTCGCATCGATCAACTCATGCTCTTTTACTTGAGCATGCTGTTCTTTTCGAAGTTTCCTTAAATCTCTTATAATGTTTTCCGCTTCCCGGTTTGCTTCTTCTAATTTTTCTGAAGCCTTTCGTTCCGCTTTTTCAAAAAGGGCATCACGTTGTTCATTGAATTCAATGATCTGTCTTTGAAGCTCCTTATGAAGTTTTTCTGCTTCATGCCGGATTTTTTTTGATTCCATTAACTCAATTTCAGCTGTTTTTTTGCTGGATTCTAATGAAGCGATCATCGTGTCTACTTCATTGCTCTCATCACTCATTTGTGACCTTGCCTTTTGTATAACATTTTCCTGCAGGCCCAGTCGTTTTGAGATTTCAAACGCATTACTACGGCCCGGGACACCTATTAAAAGTTTATATGTTGGACTCAAAGTTGTGATATCAAATTCTACACTTGCATTAATGACACCATCTCGGTTATATCCGTACGCTTTTAGCTCCGGATAGTGAGTTGTTGCAACCACTCTCGCTCCACGACTGTACACTTCATCCAATATAGAGATAGCAAGCGCAGCCCCTTCTTGTGGATCTGTTCCGGCTCCAAGCTCATCAAATAACACAAGACTTTCGTCATCCACTTTATGAAGGATATCCACAATATTAACCATATGTGAAGAAAACGTACTTAAGCTTTGTTCAATCGATTGTTCGTCACCGATATCTGCATAAACCTCCTTGAAGACCGCAACCTCTGATCCGTCAAGTGCCGGAATGTGCAAACCTGATTGAGCCATTAATGTACATAATCCAAGTGTTTTAAGTGCAACGGTCTTCCCACCGGTATTTGGTCCTGTAATAACTATGGTTGTAAAGTCTGTACCTAATTCAATATCATTCGGTACAACTTCACTTTCAGGTAATAGGGGGTGTCTTGCTTTAAACAAGCGGATAACACCTTCTTGATTGACAATAGGCTTTATCCCTTTTATTTGTTTTGCATACTTCGCCTTTGTGAACATAAAATCCATAATGGCCAAGCATTCAACATTCTGCAGGAGATCATCACTATTTTCGGCTACTTCATTTGACAGTTTTGCTAGAATGCGGTCGATTTCTACCTTTTCCCTCACTTTTGCTTGTTGAAGAGTGTTGTTTAGGTCAACTACGACTTGAGGTTCGATAAAAAGAGTTGCCCCTGAACTGGATTGATCATGAACGATCCCACCGTATGATCCTCTATACTCCTGTTTTACAGGCAATACAAAACGATCATTTCGAATCGTAATGATCGCATCAGATAGCATTTTTGATGCATTAGAAGAACGAATCATTGATTCTAGTTTATCTCTTACTCTTGCCTCGGTTGTTCTAAGCTGCTGGCGAATGCCTTTTAATGTTTCACTTGCACTGTCCAATACATACCCATTATCATCTATACATTCGGAAATCCTTCTCTCCAAGTCATGAATGACAACAATTTGCTCAGCAAGGATTGGCAAATGAGATAATTCAATTTCTTCCTCTATCATTTTTTCAATAAAACGTTTCATTTGCCTGCCTGCATATAAAGTGCCTGCAACTTCAATAAGCTCAACTGAACTGAGCATTCCGCCGATTTTTGCTCGCTTGACTGTTGCTCTAATGTCAACAAGTCCACCCAATGGGATATTTCCTTTGAGTCGGAGTACTTTTGCAGCCTCATCTGTTTGTTCCTGAGAAACAGCCACTTCCTGGTACTCACTAGAAGGGACGAGCGCTTTAACTTTTTCTTTGCCAAGTGTTGATGAAGCATGCTTAATAAGCTGCTCTTTCACTTTTTCATATTCAAGTACATGCAAAACTTTCTGCTGCAATTCGGTCTACCTCCTAATAATTACACAGCCTTCAATATTCAATCATAAATATAATTTGCTATTCCTTATGATGTCTGTTTAAAAATGCTTTTAGCTGGTCAATGTCCCATGTATTAATAACTGTATCGCGTTCAATCCAGCCTTTTTTGGCTGTAGAAATACCAATATCCATATCGTCTAACATGTCTATATTATGTGCATCTGTATTAATGACAACTTTCACACCCGCTTCTTGGGCCTTGCGAATATGTTCTGCACTCAAGTCTAAACGCTGAGGGTTCGCATTTAACTCTAATACTGTGTCTGTTTCCTTTGCAAGTTGAATAAGTAAATCTATGTTTACATCATAACCTTTTCGCTTGCCGATGATTCGACCAGTTGGATGTGCAATGATGTCAACATGATGATTGTGTAACGCTGTTTTTAGACGTTCCATGATCACTTCCTGTGATTGAGAAAAACTTGAATGAATGGAGGCAATGACAAGATCCATCTCGGCTAGCAATTCGTCATCATAATCTAATGTAGCATCAGGCAAAATATCCATCTCAACTCCGGCAAGAATTGTAATATCATCATATTCTTCGTTTAAGGCATCTATTTCCTGCCGTTGAGCCCTTAGTCTCTCAGGTGTTAATCCATTTGCTACCTTTAAATATTGGGAATGGTCCGTAATGGCGATATAACGATACCCTTTATTGCGACACGCTTCAACCATTTCACGAATAGTAAAAGCTCCATCACTCCAGGTAGAGTGCATATGAAGATCTCCTTTTATATCCTCCAAGTGTACAAGCTTGATGTCATGATGGAAAGAATCAACCTCTGTTCCATCTTCTCGAATTTCAGGAGAGAAATGAGGAAGATTAAAATACTGATAAAAATCCTCTTCTGTTTCAAATGTTTTCACTTCGTTTGTCTCAACATTTTCTACGCCATATTCACTAATCTTTTCTCCACGGTCTTTTGCAAGCTGTCTCATTCTGACATTATGGTCCTTCGATCCTGTGAAATGATGCAGAGTTGTGGCAAATTCCGCTGGTTTAACTAGTCTAAAATCTACACTTACCTCATAGTCATATGTAAGCTGGACAGATACCTTTGTATCACCGCTTGCGATAACATCCGAAATATTAGGAATGTTCAACAGTTGTTCCCTTACATGTTTGGGTTCATTTGTCGATATAATAAAATCTAAATCTTTAATAGTTTCACGCATACGTCTCAGACTGCCAGCACGTGAGTAGCTTTCAATATCTTTACATTTTTCAAGATATGACTCAATTTCCTGTGCAATTGGAAGCATAAACGAAATTGGTAAGCGTTCTGGACGACTTCCGATTTCTTCAATCGCAGCTAAAATCTTTTCTTCTGATTTTTTTCCAAATCCCGCTAAACTTTGTATCTTATTTTCTTCACAGGCTAATTTAAGCGCTTCAACACTATCGATGTGTAATTCCTTATATAGCTTTGCAATCTTTTTACCACCTAAACCTGGCAGTTTTAATAAAGGAAGTAAACCTGCAGGCACTTCCGCTTGTAATTGCTCAAGAACCTCTGATTTTTCCGTTTCCACAAATTCTTTAATAACGGCTGAAGTCCCTTTTCCTATACCGGGAATCTTCGTAAAATCATCAATTAATGCTAAGCTTCTATCATCCACTTCTAAAGCGTTAGCAGCTTTTCGAAACGCAGATATTTTAAAAGGATTTTCCCCTTTTAATTCCATTAAAACCGCGATCTTTTCTAATAATCGGATAACATCTTTTTTATGAATGTTCATTTATTCCACCTCTTTATCTAGCACTTTCTATAAAAATGATACAATATTTAAGAAAAAGTACAATTCTTAAGTCACTTCTTACGGAAAGAGACTGACTTAAACTAAGGGTAAGTCCACCTGCACCATTATATATTCTACAAAACTTGGATGTAGTCAATATATACGAGTGATGAAAGAATTACCCTCTTTAAGTCAGCCTCTTTTAAGACATGTATTGAATCCAAAGTTCATTTACTTTATCAGAAAAATAAGGTGTGTGGTTCACAATAAGATTTGCTAATACCGAATGGTCCAATGCACTTTGAATTTGTTCCATTGGAATTAACGCTGCAATAAATAGGATAATAAATAAAACAAGATATGACTCTAAAAATCCAAGTATTGATCCAGCAGCCCTATTTAATTGCTTTAAAATCGGAAGAAGTGCCACAAAGTCCAGCATTGATCCAATAATCTGCATAACAATTTTTGTCCCAATGAATAATAATACAAATGCAACAGCTCGGTAATAAGCTCCCTCAAGGTCATCGCCACTGAGTAATGTTAATATTGTTGGACCTTCTCCTGATACCGGGTAAGGAACCCACAGCTTTAATTTTGGTGCAAGATCATCAAAATATTGGTATGCTACAATATAAGAAATGATAAATCCGGCTAAGTGAATAAACTGGAGAATAAATCCACGTTTTAAGCCGACCAATATTCCGAATAATAGAATAATAAACAAAACAAAATCTAGCATATTTCAGCTTCAATCCTTTTCAAATAATTGTTTCTCGAGTTTTTCATACTCTTCTTTTAGCTTTAAATAGTCATGGACAACGTTAACAGCTGTTAACACTGCCAATTTATTTATATCAAGAGACGGATTTTTACTATTAATCTCTCTCATTTTATCATCAACCATTGCAGCAACAGCTCGAATATGGCTTGTGCTTTCAGAACCAATAATTGAAAATTGTTGACCATATATGTCTACTGTTGTTTTAGACTTAGGACGTTTTGACAACGATAAATCCTCCATTTCCTGCAAATCCTAATTTATATCATAACATGAAGCTTTATCATATGGGAAGAAGGACAATTTTTTGAACAAATGCAACAAGTCATTGTTAGTTTTTATTTAGAAAGGGTGTAAAAATTGGCGAATTCCGTTATAAAAGTAGGGCCAGAACAAATCACAAAAATGGAGAGCTATTATAACAAAAATAAAATAGAAAAGACCCCACCTGGAGCGGTTTTTTCCGCGAAAGTAAATGGATGTACGATCACCGCATACAAATCCGGAAAAGTACTTTTTCAGGGGAATTCTGCTGAAGCTGTGGCTGCGCAATGGGGCACAGCTGCTCAAGCAACTAGGAAACAGCCTTCAATTGCAAAAGCACCTAATGGATATCAACCACCGGCAAATATATCAAACTTGTCTATTATTGGTTCTGATGAGGTTGGCACAGGAGATTTTTTCGGCCCAATTACAGTCGTTGCAGCATATGTTAAGAACGATCAAATTGAACTTTTAAAAGAATTAGGTGTCAAAGACTCGAAGAACCTTAAAGATCCTCAAATTTGTGACATTGCAAAAGATCTGATTCAAACAATCCCTTATAGTTTGCTTGTCTTACATAATGAAAAATATAATGATCTGCAACAGCAAGGAATGTCACAAGGAAAAATGAAGGCTATTTTACATAACCAGGCTATTAATCATTTACTTATGAAGATTGATCCGGAAAAGCCCGATGGTGTTCTAATCGATCAATTTGCTGTGCCGGGTGTTTATTTCAACCATCTTCAAGGAAAAAAAGTGTATAAAGAAAATATCTACTTTTCAACAAAAGCTGAAGGTGTTCATCTTGCGGTTGCGGCTGCATCCATAATTGCCCGTTATTCATTTATTCAAGAATTTGACAAATTGTCCCAAAAAGCGGGTGTGGTGATTCCAAAAGGTGCAGGAGCACAAGTAGATATTGCTGCTGCAAAAATCCTTCAAAAAAAAGGTAGTGAGTTTTTAGCTTCTATTACAAAGAAGCATTTTGCCAATACAGAAAAAGCCTTGAAACTTGCTAAGAAATAGTTAGTAGATGGATTTATTTTCGTTTCTGACAATTTATTAACGATTTCTAAAGTTTATCAACGATTCTTGGAATTTATCTTCGATTTTCAGATTTTATTTACTATTAGACAAAATTAAACATAATTCGACACACATAAAAAAACGAATCACACAAAGTGATTCGTCAGCTTGTAGAGAAAGTGGGTGTTTTTCTCTACAAGCTTTTTTATTTTCTTAAAATGTTCTTATAAAGATTAATAAATTTCCTAAGATAACCAAAGAAAAAGCTTCTCACACACCTAGCTTAACCTAGCTAGGTGTGTGGCAATCTTTTTCATATTCTGGCAGGCTGCGGTGAGAAGCACCTGCTCACTTGTATTCCTTAATCCCCGTAACCGGCAGTAGCGAAGCCCATGCAATTCTTTTGAATCTGCAAAGCTTCGCTCTACCTTTTCTTTTCTAAATTTATATAGTTCTTTCCCAGATGGGGAAAGGCGATTTAATCTAACTTGCTCCTTATGGTCTTCCCAAACATGTCGAGTTATTACTTTTTGTTTGGTTTTTGACCTTGTACACTGTGAGAGTAGAGGACATGTGGCACATTTCTTGGGATCAGATTTATATTCTCGATATCCTTCTCTTGTAGTTGTTCGATAAGTTAACTCATCCTTATTTGGACAAATATATAGATCCTTCTCTTTATCATATGTAAATTTCGCTTTAGGAAACAAACCTTTGGTTGGTTTAAATCTTCTATGGGCAATTACTCCAAATATGCCTCTATCCGATAACCCCTTACAAACAGCACTAGTCAAATATCCTGAATCCAAAGCTGATGCTTCTACTTTAAAACCAAATCGCTGGATTTGGCGGTCAAGTCTTGATAAATAAGGAACAGAATCATGGACATTTCCAGGTGTAACATAGGCATCAGTTATAATGTTGAATTTAAAGTCTGTCGTTCGATGATCTAGATAACAGAACATTTCCTGTTTGTTATCTCTAGACATAAATCCACTTTCAGGATCTGTTGAACTTACTCGTATTTCCTTAGTTTCCTCCACCTCCTCTCTTTCTTTTAGAGCTTTTTTCCGTGATCTTTACGATCTTGTTCAATAGCTTTATTTAAGTCTTCAATATAATCTCTAGTCTCAACCTCAACAGTTTCTCTGGTGAATTTGTGCTTATTCGCATTGGCTTTTAAATGAGTAGAATCCGTAAAGAGAACTCTTCCTCCTACCATGCGATGTTCCATTGCTTGAAACACGATCTCATCAAAGATTTCTTGGAATATATTTGTTTCTGCATAACGAGTTCTACGATTCCAGCTTATTGTAGAATGATGAGGAACTCGATCAGATAATTTCAACCCTAAAAACCATCTATAAGCAATATTCATTTTAATTTCTTCTTCTAATTGCCTCTCAGAGCGAATTCCGTATAAATAACCAACAAACATCATTTTAAAAAGAACTAGAGGATCAATTGAAGGGCGTCCATTATCCTCACAATAATAAGGTTTTACTTTTTCAAGAATGAATGAAAAATCTATATATTTATCTATTTTTCGAAGTAGATGATTTTCAGGAACAAGGTCATCTATTACTATAAATTCAACTTCATTTTGTGTGTTTTCTCTTGTATTGAACATAAATATCACCCTCCCAATTAGTTATCTATATTATACCAAATTAACGCAGTGAAAAGTTAAAGCAATCAGATAAAATAATAGGCTGCCGAGGTTTCTCGACAGCCTGA
>NZ_JAEK01000032.1 GCF_000518865.1 Bacillus sp. J37 | reverse complement strand
TGTGACCGTCAAGTAGAATGAAACAATTTTTGCTCGTTATTTTGAAACACTTTGTTCCCCAAATATGGTAGAACGATGCTTCATACGATAACTATCTTCATTTAAATGAATGATTTCTACTCGGTGAAGAATCCTATCTAGAATTGCTGTTGTTATAGCTTGATCACCCAATAATTCTCCCCATTCTTTTGGTGCCTTATTAGAGGTCAAGATAATGGAAGACTGATTATACAAGTCATTAATTAAATGAAAGAACATATTAGCTTCTTGTTGATCCATTGCCATAAACATTAAGTCATCTATTATGACTAAATCAGCCTCTCTAATTCTTTTCATTCTTGCTTTTGACTTTCGTGTGATTTCTTCTGTTTTCAGGTTATGAATTAAATCTCCCATTGATGTGAATATCGCTTTATACCCTTGGTTAATAGCCTCTATTCCTAGGCCTACGGCCAGGTGAGTTTTACCTACACCTGGTGGCCCTAATAAAATCAAATTGTACAGCTGTTCTATCCAAGTTAAATCTTTTAATCTATTTAGTTGTTTGTTGCTTAAAGACTTTTGTTCTTTTAAATTAAACTCCTCAAGTGTTTTGCTGAAAGGGAAAGTTGCCCACTTTAATCGGTTGTTTAGTTGCTTTTCTTCTCTTCGAGTTTGCTCATAAGAAGTGACATCTAACAGGAATTGAGTAAATGAAAGGTCTTTTTGCTCAGCTTCTCTGATCAAATGGGGGAGATGCTTGGCAGTTTCAACGAGTCTTAACCCTTTCATTATGTCTTGTAATTGTTGGATTTGGCTCATCGCTATTCAACCTCCATTAAAACCGTGTAAGTATCTACTTTTCTTTTGTATGCTTCTGTTTCTAAAACCCATTCTGATAGCCTGTTCAAAGTCTTAACTTCTTTCTTTTTATCAATAACTGTTTCATGTACCTGGCGCTGACGTTTCACATATGCAATGATATCGCCAAAATCAGTTGCACTGTATAATTTCCTTTTTAAACACTCTGCTAACGCTTTAGTCAGTACTTCGTTATCGATACCTTTTGTTTCGCGCAAGATGATTTGCAACTGGTCTTTAATGTAACGAGGATTTTTTTCCCTAACCTTCTCTAAATATTTAAAGGCTAGTTCTTTATCTTCAAATCTCTCAGCCACTGTATTAATGAATGCTCCAACACCTTTTGTACGATCCCTACTATGTTTTTTATCTTTTATTAACATCCCTTTCCCTTCGGGAATTGAATGTTTTGCAATAATTTCGCCAGTATCAGGTATATAAATAACTAATTCTTTAGTCTCCGTTTCCTTGATACATACTTTTTCATATTTGTTATAAGTTCCAAGTGGAAGAGAGTACCGATTAGATTGGTAACGAATAGTATTGTCCTTATGAACACATCTTGCTATACTTATCTCATAGTTATTTTGAATATCTATATTTTGGGAGACTGGTTTTAAGTGTTGCTTTTCCAGGAGGAACACTTCGAATGGTCTCTTTTTTGTTGTATTGTGTATTTTATAGTTACCCGTTCTGTTCAGCCATTCCCATCCTTGCTCATTCCAAGAGTCGATGTTATGAAACACTCTATGTTTGGCATAGTTTTGTTTGATAAATCCAACTACATTTTCTATTCTTCCCTTACTCTCAGGGTCAGCTTTTCTACAAACCCGAAGGTTTATTCCTCTGGATTCTCTATACTGCTGAAATTCTTTAGTTAAAATTAGATCTCCACCATTTTCGCTAACAACAATTAAACTATCTTGGTCATAAACGATCTCATTGGTCATTCCTCCATACCATTTAAACGCGTTCTCATGGGCTTGTATAACATCCCGTGTTGTAAATGGTCTATCCAACCACTCTTTATACTTTTGTCTAGAATGTGATAAGACAAAAGCTATAAAGTTGAGTTTGGCTTCCTTATTATCAACAGTTTTTTGTCTCGTATGACCAAAATCTACTTGCATTTGTTCTCCCATTGGGGGATCAGGAATTGCCTCATACATTCGAGGAGATGTTTCCTTATTTATTTTGTATTCTTCTCTTAATGCTTTTACATATGTTCTTACTGTACTTTCTCCAACAGTTAGATCTTTATATTTCTCTAAAAGCCAATCATAAATTTGTGCTGCTGACATATCCGGATGCATTCTCAACCAAGATAAAATCAGTTCTTTATATGGATCTAATTTTTTCTTTTTATACTGAAGAGAATCAACCCATTCCGCCATCTCCGAAGGAGATCTCTTTAAGTGCCTGTAAACAGTTGTTCGAGAAACCCCTAACTTTTCAGCTATCTTTGTCTGACTAAATCCTTGCTTTAATAATTGCTTTATCTCCATGTACATTTCCCACTTATCCACCTTCGCTAACCTCCACTGCAAGTATGAACTATGATCATTTTACAGTGATAGGTTGATATTTTTTGCTGGTATATTTGGGTAAATAAGCGTTTCATCTTATCAAGCAAAAACTGTACACTTTATTCTAGCAGTCACAGGAAGATATTATTTATCTTTTAACTGATCAATAATATCTTCAAATTCTTTTTTATTCTTTATAATTAATGTGTCCAATTCTTTAATTAACTCAATTGAGGAAAAGTCATTTTCGTCTGTTGCGGTTGAATTATCAGTTTTTTGCTTTTCGGTGTTATTTAAGAGATACATAAGTAACATACTTAACGTATTGCTCTCTAAATAGATAAAACTGTGATCATCTTTGTTTTTACTTTTTAATTGTTCAAGCTTATCTTTTATTAGCTTATGAGTTAATTTCTTTAACACAAGTTCAGGATCTAATTTCTCATCAGAACTCATATTTCTTCACCTCACACTTAATTTCCACTTACACTTATTTGATTAATAGAGGGTATACCTTCTTTCTTTTCATCAAAATAGGTAAACCCTGTAATACTACCAGAATATGGTTTATTCGAGTGCCATTTCACTTGAAAATTAGGAAAAGAGATGATCTGTGATGGAGCTAATGATTCTTCTCCTAGTGGTTTAAGCCAATATTCCTCTTTATCTGATTGATTATTCAATCGTTCCCAGGCATCATTTAGTTTCATTGACAGATTGGAATTTTTATTTATATATTTTCCGGAAAATTGAAACGGTGAATTTGAAGAGAGTTTTAAACATATATATGGATTTGTTATCGTTTTTTTCCCTAAGTTATGGATATGGTAAGTGCCAATCATCATATGTTCTAGATCTTTATCATGTGAGAGATTCGTTGTATATGTAAAATAACTAATTATATTTAGTTCATTTCCTGTTGGGTTGCTTGAGAGTAAATTCTTTATTTCTTTTAAGTAAAAAGAAGTTTGTTGTTCAATTTTCCTAATTTTTTCCTGAAGAACGATCAATTCTTTGTTTTTCTCCATAAACTTACACTCCTTAAAAAAAATTAGAGAGAGGAGTGTCTCCTCTCTCTAATTCTATGCAGAATTAATCCTCGTCAGCACCATCATTATCCGGGAATAGTACAGGACATTGTGGTGGTAATGTTGGAGTTGGGCAAGCAGGAGTAGGTAGAATATCTCTTGGTTGACAGAAATCAGCAACAATTTCAAGTGTAACAGGGAATGTTGACTGAATGCTTTGGCATAGACGTACAGTAACAGTTGCATCAAATGTATCTGCAAGGTCATCACATTCGAACGTACAGATAAAGCAATCTAATTCAGGATAAGTTACCTCAACTGCAGTTCCTTCTGGTGCACATAATACGACTTGTTCACAGCGAGAGAAATCAAAAGATGCTTCACCAGTACCTAATAACGTTGGGAAGAAGAAAGTAACCGTGAAGTTTTTGCGAATAGTTACTAACTGAAGAGTAACTAATGCTCCGTCAATAACAAATTCTCTATCTTCGCGATTTAGAACTTCAGTACCTACTGCAGTTACTTCACATGTGACAGGACCAGTAAGATCATCACAAGTAATTCCATCTTCACCGATTACAGGTAGATCTTCATCAGCGATCGTTAAATCAAACGAAGCTTCATTAAGAATCCAGTCATATACCTTCTCAGTATTAATACAAAGGAGCTCCTGGCCTCCTGTTAAGTTTTTTGCTTGCATATTTGCAAACACCTCCGAATTAGGATAATTTCTATTCATTTGTAGCATATGTTTAGTAGTAAAAATGGTTCTAATATATCTGTCTAATTGTTAAATTGTGTAATTGTCCAGATTCATTTTAGATAATAATGAAAGGAGATTGTTAGAATGAAACAAGATGATATTGAGGGATTAAAGAAGAAGTACATTGTTTATAAACAAACGTTAGAAACAATGAAATCTGGTAATGTTGTTGAAGATTATCTAATTATGAAAAATGAGTGTTACGATTTAATGAAGCAAATATTAGAATTAGAGGATGTTATGGAAAGAAACAGAGACCAACATACTATTAAAATAACGAATATATCTCAACAGATAACGGCGCTTAAGGAAGAAATTAAATCAATGAATTTATCTATAGAAAATGTAAAGCAAAAAGTTAAGGGTTTAACAGATAAAGTGAATAGTTTGAACATGGATGAATTAATGGCAAAAATGGATTCGTTGATACGTAATGAGGAAACGTTATTATCCTCCATCACACAAGAAAAAAAAGAATTGCTGGATTTGAAGAATGAACTAATCAAACTAAAAGGTGAAGTTCTTAAATCAAATATTGTACCCCAGAAACAAATACCCCAAGCAAAGAATAAAATACAACCGACAAGCTATCAGCAATTACAAAAAATAATTAAATCATCATCAACTTCCTACCAGAATATATTACCTGAGTTATCTGTACCCTTCGGAAAAGATATATCAAACTTTTATCAAGGTGTATCTAAAAGAACACAAAAAGCTAGTTTCTTACCACCTACTAGTCCGAAACCACAAAAAATTGAATTAATTGATCAAAACAAAGGGAAGAACAAAGATCTGAAAGAAGCAGAAAGTGAGTTGCTTATAAGTACTCGAAACAAAACAAATGAAGAAAAGCCAAAAATATTCTCTGAGACTCCAAATGATCCTTCAATTAATGAACTTAGCTCTAAAGTGTTAAAGGGTGAC
This sequence comes from Bacillus sp. J37, assembly GCF_000518865.1. Taxonomy (GTDB): domain Bacteria; phylum Bacillota; class Bacilli; order Bacillales; family Bacillaceae; genus Metabacillus. Next base: position 50,591 of record NZ_JAEK01000032.1, on the reverse strand, counting down.
GTAAAATCCATATCATCCATACAAAGGAGTAAAGTTGATGAGTAACAACAAGTTAACTTTGAAACAAAATGATTATGAAAAGATAATAGACCACTGTTGTTCAGAACAACCGTACGAAGCCTGCGGAATTGTCTCAGGAGTAAATGATATAGTCAGCTCTATATGGAAGTTGAAAAATGAATCAAAGTCACTTAACAGGTATTTTGTCAGTAATGAAAAAGTTCAAAATGTATTTGATGAAATTTTCAATAAAGGTGAGAATGTTTTAGGTATTTATCATTCACACCCCAAAACATCTCCAATTCCATCTGAATTTGATTTAATTAATCATCCATATCATGATGTGAAAATGATTATCATTTCATTAAAGAAAAAAAAGCCAGTTATAAAATGTTATGAAATAGTAAATAAAAGCTTTTTTGAAACAACATTAATTGTCAATTAGTCCAAACCACAAGATTATCACTTGTTTATAATATAGAGAAATTTATTTTATGGAGGGATATTATTTGAGTACTTACAGTAGTAATAATGGAGGGAGTAATAATAAATCACCCGTAATCATAAATCGCATTAAAAAGACTGCGAAAAAAGTTACTATTAAAAGCAGAGGAGCTAGAGGTGCTTGTTGTTTTAAAAGAATTAAATAACCTTATTAGACTTTAATTTATTTAAAGTTTCTTTTTTATAATATTGACTAACTTATGAAAAATAAAAATAGGGTGAAATCCACCCTATCAGGATAATTAATACCAAACTTTCTAGAATCCACCTTCATCTGGAGAAAAAGGCAGGCTAAACTTGGTTTCTACCGCACGCAATCTTTGGTTAAGTCGGTTAAGACGGCGGGTATGTTGTTCGACACGATTATTAACTCGAACAACTTGCTCATTTAGCCGGCTTATCTCACGGTTCATTCTGCGGTTTTCTTCATTTAAACGTTTTATTTCTTCATTTTGCCTTGTGAGTTCTCTTGTTTGACGTTCAGATTGTCGTTCGAGAGTTGATACTCTTCTTTCAAGGTTAGGTTGACGTTGTTCCATTGGTTGAAACTGATCATAATAAGTTGGATAATACATTTGATGTCCTCCATAAGGGAATTGCGATACAGGCTCGTTTTGATAAGCAAAAGGATATGAATACATGATGGTGAGCGCTCCTTTATCAACTTTTTTAGAATAAATCATCCTTACATTGGTATGTAGGTTATCGTGGAGTGTTACAGTTTGAATCCGATAATTGCAGTAAGAAAAATCTAATGAAATATAAAAAGAGTGATTTATCTAATGATAATCACTCCTTTTAATGTTCGCTTATTTATTTACTCTAACTAATTTAGTTATTTTCCTCGGCTTTTTTCTTTTTAAAAAACGAAACGGCCCTCTTTTTCATTGATTTTGTCAGGTAACCGCCTTTAAATGAACGAAGCTCATATGACAATAAAAATGCTTTTGGTTCAAAATGGTCAATGATTTGAAGCAGTTCTTTTTCACGGGAACGTTTAGCAACGATATCAAGACGGAATCTTGCTGTATTAATTCCTTCACCTTCAAATACTGTTACACCGAATCCTGCAGTACGTAACGCATTAACTAAATCCATATTTTTAGCGAGAATATTAGCCTGATAAGTAATAAAACCTATTGCCAGTTTGCGTTCTAAGGCTCCACCTAGAAGTAAACCAACACTAAAACCAACCACATAGGCAATGATATTGTAGATGTTTGATAAATCCTGAAACACAAAAATTAAACTAACAATATAAATGATTCCTTCTAATAATCCAACACCTGCAGCTGATTTTGTTTGACTTTTTACAAGTAGAATTGTCCTAATAGTAAGAACAGGAACATAAATTAGTTGAAGGGCGAAAATAAGTAGAGCCTGTAAAAGCATAGTTCGCAAATTCCTTTCTGCAAAGATATAGGCAAAGCATAACATATTTAGTTGATTTTCATATATAGTTTATAAAAATTCTATTGTCTTATGTAAAATTGAAATGTTGGTAACGAAGGGGAAATATGTTATTTAATTGTTTACCCAAAATTGCCAAAGAGAAACGTTTTACATAACATTATTATGTAAACAAAAACGTCTGTTTATTCGTATACATTAATGTAGGTCATTTCATTAAAGTATATGGATATTTTTGTAAAAGTAAATGATAATTGATAAATATTAATTGAGTATATAATGAATGAATTTAGTTGTCATAATTCTTTTCTTATCTAAATAATATAGAGAAGTTAAGTGTTTTAGACGTGTTTTAATAATAGATTAAATATAATTTTAACTATTAAATTATAATTATTATAAAAAAGTATTGATTTTTAATTGAGACATGTTATTATTGATTCATAGCCAAACAAAATATGAGGTGATTCTTAAATGACTAATAACAGACTAACTACAAGCTGGGGTGCTCCAGTAGGGGACAACCAGAACTCAATTACAGCAGGAAATCGTGGCCCAACATTATTGCAAGATGTACACCTTTTAGAAAAGCTTGCACATTTTAACAGAGAACGTGTTCCTGAGCGTGTGGTTCATGCGAAAGGTGCAGGAGCACACGGGTTTTTTGAAGTAACAAATGATGTGACAAAATACACGAAAGCAAATCTCTTCTCTGAAGTAGGAAAACGTACACCATTATTTATTCGTTTTTCAACAGTTGCAGGTGAAAATGGTTCAGCAGATACAGTTCGCGACCCACGTGGATTTGCGGTTAAGTTTTATACGGAAGAAGGAAACTATGATATCGTAGGTAACAATACACCGGTATTCTTTATTCGTGATGCGATTAAATTCCCTGATTTCATTCATACGCAAAAACGTGATCCACAAACACACTTAAAAAACCCTAATGCCGTATGGGATTTCTGGTCATTGTCTCCAGAGTCTTTACATCAAGTAACAATTTTAATGTCTGATCGTGGAATTCCAGCGACATTACGACATATGCATGGATTTGGAAGTCATACATTTAAGTGGACAAATGCGGAAGGTGATGGAGTGTGGATTAAATATCACTTCAAAACAGAACAAGGAGTTAAAAACATATCTCCTGAAGTGGCAGCACAAATTGCTGGTGAAAATCCAGATTATCATACAGAAGACTTATTTAATGCAATTGAAAAAGGTGATTTCCCTGCATGGAAATTATATGTGCAGATTATGCCTTTGGAAGATGCGAATACTTATAAATGGGATCCATTCGATGTAACAAAAGTTTGGTCTCAAAAAGATTATCCATTAATTGAAGTTGGTCGTATGGTGTTGGATCGTAACCCGGAAAACTACTTTGCGGAAGTTGAGCAAGCAACATTCTCACCTGGTACATTAGTTCCTGGTATAGATGTATCACCAGATAAAATGCTTCAAGGACGACTTTTCGCATATCATGATGCACATCGTTACCGCGTAGGTGCGAACCACCAGGCACTTCCAATTAACCGTGCAAGAAATGAAGTGAAAAACTACCAACGTGATGGTCAAATGCGCTTTGATGATAATGGTGGAAAATCAGTATACTATGAGCCGAACAGCTTTGGAGGTCCAACTGAAACACCAGAAAATAAACAAGCGGCCTATCCGGTATCAGGAGTAGCTGAAAGTGTAGCATATGATCATAATGATCACTATACTCAAGCTGGTGACTTGTATCGTCTTATGACTGAAGAACAACGTGCACACTTAGTGAGTAACATTGTTGGCGCAATGAAACCAGTTGAACGAGACGAAATTAAATTACGTCAAATCGGTCACTTCTACAAAGCAGATCCAGAATACGGAACTCGTGTAGCTGAAGGTTTAGGCTTAGCTGTTCCAGCTGAAATAAAATAATGATTTAAACTAATTTTCAATTCTCAACTATTCTCAATTATTCTCATGTTAAAATGCATCCAACAATTGGATGCATTCTTTTTTTTGACGTAAGATCTATAATGTCACAACATTAGCGAAAGCTTCACTATGTTCACGACGTTCTTTTCGGACATTTCTGCGCTGTTTTGCGGTATTAAAAAGCATGATTTCTTCATCTGATTCCGGAATGACTCTTGGAACTTGCTGGGGTTTGCCTTGGTCATTTAGTGCCACAAAAGTTATGAAAGAGGTAGCTGCAAGCTTTCGTTCTCCTGTTTTTAAATCTTCTGCAATGACTTTAACAAAAACCTCCATAGATGAACGGCCAACTGACGAGACATAGGATTTTAAACTAACAGAGTCACTTTGGCGGATAGGAATTAAGAAATCAACAGAATCTGTCGAGGCTGTTACAACCTCACATCTTGAATGCATGGCTGCTGAAATCGAGGCAACATCATCGATATAGCTCATTAATTTGCCGCCAAACAATGTATTATGGTTATTTGTATCTAATGGAAATACTCTACTGGTTTTAATAACAAGGGATTCTTTACATGTTTTTTCTTCAATGTTTGTCATCATGTTCTCTCCTGACGTAACTTGATTAGATCATATAAACATTATTGGCTCTTTTCTTAACATCGTCAATTTATTTGTTTTACATTCTAACATTGTCTTTTAAAACGCAAATACTCAAGAGAAAATGCATCTTGAGTATTTTTGTATTGTTTTTATTTATTTTTTCCACCATCCATCAAACATAGAGGCCGGTACTTCTCGCTTATGTTGTGAAATCAGGTAGCGTTTTTCGATTTTTTCAGCTACTTCGGAATCGACTTGTTTCCCTTCCAAGTAGTCATCTAATTGGTCATATGTAATACCAAGCTCTGTTTCGTCTGCTTGCAGGGGAGTGTTGTCCAATAGATCAGCAGTTGGTATTTTGAGATATAATCGTTCAGGCGCATCTAATTCTCGAAGCAGACGTTTACCTTGACGCTTTGTTAAGCCTGTTAGTGGTAATAAGTCTGCACCACCGTCACCATATTTTGTGAAAAATCCTGTAACCGCCTCTGCAGCATGGTCTGTACCAATAACTAACAAGCCTTCCTGTCCGCCAATCGCATATTGAGTAATCATTCTTGTTCGTGCTTTTACATTACCTTTGTTAAAGTCTGAGAGCGGTTCATCCATTGTTTTTTCGTAATCATTGGCAAATGCATCGACACTATTTGATATGTCAAAAGCAACACTTTTATCTGGATTAATAAAAGAAAGGGCTAATTGTGCATCATCTTCATCCTGTTGAACACCGTATGGAAGTCTTACAGCTGTGAAAGTTGCTTGATATCCTTCACTGCGTAATTCTTCAACTGCAATTTGAGCCAAACGACCTGCCAAAGTAGAGTCCTGGCCGCCACTAATGCCAAGAACAAAGCCTTTAGCACCAGTTGATTTCAAGTATTCTTTTAGAAACGTTACACGTGCTTTGATTTCTTCCTTTGGATTTATCGTTTCTTTTACATGTAGTTCACTCATAATTCTTTTTTGTAAACTCATTTTTACGCCTCCAATTGAAGTTATTTTAGAATTTCCTATTGTTTTTGATCATTTCGGATACTTTTTGTCTTACTTCTTCAATGTTTCTCATTTTGTTTTCCCAGCATTCCTGACTTAAGTCAACCGGGTATTCCTCGGGATGTAGGGCACGCTTATATTCATCCCATAATAACTCTAAGTTTGCCCTTGTGTAATTTTGCATATCCTGTAGGGTAGGGGAGTCATATACAAGTGATCCGTTCTCAAAAATAAGATGATGTAATTCTTTGGCTTCAAAGTTTGTAACGAATTTACTTACAAACGTATGAATAGGGTGGAACATCTTTAATTTCTCTTCACTTTCAGGATCTTCATGCTCTAAAGTAATATAGTCACCCTCAGATTTGTGGTTTAGCGTATTAATGATCCGATAAATCTTTTTTAAGCCTGGTGTTGATACTTTTTCAGGATTTCCACTAATTTTGATCGTATCGATCATTTCACCATTTTCATCTTCGATTGAAGCCAGCTTATAGACAGCACCGAGTGCAGGTTGATCAAAAGCAGTGATCAGTTTTGTTCCAATACCCCAAATGTCAATTTTGGCACCTTGTGATTTTAGGTTGATAATGGTAGATTCATCCAGATCATTTGAAGCAATGATTTTTGTATCATGGAAACCTGCTTGGTCGAGCATTTTTCTCGCTTCCTTAGATAAGTAAGCAAGATCTCCGCTATCTAGACGTATTCCTCTAAATTCAATCTTATCTCCTAATTCTTTTGCTACTTTAATTGCATTCGGAACACCAGATTTTAATGTATCATATGTATCTACAAGGAACACACATTCTTTGTGACGGCGTGCATACTTATGAAAAGCGACATATTCATCTTTGTATGCTTGAACAAAAGCATGAGCATGTGTACCTGAAACAGGGATATTAAACAGCTTTCCTGCTCTTACATTAGATGTTGCATGGAATCCGCCAATATATGCTGCTCTGGTTCCCCAAATAGCAGCATCTAATTCGTGTGCGCGGCGAGTACCGAATTCCATAACCGTATCATCACCAACGACTTGCTTGATTCTAGCTGCTTTTGTTGCAATGAGCGTCTGATAATTGACGATATTTAAAATGGCTGTTTCCACTAATTGTGCTTCGGCTAAAGGGGCTTCAATTCGGATAATAGGTTCATTTCCAAATACCATTTCCCCTTCTTGTACTGAATAAACATTTCCAGTAAATCGAAGGGTACTTAAGTAATGTAAAAAATCATCTTTATAACCTAATTCTTCACGTAAATACTCAATGTCACTAGTTGAGAATTGAAATTTCTCAAGATATTGGATGATTCTTTCAAGCCCTGCAAAAACTCCATAGCCATTTCCAAATGGCAGTTTTCGAAAAAACACTTCAAATACTGCCTTTCGATCATGGATGGAATCTTCCCAATACGATTCAGCCATATTAATTTGATAAAGGTCTGTATGAAGAGCTAGACTATCATCTTCGTAATGTGTGTTCATTTTATTCCTCCAAGTTCGTTCAATTTTTCACATAGATCGTAGTGGTCACTATTTAATGAATAATGGAGGGACCATCTGTTCATTAAATACGTATTTAAGCATGATGTTAAATCACTTTAGCATTTAAGCATGAAGAAAAATGTTGCAAAGCCCACTCATGACCTGCTTCATTAAAACTCGCAACAGCGTCTTTATATATGACAATGGAAAACCCTTTATTGTATGCATCCACAGCAGTATGTAAAACACATATGTCTGTGCAAACTCCAACGAGGTGCAGCTCTGTAATACCGCGTTCTTTTAATTTTATTTCTAAATTTGTTCCGGCGAAAGCACTATAACGTGTTTTATCCATCCATAGTACATTGCTTTTTTCTTGGTTGCTTTTGTATAGCTCTTGAAGCTCTCCATATAAATTTCTTCCTTTTGTATCACGGATATTATGTGGTGGAAATAATGCTGTCTCAGGATGGAAATGATCCTCTTTTTCATGAAGATCTATGGCAAAGACAACAAACTCATCTTTTTTAATAAATTCTTTTGTAATAGCTGAGATTTCCCTTTCGATATCTTGACCGGGCTTCCCACAGGTAAGTGCACCATCTTCTGCAACAAAATCATAGGTGTAATCAATGTTAATTAAAGCTTTTTTCAACATTCATACCTCCTTAATAGTATGAAAAACAATGTGTGGTGTAAATAAAAAGCATTGATAAATGAAGAATCTAGATAAAAATATATGGATAATATGTTTAATTTTACACGAACTCTTGATTTTATCAAATATGGAATAATATTCATTTCATGGAGTTGGTTAAGAAGATCAAAAAAGTAGAAAATATGGGCTGCCCTATTAATAATTGGGCAGCCCATTCATAATTTATACGTTACGGATTTGTTGACCAAAGTCCAGCAGATTTAATAAAGATTCTAGGATGAAGTTTAAGTTGAGCAACCATATACTCTGCAAGATCTTCCGGCTGCATCACTTTTTCCGGATTACCATCTGTAAGGTTTTCTTTATAAGCTAACTCAGTTGCGACAGTACTTGGAGTAAGAGCTGTTACGCGAATATTATGCTTGCGAACTTCCAAGGCAAGCGATTCGGTAAGTCCTAATAAACCGAATTTTGAAGCACTGTAAGCACTCGTCACAGGAGCTCCTTTTTGACCTGCGGTTGAAGAAATATTAATAATATCTCCGCCATTTTTGTCAATTAATTGAGGTAATACAGCACGGGTAACATAATAAACACCCAATAAATTAATATCGATTATCTTCTTCCATTCTTCTGGTTCAAGTTCAAGGAATTTCCCGAATTTCCCAATGCCGGCATTGTTGATAAGAATGTCGACTGGACCAAGAGAAGTTTTTAGTTTTTCAACAGCAGCATTTACTTCTTCGATAGAAGAAACATCTGCAGTAGCATAGGCCGTTTTCACTCCAAGAGCTTCAATTTCCTTCGCTACTTCCACTAAATCTTGTTCTGTTCGTGCTAATAACCCTACATTTACTCCTTCGTGAGCAAGGGCAATTGCAGTTGCACGTCCAATTCCTTTCCCTGCTCCAGTAACAAGAGCAACTTTACCTTTTAAAGATTGCGCCATTTTTTGTGGCCCCTTTCAATATGTAATTTGCGCTCTTATCTTACATATTGGTAAATCGAAAGTCAAAAGAAGTGCTTTAATGTAAAAAAATTGCGGATGGTTGAACGCCTCAAAATAGAAAATGGCTACTGCTATTTGATATGATGAGGAAGGAAGCTTATAAGAGGGATAAAATGAAAAGATTAAAGGAGGTTCTAATGAACAAAGAATCAATTTTAATTGTTGAAGATGAGGAGAAAATAGTAAGATTGCTTGAACTGGAGCTAGGCTATGAAGGGTATATAATTGAAAAAGCGATGGACGGAGTTACCGCATTGGAAGTTTATCGAAAAGGAAGCTTTGATTTAATTTTATTAGATGTGATGTTACCCGGATTAAGCGGAATCGAGCTTCTTCGCCGAATCCGGGTGAAAGATCCGTATACCCCTGTTATTTTGCTCACAGCGAAAGGATCTGTTGAAGATAAAGTTTCAGGCTTGGATTTAGGAGCAAATGATTATATTACAAAGCCTTTTCAAATGGAGGAACTACTTGCGAGAATTCGCGCTGTATTGCGAATGAGTTCCAGACCAGCTCAACAAAATGAACAAATGGATCTTGATGACTGGTTCATTGCCGGAGAATTAAAGGTGAATGAAAAAACACGTGAAGTGCTAAGAGGTGAACATGAAATAGAATTAACACCTAAGGAATTTGATTTACTTCTATTTCTCCTAAGAAACAAAAGGCAGGTTCTAAACCGTGAACAAATACTAGAAGCGGTTTGGGGATATGACTATTTTGGTGATACAAATGTTGTTGATGTTTATATCCGCTACATACGTAAGAAAATTGACTTTCCATTTGATTATCCATTGATACATACAGTACGTGGTGTTGGCTACGTCTTAAAGGAAGCAAAATGAAGCTTCGAAATAAAATAAACTTATATACAGCCTTTTTATTTATTTTGCTTATTCTTGTAATGAACACATCAATTTATATGGTGTTTAACAACATGATGATTGAAAAAGAGCTAGAACAAATAAAAGCGGAAACAGAGAAGATATCAAATGATGTTAGTGAAGGAATAAAGCAAGTAGATCCCAACCAATTGCTGCGCGCATATTTACCTGTTGATGGAATGATTCATGTATTGTCAGTTGAGGGTAAATCAGTTGCAAAGATTGCTTCACCTTCTGAAAAAACATTAGATAATATGCAAGAAACATATTTTGCAGGAGAAAAGAGCGAAATCATTACATTTGAGAATAAACAATATGCTTTCGCTTCAAGTCCAATTATTTGGACAGATGGAAGTATTGTCAATCTGCAAGTAACAAAAAGTATAACTACAACAAATGAGATTCTATCTGTTTTAAGAATTGTTTTAGTTGCAACTACTATTATTTCTGTTATTCCTGTTCTCTTATCAACACATTTCTTAAGTAATTTAATCACCCGACCGATCAAAACAATGACTGAAACCATGAAGGATATTCAGGAAAGTGGACAATTCAAACAAATACAACTTGTAGAAAAGTCGAAAGATGAGCTTGTAGAGATGGGAATTACCTTTAATAAAATGATCGATCTTTTGCAAACGAACTTTAAAAAGCAGGAGCAATTTGTATCAAATGCCTCTCATGAACTGAAAACACCTTTAACGATTATTGAAAGCTATGCAGATTTAATGAAGAGAAGAGGGAAACAACGTCCGGAAGTAATGGATGAGTCGATTGAGGCCATTCATTCTGAGGCTGTTAGAATGAGTGACATGATCGAACAGCTCCTTCTTTTGGCTAAACATGACGAAAAATGGAATATTGATAAAACAGAAGTAAATATGACAGAGCTAGTGAAGGAATCAGCTAAAATATTTCAAAATGCATATCACAGAACAGTGGAAGTAAGTAGCGATGAAGTGATTTATACAGTAACAGATACTCAAAAATTAAAGCAATTGCTTTTTATTTTTCTAGACAATGCGAAAAAGTATAGTGAAGAGAACATTTCTATTTATATTGAGAAAAACGGGGAGAGACCATTAATCCGAATAGCAGACAGAGGAATTGGTATTCCTGAAAATGATTTACCTAAAATCTTTGACCGTTTTTATCGGGTTGATAAAGCTCGAACTCGAAAGCAAGGAGGAAGTGGGTTAGGACTCTCTATGGCCAAGGAAATCGCAGAAGCTTTAAATATTCACATCCATGTCGAAAGTGTCGAAGGAATAGGGACAACTGTAACACTAACCTTTTAGAAAAATAACTCGAAAAGCATGTTCTTCCTTCTCAGCAAATTCTCATATTTCTATCTTATACTAAACCTTATAAAAATGGAGGTGAAATATGAATAGAAGGAAATGGTTGATGACTATAGGATGTATTGCCATTGTCGGAGTGGTTCTTCTAGCTACAGTTCAACTATGGGGTCAGGCATCAGAAGCTCAAGCTTTAACAGAAGGAGAAGCGAAAGAAAGGGCTTTAGATAAATATACGGGTGAAATTATTGAAACAACGAAAAAAGATAACGAGTATCATTTTGTCTTGAAAGCAGAAACAGGAACATATCTTATTGTCATTCATGCTACGAGTGGAGAGGTTGTTTCTATCACCCAACAAGAAAAAAATAGTGAACAAAAACCCAATATAAATAATGAAAATCCTTTAACTGAAGAAGAAGTGAAATCAAAAATTTCATCTCAGGGTACGATTAAATCAATTGAACTAATCCAATCTGCGTCATCTTCTTATTATCAGGCCATCGTGCAAAGAGAAAATGAAGAACACACACTAACCATCGATCCTTATACAGGAGATGTTACAAATTCAACGAAAACGTCTCAGAGACTTTTATCTGAAAAAGAAGCCATACATTTGGCTTTAGAAGAAGTGAATGGCGAAGTGGATGACGTTGATTTTATTGAAAGTAACGGTCAAGCACCTTACTATTTAATTGAAATTGAAACCGATGATGATCGAGAAGCAACTATTCAAATAGATGCCTATAAAAAACAGGCGATTACGGTTACTTGGGAAGAACAGGAAGATGATGAAGACGATTCTTAAGAAATCTAAGAGTTTTCTCATCAATTTTTAATCTTCCTTTCCGTTTCCTCTCATATTGGTTGGTTAAAGTTAAGTATGTAAGAAACATAACAATCAAGGAGGAATAAAGAAATGAAGAAATTGATGACAATCTCATTAGCAGCGGTAGTCGTATTAGGTGGTGCAGTGGCAATTAATCACAGCTACGCACAAGAAAATTATGAAACAATAGGGATCGATAAAGCAAAAGAGGCAGCCTTAAAGAAGGTTGATGGAGTGATTGAAAGTGTGGAACTGGAAAATCAGAACGGTCAGCCTGTCTATGAAGTTGAGATTGACAAAGATCAAAAGGATTATGAACTATACATTGATGCAACAACAGCTAAAATTCACAGAGTCGATGAAAAAGTCGATGACGACGATGATGTCAATTCAAATAACATATCAAATAAAACAATAATTACAGAAAAGGAAGCAATTGAAATAGCTAAAACAAAAATTGATGGCGAACTTCATGAAATTGAATTAGATGAAGATGATGGCAGATACGTATATGATATGGAGTTTAAAACTTCCTCAGGAGAAGCGGAAATAACGATTGATGCTGAAACAAAAGAGATTCTTGAGTTAGAACTTGATGATCAGGATGATTAATGTTAACGAGTAAAAGAACCTTGTTTTTGAAAGGTTCTTTTTTTGTACTATCAAAATGTATATAAATTTTATGGATGATCGTATAAGAAAAACGAAGACTTTCGTTATTAGGACTTGGCGACAGGCCAAGTTTTTCTAATTATTGTTCAGAATAAATACTTTCAAAAAATCAGTGAGTGTAAGATATAAAATTCACTGTATAAATATGAATAAAATACATCATTTCTTTTACAGATATTTGCTAATGAATGATAAATGTAGCAATCTATCTAAAAGCGAGATGAATGTAACCGTTTTCTATAAAAATATTATAAAAATACAGAAAATTTAATAGAAAAACACTTGTCAAATTTACAATCTTTAAATATAATAAACTCATGTTATAAAAAACGACATAGAAATGAGAGGTTATCTAACATGAGTGAAGCGGTTATTTCAAAAGGGAAAAATGATACGGAAATTCTTGCACAAATTAAAGAAATTATCAGCTCTAAAAGTGTAGAGCTTATCCATCTACAATTTGTAGATATAGAGGGTATTTTAAAAAGCGTGACTGTTACTGTAGAGCAATTCGATGATGTTGTTGCAGGGAAACAAATGTTTGACGGTTCTTCTGTAAAAGGTTTCTCTCCAATTAACAAGTCAGATCTATACTTACAACCTGATCTTACAACATTTGCAGTATTACCTTGGTCTGTTGAAGAAGGATATTCTGAAGCGCGTTTCCTTTGTTCAGCTGTGAACCCTGATGGAACACTTTTCGAGGGTGATACTCGTAATGTTTTAAAAAAGACAGTAGAGCGTGCAGCTGATAAAGGTTATACAATCTCGGTTGGTCCGGAATTAGAGTTCTTCCTATTTAAAACAGATGCAGACGGTAACCCGACTCAACAATTAGATGATAATGGCGGTTATTTTGAGCCATCACCAAAAGATTTAGGTGAGCGTGTACGATTAGAAATTTACCGTGCATTAAAAGCAATGGGCTTCACAATCGAAGCTTCTCACCATGAAGTTGCTGAAGGTCAACACGAAATTAACTTTAAATATGCTGACGCTTTAGGTGCAGCAGATTTATCTACTACTTATAAATGGGTTGTTAAAACAATTGCCCAAAAATTCGGCTTACATGCTACATTTATGCCAAAACCAGTTTTCGGAATTAACGGTTCTGGAATGCACGTAAATATGTCTTTCTTCAAAGATGGAGAAAATGCATTCTATAATGAAGCAGATGAGTTACAATTATCAGATGAAGCATATTCATTCATCGCAGGTTTAGTAGACAATGCGAAAAACATTGTTGCTGTAACAAATCCATTAGTAAACTCTTATAAGCGTTTAGTTCCCGGATATGAAGCACCTTGCTATATCGCATGGTCTGCATCAAACCGTTCAGCACTAATTCGTATCCCGGCTAAAAAAGGTATGGCAACTCGTGTTGAGCTTCGTTGTCCAGATCCATCTGCAAATCCGTACCTAACATTTGCGATTATCGCATCTGCTGGTCTTGAAGGAATTGAAAAAGGCTTAAAAGCTCCAGCCTCTATTAATGAAGATATCTTCCACATGACAGAAGAGCGTCGCGAAGAACTTGGAATTGAGAATCTTCCAGGTAGCCTTGAAAAATCAATTGCTGAATTCCAAAATGGCGAAATTGGCCGTAAAACATTAGGTGAGCACGTATATGGCGAATACGTATCTGCTAAAAAAGCAGAATGGGATAGCTATCGTACAGCCGTGCATTCATGGGAAATTGATAACTATCAATCTAAATTCTAATTTTAAATTTTCAAAAACAGGTGAATCTTTTCACCTGTTTTTTTATATAATCGTTAATATTATATTTTCAATATCATAACTTTTCCTATTGGAAAATTGAAAAAGTTGACATATACTTAGGTTAATGGTTAAACAAAGAGGCGCATTACGAATAAACGGGATAATGATTTGTATGATCAAAAATGTAAGCGTTAAACATTACATAATATGTACTTTGATTTTTAAAAGGAGTGGAGAAAATGTTACCAATATATGAAGATTTAAAAGGTAAAGTTGCAGTTATTACAGGTGGCGGAGGAGTTCTTTGCGGTCGTATGGCTATTGAATTAGCTCGACAAGGAATGAAGGTCGCTATTTTAAATCGTACATATGAAAAAGGTTTGGTAGTTGTGAATGAAATTATTGAAGCCGGTGGAGATGCACTAGCTATCGAGTGTGACGTCCTTAATATAGAAAGTGTAAAAAAAGCAGAGCAAAAAATCTTTGAGGTATACGGTGACTACCATGTATTAATAAATGGAGCCGGGGGGAACCATCCGAAGGGGGTAACAACGAAGGAAATCTTTGAGATGTCAGATTTAGAAAATAAAGACATTACGACTTTCTTTGACCTTACGACAGAGGGTTTTCAGTCTGTTTTTAACCTGAATATTATCGGCACATTAATTCCGACTCAAGTATTTACAAAGAGAATGATTGAAACAAAAGGAACGATCATTAATATTTCATCAATGAGTGCACCAAGCCCTATGACAAAGGTACCTGCATATAGTGCAGCAAAATCCGGAATTGAGAACTTCACAAAGTGGCTTGCGGTCCATATGGCAGAGACAGGTATTCGTGTAAATGCAATTGCACCGGGATTTTTCTTAACAAAACAAAATGAAAAATTATTAAAAAACGAGGATGGCAGCTATACTGACCGAACGAAAAAAATACTAGCACACACGCCTATGAGAAGATTGGGAGATCCAAAAGACTTATTAGGTACATTATTATGGTTAATCGATGAGAACTCAAGTAGTTTTGTTACAGGAATAAGTGTACCGGTTGATGGTGGATTTATGGCTTATTCAGGGGTCTAACGTAAGTGTTATTCTATGATTTTAGCAAAAATTCCTAATATGTATTGTAGATAATTGACGAGGATTGAAAAAAAATAAAAAAACTTAGTTTATTCAATAGACAAACTAATTTGGAGATGGTACTATATTGGTGTAAGGAACAAAAGTAAAACTTATATTAAAAGACAACCAAAAAGATAATTGTTGTATGTTAATGCTCTAGTATTGAAAGCGTTAACAGTAGTTTGGGAGTTTTTAAGTTTAGTTAATCGGGAGGCAAAAAAACATGGCTTATTTTGAAAACGTTAACCAAATTAAATATGAAGGACCTGGTTCTGCAAACCCTCTAGCTTTTAAATACTATAATCCTGAGGAAGTCATTAACGGAAAGAAAATGGAGGATTTACTCCGCTTTTCAGTTGCATACTGGCATACATTTACTGCTGACGGTTCCGATCCGTTCGGTGTAGGAACAGCTATTCGCCCATGGAATCACTTGCAAGGTTTAGATTTAGCAAAAGCACGTGTTGAAGCTGCATTTGAATTTTTCGAAAAGCTAAATGTACCATTCTTCTGTTTCCATGATGTGGATATTGCACCAGAAGGAGCAACATTAGCAGAAACAAATAAAAATCAAGATGTTATTGTTGCGATGATTAAAGAATATATGAAAACAAGCAAAACAAAGTTACTCTGGAATACAGCGAACATGTTTACAAACCCACGTTATGTTCATGGTGCTGCTACTTCTAATAATGCTGATGTTTACGCTTACTCAGCGGCAAAGGTAAAAAAAGCGCTTGAAGTTGGTAAAGAGCTAGGTGCTGAAAACTATGTATTCTGGGGTGGTCGTGAAGGTTATGAAACACTTCTTAATACAAACATGGGATTAGAATTAGATAATCTTGCACGGTTCTTCCATATGGCAGTTGACTATGCTAAAGAAATCGGTTTTGATGCACCATTCCTAATTGAACCAAAACCAAAAGAACCTACTAAACACCAATATGATTTTGATGTTGCGACTGGGTTAGCTTTCTTGCAAAAATATGATCTTACAGACCATTTTAAATTTAATATTGAAGCAAACCATGCTACACTTGCAGGTCATACATTTGAACACGAATTACGTGTTGCACGCGAAAACAATATGCTTGGATCTGTTGATGCAAACCAAGGTGATACTCTACTTGGCTGGGATACGGATGAATTCCCGACAGATTTATATTCTACAACATTAGCAATGTATGAGATTCTTAAAAATGATGGATTAGGAAAAGGTGGATTAAACTTCGATGCAAAAGTAAGAAGGGGTTCATTTGAAGCTGAAGATCTTTTCCATGCACATATTGCCGGAATGGATACATTTGCAATCGGTACAAAAGTTGCGAACAAATTAATCCAAGATAAAGTTCTTGATAGCTTCATTGAAGAAAGATATAGCAGCTATACACAAGGGATTGGACTAGAGATTGTTGAAGGAAAAACAAACCTTCGCAAGCTTGAAGAATATGCTCTACAATTAACAGAAATTAAAAATGCTTCAGGTAGACAAGAGCGTTTAAAAGCAACGGTAAACCAATATATTATTGAAACATTGGCAAATGTAACGGTTTAAATTCTTTTTATAAAAAGGAGGATGACTCTGCCTATAGAGTCATCCTCAATTAAAAGGAAAGGGGTAATTCTTTGAATAATTCCACTAATATCCAAATCAAAGAACAAACTTTGGAAGCAGCGTATCATTGTTGGCTGCAATATAATAAGCTTGACAGTTCAATAACAGAACATTATCAGACATATTGCGAAACTCTCATCTTTTTAGATCATTCACAAATCATTCAGGCAGCTAAAGAAGAGCTGGTACAAGGTATTACTTCTATGATACACCCTCCATCAGTACATGCAGTCCCACTAGAAAAACCATCAATTGTTTTAGCAACTTATGAAAATAACCATTTAAAAGATTATGGTATTAATACAACAGTTTTAGATCATTTACAAGAAGACAGCTACATGATTCAAACGATTACATACAAAAACCATCATTCAATTGCGATAATCGGAAAACAGGATAAAGGTGTGTTATATGGAGCATTTCACCTCTTAAGACTTATGCAAATGCGAGAAAACCTTAACGAATTAGCCATTATAGAAAATCCGTCTAATCAAATTCGAATGATTAATCATTGGGATAATATGGACGGTAGTATTGAGCGGGGATATTCTGGAGATTCCATTTTCTATAAGGACTATGAATTTACACATGATAGAAATAGAACCAAGGACTATGCTAGATTGTTATCTTCAGTCGGAATTAACAGTTTATCCATTAATAATGTAAACGTGCATAAAGTGGAGACTAATCTTATAACAAAAGAAATGCTGCCAAGTGTTGCAGAAATTGCGGATATTATGAGATGTTATGGCATTACAACATATTTAAGTGTTAATTATGCGAGTACAATGGAAATTGGTAATCTTCCAACAGCAGATCCTTTGGATAAAGATGTACAGCAATGGTGGGTCGAGAAAACAAAAGAAATTTATCAACATATACCTGATTTTGGCGGGTTTATTGTGAAAGCGGATTCAGAACATCGTCCCGGTCCTTTTACATATAATCGTACACATGCAGATGGGGCAAATATGCTGGCTAAAGCACTTGAGCCATTTGGCGGTCTTGTTTTCTGGAGATGTTTTGTTTACAACTGTCTTCAAGATTGGCGTGATCGAAAAACAGATCGTGCAAGAGCGGCATATGATCATTTTAAACCATTAGACGGAGAGTTTATGGATAATGTTATTCTTCAGATTAAAAATGGTCCAATGGATTTCCAAGTTAGAGAACCTGTTTCCCCATTATTTGGTGCCTTGCAAAACACAAACCATGTCCTTGAATTTCAAGTGGCACAAGAATATACAGGACAACAAAAAGATTTATGCTTCCTTGTTCCACAATGGAAGGAAGTTTTGGACTTTGACACGTATGCAAAGGGAGAAGGAACCACAATCAAATCGATTGTAGATGGATCACAGTTTGACCTAACATATAGTGGTATCACAGCTGTTTCTAATATAGGAAATGATATGAACTGGACAGGAAATACACTTGCTCAAGCAAACTTTTTTGGCTATGGCCGTTTAATTTGGAATACCGAATTAACATCTGAGGAAATTGCGAATGAGTGGGTTCGTATTACATTTGGCCATGATGAAGAAGTTGTTTCAACTATTACGAATATGCTCCTTCATTCTTGGGAGATTTATGAGAATTATACGGCACCGCTTGGGGTTGGCTGGATGATTAATCCAGGTCATCACTATGGACCAAATATTGAAGGGTATGAATACTCATTGTGGGGAACGTATCATTTTTCAGATTGCTTTGGAACAGGAGTAAATCGAACGATAAAAGATGGAACTGGGTATACTTCACAATATTATCCTGAAAATTCCAGTCTGTATGATTCAATTGAAACATGTCCGGATAATTTATTATTATTTTTCCATCATGTTCCTTATCGTCATCAATTAAAATCGGGTAAGACAGTTATTCAACATATTTACGATACACACTTCTTAGGTGTTGAACAGGTTCAAGATATGATGCAAAAGTGGAAGCAGCTTGAACAGAAAATAGATTCCTACCGCTATAAAAATGTTTTAGATCGATTTAACATGCAATTAGAAAATGCAATTGAGTGGAGAGATCGTATCAATACGTATTTCTTTAGACATTCCGGTATCCAGGATGACCAGAATCGCCTCATTTACTAATATTTTGAAATGACATAACATTTTTTATAATTTCACTACCATACTAGTATTACTAGGATATTATTAATCTTCTACTAGGAAAGGAAATGGTCCCTTGATTAATATCGCCATTATCGGTGCCGGTGGAATAGCTTCTGCCCATGTTAAAGCGTATTCTACTTTATCGGAAAAATGTAAAATCGTTGCATTAGCAGATATCTACCCTGAAAAAGCGAGGACACTTGCTGAAAGCTTTTCTTTAAATTGTAAAATTGTTAGCGATTACAGTGAACTATTGGACGATCCTACAATTGATGCTGTTTCAATATGTACACCACCTTTTACTCATAGAAATCTAGCTGTTGACTTTCTTCGAGCGGGTAAACATGTTTTGGTTGAAAAACCAATGGCCTCCTCATTAAAAGAATGTGACGAAATGATTATGGCAGCTAAGGAAAGCAGTAAACTACTATCTGTTGTTGCTCAAAATCGTTTTATGAATCCTATTATGAATTTAAGTCATGTACTGAACCAGAAATTAATTGGGAAAATAGCTCATGCACAAATCGATTCCTATTGGTGGAGAGGTCATAGTTACTATGATTTATGGTGGAGAGGCACTTGGGAAAAAGAAGGTGGAGGCTGCACGTTAAATCATGCTGTTCATCATATTGATATGTTGCAATGGATGATGGGAATGCCGAAAGAAATCGTAGCTATTACTTCAAATACATTACATGATAATGCAGAGGTTGAAGATCTGTCAGTTGCCATTTTACAGTATGAAGATGGAGGATTAGCACAAGTGACGAGTTCTGTTGTCCATCATGGTGAAGAACAGCAGCTTATTTTTCAAGGGGAAAAAGCAAGAGTTTCTGTTCCATGGAAGGTAAAAGCGCAGAAGGCTCGAGCGAATGGATTTCCATACGAAGAAAGTGATACTGACATCGAAACGAAGATTCAACAATTTTGGGATGAATGTCCATTACTTGAATATGAAGGCCACACTGGACAAATTAATCAGTTCTTAGAAGCCATCAATGGCCAAGAGTGTTTACTTGTTGATGGTATTCAAGGACGTAATACATTAGAGCTCATTACAGCCATTTACAAGTCTGCAAATGAAGGTGTTCGCGTAACATTACCTCTATCAGTAGATGATCCTTATTATACACGTGAAGGAATACTTGCACATGTTAAGCACTTTTATGAGAAAACAACGAGCATTGAAAATTTCTCTGATACAAAAATTACAACAGGTGGCAAATACGAGTAAATAATGCGAGTCAAGGAGGATATTATGCAAACACATGATGGCATGAATTATGCGCCAATAGGTAAATATGATCCTGTTGTTCAAGAAGGTGAGTTTGCTTTTGCTGCTATTGGACTAGATCATGGACACATTTATGGAATGTGCAATGGCTTAATAGAGGCGGGTGCTGAACTAAAATGGGTGTATGACCCTGATAAAAAAAAGGTGGACAGATTTCGTGAAATTTTTCCAGACGTGAAGGTTGCTGCATCTGAGGATGAAGTTCTTCAAGATCCTTCTGTTCAATTAGTTGCCGGTGCGGCAATAACATCTAAACGATGCGAATTAGGCTTAAGAGCTATGGATGCGGGTAAGCACTATTTTACTGACAAAGCGCCCTTTACAACATTAACACAATTACAAGCTGCCAAAGATAAAGTGAAAGAAACTGGACTCATTTGGGCTGTCTATTATAGTGAACGTCTTCATAATGAAAGTGCAATATTTGCAGGGCAGCTTATTGAGCAAGGTGCAATTGGAAATGTTGTTCAAGTGATGGGTACTGGTCCACATCGTACTAATCCAGATCATCGGCCGGATTGGTTCTTCAAAAAAGAATATTATGGCGGAATTTTATGTGACATCGGAAGTCATCAAATTGAACAGTTTTTATTTTATACAGGAGCTAAAGACGCAAGAGTGGTCCATAGTAAAGTAGGAAACTATAAACATTCAACATATCCTGAGCTTGAAGATTTTGGAGATGCTAATTTGATTGCTGATAATGGAGCAACAGGTTATTTCCGGGTTGATTGGTTAACTCCAGCTGGTCTAAGTACTTGGGGTGATGGAAGAACACTCATCTTAGGTACAGAAGGCTATATAGAATTAAGAAAATATGTTGATATTGCAAGAGAAAAAAGCGGTAGTCACTTGTATTTAGTCAATGAAGTTGGAGAAAAACATTTTAATGTAAATGGTAAAGTTGGATTTCCATATTTCGGATCACTTATTTTAGACTGCTTAAATGGAACAGAGATTGCCATGACTCAAGAGCATACATTTAAAGCTGCTGAGTTATGCTTGCTTGCACAACTTAACGCGATAAATATCTCAAATGAAGAAGAAATACAAATCTAGTAATTAAATAGTAGAAAAAATTAATAAAACCAAATGGATGGGGCAGGACAGTAATATCATATTTTTTATTTACTGAATGTCGTATAAAACACCTGCTCCAACTAGTTTTATTTCCCCAATAAACATTTTGGTTGTAAATATATCATTCATTATGATGAAAAATAAATATTTGCGTAAATAATTAATAAATTTTCACATTTATCTATTTAATTTTACTACCATACTAGTATTATTAATATTCATTTGTGCTCACACAGAAACATATAAAACGATCGAATTATTTGTAAGCGCTTCAAAGTTATGTGGTTTTCGAGTGTACTTATTTTATGAAAAGAGTGGGGGGATTATTATGGCTGAAATTAAAGTCGAAACCGGTGGGGAATCAAATATTATTATCAAAAGAAGTAAATTAGCTGTTTTGGGAACGATCTTACGTAGAGATTGGCAACTGTACTCTTTGCTAGTTCTACCCATCATTTACTTAATCATATTTAAATATGGACCTATGTTTGGGAATATTATTGCATTTAGACGATTTATGCCTGGAGGTAAAATATACGGGGAATCTTGGGTAGGACTCCATTATTTTAAGATGTTTATCAATGATCCAACGTTTTGGAATGTGTTTAAAAATACCCTTATGCTTGGTGGGTTAACACTTATTATTTGTTTTCCGATGCCGATCATTTTTGCCTTATTGCTTAATGAAATTAAAGCGAAAAAATTCAAGAAGTTTGTCCAAACGGCATCGTATTTACCTCACTTTTTATCAATCGTTATTGTAGCAGGAATGATTCTTCAATTAACAGCTGTTAATGGTACGATCAATTCGATTGTAGAGTTTTTCACGGGTGAAAAGATTAACTTTATTCAACAAGCAGAATGGTTTAGAACTATTTATGTAACTTCAGAGATATGGCAAACGATGGGATGGGGAGCCATTTTGTACTTAGCAGCATTAACAACAATAGATGAATCATTATATGAGGCTGCCAAAATAGATGGTGCAAATCGCTGGAAACAAACTCTTCATATTACAATACCAGGAATTCTCCCAACAATTGTTGTTTTACTTATTCTAAATATCGGGAGCTTCATGGCAGTAGGCTTTGAAAAAATCTTACTTTTATATAACCCATTAACTTATCAAACATCAGATGTTATCTCAACATATTTATATCGAGTTGGTTTGGAATCTAGTAATTTTAGTTATGCAACTGCGATCGGGTTATTTGAATCTATTATTGGCTTGGTCTTAGTATTATCAGCTAATGGAATTTCTAGAAAATTAACCGAAAGAAGCTTGTGGTAGGGGGTTGATAAAATGAAAGAGTCAAAACAATATAAAATATTCAAAGTTTTTAATGTATCAATATTAATCATCATCGTTTTTTGTACACTTTACCCTTTTTTAAATGTAATCGCTCAATCATTTAGTAGTGAGGCCTATATCAATGCAGGAAAAGTTACACTTTTCCCTAGAGGATTTAATATAGACACATACAAGACAATTGCACAAGATAGTATGTTTTGGATCAATTATAAAAATACAGTTGTATATACAGTTGTAGGAACAGCGATTTCTATGTTTCTTACAACAATCTTTGCTTATGCATTATCAAAGAAACGTTTAGTAGGAAGAAAGTTTTTAACATTTTTCGCCGTATTTACCATGTTTTTTAATGGAGGGTTAGTACCTAACTATGTATTAATCAATAGTTTAGGATTTGGTAACTCAATCTGGGCAATCGTCATTCCAGGTGCGATCAGTGTTTATAACATGTTAATTATGAAGTCATTCTTTGAAAATATGCCAGAAGAATTAGAAGAAGCGGCTTCAATTGATGGATTAAATACGTATGGAATTTTATTGAAAATTGTTCTGCCCCTCAGTAAGGCAGTTATCGCAACCATGATTTTGTTTTATGCAGTAGGACATTGGAACTCTTGGTTTCCAGCATTCTTATACTTAGATCAAAAAGAGTTATTCCCTGTGACGATGTACTTGAGAAATATGATAGCAGGTGTGACTGGAGCAACATCTGCCGGTGCATCTTCTGCCGATAATTTAACTCAAATTTCGGCAAACATTAAATCCGTTACGATGGTCTTAACAATTTTACCGATCTTAACAATCTATCCATTTGTACAAAAATACTTTGTATCGGGAGTAATGCTCGGTTCTGTTAAGTAAATACAAAAGCGTTTACTAAAAGCTTCATTGTTTGCTTAGTAGCAATGAGGCTCTCATTAAGAGAAGGGGTTATCTTTCTTTTAATGAGCGTCTTATCGCCTAAGTAGATAAAAACGCTTATGTTTAAATCACTAAACCAAAAAAGGGAGGAAAAGAAATGGGGAAAGGTCTAAAAGGGTTAAAGTCTACATTTAGTGTATTGGCTTTATCAGCACTTGTTGTTGCTGGGTGTTCAAACAATGAAACATCTAGTTCCGAGGAGAAGAACGTAAATCAAAAAGGAGCAATGGAATCCTATAGTGTAGGCGATACGTTTAAATCTAGTGAAGCATTTGATCTTTCAATTCTTTACATGGATCAACCTACATATCCATACAAGGAAGACTGGCTATTATGGGATCATATTAAAGAAACAACGAATGTAACATTAAAACCAACAATTGTTCCTTTGAGTGATTATCCTCAAAAACGTAGTCTTTTAATTAGTTCTGGTGATGCACCGCTAATTATTCCAAAAACTTATCCAGGTGAAGAAGCGCCATTTGTTGCTTCTGGTGCTGCATTACCTGTAAGTGATTACATGGATAAAATGCCTCACTTTAAGGAAAAAGTGGAGAAATGGCAACTTGAAGATGAGTTAAAAGGACTTCGTCAGAAGGATGGAAAATTTTATGTTTTACCTGGTTTACATGAAGCTGTTTGGCCAGATTATACATTAATTGTGAGAACGGATATTTTTGAAAAGCATAATATTGCGATTCCTAAAACATGGGATGAATTATATACAGCGATGAAACAATTAAAGGAATTATATCCTGATGTTACACCTTTCTCTGATCGATTTACTTTCAATAGTACTCTAAATATCGCAGCAGTTAACTTTGGTACAAAAGCTGGATGGGGTTTTGGAAATGGTTTAACATATGACGAATCTAAGGATGAATTCGTACCAACAGCAACAACTGATGAGTATAAAGAATTGCTAACTTATTTTAATAAATTAGTTGAAGAAGGTCTATTGGATAAAGAAAGCTTTACTCAAGAAGATGATCAGGCTGTTCAGAAGTTTGTAACAGGCAAGTCATTTATCATTAATGGTAACTCACAAACGGTTGTCCAACATCGAACTGATATGGACAAAACGTTAGGTGAAGGAAATTATTCAATTGCGAAAATAACTGTTCCTGGTGGACCTGCCGGAGATTTAATGGGCGGTTCAAGATTGGAAAATGGGGTCATGATTTCTTCTAAAGCTAAAGAAAGTGAATACTTTGAAGCAATCCTGCAATTCATTGATTGGTTATATTATAGTGATGAAGGTCAGGAGTTTACTAAATGGGGAGTTGAAGGCACGACATTTACAAAAGCTGAAGATGGAACGAGAACTCTTGTTGAAGAGGTTAATTATAATGGCTTAAACCCTGCTGGAACGAAAGACTTACGTATCGATTATGGTTTCTCAGGAGGCGTATTTGCTTACGGAGGAACAACTGAACTTCTTCGTTCTATGATGAGTGAAGAGGAGATTAAGTTCCAAGAGGATATGGCAAATAGGAAAACAACTGTTCCTGCAGAGCCGCCAATTCCTTACACAGTTGAAGACAGAGAACAAGTAACATTATTAAGCACGCCATTAAAAGATTTTACTGACCAAAATACATTGAAATTTATCTTAGGTGAACGTGATTTAAGTGAATTCGATGCATTTGTAAAAGAATTAGAGGGTCAAGGTTTGCAACAATACGTAGATCTAGCAAATAAAACGTATAAAGACGCTAATAAATAATCTAATAAAGAGGTTAACTAAACGTGAGTCATCTCACGTTTAGTTAACCACTACTAAAAAGCAGGTGGAAAATAATGGAAGAAAAGAATCAATTTGGTCAAGGGATTTTATATACATTTACTAATTATGTTTATGCTTTTCTTTTAACAAATCTTTATTTTGTCTTAACTAACGGTCTGTTTATTTTTTTCTTTATGACATTAGAACCTTCATTTTCAAACATTCTCCTGTACTTTTTAGCTCTAATCCCCACAGGTCCAGCTGTAGCGGCTTTATACTATTCTATGGAAAAACTTGTGAGAACGAAAGAGCTTTCTCCAACACATGACTTTTTCTACGGATTTAAAAAGAATGTAAAAGATATTTTATCCATCTGGTTCCCAATTCTTTTGGTTTACTTTATTTTAATCGTTGATTTACAGTATCTTCGCCAAACACCAACAGAATTAAATCAAATTTTATCTATAGTGATTTTCGTTCTGATCGTCTTATGGACTATGTTGATATTAAATGCTGTAGCAATTAGTGCGCGCTTTAAATTTAGAATAAGAGATATATGGAAGCTATCTGTTTATTACAGTTTTATGAAGGTGAAAAACACAGTAGGAAATATGTTGATCCTATTTATCCTAGCATTTATTACGACAATTACAACTGACTTTTTAATTCTTTTCGTATCAAGCATTGTCTTTTTCCTCTTGGCCCTTAATACAAAAGAAATGCTTTCAGATATTGAAATGAACTTTCTGAAAACGAGTCCAAAACATACAGATCAACAACTGGAGTAGTTAATAAAATAACAAAAATGTGAGGCGAACATGATGGGGTTAAAAGTAAGAGATGTTGTGAAACAATTAGAATCTCCTGTTGAGAATATTAAATCAACAGTAGACTCTCTCCTGTTTGGAAATGGTGATGATGAGGTAAGTGGAATACTAGTAACATTCGTCGCATCACATTTTGCTATAGAACATGCTAAAAGAATTGGTGCAAACATGATAATAACACATGAAGGAATATTTTACAGTCATACTCAAAACGATGAAGTTTTAAAAAATAATAGAGTATATGCTGAAAAACTTGAACTAATTAAAAACTCAGGAATCGCTATTTACCGATTTCATGACTATGTTCACAAATACACGCCTGATCTAATAACAGAAGGGCTTATTCAAAAATTAGAGTGGAACGGTTATGTAGAGAGACATAATCACACATCATCTATTCTGGTTATTCCACCTATGTCAGGGGAAAAAATCGTTGCGTATGTGAAAGAAAAGCTTTCGATTCCTTTTGCTCGAGTCGTAGGAGATTTAAGCCTTGAATGCACTAGGATTGGACTTACAGTTGGCTTTCGAGGAGGTGGAGAAACAGCCATCCCATTATTCGAAAAAGATAAGGTGGACTTGATTATCACTGGAGAAGGTCAAGAATGGGAAACACCGGAATATATACGTGACGCAGGAGTACAAGGGAAGAAAAAGGTCTTAATCATGATTGGTCATGCTGCAAGCGAAGAACCCGGGATGGAATACTTAGCAGTAAAACTCAAGTCCTTTTTTCCTGCGATACAGACAACATTTCTATCTAATAATGAAAATTTAATTCATGCTAAATAATCAGTTTCATACGTATAATAACTCAACTACCATACTAGTATGAATAGTATACATATAAATCCGCTTTAGTAAGTATACAAGGAGGCAGAAAAATGAAAATGACGTTTCGTTGGTTTGGGAGTCAAGATGATAGTGTTACCCTTGATCAAATAAAACAAATTCCGGGAATGGATGGCATCGTTGGTGGACTGCATGATATAGCCGCTGGAGAAGTGTGGCCGTTGGAGAGAATTCTCGATTTAAAGAAAGAGGTACATGCAAAAGGCTTAAACCTTGATATCATTGAGAGTGTAAATGTACATGAAGATATTAAACTGGGATTACCAACTCGTGATCATTATATAGAAAATTATCAACAAACAATTCGTCATTTAGCACAAGCTGGAATAAAGGTCATTTGTTATAACTTTATGCCTGTCTTTGATTGGATTAGATCTGATCTGGCCAAAGTGTTACCAGACGGATCAACAGTACTTGCTTATGAAAAGGAAAAGATTGAACGTGTAGATCCTGAAGTTTTAATAAAAAATGTTGAAAACTCTGCAAATGGATTTTCACTACCAGGTTGGGAGCCTGAAAGAATTAGAAAAATTAAAAGAGCATTTGAATTATATAAAGATGTAACAGAAGAAGATTTATTTGAACACCTGCAATACTTTTTAGAGAAAGTAATTCCTGTGGCTGAGGAACATGATATAAAGATGGCGATTCATCCTGATGATCCTCCATGGTCAATTTTTGGATTACCAAGAATCGTGACGAATTTTCAGAATTTAAAGAGGATTGTCAATCTTGTGGATAGTCCTTCGAACGGATTAACATTATGTTCTGGTTCACTTGGTGCAAATCCTAATAATGATATTCCCGCGATCATGCGGTATTTTTCAAGCATAAACAGGATACCGTTTGCACATATACGAAATGTGAAGATCGAAGAAAACGGTGATTTCACTGAAAGCTCCCATCGAAGCAGTGACGGATCCTTAGATATTTATGAAATTGTTAAAGCTTTACATGATACAAACTTTAAAGGATATGTGAGACCAGATCATGGAAGGATGATTTGGGGAGAACAAGCTCGACCGGGATACGGCTTATACGATCGTGCACTAGGTATTATGTATCTGCTTGGAATTTGGGACAGCTTAGAAAAAGTCAAAGCACAAAAGAATAAAAAACGCGGGACCTTATATTTATAAGGTAAGAACTTCTTAATAGATTAATAGAAAACTGTTACATTAGATGATTGGAGAGTACTAAATGTATATAAATCATAAACAGAGATCTTCAACAACAAGCAATCAAGTGTATGAAGAACTAAAATCACAAATATTAAATTTACAACTCGCACCAGGTACAAGTATTTCAGAGAAGGAGATGTCTGAAAAATTCAATGTAAGTCGTACTCCGGTACGGGAAAGTTTTTTACGACTTTCGAGAGAGGGGCTATTAAACGTTTTTCCTCAAAGAGGAACGTTTGTCTCCTTAATCGACTTAAATTTAGTGGAAGAAGCAAGATTTATGAGGGAGCATTTAGAAAGAGCTGTCATTCGATTAGCTTGTGAAACATTTCCTCAAGATAAACTAATTACCCTAGAAATGAATCTCAGCATGCAAAAGGTTTGTATTGAACAGCAGGATTACCGAAAAATGTTTGAGCTGGATGAGGATTACCATAAGACTATTTTTATCGGTTGTCAAAAATATAATACATGGCTAGTTATCCAACAAATGAATGTTCATTTTAATAGAAGTCGTATGTTGAGATTAGCGACTGACTTTAACTGGTATACAATTTATTTACAACATAAAGAAATTTTTGAAGGAATAAAAGAGAAAAATCCTGATAAAGCAGAACAGTTGATGCAAGAGCATTTAATGCAAGCAGTTCTTGACAAAGAATATTTAAAAAGGTCATATCCGAATTATTTTAAATAGCCTTTTTATTTTTATAACATGCTAACCTTTACAATCTTCATCAGTTTTCTATTGGAACGAATAATATAGAAAGTGAGTAAATGATATGAATAAAAAGGAACTTTTTAATGATGGATGGGAATTTGCCAAAACCAGTTTAGACAGTCCTTATGATCCATCTTCATTAAGCTTTGAGTCAATTGATATTCCTCATGATTGGTTAATTTTTAATACATTAAATTTATATGAAAACAGTATTGGATGGTACCGGAAAAAATTCACATTAAAGAAAGAAGAGCAGCAAGTTCTATTAGCCTTTGATGGAGTCTATATGGATTCATCTCTTTATGTAAATAATCAATATGTAGGTGAATGGAAATATGGTTATTCTTCTTTCGAACATGATATTACTGATGAATTAGTGGATGGCGAAAATGAAATTTTGGTAAAAGTAGTTCATCAAAGTCCAAACAGTCGGTGGTACTCAGGAGCCGGTATATATCGAAATGTATGGTTAAAGACAAGAGACAAAAACCATATAGTAACAGATGGAATCTATATATCTACTAAAAAGAAAGAACATAGCTGGCAAATAGAGGTGGAAACTGAAATCAACCATGATCATGATGTTGTTATTTCCCATGTTCTTCTTGATGATGATCACGTTATTGCCATCACTAAAGAAGAGATAAGTTCAGATTATTCCACTTCAATTAACCAACAAGTTTTAGAAGTTGAAAATCCAATTCTCTGGAACACAGATACTCCCTATCTTTATGAACTAAAAACGCAGTTGTTTTTGGTGGATAAGAGGAAAGGCAGTTATCAAGAAATTGAAACAATTACACAAAAAATTGGTTTTAGAGAAATTTATTTAGATCCAAGCAACGGGTTAAAACTTAATGGTAAAAAGATGAAATTAAATGGAGTATGTGAACACCATGATTTAGGAGCACTAGGAGCTGCTTTTCATAAAACAGCTTTAAAAAGAAGACTCGATATTTTGAAAGAAATGGGTGTTAATGCTATCCGTACAGCACACAATATGCCTGCTAAAGAATTGATGGAATTAGCTGATGAAATGGGATTTCTTATCGTGACGGAAGCTTTTGATATGTGGGAGCGGCCAAAAACTCCCTATGATTATGCCAGATTCTTTAAGAAATGGGCATATCATGATGTGAAAAGCTGGGTAATGAGAGACAGAAATCATCCAAGCTTACTAATGTGGAGTATTGGAAATGAGATTTATGATACTCATGCGGATGAAAGAGGTCAGGAAATTACTAAATTGTTAATCCAGTATGTGAAAGAATTTGATCCGAAGCAAAATGCAAGCGTAACGATTGGATCGAATTATATGCCTTGGGAAAATGCCCAAAAATGTGCAGATATCGTGAAGATAGCAGGCTATAATTATGCTGAAAAATACTATCAAAAACATCACGAAGAACATCCTGATTGGGTAATCTATGGCAGTGAAACGGCATCCGTTGTACAGAGCAGGGGAATCTATCATTTCCCTTTTGAAAAATCAATTCTCGCAGATGATGATGAGCAATGTTCAGCACTTGGAAATAGTTCAACAAGTTGGGGAGCTAAGTCCGCTGAAGCTTGTATTTTGGCAGAAAGGGATACACCATTTTCACTCGGACAATTTATATGGACAGGTTTCGATTATATAGGAGAACCTACACCCTATCACACCAAAAACTCGTATTTTGGTCAGATTGACACAGCTACTTTTAAGAAAGACTCGTTTTATATCTACCAATCAGCATGGACAAATTATAAAACAGCACCTATGGTACATATTTTTCCATATTGGAATTTTAATAAAGGGCAAATGGTTGATGTTCGTGTTTGTTCCAATGCACCGAAAATTGAATTACAACTTAATGGTCGTAAGATTGGTACACACGATATTGACCAAGAAAAAGGTGAGAACCTTGTTGGGTGGTGGAAGATTCCTTACGAAGAAGGCGAATTAAAAGCAATTGCCTATGATGAAACAGGGAAAGAAATTGCCATGGATGTACGAAGGTCGTTTGGTGATGCAAAGTACATTTCCCTGCTGCCTGATAAGGAAAACGTACTAGCAAACGGGACAGATCTACTTTTTGTAGAAATCACATTGGATGATGAACAGGGTAATCCTGTTGAAGATGCGTCAAATCGTGTGGATATACGTGTTTCAGGTGCAGGAAGATTAGTTGGATTGGATAATGGTGATAGTACAGATTATGATCAGTATAAAGGAATTAGCAGGAGATTATTTAGTGGCAAATTAATGGCCATAATTGCATCGACACTAGAACCAGGGAAGATTATAATCGAAGTTTCTTCAAATGGATTAGATTCTCAATCAATTGAAATTGAGTCAATCTCTATTCAAAATGGATCTTTACAAGGTATTACAGCAAATGCAAAAAATCATGGAATGCCAATTGTCTTGGGAAACAAAGATGAAATACCTGTACGGAAAATCGAGTTAATTAGTGAGTCCGGTCAGTTATTTAATGAAAGTATAACTGAAATGGAAGTATATGCAAATATTTATCCTCTTAACGCAACATATCAAGATGTTGAATGGAGCGTTGTAAATGAATCAGGTATTAAATCAAATATTGCAAAAGTTACAGGTAATGGTACGAAAGCGTTAGTTACCGCTCTAGGAGATGGAGAATTTCGGATTCGGTGTACAAGTAAAAATGGCAGCGATAAGATCAGGCTCATTTCTCAATTGGAATTTAAGGCAGAGGGACTTGGGAAGGCATATAAAGACCCTTATGAATTTATTTCAGCAGGACTGTATGAATATAGCAAAGGTGAAGTGACAAATGGAAACGAACGAGGTGTGGCAACCAGTAGGGATGGAGAAACACAGGTAGGATTTCGGGAGATCGATTTTGGCTCTTTCGGCTCTGATACGATAATAATTCCTATTTTTGCTTTATCAAGTGAACAATACCCGCTCCAAATTTGGGAAGGTATGCCGGATGAAGACGGCAGTCAATTACTTGCAGATGTTATTTACCAAAAACCTTCAAAATGGAATGTTTATCAAGAGGAAACATATCGATTATCCAAGCGCCTTCATGGAATTTCATCAATATGCTTTGTGTTCAATCAAAAGGTGCACATAAAAGGTTTTACATTTGAGAAAAAGAACAAAGCGACTGAAAAGATTATGGCGACTGAATGTGATCATATATATGGCGATACTTTTACGATGAAAGAAAACAGTGTAGATGGTATTGGAAACAATGTATCTCTTGAGTTTGATGATATGCATTTTACTGGTGAAGGAACAACAAAATTGACCATCTACGGTCGATCCCATCATGATAAAAATACAATTCAAATTTCTTTTGCAGGTGAAGAAGGGGAAACGAAACAAATCATCGAATTCACTAAATCAGAAAAGTTGGAACAAAAAGTCTTTGATTTAAAAAAGATCTCAGGTAAACAAAAAGTGACATTTATATTTTTGCCGGGGTGTCATTTTGATTTTGGTTGGTTCCGGTTTGATGAATAATTAGTGTGATTATAAAGTTGACAACCTATAGCGGGTGTCAACTTTTCTTGTTTATTTGTATTATGCCCCATTCATATCATCCTTCCTATTAGCCATTAGGAGAATAGTCCAGTTTTAAGATATCGTACAAAATACATGGTTATTCTATCAGAAAATTGATATAGTAGTCTCAGTGGAAATAAATTTACAATTAATAGTAAGTGAAGGTCGGATGTAATATGAGATTAAAATCATCAATTTTAGAAAAAGTTTTTTTTCAATCTAGAATTCCGCAAATGATATTTGAATATAATTTCAAGGATAATGTGGCAAATGAAGCCTTTTTTCAATTTATTGGATATTCAAAAGAAGAATGGAATGAAGTAACGTTAAAAGAAATATCTCATCCGGAAGATTATCAACTTGATATGCAGTTATATCATGAAGTTTTTACCGGAAAACGTCCATCCTATCAGATGGAAAAACGATATTTTCACAAATCCGGTGAAATTATTTGGGGATCCTTAAACGTTACCTCGATAGAAGATCCAGATTCTCAAAAAAAAAATTTTTTAGCTCAAATATATGATATAACTGAACAAAAAAATCTGGAACGAGTGTTAACTGATAATGAACAGAAGTATAAATTGTTAGCTGATAACTCTTCTGATATCATCAATTTGTATTTACCAGATGGAAGATTTTTGTACAGTTCACCATCCATTACCCAAATACTGGGTTATGATACTGATGAACTAACAGGAGATGTTCCATATCTTTATATACATCCGGAAGACATTCCCTATGTTCAAAAGAAACATATGTCCTTACTGGAAAATCATCATCCTATTCTTATCACTTATCGATTTAAACATAAAAATGATACATATATTTGGGTGGAATCAAGTATCCGTTCTATAGCAGATGAAAAAACTGGTGAAATAACCGGCTTGATCTCTATATCCCGTGATATTACAAGTAGATTAGAGAAGGACAAGCTGTTACAAAAGTCTGAAAAATTGGCAGTTGTTGGACAGCTTGCAGCTGCTGTGGCACATGAAATTCGAAACCCGTTAACATCAATAAAAGGCTTTATCCAGTTATTCTCTCAAACGAAAGAATGTAATGAAGAGTATATGAAGATTGTTCGAGATGAATTGAATCGGGTGGAGGAAATCATTTCGGAGTTTCTAACGATGGCAAGACCTCAGCAAGAAAAAAACGAAGCACTCAATATAGATGAATTAATCAACCAAGTGATCACTCTTTTAAATACACAAGCCATTTTAGTTAATAAAGAAATAAAGTATGAAAATGTAGCAGCTAACCCACTTGTGAGGGGGGACAAAAATCAGCTTAAGCAGGTTTTTTATCAAATCATTCAAAATGGTTTAGATGCACTCGAAGAAAAAGGTACGGTATATATAAACTTGTCTGCAAACGATGGCATCATCAAAGTCAAAGTGAAAGATAATGGACGTGGAATTCCAAATGAACGCCTAAAAAACATTGGTGAACCTTATTATTCAATCAAAGAAAAAGGAACAGGCTTTGGTCTGATGACTAGCTTTCAAATTATTGAAAATCATCAGGGAAGAATCGAGATCGATTCAATTGTTGGTCAAGGAACCGTCGTATCTGTTACACTTCCCATGTAATGAAGTTTAAAATCAGAGGTGAAATGCAATGTATTACGTCGTTTTAGACCTGGGTTGTTCTGAATGTGGAGAAAGCTCAAATATTCTTGGAATCTTTACATCTTTTGAAAAAGCTAAAAATGCTAGAGATAAATATATTATAGTGAATAAACTTGATGAATATTCAGACCACGAATTCTTTATTTACAAAATTGATTCTTTAGATAAAGTGTATCAAAATAGTTATGAACATTTAATAGAAGAATGAAACAAATACTCCTTTTTCACATATATTTATTGAAAAAGGGGAATTTCCTGATGATAAAATATTATTGCTCAAAATGTATGTTATTACATGATCAGGAGCAGCCATGTATGAAATGCGGAAATTTAGATCTTAAACATATATCAATAAGTGTCCAAAATCAGGAGGAAAGACAAGGCGAGGGAAATGATTCATGAAAGAATTTGATAAGAAGGCTCTCCATTAATGATCGGAGAGTCTTTTATACGTTCAGTAAAATATTGGAAGCGATTACTATTTCTATCCGTTAATGATGATAAATGGAGATGATTGACTGGAAGGAGTGGATTTTGATATTTTAATTTCTAATATACCATTAGTGAGGGACGCAGTTATTTTTTTCCTTTCAATTGAAAAAGGAAGGACAACCGTTCTTTTTCTCTCATGTTCTCCTTGATTGTCATCTAAGACGGTGATATAAAGATGTTCCCTATTCACAGTTAAGTTGACCATTTCAGTTGAAATTGCTTCCCCAAGTTCTGCTTCCACAATAAACTCTTCACCTGTTTCAAATAAATCGAGACGAAATGTTTGTTCGTCTAGTAAACTAGTAAATGGATCTGTAAAAAACTGAGACATCCATTCCTCAATACCATGAATGTCCATAGGATTTGAACATTTTTTTTTGTTCATTTTAATTGACCCCCAACGACTTTTTCTCTAGTAAAACTAGATCCCTTTAACATTTACAATATTCAAAAAATCTGGTATTGGTGAAGACTTAGCCATCAATTGAAGAAAATGTGAATAAAAAAAGAGGGTGACTCAAAAGGTCGATGATTGACGACCTTTTGAGCACCTTTTTCTTATTTGTTTTTAAAAAGAATCAAATAGTGGATTTCCCCAATAGAAAGGGTTATCCCTCCCATTTATTGGTATCCGTTCACCTCACTTTCTTTATTTCTTTTTATCGCGTTCTGCATTTTTTTGCAGTTATGTGCAACGCAAAGAAGCCCCATTCAACCGTATTTTTTGGGAGGCCACGCATTGAAAAGCGTCTGAACTGCTGATTGTGTTTTAACTGTCTAAATACAATTTCCACATCACATTTTCGTTGACTATATAATTTCCGACCTTCTTCGCTCTGAAGACGTTCACGAATCTCTTTTCTTTGTCTCTGATTATCTAGAGATATTGTAATTGTTTTTTGATCTTTCCCTTTTGCACAAATTGGTTGGAATGGGCATCTGGTACATTTAAAACAAGAATACTCTCTTTTAATTGACCAGATTCATTATTAGACGTTTTTGTGGTTTCATACTCGAATCCTTACTTGTATAAGGTGATGTAGTAACTTCATTATACAAAATAAGGAGATTTTTTTGCTTAATTATGTTTTTAAAAAAGGTTGTTTGTTTTCGTATGGTTGTTACACTGGCTACCATTTTAGATAGATAGTGGAATAGAGCGGAGGACACTTGACTCATGGGGGAAGTAGAGGAAAGGCTGAGACCCCGCAGGCGCAGGAGAGGAGGCTCAGGTTCCTCCCTGCGGACAGCAAGTGTCTGGAGCGCAATAGAATGTCCCGGTTTTTACGCTTATGTAAAAAGAGACTAAAAAAGGGCTAACCCAAAGGTCTAAAAACTAGACTTTTGAGTCAGCCTCTTTTATTCTCTACATATCATGACCCTGATTGTTCTTTTGACGAGTGTGATTTGCATTTTTCACTTTCTTTGAACCATCCAATGGTTCCGGTTGACCAGGATTGTTCCCTTTAGGCGCATTTTTACGCATATCTTTACTTGTATTTTTGTTGGTCATTTTCATCCCTCCTACTAATAGGATGAGTCAAAAATGAAAAAACATGCGATGTGAAGAATGAATAAAATTTTTAATAAATGCACATCCTAATATATGGTTCTAATAGAAGATGAAAGGAAAGTGATGATAATGCCTTATAATAAAAATAACCAACAATCATTCCAAGCAGCGCAGCAAGGAGCCACACAAGCCTTTGATGCTTATAATAATATTGTTAAAGATTCTGCTGATTACGGACATCAACTGAAACATCTGACAGAAGAAGTGAACGAAGCATATCAACAAATTAATAATGCCTTGGAAAATGCATCTGAAACACAAAGGGAACGGTTAGAACAATATCAACGTGACCTTGAACAAATTGTCCACGATGTTAATCAATCAGAATAACTAAGTAAAACGACGGGGCTCCGTCGTTTTTTGTCATATGAAAGAATAATTATTGGTTTTTTTTGCGTTTCTTATTGTTCTGTTTTTGAGCAGCAGTTAGTGGTTCATTTTGTAACTCCTCATTGTATCCTGTACCAATACCCTGTGCACTAGCATCATTCATACCCATTCTTACGTGGTTTGCTTTACGTTTAGCCATTTATGCAATCACCTCCCGCCTTAAAAATTAGCTTGTCTCAATTCATCGGAAACAATCCAAAAGAGATGAATTCTAAATAAATGAAAAAATTTAGAAAAAAATGAAAAGTTTTTTATCCTTTTTACTTCAAAATTTGGTATAGTAGAAAAGTAAAACTAGTACGCTTTCATAAGGAAACCTTATACATATCGATAACATCATTGTTATTTACTTATGTTACTAGTTGTATTAAGATTAAATTGTGAAAAGTAATTAAAAATGGGGTAACATCCTTCGACACATGTCGATCCTTGATCTTTTTAAGGGGGAGAATTTATGACTAATCAAGTGACTACGAAACAAGATGCTTTCCAAGCCCGTAAAAACTTTACGGTAAACGGAAAGAAGTACAACTACTATTCATTACAAGCACTAGAAGATGCGGGAATTGGTAACGTTTCACGTCTGCCATATTCTGTGAAAGTTCTTTTAGAATCAGTTCTGCGCCAAGTAGATGGCAGAGTTATTACAAAAGAACATGTTGAAAACTTAGCAAAATGGGGAACGAACGATCTAAAAGAAATTGATGTTCCTTTTAAACCATCACGTGTTATTTTACAAGACTTCACAGGTGTTCCAGCTGTTGTTGACTTAGCGTCTTTACGTAAAGCAATGGCAGATATGGGTGGAGATCCTGATAAAATTAACCCGGAAATTCCAGTTGACCTGGTTATTGACCACTCTGTACAGGTTGATCGAGCTGGAACTCCTGACGCACTTCAATTCAATATGGATCTTGAATTTGAACGTAATGCCGAGCGTTACAAATTTTTAAGCTGGGCAAAAAAATCATTTGATAACTATCGTGCTGTACCACCGGCAACCGGTATTGTTCACCAAGTAAACTTGGAGTACTTGGCAAATGTTGTTCATGCAGTACAAAACGAAGATGGTGAATTTGAGGCTTTCCCGGATTCATTGGTTGGTACTGATTCTCATACAACAATGATCAATGGTATTGGTGTCCTTGGATGGGGTGTTGGCGGTATCGAGGCGGAAGCTGGAATGCTAGGACAACCATCTTATTTTCCTGTGCCTGAAGTAATCGGAGTTAAATTAACAGGTGAGTTACCAAATGGAACGACTGCTACTGACTTAGCATTAAAAGTGACTCAAGTATTACGTCAACAAGGTGTTGTTGGTAAATTCGTTGAGTTCTTCGGTCCTGGAGTAGCACAACTACCACTTGCAGATCGTGCAACTATCGCAAACATGGCACCTGAATATGGAGCAACTTGCGGTTTCTTCCCAGTTGATGAAGAAGCTCTTAATTACATGCGCTTAACGGGTCGTGATGAAGAACAAATTCAAGTGGTTGGAGAATATTGTAAAGCGAATGGATTATTCTTCACACCTGAAAATGAAGATCCAATCTTCACAAAAGTTGTTGAAATTGATCTTACTGAAATTGAAGCAAACCTTTCTGGTCCAAAGCGTCCACAGGATTTAATTCCGCTTTCAATGATGAAGGATAAATTCCATGAACATTTAGTTGCTCCAGCTGGAAACCAAGGCTTTGGTTTAGAAGCGACTGAAATTAACAAAGAAATCACTGTTAAATTCAAAAATGGTGAAGAAACGAACATGAAGACTGGTGCAATTGCTATTGCAGCAATCACTAGTTGTACAAATACATCTAACCCATACGTACTAGTGGCAGCAGGTCTTGTTGCGAAAAAAGCAACAGAACTAGGCTTGGAAGTACCTAAATACGTAAAAACATCTTTAGCTCCAGGATCTAAGGTTGTTACTGGATACCTTGAAAACTCAGGATTACTTCCACACCTTGAGCAACTTGGTTTCAACCTTGTAGGGTATGGATGTACAACTTGTATTGGAAACTCAGGTCCTCTTGCAGATGAAATCGAAGAAGCAGTAGCGGCTAACGATTTATTAGTAACATCTGTATTATCTGGTAACCGTAACTTTGAAGGTCGTATCCATCCACTTGTAAAGGGTAACTACTTGGCTTCACCGCCACTAGTTGTTGCTTATGCATTAGCAGGTACTGTTGATATTGATTTACAAAGTGATTCACTAGGTAAGGACAAAGATGGCAAAGATGTATTCTTCAAAGACATCTGGCCAACTACGAATGAAATTAATGAAGTTGTCAACAAAACGGTAACTCCGGAGCTATTTAGAAAAGAGTATCAGCAAGTATTTGATGATAATGCTCGTTGGAATGAAATTGAAACAACTGATGAAGCATTATATGTATGGGACGAGTCATCAACATACATTCAAAACCCACCATTCTTTGAAGGCTTAGAAGCAGAACCGGGTAAAGTAGAAACGCTAAAAGACCTACGAGTTGTTGCTAAATTCGGTGATTCTGTTACAACTGATCATATTTCACCTGCAGGTTCAATTGGTAAAGATACGCCTGCTGGACGTTATCTGCAAGAAAACGGGGTAACACCAAGAGAGTTTAACTCTTATGGATCTCGTCGTGGTAACCACGAAGTTATGATGAGAGGTACGTTTGCAAATATCCGTATCAAAAACCAAATTGCTCCAGGCACAGAAGGTGGTTATACAACTTACTGGCCAACTGGTGAAGTTAAATCAATCTATGATGCATGCATGGATTACAAACAAGATGGAACTGGTCTTGTTGTATTAGCTGGTAATGATTACGGAATGGGAAGCTCACGTGACTGGGCTGCAAAAGGTACAAACCTTCTTGGAATAAAAACAGTTATTGCTCAAAGCTTCGAGCGTATTCACCGTAGTAACCTTGTATTAATGGGTGTACTTCCTCTTCAATTTAAAGATGGAGACAGTGCAGAAACACTAGGTTTAACTGGTAAGGAAACAATTGAAGTTGAAATCGATGAAACAGTAAAACCACGTGATTTCGTGAACGTTACAGCTACTGATGAAGCAGGAAACAAAACAACATTTGAAGTATTAGTTCGATTTGATAGTGAAGTTGAAATTGATTACTATCGTCATGGCGGAATCCTTCAAATGGTATTGCGTGATAAATTAAAAGCATAATTAATAAAAAGGGAACGGGATGAATCGTTCCTTTTTTTGTTGTGTCTTCAGGTGTCGAATTTCCTTCTCTGTTGAGTTAATGTTATAAAAAAACACGTCTCTTATTCACATTATGTCTAAAATGAGAATTCTAATGCGTTTCCATTGTCCTTTTAATAAAACCATGCTTAAATGAGAGATGAGGTACTACTATGTACTACTACTTGAAAGGACCTAATTTTTGTATGTACGATGCCATTCAACTTGGACCGTTTACAATCCAATATATCCTGCTGATTTACCTATGTTCAGTCATAGCTACATATTTTATTTTAGATGCTTTTATTTCTGATTCAAAAATTAAGTCTTTTTTTAAGCGGCAATATTTTACCTTTTGGTTTATTCTTTTTATTACATATAAATTCAGTATTGTTTTATTTGAACCACAGCTTTTATTAACAACCCGATGGTTATTCTTTACCGGTGGTCAAGATGGATTTTACCTTGGGCTTTTAGCAAGTGTCCTATTCTTAATTTGGAAAATGCGAAAAGAACACATACATGTTAAGGAATTTATCAAAGCGTTGTTGATCGTCATTTTAAGTTTTACGGTAGTATTTCAATTAATCAAGTTTGTTGTGTTGTCTTTTCTTTAGGAGGTAAATAAATGAAAAAGGTTTTGGCAGTTTCTATTTTAGTTTTTCTAATAGGATATGCGATTTATTTTGCAATCAATCCAAATTCTCCAAAAATAGGTGTGTCTGAAGGCAGCGCTGCACCTGATTTTGAATTAGAAACTCTTAGTGGAGACAGCATGAGTTTATCAAGTTTAAAAGGGAAAAAGGTCATAATCAATTTTTGGGCTACATGGTGTCCGCCATGCCGGTCAGAGATGCCTGATATGCAAAAAATTCAGGATGATCATAATGGTGATGTAGTTGTATTAGCGGTAAACCTTACCAGTTCCGAAAGCAGTATAGATACAGTGAATAAATTTGTAAGTGAACTTGGGTTGACTTTTCCTGTCTTATTAGATAAAAAGGGACAAATCAATAATCAGTTCGAAGTACTTTCATACCCAACATCTTATTTTGTAGATGAAGAAGGAGTTATTCAAACAAAATTTGTTGGAGCCTTAACATATGATCAAATGAATAAATTTCTTAATAACCTTTAAACCGAGCCACATAGGGTCGGTTTTTAACTTTTTCCAATAGATGAAACTTTTCACATAATTGATTTAAATGTCAGAAAATTGGGTATCCTTTTATTAAATATGTCGGAGGTGAGAGGCAACATGAGAAAGACGAGAAAAAAATCATTTGAAGAGTTAGTTAAGGAAAATAAGCAACAATTATTACAGGATCAACAAGCACTTGATTTATTGGAGGAACGTTGGGAGCAACGTATTCTAAAAAGGCTGGATTCATTTTAACAGGCTTTTCTAGTAATTGTTTCTCTTCCGCAGGGTATTCTATTTGTTGAGGGGGCGATAACAATGGCAAATCATAATAATCAACAGAATCACTTTACTCCAAGCCATATAGGGACAAAATCACGCGGTTTCGGTAATAATAAAGGGAAACAAATGCAGGATACATCAGGGAAACATGCTCAAGTGATTCAAACAAAAGGCGAGTAATTTCAGGTAAATCAATTCTTACTATTAAATATAAAAACGTGTTTAAAATCTTCTTCAAACATGCAGACTAACATTGTTTCATTGATTTTAGGTGAAAATCCACAATGAGAGGAAGGATACACGATGACAAAACATACAAAACCAAATCCTGATGATCGTTCTGATAACGTTGAAAAGCTGCAGAGCATGGTACAAAACACAATAGAAAATATTGAAGAAGCGCAGGATTCTATTGCATTTGCTAATTCTGAAGAGCGTGAACGCATTGAAGCTAAAAACCTTCGCCGTGAGGAAAGTATCAATGCAATGCGCAATGAAATTAAGGATGAAGCACAAGCGCGCGAAAATGGCTATCGTTATGATCAATAGATAAACCGGGCTTATACAGCCTGGTTTATTTTTTATTCTTTCTTAAAAAAACTACGCATTACGCTTTATCATATAGTCTCACCAATCGGCAGTTTTCTTTAGCCCCCAAAAAAACTTTATGTTATCATTGTTTGAAGTATTGATGATAGGATTACGAAACAAGGAGAGAAGAAAGATGCATATATCTAAAGCTGAGATTGAAGTTCGATATGCTGAAACAGATCAAATGGGTGTTGTATACCATGCAAATTACCTAGTGTGGATGGAAGTTGGCAGGACAAAACTTATACAAGATCTGGGGTTTTCTTATGCTGGAATGGAAGAGCAGGGAATCATATCACCTGTTATTGACCTTGATATTTCTTATAAAAAGCCAATGCGTTACGGTGAAACAGCTACAATCAACACCTGGATTGAAGAATATAATGGGATAAAAAGTGTGTATGGATATGAAATTTTTTCGCCAGGCGGTGACCTTGCTGTTCAAGCAAAATCCAGTCATGTTTGTGTGAACAAAGAAACATTTAGACCAGTTAAATTCAAAAAGATGTTCCCAGAGTGGCACGAAGCTTATGAGAAGGCGAAAAAATAAATGGCATTTGGCATTTCCCGAAAGGAATTACATAGATGGAAACATGAAATTGATCATGGAAATATCGCATTTTTAACTCATTTTTGGTTAGATGACCGGTTTCCTAATAGTCATTGTGTAACGAAGGTTGGCTGCAAGGATATTGACAAATTAGCCCATTGGGGAACTCGATACGGATTAAAGAGAGAATGGATTCACCATTATAAACAATATCCACACTTCGATTTAATGGGTAACATACAAATGTCTATATTAAAAGAATACGGTTTAGAAGACCAAATTAAACGATTTAAATTGTAAAAATATAACAAGAGGGGAGAATTTCATTAGTATATAGAACGCGTGAAATTTCCCCCTCATGTTTACTTTTTAGAATTTCTTTTCAATGCACTGAATTATTGATATTGAAATACAGGTTCCTCAGCATCTTCATCTAAATCAACATGTAAATCATGTTGATCAAAATACCATAAATCACGATTTTCAACAAAAAACGTAATTCCATTACTTTCTACACTGGATCCTATTTCTTCAGGGTTTTGTTTCACAACTCCAAGTGAAAATCCTTTTTGTACATTACTACATCCACCATATCTAACAAAAAACTGAACAGTGTCACCCTCTTCAAGTTGTAATTCATTTATATACCAATCTGCTGCTTTGTTATCAATGGTAATTTTCAAATCCGAACACTCCTTATGTTTTATAAACTTATCTTAATTATAATATAGATGTGCTGTTAGGGCTAATGATGAACATAACGAAAATAAAAAAGAAGATGAGTAAAACAGAAATAGTATCCTGTTTACTTTATCTTCTTTTTATAGCCACTTTACTTTCGGCTCTGTCTTATCGATAATTCGTTTAATATTTGCACGATGGCGATAGACAACAAATGAAGTTAACAACGTTATAACAATGATAAGTG
Organism: Bacillus sp. J37; assembly: GCF_000518865.1. GTDB lineage: Bacteria > Bacillota > Bacilli > Bacillales > Bacillaceae > Metabacillus. The sequence goes on along the minus strand of NZ_JAEK01000032.1, from coordinate 7,494 downwards.
GAATATCTTTTGTAAATAAGCTGTAAATGATTCCATAAACTCCAGCGAGCATAGATGAAAGTGAAACATATTTTGAGATATAAAGAACAATAAAAAAGAAGGCTAACATCGTTATAAATAATAACGGTACATAACATAAAAGTACACCGCCGGAAGTGGCAACTGCTTTTCCTCCTCTAAATTTCGCGAAAATTGGATATGTATGGCCAACAACGGCAAAGATCCCAACTAATAAAGGATGCAAGTGTTCTAAACCGAATAATAAAGGTAAAGCAGCAGCAAGTGTTCCTTTTAATATATCAGCACCTGTAACAAGTAATCCTGCTTTAATTCCCAATGTTCGAAACGTATTCGTTCCACCTAAATTTCCGCTCCCATGTTCACGTATGTCAATTCCATACCCAAGCTTGCCTACTATAAGGCCGGATGGAATGGAACCTAATAAATAAGCTAAAATAAAAATAAATGCTTCAATCATATATGTACTCCTTTGCATATTCTTTTTATATTCTATCATGATAATTGATAAAAACACTACGAGAGAATAAAAAAAGATAAAAACTCTCATGTTATAAGTAATATTCAAACGTCGTACATAGTATAAGAGTTAAGTTTCAATTCCATACAAAAGGAAGCAAAACTTCCTGTAGTCGAAGGCAAAATCATTGTTTGCCAAGTTTCTAAATTGTTATGATAGAGGAAAAGGAGATGGGAAAATGCCGATTGAAAATCCAACAAGAGAAGAAATTGGACAAATTTTAAAGAACAGTAAAACAATAGCAGTTGTTGGTCTGTCTAATAATCCTGAGCGTACATCATACATGGTAAGTAAGGCGATGCAGAATGCAGGATATGAGATTATTCCTGTAAATCCTACTGTAGACGAAGTATTAGGTCAAAAGGCAGTAGCTTCATTAAGTGATATAAAAGGGCATGTTGATATTGTCAATGTGTTTCGCCGCTCAGAACATTTGTTGGAAGTTGCCCAGGAGTTTTTGAAAATTGATGCAGATGTATACTGGGCACAGCTCGGATTAGAAAATGAAGAAGCCTATCAATTGCTGATAGACAATCATAAAACCGTTATCATGAATCGTTGTATAAAGGTTGAGCATGCTATGACAAAGTAATTTACTTGTTCTTTTTTGAAGAAAATCCTTGTAAAAACAAGGATTTTTATTTTATTATGCGAATATTGTTTCCTAAAACCAAATTACCATATACAATTAAGCATGGATATGAGGTAAGTGGTAAGATAATAATGTTAGAAAACTTTTACTTGATTTTCTCTTCATTTGTGGGGGTTGTCGATCTGCAAATTATTGTATAAAATACTAAAACATGCGTTCTATTGTGAAAAAGATTTAATTGTTTGTCACTGAAAGGGGTTTAGTCGCTTGGGAAAGAAGCAACAGTTTGATTATAATGATGATGCGATTCAGGTCCTCGAAGGTCTTGAGGCTGTAAGAAAACGACCTGGTATGTACATTGGTAGTACAGATAGCCGGGGTTTGCATCATCTCGTTTACGAAATCGTTGATAACTCTGTGGACGAGGCTTTAGCAGGACATGGGGATCATATAATAGTCAAAATACATAAAGATAACAGTATTTCTGTTCAAGATAAGGGTAGAGGTATGCCGATTGGTATGCACAAACTTGGAAAACCAACACCTGAAGTCATCTTAACGGTTCTTCATGCAGGAGGAAAGTTCGGGCAAGGTGGATATAAAACAAGTGGCGGTTTACATGGAGTTGGTGCATCAGTTGTTAATGCTCTCTCAGAATGGCTGGTTGTCACTATTCAACGCGATGGTTTTATTTATGAACAACGCTTTGAAAACGGCGGAAAGCCTGTGACAACTTTAGAGAAAAAAGGAAAAACGAACAAAACAGGTACAAAGATTCATTTTAAACCTGATCCAATAATGTTTAGTACGACAACCTATAACTTTGAAACATTAAGTGAACGTCTTCGCGAATCTGCTTTTCTTTTGAAAGGGTTTAAAATTGAATTAATTGATGAGCGACACGATCAATCAGAGGTATACCATTACGAAACCGGAATTGAAGCATTTGTCACATACTTAAATGAAGAAAAAGATGCCCTACACCCGGTAGTTTCATTTGAAGGTGAGCAAAATGGCATTGAAGTTGATTTTGCTTTTCAATTCAATGATGGGTACTCAGAAAATATTTTATCATTCGTTAATAATGTTCGGACAAAAGATGGCGGAACCCATGAAGCAGGTTCTAAAACAGCAATGACAAGAGCCTTTAATGAATATGCAAGAAAAACGGGATTACTTAAAGAGAAAGATAAAAATTTAGAGGGTTCTGATATTCGCGAAGGTTTATCAGCGATTGTATCAGTAAGAATTCCTGAAGAGTTATTACAATTTGAAGGTCAGACGAAAGGTAAGCTTGGGACAAGTGAAGCAAGATCAGCAGTTGATGCCATTGTTTCTGAAAACCTTTCTTACTTTTTAGAAGAAAATCCTGACGCAGGCACACTTCTTGTGAAAAAAGCGATTAAAGCGTTTCAAGCTAGAGAGGCTGCCAGAAAAGCACGTGAGGAAGCACGGAGCGGTAAAAAACGAAAGCGTTCTGAAACGACATTGAGCGGTAAACTTACACCTGCCCAATCACGTAATCCATTAAAAAACGAACTATATCTTGTTGAGGGTGATTCTGCAGGAGGTTCTGCAAAACAAGGTAGGGACAGAAGGTTCCAAGCAGTACTTCCTTTAAGAGGGAAAGTTATCAATACAGAAAAAGCTAAATTAGCGGATATTTTTAAGAATGAAGAAATTAATACGATTATTCATGCAATTGGAGCAGGTGTTGGAGCAGAGTTTACTGTAGAAGATATTAATTATGATAAAGTCATTATTATGACTGATGCAGATACAGATGGTGCTCATATTCAAGTGCTGTTATTAACATTCTTCTATCGCTATATGAAACCTCTAATTGAAAATGGAAAAGTATTTATTGCCCTGCCGCCTTTATACAAGGTAAGTAAAGGTTCAGGCAAAAAGGAAGTTATTGAGTACGCATGGTCTGATGATGAGCTAAGTGATGCCATCTCTAAGGTAGGAAAAGGTTATATGATTCAACGCTATAAAGGTCTTGGTGAAATGAATGCAGACCAGCTTTGGGAAACAACAATGAACCCCGAATCAAGAACGCTTATTCGTGTCAAAATTGATGATGCAGCTCGTGCTGAAAGGCGTGTCACAACACTTATGGGTGATAAAGTTGAACCACGTAGAAAATGGATTGAAAGCAATGTTGCATTCGGTCTTGATGAAGAAACAAATATATTAGAAAATGAGCATTTATCGGTTGCAGAGGAGGTATAGGCAATGAACAATTCAGTAGAAGTATATCGCGATTTACCTCTTGAAGATGTGCTTGGTGACCGTTTTGGACGTTATAGTAAGTACATTATTCAAGATCGTGCATTACCAGATGCGCGTGATGGATTAAAGCCTGTACAACGAAGAATTTTATATGCTATGCATGTTGACGGGAATACAAATGATAAAAATTACCGTAAATCAGCCAAAACAGTTGGGAATGTTATTGGTAATTACCATCCACATGGTGATTCATCTGTTTATGAAGCCATGGTTCGAATGAGCCAGGACTGGAAAGTAAGAAATTTACAGATTCAAATGCATGGAAATAATGGGAGTATTGACGGTGATCCACCTGCTGCAATGCGTTATACAGAAGCAAGATTATCAGCGATTGCTTCAGAATTGTTACGTGACATAGAAAAAGAAACAGTTGAATTTGTTCCAAACTTTGATGATACAAGTAAGGAACCTCTAGTTCTTCCAGCTATGTTTCCAAATCTATTAGTCAATGGCTCGACGGGAATATCTGCTGGTTATGCAACAGATATACCCCCACATCATTTAGGAGAAGTAATTGATGCCGTCATCAAAAGAATGGATAAACCTGAATGTACAGTTGATGAATTAATGACGGTAATTAAAGGTCCGGATTTTCCAACTGGTGGGATTATTCAAGGTGTTGACGGGATAAAGAAGGCCTATGAAACAGGTAAAGGAAAAATCATTGTTCGTGGTAAAGCGGAAATAGAAGAGATTCGCGGTGGGAAACAGCAAATTACGATCACTGAAATTCCATTTGAAGTGAATAAAGCAAATCTAGTTAAGCGAATCGATGAATTTAGAATTGAACGTAAGGTCGAAGGAATTGCCGAAGTACGTGATGAGACAGATCGTACCGGGTTACGAATTGTCATTGAGTTAAAAAAGGATGGCAATGCAGCTGGAGTTCTTAATTATTTATATAAAAACAGTGATTTGCAAATAACGTATAACTTCAATATGGTCGCAATCCATAACCGCCGTCCAATGTTGATGAGCCTACCTTCCATTCTTGATGCCTATATCGGTCACCAGAAGGAAGTTGTGACAAATCGCTCAAAATATGAGCTGCGCAAAGCACAAGAAAGACAGCACATTGTCGAAGGGTTAATTAAGGCTTTATCTATTTTAGATGAAGTGATTGCGACAATCCGTGCTTCAAAGGATAAAAGAGATGCAAAGGATAATTTAATAAAAAAATATCAATTTTCAGAACCACAAGCAGAAGCAATCGTTTCATTACAATTATATCGTTTAACTAATACAGATATAACAGCGTTAAGAAACGAAGCAGAAGAGCTGGCTAAAAAAATTCAAGAATTAATTAATATTCTTAATGATGAGAAGGTACTTCTTAAAGTCATTAAAAATGATCTAAAAAGAGTGAAGAAAACATATGCTGATGATCGTCGCTCGGTCATTCAAGCAGAAATTGAAGAAATAAAGATAAACCTTGAAGTCATGGTGGCATCTGAAGATGTGATCGTAACCATTACTAAAGACGGTTATGTGAAACGAACTAGCCAAAGATCTTATGCAGCATCAAATGGTCAAGATTTTGGGATGAAAGAAAAAGACCGTTTACTTTCTAAAATTGACATTAATACAACAGATGTTGTGCTGTTGTTTACAAATAAAGGGAATTACCTGTACTGTCCGGTACACGAACTGCCTGATATACGATGGAAGGACCTTGGACAACATATTGCGAATATTATTCCTATTGAACGCGATGAAGAAATTATCAAGGCGATCCCAGTTAAAAACTTTGAGGAACCACTCTTCGTTACGTTTGTGACAAAATCAGGTATGGTGAAAAAATCTGAGCTTTGCGTATATAAAGCACAGAGATATTCTAAACCTCTTGTTGCTGTAAATCTCAAAGGTGATGACATCCTGGTGGATGTTCATCTGACAACAGGCAAGGAAGATCTGTTTATAGTTACACATCTTGGTTATGGATTATGGTTTGCAGAAGAAGAAGTGAATATCGTTGGACCTCGTGCGGCAGGTGTAAAAGGGATTAACTTAAAGCAGGATGATTATGTTGTTGGCGGAAGTATGTTAAAACGGGATACAAAGGCATTTTTAGTCATTGCCACCCAAAGAGGAGCAGTGAAAAAAATGTCAATAAATGACTTTGAAAAGTCTTCAAGAGCAAAACGTGGACTTATCATGTTAAGAGAACTTAAAAATAATCCACACCGAGTTGTCGGTGCTGAGATTGTATATAAAAATGAGGAATTTTTCCTTGAAACAGAAAAAGGTGTTATCGAAAGTGTTGATGTCTCTTCATTAAGAGCGAATGATCGATATAGTAACGGTTCGTTCGTGATTGATGAACAAGATGCCGGGTCTGTAAAGGAAACATGGATAGAAGTGAAAGAGGAAACAGGTAGATAAAAATCAAAAGGGCTGATCCATAAAATAGTGGATCAGCCCTTATTTTTATTATTTTTTTTGGAAATAGTCTGAAAATGCGTGAACAATTTCAATACCTTGGTACGTAAAAAGACTTAAGGCTGTAACTGAAAACAACACGATCGGTAACATTCTTATAATAAACATCATTTATATAACCTCCAATTTTTAGACTGATTTTGTATAGGAAGATTGATATAAACGATCTTTATCAAAGTAAGAAGATTGATAATAGACAGCATACAAAAATTGCCTTATTCGTTGATTCCAAGTAGTAAAATAGCTATAAAGCAATAATGCTATTGCGATTAGGACTGTGTATGCAATTTCCGGAAAAATGCCATATAAATCGAAATGTTTTTGATCTTCTTCAAGTAAAGCAAATCCAGTTGCTGCTTCATTTTCTACGGCAATGACTTTGCCTAGACTAATAGGATGATGTACCTGCGACATTGAAACGAGATGTATGCTAGTTATGAAGATCAATAGCAAAAATAATGATTTAAATAGCAAACGATGTCTCAATGATCTCACCCCTTTGCCAATTCATAGACCTATCTTAATCCTTTTTCAGCAATTTGAAAAGACATTTGTTTTGGATTCCAATGTTAATTTCTAATGAAAAGGTTATCATTCTATAAAAGATAAATGAAGGTACGAGTTAGTAAAAAATGGTATAATTTGAATAATCATTGATAATGAATCATCTATCCGTTCGTCATTAAAACTAAAAGAGGTATTGTGATGGCAGTGAAAAGTAAATGGAAAAGAATCTACAAAGTTTTAACATTATTTTTCTCCATTTTTCTCAAAATCTACTGGTATAAATTAAGGAAAAAATCTGATTCTGAGTGGGAAAAATTATGGCTTGAGATTGGTAAGAAGTTTCGAAAAACATTATTTGAGGTAGAGGGGCTACTAATCAAAATTGGGCAAATATTGAGTATTCGTTCAGATTTGCTTCCACATGCTTTTATCAGTCAAATTCAAGATTTAACTGATAAGGTCCCTCCTTCAAACTGGGATGAGATAAAAAACCAATTGGAAAATGAATGGGGTGAAAGACTTGACTACCATTTACAATCCATTGATCAACATTCGATCGCTTCCGCGTCAATTGGAGAGGTATATAAAGGAGTATTGAAGAATGGAACAACGGTTGCGATTAAAGTACAGCGACCTCACATACAATCCATTATTCAAACTGACTTTCGTACTTTAAGAATCATCATTTGGTTTGCTGATCACTTTGTGCCAGTCCCAAAAGGATTTATTCAATTTAACGTGTTGTTCAAAGAATTAAAGCAGGTGATTGAACAAGAACTTGATTTTCAATTGGAAATTAAATCACTTATATATTTTAAGGAGCCATTCCTGTAATGAAGAAATTTGAGGATTGAAACAAAAAGAGCCCTCTTGGTATAGTACGAGGTGTCCGCAGCTGATCAGCACTAAGGACCCTTAATTAAGTAACCAAGGAGGACTCAAAATGAATTATACACAAAATCACAAAATCTCTCAAATTACACCTTCAACTCTCATTGTCGGCATTGATATAGCCAAAGACAAACACGTAGCACGTGCCCAAGATGATCGAGGCATCGAGTTCGGGAAACGCTTGATCTTTGAAAATCGAATGCATGGCTTTCAAAAACTAGTGAATTGGGCA
>NZ_JAEK01000031.1 GCF_000518865.1 Bacillus sp. J37 | reverse complement strand
AACATCATCCAGCAAAAGAATCGGATATTCTCCTATTTCGTTATGAATCAAATCAATCTCAGCCAATTTCAAGGATAGAGCAGTTGTTCTCTGCTGACCTTGCGACCCATATGTTTGCACATCATGATCATTCACGTAAAAGAGCATATCATCACGATGAGGTCCCGCAAGAGTAGCCCCACGTTCTATTTCTTTCTCTCTTATTTTAGCAAATTTTTGTTCATATGCTTCTATCATTTTTGTCAAATCATAATCTTCTGATACATCTACAGAAGGCTTATATTTAATTTTAAGTGTTTCCAATCCTCTACTAATGCCAGAATGAACCGGCTCAGCCCATTTTTGGAGCTCAGATACAAACTGTAGACGTTTATTAATAATTTTGGCAGCCGCTTCACTTAGTTGCTCTGTTAAAACATCAAGCATAGTTTGATCTTTTTGCTTTCTTAGCTGTAACAATTTCAAGTAATGATTTCGCTGCTGCATAATTTTTTGATATCGACTTAAGTCATGAAGATAAACAGCAGAAACCTGACCAATTTCCATATCAATAAATCGCCGTCTAACTTGAGGACTTCCTTTTACCAAATTTAAATCCTCAGGAGCAAACATGATAACATTCATGCCCCCGACATACTGACTTAATTTCTCTTGTTCTATATGATTTAATTTTGCCTTTTTTCCCTTTTTGGAAATAACCAACTGAAGAGCTGTTGAGCGATTATATTTTTCAATGCTACCTTCTATTTTAGCATACTCTTTATCCCAACCTATTAATTCCTTATCATTCGAAGTTCGGTGTGATTTAGCCATGGCCAGAACATAGATTGATTCCATAACATTTGTTTTTCCTTGGGCGTTTTCTCCAAGAATCACATTCACTTTGTTTTCGAATTGTACAGTCAAGTCGTCATAATTACGATAATTTTTTAATTTCAGCTCTTTTATAAACAAATTTTGTACACCAACTTTAATTTTTCACAATATACGTGCCGAAATCAGGTATATAAAGAACATCGCCATCTCTTAATTTCTTTCCACGACGATTTTCAGGCTCATTATTTACAAAGATCTCATATTCTGATAAAAACCATTTTGCCATTCCCCCAGACTGAATGACATCTGCCAATTTCAGAAATTGACCTAGTGTAATAAACTCCGAATCAATTTTAACAGGTTTAGCCATAGTAACCACCTTTCTCATCAGTAGTCTCTAACCTTTTTATTTTACTAAAAATTTGACCATAAGTACAACTACTCTCAGTATCTCTTTTTAGTGTCCACTCCAGAAAGACACTGAATCCTAATTTTCGTAGCACATAGGTAAATTTGACCATACATCAAAATTTTTACAGATAAAAGAAAAGGACTGACATAAAAATCAGTCCGTCCTTCAAAAGGAATCAATATGTTCTTACTGGTAAAATGAGCTGAAGCATAGAATCATCATCTTTTGTCCGAATCACAAACGGTCTCATCGCTCCAGTAAAATTAACATGTATCTCTGTTCCTTCGAGTGCCTTTAAAGCATCCATTACATATTTTGCACTGAAAGAAATTTTCAGTTCTTCTCCAACAACTTCTTCTGCTTGAATTTCCTCACTTACTTTCCCAATTTCAGGAGAGTTAGATGATACTTCAATCATTCCATCTGTTAAAGTTGACAGTTTAACAACATTATTTCGTGCTTCCTTTGCAAGTAGAGAGGCACGATCAATAGCTTGTAAAAATTCCTTTGAATTCAATGTTAGATTTGTTTTGCTATCTGAGGGTATTAAACGGGATGTATCTGGATAATTACCGTCTAACAATCTTGAGAAAAACAATAAGTTTTTTGCTTTAAATAAGACTTGATTTTCAGTAATAACAATTTCAATCGGCTCACTAGTATCATCAAGGATTTTACTTAATTCACTTAGACTTTTCCCAGGAATAACAGCATTATAATAACTTTGATTTTCAGAATTAATCATGGCTTTTCTTAATGCTAAACGGTGGCTATCTGTAGCTATACAAATCAGTTCACCATTTTCAAGTTTCCAATTAACACCTGTTAAAATAGGTCTTGTTTCAGAAGTTGAAACAGCAAATACGGTTTGACGAATCATTGCTTTTAGTAAGTCCGTTGGAATTTTAAAGATATTATCTTCCTCAATTTGTGGAAGAAGTGGGTATTCTTCAGCATCTAAACCATTAAGACTAAACTCTGCTTTACCGGATCGAATGATCGTGGAATGATGATTACCTACTTCAATTTCAACGATTTCCATTGGAAGTTTCTTTACGATTTCACTAAAAAACTTTGCTGTTAATACAACACTACCGGCTTGGACAATTTCTACAAATTCTTTACCATCTTCTTCAGCTGGTATAAAAGATTCAATAGAGATATCAGAATCACTACCAGTTAAGGTAACACCCTCAGTATGAGCAACAATCTTAATTCCTGTCAAAATAGGAATTGTTGTTCTGGATGACACAGCTTTCATTACATCTTGTACACCTTGAACTAATTTATCTCGCTGAATTATAAACTTCATGATTTAATTCCTCCTGTTCCTAAGCCAATTTAAATTCTAGCAATGCAAATAGGATTTGTGAAATTTTTTTATGTTTAGTTATATTATTTTTTATTAAAAATATAATAGAAGTACTAGTAGGCGCTGTGGAAATGTGGATAACTATCCCGAAGGAAGAGAAACACAGCCTATCCACATGTGGACAGACTGTGTATATATCTGTACTAGTTATTCACATTATTCATCTATTAAAATTAAGAGCCTTTTAATAAACCTGTAATTTCTTTTAACTGTTGTTGCAGTAATTCATCAGATTGAAGCATCTTAGAAATTTTTTCATGAGCATGAATAACAGTTGTATGGTCACGTCCTCCAAATTCCTCTCCAATTTTCGGGAGTGAAGAATCAGTTAATTCTCTAGATAAATACATAGCGATTTGTCTAGGAAAGGCGACTGATTTTGTTCTCTTCTTCGCTTTGAAATCTTCTAATTTAACTTGAAACTCCTGTCCAACTATTCGTTGAATATCACTAATTGAAATCATTCTAGGTTTGGAGTTTGGAATGATGTCTTTTAATGCTTCAGCAGCTAAATCTGCATTTATATCTTTATTTATAAGGGAAGAATAGGCAACAACACGAATTAGTGCACCTTCTAATTCCCGAATATTTGAGTCAATTTGATTTGCAATATAAAGCATCACTTCATTAGGTATATCAAGCCCTTCTGCTTTGGCCTTTTTCCTAAGGATAGCAATTCTCGTTTCTAAGTCCGGCGGAGTAATATCTGTAATTAACCCCCACTCAAAGCGGGAACGAAGGCGATCCTCTAAAGTCGGGATTTCCTTCGGTGGACGATCACTTGAAATAACAATTTGTTTGCTTTCTTCATGAAGTGTATTAAAAGTATGGAAAAATTCCTCTTGAGTTTGTTCTTTTCCTGCTAAAAATTGAATATCATCAATTAGTAAAACATCAACACTTCTATATTTATTTCTAAATTCGACAGTCTTATTATCTCTAATAGAATTAATAAATTCATTTGTAAACTTCTCGGAGGATAAATAAACAACCTTTGCAGATGGTTTATGATCGATTACATAATGGCCGATAGCGTGCATTAAGTGAGTTTTCCCAAGTCCAACTCCTCCGTAGATAAACAAAGGATTGTAAGCTTTAGCAGGTGCCTCGGCTACTGCTAAAGATGCTGCATGAGCAAAGCGGTTGCCGGATCCTATTACAAACGTATCAAACGTATATTTAGGGTTTAACATGTTTTGCGGTAATTCAGTATGTTCCTCATCCTGTTTATTTATTTGTTTGATAGGTGAATTAGGAACAAAGTCATCATCTGTTTGATTTTGGGGAATAATAAATTTTATTGCAAATTCTTCACCAGTTAATTGATAGATTGAATCCGCAATTAAATGCAAGTATCTGGATTCCAACCAGTCTCTGGCAAATTCATTTGGAGCAGTAATTGTTAAAGTGTCCCCCTGAATTCCATGAGCTTTTGTTGATTTTAGCCATGTTTCAAAGCTGGGCTTACTTATTTTTTTTTCAATCTCTGCCAAAGCCTTATCCCATAGCTCAGAAATATTCTCCATTTACGTAGTGTCCCTCCTTTGCCAAAACGCTCTTTTGTATAACAATTGTACAAGCTGCGAATATACGTGTATAAACATGCAAAAGTTGACGAATGTGAATAAATATATAATATAGTAAAAAAACGTCTTTTCGACAAAACCCACGACTTGTGGACAACAATTTACACAACCTGTTTATAAACTTTCCACATGTTATCCACAGTCTGTGGATATGTTGGAAATGCCAATAGTTTATTAAGAGTGAAAACACAAATATAATATCAGAATAAAACTAGATATGCAACGGTTTTTACAAACTTATCCACATAATTAATCATTTGTTAAAATAAATTGTCCACAATGATAAAATATGTGAAAAACTTGTCGATAACAGATGTGGATAGTGAAGAATCATGTCGAAAAAATATCCACAGGCTATCTTGTAGAAGGAGAAGAGGATTTCATACATCTAACAAATTATTTTTTTAGCGTAGTATTAAATACGTTTAAAATGTTTGCCTAAAATGAAATTAGCAGTTGGTGGTTGACAATTTATGTGGTAGGTAACTATAATTAGTAAGACTGTCTTTAACTGTTATTCCTCAGGGAGGTGTCAATATATGAAACGTACTTATCAACCAAATAAACGTAAACGTAGTAAAGTTCATGGTTTCCGTAGCCGTATGAGCACAGCTAATGGACGTAAAGTTCTTGCTCGCCGTCGTCGCAGAGGAAGAAAAGTATTATCAGCATAGGCCACTGAAAAGTCAGTGGTCTCTTTTTTTAAGATAAAGTAATGGTTATTAAAGGCACTATGTTAATTGGAGCGTAATTTGCGGACAAGTTAACAGAGTGTTTTACATATTAGATTTGATGTAAGTATAGTGATCTGGTTTAAAAGAGGTAGAAGACACAATATAAGTAAGTTTAAATCAAGAGTATTTCAGATATAATGATGGTGATCATTCTGTTGTTGACATAATAGCAGAACAAACCGGAGTGAAGGAAAATGAAAAGGAAGTACAGAATTAAGAAAAATAAAGATTTTCAAGTTGTCTTTAAAAAAGGTAAGTCAGTTGCCAATAGACAATTTGTTCTTTATATAATGCAAAAACCGGAAGAAAAGGAATTTAGGATCGGACTATCAGTAAGTAAGAAGATAGGTAATGCTGTCACACGCAATAAAGTTAAGCGTTTAATTCGACAGGTTTTTTCAGAAGAAAAACATCGAATTGCCAGTGGAAAAGAATTTATTATTATTGCAAGGAAACCAGCTGCAGACATGAATTATCATGAGGTAAAAGGCAGCTTGAACCACTTGTTTAGAAAAGCCAAAATATATCAAAATAAATAGATGATGAAAATTGTAGAAATTATATCAATGAAAACTTCATCAGACAAAACAATTCCATGAATAAAAGTGTTAAGATAATACCTATGTGGAACTTTTTCTATCTTTTAACGTACAAAAAGGGTATCAATTATTGATTAGGAGGAAAAAGGTTTGAAGAGGCGCATATTTTTAATTGCAGGATTAGTAGGGATCCTGGCTCTATTAACTGGTTGTACGGAAGTAAATGTTCCGATTACATCTGAAAGTGAAGGGTTCTGGAATTCTTACATTGTTTATCCTTTATCACAACTTATTACATATTTTGCAGAGATAACTGGTGATAATTATGGTATTTCAATCGTTATTGTAACACTCATAATCCGATTGGCTATATTGCCGTTGATGATCAAACAAATGAAAAGTTCTAAAGCAATGCAAGCTATTCAACCGGAAATGCAAAAATTAAGAGAAAAATATAGCTCGAAAGATCAACAAACTCAACAAAAACTTCAACAGGAAACAATGGCGTTATTCCAGCAGCATGGTGTTAATCCACTTGCAGGTTGTTTTCCTTTAATTATTCAAATGCCGATTTTAATCGGGTTCTATCATGCAATTATGAGAACTGAGGAAATCGCCCAGCACAATTTCCTATGGTTTGACTTAGGTGAAAGAGATCCTTACTTCATTCTACCGTTAGTTGCAGGTGTCACAACATTTATTCAACAAAAAATGATGATGGCCGGAAATGCTAATCAAAACCCACAAATGGCTATGATGTTATGGCTTATGCCGATTATGATCGTTGTTTTCGCAATAAGTTTCCCTGCTGCTCTATCTTTATATTGGGTAGTCGGAAATCTCTTCATGATTGTTCAAACATATTTTGTAAAAGGTCCCGAATTAAAGGCCGCAAAAGATGGAGGAAATAAAAAGTGATGGAAGTAACTGCTAATGGACAAACTGTCAATGAAGCAGTAGAGGAAGCATTAAAGCAATTGCAAGCAAAACGAGACGAAGTTGAAATCACAATTCTTGATGAAGGAAAAAAGGGTCTTTTCGGAGTTTTTGGTAAGAAACCTGCTAGTGTCAAAGTAACACTCATTCATAACCCAACTAAAGCTGTACAAGAGTTTTTAGCTGATGTTATACAAAAAATGGGGATTAATGCAAATGTTCAGGTAAAACAATCCGGAAAAGTGATAAAAATTCAACTGTCTGGAGATAAAATGTCAGTGTTAATTGGAAAAAGAGGGCAGACATTAAATTCTTTGCAATATCTTACCCAATTAGTTGCTAACCGCAACTCCAATCATTATCTGCAGATTATATTGGATGCTGAAAATTATCGGGAAAAAAGAAAAGAAACATTAAAACAGCTTGCGGGAAGGCTTGCTAAACAGGCAATTCGTACTTCAAAAAATGTTTCTTTAGAGCCAATGCCTTCATATGAAAGAAAAGTAATCCATGCTGCACTTGCTGAATTTAAAGAAATTAAAACATACTCAGTTGGCGAAGAGCCTAACAGACATTTAGTTATATCACCTAAAAAAAGAGGATGACAAAGTCATCCTCTTTTTTTGCTTCTAATTATCATTATATTAAGAAAGTAATTAATCGTTAAACATTCCCCATTTAAAACACCCATAATTTTTGTTCAATTAAATTAAAAGTGTTCATTTCTGCTTTTTTAATCGGTTTTTTTACTTAGGATCAATTTACTATGTGCAGCAAATATTGTTATTAACATGTGGATAAGTTAAAATAAGTAATGGTATATAAGATAGTGGATAAAATGATGTGGATAAAACAAAGTAATTTTTCTTTCTTATGAAAACGAAATATGCTATCTTTAAAATTTGGTCGAGTTGATATTAGGAACTTGTATATATAAATAAAAGAGAGAGGTGATCGTAGCGATGGAGTTGGATACAATCGCAGCGATATCAACACCTTTAGGAGAGGGAGCCATTGCAATTGTCAGATTAAGTGGTGAAGATGCGATTCAAATTGCAGATAAGCTATTTAAAGCTCCTTCAAATAAAAGGTTAACAATGGTTGACTCCCATACGATCCATTACGGACATATAATTGATCCAGCAACACATGCTGTTGTTGAGGAAGTAATGGTTTCTTTAATGAGAGGGCCTAAAACATTTACAAGGGAAGATGTAGTCGAGATAAACTGCCATGGTGGTATTGTGACAGTTAATCGTGTGCTGCAATTAATCATACAAAACGGGGCGAGACTTGCAGAACCCGGAGAATTTACAAAAAGAGCTTTTCTAAACGGCAGGATTGATTTATCCCAAGCCGAAGCTGTAATGGATTTAATTCGAGCAAAAACAGACAGGGCAATGAATGTGGCATTAGGACAAATGGACGGGAAATTGTCTAAGCTCGTTCAAAGATTAAGACAGGAAATCCTGGAAACATTAGCCCATGTTGAAGTTAATATAGACTATCCTGAGTACGACGATGTAGAAGAAATGACACATCAAATGCTCATAGAAAAGGCATCATTCGTAAAAGATGAAATAAGTAAGCTTTTACAGACATCCCAGCAGGGGAAAATTTTAAGAGAAGGTCTTTCAACCGTTATAATTGGTAGACCGAATGTAGGGAAATCATCTTTATTAAATAGTCTTGTTCAGGAAAACAAGGCGATTGTAACAGATATTCCCGGTACAACAAGGGATGTTATAGAAGAGTATGTAAATGTCAGAGGTGTCCCACTCCGTCTGGTTGATACAGCGGGTATCCGTGAGACGGAAGATATTGTAGAAAGAATTGGTGTAGAGCGGTCAAGGAAAGTATTAAAAGAAGCAGATTTGATTCTTTTAGTATTAAACTTTCATGAAAAGCTTTCTGAAGAAGATATTCAGCTATTTGAAGCAGTTAAAGGTATGGACGTTATTGTCATTGTCAATAAAACTGATTTAGAAAAACGAATTGATCTTGAAAAAGTAAAAGAATTAGCTAATGGAAGACCGGTTGTAACAACATCGTTACTTGAAGAGCAAGGAATTGACGAGCTTGAGGAAGCAATAAGTGCATTGTTTTTCAAAGGAAATGTTCAAAGCGGTGATTTAACATATGTATCAAACTCCAGACATATTGCATTATTAACTGCTGCAAAAACATCAATTGAGGATGCTTTAGTTGGAATAGACGCAGGGGTACCGATTGATATTGTACAAATTGATTTGACCAGATGTTGGGAACAACTTGGAGAGATCATTGGTGACGCTGTTCATGAGAGCTTAATTAATCAGTTATTCTCTCAATTTTGTTTAGGAAAATAAGAAATGTTCTAAAAGGAGGTTACAAAATGACCTATCATGCAGGAGATTATGATGTTATCGTAGTTGGGGCTGGACATGCCGGTTGTGAATCAGCACTTGCCTCAGCACGAATGGGTGCTAAAACGCTCGTTATTACCATTAACTTAGATATGGTCGCATTTATGCCTTGTAATCCATCTGTTGGTGGACCTGCAAAAGGAATTGTTGTCCGCGAAATAGATGCTTTAGGCGGAGAAATGGGTAAAAATATTGATAAAACTCACATTCAAATGAGAATGTTAAATACAGGAAAAGGACCAGCTGTAAGAGCACTGCGTGCCCAAGCTGATAAATTTGCTTATCAACATGAAATGAAAAAAACGATGGAAAATGAACCAAATCTAACATTGCTTCAAGGAATGGTTGATCGACTTATCGTAGAAGATGGTGTTTGTAAAGGTATCGTTACCCAAACAGGTGCGGAATACTTTGCGAAAGCTGTGGTTTTAACGACAGGGACATTTTTAAGAGGAGAAATTATACTCGGTGAATTAAAGTATTCAAGTGGTCCAAATAATCAACAACCTTCTATAAAGTTATCAGAGCACCTGCAAGAATTAGGTTTTGATCTAGTCCGCTTTAAAACCGGTACACCTCCGCGTGTCAATAGTCATTCAATTGATTACAGCAAAACAGAAATACAACCGGGAGATGAAGTACCGCGGGCTTTCTCATATGAAACAACAAAATATATTACAGATCAGCTTCCATGCTGGTTAACGTATACTAGTGGGGAAACTCATAAAATAATTGATGATAATCTTCACCGATCTCCAATGTATTCTGGAATGATTAAAGGAACTGGTCCGAGATACTGCCCATCAATTGAAGATAAAGTTGTGCGATTTAATGATAAACCTCGACACCAAATCTTTTTAGAACCTGAAGGCAGAAATACTCAAGAGGTCTATGTGCAGGGACTCTCAACAAGCTTACCGGAAGATGTACAGCAACAAATCCTCAAAACCATTCCGGGACTAGAAAAAGTTCAAATGATGAGAGCAGGGTATGCCATTGAATATGATGCCATTGTGCCGACACAGTTATGGCCTACACTTGAAACCAAAGCAATTTCTTCTTTATATACGGCAGGTCAAATAAATGGAACATCAGGATATGAAGAAGCGGCAGGTCAAGGATTAATGGCAGGGATTAATGCTGCACAGAAAGCTCTTGGAAAAGATGAAGTTATTTTAAGTCGTTCGGATGCTTATATTGGTGTGCTAATTGATGACTTAGTGACAAAAGGTACAAATGAGCCATATCGTTTGCTTACATCAAGAGCAGAATATCGATTATTGCTGCGTCATGATAATGCAGATCTACGTTTAACAGATATTGGCCATAAAATTGGGCTTATATCAGATGAACGTTACGAAAAGTTTAATCTGAAAAAGCAGGCAATAGAGGAAGAAAAAGAACGCTTATCTTCAACTATTATTAAGCCGAATCAAGAAACGCAAAACCTCATCCTTTCTGTTGGCGGAAGTGAACTAAAGGATGGTATTAAAGCAGCGGATTTACTTAAACGTCCTGAAATGACCTACAAGCATATCGCACAACTTGTGCCAGCAGAACAAGAAGTGGATTCAGATGTATCAGAACAAGTTGAAATTCAGGTTAAATATGAAGGTTATATTGAAAAATCATTACAACAAGTGGAAAAATTAAAGAAAATGGAAAATAAAAAGGTTCCGGAAGATATCGATTATGACGATATTAATGGACTAGCATCTGAAGCACGCCAAAAGCTTAAAGAAGTTAGACCTCTATCAGTTGCTCAGGCATCACGTATAGCCGGTGTAAACCCTGCTGATATTTCCATTTTATTGGTTTATCTCGAGCAAGGGAGAATAGCCAGAGTCTCTAATCAATAATAGAAAGGTTTTGAGCATGGATAGGGCACTATTTCAATCAAGTTTAGCTGAGAAAGGAATTCATCTTTCTCAGCATCAGATGGATCAATTTGATATATATTTTAAACTTTTAGTAGAATGGAATGAAAAAATGAATTTGACGTCCATCACGGAAGAAAAGGACGTCTACTTAAAGCATTTTTATGACTCAATTTCAGCTGCATTTTATTTTGATTTCTCAAATCCTCTTTCTATTTGTGATGTAGGTGCCGGTGCAGGATTCCCAAGTATTCCAATTAATATTTGCTTTCCGCACTTGAACATATCAATTGTAGATTCGTTACAAAAAAGAATTACTTTTTTATCACATTTGGCAAATGAGTTAGGTTTAAAAAACATTCAGTTGTTCCATGATCGAGCTGAAACATTTGGTCAAAATAAGCAATATAGGGAATCTTATGATATCGTAACAGCACGAGCCGTAGCTAGATTATCTGTATTAAGCGAACTATGTATACCTTTAGTGAAAAAAGAAGGGTATTTTATTGCAATGAAAGGTGCAGCTGCTCAAGAGGAACTGGAAGCAGGAAAAAAAGCGGTTGGAGTTTTAGGTGGTAACGTAAAACAGATTCATTCATTTGAGTTACCAATGGAAGAAAGTGAAAGAACCATTATTATTATTCAAAAAGAAAAAACAACTCCAAAAAAATATCCCAGAAAGCCTGGAACGCCTAACAAGCTTCCAATTGAGTAGATGTTTCACATGAAACATTTACTCAATCTTTTGAGTATTTTGAAGGAAATAGTGATAGAAAGATAGAATATTAAAAATGGTAGTTTTTAAAGGTGGTGTAGGTCATGAAGCATCCATTTTCTCGTTTTTTCGGTTTGGGAGAAAAAGAAGACATAGAAGAAATAGAACAAATCGTTGTTGAGGAAGTTGAACAGGAAGATACAGCGGAAGAAATAAAGGAAGAGGTTAAAAAGATTCAAATTAAAGATATTGTACCTAACCGCTTCCAGCCACGTACCGTTTTTTCAGATGAAAAAATTGAAGAGTTAGCTTTAACAATTCGTACACATGGAATCATTCAACCTATCGTCGTACGTGAAGTTGACGGTAAGTTTGAATTAATAGCAGGAGAGAGACGTTGGCGTGCTGTACAAACATTAGGTTGGGATGTTATTCCTGCAATTGTAAAGGATTTCAATGATACAGAAACAGCAAGTGTTGCTTTAATAGAGAATTTACAAAGAGAAGAATTATCTTCCATCGAAGAGGCTGTAGCTTACGCGAAGTTACTGGAATTACATAACCTTACTCAAGAAGCCTTGGCTCAAAGACTTGGTAAAGGACAGTCAACAATAGCGAATAAGCTACGATTATTAAAACTGCCGGAAGAAGTGCAAGATGCTTTACTTAAAAAATTAATTACAGAGCGTCATGCCCGTGCACTTATTCCCTTGAAAAATCCTGAATTACAAAATACATTGTTAGAGGAAATTATTCAAAAACAGCTTAATGTAAAACAAACTGAAGATAGAGTAGTAAAGCTGCTTGAAAAAAATAATGCTAAGCCTAAACCAAGACGTAAGGCTTTTAGCAGAGACACAAGAATTGCTATGAATACAATTCGTCAATCCCTAACGATGGTAGCAGATAGTGGTGTGAAACTAAACACTGAAGAAGAAGAATTTGATGAGTATATCCAATTTACAATTAAGATTCCAAAATAATCTTTCACTTCTTAAGACACTTGCAATATTATGTAAAATAGACCATTTATTTAGCATGCATTTTGTTAGGTACTGGCTGCTGTCAGGCCTTTTTTCTTTGGCTGTCTTTTAAGAGATTTTTGATCTAGTTGAAAAAAGGGATTTCTCTAAGGGAAAATACTAAATTAAATAAATAAGTAAAATTTAAAACCTTTCCTTCATTTTTCATGATAAAATAAAAAATGGTGAAAAGGTTCTTTTTGTACGATTAAAGATACAAAATTATGACCTAGTTTTGGTGTCTAGCTCCGTCGGAGCTTATCAAGGCGCCTTTATCTTTTCTAATACTATCAGAATTTATAAGTTTTGTTATTAGTTTCAGTGTCTAGCTCCAGCGCCTAGCCCCTCGAGGTCATAAGCCAATTTGGAATTGAAGGCAAAGAACGTCTTCTATTCCAAATCGCCTTATTTGCCCAAGGCTGACCAAGGCGCTTGCGCTTTTCTAATTTCCTACTCAATGTATTAGGTGTTTGTTAAAAAACAACAGATCTTATGTTTATGAAAGTAGGTGACATCGTGGGAAAAATCATTGCGGTTGCAAACCAAAAAGGTGGAGTTGGGAAAACAACAACATCTGTTAATTTGGGAGCTTGCTTAGCATACATCGGGAAAAGAGTACTTCTTGTCGATGTTGACCCACAAGGAAATGCAACAAGTGGAATCGGTATTGAAAAGGCCGATGTCGAACATTGCATTTATGATATTTTAGTAGACGACGTAGCAGCAAAGGACGTCATTAAGCCAACGGCTGTCGAAAATCTTGATATTATTCCGGCAACAATTCAATTAGCAGGAGCTGAAATTGAATTAGTTCCAACAATCTCAAGAGAAGTTAGACTTAAACGTGCACTTGAAGCCGTAAAAGATAACTATGATTATATGGTTATAGACTGTCCTCCTTCATTGGGACTGTTAACAATAAATGCACTAACCGCTTCTGATGCAGTCTTAATACCTGTTCAATGTGAATATTATGCATTAGAGGGTTTGAGTCAGCTGTTAAATACAGTTCGTCTTGTTCAGAAGCATCTGAATACAGATTTAACAATTGAAGGAGTTCTATTAACAATGCTTGATGCTCGTACAAATTTAGGTATTCAAGTCATTGATGAAGTGAAAAAGTATTTTCAAGATAAGGTTTATAAAACGATAATTCCAAGAAACATTCGCTTAAGTGAAGCGCCAAGTCATGGTCAACCTATTATCATATATGATCCAAGATCTAGAGGAGCAGAAGTTTATTTAGATTTGGCAAAGGAAGTGGTTGTGAATGGCTAGAGGCTTAGGTAAAGGGATTAATGCTTTATTTACAAATGTTGAAGTGGGACAGGAAGAATCTGTTCAAGAAATAAAAATCAAAGAAATACGTCCAAACCCATATCAACCACGTAAAGTTTTCGAACAGGATGCCATTAATGAACTCAAGGAATCCATCCTGCAACATGGTGTTCTACAACCTATCATTGTTCGCAAAAGTATAAAAGGATTTGAAATAGTTGTTGGAGAACGTAGATATCGTGCTGCGAAAGAAGCGAAATTAACTGTTATTCCAGCTGTTGTCCGTAATCTTACAGAACAACAAATGATGGAGTTAGCTTTATTAGAAAATCTACAACGTGAAGATCTCTCACCAATTGAAGAGGCTCAAGCATATCAAAAGCTAATGGAACAATTAAATGTAACGCAAGAGGCATTAGCAAAAAGATTAGGGAAAAGCCGTCCACATATTGCTAACCATGTTAGACTTCTTACACTACCTCAAAAGATTCAGCAATTAATGGCTGAAGGGAAGCTCTCTATGGGACATGGCCGTACATTATTGGGATTGAAAAATAAAGAGAAATTGAATGCACTTGTGGAAAAGGTAATGAAAGATCAATTAAATGTTCGTCAATTAGAGCAGATCATCCAACAGCTAAACAATAGTGTTCCACGTGAAACAAAGAAGAAAAAGCCGGAAAAGGATGTATTCATTAAAGAAAGAGAAACATTTCTACAGGAGTATTTTGGGACATCTGTTACAATAAGTAAGCAAAAGAAAAAGGGAAAGATTGAAATAGAGTTCTTTTCTCAGGAAGATTTAAATCGTATTCTAGAGTTGCTGGATCGGCAATGATAGTATATTAATATAATTGTTGACAAGTGCTGACTAAAATAGTCAGTCTTTTTTTCATGTTTAAGAATCTTGTTGCAACTATAGAATTGTCACACTGCTGAAAACTATAATAAACATATAGAATGGAAGGTAATCTGGTTGGTTTTATTTGGAAGTGTTATAAACGCCTTAGGAATTATCCTTGGAACAATAATTGGTCTATTACTTAGAAAAATCCCTGAACAAATGAAGCAAACAGTCATGACAGCTATTGGACTCTCTGTAGTTGTTTTAGGAATAGATATGGCTATGAAGAGTGACGACTTTTTCTTTATTATCGTAAGTTTAGTTATAGGAGCAGTTTTGGGAGAATGGTTGAAACTGGAAAATCATCTTCATGGTTTGGGAAATATGCTGGAGAAGAAGATTGGCAAATCCTCTACCGGAAATATCGCCCAAGGGTTTGTAACGGCCACGTTAATCTTTGTTGTAGGGGCTATGGCTATAATAGGTGCACTAGATAGTGGATTAAGACAGGATCATTCTGTACTCCTGACAAAATCAATGATTGATGGTTTTACAAGTATGGTATTAGCAAGTACCCTTGGGATAGGTGTAATATTTTCGGCTATTCCAGTCTTCCTTTATCAAGGGGGAATAGCCTTATTTGCAAATGTAATTCATCAATTTTTGTCAGACTCTCTGTTAGAGCGTCTGATTGAAGAATTAACAGCTACAGGTGGAGTGCTTATTATAGCAATAGGAATCAATATATTAGGATTAAAGCAAATAAGAGTGGCAAATTTGTTACCAAGTATTGTAATTATTACTATCATCGTTCTTATACAATATAATTTTTCATAAAATAGGAATCCAAACACTGCATATTTGCAGTGTTTTTTCATATAGACATTAAATTGATTTCATTTATTAGAAAGTGATTTAGTTAATAGCAGTATCTTGATTTGCCATCCAATTTCTTCTGACTGTAATACGCTTCTCTAAATAGACCTTCTCAGCTTCTATAATTCCTATCGCAATAATATCGGCCATGCTCATAACTAAATGTAACCTTGTATTCTGTAAAACAAGAAATTCCATATAACCGCTAATGTTCACGATGCCGGTAATATGCATATCACCAACCTCAGGTAATTCTTTATTCACACCAGCACCAGGCTTTATTGAGCCTTTTGCAACTTCCATATATCCCACGCTTTTAAATCTGCCTAAACAAGCATCAATTGCAATAATGAAGGGGTTGCGGTGTTTCTCTTTTATATATTGAATGGTTTCCTCTAAATTCACAGCATGAACGGGATCTTTTAAGGTCCCATAGACATGGAAAAGACTTAATTCTTTTTTGATGGAAGTGCCTATTAAAGGGCCTAAACAATCTCCGGTGGAGCGATCTGTTCCAATACAAATAATAACGATAGGCTTATAGAATAGCTTTGGCAAATGCTCTATAAGCATATTTGTTAAAAGAGATGTAGCTCTTTCATCTTCATAATGGATGCGATCTTGATTCTTGCCTGATTGAAAAAGACCTGATTTTAGATTCATAGAATTCACTCCCATGTCATAGTAGTAACAGTATACGGAGAAATGTTCGATTCTATACATGTTCGTTTTAATTAGGACAACCATATGAGGTGAGAAAATGAGGTCAGGTATTAAATGGATGTTTCTAATCTTAGGAACAATCATTGGAGCAGGATATGCATCTGGGAGGGAATTGTGGGAGTTTTTCGGCTTTGAAAGTGGACTGGCAATTGTCATTTTTACTGTTATTTTTATCATTGCTGTCTACGTGATTATGAAAATTAGTTATGAAGAAAAATCCAGCCATTTCTTTCCGATTTTAGAAAGGTTAATAGGTAAAAAGCTTTCTTATGTGTACGATGTACTCATCGTATTGTATTTGTTTACAACAACGATTGTTATGATTGCTGGAGGAGGGGCCACACTTGAAGCCTTTTCAATTCCTTATTGGATTGGAATTGCTGTTTTCGCCATATTACTCATTCTTCTGTTTGTTGGAAGCACAAATGGAATTATTAAGCTGAATGCTATTGTGATTCCATTGCTTGTATTTGGGCTCTTTTATTCTTTATTATCCTTTAATATTTCCCATCATCATTCATGGGTTCTTGATTTAAATAAACAATACAATTGGCCTGCAGCTTTTACCTTTACAGCCCTGAATATTTTACCACTAATTGCTGTATTATCTGCACTTGGAAAAGAAATGAAGGGGTTGAAGGAAGCGAAGATTGCGAGCATAGGAAGCGGGGTTGTATTAGGAGCTATTTCCTTTGTTTATAATGAAACATTAGTGCAAATGTCTGACTATCTGGCAGAATATGAAATACCTCTTTTTGCTATCTTAAAAGGATCTCCTTTTGCATTCTTCCTGTTTATGTCCATTATGCTATGGCTTGCCATCTATACAACTGCTGTTTCAGGTATATTTGGACTTGCTTCACGACTAAAGGATCTAATGAAAATGCCCTTTTGGATTATGGCGGCCATTTTAGTTATCATTATGCTTCCATTTACTCGGTTTGGTTTTGCAAATTTGGTGGCAATTTTATATCCTTTATATGGTTTAATCAATCTATATTTGCTTGTAACGATTTTGCTTTATCCGATTTTAAGTCGATATCGAACACGTGAGTAGGTTCAACATGATTTTTGATCTTTTATTCTTTCAGATTTGCACCCTTACTATGAAATACGGAGGAATTACGACATAATTCCTGTCTCTACAGACGAATACATTTAAATAAAGTTTAACAATTTTTCGTGCGAAATTTTGTAGGATATGGAGTATAATTGGCTATGCAAATGGTGATTTAAGTTTACTTAAAAGGGTGATTTTATTGAAGTTGGTAGAAAAGTTATGGGATCAAATGATAGATTACATAACAAATATAGAGTTATGGATATCATTAGGACAAGGTATTCTGAAGATTTGTTTGATTTTCATTATAGCAATTGCCTTTATTCGAATCGGCAAACTTGCCATTAGTAAAGTATTTTTATTTCGCGGGAAAGCACCAATCAGGATTTCTGAGCGAAGAGAAAATACTTTGGCAAGGTTACTTGAAAATATTCTCACTTATGTTGTGTATTTTATTGCCATTATAATGGTGTTAGAAACATTGGGCCTTGATGTGGCAGCTTTACTTGCTGGGGCAGGAATTGTTGGCTTAGCAGTTGGCTTTGGTGCACAAAATTTAGTGAGGGATATTATTACAGGCTTTTTTATTATTTTTGAGGATCAATTTTCTGTAGGTGACTATGTCCGTATATCCTCCTTTGAAGGAACGGTTGAAGAAATAGGGCTGCGTACATCGAAAATAAAGAGTTGGACTGGAGAAGTTCATATTTTACCAAATGGAAATATAACAGAAGTGACAAATTTCTCTCTTAATAATAGTATTGCAGTAGTTGATATTAGTATTGCGTATGAAAGTGATATTCCCAAAGTAGAAAGAATCATTCAAGAACTATTAATTGAAATACAAGATAAATATGAAGACATTATTCATCCTCCTGAATTATTAGGAGTTCAAAATTTAGTAGCTTCTGAAGTTACTCTTCGTGTGACATGTGAAGTTGCACCGATGAAGCATTTCCATATTGCGAGAATGCTCAGAAAAGATATTAAAATAAGACTTAGTGAAAAGGGTATTGAGATTCCTTATCCACGTATGGTTATGTATAACAGAAAAGAAGAAGTCAGTTAAGGAGGAGGCATTAAATTGGATAAAGAATTTGGTTTAAATGATATTGTTGAAATGAAAAAACAGCATCCATGTGGAACAAATGAGTGGAAAATTATTAGAATGGGAATGGATGTACGGATTAAATGCCAAGGTTGTGATCATAGTGTACTCATTCCTCGCAGGGAGTTTTCTAGAAAATTAAAAAAAGTATTGGTTCGAAACGAGGAAGCAAACGAATTGTAAGTGGGGATGAGCAAATATGAAACAAGTATTTAAGTCATCATGTCCCTTAAATTGCTGGGATAGCTGTGGTTTTGAAGTAACAGTTGAGAACGGAAAAGTAGTGAAGGTTGAAGGAGATAAAGACCATCCAATTACTCAAGGTAAGATTTGTGGAAGAGGACGGATGCTAGAAACGAAGACAAATTCAAAAAAGAGATTAACTGTTCCTTTAAAAAAGGTTGATGGCCATTTTAAAGAAATCTCCTGGAATCAGGCTCTTGATGAGATTGCTGAAAAAATGAGCGATATTAAGGAATTATATGGACCTACTGCAGTTTTGCATAGTCATGACTATGCAAATAATGGCCTATTAAAAAATCTAGATAAAAGATTCTTTAATTGTTTTGGAGGAGCAACTCATTTAGTTGGTAGTATTTGCTGGGGATCTGGTATTGAAGCTCAAACTTGGGACTTCGGTAGCTCGGATAGTCATGCTCCGGATGATATTCTCCATAGCCAACATATTGTTATTTGGGGAAGAAATGTAGCAAGAACGAATATGCATTTGTTTCAAAAGCTCCAAGAAGCAAAAAAGCAGGGAGCAACAATTACTGTTATAGATCCCATTTATAATGCAACAGCAAAAATTTCTGATCAATATATTTCGATTAAACCGGGTATGGACGGTCTAGTAGCGATAGGTATTATGAAAGTACTTATTCAGGAAAATAAAGAAGATACAAATTTTATTGAAAACTATACTGTAGGATACAACGACTTACTTGAGTTGTTAAATCAATTCACGATCGATGAAATTTGTTCAAAGGCAGAGATTTCTTTATCAGAAATTGAATATTTAGCTTCCATTTTTGCAAATGGGCCAACCTCAACATTCCTGGGACTTGGGATGCAGCGATATGCAAATGGTGGAAATACAATCCGTTTAATTGATGCATTAGTTGCCATAAGTGGGAATGTTGGAGTTCGAGGTGGTGGAGCCAACTTCGGCAATATTCAGGTTGGGAAGAGCTTTAGTATGAATGCTCTTGCTTTAAATGATAAAAAAACGGAATCCAGAACTTTTACAATGATGGAACAGGCTGATGGAATATTGAAATCAATTGATCCAACGATCAAAATGATTATTGTGACATGTGGAAATCCGATTGCCCAGGTTCCTGACTCTACAAAAATCATTAAAGCATTTCAGTCAGTTGAAACTGTTGTAGTGATTGATCATTTTTTAACAGATACAGCTGAGATGGCTGATTATGTTTTACCTGCTACAACTGTCTTTGAAGAAGAAGATATCTATTATGCATCTATGTATCATCATTATGTAAATTATGGAGAAAAACTGGTAGAACCTCCAGGTCAGGCAAAGTCTGATTTATGGATTTGGACACAGCTGGCAGGACGATTAGGGTTTGGTAAGGAATTTTCCTATACAAGAGACGAGTTTCTGAAAATGGGAATGATGGGGCTTGAGTCAGAGGGTATTACACTTAATAAGCTTAAAGAGGAAAAAAGACTGCCATTACCTGTTAACTATACACCATGGAATGATATGAAATTTTCAACACCGAGCGGGAAATTTGAGTTTACGTCAGAATTAGGATCTATAAAAGGATTTGTAGGTAAACCGCAATATCTATTCCCTGTTGAATCAGGACATACAAACCCTGGACTAGCAGAGAAATATCCTTATCAGTTACTATCGATTCATCCATTACGCTCAAATCATTCGCAGCATTATGTGTTAATAGAAGCTATGCAATCAGTAAAAATTGAAGTATCAGAGGATATTGCACTCGAAAAGCAATTAGCTGAAGGAGACAAGGTGAGAATTCATAATAGCCGTGGAGAATTAAACGGTACAGTCAAAATTATGAAAAAAGCACATCCTAAAACAATAAATGTTGATGAAGGATTATGGCATAAGTTCGGTGGTTCAGTTAACCTTCTCACACCTGACCGTGTATCAGATAATGGACAAGGAAGTACTTTATATGACTGTTTAGTAGGCTTGGAAAAAGTAGATTGATTTTTTTATAAAGAGCTGCAATGGCTCTTTTTTAATATCTTTTTTAAAAGTATAATTTTCAAACAGCTCACTGACTGCCCTACGGAAAGCGAGTATAAACGGAGCTTTTAATCAAACTATTTTGAAGGTACTAATTACAAAAACATGTTTTTTTCAGTATGTTTTCGCAGAGGTTAAAACACTATTTAAACTCTATAGTGGAATGGAGCTGAAGACAATCGACTCCTGCGGGAAGTGAGGAAAGGCTGAGACCCCGCAGGCGAAGCCGAGGAGGCTCAGCTTCCTCCCCGGCGCATGGAGTGACTGCAGCGCAATGGAACGGACTAATTCTTAACCTCTAACTGCATTGAAAAGAACAAAGTACGTGAAAACGGCCTTTTCTAAAACAGTGTTATTTAACATGTAAGCTTGTATTTTAAGCATTTACTATCTATAATTGTTGAAGATTGATTGAAAACGGACAAATTTCTTTGTTTTATGATAGAGGAGTGGGAAAAATGGCATTAACAGCTGGAATTGTAGGTCTACCTAACGTAGGAAAATCTACATTATTTAACGCAATTACACAAGCTGGAGCAGAATCAGCAAACTATCCATTCTGTACAATAGATCCAAATGTAGGAATTGTAGAAGTTCCTGATGAACGTTTACAAAAACTAACAGAACTTGTAAAGCCGAAAAAAACAATTCCAACTGCATTTGAATTTACTGATATTGCAGGAATTGTTAAAGGTGCAAGTAAAGGTGAAGGCTTAGGAAATAAATTCCTTTCACATATTCGACAAGTAGATGCAATTTGCCATGTTGTGCGCTGTTTTGCAGATGACAATATTACACATGTATCAGGTAAGGTAGATCCAATTTCAGATATTGAAACAATCAATTTAGAATTGATTTTAGCTGACCTAGAAACAGTTGATAAGCGTATTGATCGCGTTGCTAAATTGGCGAAGCAAAAGGAAAAAACAGCTGTATTTGAACATGAAGTTTTAGTGAAACTGAAAGAAGCATTTGAAAGTGAAAAGCCTGCACGTGCAGTTGAATTTAATGAAGAACAACTTAAATATGTGAAGCAATTGCATCTTCTAACAATTAAACCGATTCTTTATGTGGCAAATGTTAGTGAAGATGAAGTAGCAGATCCTTCAAACAATCCCTATGTTAAGCAGGTACGTGAATTTGCTGCTGCTGAAAATGCAGAAGTAATCGTTGTATGCGCAAAAATTGAATCAGAGATTGCTGAGCTTGAGGGCGAAGAAAAAGAAATGTTCTTAGAGGAACTTGGCATAGAAGAATCAGGCTTAGACCAACTGATTAAAGCATCTTATCAGCTTCTTGGACTAGCTACTTATTTTACTGCTGGTGAACAAGAGGTTCGTGCTTGGACATTTAAAAAAGGAATGAAGGCTCCTCAGTGTGCAGGCATCATTCATACTGATTTTGAGAGAGGGTTCATTCGTGCTGAAACAGTCTCTTATGAGGATTTACTAGCAGCCAAAACAATGGGAGCAGCACGTGAAGCAGGAAAGGTTCGTTTGGAAGGAAAAGAATATATTGTTCAAGATGGAGATGTTATTCACTTCCGTTTCAATGTTTAATTTGCTAACTTGCGTGTTTCGAACCTTTTTGTTATAATACCTAATTGTGAGTAATTTATTTATTTAATTGCTCCTTGCCCAGTTGTGGGCCGTTTAGACCAAAAGGAGGTGTAAGATGATGAGAAAGTACGAAGTTATGTACATCATCCGCCCAAACATTGAAGATGAAGCTAAGAAAGCTTTAGTAGAGCGTTTCAACAACGTTTTATCTGAGAATGGTGCGGAAGTAGCAGAAGCGAAAGAGTGGGGCAAACGTCGCCTAGCATATGAAATCAATGATTTCCGTGATGGTTACTATATGCTTCTTCAAGTAAGCTCTGAAGCTGCAGCTGTTCAAGAATTCGATCGTTTAGCGAAAATCAGCGAAGATATCATTCGCCATATCGTAATTAAAAAAGAAGACTAATCGTGATAGATAAGATATACAAAAAAGGATGGTTCTGATGTTGAATCGAGTTGTACTAGTTGGAAGACTAACAAAAGATCCAGATCTGCGTTACACACCAAGCGGAGTAGCTGTTGCTACCTTCACGCTAGCTGTAAACCGTACGTTTACAAACCAACAAGGTGAGAGAGAAGCAGATTTTCTTAACTGTGTGATTTGGCGAAAACAGGCTGAAAACGTAGCGAACTTTCTGAAAAAAGGAAGCTTAGCAGGTGTTGACGGTAAATTGCAATCACGTAGTTATGAAGATCAAACTGGAAAACGTGTTTATGTAACAGAAGTTGTTGCAGAAAGTGTCCAATTCCTTGAACCTAGAGGAGCAAGTGGTGGAGGAAATAACAACAATAACGTCAACAATAATAATAACTTTGGTGGGTACCAAGGTGGTAATTCTGGCAATCAAAACCCATTCGGTTCAGATCAAAATCAGCGTAATCAAGGTCGTACAAGCTTTGATGACGATCCATTTGCAAATGATGGAAAACCTATTGATATATCTGACGATGACTTACCGTTTTAATAGATAAACATTTAAAATAGAAGGGAGGAAATTGATCATGGCAGGCGGACGTAAAGGTGGACGTGCAAAACGTCGTAAAGTGTGTTTCTTCACATCTAACGGAATCACACACATCGATTATAAAGATGTAGATTTACTTAAAAAGTTCGTATCTGAGCGTGGTAAAATCTTACCTCGTCGTGTAACAGGTACTAGCGCTAAATACCAACGCAAATTGACTGTAGCAATCAAACGTGCTCGTCAAATGGCTTTATTACCATATGTTGCTGGTGAATAATGAATGAAAAGCACAGAGATGGATTTATTCCTATCTGTGCTTTTTTCGTCATTAAATACCGCATTTTTAAAGAAATTTTAGGGTAAGATTTAGTAAAGACATGTTACATAGAAGGATTTGTTTAGATGGTTGATCTAGGCGCTTGCGCTTTTCTTAGATGATTTTAAAGAGGTGTCATTGTGAAAAAGGCTCATGTTTTAACAGAAGGAGCTGTATTAATAGCACTTTATTTAGTTCTGATGCTTTTTGCAAGATACGTCCCTGTTATTGGGACGATTGTTCTGTTTGCTTTGCCATTGCCTTTTATCATTTTTACGCTCAGGCATGGTATTCGACTTACGTTTCTGCTCATTTTTGCAGGAAGTATTCTTTCGATTTTGTTTGGCTCTATATTTAGCGTGTTAACAGCTGTTACTTTTGGTTTAAGTGGTGTCATAATGGGCTATTTTTATAAGCGTAAGCAAACACTCGGGGTACTGGTTGGGGGAAGCTTAGCTTATACATTTAGCATGATTGTTGCCTATATTGGTGCCAAGCTATTTATGAATATCGATTTTATCCAGGATTCAATTAGTCTCCTTGAACAATCCATTCAACAATCAAAAAAAATTTTGGAGTCATTTACGGCTGAAGAGCAAATCAATGCACAGTTCGCTCAATTAGAAGAAGGATTGGAATTAATGGTTCATTTAGTTCCTACAATATTTGTGACAATTGGAATGATTTCAGCTGTTATTACTCATTTACTTGCTATGCCGATATTAAAAAGATTAAGGTTTGATCTTGCTCCATTAAAACCTTTTCGCGATTGGAAACTGCCGCAAAGTATTGTATGGTATTATTTAATTGTTTCTATTTTGCTAATGGTGAATCAAGATACAGAAACCTTCTATTTTACTGCTATAATTAACCTTTATTTTATCTTGCAATTTTTTGTTATTATGCAAGGATTCTCATTTATTTTTTATTATTCATATGTAAAGGGATGGTCAAAGGCTGTGCCAATTTCAATTTTAATCGGCTCATTTCTTATTCCAATACTCCTTTATCTTATAAGAATCTTAGGTATAATTGATTTAGGGTTTCCTCTCCGTGGTAAATTATCAAAAAAATAGGTTTTATTCACTGTTGCGAGGAGTTGATGAAAACAACATGCCAAGTTTTTATGAAAAACCATTAATCCGTTATCCTATTTATGCATTGATTGGCGTAACAGTGATAGCAGTACTTTTTATATGCATTTATAATTGGATCCTTGGATCTATTTTATTGGTTATTCTAGCCACTGTCCTTTATTTTATTAAAAGAGCTCTTTCAGATTTTAAAGCTGAGATGGAGGAGTACATAACAACGCTCTCATATCGACTGAAAAAAGTGGGCGAAGAAGCATTAATGGAAATGCCAATTGGAATTATGCTTTTTAATGATCAATTTCAAATTGAATGGTCGAATCCCTTTATGACGTCTTGTTTTGATGAGGATACACTTGTTGGCAGGTCACTCTTTGATCTTGCCGATTCTTTAGTTCCGCTGATCAAACAAGAAGTTGAGTCAGATACAATCGCATTGTATGACAGGGAATTTAGGGTGATCATTAAAAGAGAAGAGCGTTTAATTTATTTCTTTGATGTTACTGAGCAAATCGAGATTGAAAAGCAATATGAAGATGAACGAACAGCTTTAGCATTTATATTCCTGGATAATTATGATGAGGTTACTCAAGGGATGGATGATCAAACAAGAAGTGCTATAAATAGCGAGGTAACATCACTATTAAATAAATGGGCAAAGGATTACGGTGTCTTTCTTAAAAGAACCTCTTCTGAAAGATTTATCGGAGTATTAAACGAAGATATTTTAACAAAATTAATGAAAACAAAGTTCTCAATACTAGACGAAGTACGTGAGAAAACGACAATCAATAATGTTTCGCTAACATTAAGTATTGGAGTAGGCTCTGGTGTATCTTCTTTGCAAGAGCTTGGAGACTTAGCCCAATCAAGTCTAGACCTTGCATTAGGGCGTGGAGGAGATCAGGTAGCCATCAAGCAGCAAAATGG
This sequence comes from Bacillus sp. J37, assembly GCF_000518865.1. Classification (GTDB taxonomy): domain Bacteria; phylum Bacillota; class Bacilli; order Bacillales; family Bacillaceae; genus Metabacillus. The sequence continues at coordinate 30,550 of NZ_JAEK01000031.1, read as the reverse complement.
AAAGGTGAAGTTCTTTGGTGGGAAAACGAATCCAATGGAGAAGCGGACCAGAGTTCGTGCACGGGTGATTTCCCATGCTTTAAAGGAAATTGTAATTGAAAGTGATAAAGTGATGATCATGGGCCATAAATATCCTGATATGGATGCAATTGGTTCGGCTATTGGAATCTTGAAGGTTTCACAAGTAAATGAAAAAGAAGGATTTATTATTTTAGATCCGGATGCACTTGATTCGGGTGTAGAACAATTATTTGCTGAGGTAAAATTACATCCGGAACTATGGTCAAGGTTTATTACTCCGGAGCAGGCACTGGAAATCATGACAGATGATACACTTTTAATTGTGGTAGATACTCATAAACCATCATTAGTTATTGATGAAAGAGTATTATCAAGAAGTGAGCATGTCATTGTCATTGACCACCATAGACGGGGAGAAGAGTTTATAAAGGATCCGATTCTTGTCTATATGGAGCCGTACGCTTCTTCTACAGCAGAGTTAGTAACAGAACTATTGGAATATCAGCCGAAGCATTTAAAAGTAAATATGATTGAAGCGACGGCTTTATTGGCAGGTATTATTGTAGATACCAAAAGCTTTACACTTCGCACCGGATCCCGCACATTTGACGCAGCTTCCTATTTAAGAGCAAAAGGTGCTGACACAGTATTAGTACAAAAATTCTTAAAAGAAGACATTACAAGTTATGTAAAGCGTGCTAAGCTCATTCAGAATGCCTCTATTTTTAAAGAAGGAATTGCAATAACAGTTGCGGAGGATGTTGACTTTTATGAGCAAGTAACGATCGCACAAGCTGCAGATACGTTACTAACAATGAATGGTATTGAGGCTTCATTTGTTATTGCGAAACGTAATGAGGAAATTATAAGTATTAGTGCCAGATCCTTGGGAGATGTAAATGTACAGATCATTATGGAAGCTCTTGATGGCGGTGGTCATTTAACAAATGCAGCCACTCAAATGCAGCAAACGACGTTACAAGAAGCAGAAAATAGATTAAAATTAACATTAGAAGACTATCTAGAAGGAGGAACAAAATCATGAAGGTAATCTTTTTAAAAGATGTTAAAGGTAAAGGGAAAAAAGGAGAAGTAAAAAATGTTGCTGACGGCTATGCACATAATTTCTTAATCAAGCAAGGCCTTGCAGTAGAAGCAACAAACGCAAATGTTAGTTCATTAAATGCACAAAAGAAAAAAGTAGAGCAGGAAGCGATAGAAGAACTGGAACAAATGCAGCAACTAAAGGTTGATCTTGAAAAATTAACGGTTGAAATCCAAGCGAAATCAGGTGAAGGCGGTCGTTTATTCGGTTCTGTAACAAGCAAGCAAATTGCTGATGAGCTGAAGAAAACCCATAGTATTAAACTTGATAAACGGAAGCTAGATTTACCAGATGGTATTCGTGCACTTGGGTATACAAATGTCCCTGCTAAGCTTCATCCTGAAGTAAGTGCAACGATCAAAGTCCATGTAAAAGAACAGTAAGTAAATGTTGGTAATGGTTGTGGTTTGGTGGAAAGAGTGAAATTTGTCTTGAAGCGGAGCCACTTTTTTTTTATCCTTAGTAGTAGATTACTATAAACTTAAAGGACGGTGATCATCATTAACGAGTTACTTGGTGATCGTATTCCACCACAAAATATTGAAGCAGAACAGGCTGTTTTAGGAGCTATTTTCCTACAACCATCCTCTCTTACTTTAGCATCAGAGCTATTAATTCCTGATGATTTTTATCGTGCTGCCCATCAGAAAATATATAATGCGATGCTTGAGCTTTCAGACAAAGGTGAGCCGGTAGATTTAGTAACGGTAACTTCTGAATTAGCTGATGTAAATTTACTAGAAGAAGTAGGTGGAGTTTCCTATCTAAGTGATTTGGCAAACTCAGCACCAACAGCTGCAAATATAGAGTACTACGGAAAAATCGTTGAAGAAAAATCAATTTTAAGAAGACTGATTCGTACAGCTACTACCATTGCACAGGATGGATATAGCAGAGAAGATGAGGTTGAAGTCTTACTCAGTGAAGCCGAAAAGACAATTATGGAGGTTGCACAGCGAAAAAACGCCGGTGCCTTTCAAAACATTAAAGATGTACTTGTACAAACCTATGATAATATTGAAACCCTTCATGACCGGAAAGGTGATGTTACAGGTATTCCAACAGGGTTTATAGAATTAGATAGAATGACAGCCGGGTTTCAGCGAAACGATCTCATTATTGTAGCGGCTCGTCCATCTGTTGGTAAAACAGCCTTTGCTTTGAATATTGCTCAAAATGTAGCAACAAAGACAGATGAAAATGTAGCCATATTCAGTCTTGAGATGGGTGCAGATCAGCTTGTGATGAGGATGTTATGTGCAGAAGGAAATATTGATGCACAGAGATTAAGAACAGGATCTTTAACACCGGAAGACTGGGGTAAGCTTACAATGGCAATGGGAAGTCTCTCTGATTCTGGGATCTATATTGATGATACACCTGGTATTCGAGTTGGTGATATTCGTGCTAAATGTCGTAGACTAAAGCAGGAAAGTGGACTTGGAATGGTCTTAATTGACTATCTTCAATTGATTCAAGGAAACGGCCGTACAGATAACCGTCAACAAGAGGTATCAGAAATTTCCCGTTCACTTAAAGAATTAGCTCGTGAATTAAAAGTGCCTGTTATTGCATTATCACAGTTATCGCGTGGAGTTGAGCAACGTCAGGATAAACGTCCGATGATGTCTGATATTCGTGAATCAGGAAGTATTGAGCAGGATGCTGATATTGTTGCCTTCCTATATCGTGATGACTACTACGATAAGGAATCCGAAAACAAAAATATTATTGAAATCATTATTGCAAAACAACGTAATGGCCCGGTTGGTACATGTTCGTTAGCATTCGTAAAAGAATATAATAAGTTCGTTAATTTAGAACGGCGATTTGATGATGAAGGTGTTCCAGCGTAAAAGGAGATTGCATAGAGCAATCTCCTTTTTTGTATACAGAAAAGAAAGAAAAAGTTTTGTACGTAGTGTTGGTATCGAGCTTCAGTGCATTCCTTAGCATTATTAGATCGCACAGGAGGTTGCAGTCTTCTTATATAACAACCATTGAAAATGATAATAACTCAAGTTTTCCTAATGTATTTATATTTAATTGGAAACACTAGACTTGGGTTTAAAAAACATTTTAAAAAACAGAGTAGAAAGATTCTTCTATATATATGTTGTATTTACGAACAAATACAGTAACTTTATTGAATATTGTTCGTATTTACATTGACTTTCAATTCTGTGATTGTTAAAATATACATGTTTGAATAGTGCGAAATTACGGAGGTGCACGGAATGTCTTCAGTAGTAGTTGTTGGAACTCAATGGGGAGATGAAGGTAAAGGAAAGATTACAGATTTCCTTTCTGAAAATGCAGAGGTTATTGCTCGTTATCAAGGTGGTAACAATGCAGGTCATACGATTAAATTTGATGGAGAAACATACAAGCTTCATTTGATTCCATCAGGGATTTTTTATAAAGATAAAATTAGCGTAATTGGAAACGGAATGGTTGTTGATCCAAAGGCGCTTGTAAAAGAACTTGCTTATTTGCATGAACGTGGAGTCACAACAGATAATTTACGCATCAGCAATCGTGCTCATGTCATTCTGCCATACCATCTAAAATTAGATGAGGTAGAGGAAGAGCGTAAAGGTGCTAATAAGATTGGAACAACAAAAAAGGGAATCGGTCCGGCGTATATGGATAAAGCGGCTCGTGTTGGGATTCGTATATCTGATTTATTAGAGCGTGATGTATTTGAAGAAAAACTTTCCAGAGCTCTTCAAGAGAAAAATCGCCTGTTAGAAAAATTCTATGAAGTAGAAGGTTTTACAGTTGAAGAAATCCTGGATGAATATTATGAATATGGTCAACAGTTTAAGAAATATGTTGTAGATACTTCAGTAGTTTTAAACGATGCTTTAGATGAAGGACGTCGTGTTCTATTTGAAGGTGCACAAGGAGTTATGCTGGATATTGACCAAGGTACATATCCATTTGTTACATCATCAAATCCGGTTGCCGGAGGAGTAACAATCGGTTCTGGTGTTGGACCAACAAAAATCAATCATGTTGTAGGTGTGTCAAAAGCATATACTACTCGTGTAGGAGATGGTCCATTCCCTACAGAGCTTAATGATGAGATTGGTCATCAAATCCGTGAAGTTGGTCGTGAATATGGAACAACAACTGGACGCCCACGTCGTGTAGGCTGGTTTGATAGTGTTGTTGTCCGTCATGCAAGACGTGTGAGTGGATTAACAGATCTTTCACTAAACTCTATTGATGTGTTAACAGGTATTGAAACATTAAAAATCTGTGTTGCCTATAAATATAAAGGTGAAACAATCAACGAGTATCCTGCAAGCTTAAAAGTCTTAGCAGAATGTGAACCAGTATATGAGGAATTACCAGGCTGGACAGAGGATATTACAAGTGTACGTAATCTAAGTGAATTACCTGCAAACGCTAGACATTATGTTGAACGTATTTCTCAACTTACAGGAATTCCATTATCTATCTTTTCTGTTGGACCAGATCGTTCACAAACAAACGTTATTCGCAGCGTGTATAGCTAAGTATAGTGGGGGGGTGTACCCCTCCCTTTTATTTTAAAAAATATTTTTTTATAAAAATATATTGTAAAGTAGTTCGGTTGATGTTATGATAGATCTCGTCCTGTTAAGTAACAACTCATTATAAAATGAGCCATTAGCTCAGTTGGTAGAGCATCTGACTTTTAATCAGAGGGTCGAAGGTTCGAGTCCTTCATGGCTCACCATTGTTTTTTTAAAAAAACAGTGGCCCATTGGTCAAGCGGTTAAGACACCGCCCTTTCACGGCGGTAACACGGGTTCGAATCCCGTATGGGTCACCATTATTTAAATCTACCATTGGTCCGGTAGTTCAGTTGGTTAGAATGCCTGCCTGTCACGCAGGAGGTCGCGGGTTCGAGTCCCGTCCGGACCGCCATTTATACATATTATGATTTAAACTTTACATAGTGGTTATTAATTTAAGAGTAAGAGGGTTTCAATAAGCGAGAAGGTCGAGGAAGCGACTGAGCGAGCACCGGAGCGTATGACCATACGTGAGGATGTGAGCGATGGAGCTGACGAAGAGATTCGAAGCTTAGTGGAAGCCGTATACTTAGTATGGCTCGGTAGCTCAGTTGGTAGAGCACGAACGAATAAGCTTCATCGAATACGCATCAGCGTACTCATCGAGTGGCTTCTTGAAAAAATCTTCCTGAGATGAGGACGATTGCCTAATTAGAAAAGCAAAAATGCAACCTGATTAGTAGAAACAATAATAAGTACTTGAACATCTGCTTTAATTCATTCCATACAATACATACTTATAATGGCTCGGTAGCTCAGTTGGTAGAGCAATGGACTGAAAATCCATGTGTCGGCGGTTCGATTCCGTCCCGAGCCACTCAAAAAAGACATGAATCTTTAGATTCATGTCTTTTCTTTTTGAAAAAAAAGCATGCCATGATACGACAATAGAACCAAAAATTGTATCCAATAATACAGTAGTATTACAATTTGATGAAAAAACCGTACGATTAAAGATTCTGTGTTAAATTAGTAAAGGGTAAAATGACGTGAATTTTGTCGGTATTTAAGAGTAAATTCGGAGTAGTAGGCATTTAAACGTGCGTTACTTAATAGATTTAGGAGGAAATACCATTGTTTAAACGTTCTATTAGAGCGCTGGATGAAGGAAAAGGAAAACCAGTAAAAAAGCGTTCACCTTTTAAAAAGCTTACTATGGGTATAGTTTTAGCGACAACCTTATTCTTTGGGGTGCATGCTCAAGCTGAAGATTCATTAGTATCTGTTTACCATATCTATCATGAGGGTAAGTATATGGGGACAGTTGATAATCAAGATGTTATAGAAGAGTTTAGTAAATCAAAAATTAATAAAGTAATAGATAAATATAAAGATTTTCAATTAACAGTCGAAGATATTGAGATCATTCCAGAAAAAATGTTTCGACCTGTTTTTAATAATGCAGAAGTCGTGGAGAATTTGGAAAAAGAGCTTGATGTTGTAGTGGAAGGGACTGTCTTGAGCATCAATGGTCAAGAAGTCGCAGCGTTTCAAGATCATTCTAATGCCGAGAAGGTGTTAGAAGAATATAAACAGAAATTTGTTTCAAAGAATCTTTTAGATGAATTAGCTTCACGTCAAGTGAATCAACCCTTACCTGCACTTGAAGAGGGACAATCCCGCATTACCGAGGTTTCATTTACAAAAGATGTTACAATGGAAACCAAAAAAGTATCACCTGATAAGATTATGACGTCTGAGCAAGGATTAAATCTTCTAGAAAAAGGAACCCCTGTCGATAAAAAATATGAGGTGCAGGAGAATGATGTTCTTGGAGAAATCGCATCTAAACATGATCTTTCTCTTGAAGAGCTATTAGAACTCAATCCTGAACTTAAAGAAGACTCGGTTATTAAACCAGGTGAATTTTTAAATGTAACTGAGTTACAGCCATTTGTAATGGTTCAAGTAAAAGAGGAAGTTTCTGAGAAGGAAACGATTGCTTATAAAACTGAAATAAAAGAAGATGACTCCATGCCTAAGGGAGAAGAGAAAGTTTCTCAAGAAGGTGAAAATGGGGAAAGCTTGATTCATTATAGTATGACAAAACAAAATGGTTCTAAGATTCAGCAAGAGGTATTATCTGAAAAAGTACTAAAGGAACCAGTGAACGAAATTATTATAAAAGGGACGAAGATCATTCCTTCAAGAGGAACCGGTGATCTGTCATGGCCGGCAGTAGGTGGTTATATTTCCAGTGGACTTGGACAGCGATGGGGCAAGCTACACAAGGGAATTGACATAGCAAGACCTAGTGATCGTACAATAAAAGCTGCAGATAACGGAACGGTTATATCAGCAGGATATAATGGCGGTTATGGAAATAAAGTTGTCATTGATCATAACAACGGAATGAAAACTGTTTATGCACATTTGAGCTCGATCTCTGTCAGTGTTGGACAAGTTGTATCACAAGGACAGAAGCTGGGTGTGATGGGGTCAACAGGAAATTCGACAGGAATTCACCTTCACTTTGAAGTTCATGAAGATGGAAACCTCAAAAACCCTCAAGATTACTTATAATAAAATGATAGAAAGGGTCTGACACACTTACTATTTAGGTCAGTCCCTTTTTTCTATTTAAGTTATTATTATTTTTATACCACAGGTAAACCTATAGTAAACTAAATATAGAAGGGAATCTTTGAAAAAGATGATTCTATTCTTTGAACATGGTACATTTAAATAGATGTGATTAACACACATCCCTAATACATCGAAATCAAACGTAAGACAAATATATCGAACATATAACTAAAGGGGCGAGAATATGGAAAAGAAGATATTAGTTGTAGATGATGAAAAACCGATTGCAGATATTTTACAATTTAACCTTAAAAAAGAGGGTTATGCGGTTTACTGTGCATATGATGGAAATCAGGCAATAGAAATGGTTGAAGAAATAAATCCTGATCTTATCTTACTGGACATTATGCTGCCAAACAAAGATGGAATGGAAGTCTGTCGAGAAGTGAGAAAAAAACATGAAATGCCAATCATTATGTTAACCGCAAAGGACTCTGAGATTGATAAAGTACTCGGTCTGGAACTAGGTGCTGATGATTATGTAACAAAGCCATTTAGTACGCGGGAATTATTGGCTAGGGTAAAAGCAAACTTACGTAGACAGCAAGCAAATGATTCAAATGAAGCAAAAGGCGCATCAAATGAAATTTCAATTGGATCACTTGTTATTCATCCTGATGCTTATGTTGTATCAAAAAGAGGAGAAACAATTGAATTAACACATCGTGAGTTTGAGTTACTTCATTATCTCGCACAACATATTGGACAGGTTATGACACGTGAGCATCTATTACAAACAGTATGGGGCTATGATTATTTTGGTGATGTTAGAACAGTCGATGTCACTGTTCGACGCTTAAGGGAAAAAATCGAAGATAATCCGAGCCATCCGACCTGGATCGTAACTAGACGTGGAGTAGGCTATTACTTAAAGCAATCAGAACAGGATTAAAGACATGAAAAGAGTAAGGTTTTTTCAATCTATTCACTTTAAGTTTGTTACTGTTTATGTACTCCTAATCATGTTAGCCATGCAAATTATTGGTGTTTATTTTGTAAAAGAATTGGAAACATCATTAAAAACCAACTTCGAGACTTCTCTAACTAAACGAGTTAGCCTGTTGGTTTATAATATTGAGCAGGAAATGTCGCGAGACCCTAAAGAGTACACAGATGGAAAGACCGTTAACAGTGAAATTATGTCGATTTTTCGGGACTTTGTCACGGAGGAGATCAGAGAGGTTCGTGTCATTGACATAAATAAAACTGTTATCGCTACCTCTAGTAGTAATCAGGATGTTGTAGGGAAGAAAACAACAGAAGAGTCTGTTCGTCGTGCATTGGTAGGACTTGATTACACGGGCCTAGCCTATCATAACGAGACAAACAGCCGTGTTCGGATTATTACGGTTCCTGTGAACCATAATAACCAAACAATTGGCGCAGTTTATGTTATGGCCTCGATGGAAGAAGTCTTTACACAAATGAGTATTATAAACAAAATACTAGCGACAGGTACTGTGATTTCATTAGCAATTACTGCAGCACTGGGGATATTTTTGGCAAGAACGATTACGAGACCAATGTCTGATATGAGAAAGCAGGCAATTGAGTTAGCCAATGGTAACTTCTCGAGGAAAGTAAAAGTATATGGAGAAGATGAGATTGGCCAACTTGCGATTACCTTTAACTATTTAACAGAAAAACTGGAAGATGCACAAGCAACGACAGAAGGAGAACGGAAAAAATTAGCGTCTGTAATAGCTCACATGACTGATGGTGTTATTGCAACAAATCGTGAGGGTCGAGTCATTCTAATTAATAATCCTGCACTAGAAATGCTAAATGTTTCACGTGGAACGGTACAGCAAGCAACGATTACAGAGCTCCTGGGAATCAGTGATGATTATACATTTGAGAGCTTAGTTGAGGAGCAAGAATCACTAGTGTTGGATACAGGAACAGATGAACGCCCGTTTATTTTGCGAGTCAGCTTTTCTGTTATTCAAAAAGAAATGGGTAAAACAGATGGCTTAATAGCCGTTTTATATGATATTACAGAGCAAGAGAAGATTGATCAGGAAAGAAGAGAGTTTGTTGCCAATGTATCTCATGAGCTGCGTACTCCTCTTACAACCATGAGAAGTTATTTAGAAGCGTTGGCAGATGGAGCATGGAAAGATCAAGAGATTGCACCGCAGTTTTTAAATGTGACCCAAACAGAGACCGAACGAATGATTCGTCTAGTCAATGATTTATTACAGTTATCAAAGCTTGATCGAACAGATTATCAGTTAACAAAAGACTGGATTAATTTTACGGATTTCTTCCAGAAAATTATTGATCGATTTGAGATGACAATATCTCAACACGTAACATTTATTCGAAATATCCCAAAAGAACCTCTTTATGTTGAGATAGATACAGATAAAATTACTCAGGTGCTGGATAATATTATTTCTAATGCATTGAAGTACTCTCCAGAAGGTGGAAAGGTAACTTTCACCATTGATATTCTACCTTCAGAAATTCAAATTCGAGTGAGAGATGAAGGTGTCGGGATTCCAAAGGATAGTGTTAATAAAATCTTTGATCGTTTCTACCGTGTAGATAAAGCTCGAACTCGTAAGCTGGGAGGAACAGGCTTAGGTTTAGCGATTGCAAAAGAAATGGTTCAAGCACATGGAGGAGATATATGGGCACAAAGTAAGGAAGGTTCAGGAACAACTGTATTCTTTACTCTGCCATACAATCCGGAACAAGAGGATGAGTGGGAATGAATAAAGAGTCAATAAAAAGTGTGCTATTAACAATATTAGTTGCTGTTAGTTTATTCTTTACATGGAATTTATGGAATTCACAGCCGCCCTTTGAAGAACTTCAAAATAATAGTTTTGTTGAAAGTGTTCCTCTTAGTAATCAGGAACGAGAGCTATACCAGGTCATAAAACCAAATAAGCTATTTCTGCATACATCTCAGCAACATTACAGTACGTTTGATAATCAATATATAAATAACCTCTGGTCGGAAATGCAAAAATGGGATTATAGTTTAAGTAGTGACCGGATTTCCCGCACTTTTACAAAGGAAGATTTTACAAGTTGGGTACATGGGAATGATGAAGCTAAAATAGAACTTCGATTTCTTGATGTGATCCCCTTTGAAACATTTGCAACAATGTTTAAGTGGGAGACAGAACCAGCTTTGGATATTACATTTGATCGAATCTATTTAAATGTTCCACAGGAAAAAGAAGTTCAAAAGGTATATTTTGTATCAAGTAATACACAAAAAATTGTTGAAACCTCTGTCAATCTTACAGATGCTAATGAATTTGTTGCAGAAATTTATAAGCAAAGAAATGAATTATCTCCATTCTTTGCTTATAGTGTAGAAGGAAATGTTGAAATTTTATTACCTGAGAATGAAGTGAAGGTCGATAGCTTCGAATATGTTACAGATGAAATTGATGGCTCTGCTTTTAAAAATGCATTATTTAGTAATCCTCAAAATGTAAAACAAGATGTCAATTCATTAAGAAATCGCTATACAGATAGCTGGAGGGAGCTAAACCTTCATTCAAGCGAACATAAGGTTGAATTCGTAAATCCTACACTGAGAGATACGAGCTTTCTTGAAAGCAGTGCTCTCGTCAGTCAAAGTATTGATTATTTAAATGATCATGGTGGTTGGACAGATGATTATATTTTATATAAGATAAATGAGCTGAATCAAGAAATTAAATATATTATGTCTATCCAATCCATTCCTGTGTTCGAATCAGATGAGGAATTTTTCGGACCAACGAGTATCTCTCAACAATGGAGTCAAAATGAAATATCTATTTATAAACGTCCATCTTATCAACTCATGAAAAACATACCAACAAATAATTACACAGTAACATTAATGTCGGGGCATGAATTGGTGAATACACTATCCCAGGACTCATCCATTGATATAAAGGAAGTTAAAGATATGTATATCATGTATGAACTAGGAGGAGAAACTGATCAACGATTTGTGAAAATTACTCCAAATTGGTGTGTTGAATTGCAAGATGGAAGGGTTCTAAAAATAGACGGCCAGCAAAGGGGTGATAAAAGTGGATTGGAGTAAAACAAAGACCATTTTTATCCTTGCCTTTCTTATCTTGGATATCTATTTAGCAATGGAATTCTTTGAGCTGCAAGATAAATCCGATTATGCGATTATTCAAGAGGCAACGATTGAGGAAAGGCTAGCAGCAGAAGGAATTGAATACCCTGATGATTTACCGGATGATATCAATAACAGCTTTTATATAACAGCAAAGAGTAAGGATTTTACTATAGAAGAAGTAGCAAAACTGAAAGGTCAAACAATTGAACTTCCTAATACAAATTTTGAAGAAGATCAATCATTCCGAACACTGAACATGTTATTGGATAAGCCTTTTCCATTGCCGGATGTTAACACAGAAAGTAAAATTACACAATTCCTAAATGATAATATTATCTCTGGTGAGCTTTATCATTATTGGTATACAGATGAAGAGATGAATTCTATAATATGTATTCAGAGTTATAATAGTCGAACTATTTTTCAATCAAAAGATGATCATATAGGAATGGTTGTTTTGCATCTTAATGAAGATAATGAAATTATTAGCTATGAGCAATCCATGTTAGAACAAATAAAAGAAGTAGAAGAGAAAGAAGCAGCTATCACTGCTTTAAAGGCAATCGAAGCTTTATATAATAAAAATTATTTATCGTCAAATAGTGAAGTTGTAAAGATAGAGTATGGATACTATACTCACAGCCCTCTTTCTAATCAACAAATCTTAGCACCGACCTGGCATCTTACTGTTGAAAAGGAAGATGAAGAGAGTGAAGATTTTTATGTGAATGCCTTAGAAGGGGATGTTTTACAATTAACGGAATAGGGAATAGAGGAGTGACAAATATGAGCTTGCAGTTTAGTGTCCTAGCAAGCGGCAGTACGGGGAATGCAATTTATGTTGAAGCAAATGATCAAGCATTTTTAGTTGATGCTGGATTAAGTGGAAAACAGATGACAAACTTATTTGAGAAAATCGATCGAGATATTAAAAAACTTTCAGGTATTCTGGTTACTCATGAACATAGTGATCATATTAAAGGATTAGGTGTACTTGCCAGAAAACATAAGCTTCCAATCTATGCGAATGAAAAAACATGGCAAGCGATGAATGGATTAATCGGAGAAATTTCAACTGATCAAAAATTTGTTTTCCAGACTGGTTCGGTGAAAACATTTGGTTCATTGGATATAGAATCGTTTGGAGTATCACATGATGCAGCAGAGCCTATGTTTTTCGCTTTTCATCATGAGGGGAAAAAGCTGGCATTAATCACAGACACCGGCTATGTTAGTGATAGAATGAAGGGTACCATCCGCAATGCTGATGCCTTTGTTTTTGAGAGCAATCATGATGTTTCAATGCTCCAAATGGGTCACTATCCTTGGAGCATTAAACGACGCATTTTAAGTGATGTGGGGCATGTTTCAAATGAAGATGCAGCAATAGCCATGATGGATGTAATCGGAGATTCAACAAAACGAATTTATTTAGCTCATCTTAGTAAAGATAACAACATGAAGGATTTAGCGAGAATGTCTGTTGAGCAAACATTAGCCGGTAAAGGTTTTATAACAGGTGAACAGTTTGACTTATATGATACAGATCCATCTACCCCAACCAAACTTGTAGCAATTTAAATTTTATTAAATCGCAATCATCTTGGTTAATTTTCATACAGCAAGAGAATAATGTTGATTAGGTAAACACTATTCAAGATATGTTTGAAAGGAATGGTGAGCATAATGGGCTATTATGATCAAGATTATGAGAATGATAATGCCAAAAGGCAAAAGGGAAACCGTGGCGGCTGGTTTTTAGCAGGATTCGTCGGAGCAATCTTAGGTGCATTGCTTATGTATTTTGCTATACCTGGCCTGTCCAGAATTGTTCCGTATGATATGGAACTGGGTGAAGAGGCAACAGAACAAGAAAATGGCACTGATAATCAAACTGGATTAACCAAGAATGTATCAGTCAATGTGAATTCAGCTATTACAGACATTGTAGATAATGTATCAGATGCAGTAGTAGGTGTTGTCAATCTCCAGGAAGCCGGTTTCTGGAATGAAACAGGTGAAGCTGGTACCGGCTCAGGTGTTATTTATAAAAAAGAGGGGAAAAACGCCTTTGTTGTCACAAATCACCATGTTATTGAAGGAGCTTCACAAGTTGAAATCAGTCTTAGTGATGGAACAAGAGTCCCTGCTGAAATTTTAGGTAGTGATGCTTTAACTGATTTAGCGGTGTTAAGAGTGGATAGTGAAAAGATTAAAAAAGTAGCTGAGTTTGGTGATTCAGATGCAGTTAAGCCTGGTGAACCTGTTATTGCCATTGGAAATCCACTTGGATTGCAGTTTTCCGGTTCAGTAACACAAGGAATTATTTCAGGAACAGAGAGAGCAATTCCTATTGATGAGAATGGAGACGGTCAGGTAGATTGGAATGCAGAAGTACTACAAACAGATGCGGCCATTAATCCTGGTAATAGTGGTGGAGCTCTTATCAACTTAGATGGAAAAGTGATTGGGATTAACTCAATGAAAATAGCTCAATCAGCAGTTGAAGGTATCGGCCTATCGATCCCGGCAAATCATGCCATCCCAATTATCGAGGATCTTGAAAAATATAGCGAGGTAAGACGTCCATTTATAGGAATTGGTATGAGATCGCTAAATGAGGTTTCCAGTTACCATAAAGAGCAGACATTAAAGCTAGCTGAAGATGTTACAGATGGTGTCATCGTGATGAGTGTTGTTCCAGTATCACCAGCAGCTCAAGCCGGGTTACAGGAATTTGATGTGATCACAGAATTTGCAGGAGAAAAAGTAAAAGATATTATCGAATTACGAAAAGTCCTCTATGATCAAGATGTTGGTGACTCTGTTGAAGTGATCTACTATCGAAACGGTGAAAAGATGTCTGGCAAAATGAAGTTAGCAGAAGAGAATATGTTGGGGAGCTAAACATTAGCTCTCTTTTTTTACTATTGGAAAGCATAAAGATTCTATGGATGAAAGTAAAAGATAAACTTAGGCTATCGCCATAAGAATTTGACGAAAGCCAAGTTTTTCTAATCTGGTTGTGGACAACTAGTAAGGGTAAACTAAATTATAAACTATCCACATGTGGATAAGGAGGATATAAAAGAACATGTATTGTTGTGAAGAACATATTGAATTAGCGATAGATATGTATGTAGATGAAAAAGAAACTGCACCGGAAATAGAAAAAATTGACGTTGATGGAAAGTTATCCACAAGATGCCAAATATGCGAAAAACCAGCTATATATGTAGTTGGAGAATAGTTACAATCATTATTGTGGATAAATTTTAAATATTGTGGATAAGTTCTGTGGATAAACAAATTTAGAGCGGGGAAACAAAAATGAACATTTCAATCATTACAATTGGAAAGCTAAAAGAGAAATATTTAAAACAAGGGATAGACGAATACTTAAAGAGGTTAACATCATACGCAAAGGTGGATATCATTGAATTACCTGATGAAAAGGCTCCGGAAAACCTAAGTGGAATCGAAATGGAGCAAGTAAAGGAAAAAGAGGGAGAAAGAATACTAAGCAAGATTAGTGATGATACACATGTTATTGCATTAGCTATTGAAGGAAAGATGAAATCATCCGAGCAGCTGGCAAAGGATCTTGATCAACTTGCTACATATGGAAAAAGCAAGGTTGCGTTTGTTATAGGTGGATCACTAGGGTTAAGTTCAGCTGTTATGAAGAGATCAAATGATAGTCTTTCCTTCTCGAAGATGACGTTTCCTCATCAGTTGATGAGGTTGATATTGCTGGAGCAAGTTTATCGAGCGTTTCGGATTAATCGGGGGGAACCGTACCATAAATAGAGGCAAAAAAAGTTGTAAATAAGGTGGTGTTTTGTCTTTTAGGTCAGGATTTGAAGTCGAGTTTTTCTCTGTATTATCTGAACCAAGGTATAGTATGTGGATAAGTGTAAAGGTCTTGGACAGATTGACCTCGGAAAAGTCAAAATCGAGTTCAATTTTATCGACAATTCTAGAGCGACCATCAGAATGCTTAATCGTTATGTTATTTAGTAAGAGTTGAAAGAGTTGCTTCTTTTTCTCTCGTGAAGACTCTTTGAAAATTCCTAAATACTTTTCTAATAGATGACGAATAACATCTGGTGGAATTACCTTTGAGTCTGATGAACTTAGTTGTACGCTAAGTTCATTTTTCTTTTGTTCTAAACCCTTTTTTTCTATGGAAAGCTTTTGTAGGCGTTCTTGTAAAATTGCAATTGGGAAAAGATTCTGTTCAAATGCTTCCATGTACTTTTCTTGCATGGTATTAACTTTTATTAGCTGCTGTTCAAATTTCTCTAATTCGTGTTGGTTCTGTATAGTCGATTGAACTGTTTGTTTATTCAGAGACTCTATTGTATTGATGTAGAGTTTGGAATCAGATAAGAAATCCTCTAAACGGTTAATTACAGATTCTTCTGCTTCATAAGCTCTAATTGAATTAGCCTTACAGGCAGAAGAGCCTTTATTGTGGAAATTACTACAGACATAGTAACGGTGTTTATGTTTTGACCCATCCTTTCGAGTTGAAGTAGTTATCGATGGTACCATACCTTGGCCACAATCAGGACAACGAAGAATACTGCTTAACAGAAAAGGTTCGTTTGATTGACGTTGCTTAAAGGATTTACTTTGTCTACGTGCTTGGACAACACTCCAAAGCTCATTCGCAATAATGGGTTCGTGTTTTCCGTCTACAATTATTGGGGTGGGGTTTTTTCCTTTTCTACGCCGTTTATCCCAATTTTCTACTTGTAACCATCTAATTTTACCTATATAAACTGGATTGTCTAAAATTGTTGCTATACCGTTGATTGAAAAGTATCTATCGTGCTTTGTCTTGTAGCCAGCTTTGTTAAGCGAATTAGCTATTGCCTTTAAGCCTTTACCTTCTGAATACTTTTTGAAGATTAAAGTTACAATTGCTGCTTCTTTCTGGTTTATCAATAGTTCTTTCTCTACTGAATCATAGCCAAATACAAGACCTCCATTCCACGAACCTTCTTTTGCTCTTTGTGTCATTCCAAGCTTTACGTTTTCGGATAGGGTATTACGTTCCATTTCGGCGATAGAAGCCATAAGTTGAACGACTAAACGGCCTATGGGACTACCAGTGTCAAAGTTCTCTGAGTAAGAAATAAACTTCACATCGTTTTCTTCAAATTGATCTAGTAAAACTAGGGTGTCTAACATATTTCGGGAAAGGCGTGATATCTTCCAAACTAATACTGCTTGGAATTTTCCCTTATCTATATCAGCTACAAGTCTTTGCATTGCAGGGCGTCCCTTAATAGATTTACCACTTATTCCTTCATCCACATATTCATTTGAGATCTCCCAACCATAAAGATTTGCGTATTGACGAAGGGTTTGGAGTTGAGCTGATATACTGTAACCTTCTGAAGCTTGTTCTTCAGTACTTACACGTGCGTAAATAGCAACTTTCTTTATCTCCATCTAATTACCTCCTTTGAATTAATCATACAATGGAAAATAAAAAAGGAGAAAGGACAGTTTGCCTTTCTCCTAATCCAATGACAAGTCATTTTGGTTGAAGTTATAAATTATGTCTTTTATTTTACGATCCTTGGTGCTATCACCTTTAAGAACATGAACTTCCTTAATGATATGATTTAACAGTAATTTTCTTTCTTCGTTAGGAAGTATCTCATAAAAATCACTAAATCTTTTTACACAAAAAGTAATAATATCACTGGAAGTATGACTTTCTTTAAAATTTATTTGTTTTGTAAGTTCTTCTAAGACTATATTATTTTTATTTAATTCTTCTTGATGAGACAAAAGTTTATTTTTTAATAATTCTTTGTCTAAAGAGGCTGTTGGATCATCCATTAAATCAATAACTGTATTCATCCTTTTTTTGCTAAGTTCTATTTGATTTTCTATTCTTTCTACCTCTTTATATACCGGTTCAAGTTCAAAAGATAATAATGATTTAGTTGCAGATTCAATATAAGGTGAAAGGTTGAAGCCTTGTAAAAAGCTAATGAGTTCATTTAAAACGACCTCTTCTGCATATTCTTTTTTTACAAGATTGGATGAACAGGCTACTTTACCACTATTCTTATTTTTACTACATTGATAATACTTATACTTTACACTGCTATTGCCTTGTACCATTGAAGAACCACATTCTGGGCATTTCAATAGTCCAGATAAAGGGAAAGATCCCGGATGGATTTTTTCTTGTATATAGCTTCTTGTTTTCATTACCTCCTGAGCTTTTCCCCAAAGGGGTAAGTCAATTATCGGTGTATGAATACCTTTCTGATATTTCCCTTTCCATTTTGTATTCCCAATATATAACTGGTTTTCTAGGACTGTTTTAACTGCATTAATTGACCAATATTTATTATTTTTAGTTCTAACACCTTGAAGATTTAGATTAGAAGCTATTTTTTTATAACCCCACTGTTCAACTGCATACTTTTCAAAGATATATTTTACGATCTTGGCTTCTTCAGGAACAATAATTAGTTCTTTATTCTGTGTCTTATAACCAAAGACTATTCCACCTAAAAAGTGACCTTCATTTGCTTTTTTCTCCATACCAGAAGATGTCCTCATATTGATAAATTCCCGTTCGAGTTCTGCGACTAAAGCTAACACATGTACAAGAATTTTTGCAGAAGGGTCTTCTGTATTAACATTGTCTGCGATAGATATAAGGTGTTTGTTCAATGAGTTTAGTCGTTTCATTATATACAAAGTATCTAGGGTATCACGAGAAATTCTGTCTTGTTTAAAAACAATAATGTAGTCTACATCATCTTTTGATCTAAGTACATTATTGTACATTTCCTTAAATCCATCTCTACCTTCAAATGATTTTGCTGATTTTAGGTCATCAGTATATATTTCAACTAACTCAATATCATTTAATTCACAGTATTTCTCTATTTCTTCAATTTGTTTTTCAATTGATGTGTTATCAATGTATTTGTTAGGACTTTTTCTTACATAGCCATAAGCTCTTCTTCTTTTTTTGCTAATCTTATTTCTACTCATTAATAATCACTCTCCCACTTATAACTTTCATTTCAATGGTTTCTGAATGTTTGACGATTAGTTCGGAAATATAACTTAAAAAGTCAGAAGCATTAATCTTCCCATGATCTTTCTCGATAGCTAATATTGAAGCGTAATGAGTGTTATAGTCAGTGAATTTTTCATTTTTCATATTAATCATCCTCTAAGTACTTAATCCAAAAAGTTGCCGGCTACATTTGGTTGTAAGACATAGTACTTTGAGAATTTTAATATTTTAAGAGTTTAACAAAAGATTTTTTAATAAATTTATGTATTAATTCTCCTTTTGTTGATTCAACATTCTATTGATTTTTCTCATTATCTATGTTTAAGGCTATTTAATAATTTTATTTACAATAAAATACTCTTTATGTAATAAGGTTGATTACTTATAATAAAGGTACTGATTATTTCTATAGGAATGTACGTTCTGTTATAATAGATACAATAAGTTTTCTGAAGATACTTGAGGGGTGAAGAGAAATGTCTGGTATTAAACCGACTTTAATAGATATGTTTTCCGGGTGTGGTGGATTATCAAGAGGATTTATGGATGCAGGTTATGAAGTATTACTAGGTGTAGATAATGAAGAAATCGCATTAAAAACTTTTAAAGAAAATCATGGCCAAGCAGAGGTTTTAAAGGCAGATTTATTTGATCCAGAAACAATAAATGAGATGAAAAGAATTATTGGAAATAAAAAAGTAGATCTTATTGTTGGAGGCCCACCATGTCAGGGTTTTTCTCTAACAGGAACTAGGGATGCAGATGATAAGAGGAATACTTTATTTAGGTCAATGGTAGAAGCAGCAAAAGTTTTTGAGCCTCAAGCTTTTGTATTGGAAAATGTACCGGGTTTAGCTACCCTGTATAAAGGGAAGGCAAAAGATGAGATAATACAAAGTTTTTCAAACTTAGGATATACAGTTAATTTTGAAGTTTTATTTGCTCCAGATTACGGAGTACCTCAAATCAGAAAAAGAATTTTCTTTGTTGGCCTAAAAGGAAGTACTAAATTTGCCTTTCCGGAGCCTACACATTTCCCAAATGAGTATGTGACCTGTGGAGATGCAATTAGTGATTTACATGATAGGGAAGATGATCTTGGACAGGAAATTGATGTTTACCTAAATGATCCTAAAACTGATTATCAGAGAAGAATGAGAGAAAAAACAACTGTTTTATATAACCATGTTGGAACTCGTCATACAGATCTTGTTAAAGAGGTAATAGCACAAGTACCAGAGGGGGGAAATCATAAGGATCTTCCACCGGGAGTTGGAGATAGTAGAAAATTTAATGAGGCATGGACTAGATATCATAGGTCTAAACCTTCTAAGACAATAGATACAGGTCATAGAAATCATTTTCATTATGAGTATAACCGAGTACCCACTGTACGTGAAAATGCCAGATTACAAACTTTTACAGATGATTTTGTAGTTTATGGCAACAAAACACAACAATATAGACAAATTGGAAATGCTGTTCCCCCACTTTTAGGTTTTCATTTAGCAAATAAGATTAAAACTTACTTAAAAGTTGAGCAAGAAGTGTGAGTAGAATGAAAAAATTTAACGTAATAGATATATTCGCAGGATGTGGGGGATTATCTGATGGTTTCAAAAAAGGTGGTTCTTTCAATTTACTGGGAGCGGTAGAGTGGGAAACTGCTCCTGCAAAAAATTTAATTAATAGATTAGAGTCTAGATGGGGCTACAAAGATGCTAAAGAACGCGTACTAATTTTCGATATACAAAGAACAGAAGAATTATTTCGTGGTTGGAAAAACGATTTGAAGTATGGGGAAAATAAGGGATTGGATGAAATAGTTGGTGAAAGTTCAGTTGATTTAATAATAGGTGGTCCACCTTGTCAAGCATATTCTATAGCAGGAAGAATAAGAGATAAAGACGGGATGAAGAATGATTATCGTAACTACTTATTTGAAAGTTATATGAAAGTAGTTAAAAAATATAGACCAAAGGCATTTGTTTTTGAAAATGTTCAGGGGATGTTAAGTGCGTCTCCGGGGGGTACCCCTGTTACGGAATTGATAAAGAAAGAAATTGAGGATGCAGGTTATGTGATTTTAGAAGACTTAAAAGAACACGCATTACTTGATTTAACAGAGTATGGAATTCCTCAGAAGAGAAATCGAGTAATTATATTGGCACTTAATAGAGATTACTATAAAAATCCTGAAAAAATATTACTCGACTTTTATCATAGAATTCTACCTAGTTACAAAGAAAGTAAAGTTACAGTTTCAGATGCAATAGGAAATTTACCTAAACTTTATCCCGCAGAGAAGGACTTTAAGGTGAATGGAAAAAAGTACTCTCATTATTTAAGTAATATCAAAGTTTTGAATCATGAGCCGCGTTATCATAACAGAAGAGATGTTAAGATTTTTCAAGAATTGACAAAAGACATAGAAGAAGGTAATTTTCAGTATGTAACAACTGAAGCATTAAAAAGACTTTACACAGAACGAACAGGTAAGGTATCTAATGTCCATAAATATTATGTCTTACGCCGAAATGAACAAAGTAATACAATACCAGCTCATTTATATAAGGATGGTTTAAGGCATATTCACCCAGATTCGACACAGGCAAGAACAATAACTGTAAGAGAAGCAGCTAGGTTACAAACATTCGATGATGATTATGAGTTTATAAGTAGCTCAGGAGATAATTATAAAATGATAGGGAATGCGGTACCTCCAAAATTTGCTGAAAAGTTAGCCCATGCTGTTTTTGAAGTACTTTCACAAGAGATTGAAGAAAACGATATGATAGGCAATTCCCTGAATGCTTCATTATAAATTAGACGACCTAAAGAGGTCGTCTTTTTTTACTTATTTTGTTAATATTTAATTAACATATAGAAAGATTAAAGGGGGATTAATGGGTGAAAAATAACGAGAGCTTGTATTTTGATATTTGGAGGAAAAAAGACTTTAGAGCATTACTTAGGGTATATACTCAAACAGCAAATCAATTTAAAACTCAAGAAGAAATGTTAATTGGTTTTGGTGAGATGTTAGACAGGTATATCGAGGGTGGTCGTCAAAAATATGTTGGAACTAAGAAACAATGGTTAAGTGCATACACATTAGGGAGAGAGTTAGGTATTTTCCGCTCCAAAATAGGTGAAAGTTATGAATTATCTCGTTTAGCAAAGTCCTTTTTAGAGAGTAAGATTTTAGGAAGTGAGTATTTATTGTTGTACTTATTGAATCTAAACCAGTTAATTGGTGGAAAGTTAATACATCCTTTTTTTGAAGTTTTATCAGTCGTAAAACAAAATGGAGGGCAAATTACCAAAAATAATGTAATAAATATACCGGAATTTAGATTATCACAAAAAAGTCAAGCAAACCAACGTCAAATTGTGAACGTCTTTTTCCATAGAATGGTTGAGGCTCAGGTTTTAGAACCAACCACCGAAAGAGACACCTACAGAATAACCTCAAGATATTTATTAGATCAGCTAATAGAAAATTGCTTTAAAATAAATAAATCACCAGAAGAATTTGAGAGAATGCAACATGAAGAATATGTAGATATGTTGAGTACACCAAACTCTTTAGTACCAGTATATAGATAAGGGAGAACAATGATTAATGAAAAAGAAAATCGTAGAGAATTATATAATATCATTATTAGCTAAACCGTTTGTTGTCCTTTCAGGTAATTCAGGAACAGGAAAAACACGATTAGCACTTAGGGTAGCAGAAAAGCTAGAAAAGAAGAGCTACAAAGTAAACACATGGGTACAAATAGACATAAATAAACAGGGGAGAATAATAAGTAAGACAGAAGAGGAAATTAGAGAACTTTGCATTGATTCAAATGTGTTTATCGGTAAGGTTAATGATAAAGAATTTGAGATTCAAATCGAAATGAATGATCAAATCATTTGCAGCAACTCTGAATTCTGGGATTATATTGATGAAGAAGGATACACAAAGATAACTTTAGGAGCAGCTGTAAGAATACCTGTTGAAAAAAGACATTCATTGATACCAGTAGGCGCAGATTGGACTGATACAAGGAGTTTACTTGGTTATGTTAATCCATTTGGTCCCGAAGGGAAAACAATTTATGTAATGACTCCCATGATAGAACTCCTCCTGCGGGCTTTACATCCAGCAAATAAGTATCTACCACATTTCATTATTTTAGACGAAATGAATTTATCTCACGTTGAAAGATACTTTAGTTCATTTTTATCGGCTATGGAAGCTGCACGAAGTACTTCTGATAGCGAGGGCATTACTTTAATAGATCGCACAAATCTTCCTATTATAATAGAGACACTTCAAATGCTTGAAAATGTAGATGAGAAAATATTAAATAGTGCAAAACTGCTCATGGAAAATAACAAAAATATTACACTTCCGCCTAATATATTTATTATTGGTACTGTGAATGTTGATGAAACGACCTATATGTTTTCTCCAAAAGTATTAGACCGTGCGCATATTATTGAACTAGAAACGGAACATCCTTCGAATTACTTTAATCAGACATCGGGAGAAGAGAATATCCCATTTGAAGGAGACACACTCCTTAATCACTTCAAATCTTCAATAGAGTATAGAGAACTTGAATATCAAGGTATCAATTCACTAGCAAATCTAGAAAGTAAATGGGGAAGTCAAGACAGTTTTAATATGGCAAAAAGGGAAATGGAGATACTCCTTTCTGGAATGTATAGTATATTAAAGACGGTGAACTTTGATTTTGGATATAGAATCTTTAAAGAAACAATAGAGTATCTTAACTTTGCTATATTATTTAATCAATCTAATAGTGATTGGATTTCATATATGGATAATGTTCTTCTACAAAAAGTTTTACCCAAATTACATGGTAATCGAAGACAATTAAGTGATGTATTAGAACTCTTAATAAAGTTCCTAAATAAAGAGACTTTTGAGGATTTAGGTTCTAATTTAACAGTTAAAGAGTCATCCGAAGAATATACTACTAATACCGATACACTACTAATTAAAAATAATCTTGATTTGCCTAGAAGTATTGCAAAACTAGAGAGAATGAGGTCTTCATTAAATAATATAGGTTATACTTCCTTTATTAGTTAGGGGTTTAATTATGTTGGCTTTAAATCATATTATTATCAAATGGGAAGATACTAACATACAATTGGAAATTCAGACCTTAACCGGAGAAAAAGGTTCTTTTATTCAGCTAGAGGATTCGATACCAAATATTTTTGGTTATTTATCGTTAAAAAATATGGAAGGAGAAGTTCCACTAATAAGCTACAACATTCATCAATTGAATATGTTTCATTCATTATTATTAAGAGAAGAGTCTACCTATTTATTAAAGATATTACTTCCAAAAAAGTATTTTGAAGAAAGTAATTTCTCTGGTCCTTTTGCTAATAATTATGTAAATCAGTTTGTTAAACTGTTTCCAAGTAACAATTGGAGGAAAACAAGGGTTGGAGAGGAAGACTTTATTGAAATTATGGGGGAACTCCATACTAAAAATTTTATTGGGACATTAGATTTATCAATAAATAATAAACATTCTATTTTATGTGAAATAGCAGCAAGGAAAATGAATTATGAAACTGCATATAGTGAATTATTGAATAATATAGCTGAAGAATCTAGCAATTTGGTCATGCAATATAGTGGGTTAACAGGTACGAAGGTATTGAGTGATAATTCGAATCCGATGAACTTCAGTAAAATAATACAATTAAGAAGCATAATGAAAGATTTACCTTTAGCTATTGATACAGTCCTAAATAAAATTCATTCTTATTTAGACACGGAATCTATACTAGAGCCAATTGGGGTTAGACCGGTTTCTGACTATTCTAGTATTATTAACAAGCCTTATGTGTTGGATTTGCAAGTAGGAGGAGTTCTTAAAAAGAAGTTCAGGGGATATACACCTCAAAAAATATTATCTGAACGGAGTAATGAAACAATAGACACAGCAGAAAACAGATACGTTAAAAATTTCTTAGAGGAAATACACTATTTGGTAAATAATATAATACGTCAGTTACATGTGATTATTCAAAAAGATAGCAAAAAAAAACTTTATAAGCTTTATATTAGTGAAGCAAGTAGTTGGCTTACAACTTTAGAAGACTACTTAAACAATAACATTTTTAGGCAGATAAATAAGCTCGAATATTTCCCTTCAAATTCACAAGTATTACAAAATAGAGCGGGATATCAAGATGTATTATTATTGGATCTAAGACTTCAGAGTGGGCTTTCATTATCTTGGAATCCAATTGACGCAGTTACTAGTGACGTATATGTTAAACCTATATATGAACTTTATGAAATTTGGTGCTTTTTTATAATTAGAAATTCCTTACGAAACATTTTTGGAACAGAGAATAAAGAAAGCAATGTATGGTACGAGGAGAATGGGAGTATAAATTTTAATTTGAAAAAAGGAACTAATAGTTGTCTTGTATATCAAAAGAATAAAATTAAGGTTTTATTCTACTATAATAAAGAATTTAGTAGACAAACAACCATAAGTCAATCTTACTCCATAAAATTAAAACCGGATTTTACTCTATATATTTCGGATAGTACAGAAAAAGAAAACGGTTATTTTATACATTTTGATGCGAAGTACAGGATTGAAAAATTAAAGGATTACCTTGAATCGGATACTAAAACAAGCAAAAAAGATGATCTAGTTAAAATGCACGCCTATAAAGATGCTATAGATAAATCATTAGGCTCCTATGTATTGTATCCCGGGAACGAATTTATCAACTTCCAACAAGGTTCAACTATATTACCCGGAATTGGTGCGATTCCATTGATACCGAATAGCAACGATACCATAAATGAATTGGAAAATTTCATGAGAGAACTAACAAATTATGTAACACAAATAATTCATAGAGAAACATAACTGCAGTAGTAGAAAAGTTTCAAAGGTGGAGATAATATACTATCTTTGAAACTTTTTTTGAATAAAAAAATTAACCGTTAAATAAATTACTTCGATCTAAATCTATTTAATTTTGGGATTTATAGGTCTAACTTGATTTATATTACTTCCAAAGTCATAAGGTTGAGAGAAAAATATTTTTCCGCATTTTAAACACTCAACATCACAAACTCTATTGTAAGACAACCTTTTTTGTTTAGCCAGATGTTTGGGATATTCTTCTATATTTTTAACTGAGAGAATGCCACCACATGTACAAATCATCTAATATACCTCCGACTTTAAAATAAATGTATTTCTTATTTATTGTTGTTAACCTAACAACGAGTTTTTTATGGATTCATAAAGTTATATCAAAACTAGGATCAAATTTAACTCTCCAACTCTTATTTAGAAATTAACAATAATTTTATCACAAAACTAGATTATGTACGTCAGGTATGCAATAAGTTAGTGTTGAACTATTTTTTATATAACATCAGTTCGTAGAAAGTGTGTTGATTAATAGTTTAAAGTGAAACATAATGGAATTAAATGTATAGATTATAGCCCGTAATATTTTCGGTCATTTTTGAATTTAGAAGGTGAAGGTATGAAATTCAGTTGGTTAGAAATTAAAAATTTTAGAAACTTTAAAGAAGTCAAAGTAGATTTAACAAATCAGAATGTTATATTTGGCATGAACGATATTGGAAAAAGCAATTTTCTGGCAGCATTAAGGTTCTTATTTGATAGAGATATTAGAAAAAATGGACTTAATGAGAGTGACTTTTATATGAGAGATATTAATGAAGAAATATCTATTACAATTTGTATGAATATAAAAGATTTTGATGAAAGTGATCACTCTAAACTTATAGTTTCAAGGCTAAAAGATGCTAGGGATTCTACAGATTTGGAAAATGTCTATTTAAAATTGTTTGGTAAGTATGAAAAAGAAGAAGAATTAGGTGGAATAACACTATCTTGGGGAAATAACTTAAAAAAATTGAAAGAAATACCCCAAAAAAACGGATTCACAGAGCTAGATAGAATTTTCAAGGTAGTATATATTGATCCGCTTATTAATCTTGAAACTATTTTTCAAAAAAATAAAAAGGCAATTTTTGCTCAGGAGAAGTTTGGGAAAACGGATATCGAAAAATCGGAGAAAATAAAAATCCTTACAAAAGAAATAAACACTCATATTGGTGAAATGGATATAATAAATAATTTTGAAAAGGAAATAACAAAGGAATATTATAGCTTGAAAAACGAAGAAATAGAACTAACTATAAAATCTGAAATGGCTATTAACGGTTACTTTAGCGATTTAAGACCCTACATAAAGAAAAATAACGATGATAATTTGTATCCCACTTCTGGAGATGGAAGAAAAAAAATAATCTCTTACTCCTTAATGAATTATGTTACTAAAAATTTCAATTCTGAAAAAATATCTTTATTTTTAATCGAAGAGCCTGAAAATAGCCTACATAGATCATTGCAAATTGCACTTTCCAAAAAATTATTCTCCCATGAATCTTATAAATATTTTTTCTTAACTACTCATTCGTCAGAATTATTATATGAAATGGATAATGCTTCTTTAATAAGGGTCCATTCTGCTGATAAAGTTGTCTGTTCGTCCTATTTATATAATGTAGGAGAAGATTTTATAAATATAAAAACCCAATTAAATAAATTTTTAACAACGGCTATTTTTGCTGAACGCGTTTTATTGATAGAAGGCCCATCTGAAAGAGTATTATTTGAAAAGGTTTTAAGTGAAATTAAACCAGAGTATGAACTTGAAGGTGCATATATTTTAGAGGTTTATGGTATTGCTTTCAAAAAATATTGGGAAGTATTGAAGGGATTAGGTATTAAGGTATTTGTAAAAACTGATAATGATTTAAAAAAGAAGAAGGGTTCTCCCAACTCATTTGACTTAATTGGATTTAATAGAGCATTAGAGTTATGTGAAGAAGAAAAGAAAAAACCAATTAATATTGCATTAGAGGAAAATGATACGGAAGCAGTAAAAGCTGAAAAAATAAACAATACTAAGATTATGATTTATGATAAATATCGTAAAAGTAAAAGAATTATTAGAGAGAACAATATTTTTCTATCAAAAATAGATTTAGAACATGATCTTTATGAAGCATTAGGTCCAAGATTAGATGAACTAACAGGAAGCAGAGATTCAATTAAATATTTACAGTCATCAAAACTAATAAATATGGCTGAATTATCAAAAGTTTTAACATATGTAGATTGTCAGACAATTTTTGATAGCTCTAGATTTGAAGTTTTAAAGGAGTTAACTAAAAATGGTGATAAGTGATCAAGGTACAAGGGATCGAATATTAGATGAAGATTTAAAAAATATTGTTGTATCTGCAAGTGCTGGATGTGGAAAAACTACTATTCTAGTAGATAAATTAATAAGAATATGTAATGTAATTAGAAATCATCAAACGATTGCAGCAATCACTTTTACTATTAAAGCAACAGAAGAATTAAAGGATAGAACATATAAAGCAAATTTAAATAAAGATTTAACCATATGTACAAATGATAGTTTTGTAGAAAATGAAATTCTCCGTCCTTTTATTTTAGACGTTTTAGGCGAAGAGTTCAGTCAAGATTTTGTAGTTGATTTTAATAAGAAATTTAATTTTAGCAAAGAAGGCATAAAACTACTAAAAGCGGATAAAATTCTCGGTAGTTACTATGACAATAAAAAGAATTTTAAATTTAAATTAGGTTTATCTATTTTAAAAAATTCAGTAGCAGCTCAACAGTTCCTTATTTCAAAATATAGAATGCTTTTCTTAGATGAGTATCAAGATAGTGATCAAGATATGCACTCTTTATTTATGTATATTAAGGATGAACTAAAAATACCCTTATTTATTGTGGGAGACTCGAAGCAAGCTATTTATTTATGGAGAGGTGCTAAAGAAAATATTTTTGAAGAATTTGATGATAGTTTTACTAAGTATGAGTTATACCATAATTTCAGATCGCATTTTAATATAACTAATTTTGCTAATTTACTTCATAAAGAAAATTATTTAGAAAGTAAAGCTAGTGAAATAATAAATGAGATAGCACTATTTTCAACCAATAAAGGCTTTTCTAGTGCTGTTATTGAGATACTACAAAAAAAGGAAGTAAATTTAGATAAAAAAATTACAATAATAATTAACGTTAATAGCGCTGCAGAGGAGTGCAGGGACTTTCTAAATAGTAATGGATATCAATTTGAATTTATTCCTCGAACTCCTATTGATGATGGCATAATAAATACATTTGTTTTGAGATGTTTGATGAAACTCATTGTTAATAAGTATTATTCTATCTATGATTTTTTATTAGACTTAAATTTAGAAGTAAATACTTCGGAAATAAAAACTTTAGAGAAACAAGTTGGATTACTTACTCAAAAATTAGAGTTTCAAAATGTAGAGGTAACTCTTAACAAAATCGCTGAAATTATAAATGTGAATTTTAGTGATAATGAGATAAGGAAGTTTTTACAGACTCTTGAGAATGATAGTTACAATATTTCCTTTTTAGATGTTGAAAGTAAGCATAAAATAATGACTGTGTTTGCTACTAAAGGCTTAGAATTCGATCAAGTAATAATTAGAGCATCAGATTATCCATTAGATAGTATAGGTAGTTTAAATAATCATTATGTAGCGTTAACAAGGGCTAAAGAAAAAGTTGTTATCGTAGATAATACGAATATTTATAAAAAAAATATTCTTGGAAGATTAAAGAATAAAAACATACATACTATAGATCAGGTATTAAAAACATTATAAGCATAAATATTTGGTACATAAAGAACTTTTGAATTAAGCATAATTTAGTTGAGAAATGATAATTATTAATACTGAAAATCTGAAGAGTGCGAAATAAGGATATTATCGCACTCTTTTACACTAATTTATAGATTAGAGTTTAGATCTTGAATATGATTATGAATATTTACATAATAGTCTCATAAGCTCATTGTCAATCATTCCTAATGGCCTGATAAAAGGAATTAATTTAGATTCCTTCATTCTTTTAATTACGTCATTGTCTTCATTTAATCGATTTATAAGATTAATTGTTCTTTTTTTTCCGTTAGTTACTCTAGAACTATTTGCAAAGGTATTATCTAAAACAATAATACCCATATAATGTAGTTCTGACGGATTATTTTTAGCTAATATAGAATAATTAAATGCTTTTTCTACTAATGTTTGGATAGGTTCTGATCCTGTATCTAGTTCGATGTTTATGAATATTTCTTTCCTATGTTCTGGTTTTAAACGGACTACCCAGTCTGGTTTTACAATCGTCATAGTTTTACCAGATGGACGTATAGTTGCATTATTGCTCATATATTTTGCGATCTTTGTATAATAAGCACCTTTATTTTGTGTATGAAGATTTTTGTAGTCTGGTATCCATTCTTCATATGGCATAGTTGAAGGAGATTGAGAAAAAAGATTTAAACCATATTGTATATCAAATGATTTGTTCTTTTCTTTAAAAGGTACAATAGTTCTTTTATTAAGGTTGAATATAATATTTAGAGCTGCTTGCTGTGTGGCAAGAAAGTGAATCAAATTCTTCTTGTCATTAAACTTATATATTTTTTTTTTATTATAAGATTTTTCGAGCATATTATGTTCAATTAGTAAGTCTATTCCCTTGGTCCCAATCCTTGCAAACTTAAAGTGATTACCATCAAAAAATCCATCTCTGTAATATTCGCTACGAATTAGCTTATAGTCTACAAATGCTAAATTAAAAATGTACAAAAATGATCGTTTAAGTATGTACAGTTTGGATCACTAAACTGCATAATATTCTGGGGTGAATATTATGCATATGCCAATAAATATAACTACAGATATTGAAGTTAAAAGTCTTTCAGACTTACCGAAATTAAAAATCTTAATGGAGAGCTTGAAAATGAAAATTAATAAGAGTAAATTGGCTCGTGATATGGGAGTTGATCGGAGGACGATTGATAAATACCTTAATGGCTACGAGCCGAAAAGTATTCGTAAACGAACATCAAAGATAGATGACTATTATGAAATTATTGCCTTGTTGCTTTCAGAAGAGTCCAAGCAAAAATTTTATTAC
>NZ_JAEK01000030.1 GCF_000518865.1 Bacillus sp. J37 | reverse complement strand
TATGTACAGTTTGGATCACTAAACTGCATAATATTCTGGGGTGAATATTATGCATATGCCAATAAATATAACTACAGATATTGAAGTTAAAAGTCTTTCAGACTTATCGAAATTAAAATATTAATGGAAAATGAAAATTAATAAGAGTAAATTGGCTCGTGATATGGGAGTTGATCGGAGGACGATTGATAAATACCCTAATGGCTACGAGCCGAAAAGTATTTGTAAACGAACATAAAAGATAGATGACTATTATGAAATTATTGCCTTGTTGTTTTCAGAAGAGTCCAAGCAAAAATTTTATTACAAGCGAGTTTTATGGCAATACCTGAAAGATAATCATGGATTAAACTGTAGTCAATCCAATTTTAGAAAGTACATAGTAAATAAAGTGGAATTTCAGAGTTATTTTGAATCTGAGAAACGAAGGAGTTCATATAGAGAAGTGATTCGCTTTGAAAAACCTCCAGCAGAACAAGCACAGTTGGATAGGAAAGAAAGTATTCTTTATATAGTTAAGCAAAAGGGACATTTTTTTGAAAATTACTTAGCAGGGGAGATTTAAGATTGTTATATTATGTAATTGATGCTTTTACAGAAACAAAATTTGGTGGGAATCCAGCAGGCGTAGTAATCTATGACAATTTAGACGAAGAGTTTATGCAGAAATTTGCTACAGAAGTTCGCTTTTCAGAAACAGCATTTATCAAAAAAATAGACAATAAAAATTTTGAGATAAAGTTTTTCACACCGACTTCACAGGTTGAACTTTGTGGACATGCTACCATTGCATCCTTCAAAGCCTTATTGGACAGCCATACGATTGAAGATAACAATACATATTTTATAAAAACAATTGCGGGCACACTTTCAGTTGAGGTGAATCAATCATTTATAATGATGGAGCAAGCTGAACCTCAGCTAGGAAAAGTATTTGATGATTATGATTATTTATCTGCCCTTTTTAAAATTGATAAAAGCCAAATAGGAAATAAAAATTTCAATTTAGTACCTCAAGCTGTAAGTACTGGTCTTTGGGATATAATGCTTCCAATAAAAACAAGGGATGCTTTGTATGCTCTAAATCCTGATTTTAAAGCACTTGCTGAATATACAAAGATTCATTTAGTGGGAGGAGTTCATGCATTTACACTTGATACAAAAGAAGGGGTAGCAGAGAGTAGAAACTTTTGCCCACTCTATGGTATTAATGAGGAAGCCGCAACAGGTACTTCGAATGGGGCCTTAACATATTATCTTTTTAATAACCATGTATTAGATAAATTTAATCAAGAGTACTCTTTCCTTCAAGGGCATAGTATGGGCAGACCTTCTACGATCATTACAAAATTAATTAATAAAAATAATCCAAGAGTTATGGTCGGCGGAAAAGCAATTATATTAACAAAAGGTAAGCTGTGCTAAGCGTCACCATTCATATTCCTGCTAAAAGAATCCGCTATTCCACAATCGATCGGGCGCTTTTGTGGAATAACGGTAAAATACTTTTTCACCACAAAGCCTAAGTGTAAAACCTTTGCTAAGTTTGAAAAGTAAAGAACATGTTAAAAACAACTATGCAATTTTTCAACGACAGAATGCGGCTTCACGCCGTCAAAAGTAAACAAGTTTATTTTCACCTTTTGGGATTATCACGGACGTATCCCAACAAAAATAAATGATAAAAGCCCATCCTTGGGTGTGAAAGCTTACAATTGTATAGGAGAAATTAAAGCTCAACCTCCTGCCATTTGATGTACTTTTATAGTTTTAGGTGTTTGATTTATAATGAAGAAGTTTTTTTTTGATTTTAGTTAACATTTCGTTTTCAACTATAGAATGGTTCGGATTGTAAAAAGCGTAATGGTTACCTCCATTACGCTTTTAATTAAGCTGTTCATTGAGTTTGAGAATCCGCTGTATCTCCCTCTAAAACTGAATTTGTTACAATAATAGCTGGATAAGTTGATCTCCTGAGTGGTAGTATTACATACTAACTAGAATTTCTTTTAATAAATTCCCCGTTATATACCTTTTTGACAGGAGTTTGTTTTACACCATTAATCTTATTTACTATGTGATTTACTAAGTCATTAGACATATCCTGAATACGATTACAGATGGAGGAAATTTGTGGATTCGTAACTAATGATATTGGATGATTATCAAAACCAACTATTGAAAAATGTTGAGGTATTTGAATGTTATTTCTAACAGCAGATCTTATTAATCCGGCTGCAACGAAATCACTTCCAGCGATAATGCCTTCTATTTCTAAATGATCTTTAAAAAGTCTTTCACCTAATATGATTCCATCTTCTATATTTGATATTTCATTAAAAAGAAAGTCTTTGTTGTAATTTAACCCCTTTTTATTGTGAGCTAAAATAAAACCCTTTAATCTTGCTTGTTGTAAAGGGGAAGAAATATTGTCCGAACAGAAACCTAATTTTGTAACCCCTTTACTTAGGAGATAGGATGTTGCTTCCATTGTTACCTCTTCCTCATTTAAACAAAAAACGTCAAAATAGTTTCCACTATAATCTTCATTACAAGCAACAATTATATGACTCCCTGCAAATTTCGCTATTTCTTCCTCTAATAATGTAGAAGAAGTTAAAATAAGGGCATCAAATTCATTTCTTTGAAGTTGAGTGTATACCTCTCTCTCACTATTTTTTTCTAAAAAAGTTTGATGCACGACAGTTTTATATCCACTTTTATAACAATTAGCAGATATGTATCTAACCAATTCACTAAAATAGGGTTGATTTAGATCAGGGATGAGAATAGCTATACACTTCGTTTGCTTTTGACGAAATTGTTTTGCAAGAGAATTTGGAACATAATTATGCTCTTGCATAACTTTTATTACTTTGTTTTTTGTTTCAGTTGATACATATGGATGATTAGAAACTACCCGTGAAACTGTTGATTTAGAAACACCACTTAGTCGAGCAATATCATAAATTGTTACCATTTTTCACCTCTAAAAAATATTGACATGGGACCAATCCCAGAAATTATACTATAAAAAAAGTAAAAGCAATGGGGTGTTAATAATGAATTATAAGCTTAATCAATCTTTTTCAACTTCTCAAGAGGTAAACTATCTCATTTTTTTTGATTTTGATGAAACTTATTTTCCTCATGATTGTACAGATGAATTGTTGAATAATTTATATGAATTGGAAGAGTACCTAAATAATTTAGTTCATAAACGATTCGTCAAAATCGGATGGGTAACTGGAAGCGATCTAAATCAAATTGTTCATAAAATGGTGCTGGCAAATATTACTTATAGTCCCCATTTTATAGCAAGTAACTTAGGTACTGAAGTATATGATGTAAGAGAAAACGGTGAATTGATAATGAATAAGGAATGGGAAAAGAGATTAACGAAAGCGGATTTCTCAAATGTCAAAGTAATAGAACTTATTAGTGAATTGTACAATGTATATGAAATAAAACTTGTAGAGCAAACTCAGTTTGGACAAAATCGTTATAAGTTTAACTACTATTATTTTGAAAAGTCAATGACGCAAAGCAAATATGATATAAAGATAATTAGACATTTAGCTAAAAGATACGGTATAGGAATAAATATAAATCGATGCAATCCAAAAGCTGGAGACCCTGAAGGTGCGTTTGATGTTGATTTTATTCCTCTTAATACAGGAAAGAAAGAAATAGTAAAGTTTATGTGTGAGTATTATCAAGTTCCTTTAGCTAACACGATTGCTTTTGGAGATAGTGGTAATGATGTAGAGATGTTAAAAACAGTAAAACATGGTTATTTATTAGGGAACGCCACCGAAGAAGCTAAGGGTTTACATGATAAAGTAACAGTATCTCATTATTCTAGCGGGATACTAGAAGTTCTTAAAAAAACCTTTTCTAATCGTTAGTTTTCATCGAAGGTGAGTAAAAAATTGTGAAAACAAAGGAAGTATAAACAGCAACTTTACGATTATCCATGAATTGCTGGGAATGAAGTTACAACTGCTTTATCAAAAAGGAACGGTTTGCAAGTAATGTCAGAAGAACGGTATATAGATTTTGTATCTATGTGTATAAATAGTAATCATTCACTTTCTGTTGCTACACATGATGAAAATATATTGATGGACTTAAAAGCAAAAGGATTTCTTTATAGTCCGAATGTTGAAGTAGAGATGTTAGATGGGGTTCGACCTGATCTATTAAAATCTTTAAAGGAGGATAATATTCAAGCTAAAGTTTATGTAACATATGGTAGTGAATGGTATTTATATTTAGTTCACCGTATTGCTGAATATCCTCCGAATATTTATATTTTTATTTCAAATATGATTGAACAAAATACCGATAGAGAAAAAATACATACATACTAAATAATGAAAAATTATTATCTGTTGTATCCTTATAATTTAGTATCATCAACAATAGAGCGCTTATCTTGAATAATGATAAGTGCTTTTTCTAGTGTGACAGGCAGGGAGCTATCTAGATGGTGAGAATGTACCTTGTGAGAGGCACAACAACTCACTAAGGAACCACAGGGTATCCACCTTTGTCAAAGAAACTATAGTCATTGAAATCTAAATTTATGAATGTGTATAAAGTCATCTGTAAGATTTTATTAACCTATCTTTTCTAAAGATAAACTAGCATGACTTTTTGGTGTAACATCATCAAACTATTCTTTTTTAGAGCCAGGATTTAGGACCTTATTAGTTATGTTCCAAGGGTAAATATAAACGCTTTTATATAACAGTCCAAACCCTAAATCGAGTATGCCTTTCCTAAAAGTATCTCTCTTCTTTCAAAGAATTTCTGGGATTGAGGTGTATAATTCATTGCTTCAAAAATTAGTTGAAAAGTTATCTTAAGGTACTCTGAACATAGAAGATAACGGAGAACCGTGGACTCACTCAAAATAACTGAGCAGTTAACTGCCCGCTGCTTATTGGCTGTATAAGCATGATCTCTTTTGCAAACATTTTAAGACTTCTTCTGGTACTTTCCTAAACTCGATATCCTCACCTAGGAAAAGTAGCCAATTTGTTATTTCTGTCAATTCTTCTGGATTATTTACATTGATAAAAGTCTTTAGTATGGCTGTGGCTTGGTAGGGATTCGTATAGGAAATTGAACATTTTAAAGGATGGTATTTTTTGAACTGGGCAATTGCCCTTTGACCCAATTCGATGACAAGGTTGTTTACTTCTTCATGCTTACTTAATTTTTCTAAAACCTTTTTCTCATTTAGTCTTTTTCTCATGGGGTATGTTTTTACATGGGTGAGGTGGTCCACGAGGAAAATCCTTCTCTTTTCCTCCTTTAAGTCAAATCCTTCAATTTGCCATAGACTTTTTTCACGATAGAGGTGCAAGAGGTAAATTGGATAAGACTTTATTAATTTTCCTTCTTTGATGGTAATAAATAAATGTCTATCTATTAGAAGGAGATTGATGAGCTTTTCTAACATAGGAAGAGGGAGGTCTGACAGATCAAGTAAATCCGGATTTTTTGGGTTGGTGCCTTCGAAAAGCAAGATTTGATTTAATAGAACAAGGTTCTCTTGTTGTGTTTCTGGGATGAGTGCTAGTAATTTTTCAGCTAAAGACTGTCGACTTTTTAGATAGGGAAGTTGCTGATTTCTTGATGCCATAAAGGCAATGAAAAGTGCTTTAATCTCATTGTCGGTAAAGCGAATAGGAGGCAGGACAGAGTTGTTCATGACAGAATAGCCCCCATCTCTCCCAACTTCTGCTTCAAGTGGCATCCCCATAGCTTCAATTTCTCTGATATCCCTTATAGCAGTCGAACGAGAGATGTTGAATTCCCGCATAATTTCAGAAATTGTAAAGTAGGAGCGGTTGTTGATATACCGCATGATGGTATTAATCCTTTCAACCTTTTTCATTGAAACCTCCTAAACAGTATCGTTTTTTGACATGATTTAACGCTATTATAAACTTAGCACGAAAAAAAACAAATCGTTTGTTTAATTTAAAAGGAGGAAATTTGAAATGGCAGATTATCTTTTAGAAGAAAAAGACAGCTTTACAGTTTTAGGTATTGGAACAGATCTTAAGAGTGATTACACAGACTATGTTGGTATTAATAAGGAAAAAGCGGATTTTTGGCAAGCTGTCAATCAGGATGGAAGACTTGATAAGCTAAAAAAAATCGCTGCAAATGACGATGTTTTTGTCGTAAACGAAGCAGTGAACAATAAAATGATGCATTACGTAGGGGTTATGACAAAGGAGTCCTTGCCGGAGGCAACCCGACTTATCGAATTTCCTAAAGGGGAATACATCGTCGTTAAAGGGGAAGCGAATACAGAGGAGGAACTGAGTAACAAGCTTACTGGTATTGCCTTTGGTCAAGTCCTAATGGAAATAGCGGATGTATCATATGTTGGTGGTCCAAATGCAGCAGTTGTGATGGGGCAGCGAGATGGCTTAGTATTTGGTGAAATGTGGATCCCTGTTGTTAGAAAATAAGAGACAAAAGGCGGGATTAAAGTGGGTGAAGTAATCTAAGTATAGAAGTTTCATAAATTTTTCCATACTAGCAAGTACTGTGAAACGACTATTGATAGATGAAATTTAAAAAAATACAGATTGAACAACCTATTTTTGTTCGAACAAATTGGATTCATCGAAGGAAAAAGCTATCGAGAGAGCTGCATAAAGCAGGCCAATACGGTAAGCAACACAAAAAGAGATGAGAAACAGACACATAAAACAGATCACTAATGCTCTCCTTTGTCAATAAAGTGGTCTGTTTTGTCAGATATAGGATTTCATTTTTTGATATGTATTTAAAAGAAAATACAGGTAAGTAGAATAGCTTCAAAAAAGGAGATAGGGAATGAGCTTTTTTCAAGATACATTATCTGTATTTAAAAAGAGGGAGTTATTCTTTTTAGAAAGGTACAAAGAAACAGAAGATGTTTATACCTTTGTATTTGATAAAGAGGAAGATTTAACTTGGAAAGCAGGGCAATATGGTTTGTTTAGCATTACTCATAAGAAAATAAAAAATTCGACTAAACCATTTACTGTGGCATCGGCTTCCAAGGAGAATGTTGTTAAAATAACAACTCGTATTGGTGATAACCCAAGTGATTTCAAGAAAGCGATGTTGGAATTAAGACAAGGCATGAAAATTAGAATGGCTGGGCCGGTAGGAAGTTTTTATATAAAAGAAAATAAACCGTCACTCCTAATTGCAGGTGGAATTGGAATTACACCATTTCGTTCAATATTTAAGCAAATAGAGGCAGAGTGGCATGGAGTCGAAAAACAAATAAAACTACTCTATATTAATAGCAATAAGTTATATCTATTTAAAGATGAATTTACTAACAATTCTTTAATAAGCGTAACTTATCTTGATTCAAGAGATGACTTATATCAGGAGATAAATAAGTTTATCACCTTATATAGAAATGATGGTCAATACTTAATTGCTGGACCAAAAGAAATGGTAGATGCCACCTCCGCTTATATACAAAATAATAATATTTCAAAGAAAAATATCAAACTGGATTCCTTTTTTGGATACTAGTAAAAAATAAAAGCATTAAAGCCGTATTAAGAAGCATTATATAAAAGTGCTGGAAGTGTAATGTGATTAACCTTTAAAACTAAAACTCAATTTTAAAAATTATTCATTTAACGGATTATTCAAACAATGCTTGAGGAGGATGAACTAAAACTAAATGGCACTATATTATAGATTCGGCTGCTAATGAGGCAGCTTTTTCTCATTTTCCTTAGCATAAGAGCCGATAGCAGCATAGCCATAAAACCAACCTCATAAATACACCAGCTATAATATCATGACGATACGATGACAAAGCTGAAGTTTTAATAGAGAAGTAGTTACTCTTTTTGACGTAATCCTCAGTTTTTTTAGTTTAGGTAGAGGCCATTCCTGATACTAACCGAAACAAAAGACTGCCGAAAAACCTTAAATCATATAAGTTTTTCGGCAGCCTTAAGCAGCCAATGGGCTATTTTTTTATCGATTTTAATAACGGTTTTGAAATAATCGGCGCCAATACTCCTGAAAGAATTGCCTCAGTAATTCCATTAGTGGCGACAATGGTCATCAGTGCAGGCAGGAGCTGCTCCATGTCCAACTCCAAAAAGTTTGCATATGGCTCCCGATAAAATAAATAAATGAATCCAAGCACTAACACAGTATTTGTTAAAGATCCCAGCACACCGGCAACACTCATTCTCACTGTTTCATTGAGCTTCCCGCTGAGTATTCTGTGGAACACATATGCCGCAACCACACCAATTAAAATACGAGGCAAAACGGACACAAGCGGATTCGTGAAAACAATTGGTGCTATTACGCTTGTCGGAGCGATAAATGCCCTGATGAACGTGATGATTCCCCATATGCCGCCTACAATGGCCCCTTCCTTCGTTCCGAGGACGATAGCTGCGATAATGACGGTTACCTGAATAATCGTCAAGCTAAGCGGCCCGATCGGGATATATCCTAAAAACGGGATTGTCGTTTGAATAATGATGATGGCAGAAAGCATCCCTAATAGGACCATTCGGAATGTCTTATTATTTTTGTTCATGTATAAACTCCTTTTAACTAAATAATGTATTCTTCATGATCATTCTACAAATATAATTGCTTAACAACTTTATAAGTCATTACAAATTTATAATCAATAAAAAGCAACTGCAAGTGTTATTTTTTTATATGGCCAAAATGCTCCGTCTTTATTATGTATGTGATATAATTTTTTTTTACGCATTTTAAAAACTAGTTTTTCCTGATTCAAGGTACTTTGACCATATAAAAACTGTAAAGGAGGTAATTCTCAATGGAAGCTCTGATCTTGCAAATGTTGGAGGCTTTTAAAGAGTTATCATATATTGGCATTATGCTTGCTTTAACTTTTGAATTTGTTCCTGCAGAACTAGTACTCCCATTGGCTGGTTACTGGGTTTATGAAGGAGATATGAATTTATTTGGGGCCATTTTTGCCGGATCTATTGGTGGTGTACTTGGGCCACTTACTTTATATGCATTAGGTCGGTATGGTGGTAGAGTAGCGATCATAAAATTCGGGAAGTACTTTTTCATAAAAGAAGAGCATATTAATAAATCAGACCAATTTTTTGAAAAATACGGCGGAAGTGTCGCATTTTTAGGTAGATTTATTCCAGGTGTTCGGACGGCTATTTCAATTCCGTGTGGAATGTCTAAGATGAATGTGTGGACATTTATTCTTTATACATATTTGGCAATGCTTCCAATAACTGCAATATATGTCTATTTAGGCTATCGTCTTGGACCTCAGTGGGAAAATGCTGGTGAAATATTTAGTCAATATGCCAATTATTTGTTAATCCCAATCGTTTTACTCATTATATGGATGGTTGTAAAAAGAAGAAAACTAAGCACACAGTAGCGCTTTTAAAAAAGAGACTAACTCAAGGTTATATGGCACCTTGAGTTAGTCTCTTTTCTTTTTTGCAATTTTTATAGTAAAAGTCTTCTAACTTTCTCCGCTACGGCCAATATATTGAATAACTAGCAAGAAGAATATGTTAAAATTAGGAAAAGATGATGATTAAGGTTGTGTTTGCTGTGCAGCAATGTCATATTTGCTCTATGCCTTTTAGCTGGAATAATATGTATTGGTCGTTATGGGTGTACAAAACAATTGTATGTGAAAAATGTGGTACCAAGCATAAGATTACTGCTTCCGGACGTTTAGTAGTTACTTTTCTTATTGTATTACCAATGATAATCTTTATACATTTTTTATCGCCCTTTGATAATTCATTATTAACGTTAGTTTTTGGTATATTCATAGCATTAATTGGTTCACTGCTCACTCCGTTCTTAGTAAGGTTTAAGGTTAAATGGACTCAACCAAAATGATCATTAGCCTACAAATATATAGAATCTAAAACTTTTTCTCTTTTTATCGTTAATTTAATAAGAGCTTGAACTGATCTTATGGTGAGCTTGGGGGATTGAGTCAAATTTGAAAATGCTTTTTTGTGTTTTATTTATGATATTTGGGGCCATCTTAATGGCACTTACAGTTGATGACTTCGGTAAGATTGGCAATACTATTTTGCATGTAATAGGGTTTGGGTGTTATATAGGAGCAATTTTTCTTGCCAATAGAAAGAAGAAAAACAAATAGACATTTTCAGATTAATAAAAGAAATAAAGAGTGTTAGAGGTGAATCTTATGAAGAAATTAGATCCGATAGAAGCAGCGACTCGATTTATTGATAAGTATTTTTCAAATTGCCAAGGGGCTTTATTAGCAGGAAGTGTAGTTAGGGGAGAGGCAACAGAAACATCTGATCTAGATATCGTTATTTTTGATAATAGACTTCCTTCATCATATAGGGAGTCAATGATTGATTTTGGTTGGGCAATAGAGATTTTTGTCCATAATTTATCTTCTTATAAATACTTTATTGAAATGGACTGCAAAGCATCGAGGCCTTCTATGCCAAGAATGATTTCTGAGGGGATTATTATAAAAGATGAAGGAATCTTACAATCTATAAAAAAGGAAGCTGAAGATATTTTAGAGAAGGGCCCAGAAATATGGTCTGAAGACGTGATAAGGACGAAGCGATATTTTTTAACGGATGCACTTGAAGATTTTTTAGGAAGTATGAACCGAGCTGAATCAATATTTATAGCTAATACCATAGCTGATCAAGTTCACGAATTTGTTTTAAGGACAAATCGTCAGTGGATTGGTTCTTCGAAATGGATTATTCGCGCTCTGAATCAATATGATGAGACATTTACAGAAGAGTTTGTAGAAGCCTTTAATGCCTTTTATCTTACGGGTGAGAAAGTGAAAGTTGTTCAATTAGTTGATAAGGTATTAGAGCCGCATGGTGGACGATTGTTTGAGGGATTTTCAATAGGCAAATGATAAGACAAAGACAATCCATATAAGGTGTAGATAAAGGAAGAACAATAAATAGATAAATTAGTAAGTTAGTTAATAGCCGACGAGTAGGGGTGATAGTGAATGAACGATCAGGAAAGTGAAGAAAAGCTAAAAGGGGGTAATGTGTCCAGCATTTATCGTTCGGGGGATACTGTTCGACGAGACTTAAAGCCTGAAAGTTCCAGGGTCCACAAGCTGCTAAAGCACTTGGAGAAAAAGAGATTTCATTATGCGCCAAAGTTTTTAGGTATTGATGAAAAAGGAAGAGAAATATTGTCCTTTATTGAAGGAGAAGCTGGAAACGATCCTTTAAGAGAGTATATGTGGTCTAATAATGCCTTAATAGTTATAGCCAAAATGCTCCGTTCCTATCATGAGGCTGTAAGTGATTTCCCATTGACTGAAGAATGGAAACCGTTAGACAATACACCATATAAAGTGGAAGTATTATGTCACAATGATTTTGCCAGATATAACATTATTTTTAACAAAGAAAAACCAGTGGGAATCATTGACTTCGATGTTGCTGCACCTGGTCCGCGAGTTTGGGATATAGCCTATACTCTCTATACGTGTGTACCTTTAAGTAGATTCTACCTTTCTGAAACAGGTGAGGAAATTCATTATCAAACACAACTGCATGCTAATCGAATAAAACAAAGAATCAGATTGTTCTTTGAAGCTTATGGGGAGGAACGAGAAGAAGATTATTTAGAAATGGTCATAAGAAGAGTAGAAGGCTTATGTAAAACTATTATTAGAAAAGCTAGTGAAGGTGATCTTGCATTCCAAAAGATGATAGATGAAGGACATCTTGAACATTATGAAAAGGATATTGCATTTATCCAGAAATTTGGATCAGAGTGGACATGATTATTCAATAAGCGAGCGCTTATGTGGAGAATAGATAGGCGCTTATCTTATGGAAATGACAAGTTTTTCAGACAGAAATCAAGCAATTCATGAATATTAATCCATTACATGTTAAACAGAGTTACTCGAATAACAATTAGTGTTTATATTTTTTTAGCTGCTTGATCACAAGAAGCACAATACCTATTATTGCTACTATAATTAATGGGAACATTAGTATTCCTACAGGATTCCACATCGACATAATATAATCACCTCCATTTAATATTTATACCATTTATTTGAAAGAATAGCCTAAGATGATTTTAT
Source organism: Bacillus sp. J37 (assembly GCF_000518865.1). Classification (GTDB taxonomy): domain Bacteria; phylum Bacillota; class Bacilli; order Bacillales; family Bacillaceae; genus Metabacillus. The sequence goes on along the minus strand of NZ_JAEK01000030.1, from coordinate 45,918 downwards.
CATATAAAATTTTTGAGGAGTTATTAATGAAGGCATTTTTAAACGTTATCGCGTTATTATCTATCTTAATTCCCCTAGCAATATTATTGTACTTTATTGTGTTATCGCTAAACGGCGTAGAAGGTTTAGCAATTAGTTTCGTAATAAGTATGATACTTATTATTCCTATTAGTATCAGTATGTATGGAATGATAAAAGGCAATATTGCTATGTTGAAGATTCGGAAGAGAACAGGTTCCTTTGTACTATTTGCTGTTTCTAGTTTTTATCTTTTGTTTGTCATTGCGTTAGGATTATTAAATATTATTCTGGAAGAAACGTCTAAAGATGAAGTTCCGAGTTTAAAAGAAAGTGTTCTTACTGTGACAAATGTCTTTATTCCAATTGCATATAAAGAAGGGTTACTTACTGAAGAATATAATGGAATTACTTTTCACTTTCCTAAAGGGGAAGAGACATCCATTGATACAATAAAGAGTTTATATCCAAAAGTAAAAGAAGAACTAGATTTACTATACGGTGCTGATACCCCAGTCGATTTAACCATCATGATATATGAAAGTGTTGATGAACTAAATTCTCGAACAAATAAGGAGAAGTTAAGTGGATTTTATCTTCCAAGTAACCAATCCATTCATATAGTAAGTGAGAATAGTGTTGCCCCCTACGATTTTCAAGATGCCTTTACTCATGAATATACTCATTATCGGACAGATCAATTTTTAAAACATCATCATATTTCAAGTACAAGTATCCCACAATGGTTTAACGAGGGTATATCAGAATATGTCATGAACATGCATACGTTTGTCGATATAGATCTTAATAAAGAGATCAATTTTAAAGATATCGATTCGAATAACGATTTTCATGAAGCAAGACGAAATGGATTTGATCCATATCTTCAAAGTTATTTTGCAGTCAGAGAACTTGTTCTTGAACACGGAAAGGACGTTATCCCAAGCATTCTCATCCGTACAAAAAATGATAATGATTTCTATGCAGTCTTCCAAGAAACAACAGGTATGAAAATAGAAGAGTTTCAAACAACATTTTTAAATAGGCGAGAAGAGATAAACGTTTTATTCGAACAAGCAGTTGAAGCAGAAATAAAGAAGGAATTTAAAGTTGCTGAGAATTTATATCTAAAGATTGCTAGTTTGGATCCGTACGATGTGTATGTCGAGCGAAGCTTATCCTATGTATATATAAAACAAGGTGAATTCGAGAAGGCGATGGATACACTTAAAAAAGTGAAGGAAACGGATGTTAGTGAACTTTATATGATGTCAGAGTTATCTCTATTAAAAAGCCTTGAGGATTCCTTAAAATATGCAGAAATGGCAGAAGAGGCAATTAGAAAATACAATGGGGAAACTCATTATACATCTGAATATGCTGATACAATCCGAAATAATCGTTCTGAGCCTATTATTGTTTATAAAGAATTACTTAACAAGGAATTAATTGGTTACAAAGAAATACAACTAGAACTAGTAAAAAGACTTAAGCAGCAATACCCTAATGAACAATGGATACAAGATTAAGATTCATAAGTGAAGAATAATAGATATCACTCTTATTAGAAGCCTTATTTCTTTCTATAATTGTGAGCAATTCTTCAAGATTGACTGTGTTTCTCCTTTTGTTTAAATAACTATATTCCATTCAATGTAAGAAGGTGTAAAAATGATGATCCTTTTTGGTATTTTACTATTTGCAGGAATTTTTGCCGTGTTTGATGCTTTAAGAAAAGTTAATAACAATATATTGGACCAAACAGAAGAGATAAAAAAGTTACGTGAAGTAATAGAGAGTATTAAAAAATAATGTACGTATTCACTAGAGCTTTAAATCTATAAGGAGAAGAAATGAAAATATGAAAAATCATTGTTGTGACGATATGGATGTTCATGCCAACTTCAAGTGTGATGTTCATGATCATCCATTTGACTGTCCTGATAAAATCATTATTTATGATGTAAGCGATGAGGACTATGGATTAATTATTCATGATGGAGGCTCTTCAAGGATAGGGATTGATTATTGCCCATGGTGTGGTTCAAAGTTGCAGTGTTTAAAAAGAAAATAAATGAGCTATTCCGTTAATTTGATTTAAATGTATGACCTATTGGACTTATTGATTGTTTACTATCATCAGGAACACCCATACCGGTCTTTTTTTCAAAACAAACACAAATACCACCTATGATCATAACAGGTAATAAGGCAATTAAAAACCAAATCATCTTTACACCCCTTTTATTGTTACTTTAACATATTTTTACTTATTTTAACATCTGTGTTTATTGTTAGAAGGTAGCCACTAATGATAAAAGAAATAACAGTAAAAATGGATTGTCCTATAACAAAACAACCCATTTTTACTGTTATTTATTCAATTCGATCGTTTCATTCACATCAGTCGATCTAGAACTTTGCCCTGTCATGCGTTTATAGAAAAAGGCAATTTTCTTCGTGAAATTACCGGTTTCCCAATATTCGGCTGCTTCCGCTTTAACCTTTATCAAGACAACGTTAGGATCATCATAAGACGTTTGCATAATTTTCTCATATGTTTTGCTCCACAAATCTTTTTTCTTGTTTAAATCCTCAACGATTTCCGCTCTTCCTCGGACGGAAACATAGGATTTACCTGCATAAGCGACATTTACATCATGATCATGTAAAATTTCTTCATATTTATTAGTCTCTTTTTTAGTGAAAAACCATAAGTCACCATCAAACTCTACTTCTTGTGTTTTCATAGGGCGAGAAATAAGCCCTTCTTCAGTTACCGTAGTCAGCATGGCCGTGTCTACGTCTTTGATTAACTCTCTTAATGTTTCCATTTCTTCTTGATTCATCATGTTAGACATTTCCATCACCTCATTAATGTTTATAGAGGTATACTACCCTTTACACCAATTTTTAATCAGGTGTGACGAATTACAAAACTTACTCTAACAAAATGAAACCAAACAACTGGAACGAAAAGAAGTGGTGAACTTTTAAATGGCGAGTATACTTAAAACTAGGGACAATTAAGGAAGTATAATGATATTGTTAATTATGATATTGCAAAAAAAGAGAGATAAAATTATGTGTATAAATCTAAAGTGGAATAAAGCGCAATGGAACGAACTAATGTTTACCTTTCCCTGCATTAAAAACAACAAAGTATACCAAAATAGCCAAAAGAAAAGAGTCTCAACCCTTTTTGAAAAGTGGATTGAGACTCTTGATGTGGTATTAGTATGACAAAGTTACATCTGCACTGACTGGGTAATGATCACTAGGGAATTGTCCATTTTTATAATCATTTAAAATCTCAATTTTATGTGTAAATACATTTCCTTTCGCAAGAACCCAATCAATTCGTTTTTCGGGCCCGCCACCAGTTGGATCATTGAATCCGTTAAAGGTTCCGAGGTTTTCATTGATTCTAACCTCAGCGGTATTCCACAAATCAACGAATGCTTCTTCCCTTGTTAGTGTTTGATGTGGAACACTATCAGGGCTTGTATTAAAATCTCCTGTTAAAATAATTGGGAGTTCTGGATCAAATTCATTTATTTTTTCAATAATTAATTCTGCACTCTTTTCTCTAGCATTTGCAGATTGATGATCGAAATGAGTATTCACAACATAAAAGCTTTCATTGCTCTTATGATCAAGGAATTTTGCCCATGTTACCATTCGAGGGATGTTGTTACCCCAGGACTTGGATCCAATCACATCTGGTGTATCAGATAGCCAGAAGTGATCGTACTCTAGAGGAGTAAATTGCTTTTCATTATAAAAAATGGCGGAATATTCGCCTTTACTTCCTCCCTCACGCCCTAAGCCAATCCAGGCATAATTTTTTAGGTTCGCTTCAAGATCTTTAAGTTGTTGATATAAAACTTCCTGAGTACCAAAAATATCAGGTCGTTCCTTGCGAATCAGTTTTTTGATAGCCGGAACTCTTTCTGCCCAGGTATGAGGTGAGGGATCATTGTTATTTAAATACCTTAAATTATAAGTCATCACCTTTAAATCTACCTCATTGACTTGTCCTGCCTTTTCAGAAGCTAGCACGCTTGATGTAGCTGAAAAGACACTGGCAACCAACATTGTTACAATTGCCAATAAAAAAACTGGATTTAATCCTTTTTTCAACTCAATCTCCTCCTTAATATGTATTACATAAAAAGTATAACTTTACTATGTAAACACTTTATTAATGACAGATTTAGTATTCATGAAGGCTGTTTTTAAGAGATGAATATTGTAAAATCAATGGTTTAATCGGAAAAAATAAGAAATTTGGTCCGGGTAATTTTAGGGGTTCGTAAATATTTCAGTGATGCACGACCTATTGAAATTTACATTAGTAATAATTTTTAACAAATATAACTATTATCCTAATGGTATGCCATTACTTTTATATCCTTTTTATATCAATTACTATATTGATAAATTACTTTCTATGGTGCCAAAAACCAAATGTAATCAAAACTTTTGCAATAGAGCGGGGTAGTGTTTAATCATCAACAAGAAATGGTGAGGGAGAAGTAGAAAATTATTTATCAATCCATATTTGGAACTATTTCCTTTTCAATAGGAGCTTTAGATGAAGTTTCTTCTGATTTTTAAGATCTTTAACAATAGAGCGCCATTCATGAATAAGAATGTGTGTGTTATTATGTTAAGGCCAAACCGGCAAAGATCCAATTAAAATGAAGGTTGTTGATGATTTAATAATTTATAAAGCACATATGATTTAAAAGAAAAGACTTAAAGTGAAGTTATGACATTTCACCCTCAAATCATTTTCTGATTTTATGTTAATCGCTTCCTGCAAAAACCTTTGGAGTACAGCAGCAAAAACTGCGATTTTTTTAAAATGTTAATTATTTTTTTGCTGCGAATCCAAGATATTCTTTATAGGTTTTTGAAGCACGTCCATAATGGCTGCGATGATACTTGTTGCTAAAATGCCCATTAGACCTAGAGATATTGGACCTGCTGCATCATCACCTGTGAATTGAGCATGAACCCTTAAATAAACTATTGCTAACAAAATGAAGAAAATGACAGAAAAAGTGCATTTTTTTAGTACCTTCAAAGATTGAAGAGATGACTCAGAGTAAGCATTATTCTTTTCGATATAGGTTAAAAGTTTAAATCCTTGATACAGCGCCACAGAAAATGTAATACATATTCCATATGCACATACCAAAAGTGGATAAAGCGAATAATCACCTGGGCGCTCTATCGCATCTCTTCCGGCTGCTTCAGGTAAAAAATATATACACAGGGCAAGCACTGCAATTCCAACCAGAAAAATAATGACCTTTAAGAAAGTGGTAGAACCTTGTTTAACATTCATTTAAAACACCTCACTTATTTAATGACAATACGAATTTAATATATATTATATCGATTTACAATAAAATAGTATTGTTTTATATTATATCATTATTGTTATTGGAAAACCCTTTTAATTTATCAAAAATAAAAAGCATTTCTCATTAAAAAGAAATGCTCTTACTTTAAAATGTTAACTGCTAATTCACCTCGCTATTAATCATGTTAATTTTGGTATAAAAATTGTCATAAACTCCACCAAATTAACAAAATAGCAGAGAGAATTCTAATGTGAATAACTCTGCTATTTTAGCTGCTTTTATATGTGTTTTTAAACCTGCGGGTACTTCAAAAGAGAACGGCTTAACTTTTTATTAGCTGTCTTTTTCTTTTTTGTATTGCTTATGCCAAAGACAAAATGCACTTATTTTATAATCTCTAACAGGCTTTCTAATTTATTTATTTCGTAAGTAGGTTTTAGAGATGTATTATTTTCCTTGTGCTTAGGATTGAACCAACAAGTATCAATACCATAGTTAATTCCACCTTGAATATCAGAAGTCAACGAATCGCCAACCATTAATACGTTGGATTTATCTGTAATCTGTAGCTTATCAAAAGCATAATCAAAAATTCCTGTTTGTGGTTTTTGGAAACCAGTGGATTCAGAGATAATAATATGTTCAAATGTATCTTTTAACGGGGAATTATTAGTTCTTGACGTTTGTACATCAGTGTAACCGTTCGTAATAATTGCTAAGCGTTTATTCGAGAGCTCGCTAATCACTTTTTCAGCTCCTTGGACGAGGTGCGTTTGTTCTCCAAGAAATCCTAAATAATCTTGATTGAATACAACTGCGTCAATTTCAAGTTCATGTTCTAAAAATAATCTCCTAAACCTCTCTGAACCTAGTTCAACAAGGCTCATTTTTCCATTTTCTAAATCTCTCCACAACACTTTACTAATTTCGTGGTAACTCTTTTCATATAGCTTTAAGTTATTAAATAAATTATATTTCTCAAAGACTCTATTAAAAGCTTCTTGCTCCGATTTAGTAAAATCAAAAAGTGTGTCATCTATATCAAATAATATAATATCGTAATGCTTCATTTTATCCCCTACTTTTTTAATACTGTTAAGAATACTCCAAAATTGGCTGCTACCTATAAATTTTCTCGCTTATCATATTGTTTTAGTCAAGAATAAAGCGCTTTTCCCGAACAAGGAAAGACGCTGATTTTAGTTAAAGACCTGATTGTATAACAACAACTTAAAGATTTTCAATGGTTGTACTTAAATGCAGTGCAAAGTACAAAGAGAATAGACATTACTTTGGAATGCCTTTTCTAACATCTATTTTCTTTAGTAGCAATAGACTTCACAACATCTTCTAGAGTAAGACTTCCTAAAACCTTTTCCATTGCCAATTGGGCAGCTGTAAATAATGGTTCAATTGTTTCCTGGATATTCCTGCCTACAGGACATTCAGGATTTGGATGATCATGAACAGTAAATAACTCTTTTTCCTGTACAACATTCACTGCCTTATAAACATCAAATAGTGATATATCAGATAATTCTTTTGCAAGTTCAGCCCCTGCAACGCCAGGGCGGACTTTTACCAATCCCGCATTTTTAAGCATTCCCATAATCTTTCTGATTACAGCAGGATTTGTATTTACGCTTCCTGCTAAAAACTCTGAAGTGCTTATTCCGCTTTTATTTATCTCAATAAGAGCTAATATATGAATTCCTACAGAAAATCGACTACTAATTGACATTTCTCTCACCTTCCATAAATAGATGTATCATAATAATACACCTGTAATTTATTTAATTACAAGTGTTGACAAAAACTCCAGGTGTAATTATTATGATTACAGGTAATTGAAATGATTACAAGTTAAAATGCTAGGAGGATTATAAAATGAAAATTGCAATTATTGGGGCGAGTGGTAAAGCAGGAAGTCTTATTTTAAATGAAGCAGTTAGTCGTGGACATGAAGTGACAGCTATTGTAAGAGATGCTTCTAAACTTAATAATAGAAACGTAGCGGTTATTGAAAAAACGATATTTGACCTCACCTCTGAAGATGTGAAGAAGTTTGAAGTAGTTGTGAACGCATTTGGAGCTCCTCTTGGTGAAGAGCAAGCACATGTTGATGCTGGACATGCATTAATTGAGGCATTAAAAGGTACAAATACAAGAGCCATTATTGTAGGTGGAGCTGGAAGCCTTTATGTAGACGAAAACAAAACAGTTAAGGTAATGGACACACCTGATTTTCCAGATATATTTATCCCGACTGCTAAAGGGCAAGGACGTAACTTACAAGAATTACAGGAAACTTCTACTATTACTTGGACTTTTATTAGTCCTTCTGCACTGTTTGATGCTGAAGGAAAAAGAACTGGTTCATATCAGTCTGGAAAAGATAATCTCTTGGTTAATTCAAAAGGTGAGAGTTATATTAGCTATGCAGACTATGCTATTGCCGTATTGGATGAAATTGAAAATCCTAAACATATAAATGGCCGGTTTACTGTTGTGGGTGAAGCAGAATAAGTATTTGAAAAGAAAAAAGGTTAAATGTCATTAGTGTTTACGCTAATGACATTTTGCTATCTTGTTATAGGATAGATGAAATATATTGAAATTTTTAACCTCAGGTTGTGAGTCGAGATGATGAATGAATGGACATAGACAGGCAACAATGCATGGTTTTTCGCATTTCAACTAATCAATATTAAGGTGTTCTTGAAATTTTTCTATTTAAAGGCCGTACTCTTAAATAATTATAAAGTGGTAAAATAGGGTAATGGACTAAATAAGAGGAGAATTATCATGAAGCAAATTACATTTGAACACATTAATAAGCTAGGAATAATAGTTGCTGAAAATGATCGATATAGACACTATCATTATCCTAAAATGCTAACTAGGTATGATAGTAATTTTATTGAGTTTAAGTCTTTACCATCTTTAACTGAGTTTAAAGATGCTGAAGCTTATTTGAGAGAATATCATTTGAAGAATGGCCAAAAACATGTGAAGTTCTATTTTCCTGCTAATATAAAGCCAGCAGGGGAACTAGTTGGTTACCTGACTGATATGGGGTATGAAGTAGGTTTTCTAGAACTATATGCTATTCAGCCAAAACACTTTCCTGAAGTGACAGACAACACGAATATCGACATTCAAGTAGTGACGGATAAAAGTTTAGAAGTGCTTCTGACTCTACAATACAAGCATGACGTAAACTATGGAGGTGAATTTGCCGGTCAAAAAGCGGATCTTATTAAACGTCAATTTGAAGATCAAAACATTCAGCAGCTTCTAGCCTTTTATAAGGGATCTCCAGCAGGCTATGTAGATGTGATTATTTCTAATGAAACAGCAGAAATTGATAATCTAACTGTCGATGAGCGTTATCAAAACAAAGGAATAGGGAGCAGATTACAAAAATATGTTATGGAATCATTTCCTGAGAAAACTGTCATATTAGTAGCCGACGGAGAAGATACCCCTAGGGAAATGTACAAAAAACAAAACTATCAGTACCATGGATTTAGATATGAAACTCAAAAAGTATATGAAGATTAGTTTTCAATGCAAGCAAAAGAGCACTGTTCTAGAAAAAGAATAGTGTTTTTTATATAGAAAGACCATATTTGGAGCCTAATATAATTATTTGAATATTGAATAAAAAAACATTAAGTGGTATAAATATACATATTTATAATCTTAACTTTACAAGATCAGGAGGGGAATTATAATGAATTTAGTTTGTGAATCTGACAAATTGGAAGATTATTTACTAGAATTAGAGGATGTCGACTTTTCTCATCAAATCATTAAAGAAAAAGCAGAGGAACTTTTTAGTCCAACTCAATCAGATGTTGAAAAAGCAAGAACTGCTTTTGAATATGTTCGCGATGAAATTCCACATTCCTGGGATATCCAAGGAACCCGCGTTACATGTAAGGCGTCAGATGTACTAACATATGGTGAAGGAATTTGTTATGCAAAATCCAATTTATTAGCAGCATTATTGCGTTCACAGGGGATTCCCACAGGTTTTTGTTATCAGCGGTTGATGTTGTTTGATACTCCTGAGAAGGGATATTCTCTTCATGCATTGAATGCTGTTTATCTTCATTCTCTGGGAAAATGGATACGGTTAGATGCTCGCGGAAATAAACCGGGAGTAGATGCGCAATTTTCGACCGAACAAGAAAAATTGGCGTTTCTGGTAAACGAAGAAGTTGATGAGAGGGACTATCCAATGATTTATCTAAACCCGAACGAAAAAACAGTATCTGTATTAAAAGAAAATCATGATGCATATGAGCTATATACACAACATTTACCTGAAGATTTGTAGAGCCAAATAAGCTAGGGTTACTCAAAAATAACACAGCGCCCTAGCTTGTTTTATAAATGACTTGTCCAGTTTGTGAGATATCATAATCCCCTAAAGCCTGAATCTCTTTTTTGAATGAAGCTGAATTTAAAACATCTGTTAAAATGTTAAGTATTTCATTATTTTCTTTATTGTTTATCATGACAAGATCGTATCTTTCGGTAATTAAAGGGATGAAATCCAGTCCAACAATTTTGGCGGCTTTTTCCGTGCCTACCCCTACATCTGCTTCACCTGAAGAAATAGATGATGCAACACTCAAATGGCTCGTTTCTATACGATCATATCCTTCGATATCTGAACCAGATAGGTGGTGAATTCTTAATTGTTCTTCTAGAAGTATTCTTGCTCCTGAACCTATCTCACGGTTGATTAAACGAATGTTTTTCTTTTGTAAATCAGGCCAATTCGTGATGTTAAGAGGATTTCCCTTTTGTACCATTAACCCTGCTTTTCGGGAGATTAAATTTAAGATTGTATACTGATAACCAATTAAAATTTTTCTAACAAAGGGAACATTGTATTCGTTTGTATCACCATCGAACATATGTAAACTGACAATATCACATTCTCCTTTATACATGGCCAGAAGACTGTTTAAACTTCCCTCATACGATCTTAAGGATTTATAATTCCCTTTACTTTCCAAATATTTCCCAAGAATGTCCAAGACCATATCTTGACCACTAATTAAGAGATTACGTGTCCCCGTTTCGTTTATCTGATTTTTTCTTGAAGGAGAAGGAGGCAGTGTTGCAGCAGGCGGCTCTGCTTTTTTTCCACTAATAAAGGTATCTAAATCCTTCGAATTGATTCTCATTTGTCTTCCAACCTTGAAAGAAGGGATTTCACCTTTTTTTAAGAGATCATAAACAGTTAATTTTGAAACTTTTAATAGGTTTGCTACTTCTTCAACAGTGTAGGAAATTTCACTTGTCATTCGTTAACCACCTCAAAGCTATTGTAACGATAAATTGCTCATTAGAAAACAAGTATAAAAAAGAATGGAAATAAATCTAACAATAAAAATGAATATTCGTTATAATTAGATATATTTAGTTATAACTAATTCTAATTAATATAGAAAGGGATTAGATTTTATGAAAAAGTTATCTCTTTTAATACTTGTATCGATCATCATGTTATATGCGGCAGGATGCACATCTACGGGACAGAATACAGAAGAACCTGAGAGTGTAGACATAACCGTGTCAGCAGCAGCTAGTTTAACGGATGCCTTACATGATATTACAACATCATTTGAAAAAATATATCCTAACATTAAGGTTACATATAACTTCGGAAGCTCCGGTACTTTGCAACAGCAAATCCTGCAGGGAGCACCGGCGGATCTTTTTTTCTCAGCAGCAGAGGATAAGTTTGATGAGTTGGTAAGTGAAGGCTTGATTGATGAGAAGAATGGAATCGATTTAGTCGGAAATCAACTTGTGTTAATAACTCCCAAAGAAGGCAAAAATGATATTCAATCATTCCAAGATCTAGATAAGGTCCAAAAGATTTCGATCGGTACCCCTGAGACAGTTCCTGCCGGAAAATATGCTCAAGAGATGTTGGAAAATATAGATGAGTGGGATGAGGTTAATGATAAAATGGTTCCTGCAAAAGACGTAAGACAAGTTTTAACATATGTAGAAACAGGAAATGTGGATGCAGGTATTGTGTATCATACAGATGCCTTCATTTCCTCTAAAGTGAATGTAATCGCAACATCAGAGAAAGGGACACATACGCCAATTGTTTATCCATTAGGCATCCTGAATGAGAGTGACCATCAAAAAGAAGCGAAAGTATTTTATGACTATATGCAATCTGAAAAAGCGTTAGCCATTCTAGAAAAATATGGATTTTTAAATTTAGTAAAATGATCGGAAATGATACGTTTTGGTCACCTGTTAAACTTTCATTAGAAGTTGCTTCTTTTTCACTTTTCATCGTATTAATTGTTGGGATATTAGCCGCAAGATTCATGGCTAATAAAGTATTTAAAGGGAAATCAATTATTGAAACAATATTGTTATTACCTTTAGTTTTACCTCCTTCTGTTGTGGGGTTTTTATTAATCGTTATATTTGGTAACAGATCATTTTTAGGACAGGCAATTGAACAGCTGTTTTCTCAATCCATCATTTTCTCCTGGTGGGCAGCTGTTATATCCGCGGTAGTTGTTGCTTTTCCTCTTATGTATCAATCAGCTAAAACAGGATTTGAAACAATTGACCGTGATATTGAAGATGCTTCACGAGTGGATGGAGCCAATGAATTTAGGGTTTTTACATTAATCACCCTACCGTTGGCTTCAAATGCTATTATTACCGGAGCCATTTTAAGCTTCGCACGAGCACTTGGTGAATTCGGGGCGACACTTATGTTTGCCGGAAATATCCCTGGTAAAACACAAACCATTCCTACTGCCATCTATGTTGCGATGGATTCGGGAAATATGAAGTTAGCATGGTCATGGGTTTTTGTCATTTTAATCATTTCGTTTAGTATGTTGATTTTGATGAATGTGATAAAAAGACGATATTGAAACTTTCATTAGTAGTAAAATTTAATAATAAGTGAACTAAAAAAGTATTAACGTTCTTGTTAATACTTTTTTAGTTTATTTACCCTTATGTCATTCTAAATCTACTATATTTTATAAAAAAATAAAAAAGTGAATCTTTTTGCAGGTCTATATTTCTCTAATTAATGAGAGGAGGGAAATGACGTAATGAAACATGATCTACATACTGTGAAAAGGGCAATTAATGGGGATGCAAGTGCTTTTGAAGAATTGCTTTTTAAAGAAGAAAAAATGCTATATTACAAGGCACTTTCTTACGTTGGCAAAAAAGAAGATGCTTTGGATGCTATTCAAGAAACGACGTACAATGCATTCCTAGGTATCGGCCAATTACGAAATCCGGAGTACTTTTTCAACTTGGTTGTTTAGAATTTTAATACGCGAATGTTACAGGCTGTTAAAGGAACGAGACCTTATGATCCCTTATGGTGAGAGAGAGCTGTTGGAGAGATTAGATCGAGCACAGGAAGTAGAGATAGATTCTTTTCATTTAAGTGAAGCATTATCAAGACTAAGTTCGTCCTATCAAACATCCATTATCTTGTTTTACTATCATGATTTGTCTATTAAGGATATTTCTGTGGTGATGGAAAAACCTGTAAGTACAGTAAAAACGAACTTACGTAGAGCGAGAAAAAAATTGAAACATGAGTTAGAAAGGAGTTATAAATTAAATGAAAAAGTCACATGATCCTTCAGAGGAGTTTCCACAAGATCAAGTTCGTGCAGCCATTCATTCGGGAATTATTCAGGCTAAAGAGCAAGTAGATACGTTTTCTCCGCAAATGAAGAAAAAGAAAAGAAAAACACTATTTACTTTGTGTAGTGTGGCAGCTGTTTTGGGAATTTTTATTTGCTCCGTATACTATTCTCCAGCTTTGGCAAGCAGTTTATCTCAAATACCAATTATTGGTTCTGTATTTGGGAACTCTGATCTAATTGGTTTACAAAAAGCTCAAAAAAATGGGTTAACAAGTGAAATTGGGGAGACAGAGACGATCAATGGAATTTCCGTTACACTTGATGAAATTTTATATGATCAGAATAATATTACGATTGGTCTTTTCATTGAATCTGATAAGGAACTTGATGAACTTTATTTTGGTGCTGGAATGGATTTTACGATTAATGGGAAAAATCCTGCTGGTTCCACTGGGAGTTACGGTGAAGATATTTTATCGGCAACATCTCGGACTGCCATTCAAGAAATAAATGTGAGTGAGGAAATGCCGGAAGAGTTTGAACTGGGACTAATCCTTCGGGGAGAGAATGGGGAAAAATGGTTTTTCTCAACTCCTATTAAAAAGATCACCGGCATTCATAAAATACCTATAAATCATACACAGACAGTCGATGGATTGACTCTTACTGTAACAGAATTTTCTTTTAGTGAAACAGGTTCAAGTATAACTTATGAGAGTTCAGAAGAGGAAACAGATTTTGATTTAAGTCGCGGAGGTAATATAGAATTTAAGGTAGTTAATGAAAATGGAAATGAAATTACCGGTCGATCGGGTGGAGCTACAGGAGAATTGGGTAAGGATAGAATAGAATTTAACAGTAGTAAGCAATTTGATCCTATCGATCCTAATGTGACTGAATTAACAATTACTCCTTATCTAGTCATTCCGTCAGGCGGAGGAGGAGTGGAAATTGATGAAAATGGCAAGGGAAAAGAGTTGGAATATAAAGGGAATCTTATAAAGCCGATTGAGTTTGACTCTTTTAAAATAAAAATTCCATAAAAAATAAATCCAAAGATAAAAAGAGCTGGTACCAGCTCTTTTTATCTATATATCAAGGAGTGTCCTGTTAATACCTTCTCCAATATTGCAGGTGAATTTATTTTAGATATAATATTGTTTGTATAAGAAGGGAATTTCTGTTAATTAAAGAAATATATATATGAAGTTGTGTTTGAAAATCTTATACATATAAAGGAGCTAGCTGATATTTCCGGATCGAAGTGGTCTGAAGTGAATGCTCAAGAGCTGGAGATAGATAATGTGAGTTTAGCAAACACAAAAGCAATGAATGTTAACATGAATAGTATGGCTATTAATGATGTCAATATGGAACATGTAGATATCTCTAATGCGAATCTAGCTCAAGCGAAAATTACCCATGCTAATTTTAGTCATGCTGTTATTAATCATGTCCATTTATTTGGAACTGAATTTCATCACGTTGTTTTACCAGAGGAAGGCGATAGTAATTATCAGAAAGATGGAGAATACAAACCGGTAAGCTTTCATCAATGTGATCTTACGAAAGCGCAAATAAAAAACTGCAACTTAGCTAATATGGAAATTACTGATTGTGATATTACAGGATTAAAGATTAATGGAATCTTAATTGAAGATTTAATGAAAACAAGAAAGTTTAACTGAAAAATGAGCGGAGGGGTGAAGATGTAAGTGAAAAAAGGGGATGATAACAAAATAGAAGATATTACAGGTATAACTTGTATTTACATCCCTGTTAAAGATGTATACGAGTCTATTAAATGGTACGAAAAAAGTCTAGGCTGTGAACCTACAAACCATAACCCTATTAATCCTGGAATGGAAAGATCAATCTTAAGATTTCCAGATAATAAAGGGGGTTTTTCTAGTCCGAGTCTAAGGCAAATGGTACCAGCAATTTTCCTGGTAACGGAAAAGAGAGAAGTTGAAACCTTATTGTTTAAAGATGAAGGTAGTAATCAACATCCTATAGCGTGCTTCATTACGCCTCATATCCATGAGATGTATAAACGTTTCAAGGAATATGAAGTAAACATCTTAACAGAAATTCAGGAAAGTCCTTTTGGATCTAATTTTAAATTTTATGATCCTGATGGGAATATGTTAGAAATATGGCAGCCCTAATCAGTAGAAGATTAATCGAAAATTTTTAAAGATTTCTAACAAGATCTTACACAACCATGGGATAAAGATGAAGAAGATACTGAATAAAAATGAGCTAACTTTAAGTCTGCTCCTTTTTTCTGTGGTTTTAGCAGGTTATACATCTTACCAGACTTCATTCATGAGATTTTCTATCTCTTTTCTATGTTTTTCAGTATTATTTAAGTTTTCACATAAAAAGATGACATTGTAAACAAAGAGGAGAATATTATGATAAGAAAATATAAACGTACAGATATTGATACATTGGTCGATATTTGGTACAAAGGTTCATTACAATCACACAGTTTTATTGAAGCAAATTACTGGAGATCTCAAATGAGTGAGATGAAAGAAACATATATTCCGATGTCAGAGACATATGTGAAGATTCACCAATCAAGGGTTATAGGCTTTATTTCAATGCTGGACAACTATTTAGCAGCTCTTTTTGTTGATGTATCTTTTCAAAATAATGGGGCTGGAAGAGAATTGTTGCACTTTATACAAGATCAAAGAGAAGTGATCGAATTGAAAGTATATAAGGATAACTCATCTGCACTGCGTTTTTATTTAAATAATGGGTTTTGTATCAAAGAAGAACTTACAGATGAGCAGACCGATATGCCGGAGTATTTAATGGAATGGAAAAAAACAACCTGTTTACAAGATGAAGAGCGAAACTCTTAATCTTATAAACAGGTCACAAGAGAAACTACTGTGTAATTAAAGGGAATGAGCCATCTATTATTCTAACTCTTCAGGATTCAACTGTTGCATGTGTTGAATATAATCTCCTGTATAAGTACCGCCTCCACCGTTACGAAACGTATGATCAAGGTTTATCGGTTCTTGGTTACCGTTATATGCCTGCCATTGAAATAGAAAGGAATGGCTGGATGGCAAGAGCCCTGTTTCTGCCGGATTTAGGTCAAATGACCCAATTACTTCCTTCCACTGCCATGGCAGCTCAACATATCCGTAGCTCTCTTTCCCAACTTCTATCGAGTGTTTCACTTGTATTTTCGGAAAGTAAACCTCCAATTGATTGACACCATTCCCATTGTTGACAGAATAATTTCTCTCAGAAGTTAAATAGATATCCCACTTCTGAACTTCATCTTGAGGATGGACATTCCAATAAACATAGGAGTTTCCGTTATTTGCTACGATTTGAGGACCAGAAGCAGAATCCGCCCCTACACATTTCCATTTTCCAATTCTCCATACCCAAATACTCGAACCATAAGAACCATCTTCGGATAAAAAAGGAACAAAATAGGTTTTCCCATCTAGTTGGACAATATCTTGAATTTCCTTTTCAGATGTTGATATTGGAATTTTCTCTAAAAGCTCTTCTTTTGTATAAAAATCTTGAGGAACGATCAATCTGTAAACAATATACGTACTTACAGCGACAAATCCAACAATAATGATAAGAAGCGCTGGCATCTTTTTTCTCATTCTTCACTTCCCCTTTCCTTCAGGAAGGAGGCCGTGTTAGAACGAAAATAGTATTGACGTTCTTCCGTTGTAACAAGTAACCCTTTTCCATCGAATTCTATATATACCTGAACATTTTTCCCTGCTTTTGCTTTCACACCTGTTAACAGATAGGGAAACTTTTCTTGGGCTTTCTCCGGTTCTTTGTTCTCCTCGGTCGGCCACTTTTGCTCTCTAATTTCTTCATACCACTGAACAACATTCTCGTGTTCACGCTCAAAAGAAACTAAAGATTCTTCCAGTTTCGTTATATTAAGGTCAACTTCTTTTCCTGACGGATGTATAGATATCAACTCAACTTTGGAAACATCAGCAAGATACGTCTGGATTTCATCTTTCGGATAAATCAATCCTGATAATCCGATTGAAAGTACCGCAGCTCCGAAAAGGATATAGTTCCCAAGAAAGCCTATCCAGGCATATTTTCGATACGCTTGCCAGCGCTCATTTCTTTTTAGTATTCCATATAAAATCCAAACCCCGAGAGGAAGAACAGCTAAAGAAAGAACCTCATCAAATAAAGGCAGGTTAAGAGAAAAAGAAAAAAAACCAATAAACACAGTAATCATTACTTTCCAAAGATCCGGCCGTTCCTCGATCTGTTGTGCATTGTATGTACGCCATAACCAAAAGGCAAGGACCATCCAGGCAAGAATTGTACAACCCAACCCAATTGTATTTAGCTCAAAGTCCCAATTAATCTCCAACCATCTCACCCCAATATTGATGAAAAATTCCACTATTATTCTACTTTATTTTATCATGGTGTTCATTTACATATGCCAAGATCATCTAACTTAAATTGCTATAAAGTATAAACTTATTCATTATGATAAGAATAAAAACTTCTAACAAACGAGTCCGAATTTCATTAATAGAAGTGTTATAATCAATAAAAAGTATGTGAGGTTTAACGTGAGATTAAAACATCAAAATTCAGAGGCTGTTATTATAGTTGTTCATGAGATATATGGGGTTAATCTCCATATAGAGGAAGTGTGCAAATCACTTTTTAAAGCAGGATACGATGTTATTTGCCCTGACTTGCTAGGTCAAGCGGAAGCTTTTGAATACTCACAGGAGGATGAAGCTTATAGAAGTTTTATAAGCAACATTGGATTTTCTAAAGCTTCAGATATCATGACAAAATTAGTAGTAGAAGTAAAAGGCAACTATCAAAAAGTCTTCATTGTCGGTTTTAGTGTGGGAGCAACTATTGCATGGTTGTGCAGTGATAAAGAATCAGTTAGCGGTGTTGTAGGTTATTATGGATCACGAATTAGAGACTTTTTAGATGTAGTCCCACTTTGTCCTACCATCCTATTTTTCCCTCAAGAAGAGCAATCTTTTGATGTTGATAAATTGATAAGCAGTCTAGAAGAAAAGAAGATACCTGCATATAAATTTAACAGTTATCATGGTTTTAGTAATCCATATTCTACAAACTATCATAGTGAATCTTCAAAAAATGCATATAACACGATGATAGACTTTTTAATGAATCATTGATTCAGTTTCTTTACTTCCGCAATCAACTCATCAAAATGACTCTGCTGAAAGCCAAAGTTGCTCACAACTTCTCCATTTTTATCGACTACATAAAAGCTAGTTGAATGAATCACCTGGTCAGATGATGACGGCTTTTGAACAAGGGTTTGAAATTCTTCTCTTGCAAATTGCTCAATTTCCTTTTGACTGTAGCCTGTCAGCATATGCCAGTTAGATGAATCTCTTGTGAATTTCTCCATAAACGTTTTTAATACACCCGGAGTATCAATTGTTGGATCAACACTGAAGGAAACAAGTTCAACGTCAAGATTTTGGTTTTTTAGTTCTTTTTGAAGGGCAGACATGCTTGCAGTCATTGGTGGACAAACCGTTTCACAACTTGTAAAAATAAAGTTCGCGATCCAAACCTTATCTTTTAGGTTTTCGGATCCGAAGGGTTGTCCATTTTGATTTGTATATGTAAAAGATTTCATTTGAAATGATGGCTCATCTTTCGCGCTGCATGCCGATAAAAACATACAGCACATGATGACGAAAAGGGAAACTTTTTTCATGATGTGTTCTCCTCAGATAATAATGGAATTCGGACAGTTACAACTGTACCGGTTTGATTGTCACTTGTGATCGAGAAGGTGCCGTTATGCAAGGTGACGATTTGCTTGACGATTGAGAGACCTAAGCCTGTGCCACCTGTTGAACGATTTCTTGCTTTATCCGTGCGGAAGAAACGCTCACCGATTCTTTGAATATCCTCCTTGTCAATCACATGCCCCTTATTAGCAACAGTAAGGACCATCTTGTCATGATCTATCCCTAAATCAATCAATACTTCGCTATGTAAAGGTGAGTATTTGATCGCATTATCAATCACGTTATACAAGACCTGCTCCATCCGTTTAATATCACCAACGATGATCACATCTTCTTGAACTTTTGTCGAGTATTGGATCTCTTTTTGGGCCAAGCGAATTTTAAAGAGGTCAACCGTATCATACAGCAATTGTGCCATAGCAATAGGTTCTTGTTCTAACACATATAAATTTTCTTCTAAATGACTGAGTTGAATAAGGTCGTGAACAATTTTGTTCAGTCGATCTGTTTCTTTTTCGATCGTTGTTAAATAGCTGTCTGCTTCTTCCTTAGAAGAATATAACTGCTGCTTAAGTGCTTGGGTATAGCCGGCAATATAGGTGAGAGGTGTCCTTAGTTCATGGACAACATTTGAAAGAAACTCCTTTTTTCTTTTTTCCTGCTCTTCCAGTGATGAACTCATAAGATTGAATGCATCGGCTAGTTGTCCAACTTCATCGGAACTTGTTAATGGAAGCCTGCTTGAGTAATTTCCTTTTGCCACCTCTTTCGATAATACCTGCATATCTGTTAGCGGCTTGAAGAGAGAATGCCTGATTCTATTGACGATAACTAACAATAGAATGAAAAAGATTGTTCCAGCTAAAATGAGAATAGGTAAACTGCCTTCAAATACTTCTTGCATGGCGGCTAACGGGACATAAATATAGACGATTCCGATTAGCTCTGTCTCACTTTGAATAGGAAACATAGCACCAACGATGTTTCGGTCAAATTCTTTTACATAGCCTTCTTTTAAAATATACTTTCCTTGAGATAATGTTTCTTTATCCTCCTGCTCTATTAACGTGCTATTGTCGATTTGATAAGGAAAATACTCTTGAAGCTCGTCGAATGTATCAACAACTAAGACTTCATATTCTGATACAATATTAAACCAATGGATCTTTTCGATAATTTCTTCGTTTAAGGAGCCGTAATGATAATGGGAGGCAGTGTTTTCCCCTTGGAAAATAACAGATTCACGAATGCTGTCCAGGTAAAGATCTTTGTATAAAAAATGTAAAAAGAAAAATGAAAACAAAATGGTACTCGCAATACTTGTTAAAATTAGTAAAAATACTTTTTGACTTAAAGATAATGGTTTCAATTCTACACCTCTACTTTATAGCCTTTTCCCCAAACGGTTTGAATAAGTGTCCCATATTGCTTTAGTTTCAAACGCAGTGTCTTAATATGTGTATCAACTGTTCGTTCACTGCCAGTGTAGGAAAATCCCCAAATAGATTGTAATAGCTGTTCTCTTGAAAATACTTTTCCGTTATTTGTCGCAAGTAGAAGCAATAGCTCATATTCCTTTATTGTTAAAGAAAGGGATTGCCCATTTATCGTGGCAGAGTGTGAATCTACATCAAATATAAGTGGGCCGATTGCCTTTCTGGAAACAGGTGTAGTGGCTACTTTTGCCCTTCTTAAAACCGATTCGATTCGTGCTAATAATTCACCGGGGTGGAACGGCTTCACAATATAGTCATCACCGCCTAATTTTAACCCATGGATTTTATCCCATTCTTCTCCTTTTGCGGTTAAAAAGATTAGTGGAATGTCATGGGCTTTTTTCACTTCACTTGCAAAAGTAAACCCGTCCATATAGGGCATCATGACATCAACTAGTAGAAGCTCAGGTATATAGTGTTTGATTTTGGTAAGTGCATCAATTCCATTTGAGGCTTCTAGCACCGAGTATCCTTCTTTCAATAGAAAGGTTTTGACCAGTTGTCTCATTTGGTCTTCATCTTCAATAATCATTATGGTTACACTCATCTGAAGTCCCTCGCTTATTTACACTATGATTATCTATCATACCTATCATTTTACTTTTAAGTTGTGAAGTTTTTGTGAGTTTTAAAAGAGTCAACTGTTCAGAAAATCGTTTTCTTCACAATTCCCACACATTTTTCTTTTATTATGATAGTTAAAGAAAAAAATCATGGAAGAGGAGTTACAGTAGTGATGAAAACAGAAAAGCAAACACAGCCTTCTCTTTATAAGACCGTGTGGAGATGGCATTTTTATGCCGGGCTTCTTATTGCCCCGTTTCTTATTATTCTAGCAGTTACGGGTTCGATTTATTTATATAAATCGGAGATTGAGAATTTTCTCTATAAAGACCTATATGAGGTAACTCCGCAGGATGAGAGAATTTCTCCAACTACTCAGATTGAGGAAGTGAAAAAACACTATCCTGATGCGGTTGTAACGACATTTCGACCTGGCGAGTCAGAGAGTCGTTCGAGTGAAGTTGGCATTATGAATCATGATAAATCACTTACCGTTTTTAGTGATCCTTATACAGGAAACGTTATTGGAGAATTGAACAACGAAGATCGAATTATGGATAAAATAGAAGAATTCCATGGTGAATTAATGGCAGGTACAGTTGGTGACCGAATCGTTGAATTAGTAGCATGTTGGGCTGTCATTCTTGTTATTACGGGTTTTTATTTGTGGATGCCTAAGAAAAAATTCACCGTTTCAGGCGTTGTTATTCCCCGATTTAAAAAGGGTAAAAAGATTCTCGTGAGGGACTTGCATGCTGTGCCAGGATTCTGGATCGCTGCCGGTATGCTGTTCTTAATCATGACTGGCCTGCCTTGGTCAGGGTTCTGGGGAAGTCATTTCCAAAACGTCGCCACACAAACAGGTGTAGGATACCCGCCTTCCATTTATTTCGGAAGTGCACCAACTTCAACGATCAAAACTAAGGAGATTGCAGACGTACCATGGGCAGCTGAAAACCTGGAAATCCCCTCTTCAGAAGTAGAGGGATTTATTCCAATACCGATTGATGAAGTGGTTACAGTAGCAGAACGGGAAGGGATTCATCCAAGCTATACGATTTATATGCCAAGTGACCCGACAGGCGTTTATACATTATCAGCTTACCCACCAAAAGCACAGGATGAGTTAACGATGCATGTGGATCAATATACGGGTGCCGTTTTAACGGACTATCGGTTTGATAATTATGGATTCATCGGAAAAGTAGTGGCATTGGGAGTTACCCTTCATAAAGGAACACAGTTTGGCTGGTTCAATCAATTAATGAGTCTCATCATTTGCTGGGGAATCATCTTTGTGGCAACTAGCGGCTATTATTTGTGGCTAATTCGAAAAAAGAAACATGAACTGAGTGCATCAAAAGCACCTAGCGCAAGGAAAGTAAAAGGATTTTTGATTCTATTAATCATATTAGGTATTATTTTCCCGTTAGTCGGGTTATCGATCATTATTGTTTGGCTTATTGATTGGCTTTTCATTCAAAGAATCCCAAGGTTAAAACAGTTCTTTCATGCATAAGGAAGGGGGAGAGGTCGAATGAGAAAAAGATTTAGTTATTCAATCACAGCTTTGTTTGTCATGATCTTAACGGCATGTTCAAATGAACAGGATGTCGTGACATTATATAAACAAGAAAACCCTATTAATCTGGACATTTATATACCGGAAACATTTACTGACATTCAACAAGAGACGATAAAAGTAAAGCTTACGCAAGCAGGAGAGCCGGTGGAAGATGCGGACTATGTCCATTTTGAAATTTGGAATCAAGAAGGTACTGTTCATTATGAAATGGAGCAAGCTAAGAAAGAGAAAAATGGGATATATAGTATAAGGAAAGATTTTAATGAAGATGGTCTTTATTTTGTACAAGTTCATGCCAGTAACGGCGGTTCCATCATCATGCCGCAAAAGCAATTTGTCGTTGGGAAGTTAACAGAGAATGATGTGGAATTTTTAGATAGTCATGCAAAACCACAGAGTGGTGGGCATGAAGGTCACCATTAAATTAAGTGATATTAAAGTCTTATAAAACATTTTAAAGTTGTTTGAAAATATCAGTTAGGTTATTCCATTAAAGGGCCAGGTTAGTACAAGTTACAAAGAAGTGAAATATAGATGTTCAAAGCAAAGGGAGTGTCAAATATGTTTGACACTTCCTTTGCTTTATTTTATTATCAAGGTGTAAAAGGTTTTTTACACCTTGTAAATGTGGAGGCAGATGAAATGGAAAATAGAATTAAGGAGTACAGAGAAAAAAACAGTCTTTCACAAGGGAAATTAGCTGAATTATGTAATGTAAGTAGGCAAACGATTAACGCTATCGAGAATAACAAATATGATCCAAGTTTACAGTTAGCATTTGATATCGCAAGTACTTTGGAAGTCGCTATGGAAGATTTATTTATCTCTGGGAATGGGGGAAAAAGGCATGAATAAAACCAAAAGTATTATCTCTATTTTAGTCTTTATTGTTTTTCTATCAATTATTGGATTTACCTTATTCAAATGGGTTAGTTTTGGAACTATTGATGCAGCTGGTATATTCTTTAGTTTTCTAGCTTTAAGCTACTTTTTTAATTGGCTGAATTGGGGTCATCATGAAGGTGGTGGAGAAAAGGATGAATTAGATAAACATATTGAAACCCAAAGTGCCAAAATAGGTTATTATGTTCTCATGATTTTATCTGGTTTAATACTTTTTATTTCTGAAGGAACAGGCAGTTTCAATGAAATTGATAATTATCCATTGGTTATAGTGGTAGGTCTTACTTTTGTTACCGTTCCTATTACAGAATTCTTATATTCAAAGAAGTTTAAATAATACGGGTAGCGTTAGTTTTACAAGACAATAATGATATTCGGCAATATAAGCGATATTATTGAAGAAGGATGTATCTAATCTCAAAAAATTAAAATCTATATTCTAACCCCGTACTATTTTAGTACGGGGTTATGCTTCTTTAAGGTTTAAAATTATACAACTATTACCTCTTTACACATTAGAGGCTAAGAGTTGTTTTTTTCTGCTTAGGATTAGGAAACAATAAAATTTATTGAACTATGGATAAGCGTGAGACATCCAGTGCCTAGCCTTAGATCGCACAGGATGTCGCTTAGCCTCTAGGGTATAGCCACAAATAAATTGAAGACAAAGAGAACGTCTTCTATTCATATGCGTTTTATTTGCCATAGGCTAATCAAGGCGCTTGAGCTTTTGTTCAAGGTTCACAAAATGTTCACTTACGAGGAATTTTTATCCTCTTTATAATACAGAGATATGAAAAAGGAGGAACAAAAAAATGCCAACAACAAAGAAGGAAAGTATTCAATTTGGTTTTATGATGTGTTTTGGAATGGTATTCTTTATGACGATCTATAACTTTTATCTCAATGGAATGATTGGGGAACTTACTCTTATAGAGGGAATTTCTGATTTTCTTATTGGATTTGTTATTGCATTCATACTTGATTTGTTTATTGTTGGGCCTAATGCCAAAAAAGTAGCTTTGAAAATAACAGCTAAGACAAATAATAAGGTATATACAATTCTATCAATTTCTATCTGTATGGTGATAGGGATGGCTTTCTTTATGTCTATTTATGGCCTTGTTACAACGTATATTCACAACGGATTTAATACCGGCTCAATTGTGTCGGATTATTTATCTGTATTTGGTAAGAATTTTATGATGGCGTTGCCTCTACAGATCCTTATTATGGGACCGCTGGTTCGCTTTTTATTTGTTAAGTATGTTAAATCTACTAAGATAGTAAGTGTATAAAATTTTAAAAAAGACAAGATCCTTGTTTTAAAGATCTTGTCTTTTTACGTTAGCTTAACGTGTTGACCTTTTCTTTCCGTTGAGTCGTATGTGACCAAACAACAACAGGTATAAGTAAAAGTGATAGTACGGCTCCGGAAAGAGAAAGCGCAGCATAACTGGAATGTGCAACGACCATTCCTGATAACGCACTGCCGGAGGCCCCTGATAATGCAACCAACACATCAACAGATCCCTGTGTTTTGGCACGGGTAGTTGGATGTGTGGCATCAACGATAAGGGCTGTTCCACTTATTAAGCCAAAGTTCCAACCAACTCCAAGCAATATGAGGGCAAAAATAAGTAGTCCCATTGAATGGCCAGGTGCAAAAGCAGCCACCAAGCCTGAGAATAGTAGCGTGGCACCGGCAGCGATTGCCATAGCCGTGCGTCCCACTTTATCTACTAATATTCCGGTAAAAAGTGAAGGTAGATACATAGCACCTATATGAAATCCGATGACCAATCCTACTGCTCTTAGACCGTGACCATAGTGTTCCATATGGATAGGCGTCATCGTCATAATCGCCACCATCACGAGCTGAGTTAACACCATAATGGTTGCACCAACGACGATCCCGCTTTTATTTTTGTTCGGATTATCAAAAGTTGGCTTCTTCTGTATACGATTCGTTTTTTCCTGTGCCTTCGCAACGGCTGTTGATACAATCAATGGATCCGGACGAAGAAAAATAAAGAGAACAGATCCGGCGAGAATAAAGGCAGCAGCGGCTAAGATAAAGGGACCTGCTAATGGAGGAATACCAATTGATTGTGCAAAATTTCCCATCACATCAACAAGATTCGGACCTGCTACAGCACCAAAAGTAGTTGAGACCATCGCCATGCTCACAGCAGTTGCTCTTTGTTTAGGTGTGGCTAAATCTGTACCCGCATATCTGGCTAATAGATTTGTAGCGGTCCCAGCTCCATAGATAAGAAGAGATAAGAATAATAGCAAAATACTGTTAAGTAAAGAGGCAGTGATAATACCAATGGCTCCAAGACCACCAGCGAAAAAACCTGCAGCAAGCCCTATTCTCCGTCCAAAACGCTGTGAAATTCGGCCAACTAACAATGCAGCCCCTGCAGATCCTAAAGTGAGCAATGCAACCGGAAGACCTGCAGCACTTTCTGTACCAAGCATATCCTGGGCTAGAAGGGCACCTACTGTTATCCCTGCAGCAAGACCTGCTCCTCCAAAAATTTGTGATAAAATAACGATTTTTAATGTTTTTTTGTAAAGCATTTGTTGTTTCTCTGGTGAATCAATGTATTCCTGCACCCAACTTGGATGCTGTTGTGTTACATTTTTCATCCTTTGCACCTCCTCAAAATGCTTCATCCTAATTAGAAAGAGCTCATGAGATGAACAATACATTCATGAGCTCTTACCAATATATTACTGTTAATGGTCAAAATTGAAAATGGTAAAGATTTTTTGAAAGATATGTTTTAAGAACTGTTAAAATGTATAAGATTCACCGTCATCAGGAACGAGGACCTGAGATGAGATTCCTTTTTCCTGAACAAAGCTTTTTAATTCTTCTCTGGATAACGTCCAATGATTAACGGCCTCCATATGGACAGAAACAATCGTTGCGTTAGGGGCAGCTTTATACACTTCAAAGATATCTTCTTTCCCCATAACTAAAGATCCGCCTTCTAGGAATTGGTTATCTCCGCCATTAACAACTATAATTTCAGGATGATGAGTATTGATCACTTCCTGTGTTCCTTCATACCAAACCGTATCACCTGCAAGATATAATGTTTTTTCAGAAGGGTGCTTAAAGACAACACCACAAACGTCTCCAGCCATTTTTAAAATATCCCCTCTGCCATGCTCACCTTTCGTTTTGATTATTTGAATCCCCTCAAGAGTCGTATCTTCTGTTAAAACTTCAACATGTTGAAAGCCATCACTTTTAACAACTGCAGCATCTTCTTCATTTTGCACAAACATTTTTAGGTGTTTCGGTATGACTTTTTTTGCTGTATCATCGTAATGATCTAAATGGAGATGTGTGACAATAACAGCATCGACTTCATGCATAAGTTCGTCAATGGAAACTGGTAAACTGACTAGTGGATTTTGTTGATCTTGTCTTAAGGAATTTGGGAAAGGAGGATAAGTCCCTTTCTCTGCTAAAAATGGATCAACTAAAAATATTTTTCCTGCATATTGAACAACGATTGTTGCGTTGCGAATGTGTTGTATCTTCATTTTTTTTGCCCCTTTTCTTTGAATTAGGTATAGTTTAAACTATGACCAACGATCATTTACATAGATAAAATCAAGTCTTTTGGCGGTTTAACTTGATTATTGAAAGGAGTTGAATAAATGTTAGATCAAACAGATATGCGTATCCTTGATGAACTATCCAAGAACAGCCGGATCACAATGAAGGAATTGGGTGAGAAGGTTCACTTGACTGGTCAAGCTGCTGCAACAAGAGTAGCGAAGTTAGAGGATAATGGAGTTATAGAGGGGTATACAATTAAAATAAACCAGGCAAAATTAGGCTGCCTGATTCATGCGATGATCAATATTTATACAAAAAGTCCTCATCATGATTCATATCTTTCATTTATTAAAACTCAGAAGTCATTTATTTTAAACAATTATAAAATTAGTGGAGATGGTTGTTACCTACTTGAGTGTAAATTTTCATCTAATGAAGTATTAAATCAATTTTTAGAAGATTTGAATCAGCATGCAAACTATAAATTAACGATTATTATTAATAAGTAATGTGTGTTATTTGAGGTTGCACCAAAAGAGTCGCTATACTTTCTAGGTAAAGTACAGCGACTCTTAGAAAAATGCGATTAAGTAAATTTACATTAAAACTCAGATTCCAGGCGCTTAATAAATTCTTCTGCTGCACTATATCCCTGCTGTTTCAAAAGCCAATTATTAGCGGCTGCTTCAATTAACCCTGCAACATCACGTCCAGGCTGCAATTGGATTTCAATATGAGGAATGTTTACCCCCATATATTCTGTATATTTCGATTCCTGCTCCAATTCATTATTGAGGGTATCTTTTTGCCATTTAGTCAATTCAATATCTAGCGCAATTCTTGTTTCATCTTGAAATGCTTTTCTTCCATATAGTCGGACAACATTTAAAAGTCCAATGCTTCGGAGTGAAAGAAATTCCTTTGTTTTCTCGTCATGTGTGCCAAGAATGGTGGTCGGACTAAGCTTTTTTAACACGACAATATCATCTGCAACAAGTCGGTGTCCCCGCCCAATCAATGTATGTGCTGTTTCACTTTTCCCAACTCCGGATTTTCCTCGAATTAGAATCCCCATTCCATAGACATTAATACAAACTCCATGGATCGCTGTCTCAGGTGCTAATGCCTTAACCATATAAGCATCAAGTTTTGTAATGAATTCAGAGGTTGGCTGTGGTGTATTCGTACATAATAGAGGGATTCCCTCTTCAAGACAATATTGTGTTAAGTAGGTTAGTCCTTCTTCACCAGCCGTAACAATGAAGCAAGGCGGGTGATACTTCACAATATTCCCTATCCGAAATTGACGCTCATCCAAGCTTAATTTATGTAAATAGGTAATTTCTTTACTCCCAAGTATTTGCACTCGTTCCGTTGGAAAAAAATCAAAGTGACCAACGAACTCTAAACCGGGACGGTGAGATCTAGGTTGTGTTATAGCTTTTTGTAGTTGTTCTTCACCAGCAAGAACCTTTAACGCAAACTTTTGAACCAAATGTTCAACGGTTAATAATTTCAATATGAAGATGATCTCCTTTCTAGAGGCGTATTTATTTAGGGTGCTCTAATAAAACAATGATATTGTATATAATATATATGATTTTAGGAGTAGATATCTATCATAATGGAAGAATGTCACAGAAATGATTCATTCTTGAATAAGGGGATGAAAACAATAGGTTCCATTAGATGGAAGTTAAATATGAAGTGCGAAATAATACCGATTTTAGAAATAGGCTTAGAAGATCTGTTACTTGCCTTTGCAGTCAGAGGATGAAAAATAAGAGGGAATTTCATCAGCTACCCTCTTATTCATTATGCTTATTTATTTGTTGCGAATAACAAACAGATATTTACTGTTAACAACCAGTAGCACCATCGTCATAAGAATAATGGAAAAGGTCTGCGGATCTTCCCTGGTAAGGGAGTAGATAGTCGATAGTGTAATAGCAGCGATTAGGGAAAAATTTAATAGGCTATGCGATTTATACAACCCATCTAAGATAACATGTTTTTCACCATCATCTGCATAATTGAGAATATTTTGGGCATTTTTAGCTTCAGAAGTATTAGGGAATTTACGCTCTGGATATACATATTTCATTAAATGCATCATGTATTGAATCAGGAAATAGGTAATGACGATTAAGAAGATTGATGTAACCGTCAGGATAATACTTTGTGTTGTGATAAAACTTAAGCTAAGTGCGAGAATGGAAAGCACGAAACCAATATTTGCAAATAAAGAATAATCGGCAAACATTTTGTATTTTTTATCTTCAATTTCATCTTCTTTATCACCGCTAAAGTTTTGCAAGTTAAACGATTTAATCTTTTTATACCGAAAAATACTCATAGCTATTAAGATGAGTGAGAATATTATTAAGCTAATGACCGTTATCTCGCCAGAAAAACGAACCTCAGAAAAGTTCATGAGTGCATATACGATAGAAAAACCAACAAACCCACCAATAATAAGCTGCATAATTAGTTTCATTTATAATTCCTCCTCCTTAAAATGGAATACATTTTCAACAGGTTCATTAAATATACGTGCAATCCGAACAGCAATAAGTAGTGAAGGCATATATTCTTCGCGCTCAATTAAGCTTATTGTTTGTCTCGAAATCTTTGCAAGCTTCGCAAGCTGGGTTTGGTTATAGCCCTCGCGCGCTCGAAGCTCCTTTAAGCGGCTCTTCAAACCACATCACCTTCAATTCCTTTGATTTGTTAATAAAATTGTATAAGATAATGGTAATTTTGACAAGTATATTTGTCAAAATTGAAAAGATAGCTGTCATTTTAAAAACTAGTTGAATATATTTGTAGAAAATAAAAGCTCTTACCCAAAAAATATAGATCGGGAAGGAAAAAAGTCTCATTAAGAGGGAATTTGAAAATAGGAACAAAGTAGTTTCTTTTATAGATGTATGAAAAGTATTATTCATCTAGACACCACGCCTTATTAGGTATTTTTAAGGATGCATAATAATGAAAAAATAACTCCTTTTACCCGCAATTTTTAACATTAAGTAAAAAGGTTTAGAGGTAGTTAGGTTATAATACCTGTTTTTACTATAGTGAAATAAATATTCTAGATCTTTAATTATTTAGTTAACCTTGAAATGACAATGTTTTCCTTTTGTTTGAAATTGTAAAATATTGTAGAAAAGATAGTTTTGCAACATGTGACCAAATAGCCATTTTCCTTTGAGCCAATTGATATACATATTGTGAATGGCTTATGATGTTTTTTGGATATCTTAAACTACCATATTCAGGTTTTTATACTAATATTTTGAAGTAAGATGATAGATAAATATTATTACTTATTGAATAAATAGTATGAAAAACAAGAAATGGTACAAAAACACATAGTCAAAAGGGAGTGGATTTTTTGTTAAGAAAAGCATCAATTGTCACATTAGGTTTAGCAGTAGCAATTACTCCAGGAATCTCAGTAGCAGCTGAAGAAGGTAGTGAAAGTGTTAAGCAACAAGCTGTTGTAGATACAGCAAGTGAAGAAACTGCGACAGACGCTGCAAATGTCGTTGTTCCAGCAGATGATACTGGTAATTCAGAAGCTGTAGCCGACAAGCCAACATCAAGCGAACCGAGCGAAACCCCAACAGAAGAGAATCCAGCAGCAAGTGAAGAAGAAGTGGTAGAAGATCCAGCAGCAGGTGAAGAAGAAGTAGTAGAGGAAGATCCAGCAGCAGGTGAAGAAGAAGTAGTAGAGGAAGATCCAGCAGCAGATGAAGAAGAAGTGGTAGAAGAGGATCCAGCAGCAGGTGAAGAAGAAGTAGTAGAAGAGGATGAAGAAGAACAGTTACCTGAATTAACGTCTGAAGAAATCGTTGCACAAATGGAAGGCTCAGTAAATGGACAAGTTTCTGAGTTTGATAAAGAAAAAGGCTACTATACGTTAACAATTAATGCGACTATTACAAATGATTCTGAACAAGCAATAGCGAACTTTTATACAGGTGTAGATATTCCGGATGATATTATGGTGCTTGATACGGATGAAACTCCTCAGGATATTTATCTTTTATCAGGTGAAGAAACAGAATTAGCGATTCCATTTGGCGAAGTGAAAGCAGGGGAAACAAAAAATGTTTCCATTAACATCCCTGTTATCGGAAAAACAGCTGGAGCTAATTTACTTCAAACCTTAAATGCATATGTGATTGATGGAAGTTACTCACCAGTTGGACAAATTTCCGGAACAAGCAATCTATCATTCAGCACAATGAGTGAAGCAACATTCTTTGAAGGAAAGGCACAGGCAGTGACTGATTTTCCAGGTTTAGCAGATAATCAATTTGGTATGCAATTTGGCTTTAAAGTCCAAAATTTACAAATTGATAGCATTGATAACGTTAAAATTGAGTTTATCGTACCAAACGGTGTAACCATTCATGAACCTGATAGCTATCAAGAAGGTGCAATTCCTGACGCGCTTGATGATTTCTTAGGTGGCGGAAGTTTGGGACTTGGATCAAGCCGTTTAAACCTTGATTGGAATGGAAATACCGCTTTTGTTGATATTGGTGCAATAGAAGCAGCTGGTGGCTATCAAGGCTTCTTCTCTGCCATTGGGGAAAGCAATTTAAGCTTTGAAGATATTAAAAATTTAAAAGTGAAAATTACCTTATTTAGCGGAAATGAAGCAGTTGAATCATTTACAACACCAATTGAATTAGTGAAATATGAAGGTAATGATGATGACTCGGACGATGGATCAGATAATGGATCAGGCAACGATTCAGGTGACCCAGATAATGGTTCAGACAATGATGGTGGTACAACACCTGTTGTAAATAAGCCAGCTCCAACTAACTCTGATAACGGTAACAATTCATCAAATAACAACAGTAATAATAGTGGAAAAGCTAAGGATAATAATGATAGCGATCTTAAAGTAACACCGGCTGGAAATAAAAATTCAGATAGTGAACAAGGTGGTAAACTGCCGAAAACAGCTGGAACCAACCCTGTTGGTGTATTAATGGGAGGGGCAATCGCAGCATTTGGTGCAGCCTTACTTGCAGTGAGAAAGAGATTATTTCAACAATAAGAAAAGAGGGCGACTTTCGTCCTCTTTAAGATTTTTAGGTTGGGAGGGTAACAATGTCCCGAATCATTGGATTTATTGCAGCTGTATTCGTTATTGGTGGAATCTCTTATTCTGCATGGAATTTATATCAATGGAATGACAGTAAAAAATCTGTAAAAGCCATTAATGAGACTCAAGCCATTACAATAAAAAATACCGAGTTACAGCCTAAAAAGGCGCTTGAAAAAATGAATGAAAAAACGATAGAAGATGTATCAACATTAAACTATTCTATAGAGAATGGGAAAAATGTAGCGAGTTTACAAATTCCAAAGATACATTCAAGTTTTGATGTTTTTTGGAATACAGATGAATCAACACTTGATAAAGGTGTCGGGATGTATGTAAGTGAATGGACAACAATCCCAAATGATATCGGAGGTCATACTGTTTTAAGCGGACATCGGGATACAGTATTTACAGAATTGGGTGAGCTTGAAAAGGGAGATATCATGACAGTTGAATATGAAGGTGAATCCTTCGATTATGAGATTGAAAAAATCTGGATTACAGATGAAAATGACCGAACTGTTATTGTGAAAAAAAATAAACCGACTTTGACACTTACGACCTGCTATCCGTTTGACTTTATTGGTTCTGCCCCGGATCGGTATATCATTCAGGGAGAAATGGTAACCGAATAACACTGTAAATAAGGCGCTAATCAGTAGCGTCTTTTTTATGCTTTCAGAGAGTATAATACTGCCGGGAGAAACTTATAAGATTTAATCTCTAAATCTCAGTGTGAGATCGTTAAATAGATATAAGTAGATAACCCAAAAACAATGAAAATCAAAGAAGAAATCATTGCTAATTCTCTCCAATCTTTATTGGAGATTTTTAATGACCGTAGATAAGAAAAAAACCCTATCATAACGAATAGTATGCTGCCGATTAGATTAAGAGCTGTACTCATGAGGGTATCCCACCTTAACTAATAAATATATTTTAATAATTACATCCAAATTTGTAATTATTATACAATAAATGGTGTTATACGGAAACAAGAATCATTCACTTGTAAGGATTGTGATTCATGATCCAGGAACAGGAGTTGATTGTGCATATTGGACTTTAAAGTAGATATATGACAATATGGCTTAAACTAGGTTCCTTAAAAGAAGAAAAAAATAGTAGAATATATTCATAATGAAGATAGGGTGGAAGAGCAATGCGGATTCGTGAAATGGAAGAAAAGGACAATCAAAAAATAGAGCAAATTATTAAAAACTCATTAGAATCATATCACTTAAACATTCCAGGGACAGCCTATTTTGACCCCCAATTAAGTAGACTAACACAATTTTACATGGAACAATCAAATGCGAAATATTGGGTTGCTGTGAATGATCAGGATGAAGTAGTAGGCGGTGTAGGTATTGCACCATTTGGACAGAGGAACGGGATTTGCGAGTTGCAAAAATTATATATATCACCTGAAGCTCAAGGTGTTGGACTATCGAAGAAGTTGATGAAAGTAGCACTCGATTTCGCCAAGCAACACTATACATACTGTTATTTAGAAACATTGAAGAAGCTCCAAACAGCAAATCATCTTTACCTCAAATTTGGTTTCCAACAGCTTGATAAAGCATTAGATGGATCAGATCATAATGCCTGTGATGCTTGGTATATAAAAAAGTTAATATAATTGAAGCTTTATGTAGGAAAGGCAAGAAAATGTAAACCGCATGAAAGGGTCATTCATGCGGTTTTTGTTAGATCTATTCTTATATTTTCAGCACAAGTTTGGCAGTTTTTTAGGTTAAATATGTGCCATATTCATTAACAATGGAATGAGAAAGCTCCCCCATCCCATTGTTAAAATCGCAGCAAAAATCATCGCCAGGGAGGAAAAAGTAGCTTCTTGTTCACCATATTCCATCGCTTTAGAGGTACCGACACCATGTGCACTCATACCAAGTGATAATCCTTTTGCAATCGGTGATTTTATCGCCAGCCATTTCAGTGTAAAGGGACCAATAATTCCTCCACTTATTCCTGTAATGATCACAAAGATTGTTGTTAAAGTAGGGGTCCCGCCAATTTCCTTCGACACTTCAATGGCAATTGGGGTGGTAATGGACCTTGGTAAAATACTAATTAAAAAAGTAGAGTTTAAGTGTAAAACAATCGATAAAACAAAAGTAGACGATATGGCAACTAACGTCCCGATTGTAATACTGACAATAATTGTCCCCATATATTTTTTTACTAAATGAAAATGCTTATATATCGGAATCGCAAATGCAACTGTTGCCGGTCCTAATAAATCTGTTAGCACTTTTGCAGAATCCATATACGTATCAGCCGAAATACCGAGCACATGAATCAACAAAATGATGACAATGGGGCACAGTAATAAAGGATGTAAAAAAGCTAACGTCCACTTTTTATTCGTTAGCTTTATTAGCTTATAAATAATGATCGTTAACACTGTCAAGAGAATAATTTTCATTTGGCAGCACTACTTTGTTTTTTCTGGATAAAGTCTGCGGTAAAAGCTGTTGCTGCCATTACAATAAATGTGCTAACAGCGATAATTAGCACCAATTCAATCCCTTGCCAGCTCATGATTTCATTATAATTGACAATTCCGACTGCAGAGGGAATGAAGAAGAGCAACAGTTCTGCCAATAGCCAATTGCCGCCTTTTTCAATCCATTTCAACTTTACGACACCTGTAAATAAAGCTAGTAATAAACATGCTAAGCCAATCATTGAAGCAGGCAAAGGAATTGAGATGATTTCCTTTATCCCTGCACCTAGAAAAAAGAATAAAGAGATAAATAAAATTTGTATAAAAATTGTAAGTATTTTCATCTATGATAACCCTCCCTTGTGTAGGAAGGAGCAAACCAAGCCCCTCTTTAGACCGGTTCATACTCTGGTCTATTTGAACATGGTACTACGCTTTTTATCATTCGTAAAATACATAATAACTATGAAAGTTATAACTAAAAGTTATAATGGGGTTAAAGGAAAAATTCAATTAACCGTTTCGCAGCAAATGAGAGATACTTATCCTTTTTTGTTATGACAGCTAAGTTCCATGGTGTAAAAGGTTCAATATCAATGATATTCACGTGCTTATTTTCTACACGGTTACAAATCGATTCAGGCAAAATGGTTACTCCTAAATTGGCCCCAACCATTTCAGACATTAAATCCCATTGCGAGCTTTTAAATAAAATTTTGGGCTGAAATCCTTCTTGAATAAAATTGTTCCACATTATATCATGAAGGGCAAAATCCTCGTGGTAAAAAATAAACTCTTCATCCTTCAGTTCCTTTAGGTGAATAAGGTCACGATCTGCTAATGGATGCTGATGATGTAGTAATAATTTCATCTCGTCTTCCACAATCGGATAAATATTAAACATATCTTCATCAACAGGTAAAACAGCAACTCCTAATTCAATTTCACCTTCCTCCACAGATTTCACAACCTTTGCACCGCCATATTCGGTAATATTAATGGAGATATTCGGATACTGTTTATGGAACTCTGCCATGACACTCGGGAAATATAAGCTGCCAATAATCGGTGGGATTCCTACCCTAATGGTCCCTCTTTGTAATTCTGTTAAATCATTTAAAATCGTCGTCATTTCATCAATTTGTGATAGGATCTTTTGAGCATATTGCATGACGATAAAACCGGCATCTGTTATTTCACTCGTTTTATTGGACCGAACAATTAATGTCATATCCAATTCATCTTCAAGACTTTTAATCATTTTGCTTAAAGCCGGTTGTGAAATATGAAGGATCTCTGATGCCTTCGTAAAATTTTTATGTTTAGCAGCTTCCAAAAAATATAGTAATTGTTTTAACTCCAACCAATCACACCTCCAACTATAGTATAAATGTTTCTGCAGCTATTGTGAAAATATCAATAATTTGTTAACTTGCCAAACAGCAAAATTATAGGTCGTAGGATATTTTTGCTTCAAATCATTGACTTTAGTCAACAATAAACATAAAATGGAATTAGATATTTAGAAACTTATCTAATTATCTAATCGTTGTCATAAATCATGATTAGAGGTGACAAAATGTCTCTTAATGAAGCTTTCAAAGCATTATCCGATCCAACGAGAAGACAAATTCTCACATTGTTAAAGGAAGACGAACTAACAGCAGGGGAAATCGCTTCTCATTTTAATATGCAAAAGCCCAGTGTTTCCCATCATCTGAAAATATTAAAGCATGCTTCATTAATTGAGGATGAAAGAAGAGGCCAGCATATTTATTATTCTTTAAATACAACAGTTTTTCATGAATTAATGGGCTGGTATTTCAATTTTATTGATAAGGAGGAAAGTAAATGAGAAAGTATGGATTCAGTTTTCTTTTTATTGCTTTAAGCTTTGTTATAAGTGTGATCGCACTCCCGTACATGCCTGATCAAATGGCGATGCATTGGAATATTAACGGTGAGGCTGATCAGTTTTGGAATAAATTATATGCAGTTTTCTTTGGACCATTTTTAATGATTGTCATGCTATCTTTATTAGTCCTGTTGCCGAAGGTCGATCCTAAAAAAGAGAACTATAAAAAATTTTCAAGCAGCTACAACATTTTTGTGAATATGTTCATCGTATTCTTTTTTCTACTTCATATAGTGACGATTGGTTATAACTTAGGTTTGGATCTTGATATTTCACTTGTGGTCATCATAGTAGTCGGGTTATTCTTTATCATCTTAGGAAATTACATGCCACGTATTAAACATAATTATTTTATGGGAATTCGTACACCTTGGACATTGGCAAATGGAAAAACATGGACAAAAACGCACCAATTAGGTGGAAAGGTGTTTGTTCTTGCAGGGGTATGTATGATGTTAATTTCATTTTTACCAGGACTTTATAAATTTATCGGTCTAATGGTCATTATTATCTTTACGCTATTAATATCAACGATCTCATCTTATATTTATTTTAATAGGTACAAATGAGGAAAAATTTAGATAAGTAATCATTATTCTTGCTGTTTTACTGGGCTAACATGGATTTCGCAGACCTATCTTATCAAAAGGTCAACCAGAAATCTGGCTGACCTTATCATACAAATTTTATATATTTAACTTTATATTTTTTGCTTCCTTAATAATGTTTTTTAGTAATAATTCAACGGTTTGGTTTTTTGCTAATCTTGGACTTTGTCCGGACCAATGTGACATGAAGTCTTGATTGTCTTGTGCAGCAGAAGTTTTTCTAATATCTTGAGTAAGTGTGTTTTGAACAGGAAAATCTGGTAAAAGTCTTTCATGCTTCTGCATTTGTAAAATGAATTTATTCTTTATCCCTCTAGCCCATTTACCGGAAAAAGAACGAGTTACAACCGTTTGGTCTTCGTTAGTATTTAGGATTGCCTCTTTATGAAGTTGGTGTGCGCCACTTTCAATACAAGTTAAGAAGGCAGTACCCATTTGAACGCCATTAGCTCCTAAGCAAAAAGAAGCCATTAACCCTCTGCCATCCATTATTCCGCCGGCAGCAACAACAGGAATGCTTACATGATCTACAACCTGTGGAATTAGCGACATTAAACCTATCAAACTTTCTTGTGATCGATTGATAAAGTTCCCGCGATGCCCGCCAGCTTCACTGCCTTGTGCCACAACAATATCCATTCCTGCTTTTTCGTTTTCAATTGCTTCTTCAACCGTTGTGGCTGTCCCTATCAAAATAGTCTTTGCCTGTTTTAATTCGTAAATTACTTCTCTAGAAGGAATGCCAAATGTAAAAGAACAAATAGGAATCTTTTCCTCAATTACAACCTTAATTTGTTCAATGAATTTCTCGAAATCATTATTAAAATCAGGAAGTTCAATGTTATCATTTTGGTGCAATTTTAGCTGCTGACGAATGGGGTTTAAGAACTGATTTGCCAATTCTATTTCACTTTCTGTAACAGTAAATTCGTTAGGTACAAATAGATTAACACCAAAAGGTTTTGGTGTTAACTCCTTAATTTCAGTAATTTGCTCCCTTAATTGACCAGGAGTCATATAGCCTGCTCCAATCATTCCTAGTCCCCCGGAATTCGTAACCTCAGCCACTAATTTCGATGTTGTTATTCCGCCAGCCATAGGAGCTTGTATAATCGGATACTCAATTTTTAAAAGTTCTGTCATTTTATTAGTTAACATCATTACACACCCCGTATTCAATTTTCTTAACAGAATAATCAATCTAACTGAATTACGTTTTCAAAACAAAAAAAAGAAATAGTATATTTTAAGCATACCTTTTTATTGGTATATTGAATAATACATAATAATGATATTTGCTATCAGTTTATTAGATGGGAAAAGAAAAGAGGACGAGGATTTTATGGATCTGCTTGCATTAAAAATGTTTCAGACTGTTGCAAAGTTGGGGAGTATATCACAGGCAGCAAGGGAACTTCGATATGCACAATCGAATATTACAATGAAAATTCAGCAGTTGGAATCGGATCTTAAAACTACTTTATTTTATAGACATAATCGTGGTACTGCTTTAACAGCGAAAGGAAGCATGTTGCTAACATACACTGAAAAAATATTTGATCTTATAGAAGAAACAAAAAGTATTATGAACGATGATCAAACACCAAGAGGTCCGTTAATAATTGGCTCAATGGAAACAACGGCAGCAGTTCGTTTACCAGTGCTTTTTTCAAACTACCTTAAAGACTACCCAGACGTTGACTTAATCCTAAAAACAGGCTCTACCGAGGAAAATATTCAAGGTGTTCTTCAATACGAACTTGACGGAGCATTTGTGGCTGGACCTATTGAACAATCTGTACTCAATCAACTGGAAGTTTTTGAGGAGGAATTGGTACTCGTAACTGATACCATTCATCCGCCGATATCTTCTATCAAAGATATTCAAACAAGGACACTGCTTGTATTTCGTACTGGATGTTCTTATCGGAAAGGCTTGAACAATGGTTTCACCAAGAGAGCGTGATTCCTAAAAAGAAAATGGAATTTGGAACGATGGATGCAATCATTGGGTGTGTATCTGCTGGTCTAGGTATAAGTATGCTTCCAAAAAGTGTTGTGGCAAAGCATGTACAAGATGGACTCCTTAGGCAACATTTTATTCCGAACATATATGGAAAAGTCAAAACAGTATTCATTCATAGAAAAGATAAGTATGTACCTTCGTCTTTATTAAAGTTTATAAATATGTTGAGTGATTAGATAAGAAGAGGAGGGGTTAAGTAAATACTGATAAAGTAGACAGCGGAAAGGGTTTTGATGTAATGGAATGGAAGCCGAACCGGACGGATAAAATGCCTATTTATAAACAAATTGCCAGCTATATTGAACAAGAGATTTCAGCAGGGATTTTTCTGCCAGACTCTATGTTGCCTTCGGAACGGACTCTTGCAAAGGAATTACAAGTGAATCGCAGCACAGTAGTTGCTGCTTATGAAGAGTTACAGTCACTTGGAATTGTGAGCAGAAAGAAAGGAAGCGGAACCCGAGTTAGTACAGACATTTGGGGGTTATCACACAAACGTATTCCGAATTGGGGCAGATATGTAGAAGGTGGTTCCTTTGTGCCGAATCTTCCCTTAGTACAACGAATCCGGATGGAAACAGAAAAGAATGATTTGATAAATTTGGCTAGCGGTGAGTTAACGGCACAGTTATTTCCTACTGAACAATTTCAGAAGATTTTGTCTGACCGCACCTTTACAGGCTATCTTGGTTATGATCATCCTCAAGGAAATGCTGATTTAAGGGAGACGATTTCTACACATGTAAGAGAGTATAAAAAGATTGATACTAGTCCTTCTTCTATCCTCATTACTTCAGGTGCCCAGCAGGCTCTGCATCTGATTGTTCAATGTCTTCTCAAACCGGGAGATGCTGTTGCTATTGAGGATCCGTCATATTGCTTCTCTCTCCCGATTTTTCAATCTGCCGGACTGAGGACCTTTTTGTTACCCGTTGATGAGAATGGGATGAATCCCGAAGATCTTGTATCTTTACATAAAAAGCATAGAATCCGAATGGTTTTTTTAAATCCTGACCATCACAATCCAACAGGGACGGTACTTTCTTTAGAACGTCGGAAGCGTGTGTTAGAACTGTCCGCGGAATTTGGTATTCCAATCATTGAAGATGATCCTTACAGTTTAACGACGTTTGATGGTAGTGTGAATGCTACCTTGAAATCAATGGATTTTAACGGAAATGTTTTATATATAAGTTCATTATCTAAAATTGTTGCATCAGGTTTACGAATTGGCTGGATTATTGGCCCCTCAAAAGTTATTCAACGTCTGGCTGATGCGAAACAACAGGTTGACTTTGGTCATAGTGTTTTTCCGCAATGGGTAGCCAACGAGTTTATAGGGTCATCGGATTTCACTTCCCACATTTCGATGCTCCGAAAAGAGTTAAGACTTCAAAAAGATGAATTAACAAATAGTCTAACGACATTATTAGGTAACAAAATGGAGTTTATTATCCCTAAGGGAGGAATCCATATGTGGTGCAAATTAAATGATTCTATTAATGAATATAAATTACTCGAAGAATCAGTGAAAAAGGGGGTAGCCTTTATCCCGGGAAGTATTTTTGGAACGGAAAAAGGCTATGTTCGCTTTACGTTTGGACGAGAGGACAAACACTCAATTCGAGAGGGAATTTCGCGGTTTGCTGAAGTGTTTAACAATATTTAGTAGGTTATTAAACGCTTCGTATCTGATCTTTATGCCCCTGGGAAAATCGTTTCCTTTTGAAGTGGATGGGTTAAATAGTTGCAAATTGGATGGTTAACTTATAACCTACATAAGTTACTATATAAAAAGATCGATCACTATTTTCTTAATTTATTCTAAGAGGAGATATATAAATGGCATTTGCAGTCATTCTAATTATTGTTTTAGCCATACTGGCATTAGTTGGAACCATCTTTGCAGCAAAAGATACAGAGGTTAGTTATGGTAAAAATACAAAAAGTAATATTGGTAGATTAACAGCTATTTATGCTGTTGTAATTTTACTTTCTATCTTAGTTATTGGCGCGTATATTTTTATAAAATAAGATTTCCATTGATAGGAAAATGAACGGATGCTAAAAATTGAAACAAATGGAAGTTTTTATAATAAGGAGTTGAAAAGTAGATGATATCAGCTTTTATCGTTTCATTTATACTAGCCGCAATTAAAATTGTGTTAACTTGTATGCCTTCTGATCTAGTAGATTGGATTTTAAGTAAATTTGCCCTACATCCAAAGTTAAATTCAAAAGAGGTCAAAGTGACATATAACGGTAAACATTTGGAATCTGAAGAGAAAATGAAATTTACCGATTACTTTAATGAAGCCACATTTTTGAAAAAATATTATATATTCCCGGGAAACGAACACTTATTCTTGAATCCAGAGACAGATGTATCTCCCATTGTTGTCAATATGATAAGAGGGAAAAAAACGATTATATTATATGTTTTCTGTTATGAAGATCATATTGATGTAGTCAAACAGTTTAAAAGTAAAGTAGTTTCTTACAGTTTAAGGTCAGACGGACTACAAACCTTATCACCTGAGATCCGTTATTTGAATGAGGCAGTACTTTCATAATGAAGAATCTGTCGCTTGAAAAGACGAGAGGATAAATTCGTCTCAGAACATCAAAGTTGAAGGCTCCAATCCTTTTATAGAAAAGGGGTGGAGCCTTCACTGCTTTATTTGGGTGCTATACCTGTCCAAAAAAGATCCACTAAAGACTGAGCTGCTTTTTCATATCCTCCTAATTCAGTTATTAATTCTGTTTTGTTTTTAATCATGGTTACGGTTGAAAATGCATGTGCTAGCAGCAATGGGCTGGATGTAACGATTTCACCATTTTCCATTGCCTGTTTAAATATATTTTCCAGTACTTCATGAATGTTTTTCTCAGAATCACGAATTTCACGGATATGATCTTCTGTAAGAGAAGAACTCGCTTCTTGTAATAATGTTTCAAAATCGACATGAGGTCTCTTTAGATGTTCTAACGTAACTTCATATAATCTGCTTTCTAATCCTTTCGAACTGTTTAATAGTTCCTCCACACGTGTTGTAATACGCTGAAACATGCTTGATACAGCGGTAGTGAATAGTGTTGCCTTATCTTTAAAATAGTAATAGACACTGGCTTTTGTTACATTGCTTGCTTCAGCTACTTGTTGCATCGAAACAACTTCGTATCCATATGTCATAAATAGGTGTGCTGCTGTTTTTGCAATTCGCTCCCTTGTTATATTCATTTCAGCCTTGACTCTGGGTCTACCAGGTGTTCTCTTAGGTTTTTTATTGTCCATGCATACGTTCCTCCTCCTAGTTCAAGAAATTGGCACATTTAAACTAGTTGATTAATTAACCTTCCGGTATATATAATTATCCTTAGTTATATATTAATTTTAATGTAATTTTTAAAAACAAACAAACATTGAAATGAGGGAGTTTATGTGAAGAAATCGCCTTTAACAACAATCAGCCAGTATATGACAGGGAAGGTAAGTCGCTGGATTGTCATTGCCGCCTGGATTATAGTAACTGTGGTATTAACCATTGCCTGGCCGCCTGTTAGTGAAACCGAGATTAATAATGCCCCGAACTTAAGTGAAGATTCACCTTCTGTAGAGGCAGAAAATCTAATTAAAGAAGAATTTCCTACTTCTTCAGGAGTGCCGGCGTTACTTACATGGCATAACGAAGGAGGTTTAAACGAAGAAAATTTAATGGCTGTCCAAGAAATGTCAGAGGAATTATCTGATAAACCGTTAGAAGGACAATCATCTACACCTCCTTTGCATAAGATGCCAATACCTGCCTTGCAAGAGATGATTTCTGAAGATGGCACCACACTCGTACAACCTATATTCTTTGAAGAAAACATTGAGACAGGTATTCTGGAAAAAAATGTAGATAAGATTAAAGAGCAAGTAGAAGAAAAGGTTTCATACGATTCTTTTGCTACAGATATTGATGACCCAGATAAACTAAGCACCCGTGTAACAGGGCCGGTTGGTATTTCAGTGGATGCTACAAGCCTTTTTGAAGGAGCAGATGTTACGTTACTAATTGCAACAGTTTTATTAGTATTAGTTCTTCTTCTGGTCATTTACCGTTCCCCAATTTTAGCGATCATTCCTTTAATTGGCGTAGGTTTTGCCTATATGGTCCTTAGTCCAATTCTGGGTCTTTTAGCAGATAAAGGGTGGATTACGGTTGACTCACAAGCTATCGCCATTATGACCGTATTATTATTTGGAGCTGGAACAGACTACTGCTTATTTTTAATTTCTCAGTACCGCGATGAACTTCGAAAAGTAAAAGATAAAAGAAAAGCACTTATTCACGCATTTAAAGAAGCTTCAGGTGCAATCGCGATGAGCGGGTTGACAGTTGTTATTGCTCTGCTAGTTTTAATCGTAGCGAAATATGGAGCTTACCATCGTTTTGCGATCCCTTTTAGCTTATCTATTTTTGTAATGGGAATAGCAAGTTTAACGCTAATTCCGGCTTTATTATCTGTTATGGGAAGAGCATCTTTTTATCCGTTCATTCCCCGTACTCCTGAAATGGAGGAAGAGATGGCTAAAAAGAAAGGCAAGCCGGTACGTATACGTAAAGAAAAAAGTCGTTTCGGAAATTGGGTAGGAACTATCGTAACAACGAAACCGTGGGTCATTATTATCGCGTGTCTCGTCTTCTTTGGAGCTTTCTCGATGTATTCGAGTCAAATTAAGTATACCTATGATTTATTATCTTCATTCCCTGAAGACATGCCATCAAGAGAGGGTTTTAAAGTAATTTCTGATGCATATTCTCCTGGTGAATTAGCACCTGCTCAAATCGTCATTGATACGGAAGGGAAAGAAGTAAACTTAGAAAAAGAGTTAGAGAAACATAATCTTGTTGATACAGTATCAGCCCCGCAAAATGGTATTGATCATGAAAATTTAAAGGTATATGATGTGAAATTTAATGTGAATCCATATAGCGCAGAGGCGATGGAAGCTATTCCTGAATTAAGAGATGCAGCGGAACAGACATTAACACAATCAGATATATCTTCTGCAGAGTCAAAAGTCTGGATCGGAGGTCAAACGGCAACACAATATGACACCATGATCACGAGTAATGAAGACACTAATCTCATTGTTCCACTAATTATTGTCTTTATATCTATTCTGCTCTTAGCTTATTTACGTTCCATTGTAGCCATGCTCTACTTAGTTGGAACAGTTGTTTTATCTTATAGTGCAGCTTTAGGGTTAGGATGGTTTATTATCCATAATGTAATGGGAGTGGATGCAATACAAGGAGCCATTCCTTTATATGCATTTGTGTTCCTGGTAGCACTTGGAGAAGATTATAATAT
This sequence comes from Bacillus sp. J37, assembly GCF_000518865.1. Classification (GTDB taxonomy): domain Bacteria; phylum Bacillota; class Bacilli; order Bacillales; family Bacillaceae; genus Metabacillus. The sequence continues at coordinate 1,421 of NZ_JAEK01000030.1, read as the reverse complement.
CTTCATGATCTCAAGCATTTGGAAGAAAAGAAAGGTCATGCCATTGAAACAAGCGATTAAAGAAGGGGTAAGTGAAACAAGTGGTGTTATCACTTCAGCTGGTATCATTCTAGCTGCTACCTTCGCCGTTCTGGCAACATTACCAATTCAAGTTCTGGTGCAGTTTGGAATTATCACTGCGTTAGGTGTTCTTTTAGATACATTTATTGTTCGCCCATTCCTTGTACCTGCCATTACGACCGTGTTAGGGAAATTTGCTTTTTGGCCAGGTAAATTGAAAAGGGTACAAGAAAAAGAGAATTAATGAAAAAAGGATGTGCATGGATTTTTGCACATCCTTTATCATTTCAGAAAGGAAGAGAGTCAACAGATGAAAAGAAAATTGAAATACAGTCTACTCGGCACTATGGTATTACTGATTATGTTATTTCTTGGTTTTTTTACATGGTCACAACAAACCTATAAACCATCTTCAGAGCTTGATACACTTTTAGATAAAAGTGAAATTCGGTATGAGGAAGATTGGATTATTTTCAATCAGCACTCAAGTAAAATAGGGGTTGTGTTATATCCTGGTGGAAAAGTAGAGCCTGAAGCATATAGCTACTATGGAAAACAGTTAGCAAACAAAGGGTATTTGGTTGCGATACCTGAAGTTCATTTTAATTTTGCGCTGTTTGATTCCAATAAAGCTACTAAGATAATAGATAACTACCCATCAGTTGAAAAATGGGTAATTGGTGGACATTCATTAGGAGGAGTTGCAGCAGCGAAATTTGCTTATGAACATCCTAAAAAAGTAGATGGAATTTTTCTATTAGGTTCCTATCCTAGTGAAGGGAATGATTTCTCAAAAACGAAAACTCCGATGCTGTCGATCTATGCAGAAATGGACGGCTTAACCACAGTAGAAAAAATTAACGAAACTAAGAAGTTTTTGTCTAGTCATGCAACAATGCATGAAATAAAAGGTGGCAATCATGGTCAATTTGGTGTGTATGGTAAACAGAAAGGAGATAAGGAGGCAGGAATATCTATCAAGATACAACAAGATGAAATGGTGAGTGTTACTTCTGAATGGATAAAAGAAATTAAATAATAATAAGTTTGTAGACAAAGTAAAATTTGCTAGCCTTTCAGACTGATTGCTAACGCTTGCGTATCAAAGCACGAAGCCTTGTGAGGAGCGGAGTTACCGGTGTTGGTAATGAGCACCGCAGCAAGGTGAGTAACGAAGAAAGCGAGCGTTTGTCAACAGTCTGCAACCCCATTGAAAAATGGGGTTTTTTTAGCATCGCATCATACTAAATGAAAACGTAACTTACATCAAAAGATGCGGTGAACTATCTTTTTTTGAAAAAATTTTATGACTTTTTTTTGATTAGTGTGCTGATATAACATGCTTATAGAAAACAAGTCTT
>NZ_JAEK01000029.1 GCF_000518865.1 Bacillus sp. J37 | reverse complement strand
ATTGTTGCTTTGTAATAAGTGTAGAGTTTGTTGATTTGAGCTCCAGGCTGCTCGCTTTCCGTGGGGTGGGCGGTGAGCCTCCTCAACGCTTTGCGTCTGCGGGGTCTCACCTGTCCCACAGCTCCCACAGGAGACTCGCATATCCGGTCAAATCAACCCTATTTAGTTTTTTTAAGTACTTTTTTAAAACAACAATCTTTTAGAAAAGAGGCTATATAAATAATACATATATAGTTATTATCTTTATTGGCTACAATTCCTTCTTAACCATTTCGGAACTCTAAAACCCAGGAGGTGTTTAGTATTCGCCCTTTTACAGAAAGAGTTATACAACTTATCCTGCATATACCACAAGGTCATGTTATGACATATGGCCAGATTGCTCGGTTGGCAGGCAGCCCAAGAGGTGCCAGACAAGTTGTACGCATCCTTCATTCTATGAGTGTTAAATACCAACTTCCATGGCATCGGGTTGTGAATGCCAAAGGTGAGATTGGTTTTAAAGAAGAATCCTCCTTTCTACTACAGAAGCAACTCCTTGAAAATGAAGGCATAAAATTGACCGAGCATCATTCAATTGATTTATCTAACTATCAATATTACCCATGTATTGATTATGAAGAGGAATATTCATAATCAACTTTATTTTATAAGTTTACATAATAGTATTACCGACGACTAATAGGTAGAAGATGTTGTAAAAACGAATCCTCCAATTTCTTTTATTGTATTGAACCTATTAATCTATAATATTTACGCGATATGGATGATAATGGTAATATAGTAGGAGACTACCTGAGGAGTTGAAAAATGATGAAATATGTAGTTGATTTTATGCTGGCAATTATTCTTACAGCCATCTCATATGACGTAGGAAGTTTACTCATAAGTGATGGAATTGTCTTTTGGCAAGCAATATTGATAGGATTCTCTGTGGTATCACTAGGTGCTATAACAGAGGCAGTTGGTGCACCAATTTGGTTAATCGTATTAGTTCCCTTTCCAATTGGTATGATTTTATTATTTTTCTTTTTAGGTGATTCAGTTGGTCAATGGTTTCTTACCTATCTGACTACACTTGCGATTTACACTGTGATACATATGGTTATGAGCTATTTTTTCTATTTTCATTCTCTAATCCCGGCATGGAAGCTTTCTAAAAAGTAAGAATGGAACAAAAGCGCAATCGCCTTGATCAGCCTAGGGCAAATAAGCCACAAATGAATAGAAGACGTGTCTTCATTCATTTGTGGCTAGACGCTGGATGTAGAAGCGATTTTTCACAGTTCAAGACTTTTATAATTTTTAAACGACAAGAAAGACTGCTCCAACATTGGAAGCAGTCTTTCTTGTTGTTTTTCATTATCTTACATTCATTTCATTTGGGTGTGGACCTTTACGACGGTTACGGTTGAGTTCATTGATTGCATTCATTTCATCAGATGTTAGTTCAAAGTCGAAAACATTGAAGTTTTCTTCAATTCTAGATGGAGTTACTGATTTTGGTATTACAATGGTAGTGTTTTGTAAATGCCAGCGCAAAATGACTTGAGCTGTTGATTTGTTATGTGAGTTTGCAATTTTTTGAATAACTTCATCCTTTAATGCCTCTCCACCTTGGTCCAGTGGGCTCCATGCTTCAACAAAAATATTATGTTTAGCACAGAACTCTTTTAATTCATTTTGTGCAAGGTATGGGTGACACTCAACTTGGTTTAGAACCGGTACTACTTCACATTCGTTTAATAATCGCTCTAAATGCTCAATTTCAAAATTACATACACCAATTGCTTTAACTTTTCCATCTTTATATAGTTTTTCAAGTGCTTTATATGTATCAACATATTGATCAAACTCTGGTGTTGGCCAATGAATAAGGTATAGATCAACATAATCCAGACCTAATCTTTCCAAGCTTGCTTCAAATGCTTTTATTGTATTTTCATATCCTTGATCAGTATTCCATACCTTTGTTGTGATAAATAGCTCTTCACGGGGGACAGATGCTTCCTTGATTGCTTTCCCTACACCGACTTCATTTTGATAAATCATAGCAGTGTCGATCGAAGTGTAACCAACCTCAATGGCCTTTGCAACAGCAGTTGTTGCTTGTTCATCCTCAACTTGCCATACTCCAAAGCCAAGTTGAGGCATTTTTAATCCATTGTTTAATGTAACAAAATTCATTTTACACTCTCTCCTTTATTAAAAAGTCCATGTTCATTATTACTATACTAGAATTCCATCTAAATGAAAAAGAATACGTATTATTTGGCAGTTTGAATGCTTCCAGAAGATTTACGAACTAAGCCATAATATGATAAAAATGCTAAAAAGCTAGCTGAGAAGATCACGACACCCATCGGAATCGCATTATATTCGCCAGCAATTCCTACAAGAGGTGCTGTTAAAGAGCCTAAAACAAATGGTAATAAGCCCAATAATGCAGATGCACTTCCGGCAATATGACCTTGAGTTTCAATGGCTAGTGCAAAGGAAGTCGTTGATATAATTCCGATCGACGCTACTAAAAAGAAGATTGGAATGGCGACCAATAAAAGTGGCGCTTTTAATAGAAGTGCAATAAGTAAAAGTGCACCAGCTGTGTTAGAAAGAATTAAACCTATTTTTAAAAATGTTTTCTCAGAAATATAATCTGTTAACCGACCAACTGATTGAGTTCCAATGATTAAAGCAATCCCATTTACTCCGAATAATAAACTAAATACTTGTGGAGATACACCGTAGATATTTTGATAGACAAATGGAATACCTGATACATAGGCAAATATCCCGGCAATTATAAAGCCTTGTGTAAGCGCATAGCCTGTAAACTGTCGATCCTTTAATAACGAACCAAAATTGCTGACTACTTGTTTAAAATTGCTTGGTACACGATTTTCTTTTGGTAACGTTTCTTCCATTTTAAATGAAACAACTAGAAATAAGATTAATCCAACACCTGCTAAAACAACGAAAACTCCTGACCAATTTGTAAACGCAAGAACACCGCCTCCTACGATCGGTGCTACAATTGGGCCCAAATTTCCGACCAACATTAATAATGAAAAGAACTTAGTTAATTCTTTACCACTATATACGTCCCGAACTACAGCCCTGGAAATAACAAGTCCGCCTGCTGCAGCGAATCCCTGTATGAAACGTGATGCAATAAAGGTATAAATATTGGGTGCAAACGAACAAGTTAATGATGCTAATAAATATAAAACCAAGAAAATAAGTAATGGCTTACGCCGACCTTGCACATCACTCATTGGACCAATAATTAATTGGCCTAATCCAAGGCCTAATAAACAGGTCGTTAAACTGATTTGTACTAAAGATGCTTCCGTTTGATAATCTTCTACAATTGTAGGAAATGAAGGCAGATACATATCAATCGTAAAGGGTCCTAATAGCCCAAGTGATCCTAATAGCAAAGCAAGCTGTAATCGTTTTGTTCCGGATAATTTATTCAAAATGTTCTCGCCTTTCTTTAAAGAAAAATTATAAAATTATATTTGAGCAATAAAACTGGAATTTCATAAATTCCAGTTTTATTGCTCTATCTAACATATTCTTTAACCGGTTAACTTTTCCTTCTAATTTCTTGGAAAGCCAGCTATATATTGTTGAGGTACATCAATTTCTTTCCGTAAAACAGTTGCTGCTTCTAAAGTCCAGTAAGGATTTCTTAACATGCCGCGCCCAACTGCTACAAGATCTGCTTCATCGTTTCCAATTACAGAGTTTGCTAAAGCCGGTTCATCTAATCTTCCTACAGCAATAACTGGTATTTGTAATGCCTCTTTAATTGCTCTGGCCATTGGTACTTGGTATGCAACATGTGTACCAGGTCTGCCTGCTGCAGCAATTGGACCTTCTCCACCTGCACTAATATGGAACATATCAACACCAGCGCGTTGATATTCACGTGAAAACTCAATGCTCTCGTTTAATCCATACCCTCCCTCTACATATTCTCTTGCTGATATTCTCATGATAAGAGGCATACTTTTGGGCATTTCACCTTTTGCCGCTTCAATGACCTCTCTTCCAAACTTGGTCAAATCCCGGCCATACTCATCTGTTCGTTTATTTGTGTAACTAGAGTGAAATTGATGTATTAAATATCCGTGTGCACCATGAAGTTCAATTACGTCTACCCCTACTTGAACCGCACGGGCTACTGCAAGTCGAAATTTTTCAATCATTTCTTTTACTTCAGCTGTTGTTAGCTCTCTTGGAGTTTTTGAATTTTCATCAAAGGCAATGGCAGATGGAGCTACTGGTTCGGCAGCATCTTCTGCTTTTCTGCCAGCATGTGCAATTTGGATACCAACCTTTGCACCATATTGGTGGCAAGCATCTACAATACGTTTTAAAGGCAGGATTTGTTCATCTGACCATAATCCCAAATCAAAATCTGTAATGCGACCATTTGGTTCAACGTCTGTCATTTCAATAATGATTAATCCAGCTCCACCAATCGCCCGACTTACATAGTGCATATAATGCCAATCGGTTGCGATCCCGTCTTTGTTTGTTACAGAATATTGACACATTGGTGGCATAACTACCCGATTTTTTAATGAAAGATCTTTTATCTCGTATGGACTGAATAAATGTTTCAACATAAAAACTCCTTCTATAAAATCTAATAAAAATGTATGTGCATGCATACAAAATTAGCACATGAGAAAATATTTCGTCAAGCGAAATGATTTCTAACTAAAAAAATACGATTAGCTGATTTGTATACCAAAATAAGCTATTAATTCTTCTAAAATTGAGAAAGCAGTCTTTTTAGTTCAGCCTGTATTTCGTTATCAGCAAAAGAATGTTGTAATGTTTGATGCACTGTTTTAATGGCTTCTTCCAGTTTCTTTTCTCCAGACTCTGTTAGAGCCGTAAAGATTGCACGACGATCCTCAATACAAACATGTCTTCTTAATGTTCCACACCCTTTAGCTTCAAATCTGCTGACTAAGCGTGACATTGCACTCTGGCTTAATCCAACCATATTTTGTAATTGTTGTAATTTTAACTTTTTATTAGGTGCTTGTGAAAGAAATAAAAGCACATAAAATTCTTTTAATGTTAATTGATGGGTTTCTTGAAGAATCGATTCTAGTTCATGTTCCACGCGAATTTGAATGTTTGCTAAAGACATCCAATCGGAGATCAATTGATTTGTTTCATTTGAATTCATTTTAAACCACCTTATCTCAGGGCCTTGTTTAATCATTGGTTTTCTTTTAATACTATCAAGTAAGTATTTTAATAGTCAAATTCTCTTTCTGATAATAAGCCCGGAAATGAAGATAAGGATATGGAAGAAATCCTTATCCAAATATTCAGCCTACACCTCAACTGAAGGATGCAAAATTCTTTGTAAGAATCTTTTAGTTCTCTCCTCTTTAGGTGACTTAAGTACCTCATCAGGTGTGCCTTGTTCAATGATGTATCCCCCATCCATAAATACCACTTTATCTGATACTTCACCAGCAAATTGAATTTCATGGGTGACGATAATCATTGTCCAATTTTCTTTGACTAAGTCTTTCATTACAGTCAAAACTTCTCCAATTAATTCAGGGTCTAAAGCTGAAGTTGGTTCATCAAATAACATCAATTCCGGCTTTAATGCCAATGCCCTGGCAATACCTACTCTCTGCTGCTGTCCACCTGATAATTGATGGGGATAAAAATTCAATTTATCTTTTAACCCTACTTTTTCAAGGAGTATTTCTGCTTCCTGTCTGACTTTAGCTTTATTTCGCTTTTGAACGATCATAGGGCCTTCCATTACATTTTCCAATGCAGTTTTATGAGGGAATAGATAATAAGCTTGAAAAACCATCCCTGATCTTCTGCTGAATTGTACGATATCTCGTTTATTCATTTTTTCTTCAAAATTTAAAGTTTGCCCATCATGAAAAGTAAAAACCCCTTTATCAGGTTCCTCCAGCCCATTAAAACAACGAAGTAAGGTTGTTTTACCTGATCCGGAAGGACCGATAATCGATACTACTTCACCTTTTTGAATGTCAACATTCACGTCTTTTAGTACTTCATTTTCCCCAAACGATTTTGCCAACCCTTTTATTGATAAATACAAGCTTTACACCTCCCTTATTTTGCTACATAACGATCCAGACGTTTTTCTATTGCGATTTGAACGAGCGATAAAAGTAAGCAAATAACCCAATAAATAAGTGCTGCTTCGACATACAAAAGCAAAAAGTCATATGTCCTTGCTGCAATTTCCTGTGCTTTTCGAAATAATTCAGATACTAACACAAGTGAAGCAAGTGACGTATCTTTTACTAAACTAATAAATGAATTAGATAGTGGCGGCACAGAAACTCTTGCTGCTTGTGGAAGAATGATACGATATAGCGCCTGCCATCTCGTCATTCCTATCGTATAAGCGGCCTCCCACTGCCCTTTTTGGATAGATAAAATAGAAGCTCGTAAGATTTCTGATCCATAGGCACCTACATTTAATACAAAAGCAATAATGGCGCTAATAAACGGATCAAGATTAATGCCCAGGTTAGGTAAGCCGTAAAAAATAATGAATAATTGCACAAGCAAAGGTGTTCCGCGGATTGCTGAGACATACACTGCTGCAGGTATCTGTAAAATACGGGATTTTGATATACGCATCATTGCAGTGATTAGCGCTAGAATCATACCACCGGTAAATGAAATTAATGTAAGTGGGATTGTGTATTGGATGGCCCCTGTAATCATAGGGAGAAGAGAGTTGAAAAATAACTCCCAACCACCCATATCAGCTGTTATTGTATTACTTTGCAGATACATCTTCGCCAAACCATTCTTCGGAAATTTTTGTTAATGTGCCATCTTCTTTCATTGCTTCTAATTGTTTATTAACTTTTTCTATCAGCTCTTCATTTCCTTTATTAAAGGTGAAGGCCATTTCGGATACATCATCTGACTCTGCTGCAATTTTTACATTTTTATCGTTTTGTGTTTTCATGTAATCTAAAACAGCTAATTTATCATTTACTGTTACCTCGGCACGACCCTGTTTAATTAATTCAATCGATTGTGCAAGGCCTTCTACTCCTACAATCTCTGCTCCATTTTCTTCAGCAATTGCGCCATAATTACTTGTTAACGATTGTGCTGATTTCTTCCCTTTTAATTCCTCAAACGTGTTAATATCATTGTTATCGGCCTTTGTAACAATAACAGATGAAGAATATGTATAAGGATTCGAAAAGTCATAATTGGCTAAGCGTTCCTCATTAATTCCGACCTGATTCGCGATTAAATCAAACCTTTTGGAGTTTAAACCAGCAAACATTGAATCCCATTGTGTCTCCATAAATTCCACTTCAACACCCATGCGCTTGGCAACTTCTTTGATTACTTCAACGTCATATCCGGTTAGTTCTCCTTCTTCATTATGGAATGTAAATGGTGCATATGTTCCTTCGGTACCAACTTTAAGAACTTCCTTCTCAGCCGCATCCTGTGAATCTTTCTTCCCGTTTGCATGATCCTGATTTCCTCCACAAGCAGCTAAAAGGAAAAGTAAAGTTGCAGCCAAAAGGCTCAAATATAACTTTTTCATATTGTATACCTCCCAGTAGTAATTGGTTTTTTAGTAAAGAGTAAGACACGTATTATAGTTTGGTTTATTAGCAGAGGGATTATCCTACAATGCCACAGCAAGTTTTACATATCAACAAAAAAACCTTGAAAAAATATAAGTTGAAATGTTTAGACTCTTCTTACTTTTTGCAATTTCCTCTTTTCTTGATTTTGAATAGGAATTATAAAATCTTGATATGAACAAAAAAAAGAATCTGTTTTAAGACGGATTCTTTTTCTAATAGGTTTATTAAAATGTACCGGATTCTTTCCTTAATAAGTCCAACTTATCATGATAGATTTTAATGATTGTTTTTCTTTCTTCATAACTTAAAACCATAGAGGATTCTTTCTCACCAAGTAATTTTTCCTTAAGGGAATGTTCTGCTTCTATAAAAGCTTTTTTTAATTCACTTTTTGAACTATTTCCAAGATTATAATGTTTTACATGAATGGTCATTTTTCTAATAAGATGGCTTCCTTTGCTATGTAAAGCATCTATCTCAATGACTTTCTTTCTTGAAAAGTCATCAACAAACTCCATACAACTGTTTACTACTTCAACTCTCTTGTCCAGCTTTTCTCTTAGTTGAGGAGTAATCTTACGTTCTTCCACTACCAACTTTGATAATGTATGTAAAAACCCCAATTTTTAACCTCTCCCTTATATTTTCCAAGTAACTTTTTCTATCATTATATTCCAAAGCACACATTGATGCATATAAAATTTTATTTTTTTGGAATATTCAAATGATTTTCTGTTCTCTTGATCAAAATAAAAGGACTCAACGAATTGGTGTGCCTTCATTCGATCATATATGAAACGTTTTGACCATTCTTTGTAATTCTTCTGAAAGATGTTCAAGAGAATTAGCATTTCTTGAGAGAAGTTCTATAGAGCTGTTCGTTTGTTGAACAGTTGCACTAGTTTCTTCAATACTTGCTGCTGATTCTTGCGAAATCGAAGCAATATTGTCGATGGATTGATTTATATGTTGACTATGATATGTAATATCTGAAAGCTGTGTTGTTATATTTTTCACTTTATTAGCCATACTTAACACAGATTCATTTATTTCATAAAAAGCTTTTCCTGTTTGCTGTAGTTGATTTGATCCGATCTCAACTTGCTTATAACCATTAGTCAGTGCTTCGATCACACTGGTGGATTCAGATTGAATATTCGAGACGATTGTCGTTATATCTAAAATTGAGTTTGATACTTGTTCTGCCAGATTCCGTACTTCATTTGCAACAACAGCAAATCCTCTACCGTTTTCTCCTGCCCTTGCAGCCTCAATTGCAGCATTTAATGCTAATAGATTTGTTTGATTGGAGATTGCTTGAATAACCGTGACTATTTTTGCTATTTCTATAGATTGCTGTTCAAGTCTATCGACTTTTTGAACTGCTTGGTTCATCATCTGAAATAATGCGTCCATTTGCTGAATAGACTCTTTCATTAGGCTTTCACCCTGTTTTGTGATGTTTAGGACATCAGATGATGATGTTTGTACCATGGAACCATCTTCATTTGCTTGCTTAATGCCATTCACAAAAATATCCATTTGTTGGGATAATTTTAAGGAACTACTTGCTTGTTCTTCTGACCCCATTGCAATTTCCTGCATAGTTGTGGCTATTTGATCACTACCCTCATTTATTTCTTTGCATGCCTCTTTCATTACAGTAGATTGCTGTAAAACTGTTGTAGATAGGGTAGAAATCTTTTGTAACATCTCTCTAATACTAGACTGTGTCACAACAACTGAGTGGGAAAGTTGTCCAATTTCATCTGTTCTCTTTTTATTTTTCAATGTACTATTCAGGTTACCTTTGGCAAGCTCACCCATAAAGTTCGTTATATCTTTAATTGGTTCAGAAAAGCTTCGACTCAATAACATTGCTATGAATATCACAATAATAAGAGTAATTATCGCAGTAATAACAAGGAATAATAAAGCTTGATTATTCATCTGATGGATCATACCGGTGTCTTGGACGATTTGGATAACCCCGATAACTTCCGTTTTTGTAGGGTCAAAAAGAGGCATATAGTATTCTAAGCTTTCTTTATCTTCACTTGAAACTTGCTCGCCATTCAAAACTTTATTAAGGGTGGAAGAATCATCTATCTTTTCACCTACATATTTTTTATGAGAGGCTACTAAAATCTCACCTTCAATATTTGAAATGGATAATCTAATACCCTTCATGGATTGTGTGATTTCTTCGATTACTTTTTCATCTAATCCTGTTTGCAATGTACCTATTACTTCGTTGTTATCCATAATAGGAACAAATGCTCTCACTCCTAAACCACTTGTTCCAAATTCAAAACCAGCTAATTCCTTTCCTTCCAATGATGCTTGTATGACCGGTTTATCACTTTTGTCATCTCCATACTTTTCCGGGTTATGACCTCTAAAAAACACAGAACCATTTGCATCTCCAACCTCGAAGACATCTAACTGATGTTCTCGTTGCAGCCGCTCAAATGTAGATTTAATTAACACTGCCATCTTTTCTCGGTCACCTTGTTTAAAGACCTCAATTACGTCCGGCTGATTAGCATAGTATTTTGTTAACTCAAGAAGTTCTGTTGAAGATGTGTTCAACCGATCTGAAATCGATTCCACATTAACGGCTTGTTCATTTTTTAGTACAGTATCATATCCCTGATTTGTATTTATATAAAGCACAATACTAACAATTAGTAAGGGGACGATTGATACTAATAGCAGAGAAAGAAATAATTTTGCTTTTAATGTCTTGATCATGTTTCCATTTAAACCTCCAACGTCAAATAATTAATATGAGAAAATATACCTATTAATTTTATCAACGAATATAACATAAGTCTATAGAAACAGAAATCATTAGTAACGTATACTTGTATCAAAGTAAGGAACCTTTTGATAGGTTCCTTTTCATAATTCCATCGAATTTAATAAATCTCTCAATTTAATCAGCTCATCCTTTGACAGTGTTAGCCCTTTTCCCATTTTTTCATGTAGTTCATCCCAATCTCTTAGATCATATTTGGGATCCCTGTTGTTCCAACTTATTAAATTTAATTCTTTTTTCCATCCTTTTGCACCTTCAGAAATGACTCCAAAACTTTGCTGAATTTCATATTTTATGTTTGCCAAAATGCTCACCCCTTCGATTTGTCTAAGAATATTGTTGTAGATATTTTATCCATACTCTGTGAGAGGAAATGTTGTGGTTTATGTAGTTATAAATTTGCAATGTTACATAATGACCTTGATCTGATTCTCCATACATTTCATTGGAACAGACTGGATAGACTTTTTCAATTTTTAAAACTTGTATAGCTTTTATATTTCGGCTAGGCCTTTAAATAGTTCTACTGCTGTCTCGATAATCCCATCATGAAAATCATACTGAACTGTATGTATATGAGGGTAGTCTTCCCCATTGCCAATATAGCAGATAGCTCCTTTAGTTATCTTTAAATAATGACCAAAATCTTCTGATGCACGGAATGCTTCCTTCATTTCAACGAGGTGTATGTCTTTCTTTTTACAGATTGATCTGATTTTATCTGAGCTTACTTTATGATTTACCGTTTCAGGAAATATATCAGTGTATGAGAAACTTGGTTTTAGTCCAAATTGTTTGGCTAGAGAAAGTGTTAACTTTTCAATGTTTTTTTCTAGTTGTACAAGTTCTTCTTCATAATAAGCGCGTAAAGTAAGCATTAAGATCCCTTTACTTGCTGCAATACCAAAGGCTTTTTCTCCAATATTTACATGCACGACTGTACATAATACTATTCCTTTATAGGTTTTGGAGGAAGTAAAATCTTGAATCGTTTCAATCATTCTTGCTATAGCATAAGCGGGATTTACTCCATCTTCAGGCTGGCTTGCATGTGCCGGTGCTCCTTCCATTTGAATGGTCATTCCCTTTGATGCACAATGTGCCGTTCCGTCAATAACATAAACTGAATTTAAAGTCATTCCACTCATATTGTGAAAGGCATAAATTTCCTCTATGTTGTTCTCTTTTAAAAATGGGGCACACTGAATGGCGCCATCTCCAGTTTCTTCTGCATGCTGAAAGAGAAAAAAGATATTTTTATCTGCTCCTTTTTGGTTAACCTCAAGAGCGAAGCCAACTAGACATGCAGCATGACCATCATGTCCACATTTATGTGAGATACCGGGATATTTGGAAGCATGTGGAATGTCTATCGTTTCTTCAATCGGCAGAGCATCAAAATCTGCTCGAAATGCGATATTTCTTCTCTTTTCACCAGCTCTATACACCGCATAAAACCATTGACCTTTATCGACAATTTCTAATGACGTATATGTTTTTAAGACTAAGATTATATGATTTTTCGTCCATACCTCATGATTTGAGAGTTCAGGATGCTGATGAAGTTCATGACGTAAATTTTTAGCCAATTCCAGGTTTTTTGATTCCACTGTTTCATCCCCTTATTAGATATGAATATACAAAAGTATACGTTTCATGGAGACGATTATCCAAAAAGACTACATAGAATTTCCTATTTCTTCCTATATTAAGATATTTCGAGCTTCTTGTAACGTCTATGTAAACAAATTGTAACACTATTCGGATTTTTTATCACATAGGTATGGAATGAGACAAGAGTTCAAAAAAGAAATCGTCTAGGAGGACAAATTTTGAAAAAACTAATTTTTTTACTAACATTACTTTTCACTCTTTTATCGGCTGAACCTATTTTCGCTTATACTGTGCAAAAAGGGGATACAATGTCAAAAATAGCAAGAGATAATAGTATGTCACTTTCCGCATTAGCTTCAGCAAATCCACAGGTAAAAAACCTCGATCTCATTTATGTGGGACAAGAGATTTCTATAGATAAAGATAAAAAAAGTCGACCAGCTGTTGCAAGTCGTGGGGAAACTATTTCAAGCAAAGTAAATATTTCAGAAGCTGACATAGATTTACTAGCAAGAATTGTACGAGCTGAGGCTCAATCAGAACCTTTTGAAGGAAAAGTAGCAGTTGCCAGTGTTGTATTAAATCGTGTAGATAGTCCGAAATTCCCAGATACAATACGAGATGTTATCTATCAAAGTGGACAATTCCAGCCTGTCTCAAATGGTGAAATTAACAAACCGGCTGACAAGGAATCTAGAAGAGCTGTCTTCGCAGCATTATCTGATATGAGGAAAATTGCGAAAGACTCATTATTCTTCTATAACCCTGATATTGCTACAAATCGCTGGCTAGATTCTAGAGAAACGGCTGTAGTTATTGGACAACATGTATTTAAAAATTAAGGCAGTAAGAGGAAATTCAGGTTAATTTATCAGGGTTCTATATTATCTTTCTAAGTTTTTAATAAATTACATAACGTTATAATAATTAGTTATTATTTTTTATACGAAAAAAATGTGGAACCATTTCAAGTCAGTTGGTCCACATTTTTTGTTTCCTTTTCTAAATTGACAATACGATCTTTCCGCGAGCATGCCCTTCAGCAAAATAGGTAAAGGCTTCCGTTGTTTCATTGAGCTTATAGCAACGATCAATTACAGGTTTTACATGACCTGCTTCAATAAGTTCTTTCACATTGTGCAAGTCTGACTGATTAGCTCTCTGTAAAAATGTACTAAACTTTTTTCCTGTCCTCATTGAGATCCATGGACCTTGAAACATCGCTTGAAACATTTGAGCCTCTGAACCTCCTACATGGACAAATACCCCATTGGTAGATAGTGCTCGATTATAGATAGATAAAGGCTGATGACCATTTACTCCTAAAATTACATCATAACGAGTTGTTGCTTTTTCAAATTCTCCCTTTTTATAATCTAAAACAAAGTCTGCACCCAGAGTTTTTGCTGTTTGAATATTTTGCGTGCTGCAAACGGCAGTAACATCGGCACCAAGTGACTTAGCAATTTGAATCGCAAACGTTCCAACACCACCTGATGCTCCATAGATCAATATTTTATTTCCTTGTTTTACATTTCCCTTATCTCTCAAACTTTGAAGAGCAGTCACTGCCGCCATTGGAACTGCCGCAGCTTCCTCAAACGTCAAATTCGACGGCTTACTCACTAGTACATTTTCCGGAACGGATACATATTCTGCAAACCCACCCCAACCAGCACTCGATAAATCTGCAAACACTTCATCACCAGGTTTAAATTGTTTTACAAGTGGTCCTACCTCTTCAACGATCCCTGCTATGTCTCCCCCAGGTATAGAATATTTAGGTTTGAATAGTCCGTATACAAGACGCGCAAGTTTAGGTTCTCCCTTTAGTAACACCAGATTTCCATAATTTATTGAGGCTGCATGGACTTTCACTAAAACTTGATGATCATTCACACTTGGTTTTGGTACTTCCTTTACTTCCAAGATTTCAGGCGGACCGTAATTGCTGGAAAAGATCGCTTTTATATAAATTCCTCCCTAAATGAAAAACTCGGCTTACAATATACTATTTTTGAAAAAGGGAATTAAGCCCATAAAAATAAGAATTTCTATAGATTAAGCATCTTTTTGATATATCCTTGTTTTTTATTCTCAATCATTGCTGGTCTATGCTGAAATTTTTTAAGGGAAGAATTGGAGGTTTTATTGGGGAAAAGGGCATTTTATTCGCCGGTGTTGTAACAATTTTTTCTAATATATATTGAATTTAATTAGAACTTGGTTTTTTTCAAACTTATACAATAATAAGGGGTTGGAATTTTCAGCTTCCAACCCCAATCTGTTAATATGGTTTTTCTGTATTTATCTTTAGATTTTCATAATTCCGCCAGTACTTGCAGAAGTAACTAACTTAGAATAACGGGCTAAGTACCCTTTTTTCACTTTAGGTTCAAAGCCTTTCCAGTTTGCTTTACGTTCTGCCCATACGTCTTCATCAACTTGAACATCCATTGTACGGTTTTCAATGTCAATCACGATATGATCACCATTTTCAACGAACGCAAGTGGACCACCTTCAGCTGCTTCAGGTGAAGCATGCCCGATTGAAAGACCACGAGATGCACCTGAGAAACGTCCGTCAGTAACAAGCGCTACCTTTGGTCCAAGCCCCATCCCAACGATCATCGAAGTTGGAGATAACATTTCCGGCATTCCCGGACCGCCTTTTGGTCCTTCATAACGGATAATCACGACATGGCCTTCTTTTACTTTTCCATTGGCAATTCCGTTGATTGCTTCTTCTTGTGATTCGAATACGATTGCAGGACCTTCATGACTAGTAATTCCGTTTTGTACGCCACCTGTCTTAATGATCGCACCATCAGGAGCAAGGTTTCCGAATAATACAGCAAGTCCGCCTTTTTCTGTATGAGGATTGTCAATTGGTCGGATGACTTCATGATCCTGTACCTCACAGCCTGCAATATTTTCCCCTAATGTTTTACCGGTTACTGTTAGTGTGTCAAGATGAAGCGCTCCTTCTTTTTTCGATAGCTCATATAATGCTGCTGAAACTCCGCCGGCTTCATGCAAATCTTCAATATGATGATCAGATGCTGGAGCCAATTTTGATAAGTGAGGAACACGAGCTGCCACTTCATTAATACGTTGAATTGGGTACTCAATTTCTGCCTCGTGCGCTAAAGCTAACGTGTGTAATACTGTATTTGTAGAACCACCAAGCGCCATATCAAGTGCAAAAGCATTATCAATTGCTTTTTCTGTTACGATATCTCTTGGTTTTATATCATCTTTAATTAAATTCATTAATTGTTTAGCAGATTCTTTAACAAACTCTTTACGTTTTGGATCAACAGCTAAAATTGTTCCGTTACCCGGCATTGCTAGTCCAAGTGCTTCAGCTAAACAGTTCATTGAGTTGGCTGTGAACATTCCTGAGCAAGATCCGCATGTTGGACAACCGAATTGCTCTAGTTCTGTTAAGCCTTTTTCGTCAAGTTTACCAGATTGAAAGGCACCTACTCCTTCAAAAACAGAAGATAGAGAGATTTTCTTACCATCACTTGTTACACCGGCCTTCATTGGACCTCCACTAACAAAGAGTGTAGGTATGTTGATACGTAATGCCGCCATCATCATACCTGGAGTGATTTTATCACAGTTTGGAATACAAACCATTCCGTCAAACCAGTGTGCAGATACTACTGTTTCTACAGAATCCGCAATAATTTCACGGCTTGGTAATGAATAACGCATTCCGATGTGGCCCATTGCAATTCCATCGTCTACACCGATCGTATTAAATTCAAACGGAACTCCGCCAGCTTCACGAATTGCTTCTTTAACAATTTTTCCAAACTCTTGTAAATGTACGTGACCAGGTACAATATCAATATATGAATTACAAACCGCAATAAACGGTTTATCAAAATCCTCTTCTTTTACCCCTGCAGCACGAAGTAAGCTGCGATGTGGGGCGCGGTCAAAGCCCTTTTTAATCATATTACTACGTAAATTCATCATTCAAAACTCCCTTCACTAAACATAATTCAAGAATGATATTATAAGGGTACTTCTAATTGACTAAATAATCAATATATTTCTTCTTATTTGAATAATATTATACTAATTTATCTTTCTGAAAAGCTAGAATATAAGTTTATATTATGAAAATTCTTTCTTTTCCATAAGTTTTACACTTAAAATAGAGAAATATTATTATTTCCAAATTGCAAATATCGGTTAAACTTACATGTGAATTATGTTTAATGAGGATATCGACAGGCTCATCTGCTACAATAATTTATAAATAGCTGAAACGAAGGAGCCTTTTGCTAATGACAGAATCTAAAAAGACAAAACGAACATGTGAAAATGGACATGTGTTCGAGAAAAGCAGTGATTGCCCTACATGCCCTATTTGTGAAAATGAACGAAAGCCTGCAACAGGATTTTTGTCCCTTCTTTCTGCACCAGCACGACGAGCACTAGAGAGCAAAGAAATCTTAACCGTCGAGAAGCTTGCAAAATATAGTGAAAAGGAAATCCTATCATTGCATGGTATAGGTCCCTCCTCTTTACCAAAACTTCGTTCAGCATTGCAGGAATTTGGACTGACATTTAAAAATAACTAGAACACATAAAAAACGCCTTTTGGCGTTTTTTATGTGTTCCTACTATCTAAAACCCTTTTTTCTAAAATTAAAATATACTTATAATACCCTAGTAAGATGATGAAGAGAACAGGGGCAACAAAAATATCATACCAAACATGCCACCAGCCTAAATGAAAGAACCCTATCGGCTCCGGTAATATAGTAGTGTATTCATAAATGAGCACAAAGCAAGTCCATAAGGCAATATATACTAACTGCCTCAGTGGAGTTGATTTAGATGGGAACCCGTTCAGAAAAATGATATTTACTGGAGGTATTAAGAAGAGATGTGCCAACAATCCCAGCCAATCCACACCTTTATCAAAATACCAGTAAGCTATATATTTATATTCCATAAATAGATCAAATAACACTTGAAAGGAAATGGTGAAAAGCCAAATATGGCAGATTTGATTTTGAGTTAGCCTCTTAGAATATTTATAGGCAATTAAGTTAAATAAAATAATGGAAGAAAAAAGTAAAATCATGTTTGTTTCCTTTTTATTTTTACTATGCCCTCAATATGGTCATTTGATACTAGTACGTACAGTTTTTAGACTAAGGGAGAAACATCTCCTTTTTTTACCTTTTAAAAAGAAAAACAATCTTTCTATGTATATGTACAAAAAGATTGTTTTTCTTCATTCTCACATTTTTTTTACAGGAGTAACCACTGCATATAAACTATCGGTCGAAGTGGATACATTTACTTCAATAACCTTGTATCCATTATTACCATCTTTATATTCTTCCTTTTTTGATACCTTTATTTGATAATTGCTCATGATCACATGTCCTTTCATATTAAAAATTCTCACAGAAGCTAATATATGTCGGAGGTAAGAAAATGTGTCATGAAATGTACCAATCTTTTGAAAAAAATTATTGTCTTTTCATCTTAATAATCTCAGATATTATTTCGTTCAATTCGTTCTTTTTTTGCTTTTTTAACCACTCGACCTGATCAATAGGAAGTTTTAATTTTAGAGTAATCGGTTCAATTGGCATGTCAACTTTTCTTATATCTTCCAGAGTCACTCCCTCTTCTATGTTTGGAAATCTTGTATCATTTTCGTTTACCCTATCAAAATCCTTATATTCTTCAGTGTCATCTATATCGCAGCATAAATGTATTTGTGGCAATCCACCATGTATTGTATTCACCATCATAATTGAATTGATTATTCTTCCATCTTCCAATTCTATTTCTACAATAACATTTTCTTCTCGTTGATATTTTTTCACGACAACTTCAGTCACAATCAGATTACATTCTAAAGTTATTCCAGTACTGGCCTCAAAAATAAAGATAGCGCTATTAAATACGTGAATTTCTTCACCATCAATTTTTACTGTTTTCACCTTAAACATAAGTCTTCCCCCATTGAAAAATGTACAATTACCAACCGTATCTATCCTTATTTATAAATATACCATTAAGCAGCTTTTGTGTTGAAAATATATTGATCAAAGAAATAAAGTTTATAATTTTAAAAATAGTGAAACTATTATGTGATTTATTGCGTAAAATTATATGGTTGCAAAATTCACGAAAAGGAGGAATAAACGTGACTGTATTAGAGGTAAAGCATTTAAAAAAGTCATTTGGCTCAATTCGTGCGGTTCAGGATATTAATTTTTCAGTCAACTCAGGAGAAATATTCACCATTATCGGTCCTAATGGTGCTGGAAAGACTACAACACTGGAAATGGTTGAAGGATTAGTGACTCCTGATGCCGGTGAAATTACCTTCGGTGATTTATCATGGGAAAAGAACGGAAATGAAATTAAAAAGAAAATAGGGGTTCAGCCTCAATCAGGTGCCATGTTCGATTTATTAACTCCTGAAGAAAATCTTAACCTCTTTGCAAGCTTCTATGACAAAGCACGGTCTACACATGAAATATTAGAACTTGTTAATCTTGTTGATCACAGGAAAAATCAAGTTAAGAAGCTGTCAGGTGGTCAACGTCAGCGACTTGCGATCGGTCTTGCGATGATAAGTGATCCTGACATCATCTTCCTTGATGAACCAACAACGGGTTTAGATCCGCAAGCTAGACGCAATATATGGGATATTATTTTGCAGCTTAAGGAATTAGGGAAAACAACGATATTAACCACTCATTATATGGAAGAAGCAGAAAAATTAAGTGATCGGGTTTGTATTGTTGATCAAGGCAAAGTTGTCACATTAGATACTCCCTCTTCGCTAATAGAAAAGCTAACAAAAGAAAGAGAAGTTCGTCTCACCTTTCTTGATGGTGATCAAGCATCTGGGGAAGCAGATGCGTTTGTGAAAACCCTCAAATCAGTAACTAAAACGGAGCGCGAAGGTAGTTCATTAAAGTTGTGGACAACAAAGCCTGAGGATACGTTGGTTGAGTTATTTGGATTTACAAAAGAAAAAAACTATCAGGTAGAACAGGTGTCCATTCGTGAAATGAGTCTGGAGGATGTGTTTATTGCTTATACGGGCAAGGAATGGAGGGATTAACATGAACCAATTTAAGCAAATGTTTATGGCCCAACTTAAATTAACGTTTCGAGAAAAGCAATCATGGTTTTGGGGTATCTTTTTTCCAGTTATATTAATGGTTATTTTTATGTCAATTTTTAGCGGGCGAAGTGATACAGACTTTTCAGCAAGTGTGACCATCGTTGATGAAAATCCGAATCCTACCTCTACGATGCTCCTTGAGCAAATTAAGCATATTCCAGTATTTGAATTTGAGAACGAAGGTCCAGTTTCAAGAGAAAAGGCTGAACAATTGGTCAGAGATCAGGAAGTGGATGCTGCTATCATCCTACCTGAATCAATTGATGCATCTGCCCTTCGATTGGTTGTAAACAAAGAAGATGAGCAAGGAGTAACTGCTCAAGCCCTTTCTGGTATGCTGAATCAATTTGTGCAACAAGCAAATCTTTCGGCTGCAGGTATAACACCAACCTATGAATTACAAATTGAAGCAATCTCTTCAGGTAATACAGAATTACAATATACTGATTTTCTATTAACAGGGATGATTGCCCTTTCCATTGCGCAAGGTGGTATGTTTGGGATGGTAGGTTTGGTTGAGATGGGCAGAAAAGGGTTGATCAAAAGGCTTCGGATGACCCCTGCCAATATGAATTATTTTGGTTTAAGCGATATGATTATGCGTGTGTTATTTAGTGTTGTTCAAATCCTGTTATTATCTTTAATTGGTGTTTTTATCTTTGGTGCCAACTTATTTATCAATCTTCCGAGTCTTCTAATTGTCTTTTTACTTGGTACCCTTTCATTTACAGCGATGGGATATTTTATTTCTTCCTTTAGTAATACCACTGAAGCATATATGGGTGTAGCCAATATTTCAAATTTTCTTATGATGTTTCTAAGCGGTGTGTTTTTCCCTGTTGAAACGATGCCTGAATGGCTACAACCAATTTCGAATGTTCTTCCTCTCACCTATTTTGTTGATGGCTTGAGAGAAAGTATGGTCTATGAAACAAGTATACTATCAACAGACTTATGGATTGGTATCGGTATTATGGTTTTATGGGGAGTATGTACGTTTGTATTAGGATCTTTGTTATATAAAAGAAAATCGATCGTAGCTGTTAGATAAATAAAAACAGAAGCAAAGCTATTGGTTATCTTTAGCTTTGCTTCTTTTATGCTTAAAATCTATATGTTTCTCATATTTTTCTTGGCGACTTTTATTGCGTCGTCTAAAATGCTTAGCAATTGATAAAGTTCTTCCTTCGTTATGATAAGAGGTGGAGCTAGAACAACTGTATCCTGCCCATCAAACACGACAGACCGGCAAATAAGACCATGTTTCGCTGCTTCGGTCACAATATGAGGTGCCAGAGGATCTATCGTATTCTTATTACTAAATTCCAGTGCTCCCATTAAACCTTTTCCTCTAACCTCTCCAATAATAGGATGATTTATTTGAAGAGTTTTGAGCCCATCCAAAAACTCTTTTCCTCTCATATTTGCATTCTCAATTAAACGTTCAGACTCAATGATCTCAATATTTTTTAAAGCTACGGCACATGCCATCGGATGACCGCTATAGGTATACCCGTGAAGTAATGTCCCGGTTGACCTTTCGATGTATGTTTCATGAATTTCCTTTGATAGCATCACCCCGCCTAATTGAGCATAACCGCTTGTCACACCTTTAGCAAAACACATCATATCAGGCACAATGTTATCATGTTCCATTCCAAAATATGTTCCTGTGCGGCCAAATCCAGTGATCACTTCATCTGTGATAAAGAGGATGTCATACTCTTCACACAATTTCTTTACTTCTTTGAAGTAATTAAGAGGTGCTATGTGAACTCCTCCAGCTCCTTGTACAGGTTCTGTGATAAAGGCAGCAATTGTGTCAGGGCCCTCCTTTTCAATGAGCTCACGTAGCGAATTTGAGGAGTGGTGATTTACATGAAGGAAATCTGGTGCAAGAGAATTGGTGAAATCTCTAAAGGGCTTTAATCCTGTAGCACTTGTCGATCCGATCGCAACACCATGGTAAGATTTTGTTCTTGAAATAATTTTCTTTCGGTTAGGTTTCCCTTTCAATATCCAATAATGACGGGCTAGCTTATATGCTGTATCATTGGCTTCAGATCCACCTGAGGTGAAAAAGGTTGACTGCAAATCACCAGGTGAGATATCAGCGAGTTTTTTTGCTAGTCGAATAGCAGGTTCATTACTAAATGTGGCAAAATTAGAAGAAAAAGCAAGCGTCGACATTTGTTCTTTTGCAACTTTGCCAAGCTCTTCTCTTCCATGGCCAATGTTTACATTCCAAAGAGATGACATGCCATCAATCATTTTTTTACCAGACAAATCGTAAAGATAAACGCCCTCACCCCTTGTGAAGATAAATGCAGGACCATGCTCTTGTTGTTGTTGTATCGGAGTTGTCGGGTGGAGAAAATGTTTTTTATCAAGCTCGGATAATTCATCTTGTAAATTAGGATTTCGGTGCATTAATACCATCCTCTCATATTTCTTACTTATATCTCTTCATTTTATGATGATATAAGGTTTGAATATGAGGAGGTTACCAATTAAT
Organism: Bacillus sp. J37; assembly: GCF_000518865.1. GTDB lineage: Bacteria > Bacillota > Bacilli > Bacillales > Bacillaceae > Metabacillus. The sequence goes on along the minus strand of NZ_JAEK01000029.1, from coordinate 37,509 downwards.
AAACCAGCTTGATGAAGAATGATCAAGCTGGTTCCGTCATTTATTTCCTGTTTAGACGATATAAATCCATTGTTTTAAAGCCTTGTGAAAGCACATCAACCATTTGAGCTTGTCTCTTCTCACGTGTCTTTTGCTGTTTAGCGGAAAAAATATAGCGTGCCCAGTCTTTCTGATACCCAGGTGTTAAACGTTGAAAAAATTGCAGTTCGGACGGATTCTCTGTTAGTAATTGTTCAACATCTGAAACATTCTTTTCATAATCAGCTACACATTGACTGGCAGCTGATGTTTTCTTCACTTTCTTTTTCTCTCTCTTTAACCCGACTACTGTATATACATCATCCATGCTAACCATTCGGGCAAATTTAATATCGCTATTTCCAACATATCCATCTTCTCCAACCTTCATAGCTGGAAAAATTTCATCCCTATGTACGAAAGTCTCATAGCGATTGTTTCCCTTTTTCGGGTAAGCAAAAAAGATATAGCCTTTTTCTACTAACAGATTGTGTTTAATAATATGGTGTGTATGGTTTATCATTTCATCAACAGTTTGCACAAAAATAAAAAGTGCATCATGGGTTTTAGAAAATTCTGTCGGATAATTGATAAAAACTGAATAATCTCCCGGCTGGTTGATAACCGCCAGATTAGCATATTTTGATAAATTTAATTTTTCTGCGATTGACATGTTTAGGCTCCTTAATCAATAAACAATTGTACTGCTTATTGTACATGATGATAAATCAATGTGAATAGTGGGATATTATTGTTTTTCTAAAAAAATAAATCCATTTTATGTTCAAAATGATTGATTAAATTCATCCAATCTTGCAAAAAACTCTTGAAGAAAATCATAAAATAATTTTTCTGTTGGAAGTAATACTCTGTCTCTAGGAGTAATGACACCGACTGTTCTGGTTACATTTGGTTCTACTAAGGGTATTTTTACTGTTGAACGTGGCAAGCTGTCAACCAACGTTACTTCCGGCATGAGTGCAATGCCTAAACCAGCTGACACTAGGCCTTTTAATGCATCAATATCATCCCCTTCAAAGGAAACCTTTGGTGTGAAACCAATGTTTTGGCATGCATCCATCACAATATCACGAAACACAAAACCTTCAGGTAAGAGACAGAATGGTTCGTCTACTAATTCTTGAAGTTTTAATGTAGGTTTCTTAGCTAGTCGATGATGAATAGGCAACAAGGCCACAATATTTTCTGTGAATAATATCTTACGTCGGAGTTTCTTTTCTTCGAGTGGCAATGGTCCAATTAATGCAAGATTAAAATCACCTTTTACCACGCCATCTATTAGGTCCCGATAAAGTGCTTGTTTCAGCTGGAATTTTGCTTCAGGATAGCGTAATCGAAAGGCATAAATTACTGTTGGTAACGTATAGGCAGCTAAGCTGATAGGAAATGTGATGCGAATAGTACCTTTTTCCGGATCGAGATATTCTTCAACTTCACGCCTTGCGTCATCAATTACATTCATGGCATTTTTCATTCGTTCATAAAATATTTTTCCGATTGGTGTTAAGCGAACTCTTCTACCTTCGCGAATAAATAAATCCACGCCCAGTTCACTTTCCAGATTGACTATTTGTCTACTTACAGAGGACTGTGCCACATGTAAGTTATCTGCTGCTTCTGTAACATGCTCACGATTTGCAACCTCCATAAAATACCGAATTTGTCTGAAGTCCACTTTTATCCTCCTAGCATTAATGCATAAAACGCATTAATATTATCGTTTCTTTATATTGATTCGATCAATTATTTAATTATAAAATATTTCATAATAACAATTCATCTATTTTGGAACATTTAGAAAATTTATTTTTCATGAATTAGATGTTAGAAAAGGGGAATATCATATATGAAAACGATGGAAAACACTCAACAGATGTATACAGAAAGTGTACAAAAATATGTTCAACAAGTATTTGAAACGGTACAAAAAAGAAACCCTAATGAAGCTGAATTTCACCAAGCAGTAAAGGAAGTATTTGATTCTTTAGTTCCTGTACTTGTTAAAAAGCCGGAATATATTAAGCAAGCAATTCTTGAAAGAATTGTTGAACCTGAAAGAGTTATTTCGTTTCGTGTTCCATGGGTAGATGATGAAGGAAACGTACAGGTAAATCGTGGATTCCGTGTTCAATACAGCAGTGCGATCGGACCATACAAAGGTGGATTAAGATTTCACCCATCAGTAAATGCAAGTATTATTAAGTTCTTGGGCTTTGAACAAATCTTCAAAAATTCCTTAACCGGTCAACCAATTGGCGGAGGAAAAGGTGGATCAGACTTTGATCCTAAAGGAAAATCAGATGGCGAAATCATGCGTTTTTGTCAAAGCTTTATGACAGAGCTTAGTAAATATATTGGACCAGATACGGATGTTCCTGCAGGTGATATCGGTGTGGGCAGTAAAGAAATCGGATATTTATTTGGTCAGTATAAAAAAATGCGCGGTGCTTATGAAGCTGGTGTGTTAACAGGAAAAGGTCTCGGCTATGGCGGAAGCCTGGCACGTAAAGAAGCAACTGGTTATGGGACAGTTTATTTTGTTGATGAAATGTTAAAGGACCAAGGTCTTAGCTTCAAAGGAAGTACAGTTGTCGTATCAGGATCAGGTAATGTATCAATCTATGCGATCGAAAAAGCGACACAGCTTGGTGCGAAAGTTGTAGCTTGCAGTGATTCAAATGGGTATATCTATGATCCAAATGGAATTAATCTAGACACAGTAAAACGTCTTAAAGAAGTAGAAAAACAACGAATCAGTGAATATGTTTCAGAACACCCTGAAGCAATCTACACGGAAAATTGCAGTGGAATTTGGACAGTGCCTTGTGATATCGCTTTACCTTGTGCGACACAAAATGAAATTGATCAAGCTTCTGCCCAAATTTTAGTATCCAATGGTGTGAAAGCAATTGGTGAAGGTGCCAATATGCCATCTACTTTGGAAGCTGTTGAAACATTCTTAGAAAACAATGTTTTATTCGGTCCTGCTAAAGCGGCTAATGCTGGAGGTGTTTCTGTTTCAGCGTTGGAAATGGCCCAAAATAGTGCAAGACTTTCTTGGACATTTGAAGAAGTTGATGCAAAACTACAAGAAATCATGAAAAATATTTACCAAAACAGCAAGCAAGCAGCTGCAGAATATGGTGCTCCTGGTAATTTTGTTGTTGGTGCAAATATTGCAGGATTTGTCAAAGTAGCAGATGCAATGATCGAGCAAGGTGTAATTTAAGATAATAGTTTAAAAAGAGTCAGTCCCCTTTTACATACCATTTGGTGGACTGACTCTTTTTTTTATTTTAATCGTTAGTAAGTAAAGGATCTTCCCCTTCAACAAAAACCGGATAAAGTTCAGGATGAAGAATACTTGCAATCTTACTTAAGCCTAGGAGTAATCTTGGTGAAGGTCTACAAAATAATGGCTCCTCCAGTATATATAGCTGATTGTTTTGAACGGCTGTCAATTGTTCTGCATCTGTACGTTTTAAGATGACCTTTGGATTTACTCGTTCTGTTTGTACCCCAACCCATATAATACTCATCACTTCAGGATTTCTTCTTTTCACATCTTCCCAATCTGTTTGAACACTGGCTTTTTCTACATCGTCAAAAACATTTCTCCCACCAGCTAATTCACTTATTTCAGTTAACCAATTGTAAGCACCTGGTGTAAAGATAGGTTTTGCCCACCATTCCCAATAAATCGTTTTCTTTTTTTCTACTTTTTTGGAAATCAGACGAAACTGTTCTAGCAGTTGATTATATGTCATGTACAATTCATTTGCTTTTACTTGAGTATCTGTAACATTCCCAACAAAACGTAAGCTCTCACCTACTTCTGTGAGTGTTTTAGGATTAGGTACAATAACATATGGAATGTTTCGCTTTTTTAATTCTTCAATATTCCTTTCCATGCCCGGTACAGAAAGTGAAGCCAACACTAAGTCAGGTTCCAGCCTTTCAACTTTGTCCATATCTATATGTAAATCCGAGCCAAGTCTTGGCAAATGACAAACCTCTTCAGGCCAGTCAGAATAGTCATCTACAGCTAGTAAAGAAGATGTTAAGCCTAAATACCCTACAAGCTCTGTATTGCTTGGACAAATGGAAATTAATTTCACCATTATCCCCCCATTGATCAATTATTTTAATTTTTTTGATAAGCCATTCCATACATATTCAACCTGTTCAGAGAGTTTTGCAGCATCTTGTGCAACCCAGCCAGCAATATCTCTCAATCTTCTCTCCTCTTTTTCAAGAGGAACGATCCCCTTCCCCATTTCCAGCATGATAAGAACAATATCGCTGTTTCTTTTATTCTCTTCTTCTAGGAAACAATGAAAAAGATCTTTGAACTTATGACGAATTAGGTCATTGCTTTCATTATTTTTGATTTCTTGTAAAATCCATTTTTCCCAGCCTTCAAGCACTAGTGTTGTTTCAGTCAGCCATACTGATTTCCAGTCCCATACAACTCCATCGTTATAGGAAGACACCCAGCTGAAAGTTTGCTGCTTATCTTTTACTATTTTTCTTTTTCCTGCGAAAGCACCTCCGAGAACGAGCTGCATCTCCATTCCCCCTCTTTCTTTTCAAAACTTAATTGAAGACCTTGTCCATGTGTGATGGAAACATCCCAAAAAGATGAAGATGCTACATACTTAGAAACAGCGTAACGGATAACACCACCATGAGTGACAATCAGTATTTTTTGAGTTTCTTTTTGAGTATCTATATCCTGAAAAAGCTCGTGAAAAAAAGAATCAATTCTAGCTTTAAAGCGTGGAGCAGATTCTCCATTAGGTACAGGGGCAAACTCCCAGTTATCCAACCAGTTTCGATATTTTTGCATATCTTTCAACTCGTTATATGTTTTTCCTTCCCAATCACCAAAGTTCATTTCTCTTAATCTATGATCTAAGATTGGCTCTTGTTGGAAGTCAAAATAATGGAAAGTTTCCAGACAACGCTTTAAATCACTTGAGAAAATGTGATCAAATTTCTTTAGCTTCAATTCACTTTTTAATCCATCCAATACGGTCAACTCACTATGCAATAATCCTTGGTTGGTATGACCTAAATATCTTTTCTGTTGATTCCACTTTGTTATCCCATGACGAATGAGAAGTAGATCCACGTGACGACAAGTCCCCATAATTCTCCTCCTTCAATAGCTGCTCCTAATAAATCTCCATTGGTTCCTTTAAAGGTTCGCATAACCCATTTTCCATATAAAATAACAAATAATATGTAGGCAGGAGCATAAAAGAAAAACGCCGGAAACAGCAAGCTGAGAATTACCACTGGTATGATAGCAAAAATCAAATCAATGCGACTAAGATTTTTCTTCCATTCCCATGCAAGTCCTTTATTTTTTGCTGTAGGCAAAAAGATCATTAGCATGACGACTCCTAGTCGGGAATAAGTCACAATAAAGAGAATGGACATAATAAACATGTCAAAATGAATCATTTCATAAACCAAAACTGCCTTCCAAGCTAGTAAAAATAGAAGGGCTATATGACCAAAGCTTCCGACATGAGGGTCCTTCATAATTACCCATTTTTTCTCAAGCGGAGCATTGGATCCAACAGCATCAGCTACATCCATCCATCCATCTAAATGCAGACCACCTGTGATCCACACCCAGGATGAGATAATGAGCAACGTTAAGAAAAATGCTGGGAGGTAAGACTCTAAAGCCATATACATGATCATCATTATTATGCCGATGATCAAACCTACTAAAGGATAGCTTCGTAAAGCCCATTTACTTGTCTTACTGTTCCAAGGGCATTGCACGGGAATCGGAATTCTTGTTAAAAACTGTATCGCCAGGCAAAACCCATAGATTACTGACTTCATACTCCTTCACCCTTCCAATAAATTGGAATACCAGCTTGAACCTGCACTGCTGCATCTGCTTGTGTAACAAGTAATTGATGCAGTTTTTGTAAGAAATAAATATACGTGAAAACAAATTGGTCAGCAAAAGGAGTTCCCTCGTTTACTTCATTTGAGACGACTACTAGAGAAAATTGTCTTTTTCTTGCTAAGTGTATCCAATTTGATACCTCATCTTCTAGCTTTTCTAGTCCATAATGACGATCAAACATGACATTGCTTAACCAAATAGTTAAACAGTCAATTAAGATCACATCATGTGTGCTACAACTCATGAGAACCTTTTCTAAATCATAAGGTTCTTCCAATGTACTCCAAGTTTCTCCCCGATCCTTCTGATGGATAAGAATCCTCTCCACCATTTCCTCATCGCTTTTTCTAGCCGTTGCAAGATAATAAAGGTTTCCGCTTTTCTGTTTAGTTAACTTCAAGGCCATATTTTCTGCAAATTGACTTTTGCCTGATCTTGCTCCACCACATACAAATGTAATCACATTTCATCTCTCCATTTTTGTAGAACTTTCACTAGCTGCTCATTTTCCTCATGTGACCGAATGGCAAGACGTAGATATTCACCGTTAAGGCCTTTAAAATTATGGGTATGACGAGTGACAATTCCATTTTCTAGTAAAAATGTAAAAAGCTTCTCAGACTCGTCAGGTCTTTTCAGGTCCCTTAAAAGGTAGAAATTTACTTGAAATGGAGATAGATAAAAATTCATTTTAGATAATGTGTTATGTATGAATTGCGATTCTTTATTGAGCCATGCTTTTGTATCGTCAACATATGATGTATCCGCCAATAGCTTAGGAACGATAAAATCGACGATTGAATTAATGCTCCACGGAATTTGTTCTTGTTTTAAAATTGATATGATCTTCTGATGTGCCATGACATAACCGATTCTTAGACCGGGAATTGTATACATCTTTGTTAAGGAACGAAGAAGAACTAAATTAGGATATTGAATTAACCAACCTGACAAGCTTGAATTGTCATCTGTAAGAAAATCAACAAATGCTTCATCTATAACGATATATGTTTCCGCTTCTTTTCCAACCTCAAGTAATTGTTTAATCTCTTTTTCTGCTATGACAGTTCCAGTTGGATTATTTGGTCGACATAAGAACAAAACATCGATATCAACAAGTTTCTCTTTTATTTGTGACCATGGCAATGAAAATCCGTTAGCTATGTCATAGTATAATTCTTCCACTTGAATATGATAATGTTTGCTTGCACGCTCATATTCTAAGAAGGTTGGATGAACAATACATGCTTTCCCGTTTTCAAAATACTTCGCCACTAAAAATATCGCTTCTGCTCCACCGTTCGTGACTAACACATTTTCCTGTTGAAGTCCTTCATATTTGGCTACAGCTGCAGTGGTATTGGAATAAGTTGGATCTGGATAAGACGTAACCGTATTATAGGATTCCTGCAATGCATCGTTTAGCCATTTTGGAGGGCCGAGTGGGTTTAAATTCGCACTAAAATCAAGTACAGGTTTATTGTGGTTGATATGAAATAATTGTTTAATTGTTTCTGGCTGTCCACCGTGGTTTGGCCACTTCATGATTTCACCTCTTCTTTATTGCGATAGAACGACAAAGATAATTAGGCATGGGATTAGGACAAAAACAATCCATCCTCCATGCATATATTTGATGGCTTTTGAAATATCAGATTGAGTTAAGTCTTTTTCAGGGTCTCCCATTGTCGCTCTTTCTGACTTTCTTCCTTTATAATAATTAATCCCGCCTAATTGAACCCCTAATAAGCCAGCAACCATTGCCTCTGACCAACCGCTGTTAGGGCTTGGATGTTTTCTTGCATCTCTCAAGGTGATCTTCCAAGCCCGGTTTACTTTTGAACCTTTTATAAGAAGACTTGAGATCCATATGGAAAGTGCTGTTAGTCTAGCTGGAATCCAATTGGCAAGATCATCAAGTTTTGCAGAGGCCCACCCAAATTGACCATATCGTTCATCTTTGTACCCAACCATTGAATCTAATGTATTAATTGCCCGATAAACGAGTGCAAAAGGTGCTCCACCGATGATCGCCCAAAATAATGGAGCAGTAATTCCATCGACGGTATTTTCAGCAACTGTTTCAACAGTACCTCGGACAATTTCTTTTTCAGGTAAGTTTAACGTATCACGTCCAACAATCATACTTAGCTGTTTTCTTGCCTCTATAATATCCCTTTTTTTTAATGGAAGAAGCACTTCTTTTGCAGCGGTAGATAATCCTTTTATTGCAATGGTTGTTGAAATAAGATAAATTTCTAGAATGATAGCCAATATTGGATGAAGCTTGTATGCGATAAACAACATTGTAGAAGTAACAAGAAAAACGACTAAAATAACGGATATGGTAAGGGCTAGTCCTTTTTGGACGCGATGTTCTCCCTGATTCCACTTTCTTTCTAAAAATGAAATGAGCTTCCCCATCATAACGACAGGATGAGGAAGCCACCTTGGATCACCTATGATGAAATCAAGTACAATGCCAGCTGCAATGATTAATAAAAGATATTCTGAAAATACATTAAACAACATTCATGTTTATTCCTTTACATCGTTATTGTCGGTTCTGTTTGAGCCAAATTCTTCACATAATTGATACACTAGATCCAGGTTGATATTCTCCCTAATCTCATTCGCTAATAAATCAAAACCTTCTTCTTTCTTCTTAGCAAATGATACCCGATCATAAATTGGATCCAAGCCTTTTTTGGTACGAATTTCATTAAGAATGTTTTCACGTAATAGATCATTATGAAAAATCCCGTGAAAATACGTACCAACCAATTGCTTGTTCTCACTTATCACACCATCTTGACTATTTGTTAGGTGTATAAAAGGTTTATATCTTTCATCAAAGTACGATTCACCCATATGAATTTCATACCCTTTTACAGGGATTTGCTTTTCTCCAAACATTGCCATTCCTACTGATTGGACTGTTTTTTTCTTTTCGGTTATAACAGTTTCCATAGGAAGTAAACCTAATCCACTCGTTTTTCCATGTACTGATTCCACTTTATGTTCGTCCTCAATAGTGTTACCGAGCATTTGATATCCCCCACAAATGCCAACAATCATTGTATCTCTCTGTGTGAGCTCCAATATTTTATTGGCTAATCCACTCTGATGGAGAGACATCATATCCTCAATTGTATTTTTACTTCCGGGTAAAATGAGTAAATCAGGGTATCCTAGTTCATCTGCATGTTTCACGAAACGAACATGACAATCAACTTCTTCAAAAAATGGATCTAAGTCAGTAAAATTAGAAATCATCGGATGGCGAATGACAGCAATATCAATATCTTTGGAGAGATCTTGTTTAGAAGAATAATTTGTTAAAACAACTGAATCTTCCGCTTCTATAAATAAATCTTCAATATAAGGAACAACCCCTAATACAGGAACACCTGTGTATTCTTCAAACCAGTTTAAGCCTGGTTTTAATAAAGAAACATCCCCGCGGAATTTATTAATGATCACACCAATAATTCTGTTGCGATCTTCCGGCTCTAATAGCTGAAGTGTCCCTACTAAGCTCGCAAATACACCGCCCTTTTCAATATCACCAACTAATATGACGGGTGCATCAGCCATTTTGGCAATACGCATATTTACAAGCTCACGGTCATTTAAATTAATTTCTGCCGGACTTCCCGCTCCTTCAATCACAATTCGGTCATAGCTAGATGCCAACCTATCATAAGCATCCCTTATCAATGTTAACCCTTGTTGAAAGAAGTCTTGCCGGTATTCGCCTGCTTTCATATTTCTAAATGGTTTACCATGTACGACAATTTGAGATTGGTAAGCTCCTGTCGGTTTGATCAAGATCGGATTCATATCAGTTGTCGCAATGATGTTAGCTGCCTCTGCTTGCACACCTTGTGCCCGGCCAATTTCTTTTCCATCAATTGTGATGTAAGAATTGAGTGCCATGTTTTGTGACTTAAATGGTGCTGTCTTATAGCCATCCTGCATAAAGATACGGCATAGCGCTGTTACAATCGCACTTTTTCCAGCATCAGAATGTGTGCCTTGAATCATTAAAGGTACTGCCTTTTTCATATGTATGAACTCCTTTGCGCGGTTAAAATTCAATTCCCTTCACAGCAGGAATTCCTTCATTATAATAATGCTTTTCCACATCAATGACAGAGACAAGATCGGCAACATCTTTAATTTCTTGTTTGGCATTTCTACCCGTTATAACAAGATGAACGTGTGGTGGACGATTTTGGATCACGTCAATCACTTCTTGTAAGGGTAAAACATCTTCTATTGGAAAAGTCTCAATAGAAAGTGCGTTATTTAGCTCATCTAAAATCACGACATCATATTCTCCACTTAGTACCGCTTCCTTTGCTTTCGGCCAGCCAATTCTCAGTGCTTCCCGGTGCTCTTCAGGTGTTTTGGTCCATGTAAAGCCAATACCTAGCTGAACCATGTCCACACCTAATTTTTGCAGGGCAATTTGTTCTCCATATGAACGCTGGGGAGATTTTATAAATTGAAAGATTTTTGCTTTGTACCCTCTTCCTACCGCCCGCAATGTTAATCCAAGAGCAGACGTTGTTTTCCCTTTTCCATCACCGGTGTATACAAGTGTTAAACCTTTTTTCTCCATCATCAATGACCTCCTAGCTTTTTTGAGAAACTCCAGCAGATTCGAATGTTGCCATTTCCTTTAGCATTAGTGTAGCTGACTGAATAATTGGGTAAGTAACCGCTGCTCCTGTTCCTTCACCCAACCGAAGACCTAAATCTAAAAGTGGTTTTTTTCCTAATAATGAAAGGGCAATTTGGTGACCAGGTTCAACTGATTGATGTGTTACAATCATATAATCTAAAGCATTCGGTGAAAGTTGCTTTGCCAATAATGCCGCAATCGTACAAATAAATCCATCCACAAGAATCGGTACTCGCTTGCTCGCTGCAGCAAGCATTGCACCTGTCATACCAGCAATTTCAAGTCCACCTACCTTCGCGATGAGATCGATTGGATCAGATGAATCAGGATTTCGGTTTTGAAGTGATTGCTTAATAACAGAAACTTTATGCTGGATGCCTTCTTCTGTAATTCCAGTACCAGTACCAACAACAGCTTCAATCGCTTTTCCACTTAATAAAGCTAAAATTGCACTGCTTGCTGTTGTATTGCCAATTCCCATTTCACCAAGAATCAGACATTGTGCACCTTTGTTAATGATTTCAATGCTCTCTTCATAACCAATTTCAATTGCTTTTTCAGCTTCTTCACGAGACATAGCATCTTCTCTCAGAAAGTTACCTGTCCCATATCGTACCTTTTTGGTTATTAAATCTGAATGATCAAGATCACTTGCAACCCCAATGTCAATAATGTTTAAAAGCGCTCCTATTTGTCTACTAAATACATTAATAGCTGCTCCGCCATTTAAAAAATTAAGAACCATCTGTTCTGTAACAGCTTTTGGATAAGCTGATACTCCTTCATCTGTTATGCCATGATCTGCAGCAAAGACAAGTACTCCTGCAGGACTTACAGTTGGAAAAGATTCATTTTTCATTTCAGCTAGTGAAATCGCCAGTTCTTCTAATCTTCCCAAACTCCCAAGCGGTTTTGTTAATGAATTGATATAGTTTGAGACTTGTTTTCCCATTTCTGTGGATTTTTCCGGAATGGTATATGTATATTTAGTCAATGATGATTCCCCCGATTTTGTTTGTATTCAAGGCATTTACCGATCAAGTTGTCAACCATGTCAGGGTATGAACCAAAGTGAAAATGTGTATAGCCAGCCACTACATTTTTAAGTAAATACCCTTCCTTTTTAATTCCTCTAAGTCCTTTTGTTTCGTACGCGTAAGGCACGTTATCTTCCGGAGATTCATAGGTAGAATAATGAAATTCGTGTCCTTTCGCGACGGCATCCTTTAAAAGGTAATTATCATTTTCACCGCTTATTTCTCTATAACCTAAAGCAGCTAAAGTTTGTTGCATGTGAACCTTACCAGGAATGACTCCTGCCATTTGATAGGTTTTCAATTCAGTTGTTCTAATTGATTCTGTTAAATACATGAACCCGCCACATTCAGCTAGTGTTGGTAGCCCTTGTTCTATAAACATTTTAATAGAATGCTTTGCTTTTTGGTTTTTCTCTAATTGTTGGGCAAATTCCTCAGGAAAGCCCCCGCCGATATAAAGCCCGTCGATGTCTGAAGGCAACTCTTCATCTTCAAGTGGTGAAAAATAAACAATGTCAGCTCCTTTTGATTCCAACATTTCAAGATTCTCAGGATAATAGAAATTGAACGCTGCATCTTTTGCTACAGCAATTTTTACGATTTGTTCTTTTTTGGTTTTAAATAGGGAAGAACCATCATTTATAGGTAAAGGATCTGCTGTCGCTAATTCAACTAGTCTTTGTATATCGATTGTTTCACTGACTAAATCTCCTAATGAATGAAAAAATTGATCAAGATCACCACGTTCAATTGAAGGAATGAGACCAAGATGACGTTCAGGTATCTCGATATCCATTTCTCTTTTTAAATATCCGACAACAGGTACAAGACATTCCTTCTCAATTGCTTTTTTTACAAGCTGATAATGCCCCTCACTCCCGACTTTATTTGCAATGACCCCAACAATGTTCGGTCCGTCCGAAAGAAGTTGAAAGCCCTTTACAATAGCAGCTGCACTGCGGGCCATGCTTTCACAATTGACAACTAATAAAACCGGGCTTTTCGTAATGATACTAATCTCTGCTGTACTTCCCTCATTCGTTTCCGGGTTTTTCCCGTCAAAAAAGCCCATAACTCCTTCAATAATGGAAATATCAGCACCAATGCTGCCATGATGTAAGATGTCGATAACATGATCATGGGAGAGCATCCAACTATCCAAATTTCGAGAAGCTCTTTTTGTAACTGCCGTATGATAACTTGGATCAATATAATCAGGACCACATTTAAATCCTTGGACAATAAGTCCACGTTTTATTAAGGCGGACATTAGCCCAATTGTAAGGGTTGTTTTCCCAACTCCACTTCCGGTTCCTGCAATGACTAATCTTTTCTGTTGCATCAAGATTCCTCTTTTCTATCATAACGATCTTTGTTTACACGAAGTAAATATTTCTTGATTGCTTCATATGTTGCCTTATAAACAATTTGACCTATTGCCCGGCCAACAACCGTCCCTGATCCGGCATAAGGAGTTTTTTCTCCCTGCTGTGTTAAACCGAGAACAACTGCATCGGTTGATGTGCCGGTTGCCATTGACTTAGTCTGGGGATCTTTTATGTTTAAATCGGTTAGAGCCTTGACTTTTGCTTCTGTTGCTGACAGTAACCCATTAACAAGTGCTCCATCTGTAAAATGTGCATCAATAAAGAGCATAGTATTAATTGTTCCAATCGTTTGAACTGGTTCTGTATTTGGTTGTTTTGTGATATCAACTGCATTTCCAACACCTGCAGTCACAATAGCAAGCAGCTGGATTCCATTTACTTCCTCTTCTATTATGACAACATCCTCCAAAATAACAGCTGTCATCATCCCAAGTGCTTGTTCAAACGGGATGTTGATTTTTTTCATCCAGGTCTGTACATCTTTAGGCGGGTCATCACAATGATAATTTTTCTTCACATGAAAATTACAAAAATGAGTGAGCCACTGAATTCCATCGCCAATTACACCATTAGATATTGATTTTAACGGATGGTTGAACTGAACATGGATAAATTCCTTCGTTTGTTTAATCGCATAAGAATCTTTAAAATTATAAGGTTGTGGAGATATACTATGGTTTGGAGTCAATAACAACTGTGGCTTTGGAATTGTTGGATGTGATTGAGAAAGTACATCCACCTCATACACTTTTTTCAGCTGATTCACTTTTCTTAACGTTTCTACATCACCAACTTCTAGAAACTGCCCATGATGCAGCAGGGCGATGCGATCAGAATAAAGTGATGCCACATTTAAATCATGTAAAATGGCAAAAATGGTTAATCCCATTGATTGCTGTTGTTCTTTTAATAAATCGAGCATTTGAAAAGTATGCTTAATATCTAAATGGTTGGTAGGCTCATCTAGAAGTAAAATTTCAGGTTCCTGCACTAAAGCCTTCGCCAATAAAACTCTTTGCTTTTCCCCACCGCTTATCATGCGAAATGGAGTTTTTTTGAATTGGGTAATACTTGTCATATCCATGACATGATCCATTAAGGCGATATCGTGTTTTGTAAGTTGTTTTAGAAAACCCTTTTGATGCGGGTATCGACCGAGTGCGATAATTTCTTCAACCGTATAATCAAATGATACATTTGCTTCCTGGGTGAGTACAGCCATTTTTTTCGCTTTATCAAGCTTGGATAGACTTGTAATCGATTGGTTTGATAAATACACATCTCCACCTATAATCGGTAGTTGACCTGTAATAAGCTTGAAAATGGTCGTTTTTCCACTGCCGTTTGGACCAAGGAGGGTGAAAAACTCACCTTTTTTGATATCTGCATCAATACCGTTTATAATGGGCGGATGTGAATAACCGCCAACTAAGTTCTGAATCCTTAACATTTACGATCTCCTCCGCCCAATACGTTCTCTAATTAATAAAAGTGCAAAAACCGGTGCACCAATTAAAGCTGTGATCACACCAATCGGCATTTCCTTGGGAGCAATAATGGTTCGGCATACTAAGTCTGCCAAAATGAGAAATGCTCCACCTACAAACATTGACAATGGTAGAACATGGCGATGATTCGGTCCCGTTATTAAACGAATAAGATGTGGAATAACAAGTCCGACAAAACCTATCGAGCCTGAGACCGCAACAGCTGCACCTGTTAATAAGGAAGCACCAATTAAAATAAAGATTTTTCTTTTTCTCACATCAACACCTATATGGTCTGCTGCTTCCTCACCCAGGGCCAATGCATTTAACTCCCGATGATTTGCAAATAAAATGAAGGTCCCGAGCGCCATAAACGGAATAATTAATGTTACATGTGTCCAGTTTCTCATCCCAACACTGCCGTACAGCCAATAAATAATTTGTGTCATTGAATCACGGTCACTTAATGAGATAATTAGCGAGACAATGGCGCCAATAAATGCACTTACGATAATTCCGGCCAGAATAATCGTTTCAATTGCCAGGTTTCGACTGCTTAATTTCACAAGACCAAAAACGAGGAATAGAGTAATAAAGCCACTTATGATTGCCACAACAGGAAGTGTAAAGCTTCCTAAGCCGATTATCGAAAATTGAAAGAAGATAACAAACACCGCACCAAGTGATGCTCCTGACGACACCCCGATTGTATAAGGATCTGCCAATGGATTTCGTAACAGTCCTTGAAAGGCGGCTCCTGCTAATGATAAAGATGCCCCAACACAAAACCCCAGCAGTACTCTTGGCAAACGAATATTCCATATGATCATTTCTTCATTTTTTGGAATTTCTTCCAGCCACCCAAAACCGAATGCATTGTCAGAAATAATATGTAAAATAGTAGGAATTGGCACTTGGACACTGCTGATAAATAAACCAAGGAGGGCTGTACTAAGTACAAACCCTCCGCTTAGAATATACAGCCACGTAATTTTACTTTTCAAACACTTCAGGATAAATAAGCTTCGCAAGTGTCTCGACTCCTTCAATTAAACGCGGACCTGGTCTTGTTACTGTATCGTTATCAACATCAAATACCTGTTTATTTTTAATTGCTGGTACTTCTGTCCAACCTTTACGTGCTAATACTTGTTCACTTGGATTGTCTATATAATAGCCATACGTTGTAATAATCACATCAGGGTTTAGTTTAACAATTTCTTCCTCCGTTAATTTCACCCAGCCTTCTTGGTCTTCTGCGGCATTAACTGCTTGGATTGATTCCAGCATTTCATTCATAAATGTGTTTTTACCTGTTGTAAAGATATCCGGTGATGGAGAAACTTCTACCCATACTTTCTTTTTCTCTGTTATTTCAGCTGCAGCTTTTTCTTTTATAGCAGCAAGACGGTCTTCCATATCAGTTACAATTTCGTTAGCTTTTTCTTCAGTCCCTGTTGCTTGTCCAATCATTTGGATATTTTTATATACTTCATCAAATGAAGAGGTATCACCAACAACAACCACTTTAATTCCTGCTTCTTCAAGTTGCTTTAAAATATCGGGGTGTGTTTCATGATGATAATCGGTTACTAACGCAATATCAGGTTGAAGGGATAGTACCATTTCAACATTGATATCCTGAGCACCTACTTTTTCTATCTCTAATGCTTCTGGAGGGTAGTTATCATAATCAGAAACACCTATCACTTTATCACCTAGTCCAAGAGCGAAAAGAATTTCAGTATTACTCGCTTGGATAGAAACGATTGATTCAGGCTCAGATTCGATGGTTACTTCCTTACCTGCATCATCCTTTATCGTGACAGGAAACGCCTGTGCACTCTCAGTATTATTCTCTTCTTGTTGAGTCGAATCATTCTTAGTATTCTGCTCACCCTGTGTGGTATCCTCTTGAGATCCGCACCCCACGATCATGAACATGCTTAACAAAAGAACAATACTTAATAAACCCCACTTCTTCATAAACGAATTCATTTCTTCATTCTCCCTTTCTTTTTTGAACACAAAAAAACGCTATTCTCTATAGAAAGCGTTGAATAAAGGCATCTAAATGGTATTTCTCTTGTTCAAGATATGTATAAACATCCAATCTACTATAAAAATAATAGCAATAAAGCAGCAAGAGACTGACTAAAGAGCACTTTAAACATTCCTTTCCTCGAGGAAGCTTAAAAAACATAATAGGCAGGTCTCCTGACTTACGAATATGAATGCCGGTTATTCCTTCCCATGCTTTACACACAGTGGATCTTACATAACCTTACTCTTCGCTTACAGTGGCGGGACCGTGTTGGATTTACACCAAACTTCCCTCTTAGTCTTACATATGGTAAGAAACCTATTTGTTCAGTATTTATTTTTTTGTTTTCTATTAGAGAGTATAATATAGACTTAGTCGTTTGTAAAATGGATTTGTTGATGAATGCTACATGGTTAAAAATAGAAGAGGAAATGATTAAATTCCTAAAACATATTATGGATAACTATTTAATATAAATCTATCGGTTCTTTTCATATAAGTGAGCATCAAACTTTAATACTTGTAATGTAGCTACTTGCTTTAAATTTACCGGGAGAACAGCCAACTATTCTTCGAAATAAGCGGCTAAAAAACGCAGGGTCTTCATACCCGACTCTTATCGCAACATTAATCACTTTTTCATCGGTTTCTATCAAATATTGTTTTGCTTTTTCAATTCTGATATTGTGTACCATCTCGATTATGGTCTGTCCTGTTTCTTGTTTAAATAGGCGGTTTAGATGACGTGGACTGATATTAAATAAGTGACAGAGGGTCTGGATGGAGATTTTCTGATCAAAGTTTCTCGTTAAATATCCACATATTCTTTGAATCAAAATGTTTACATCATCTTGCTTTGAGAGAGGTTGCATACATCTTGATTTTCTATCATTATATTGACGGGACAAAATGATTAACAATTCTACTAGCTGTAAACGTATTAAAGTGGAGTAGCATGAATTTTCCCTGTTGTATTCAAACATCATCCCTTCTAATAAATGTAAAAATCTTGATGAGGTATTGACATCTAAATTTAAGAGATGATGGAAGCGCTCGTTATTATCTAAGAAAGGATGAATATAAAAATAATCCATAGATTGAGAAACACCTAGTTCTTTTAACCAGGAATCTTGAATTAAATTAGGAAGAAATAAGCAATTAATAATTTCTAATGATTCGCCCTTATCAATATTGAACGTATGAACTTCACCGGGATTAATGATGAAAACATCATTTGTTTTGATCATGTAGGATTGTTCTTCAAATATATGTCTTGCATTGCCTTTAACTACAAATACAAGTTCAATGAACTCATGTGAATGCGCAGGAGGTATGTTTGTAGAATCATGATGAAATCTCTGAATCCAAAATGGAAATTCTTCTGTTTTCATATATTCACTGCTTTGATATGTAGTTGCTGACATATATGTGCCTCCTCTAGATAAAATAACATGGATGTTTATCTAGTAAGTAAACGTTCTCTTTCATCTATTAGTAAACGCTTACAATAAGTATTAAACATTCTCTTTTTTTAGTCAATTACCGAAATGAAAATGGTGTTTTTTTACTACATATTCATTTTCCAATTTCAATAACTGCACCATTTTCCAATTGTGAGCGAATAGCTGCTTCTATTACTTCCTGTGCTGCTAATGCCTCATGACCAGAGCCGGTGATTTTTTCCGGCGGAGTAGATTGTTTTATCTCACTAATAAACGTATTTATTCTATTTTTAAAAGTTTCATTAAAACCATTCATTCCCGTTAGAACTGAATTGCGAAACACCTTTAATTCACTGCTTTTATGCGGATAAAACGTTAAGTTTTCATATACATTATCAATAAAAAACCTCCCCTTATTGCCGGCAACTTCACAAGTTTCTATCGGATGGTTGTTATCCATATCATAACTACCCGTTAAATGCCCAACTGCACCAGATTCAAATTCTAAATTAATTGAAGCTGTAGACCATACTTTTCTCCCGGGTGCTTTTGTCATAAATGCTTGAACACGTTTAATATCTCCTCCAAAATAACGAATCACATCAATTGAATGTGTGTGAAGGGCTCTCATGTGGATCCAGGGACTAGATTCGTTAGGATTGCCAATTGTTAATTTCATATTAAGATATAATAATGTTCCGAGGTCTCCATTATCAATCCACTTCTTAGCCTGTTCTGCAACCGGTACAAAACGGTGATTTAAATTACATGCTAAGCGTACGTTTTTTGCTTTTGCATAATTCACCAATTCGCGAGCTTCTTCAATATTATTAGATAAAGGTTTTTCTACCAGTACATCTTTCCCTGCATCAATCGCCATTCTAGCAGGTGCATAATGATGGGAACCGTTTTCTTTTCCACCGGTTGCAATACTAATAACATCAATCTCCTCATTTTCTAACATACTTTTCAAATCTGTATATGCTTGTACGTTAAATTCATTGGCTGCTGCATCCGCCAACTCTTTATTTAAATCACAAACAGCAATTAGGTCGGTGTCGTTATTTTCTCTAAAATAACGACAATGTATTTTCCCGATATTGTTAACTCCTACAACGGCTGCTTTTATCATTATTTCTCTATCCTTTCTTGAATCAAATACTTCGAAGAAAAACTCCTTCGAAGTATTTGCATTAATTTAAAATGAATTAAAGTTTTTCTTCTCTTGTAACTTTTGGGCAGTATGAATGGATCCAATGTATAATGAGTCGTAAGCTTCCTGTGAAGTATTAAAAGGTCCTTGGTCTAAACCATGCCAATTTAGGTTTGTATACATTGGATTTTTTCTGCCACATTCTTGTTCTCGCTTCCTTATATATTCATTAAGCCTTCCTGTTAATAAATTGACAATTTCCGGCTCCTCATCTGCTACATTTTGTAATTCGTTTGGATCTTTCACAAGATTATATAACTCAACTTCAGGTTTAAAATGAAAATCCGGTTCAAGAGCAATAATCAGCTTCCATTCCGGAGTGCGCCAGCCATGTTTACGCATCCACGTACATTCTGTAAGATAAAATTCCGGTTCCTGACTAAACGTTTCCCCCTCTTCTCTTACGATGGACATAAGATTTCTACCGTCAAATGAAATATTCGTATCAATACCTATAACATCTAGGATTGTTGGCATAATATCTTTTATTAGTGAGGAATCCTTAACTCTCTTTCCTTCGGGTAATCCGGGATATTTAAGGATTAACGGTACAACAAGATTATGTTCATATAAACTATGATGATCGTACCAACATTCATGTTCATTTAATGTTTCACCGTGATCTGATGTGATGATGATGAGTGTTTCCTCAGTTAAACCAAGTGTTTCAACAGAAGTTACTATATTTTGTATACATGCATCCATATAGGCAACAGCACCATCGTACTGGGCATCAATGTATTCTGAGTCTGTACAGCCTTTAGGTATCCATGAAGTGATAAAGTCAGCGAAAGGTTTAAATTCCTTCATTTTCGCTAAAGAACTATTTGATGGATCACATTCATCACCATCAAAAAACATTCGTTCATACGGTTTTGGAGGTAAGTATGGAGAATGTGGATCCATATGTCTTAAAAACAAGAAAAATGGTTTCTCATCATTTGCGAGTCTTTTTAGCTCCGGGAGTGCAACATCATTTAGGTTTTGCGCTTTCGGACAGCGACCTGTTTCATCAGGCTGCCAAGCTTCATAATCAATATATTTTTGGAAACCCCTTGAGACAGGGTTTCCTGTAAACCCGATACAAGTTGTGTTATAGCCATTTTCATTTAGAACTTCCGGAAGTGTTTTAACATGTTCACCTAATGGGCCATGATGTCTAAGAGCAACGACATCTGTGCCAAAACAATCCATACCTGTAAGCATCGAAGCATAACCTGGTGTGGTTGGTATACTAGGACTAAAATGGTTTTCAAATAATACCCCTGATTCAGCTAACTTATCAATATGCGGTGTTGTTAATCGATTGTAGCCATAGGAACTCATTCGGTCTCTTCTTAGACTATCAATCCCAAATAGAATGACATTTGCCTGTTTTTTCATAACAAATTATCCTTTCTGAACAAAATTAGTTTCTCTTGCCCCTAAAGCCTTTAAAGTTGCATTCAGATAACCGTAACTTTCTGCTGCCACAATGGATACATCTGCCAAAGAATGCTGATTCGCTCCAATGACCTCTAAGCAAACCGGTCCACTGTAATTACCTTCCACCATAGCCTTACAATATGCATAAAGATTTATATCACCACGTCCACATGCTTGATTCGCGATATTTCCCGGCCCCTTTGAACGCCCTTTGCAATCACGTATATGAATATGTTTCACTCTATTTAGTACTCTAGTAAGCTCTTCTTCAGGATTTTCATTTCCCCTATAAATATGACTAGGATCCATATCAATACCAAATGCAGTAGATGAAATTTCATTCATGGCTTGTAGTGTTGTAGGCGTGTTATAAATGGCATTCCCCACATGTGCTTTTACACAAAGTGTAACTCCATAAGTCTCTGCCTTTTTCGATAAACGGTAAAGGGTTTCAATGGATTGCTGAAGATCACCCTCATCACCCGACTTCCCTCCAGGTCCTACATTAATAATGGGAATGCCTATCTCAGCTCCTGCCTCAAAGGCTTTTGTCAATCGGTCTTCATCAAGTGAAGCAACCTCCATTGAAAGAAATTCAAGATGATTTTCTTCAAGTATCGCCTTTAATTCTCCTGCTTGCTCCCTCCATCGATCTAACTCTAAATGTTCACACATTCCTTTTATTGCAGAGATTTCAACTCCATCGTATCCGCATAAAGCGATTTGTCTGGCAGCTGTTTCAAAATCAAAATCTTTAAATAGTACAGAATTTACACCAAGTTTTATCATATTATCCCTCCTGAGATTAGCTCTACATCTTTTACCTCAACGATTGTACCTGTTTCAAACGATTTTATGGCTGCTTCAATAATTTGCTGCGCCTTTAAAGCATCTTGACCTGAACCATCCACTTGATCATACGGAACACCTTGAATTAACTGATTTACAAAGGAGTCAATTCTGGATTTAAATGTTTCCGGAAAAGATCTCATGCCTCCTAAATAACTGTAGCTTTCAGTTTCAATACTTGTTCGAGGAAAATATGTTAATTTTTCACATGCATCTTCAAGTACAAATCTTCCTTTGGATCCGACCACCTCACAAAGTTCCAACCCATAGCTCGCTCCAGCATCATAGCTTCCTACTAAATGACCAATTGCGCCATTTTTAAATTCCAACATGATTTGAGTGTTAGACCAAATTTGTCTACCTTCTCCTTTCATCATAAACGCACCAACCCTTTTGACATCTCCGCAAAAATATCTAATCACATCAAAAGAGTGTGGATGTAATGCGCGTAAATGGAACCATGGTGAGCTTTCTACTGGATTGTTAATCCACATTCTCATATTAATCATATGAAGCTTTCCAATACGGCCATTTTCAACCCATTCTTTTGCCTTTTCGGCTGCAGGTGTGAAGCGATGGTTGAGATTTACTGCGTAAGGTATTTTATTTTGTTTGGCTAGTTCAACCATTTTATATCCTTCTTCAATATTGTTTGATATCGGTTTTTCACCAAGAACTGGGATACCTGCATGTAATAATTCCATTGTTGGTGTATAGTGTTCGCCTCCATTCTCTTCCCCTTTGGTGCAAACGCTTACAAGATCTAGATTCATTCCATCATTTAGCATCTCTTTTACACTGTAAAATGCTTTACAACCAAACTTATTTGCAGCTTGATCAGCTTTTGCTTTTACAATGTCACATATTGCTACAATTTCTGTGTTTGGATTTTCTTCATATACTTTCGCATGGATACTACCTATGTTTCCAATCCCTACAACCGCCACTTTTATTGTCATTTAATCATCCTCCATAATGCAAAAATGTAAACCAAACCCAACAATATATTACATATTTAATACTAGCTTTCTATCGCATAGGCCATTGTAGTAAATAGTGCTAGTGCTTCCTGGGATGTGTCTAATCTGCTATGCTGAACAATAATTGGCACATTACTTTCCACTTTTATTGCATAAGGAATATTTCTTGGTACCATATTACCTTCTTGATCAGAAATTTTATCTAACCGAATATGATGTGTTCTCTGTGGACCACATTCTGAAAAAAACAAATCCATAGGATCCTGATCTTCAAAATAAAATGTGAGGTTAATGACTGCACTACTTTCAGTTAAATTTAAAACACATACTGCCTCATGGCTGATTTGGTCTCCCTTGCTTTTCGGTTGTAAAAAACCATCTGGAATAATCCAAATTCTCTTTCCTATCAATACGCATCCCTCTTTTTCTGAATATTTGTCTGCAACTCTTCTGTACTATTAACATTTCAAGGATGGAATAAATTCATGTTAACGTAACCTATCTATTTCTTCATTGCTCATTCTGCCACTTTAATGGTCAATTTGGCCAAAAATTCTTTTTAGATTTTTACAGCACCAGAGGTTAATCCTTTCATAAATAGTCTCATTGTAAATAAGAACAGGATTAATAATGGTAACGAGGCAATCGTGTAGCCCGCAAACATCGGACCATATAATGTTTGTGAAACAAATTGACTCTCAAACTGTATTAATCCAACTGTGATTGGGAATTTAGTAGGATCACTCAATAAAACTAACGGCATCATATATTCATTCCAAATAGCTAGAAGGTTCCAAATTGCCATCGTACCAATGATCGGCTTGGATAACGGAAGAACAATCTGCCAAAATACTCGAAGTTCTCCACAACCATCAATTCGGGCTGCTTCAAACAATTCTTCAGGTAAAGAGGCGAAGGATTGTCTAAAAACAAAAATGGTAAAGGCCTGACCTCCAGCTGCAAAGGCAATGATTAAACCCATATACGAGTCTAGTAAACCAAAACTTTTAACTAATAAGAAAAGAGGAATCAACGTAAGCAATCCGGGTATCATGAGTAAGGCAACAACCGACATATATAAAAAGTTCTTCCCCTTAAATCTCAAACGTGCAAAGGAATAACCTGCAAGTGCAGATGTTGTTATAATAATTAACACACTTGCTACCCCAACAAAAACAGAGTTAAAAATATAACCGCCAATAGCTTCCCATGCAACGGCATAATTCTCAATGTGCAAAGGAAAAGTGATTCCAAAGAAATTGCTATAAAATTGGCCATTTGTTTTGAACGAGGTGATAATCATATAAAAAAACGGGTAAAGGGCAATAAATGCCAACACGATAAGAAATAGATGGCTCCAAATATCCTGCTTAATGGTTTTAAGCATCGTAATCTCCTTTCATTGATCATGCTTTGTATTCTGTGCTAGGATTAATAAACTTCATCTGAATCCAAGTTAAAATTAAAACGATCACAAAAATCACCATAGAAACAGCCATTCCTAGTCCGAATTCTCCATTTTGGAATGCGAGGAAATACATATAAAGTCCAGGAACATATGATGAATAACCTGGTCCACCATTTGTCATAACTAGTGGGAGTGTTACGTTTTGTAGTAATTGAATCACTGTTAAGATTAAGATTAATTTCACTTGTCCCATAACTAAGGGAATTTCTATTTGAAAAAACCTTCTTACTTTTGTAATTCCATCCAGTTTTGCAGACTCATAGACACTTTCTGAAATCGATTGTAATCCTGCATAGAAAATTAATAGATTAAAAGGTACAACAAATGGAAATCCTACAAACATCAATGCGTAAAGAGCAATATTTGGATCACCCAGCCAGTTTTGTATAATTCCATTTAGTCCCAATGTTTTCAATAAAGTGTTGAGCACGCCTACGTTTGGATCATAGATAAATCCCCATATCATAAACATAACAATACCTGGGACAACAACGGGAATAACGAATAATACACGGTAAATATACTGCATTCTTTTGCTTTTTAAATGAAAGATAACAACAGCAACGAATAAAGGAATAAGCAGTTCTACGAGTACTTTAATGATTGTCCATAATCCAACATTTTTCATCGAAATCAAAAAGATCTTGTCGTTAAGCAAAGTTATATAATTTTGGAGACCGGTAAATTGTGGCTGGTTGAACCCATCCCAATTTGTAAATGAAAAACCTATTGCTATCAAGGCAGGATAATACATAAAGGTGATCAAAAGAATAAAGGAAGGAATAAGCATTCCATAACCGGATTTCCAATTATACCGCAATTTTCCTGTCTTTTTCTTTTTCATACTGCTGTTTTCTAATTGTTGGACTGTTTCTGCCATAAGCTTCTCCCCTTTCATGAAGAAAGCGGGCTAGTTACAGCAATTTTTCGTTTTTTAGCCCGCATTCGTTTATTTGTTATTCTTCTAAATATTCCGCTAAATCCCAGTTGTTTTGTTGAATCAATGAATCTGCCGTTTTTTCCATCTCTGTATCAGCCACTTTAGCAAACTCTTCTAATGTGGTATCCCCAAGAATATAACCTTGGAAGGCACGATAGATTGCATCCAGTTCTTTCTTTTCAAGATTAATACCACCAAAAACACTTTGTAATGGTCGATTTACAAGATCCGATAAACCACTTAATTCTTCTATTGGTTTTGCTCCTACAATTGTAGGGACATTTTCCCCAAGCTCATTAACAATTGCTTCATTATGTTCTGGAGTTGTAATATACATTAACCAATCGATTATAGCCTTCTCTTTCGCTGGTGTTAGAGAATTATTCGCTTTCTTTGTTGGAACAGCATATTGAAATGATGCACTAGGTCCACCGATTGCTGCAGACGAATCAAATTCTGTGGCGAATTCTGAAGTTACATGATCAGGAAACGGATTTTTAAACGATGACCATTCAAAATCAGGATTAGCCGATTTAATTTGTTGTGATGCCCAAGATCCGTCAAAATACATCCCAACTTCACCCGTTAAAAAGGCAAGCATTGTTCCTTGTCCATTTGAATCACCACCAGTAAAATCCGGCTGCCAATATTGAGAAAAATCTTTTAAAATAGGCCATATAGCCATCCATTTCTCATTTTCAGGTCCGAAAACACCTTTTTTAATAGCAATTACTTGATCTTGATTGGTAATTCCTTCATTCCCTGTATAGCGTAGCTCATCATATTCGTCTGCAAAGAAATTTGTAAAAAACAATCTAGTTAACCATGTGATTCTGTCTGTACCGGTAGGAGTTGAAGCAAGATTCCATGCAAAAGGAGTATACCCTGCATCTTTTAATTTCTGACATGCTTCAATAAACTCTGACCATGTTGTTGGCATCTCTTTAATACCTGCTTTTTCAAATGCTTCTTTATTAAAATACGTTGCTGTTCCAACATAGTCTCCATTTATAACATAAGTACTTCCATCTGCTGACTTCGTATCAGAAATAATTTGTTTGTTTAACAATTCATTCCAAGGTTTATTTTCAACGTAAGGATTTGGTTGATCAAGGTATTTTGATAAATCGGTAAGTGTCCCTTTTGCTAATGCTGTATTTGCGTCATACCATTGACTCCAAATAATATCTGGTAATTGACCGCCAGAAGCCTTTGTTCGGACCCATGTCATATAGTCTTGATCTGCTGGTAATCCTTTAATAAATTCGATTTTAATTCCTGTTTCTTTTTCATACTCATCTGCTAATTTTTTTAATTCGGTAGCTGGCTTTTGATTTGCATTTAAAACTCTGTTAGGACTATATGTTCCTGCATACATCTTAATGGTTCCGCTAAACTCTTCTCCATCTGTCTGATCCGTTTCATCTGAAGATGAACTAGGAACAATACATCCTGTAAGGAGTGATGAAACTAATAGAATCATAATCGAAATCAAACCGAATTTTCTTACAGTTTTCATACAATCAACTCCTGTTTTTAATATTCTGATTATTGAATGCAGGAACTTTTATCTTTCAAGTGGATAAATAGACATTAATTATTTTGTATTAGTTATTAACAGCTACATCAATTTTCTCCCGTTTAGGGTCAGCCTTCCATTCATCCCATGTCATTCCGTATTCTGAAAGAACTTTTTCAATTCTACGTTTAAAAGGAAGTCCTTCTTTTATTAAGACTTCATTCATTGGGTCCTTTTCAGATCCAAGTTTAGAATCAACCCATTTACTTAATTGCTTTTTGAACTTTTCTACTTGTTCAGGAAGCTTGTCAGATAGATTTGTTTCTTCATTTGGATCATTTAATAGGTCATAAAGTTCGATTGGTGGTCGGGAAAAAGGACCAGCGTCATACGTCTCAATGTATTTATATTGGTCGGTCCTGATACCTCTGGCAGCTTGCCAAGCACATTCACTTAAATAAATTTCAGAATGGTGATTTACTTTTTGACCTTGAATTAGTGGCCAGAGGCTTTTCCCATCTAGCTTGTCTGGTAATGCAAGATCTATTGCTTCTAGTAATGTTGGCATTAAATCAGCGTGCTGAACCAAATTTGACACTTTAATACCTTCCGGGATTTTGACAGGCCAACGCATAATCATTGGTACGTGTACTGTTGCCTCATAGAGTCCACAATGATCCCAGTATATATCATGCTCTGTTAAGCTCTCCCCATGATCCCCAAATAACACAAGCAATGTATCATCCTTTATACCTAGCTTTATTAAATACTCGTCTAAATCTTTTAACATATCATCTAAATATCGAATTTCCGCATCGTATAAAGCGCTTACATAACTAGAATCAGTAACATTTTTAAGTAAATCAAAGTGATGGCGCTTAAAAAAAGGATATGCAGGATGATTAAATGCAGGCTCCATACTCTTATTCGTTAAATCATAAGGATTATTAGTAAGATCATAAAATTCTTTAATATATTCATTAGGCGGTAAATAAGGTGTATGTGGATCCCAGTAGTGCAAAAATAGAAAGAAATCTTCATCTTTATGTTCATTTATCCAAGGTTTAGCCAGCTTATTAATCGAATGACCTTTTATCCACCTTGTTTTTCCAGTAGTATTCATATAATACTGATATCCTCTAGCAAACCATTCCTTTAAGTGATATAGATTATCAACAGCAGCTGTTGTAAATCCTGCCTTTCTTAAAATAGTCGGAAGCCACTCATGGTCTTTTGGTAAATATGAGGATGGAGAACCGTGTGAAACTACTCCTGTAGTTAAACCTACTTTCCCGGTAAAAATACACGTGTGTGCAACTTCTGTAGGAATATCGGATGCATATGCTTGAGTAAATAAGACCCCTTCTTTTGCAATTTGATCAATATAAGGGCTGGTTGGATGCTTGTATCCATAACAACCTAGATTTTTCGCCCTAAGTGTATCTAGTGAGATAAAAATTACCTTCACATTACTCCCCCTAATAAAATTTTTAAAAGGTTATTAAGTGATTTACCCTTTTTTATATCTTACTTTTTAACAGTGAAAAATTCATGGTCATTAAGGTCATGTTATTGGCGGATTAAGCCAAAAGGAATGTATATATATTTGCGGTGTGTAGAAATGATCTAAGTCATTATGTGAAATGACTTAAATTTCGTGGAGAAAAATGATAAGTAAAGATTAGTTCTAGGGGGTGAAAATGGTTAAAAATAAACTATATATAAAGAGGAAATGTGAGGTTTTTTTATAAATATATGATCCGTATAATGGACTACCTGTTAGCTTTATTCATTATTATTGAACTATGTAAACAGGTAGCATTGCATAAAAAAATTTTAAGACTATAAATCTAGCTTCATAGTGAGTGTCTAATAACTAAGTTCCTTCGATTGGACAACTTCCTGCTGTTTTTCTTTAATCAAAAACCCTCCAAACAAACCTAAAAGAGAAAATATAACAGGGATCATAAACCCATAAAAATAACCAATATGACTATTGGCAGTTTGAAATGAGTCTAAAACTGTTCCGAAAATGCTTGGTAATAATACAGCACTCAAGAAACCTCCCATGTTCGCAAAACCAGTAGCTACTCCTACTTCCTTTGCATCAAAAGACTGACGAACAAATGCGAAGGTTAATGCACTGGTACCATTCCCGAAGCCAATAATGAAAAAGAGTAAAACAAGTATAAAAAGTGGTGGTTTACCACTGAAAACGAGGAAAATGGACCAACTAAAAAAAATCAGACCATGAAATATCAAATACGGCTTTTTAATTGAATTTATTCGGCTTGATATCATTGTTGCTAATGGTGCACCAATTATTGCCCCAAAAAGACCAATCATAATAAATTGACTCGCTGTTGACATGGACATATCAAATACTGATGTCCCATATGGAACGGCCCATGAACCGATGAAGCCTACATACGTCCCTACAGCCCCAAAATGACAGAAAAAGGCTGCCCAAGCCTGCCGGTTTGTAAAAATCCGCTTTAATATCACCGAGGTTTTTTCTGGTGTAGCCTTTATTTTTTTTAGTGAAGAGTCTGGTAAACTATTTGATTTAATGATTCGTTTTGGTTGATAAATGAGTACAACATATAGGAGTATTCCACATAGTAATAAAAGAATTCCCATAGATAAAAAGGATGTTCTCCATCCTAAAAAGCCGATCCAAAGCGAAAATGGCACTGTTGCCAGTAAAAATCCAAGGCTTCCTGACACACCTGCCATTCCAAGTAATTTAACAAATTCATTTCCTTTGAACCACTGACTTAGAATTAAAACTAAATTTACCCAAATGGCAGAGTCACCGGTTCCGACAATTAATCTTGCAATAAGAAGAAAAGTTTCATTCGGTGCGAGACTATACAGTAATGTCCCAATTCCGGCCAAAAATGTCCCAATGATAAGAAAAAAATTTGGACCGTAGCGATCGGACAAAATACCAATCGGCACTTGCAAACCGGCATAAGCAAAAAATTGTATGCTTGCGATAAAGCCAATGGTTGCGGCAGTGACGCTAAATTCATTCATCAATTGGTCTGTAATTAAGCCCGGTGCTGTTCTTTGACTAACGATAAGAAAATACGTGAACAGTACGGATGCAAAAACGATCCATCTGTACTTACTGTTTTGTTTGTTCATTTGCAGATGCTCCTGTTTGTATAGATTCCTATGTTTATTATAAACCATATTTTTTCATTGAAGGTGTTTTTAGTATTAATTTAGTTACATCGACCTTTTAGAAAAATTTATAAAAACAAAACCTCATTTCAAAACCAATTGAAATGAGGTTAATTTTGTGGAATTTTTAGTTGTGGTTGTATCTTAATAATCTTTTAAAGAAAAAATATGTATCATCCACTAATTAGTTATTTATTTATCTTCCCTTAATAGATACTCATTCCCATCTTGGTCAAAAAATGTGAACATTGTACCGAATGGCATTTTTAACATTTCACCCACTTTGACACCCTTTTGCACCATACTTTCATATGCTGATTCAATATCAGTTGTGCTGAAGAGGACAGAAGGATGGGCTACCTTTGAGGGTTGATGTTGTTCCATTGCTGCCTTGGAATACAACACAAGGGTCGTAAATTCATTATTACTAGGTCCAACCTCAATCCATTTTGCATTTGGTCCCATAGGTTGTTCCAGTTTTAAAACAAATCCTAGTTTATTTAACCAAAATTCCTTTGCTTGTTCTTGATCTTGAACATAGACAGTAATTTTACCAATTTTATCGATCATTAGTTACTTCCACCTTACATCAATTATTTAGCATTTTCATCTGGTTGATGAATGCCAAATGTGTTTCCTTCAGGGTCAATATAGTAACCTTGCCAAGCCATACCTGGAAGAGCGTATTTAGGAAGAGCAACTTTTCCGCCGTTTTGTACAATTTTAGCTTCAGTAGAATCGTAATCTTCCACTCCTATTGTACATGCATAGCCATTCAATGCCTGTCCATTTTCCGGGGCAGCTCCATGACGTTGCATCAAAGCTCCATTGATTCCAGGTTCGTTTGCATCACCAGTAACAGCTCCAAAATATGGCATTCCGGCATATTCACTCCAATCCTCAAACGTCCAGCCAAATACCTCACCGTAAAACTTCTTTGCCCGCTCCATGTCACTTACATGAATTTCGAAATGTACGATTCTGCCCATATTTTCCTCCTTGTTTTCCAAACGAGATTTGTTTTCCATCAAATGTTTACATTCTACATAGAGGTATAATACTCCTACTGTATTATGTAATAATAATGTGTATTTATTCAATCTTTTACCATTACGGAATGATTGTTATTTTAGTATGTTGTCCAATTCACTCTTTCTCCAAATAGCTCTTTAACGAATCCAAATCTTTCTCACAAGCTTTCTTAAAGGTACCGGCCATCATTTTCCCGAAGAATTTTGCTAGTCCTGTAAGTCCATTTATTTCCCCGTCCAACTTAATCTCTGTAGAATCATCCTTTGAAGATAGAATGTATGTAAACACAAATTCACCTTTGCCTGTTGTTCCTTTTGTTCCATCACAGCGCAGCACTATTTTATGGGGTTCGTTCAATTCAACGACTTCAAAGTGTTCAGTAGCTTCTGTTCCAAACATCTTTCGTGTTTCCCTCCATTCACTTCCCACTTTAAGAGGTCCCTCATCCATCCGCTCGATCTTGACTAAGCCTTTCATCCAGTTCTGTGCAGAACCAAGATCCAGCAAACCAAAGTATGCTCTTTGCTTTGTTACCTGTACTTTTCTGATCACTTCAAAACGTATGCTCATATACCTTCCTCCTAAACATGTCAAAATCATTGTTAAATTCTATAGCTTATTTTAATAATGTACTAACAATAAGTTCCACAATTGTATTTATAGTCCTTCTTATTCTAGCACCATTAAAAGCTATTAAACTTGTACAGTACAACATAGAGATCTCTCTATAGTATTTTTTATCCTTATGCATTTGTTTACCTCTATAAATGTAAAAAGACACTAATAAATAGTGTCTTTTTAGCCTATATCATTAACATTTATGACCGTAGATTGTTGCACCTATAATGATTAATAAGATAAATAGGACAACGATGAGCGCGAACGTATTTCCATAACCTGGAGCACAATATCCATAAGCAGGAGCTACATAACTAGGCATAACTGGTTGATGTGGAACATTTGCCCCAGCAACATGTGGTGCGTTTGCACCTGCCAAATGTGGACTGTTTTCATAACCGTACATTTAAACATCTTCCTTTCGTTTGTGAAAAATCTAAGACGATATAGTATATACGTTTACTTTCATTTTGGAGCCCGTCTTGTAGGAAGAATGCTTCATGAAAACACCTATAATGAAGCCCATTTTTCAATCTCAAAAGTAATTGGTGAAATTTAAAGTTCTATATCTGCGTAGATTTTCTATATACATTTTAGGAATCTATGTTTAAAAACTGGGTCAACGTACCTGTCCCTCTGTACCGATTCTTGCCTTTTTGTATCCGTCATACACACTTATTGCGGCTGATAGGATGTAGATGAAGAGGATGCCGCCAGTGAATGATGTTTTGAATTGATTTGGGTTTATTGTGAATAAATCGGCCATGAATGTTGTGAATTCGGAGCTTAGTAGGTTTGGATTTAGTAAGATGACCGTAAATACAATTGTTCCGACTAGTTGAACGACTGTATTGAAAAGGGCAATTCTTTTTGTCCATTGACCCTTTATTAACTTGTATAGTGACAATAATATTTCTAGACCAATCACGATGACGACGATCGGCCAGTATTGAAGCAACACATCTTGATTCAATGCAGGTATTTTAAATTCAAGACCTTCATTCCCGCCTCTATATACACCGACTAGATGATTGGCATAAAAGTAGAGTGTTGCCCAGATTGCTGTCCACATTAGACCCCCGAATACTTCAACCTTTGAAATGGCCTTTTTCTTTGGTACATACGTGATAGTTTTTAAATCATCAGGTGTCCATTTTTGCAGACTGTTTGTTAATGGTATTCCTTCTTTCCCCTTATCAGTTCTCTCTAAAATGGCAAATGTCAATGTGACCCAGAAGAATACTTGCATCCCCACCTCAATGATTCTCCAGATCCCTTCACCCATGACTTGTAGAGCGACATTAATTATCGCTTCACTTCCTGTATACCCAATAAAATATTCTGCAAGCATCGAAATTAAAGAGATCATTGCAGCGATCGGTAAGATCATTTTTAATAAGGACATATATACATCAAAGTATCTCGGTCCAATCAAGTGCATAGGCTGGTCGCGATAACCGCTGGCCAATGAAACCGGACTCCCTAACTTCTCGAGCACTTTTTTTACATCTTCTTCATTATAATCATCAGGAAGCATATCCTCTATTGTCGACCGTAACTCAAGCGCAATGTCACTACGACTTTTTTCAGGTAATCTCCGTGTCACTTCCTGAATATAAATCTCAATTAAGTTCATCATCTTCCTCCCCTTTCAATAGGTTGTAAAGCTCTTTTGAATTTGCAATCCATTCCTTTTTTAACTGCAAAAATACTTCTACACCAAATTCACTTAAAACATAGTACTTACGGGGTCTACTCTCAGATGTGTCCCAACTGCTTGATACCAATTCCTGTTTTTCTAATCGTCGCAATAAAGGATATAACGTACTTTGATCAATAGGAATACCAGATCCTTCTAACAATTGAACGAGTGAATATCCATATTGAGGAGTACGTAATTGACTCAAAACAGCAAGTGTCAATGTTCCTCTACGTAGTTCTGTTGATAATGATTGAATTAAATTACTCATTTCACCCACCTCGAAATTTTTACTATATGTCATACAGTATTTATTCTATACTATGTATCATACACTATTGTTGTGACGCAATCAATTAAGTTTTTATAATATTAAATAAAAATAAGAAAAAGCCACAATTTAGATGGCTAAACTGTGGCTCCAGACTCTCTCTATACACGTTTTAGAATGAAATCATTGCTCCTCTTTCATCAAACACAGCAGAAGGATTCCAGGCAACTTCCCATAGATTATTCTCAGGGTCTGCAAAGTAGGCTGTCCTTCCACCCCAAAATGCGTCACTTGGTTCTCTTAAGATCCTTGCACCTATGCTGCGTACCTCTTCAATCGTTGCATCTACTTGTTCCCGTGTATCTAAATTTATAGCAAACGTTACACCATGAAACCCTTCTTTACTTTGTGAAAGTTCAATTCCGGCATCTTTTGCTAATTCCTCAATAGGAAAAAGGGTTAGAATTACACCTGCCGTTTTAAATGCAGCATAGGTATCTGAACTAAATTCTGTTTCTTCCCATCCAAGTTTTTGATAAAAAGACCGAAGAACTGGTAAATTATAAGCACCGATTGTAAGCAGGCTAACTCTTTGCATCACCATGACTATTCCTCCTAAAAAATAAATGATCCAGGTTTACTTTCTAGAAGTGAGTTAAAAATTCCTTCTTTGCAAGGTTACTATACTAGAAGCCTATCTGGTTCTTCTCTCTATAAGATTAATCCCTAATCCCATTGCTACCACACCAATTAACAGCATAAATAATAAAGACATCATCACATCCTTAAAACCGGCATCATAAAAAATCACTGACAAAATCGCATCCATCGCATGTGCCATTGGAAAGAGATCTGCTATGAACAATAGAGCTGAATTCGTAATCGTTCCCGGCATCATATAAGCCCCACTTACAATCGGTATTAGGGGGATAACTGATGGGTAAATTGCATAAAATTGCTCAGGCGTCTTTACAAACCCGGTAATTAACATCGCGATACTGATCATACTAAAAATAAAGAACGCAGCAATTAAGATAATTAACCATAGTTGATCTCCTAGTTCATAGTTCATCAAGTACTTAAACACGAAGAGGACAACAACTACTTGAAATAAGGTAATCAAAAAGCTATAGAGTATATATCCACAGTACATCTTGGTTTTACTAATCGGTGATAGGATCATTCGATCCCAAATACCAGAGACTTTATCATGTGTGACATTATTTACCTTAAGTCCGAGTATAAACATCGAAATTAAAAATGTAAAAGCAAATAATAATTGAGTACTCATGTTATAATTAGGAACTTTCTCACTTTCAAGTCCTTGAGTCTCCATTTGAAAGGGTGCTTCTTCCAAATAGTTTTCAAGCTCTTCTCGTACGTTTCCATTTTCCTTTGATTGAACAATTGCACTTAATTGTGCCTCCTGTTGAAATACTTTGTCAACATGCTGCTGAACATACGATACTGTTGGAAGCTCACTTGTAGCCACTAACCTGTAGTCAGTTTCCATGACCTTTACAGCTACATCAAGCTTTCCATCCCGTACATCCTCGCGCGCTTCATTCGGTTCTACGACAACAAACTGAAAGGAGTCATCAACATTTAACAGGTCTACCCATTTCTTCTCAATTTCTGAGGCATTTTCTCCTTCACTGAATATAGCAACCTTTGTCGGTGAATAGACACCTTCGGCAAATACTAATGTTGCAAGA
This sequence comes from Bacillus sp. J37, assembly GCF_000518865.1. Taxonomy (GTDB): domain Bacteria; phylum Bacillota; class Bacilli; order Bacillales; family Bacillaceae; genus Metabacillus. The sequence continues at coordinate 2,532 of NZ_JAEK01000029.1, read as the reverse complement.
ATACTACCTGCAATAAATAAAATGATGAAGATAGGGTTGCGTTTATCCTTCGTAAATTGCGCCCAAAAAACTGAATTCACTACGCTTCCCCCCTTTTCGGATATAGAGCTAAACCAATTACTGTACAAAGAATGAAAAACACAACAAGGATCATGCTTGGTATGATGATGGAGGAAAACTCCTCAAATTGGACCCATTGTGTCATGATAGTTAATGATAGACCGTTCGGGGTCCACTCTCCGATTTTTTGCAGCCAGTCAGGTAATATATAAATAGGAACAAAACTTCCACCGATGATACCAAAAAGAATAATAACGATCATAAAAATACCATTCGCAGCATCGATATCAGACACTCTAAGTGAGATGCTGGTAAAGACAGCAGATAGCCCGGATATTGCTAAGGAAAGCAATGACACAATCCCAATGGTACCAAGCCAGAAGGGAATCGTCCGATCAGGAAATATGTCTAAAATCAAGTGTGACAATAGGAACACAAACATAGTTTGCAACCAAGCTAAACAGAATGTTGAGACAATTTTGCCAATTAAAAAATGGAATGGATGACTATTTGTCAATAAAATCCGATAGAATACTTTTTGTCTAATTTCTTCACCTGTTTTCGTTGCTACTGTTGCTGCAAGGAATAATGAAAACAACGCTCCGATTGCGATCGGAAAATACTGTGTCATCGTAAAGTTTTCACCAGCTCCTACTTTTTCAAGGCCTCCCTCCGGTAGAATGACTTCCACCCGCGGGTCACCTCCCACTTTCTGTAGGGCAAACTGATAGTTCATTTGATCCATAAACCCTTGGATTATTTGTGCTAATGTACTGGTATCATTCGTTTCCATTTCTATTTTATATTTCAGTGGAGCAGTTGGCGGTTCTCCCATTAACGCTGAATACAAACTATCGGCAGTAAATCCATCCGGTATGATTAGGATTCCATCCAATTCTCCTTCCTTCATGTTAGCTACTGCCTCAGTTTCCTCCATCTCATGAACCGTTACCCATTCCTTTAAATCATCACTATGAAGATAATCTTCTAACATTGAAATAGGTTTTATGAAAGTTGCTTGACTCAAGACCTCCACTGTTTGCTCTTCACCTAACGCCGCCTCTTTGACCAAGCGCTCCTTTAATTGAGTCATTGCTTCTGTGTCGTTGTCATCCTGATTCACCACTGCCAATTGTAAATCCAACTTTGCATCCTCATTAAAACCAAACAAACCGGCAAAAGCAAAATTTAAAACCATGACTAAAATAATGGGAAGGACTAATACGGTAATGAGCTCTTTACGGTCACGCCAAAACATTAATAAGTCCTTTTTTATGAAACTTAACATTATTCCACCTCCTTAGTCCCGTAATGTCCGGCCAGTTAAATGAAGGAATACATCCTCCAAGCTAGGTGTTTCAGTATGAAAATTGACAATATGAGTATGATATTGATCAGCTAAATGAACGAGCTCACTAATTAATTGACTTCCCTTTTTTACAATCACTTTTATTTGCAGGGGAGATGCCTCTACCTTTCGAACTCCTTCTATGGTCTTGACATGCTCAACAAATGTATCATCCATGTGACTTAACTCCACTTTTATCGTATCCTCAGTTGATAAAATGCTAAGCAGCTCAGCTTTTGTTCCTGAGGCTATAATTTCCCCATGATCCATAATGTATAATCTGTCACAGAGTTGTTCAACTTCTTCCATATAATGACTTGTGTAAAGAATCGTTGTTCCATCTTTTTCATTTAAATGACGAACCATTTCCAGGATATGATTTCTCGATTGCGGATCAATTCCAACAGTCGGTTCATCTAAAATGAGTATTTTCGGTTGATGTAATAGAGCTGCAGCAATATTGACCCTGCGTTTCATACCACCTGAAAATGTCTTTACTAAATCCCTTTGACGTTCTTGTAACCCAACAATATCCAGAGCATTTTGAATCCTTTTCTCCAGTTCTTTTCCTTTAATTTTATAAATAGATCCAAAAAATTTGAGGTTTTCATAGGCTGACAGTTCTTGATAAAGCGCAATTTCTTGTGGTACGACACCTAAAATATTTCTTATTTCACCAGGTTTATCGACAATGTTTACACCATTTAGCTTTATTTCACCGCTTGTAGGCTTAATCAAACTTGATATCATGGAAATTGTTGTTGATTTCCCTGCCCCATTTGGTCCTAATAAGCCAACAGATTCACCTTGATCTAAATATAAGTTCACTTCTTGTACAGCGGGTTTTCCTTTAAATGACTTTTTTAAATTGATTGTCTCAAGCACGTGATTACCTCCTTTGATGTTTTCATAAGGCTCTTTTCTAAAAGATTGTTGTTTTAAAAAAGTACTTAAAAAAACTAAATAGGGTTGATTTGAACGGATATGCGAGACTCCTGTGGGAGCTGTGGGACCGGTGAGACCCGCAGACGCAAAGCGTTGAGGAGGCTCACCGCCCACCCCACGGAAAGCGAGCAGCCTGGAGCTCAAATCAACAAACTCTACACTTATTACAAAGCAACAAT
>NZ_JAEK01000028.1 GCF_000518865.1 Bacillus sp. J37 | reverse complement strand
GCCACGTTTAAGTACATTTCTTCACAATATTTAGATTGTTATTCCTTAATTTGACCCGATTGCTTACGAAACCCAAATTTTTGCAGTACCTATTTCTATAGTAAGTCCTTTATTAAAACGATAATAGAAATAGCTTAGCCCTCAAGCCACTCTATATAAAAATAGAGAAACGACTAAATCGTTTCTCTCAGACTGTTGACAAACGCTCGCTTTCTTCGTTACTCACCTTGCTGCGGTGCTCATTACCAACACCGGTAACTCCGCTCCTCACAAGGCTTCGTGCCTTGATACGCAAGCGTTAGCAATCAGTCTGAAAGGCTAGCAAATTTTACTTTGTCTACAAACTGAGAGAAACAACTAAATCGTTTCTCTTAAAATTACTTAGTTAGACTTTTTTCTTTTTAATTTTCCATATCGGTGGATGATGAAAATTGACCCTAGCACTCTATCTTTATTTGGCATCATCCTCTGTGAATGTTGTGTGTTCCAAATATTTTTTTCGATAATTCTTTCCCCACTCGTACATTGACTCTAAGATCGGCATTAATGTCTTTCCCTGTTCGGTTAAAGAGTATTCCACTTTCGGAGGTACAACTGGATACACTTCACGATGGACGATTAAGTCTTCTTCAAGTTCTCTTAACTGATTGACTAACATACGTTGTGTGATTCCTGGAATCAATGATTTTAATTGGTTGAAACGCAGTGTTCCATCCTTTCCTAAATGCCACATGATCAACATTTTCCATTTTCCGCCAATCACTTGTAATGTTAGTTCTTTTTCACAATTAAATATCTTCTCATCAAAACGGCTCATGGGTTCCTCCTTCGTATACTCAATAGCAATTAGTATACTTTTATACACTATATGTTTTAAAAGTGCGTACTTTTAGTTTTGAATAATTCTAATATAATTGATACTGTAAGAAAACTCAAACAGTAACCGTTAAGGAGGAAATAAGATGGAATTACAACTAGCATTAGATTTAGTAAATATCGAAGAAGCAAAACAAGTGGTGGGTGAAGTTCAGGAATTTATAGATATTGTTGAAATTGGGACACCAGTCGTTATTAACGAAGGATTAAGAGCAGTTAAAGAAGTAAAAGAAGCATTTCCAAATCTTACAGTATTAGCAGATTTAAAGGTTATGGATGCAGGGGGCTATGAAGTGATGAAGGCTTCTGAAGCAGGTGCCGGAATTGTCACAATTCTTGGTGCTACAGATGATGCGACAATTAAAGGTGCAGTTGAGGAAGCGAAAAAGCACGGAACTAAAATTCTCGTTGATATGATTAATGTAAAAGATATTGAACAACGCGCAAAAGAAATTGATGGTCTTGGTGTTGATTACATTTGCGTACATACCGGATATGATCTACAAGCTGAAGGCGAAAATTCTTTTGAACAACTACGCACAATCAAACGTGTTGTTTCGAATGCAATGACTGCTGTAGCTGGTGGTATTAAATTAGAAACATTACCTGAAGTTATTGCAGCCAAACCTGATTTAGTGATCGTTGGCGGCGGGATCACAGGGAAAGATGATAAAAAAGCTGTCGCTTCTGAAATGCAAAAATTAGTAAAAGAAGCTACTTTAGTATAATCGGGGTCGTATATGGAAACGTCTTATTATCTCTCAAAAGTATTGGATGAATTAAACCATTCTGTTCAATATATCACGGATGCTGATGCCGAGAGTTTAGTTCAAGCCATTAGATCGTCAAATAAAGTGTTTGTTGCCGGTGCGGGCCGTTCGGGTTTTATGGGAAAATCATTTGCCATGCGCATGATGCATATGGGGATTGATTCATATGTTGTCGGTGAAACAGTTACCGCTAATATTGCAGAAAATGATTTACTTATTATTGCATCTGGATCCGGAGAAACAAAAAGCTTAGTTTCGATGGCTGAGAAAGCAAAAGGTTTTGGGGCTAAAGTGGCCGTTGTGACAATCAATCCCGAATCCACAATTGGACAACTAGCAGATATTGTTGTCAAAATGCCTGGTTCACCTAAAGACCAGGAAGACAGCGAGTATCAAACCATTCAACCAATGGCATCACTTTTTGAACAAACTTTGTTACTGTTTTTCGATAGTTTAATATTAAGATATATGGAACTGGAAGGATTAACTTCTTCCTCTATGTTTAGTAAACATGCTAATCTCGAATAACAGAATGATTTTATAAGCAGAAAGGTAAAGATACGATACCTTTCTGCTTGTATATTTTGTTTTTACAAGACCATCCCTCACAATGTCTCGTTTGTCTCCTTTTGGAACCAGGCATCTAGTAACTGTTGCTCTTTTTCATGCGATATACCTGTTTTCCGTTTTGAATCTTGTCTCCCTCTTTCCCATTGATACACATCATGTATTGTTTCTTCAAGGGGACGGAAGGAAAGCCCGGCGTGTAAAGCTTTTTTTATGCTAATACTCATTTTCCACGGTTCAGTTTCTCCTTCTAACGGGTATTGCTCAGGGATCCATAATGGCATTTGCGACCACGGTTGTACTTTGTGATCAAGTGCAAATTGTTCATCTACCCATACAAATTCAGCATCACTGTTTGTCACTACTTTACATGTGTTCAAAAGCTCTTCCATCGTCAATTCATATTCAGGGCCTGTCACATTAAACGTTCCAGCTTTCCTTTTTTGCACCATATCGAACACCCATGTGGCAATATCTCTTACGTCGAGCAGTTGAATTGGACGTTCCGGTCTTCCGGGTACCACGATCTTTCCACCTTCTTCCACTCGCTGAACCCAGTACGGAAGCCTGTCCGTATAGTCAAACGGTCCGACAAGCTGTCCTGCTCTGATATGCAACACACGCCCCGGCCAATATTTCTCTGCTTCTGCTTCACATAGTACTTTTAACGCTCCGTAATGCTCATAAGGAGAAATTCGCCCTTCCTCAACGTCTTTCAATATATCCTTTAGTCGATCATGTGGTATGGACTGTAAATGATAGTCCTCCGATATATTAAACGGAACCCAATCTTTATAAACAGAGATGCTGGAAATATATGTATAATGTTCGATTGTTTTCCCTAGCACTGCTGCAATCTTTTTCATTTGGTGGGGAGCGAATCCACATGTGTCCATTACGACATCCCATTTCCTGTTTTCAAGCTGTGACACATCGCCGTCTCTATCACCGATGAGCTGCTCAACTTCAGTAAACACTTCTTTATTGTTCCCGCGATTAAATAAAGTGATCTCATGTCCTCTTTTCAATCCTTCTTCAACCAACGCTTTTCCTAAAAAACGAGTACCACCCAATATAAGAACCTTCATCATTTCCCTCCATTCATTCGTCGCCTACACATACATTCGTTTTATATAACGTATTTCCTTCCTAAAAGTGTACTCAAATGGAATATATATTGAAGGGACGAAGCAGCGGGTTTATGAAAAAGGTCGCTCCTGCATATGTCTACCTCGCTCACAACCAGATACAGCCTATGTTACTGGATAAATTCTTATAGAGATCTTACTCTTCCCAGCCAAATCGAAGCTTCATTAGGAAACCATACATACTCAGGAAAACCATAATTCCCAACGATTGAAAGGTTCCCACCATCATTTTAATCGTGAAACTTCCTCTTAAGTTATCCTTATAAATACTAATATAATGACCATCTGCAGAGTTCGCCATAGCTAATAGGATCCAGCTAAGGACTATCAGCACAACACCAAGTCCAACAAAAACAGGATGTAAATTCCCTTTATCAAAGTAGATTAAGAGATTAGCGATTAGGAAGCCGATAACTGCAACAACAACATAAAACCACCATAAGAATTCAGCCCCAACTTTAATTAACAAAACCATATACTGTATCGTAAATCCTAGACTCATTAAAAAAATAGGAACACTATAAAAACAGGATGTGATGAATTCACTTTTATTCCCTTTTGCCAGTAAAATTAAAAAAACAATAACACTTGGAATTCCTATGACCCAATTTAGCAAGGCCAAACCATATACTGGGTACGAATAATTCTCCTGTAAGGGGAGCTCCACGACACCACGAAACCTTTCTCCATCTATATGACCCACCATCATATACCATGCTAAAAACAATACGGCCAAAAAACAGCCTAATAACTTAAGTGCTGTACCGAACTTACTCGATTCCTTTCTCTTTACTTTACGTTTTGATTTTTTTTTACTCAATCGTTACACCAACTTTTTTCCGAATATCTATAAACAATACCATTAAAAACGAACAGTAAATAAGGGAATTCCTTACTATTTTTCTAGCAAGATGGCTCTAGTAATATTTTATTCTTCCATGAAATATCAATAGATAATAGAATCTTGTATCAACTAGCAATAAATGGTTAAATGGAAGTATCATCTATTTATTTGTAAACCAACGCTTCATTGGGAGGGGAATCTGTTTGAAATCTTTTGAAAAGCTACACCCATTATTAAAAAGCTTTGTTGAGAAAGGTCCTGCTGGATGTGCATGTTCCGTTACCTATCAAGGGCAAACAGTATTTGAAGATTATATTGGCTATGCAGACCAAATGAGAAAACCAATTTTACCTGATACGATTTATAGAATTTATTCAAACACCAAAGTGATCACATGTGTGGCTGCCCTTATTTTATATGAACGGGGCATGTTTTTGCTGAACGATCCTCTTGAAGAGTATCTTCCAGAATTCAAAGAACCAAAAATATACCATAGAAATCAAAACGGAGAGTTGTCGATCATTCCCTCTTCAAAATCAATCAGGGTCAAAGATCTCTTCATGATGACCTCTGGTTTAACCTATGGAGGAGAGGGAAATGAAACCGAACGTCAGGTAAAACTTGCACTCGATAACTATAACAATGACAAGGGTTCTGAGAATTTAGATGTAAGAACCCTCTCTAAAATACTAAGCGATATTCCACTAGCCTTTGAACCGGGAACAAAATGGCACTATGGTTATAGCCATGACGTCTTGGGAGCACTGATTGAAGTATTGTCCGGTAAATCCTTTGGAACATTTTTAAAAGATGAAATTTTTGATCCTTTGGAAATGAAGGATACATTTTTCAAGATTCCCGAGGAGAAAAAGGAACGTCTTAGCAGCCTCTACAATCGCAATGAAAATGGGGAGTTAACCATAAATTCTTTAATGGATGGGAATTATCAGCCAGAAGCCAAGTTTGAAAGCGGTGGCGGAGGTTTGCTGTCTACGTTAGGCGACTATAGTCGATTTGCCCATATGTTGGCAAACGGGGGTGAGCTTAACAATGTCAAAATTTTAGGTAGAAAGACGATTGAACTTATGTCCACGAATCATCTACAGCCAGAGGTGTTGCCATCCTATAATTGGGACTATCTGAAAGGCTATGGCTATGGATTGGGTGTAAGAGTCATGATCGATCCACCGTTAGCTGGCAGTAACAGTACAATTGGAGAATTCGGATGGTGTGGTTTAGCTGGCACATGGGTTATGATCGACCCAAAAGAAAAGCTTTCTGCTGTGTATATGCAGCAAATGCTCCCTAACTTTGAGGCTTACCATCACCCACGGCTTCGCTCGGTTATATATAGTTCGATTTGAGAGAGTACGACTTCCTCTTGAGGAAATAGCGCCTAACTACACCTTCATTTTTTAGAAATTAACTTCCATATGCAGGTGTGGTTTTTTAATATTGAAGAACGGGCCTCCAACTAAAGTCGGAAGCCCGTTTTTTTAGGATTATTCTTTCTCCGTGAATGTCCAATAATCCATATTAAATAAGTTGTTCTCTCCTTCTCCTTTAAAGATGAAGAAGATATTTCGTGTGCCGCTAACATTCTTGACATTGGTCTTCATCAATTGCCATTCCTGTTCTCCGCCAGTCGGGTTAACGTCGAGCGTTCCGATCACTTCACCAACTGGGCTGTCTACGCGAATTTCAATTTCACCGCCGACAGTAGAGGCTATATTTGCTTCAAAGGATGCAGCACCATTTTTACCGAAATCTGCTTGGGAGACCGCAACCCAATCTCCATTATTGATATCGGTTACATTAAGGTTAATGCTTTCAACCATACCCCCAGGTGCTTGGGATTTCTCAGTTTTAATACCTGCATTCCATCCGATTGTTTCAGCCTCGTTCCGCTTATACGGGTCAAGGTTGGCCACCTGTGATACACCTTTCATATCTGCTTTGACATCTTTCATCTTGCCATTCTCATCATATTCGACCTTATTAATATGAGGAGAACGATAACCCTTGGCTTTGTTCATGGCTTTAGCTACTGTTTGGGCATGGTATGTGATATACGTTTGACCTTTGAACTCAAAGAAATCTTGATGGTTATTTCCTCCGACACCGAAGAAAACCCATGGATTCCTAAGTGCTGTACCCTCATACGTCCACGGTCCCATTGGAGAATCACTGGTCATATACGCAATTTCACCTGTCCCCGGATCATCTTCCTGCCGCACACCAGAGAAGTTCGTACTATAAGAATAATAGTATTTACCATTTTTCTTGTGCATACCTGATGCTTCAAACAAGAATGGAGCATCTATGACTTGTGGTTCCCCTACGGTATGAATCATGTCATCACTTAGTTTAATGACTCTTGCAGTTGCCGGGTGTTCGGCTTGCTCCTGTGTAGGCGGGTTGCCTGGTACTCCTCCACCATAGTACAAATATGCTTGACCATCGTCATCGACAAAGCCTGCCGGATCAAAGAGCCAGGCAACACCCTGAGCTGCAGGATCATTCCGGCCGATTAACGGTTTGCCGAGCGGATCTGTCCAAGGTCCAATTGGGCTATCGGATGTAAGAACACCAATGCCTGATGCGTTATTTGAAAAGTAAAGGAAGAATTTATCTTTTCCATCAATCTCTTTATGTTCAGTGGATACTGCCCACGATTGGGTTGCCCACTTTGCCGCACCATTAGGACCTGCAACTGGAATCGCACCGTGGTCCGTCCAGTTAATCATATCATCAGAAGAGATGACATTAACTGTGTTGATTTTGCTATAAGTATTATCTATGAGATTTCCGTTTGCATCATATTCGAATTCATCGTTGGTCATATAAATATAAACTCGACCATCATAGACCATCGCATGTGGATCAGCACCAAATTTATGGCTCATCAGCGAATTGGCATAACCAGGAATTTTTGCAATCGCACCTGTATCCAATTGTTTCAACCCAATGTTGGCTACTGCTTCATCTACGGAATAGACAATATCCTTGCCATTTCTACTTTCGGCTGTAATAGAATTGGCCCGGATAACATCGGTCCGGTCGGATGTCACAAAATCTTTTACTTTTAGTTTGATTGTCGCGAATAAATCTGAACCTTTATGCGCAATACTTACGTTCCCACCCTTAACTTGAAGATTTAAAGTGTCCTTTGAATACGTATAAGAACTGGCTCCCCCCATAATATTCTTCGAATTGAACTCTACCCCAGTAACCGTTAGGCTATCAGGAATATGAAAAGATGCATGTAAAGAAGTGTATTTTCCTTTTGCCAGTTCATCTAATTTCACTTGAACTTCTAGTTCCATATTTGGGGCTCCAATGACTTCAGGAACATCACCCAACACAGCTTTCATAATTTGTTCCGCTGAATTTGCACTTGCCAGCTTTTCAACATGACTTTCATTTTGCAGCGCCGAAGCAATCGACCCATTACTTGGCACAAAGGTTAGTAGCATGGAAGAAGCCGCAGTGAGGGCTAACAATTTTTTATACACTATTATACATCCCCTTCGTCAATATTTAAAAACATCATCCATTTAGCTACGGTTGTATTCAGTCCGCTGCCAACTCCTGAGTCCCTTATCTACTAATTGAGCAATCTATCTTTAATCTTTGGCAACACCTCCTGAAAGTCAGCGTATTGAAAGAAGCAAATGAATACAGCCTTGCTTCGAAGAACAATTATTCCCTGCAGCTGACTGTTTACTTAATTTTTATTAAAAAGACTTGAACACTTTAGAATTATAAAGCGTTTACAATTCAATAAAAATGGAAAATATTTAGAAAAAACTATAAATTCCTTTGAATGAAATATAGAATCTTTTAAGATAAGTAGAGAATATTTAGAAAAAATGTGTTTTTTTATGCTTTAAGATATCCATCGTAATGACAAGTTTCGTTATAAAATAATTTATCTAGCAAAGCCACTTTTAAAGAACTTTGTTTATTTAAATACATAACATAAATAAAGCCTGGGTCATTAAATGAACCAGACTCTTTTTCTGTATGAACTTAAGTACATTTACTTTAACTCTTCCTTAAGGTTTTGTTAAATCACTTGTTAATTTTACGATTCATTCAGGAATAAGGTTTATTTATTTTAAAGTTGAGTCCTTAATTGATCCTGCACGTAAAGTATACCTAATTAATACCTTCCTTCATCCAAACAACCATTTGACCTGGTTCGCGATTATCCCATAAAAAATAAGGCACTGCGGTCATTTGATGGGGTGAAACACTAGGTCTATTCGGTTTGTATAGTTTATTCTCCCATTCGCTATCTATTAAAACAAACGCATCTGCCATTATTTTAATGATGCCATCGAGCATATTTGCATCGTACATTTCATAAAGTACTGCATTTTTCGGTAGTATGATTGCTTGAACGTCTTCAATATTATCTGCTGATTCTAAGCAATAAACGATTGGACCCCGTTGAATTGCAACATGATTTACATTTTGCCTAACGTGTGGATTTGAATAATATCGTTGTGCTGACATCTGTAATTCCAGCTCGACGATGTCGTGATCTGACCATTCTTTTTCTAATGTCACATAGCCTTTTTGAAGAGATCCTTGCATGTCGAATTGGTCACCATTAATGGTCAATGATGCATGTTGACACCATTCTGGAATTCTTAATTTTAATCTAAACGTGTCTGGCTTATCTAGTTGTAGTTGAATGTTAACATGCCCATCCCATGGGTAATCGGTTTCCTGTCGTAATCGTATAACTTGATCATTTATATGAAATGTCCCAGAACCTTGAATATATAAATGAGTGACGATCTCATGATCACCTTGTGAGTATATATACTCACCTATTGAAGCAAAGAGTCTTGAGATATTCGGAGGACAACAGGCACAGCCGAACCATTTCTGCCGATGTGAATTTCCTCTACTCTCAAGTGGATTTTCATATAAGAATTTTTTACCATCTTGAGAAATCCCGCTTATTACCCCATTATACAGTGCCCGTTCGAGCGCATCGGCATATTTCCCATCACATTCAAGCTGTAAAAGTCGATGATTCCAAAACACTACAGCAACAGAAGCACATGTTTCCGCATACGCGGTTTCATTCGGCAAGTCATAGTCATAAGTAAAGCCTTCGTTATTTCTTGTTGAACCTATGCCTCCTGTAATATACATATTTTTGTTGTGTAACGTATTCCATAATTGCTCACATGCTTCTAATAGCTCCTCATCTCCAAGCTCTCCTGCCAAATCTGTCATGGCTGAATACATGTATAAAGCTCTTACAGCATGTCCGACAACTTCTCTTTGTTCTCTGACTAACTTGTGTGACTGATTGTATTCATGAATATTGAGGTGTGAATTCATAAATTCTTCAAAAAATCCTGGCATTTGTTCTTTTTCAAGATCAAAATAATGTGGCTGCTTTCCTCTTTCATCAATAAAATATTTACTTAAGCGTAAATATTTTTCATTACCGGATACTTTGTAAAGTTTATATAGCGCAAGTTCAATTTCTTGATGACCTGGATAGCCTTTTAATTTCTTTTCTTCCGGCCCAAATACGGTATCAATATAATCAGCATAACGGCAAATCACATCGTAAAGAGTTCTCTTTTTTGTCGCTTTAAAGTGGGCAATTCCTGCTTCGATTAAATGGCCAGCACAATATAATTCATGTGCATCACGTAAATCCTTCCAACGATTTTGTGACTCAACGACGGTAAAATAAACATTTAGATATCCATCTGGCTGTTGGGCAGCTGCAATGACTTGAATGACACGATCTACTAATGAATCAAGATTAGAATCAGGATTTGTTGCTAAACTATAACTTGCTGCTTCGATCCATTTTGCTACATCAGAATCCCAAAATATATGAGGCTTTGGTTCAATTCCCGGCTTCCAGTTTAATCGAAAAGCATCGATTCTTCCGGTCGTTTTACATTGTTCATATTGGTAGGGAATCGTTTGTTCACGATTTACTTTTAACTTCGGTGCCCAAAAACGATCTTCAATTGTGACATTTGTAAATGGAAGTGGCTCTAGCAATCTTTTCGTTTTTATACCCATCCTGCCATTCATCTCCCTTATTTTTCCTCTTAATAGCAAAAGTGTTATCCCTCGATAAAATTTACGACTCGTAAAATTTAATGATCAACTGAGGTCAACTTTTCATGCTATAAAAAGACGACCCAATCGTTAACAGTTGAGTCGTACATTATACATTTATCTCCTGCCTACACTGCATGTGTTTTTAATGTGAATAACTTTTTTTAAAGCAAACATCAGCGCATGTATATTGGCGATCAATTGTTCTTTCTCTCCAGAGTCTTTTCCAGCATTTAATTGATTGATTACGATGATACAGGCTTCTAATTCTATAACAGATAGATCTACTTTGTTTTGATGTAAGTATTCGTATGAACGGGATAAATGATATTTTACTTGGTTTTGAATCTCGCTATTTTTTATTTTTTCCGCTAACGATTTGACATACTTACTATTTTCTACTAAATGATCAAACCCGAGCAATTCAATTTGAGAAAGAGAGGTTATATTTGACCCTCCATTATCAAGAAGTTCAAATCGATAGTGTGAAAAAGCACCTGGATTTTTGATTGTAAAAGCTTTTGTGTATCTCCTCCATTTAAAATGTACCTGTTCTTTTCGATCAAGAACTTCCCAATCTTCCCCATCATTTGATCCAAGTAACACCCAGCTTTTAGGGTCTTGATTTTCTTCCAGCCCGGATGTCAGGGTATACAGTAGAGCTTCCTTCTTTCCATCTTCAAATTCGTATTGTATCCAGGCTTTATTATGATTTATTTTCAATTGAGTAAGCGAATTATTATCAAAGGCATTAAGTGCTGGACCATGGTCAGAATGATATGTTTTGCCTTTCATACCGTCTGTTAGATCGTTTAAATGCGTTGATGAGATAGAGGTTCCATTTGTTGAAATGGGTGTTAGAGAAGCAGGTAAATCATGAATACCCGTTCCCCAATCAGATGGACAATTTCCCATTTCAAACTCTAATGTTGCTCCATTTGTAAGTGTTTCATGATCGATTGTTACCTTATGATATGGAATTCCATTTACTTTAAGGCTTTGAATATATTTATTTTCATTACTGACATTAGGTGCAAGAATCGTTATTTTATGTCCATTTTCAAGATGAATGATCATCTTTTTAAAATACGGTGCTCCGATTGTATAACTTGGTGCACCCATTTGTAATGGATAAAAACCGGCTGCACTAAATAAGTACCATGCAGACATTTCACCATTATCTTCATCACCAGGATACCCTTGGCCGATTTCGCTTCCTATATACAATCTCGATAATACTTCCCGGATTTTTTCCTGTGCTTTTGCTGGCTGCCCGACATAATGATACATATACAAAATATGATGGGAAGGCTGATTACTATGTGCATACATCCCCATCCTCACATCCCGCGCCTCACGCATCTCATGGATAATTTGTGAATAATGCCCCTTATATAAGCCTGTTTCAGGAATGGAGAATAAAGCATCAAGCTTTTGTGCTAATTCTTTTCGGCCACCATATAGATTTGCTAAACCTTGACCATCATGTGGTACATGAAAAGCCATATTCCATGCATTTGTTTCTGTGTAATCTCCACCCCACTCTTCAGAATGGAAGGAATCAGGAGTAGTTCGCCAGTCTCCGGAAGGTTTTTTCCCCATAAAAAACTTTACATCAGGGTGGAACATTTCGACAAAATTTTGTGCTCGTTCTTTATAATAAATGGCATCTGTACAATATTGGGAGTACATTGGATCTTTTGGATCTGTTTGTAATGCCAGCACACTAGCGAGATTTGCAATAGCAAAGTCATTGATAAAGCCATCCATAGCCCATGACAAGCCTTCTTCAACGGAATTGTTAGTAAATCGGTCGAAAATGGATGTTGTTAACCCTTTTCTTCCGACACTTTCATCTTCACTTGCGACAGCTGCGTTTTTAATGGCAGATTCATAAAAAGCGTTCACATCAAAGTTGGTTACTCCTTTTAAATAGGCATCTGCAAAGGCAACATCTGAACTTGTTCCGACCATTAAATTAGCATAGCCAGGTGATGACCATCTTGATATCCATCCTCCGTCTTTATATTGCTGAATAAATCCATCGATCATTTCTCCGGCATGTGTTGGACTAAATAAAACGTATGCAGGCCAAGCTGTTCGATACGTGTCCCAAAACCCGTTATTGATATAAGGTTTTCCTTCTACTAAATATGCTCCTGTTTTTACAGGTGTATCTTTGCCTTTTGGTTTTGAAAAAGGACTTGCATACATAAATTTCGGTTCGTTTTTAGTACCTGTATTTTCATAGCTAATATTTGGATACAAAAACAATCGATACAGATTTGAATAAAGTGTTGTTAATTCTACTTCACTCGCACCTTCCACTTCGATTATGTTCAGCTTTTCTTCCCATGCATGTTTCGCTTTGTTTTTTAGACTCTCGAATGTATCTTCCTGTTTAATTTCCTGATGTAAATTTCTTTTTGCTTGTTCAACACTTATTAAGGATGTAGCTATAGTCATCGTAACGGATTTATCTGATCCCTCTGTATTAAAGGAAATAAAACCTGCAACATGATCTCTGTTTTCGCCGGTGAGCTTGCCGCTTTTAATCATCTTTTTATCAAAAGTTGCATAAATAAACATTCTTGTTGCACCGACTGATAAGTTGCTTTTCACATCAGAATAGCCTGTAATGATGTTCTCTTCAGGTAGGATGGTTAACCCTCCAAGATCATTCACATTGTCGAAAATGAGACTTGATACATCATTCACAAACGTAAACCTAAACATTGCTGCACGATTTGTAGGAGTAAATTCCGTCTTGATTCCATTTTCAAATAATACTTTATAATAATGTGGTTTTGCCACTTCATTTTTATGTTGAAACGGGAGTGCTCTTTGTTTTCGATTCACACACGGATTACCCGCCCCAGAAGGCATCACCTGAAATGTTTGTCGATCTCCCATCCATGGACTTGTTTGATGACTTAGTGAAAATGCTTGTAATTCTGGTAAATTGTCACGGTTATTATGTTGTTGATATGAGTATAGCCAGCTTGTAGAACCGGCGTCTGTAACAGGAGTCCAAAAGTTAAATCCATGCGGTAAGGCTACAGCAGGAAAATTATTCCCTCTTGAGAAAGTAGAATTAGAATTTGTGCCTCTTAAAATACTCACATAATCGATAGGGCTTTTAGAGACTTTTTCACCAGTCTTCTCAGCGATACGAATATCATCTATACTTCCTTTAAAAATACCTGGCCCTTTTGGTTGGTCATATGCAACTAATATGCGGAGAATTTTTTTCCCACTTGCTACAAGACCGATTTTAGATGTTTTATAATTCCATTGATTCGGATATAGTGTTTTTGAATCACCTTGTGCGATGGGAGTCAAACGAACTCCGTGTTGGTCGACTGCTTCAAGTTCACTTAAATAGGTTCCATCACTAAAAGCAAGATCAAGACTTACATACGTACTTGAGTAATCTCTTTCTTCTTCGTCAGCAAACTCCGGATGGATCAAATAAGAGAAAGAAGTCGCTGGAGTAACATCTATATCCACTTCAAAAATTTTATGAAAGGAATAAGCTCTGTTGCTCGAGACATGATGGCCCGAGTAACTAAGTGCTTTTTGACCTGACCATCCCACATTTGTTTTACCTGTATAACTATTGCGAGGTCCTGAATCTACTTCCGTTTTCATCATACCGATTTCTAAGTATTGATTAGAATAGACACCTGAAGATAATCTCGTGCCATTCCCCTTTAACTCTACTGAATTTTCCCAATGCGGCTGTTCTTCTATTGTTTCAAATGAGGAAAAGAAATGAATCTTATCTTCTTCATCTAAAACTTGAAGCACCTTTTTCATGTCAGCTGTTTTATCATTCATGTATGCTTATAACTCCCTAATTAATATTTATTTAATACAGTGTGGCTGAATGCAGATATGGATATCCGTATCCAACCACATAGAAGGTGAATCTGAGAAGAAGGTTCATTTCATTCTATGAATATTTATAAAAACCCTAAAGCTCTGAAATAAAATTACCTTCAATTGCCTTTCTATCTTTACTCCCTCTTGATTCAACATCTGCCAGCATTTTGATGAATAGCCCCCCAACAACCGAACGATTTTGAAAGTTCATTTGCTTTCCGGAAACTGTATCATACCAATCAGTGAAAGGAACACGGCTTTCTGTT
Organism: Bacillus sp. J37; assembly: GCF_000518865.1. Classification (GTDB taxonomy): domain Bacteria; phylum Bacillota; class Bacilli; order Bacillales; family Bacillaceae; genus Metabacillus. The sequence goes on along the minus strand of NZ_JAEK01000028.1, from coordinate 45,517 downwards.
TCATGTAAAAATCTCCAAAGAGGAGCGATCATTTTTTCAAAATCACCTTCTTCAGTTGCCATTGCAGCAGACCAGACAAGCCAATCGGCCTTTGTATATGTGTTTCTGTTATCAAGAGGTGTTCCGTATTTATTTTGTTTTGAAAGATAATGGGGTATTTCCTTTTGAATGATTTCTTTTGAGAACAAATTTAACCCGAAGAGGTGATCCCAAATTAAATTGTATTTTAAGCTCCATGTCTCATCTAAACTATCAAATGTTAGTTTGTAATGAGTATTGGCCGAAGCCATCTCTTCCCATTGCTGGGCCATTTTTTGGGCCATTTGAAAGTAGGTTTCGCCATTCTTTTCGTTTAGCATGTTACACATAATTGAATAGGCTCCAATTCCAAGGATGGCTTTAACAGATAAATTAGCATTATGTGCGAGATGTCCGGCAAAGTCATCTGTACATAGCTGGTTTTCCGGATCAAGTCCGTTTTCTATTAAATATGTGGCCCATTTTGATAAATGTTTCCAGTGATCACGTGCAAAGTTTGAATCGTTTTCATATAAACATATGGCTGCTGCCATAATAAGCATGTTTCCACATTCTTCAATCGGCATCTGGTATTCTAGTTTATTTTCTCCATATACCTGACCATTTGCTTTTGGATAACATCCAACATCATGTGGAGCAAAGTCAAACTGCCATTCCTCACTGTCAGCATAACGGAAGATCGGACGCATCATTCCTTTGACCATCTCAGGATTATAAAGCAGGAAAAGCGGAATGGATGGATAACTAACGTCAACCGTCGCTATACAACCGTTGCTAAAGTTTTCTTTTGATAAAAATAATAGCTGACCATCTTTATCAACGACTGTTTTATGTGCAGCAATTGCCTGCCTATATGCTAATGAAACCAAATCTTTATAGGTTTCTCCCCCTATTTCGGTACTTTCGTTTATTAATAATTGATTAAATTGATCACAGCGAATTAGAATTTGATCATATTGTTCAAAGGCTGTTGCCAACATCTCTTCAAAGGACTGACCATCTTTACGCCAATAGGCTTTTAACTGGTCTCCAAAGTATTCAATAGAACGAATATCATCATAAGCAACTGCTAAAAAACAAGAAGATTGTTCCTCACTAATTTCACCTATATCTATGACAGCTGCCATAACTGGCACATCTAAGCCATCTCCTTCTCCACCCGATAAACTTCCAGTCTCTAAGAATCGTTTACGTACTTGATAGGATTGGATGCTCGTTGATAGGTTTTCAGATTGAAGAGCAGCTAAATAGCAATATCCCCAGTCAATTCTTGTATCATCACCGACACGTTTTAATATGGGTTGTTCCTTCGTTCCCATATGCATGGCTACTATTTTATTTTGTATTTGTGTCGTAGAGCCTTCAACATCTTGATCAAGTGAATGTACACATAATTCTTTTGATACATCAACATATAATTTGACACGATGGCTCGTTCCATCAATCGAACGTACTCCAAACGTTACATAAGAAACCGGCCTTGATAATAACTCGACATCATCAAGGAGTAAAGGTGTCGTAAATTTAACTTCTAATTCAATTCCTTCTCCTTCAAATAGATATGTAGTCGTTAAAGGCTCGACTTTCACCTTTTTTTGCTCTAGAAAATCAGGCTCATGATAGGTGGTCTTGTCATCCAATTCGACTTTCCCCAAAAATCTTCGAGGTTTACCATCGATTAAAAGTAAGCCGACCATACTATTTCGTTTGTTCGTCCAATGGACGGTATGTTCATCATATAAATGATCTGAAGCTGACCATACGCTGAAATATGGATCTACTGTCATAAGTGGTACTGAAGGCGGTCTTAAAAATTGAGTCATTATTTTACCTCTCCTTTGGTGTTTGTTTACTAATTTGGTCATCTAAGAAAGGGAGAGATTAAGACTCTCCCTTTCTTAGATGTTTACTAATTACTAATATATGTTCGTTTAGTTTGAAGTACGATATCTCATAAACTCTGTACCGTCTTTTACTTGTTTCGCTATTTCATTATCAACCTCTTCAATCCCTGCACTTTTTAAGGCATCTTGAGATTCTTTAATTAATTTCTTCGCTTCTTCTTCTGATTTAGAGTGAATAGCCTGTAACACAACATCACCTAATGTATCGAAAATAGGTTGGATTTGTTCATAATTTGCATGTTTTTGAAAAACAGTATAAGGGTCTTTCCCTTCAACCGGTGTAATACCATTTGGGGACATCATTTGTTTAAATTCTTCTTCTATTTTGTATCTAGGATCGTATTGGTAACCAAACGAACCGCCGGCTAATGAAACGGCACGATGCATTCCGGCTAAAGTTCCGTAAGAAGAGTCAATCCCTTCATTGATCAATGCTTTTGGATCATCCTTTAATTTGTCTACCCATTCTTTTTTGGCCTGCACTTTGCCATCAACCATGTCATAATGAACACCTTCAACTCCATATTTTGTTAATAAGAAGCCTTCATCTGACGCTAAATAATTCAACATATCCATAATGCTATCTAATTTCTCTTTAGGAACTGATGTCGGTACAGCTATAAGCTGAGATCCCGTTACATTTACTTCCGTTCTATGTGGATCTCCATTCGCATCATTTAATGGTCCCAGTGGAACATATTTATCTTGTAAACCAGCTTTTGTTAAACCCGTCCATAACCCCGGAAATTGGTTAGGAACAACAGCATAACGACCCTGCATCAACTTCTCCTCTGCAATCGCACCTGTTTGTGTATAGGCTTCTGGATCTAGCAATCCATCATTCAACAGTTTTTGCATGTATAAAATATAGTCTTCATATTCACTCGTTAAGAAGTTTAATTTTGTTTCCCCATTATCATCAATCATCCAGCTTGCAGAGCCTGCAACAGGAACGAACATTTCAGATAAAATATCTAATGGCCATCCATTCCCATTAGCACCTAATGGAAAGACAGGGTTTCCATTCGATTCAAGGTTTGCATCTTTCACTGCTTTTAGAAAATTGTAAAGGTCTTCAGGTGTATGAACAGATTGCGGATCAATCCCTACTTGATCGGCAATATCTTTATTCACATATAAGCCGTATAACCAGTTAATGACATCATCTTCAGTCGCAGGATATCCGGCATGAAGCATAAATTGACCACCCTGCTGTTGACTTATGATATTGTCATATAATGATGGAGAGATATTTTCTTCTTTTACTAGAGTAGCAAGATTCGGATATTTATCGATGTATTCAGTCAAGTCATGTAGTTGACCTTCATTTGCTGCTTTTAGTAATGTTTCACTTTCTTTCCCCCAAGCAGGTCCTGTATATAAATCAGGAAATTCACCTGTTGAAAATACTTGTGTAATCTTTTCTACTTCACTTAAACCTGTTGGATAATCAAATTCCAGTTTTACCCCTGTTTCTTCCAAAATTTTCTTAGCGACAGGATTATTTTCGAAATCTTTAGGTGCATTACCTTCTGATCCTGCCCAGTTATGAAGTACTTTAACGGTTATTTCACCATTTTCCCCCTCTTGCGATTCACTGCCGGCTTCTTCATTACTCGTACAGGCTGCTAATAATGTAAGTGTAAGAACCAGCATCATTGTCAGGTATAACTTAAACTTCTTATGCATGTTAATCCCCCTTGTACATTTGTTTTTATTTGATAAACTTCTTAAAATTACGCTAATTTTCGCAAACTTTGTTGCTTTTTAATAGGAATTGCGCATGGTTGATTGCAGCCCCAGGATGCTCGCTTTCCGCGGGGTTGGCGGTGAGCCTCCTCAGCGCGTGACGCTTGCGGGGTCTCACCTGTCCCACTGCTCCCGCACTCTCCACTACAATCAACCAAATCAGGTTTGGTCATGACAACAATGTTTTAGAAATCGCGTAATAGCAAGAAGGGTCATCCCTTTACAGAACCAATCATGACACCTTTTACAAAGTATTTTTGCAAAAATGGGTAAACAAATAGGATCGGTAATGTCGCTACCATTAATGTTGCCATACGCAATGATTCAGGTGTTGTTTGTGCAATGGTTTGTAAGCCCACTGATGTACCTGATTGTGAAGCATTTTTCGCAGCATCTGCTTGTGCAATAGATTGATTTAACAGATCATTTAATAAAGTCTGTACTGGTAGTAAATCTTTGCTTGTGACGAAATACGTACCGGTGAACCAGTCATTCCAATGAAAAACCCCATTAAATAAACCAATTGTGGCAAGTACAGGCATTGATAAAGGTAAAATAATTTTTATAAAGATTTTAAAGTCACCACAGCCATCCATTTTAGCAGATTCTTCGAGTGAACTCGGGATTTGCATGAAGAAAGTTCTCAGCACAATGATGTTGAAAAAATTATATAAAAACGGGATAACATATACCCAAAACGAATCAATCAACCCCAGATCCCGATACAAGACAAATGTTGGAATCATTCCTCCGCTAAATAGTGTAGGAATAAAGATGAAGAAGGTAAAAAAGCTTCTTCCCGGCAGGGTTTTTTTCGTTAACGCATAAGCAAATAATGCACACAAAAACACATGTAGGGCGGTACCAATTACTGTTCGAAGAATCGTAATCTTATAAGCATCTAAAAATTTCGTATCTTGGAATATTTGAATATAATTTTCAAACGTAAACCCTCGCGGTAAGAAATAGATTGGGTTTTTCATTGCCTCTACACCATCACTAAGTGAATACGCTAAAATGTAAATAAACGGGTAGAGAGTCGTGAAAGCGAATATAGCTAACACCGTATAGTTAACGATTGAAAACATCGACCATTTTTTTCTTTTCACTTGTAACTTCCCTCCTTACCATAAAGATGTATCATTCACTTTTTTACTCACCTGGTTAGCCGTAATGATGAGGATTAACCCAATGATTCCTTGGAACAATCCAACTGCTGTTGCATAACTAAATCGTCCCTGCTCTAATCCGGCTTGAATGACATATACATCTAAAACAGTCCCGATCTTCGCTGTTGCTGGCGTATTTAGTAGTAATAACTGCTCATAACCTGCAGACATGATGCCACCACAAGCAAGAATAAATAATAGAACCATGACTCCTCTAATAGATGGTAGAGTCACATGCCAAATTTGCCTAAAGCGATTGGCACCATCAATTTTTGCTGCTTCATAGAGTTGCGGGTCCACACCTGAAATAGCCGCTAAATAAATGATGGCTCCCCATCCGACACCTTTCCAAATATCTGAAGCAATAATGACTTGGTAAAAATAATTGATGTTTCCTAAGAACTGCACCTTATCAAAGCCTAATGTTGACAGGAGCTCATTAACCGGGCCGCCATATGGGGTTAACATTCTTTGCAAGAGCGTAACAACAACTACCCAAGAAATAAAATGTGGCAGATAGGAAATGGTTTGTACGGTTCTTTTAAATTTCGTTACTCTTACTTCATTCAGCATTAATGCTAAAATAATCGGCATTGGAAACCCAATTAACAACTTCATTAAACTAATGACTAAAGTGTTCCTTATAATTTCTCCTGCTTGATAATAATTGAAAAACTGTTCAAAGTATTTTAATCCTGCCCATGGACTCCCCAGAATTCCTTTCACAAAGTTAAAGTCTTTAAATGCAATTGTAATGCCATACATCGGAATATACGCAAAGATAAAAAACCAAATAATTCCCGGAAGTAAGAATAAATAAAACACCCTGTGCTGCCAAATTCTAAACCAAATACTTTTTTTATTTGTCTTTATGATCAATTCTTGGTGGGAAGCTATCTTCACTTCTGAGTCACCTTTCATTTCATCCACTCCCCCTTGTAAACCGACATTTACCTAAAAAGTTCACGACCATTTCACTGAAATTTTCGTTGAATCTGTTGAACTATGAGAATATTGGACAAAAATAGTTTTCGATTCTTCATGCCAATCCCATTCAATAGATGTGCTATTATGACCAATGATAAGATTTGCTTGAACCGGCTTTTTAGGACAAAATATACGGGCTACTGCCTTTATTTTTTCCGGACCTTTTACAACCATTTCAAATCCGGAATCATGATGTATGACATCTTCTATCCTTGATGAGGCTGCAATGACCTTCATCTCTGTTTCAGGCATGTCATCGTCTAAATCGTATAATAGAGTCATATCTTCAGGATTTAGTTGAAGTTGAGTGATGACTGGTAAAGCTGGATCAAATAAATTAACGAAATGTCCATTCAATTTCAACGGTGCAGCAGAAATTGATTCATCCATGACTGCCGCGATTCGATAAGGTCCTCTTTTAACCATAAAATAATTCTTCTCTTCCAACTCAACTTGGTGATTGTTCGTGTTCAAGCATGTCGTAATTAAGTCTCTATACATGTCTGCGCTTTTTCTGTCATTAGCACTATCCTCTGGGGAAATGTTCAAAAATCCCAGTACCCCTTTATCAATTTCATATATGCTTTGTTCCTTTTCATTTGATAATCCTAAGCTTTCAAACAAATGTTCTCTAGGAACATCATATTTGATCTTTCCGGTATTCCACCATTCTCTTACATAGTGATATGGATCTTGATCATCCCCTACGTAAATTAAAACTCCACCTTCTCTAACCCATTTAGCAAGCGCCATATGTAAATCAGGGTACTCCGGTTTTTGAAATTCATAGCTTAAGATTAGGAGGCGATAATCATTCAGGTAATTTGAAAACCGTCGAACATTATCAAATTGAACAGGTCTAACCATAATTCCTCTCTTTATTAGCGGTAGAGCTAATCCATAAAAATGAGAGAAATTTAAAAGGTCAATGTCATCCTCATTTGTCACAGTATTTGTTTCCGTGCCATCATAGCGGTGGGATGAATCCTTATCATCGGTATGGAAATTTTTACGTTGATACATCATCGAATCTGAAACAAGAACCCCGATTTTTTCTGCCATTCCGTATTCTTGAATATCCTCTTGATTCATATCCCCGAGTGTGTGCATAATCGTTAACAGTGTTGTCGCATAATCTTCAGGAATTGCCTCCTTACCTGTCCCTTCTTCGTTCGGATACTTTCCATCAAAAATCCGCTTTGGCCATGGAGATATTTCATATTGAGATATTTCAGGATGTAATAGTGAAGCAACAACCGTTTTAAGGTAATTGTTTTTGTAATCAGACCAGGTGTATCTTGGATTATCTTCAATGGGATCATGTAAAAACCACATGTTCCGATCTGTTCCGCTTACTAACTCCTGCATCATCCCATACTCTAATAAAGCGGTTTCAAAAGTTCGTTCCTTCCTTACACCATCATAAACATTTTGGGTACGTGATGTACCAGTCCAAATTTGCGCAATGTACCCATCAATAGCCGGCAGGTCAAGAAGCATCGATTCCGGACTTACAATTCGCCATTGTGTATAATTTATTAAGCTATGAGTGGGAACGTAAAATCGTAAAAATCGATTGTATTTTACAAGGGCGTATTCTTTTAACTCACTGCAAAGCCGATCTAAACTGCGTTTATATAAATATGCTTTTAGATGTGAAGCACGGTATTGGGCATCAACCGATTCATGTGGAGGCTGCCATGGTTCTTTGTAATAAATTTGCCATTCTCTTTTAAAGCTTTCTGAATATCCTCCATCAACCCAAAACTCCGGTTCCTCTAAATGAATAGCTTCAACTCCAGCATCTACCGCAAGTTTAATACGACTTGTCAAATACTGTGTAAAAGCAACCGTAGGGACCATATAAGGAATATCCTTTCCATGAAGGATATGTGATCCCTGTTTATTTTTTTGAGCTTCATCCCAATGTTCGCGACCATCGAATTTTCCATATAAATAATCTTGATATTCTCCCCATGCTATCCCTGTCATTAAATGAACAACATACCCCTTGTTCTTCCATTCTTGAATTCGCCTTGGCATTGAATCATCTATGCCGTATACCATGACAAAATCGGATTGTAAATCATATGTAGCCTTGTAAGGAGCTGACTCTTGGAAACCTGTCCTTTCCTCTCTGCGATCCCTCATGTCCATTTTTTTGAAGCCTCCCCTTTTTTCCCTATTATTTGATTTGGATAGAACCTCTAAAATTTATAGAGGTTCTACCCTTTCATTTCATGCAGAAATCTCGATTATTTTTTCGGTAATCCGTTTGCTTCGCGTATTAAGTCAAAGTATTGATCTCCTCGAACAACTTCATATTCAGGTCCTAAAGAGTTCACAATTTCCTGAATATGAGATGGTGTGACAGACCAGGATAACATCCCCATCGATAAAAATAGTGGTGATTCTCCATCCCAATTTGCCGCTGCCTCTGCAATAGCTTCTTTCGTTTCAGATACACTTCCGACACCTCTTAAAATAGATATAGGAAGTTTTCCATTTAAAATGGATGTTCCGGTATAATTTTCCCAGCTATAAAGAATTCCTCTAGGATTGATATATTTGACATAATCATTCACTTCAGATTCAGTTAACGGAACATTTTGTTCATTTACACGGTTAAGTGCATAGATAATATCCATTCCTGTTAATTTCATATATTTGTTTGTTTGCTTGGCAAAGAGATGAAACGTATCATCCGGCCAAGGTGTTGGATAAATATAACCGGCCCCTGATGGTCCGACAACCAATAAATCATTCTCTGTAGCGGATTGTTGATAGAAACTAAGCATTGCCGGTGCTGCATCATAGAGTAATGGCGTCGTAGACCAGTTAATTGGAACAGATCCCCTTGCTTCATCATCCCAAAGCTGTCGTAATTTATGCTGATTATATTGAAGATTGTCTCCTTCACCTAATGTAAACGTGACATAGATTTTATTTTCTAGTTTTGGTGCAGGAAGTGCAGCCTGCTTTTTCATTTTTCCTTTCGTACCGGAAAAGACGGTCAGGTTATTGAACCAGTCTGCCGCAAGAACATATACGCTATGCTCTGAAGCTAGTTCCGTTGAACTGAATTCACCTGCAACATCATTGCTGAACCAACCTAAATATGGGGTGTTTGGTTCAACATCAGACAATATTTGTTCAAATAATTCTTTTTCTTCAGGTACATTCGTTTCTAACCAAAAAACCATTGCTTTGTTTGCGATTGCATAATCTCTTAAAAAACCATATGGTTCTTTCACTTCCGAAGATAAAGGTTTCACATTTGATGCAGAAACTTTAAATTGATTCCACATATCAATGGAAACTTGTAAATCCTCTGTACCGGCAGGTGGTGTAAACTTATAGACGAAGTAATTACCGTTATCTGCCCAACGGTGACCACCAAAACGATCATCAGAATTTGAATTGTTACGATCATATAAATAAGGTTCTTCCTCACTAGTTCCAGGTATGAACTGAGCAATGATTTCACCGTCAGCTTTAACTGTTACTTCATGAACAGCCGGACCCCAACCATCATTTGTGAAGGCATCTTGAAAACGTAAGTAAACATCTCCTTCACCGAGATAGCTTGACAAATCCAGATCATAAACATCTTGATTAGAGCTGTCTCTAATCTGTTCCTTCTCTTCTAGAATCGTATCAAAATCATTCCAATTATCTTTTGGTAACTCTACACTTTTGTTAGGGTTTAACCCAACCAGCATCCGGTGAGTTGTTTTTGGCCAAAGATGTTCAAATTGCCATTTATAAGCCTCAAGTCCGTTTTCAAATTTGCCTCGTAAATCTTCAATCACCTTAAAACTGTATGGTGCCTGTTTAAGCTTCTCAGCAAGCTCAGGACTTACTACAACTGCATTTTCCAACCCTGCCATAGTAGTAGCTACGTTTATGGTATCCTCTACTTCAGGGTCATAAATAATCATGCCAGATACGTATTTTTTGTATTTTTTCACTAAGTCCCATGGATCGTCAATCATAGAATAAGGAACCTTGATGTCGTTTAACCACGTATAATTTCCTTCTTCATAATTAGATTCAATCAGATAGATCGAGTTTTTTTCTCGATTAACATTTCCTTGGAGTGTTGTAAGAAGAAGTTTTTCATCACCTGAACGATCTCTCAAATCAACGACATCAAGATGCTTTGCTTTCGGAAAAGTTGGAAGCGCCTGTTTTTTCGGCCAAGTAATATTTCCGTTTTTCACCTTATTGGAATCAGGATTTTTCGCACTAACCGATGTTACTGATAAAATTAGGGCCAGTGCTAAACAGATTTGAATTAGTTTTCGAACCACCATTATTCCTCCCTAGCTAATCGTTTTTCTTTGATTCAGACTTCTAAAAGTTCATCAAATGTAAACTATTTAACTATGTATCTACTCAACTATCACCTCCTAAAATGTCGTAGATCAATTAATGTTAGCGCTTACTTTTCTGATTTTAATCGCAGTTACATATGAAAATTAGTTCGTTTTATTGCGCTCCAGACACTCCATGCGCCGGGGAGGAAGCTGAGCCTCCCTCGGCTTCTCCTGTGGGGTCTCAGCCTTTCCTCACTTCCCGTAAGAGTCGAGTGTATTCCGCTCCATTCCACTATGGATTAAAAATATTATTCAAAGCAACAATCTTTGCGAAAGCAGTCTTAAAAAAGGAATAATTTGGTGCTTTGTAAAAGTGTTAAGATTGGTGAATAGAGTTCTTAATTCTCTCTATCTTTTGATTGAACGATGAAACTGTCTGTGCATAGCCACTATATGGAACACCGATCATTTACATATATCGATTATGGCAAATATGTAATTCTTTTAGAAAGGCTGTTTTCGCAAACATTGTTGCTATGTAATAAGTGTAGAGGTTGTTGATTTGAGCTCCAGGCTGCTCGCTTTCCATGGGGTGGGCGGTGAGCCTCCTCAACGCTTGGCGTCTGCGGGGTCTCACCTGTCCCACAGGAGTCTCGCATATCATTTCAAATCAACCCTATTTAGTTTTTTCAAGTACTTATTAAAAACAACAATCTTTTAGAAAAGAGCCTTTAGAAAAATTGATGAGTTAGGAAGTTATTATGTTATTTAAATAGAAAGTAGTGTCACTCTTAGAAGGAATAGATATGGGTAAATATGTAGAAAGTAACATTTGATATATTTAATTATATTATATAATTCATTTATGTCAATAATGCTTTTTAAAATTTTTATACTTTTTAAGACTGAACAACATTCATGTATTTTATAGATCATTAACATAAATAAAGCCTGGATCATTTAATGATCCAGGCTCTTTAACCTTATCTCTTACTTAAGTTTTGTTAAAACCCCAGTCGTTTCTTTTATAATTAGTTTAGGAGTAAGATTTACTTTTTGATACCCCGGGTTAATCGTATGATTTTGTTGATTCGTAAGCAATTGAAGTAATATTTTTGCTGCTTCTTGACCCATCATGTATTCAGATTGCGATATATGAGTGTACACTCCAAAGTCATCGTACCCAGATGAAGGATCGTCATAGGTAAGAATTGAAATATCCTCAGGCACTTTAAGTCCCAGTCTTTTTGATAAGCTTGAAATATACAAGCCTAATTTTGCATTAAGTGTAATAAACGCAGTAGCAGATCTCTTTTCCATAAGTTGATATAAAGGATGGTCCGGCTCAAATTTATCGTAATCCACTCTAAAATCCGAGAGAATGAGGGAAGGATCGATCATGGCTCCCTTCTCTTTCAACGCATCCATATAGCCTTTTATTCTCAATTCAACCGAAACTGTCGGTAGTGCTGAATCGGAACATATCGCAATATTCCGATGTCCCAAATCCCAAAGATGAGAAACTGCAAGCTTTGCACCAAGAACATTATCAGAATTCACATAATTCGTTTCAACGCCGGGTAAATACCGATCAATTAGTACAAAAGGAAAATGACGAACCTTTAATTCCAAAATATCATCATTATATATTTCAGCATCAACCGGGAAGATAAGTAATCCTTCAGCATGCATGCTCATTAGCTCTCTAATGGCTTCACGCTCTTTTTCCTTTGAATTTTGACTAAGTAAGATGACCAGATAATACTCTGAATCTTCTAAAACTTTATTAATTCCATTGATCAATCGGATAGCAAAAAAGTCATTAATACCAGGCATAATCAGTCCGATCATTTTACGTTTCTTTTGCCCTTCCATCACCAATTCAGTTGAAGTATGGGTCAGATCCTGATTTTGTACAGTAACATTTGTTAATTGATGCACATCCTCCCTAACAAAGCTCCCCTTGCCAGGTACACGGAATATCCATCCCTCTTTTGCTAATTCTGTTAAGGCATTTGCAACCGTTATCCTACTCACATTAAACATTTCCATTATTTCTCGTTCAGTAGGAATTTTTTCATTTGGTGATAATCGTTTCGTTACGATTTCATTTTTAAAATAATCTTGAATTTGCAAATAAAGTGGAGACCTTGATTGATTCTGCATTCGAAAAACCCCTTCTTTAAACCCATATACATTTATTATATCAAATATATCATTTAGTGCAATAAAAGGGTTTTTAAAAACCATTAAATTTGCATGCTACTGATTATCGTCTTCACTTCTATATTCTAAAATATCGCCAGGCTGACAATCTAAAGCCTTGCAGATTGCCTCTAAGGTTGAAAATCTAACTGCTTTTGCCTTGCCATTTTTTAAGATCGAAAGGTTTGCCATTGTAATTCCCACTCTCTCCGAAAGTTCTGTTACACTCATTTTCCGCTTTGCCAGCATCACATCAATATTGATTATAATAGCCATGTTTTCACCTCAGACCGTAAAGTCATTTTCTGATTTAATGTCAATCGCCACTTGTAAAAGCCTTTGGAGAACAGCCGCAAACACGGCAATGACCATTGAAGCAAAGATAATGACCAGTCCGATGACAATAATTCCCGGGGCGTCGTCTACTTCTGCCATTAAATAAAAGAGTGGCATCCCAGCCGCATAGAAGATACTGATTGTCACTGCACAAAATTTTATCTTCTTTAAAGCATTTACAGAAATTTGTGAGAACGCATTGTTCCTGTCAATATAGTTCAAAAGTTTAAAAGCCTGATACAGAGCATAATAAAATGGTATCGCTGATGCATACAAATCGATTAAAACGAGATATTTGATATAAGCAAAATCCGGAAACAATTCGGCTGCAAAGTTTGCAATCTCAGGAACCAAAAATATGCAAATTGCGAGAACCGGTATTCCAATTAAGATCACTGCTATTTTTAAAAATAATGTTGTTCCACGATTCATACATAGTACCTCTCTTCCTCATTATCATTATGATTTTACCTTAATATTTATTGTTTTTCAATAAATAATTATTAATAAAGGACACTTTTATGTTTTTTCAATAAAAAAAAGCATTTTTCCAATGAAAAAATGCTTTTTTTATACTTGCTATGACTTACTCTTTATCAAACCAAAGCTTTTCTTTGTCATCTACATCACCGTTATAGTTAATGAGAATTTCATCTCCTGCTTTTATATCTGTGTAAGCATAGAATTCAAATGTGTGATTGTCAAAATTAATCTCGTATGTAGCATTTGGTTCATAAGAATGATTAAATAACATTCCATACCCAAGAAGAATAGCTGTATGATTTATCCCATACTCAAATGCGTAATCAGCAAGCAGGGTTTTCTCTATGTATTTATGTTCATCATTCGGATATGCAATAACAGGTGCTTCATGTAAAAGTTGTCCTTTTTTAATATCACTTGTAGCAAATACTCCTCTATTAAATTCTCCATCACTTAGTTGCGAATTTTTTATCTCAATCATATTAGTCGCCTTCTTACCTTTAAAGTTATTGTATTCACTATAACATTAATGTAAGCAATTAGCTCTACTTTCAAACGTTTTTCGCAAATTTTGGTGTTTTATTGAAGAAGTAAGGTGAAAATTAGTTCGTTTCATTTCACTCCACTAGAGAATTAACATAGATTCATAAGCAGGAATCTAAAATAACTCTTTGTTTAGAACCCCTACTTTTCCGGATTTATCTGTGTTGATCGATAAGAATGAGATTACCATCAGGATCTTTCAATGTAAGACTAGCAGGGCCTTCGGTTGTTTCATCTGATTCTGATAATAAATTCAATCCATTTGCTTTAAACTGTTTTTGGATATCTCGAATGTCTGTAAATGAATCGATATTTTCAGCATTTTGATTCCATCCCGGATTAAAGGTGAGGATATTTTCTTCAAACATTCCTTGGAAAAGACCAATTACACTACTTTCATTCTTCATAATAAGCCAGTTTTGGGTAATATCTCCTCCCAGAACTTCAAATCCCAGTTTTTCGTAAAATGATTTTGATTTGTTTATATCTTTTACACTTAAACTTACAGAGAATGCTCCAAGTTTCATGTTTTTCCTCCTAAAATTTTTTTCCTATTTGTACTTCTTTGTCTTGAATGTTTATCCACTTTACGCCATATAAATTTATTGAAAGGTGGTGATTATGTGTATAAGACAATTACCAAAAAGACAAAGGCTGTTGTAAAATATTGTCCTCAATGTAATAAAGATAACCCTTATTCAATCAATTATGTATCCGGCTCTATTTTCTGTGAAAAATGTGGATATTGTCATTCCTCGCAACATTGATACTTACATATTAGATTTCATTTAGTTAAGATTCATTCATTTTTACTATCAATCATTTTAGGAAAATAGAAAACTCTTTACTAATGTTTGCCGCTAGCGTTAAGGGATTAGTCATTACTAATAAATGGGACGGTTGATTGGAGTACCAATCAACCTATTAAATTTTATTAGAACTAGAAAAGTTCATACCTCACATAAGCAATTTGCTTGCTATCTGGTGACCAGGAATTCACATTGATCGTACCTTGTCCTCCAAACAGTTTAAGAAGTAAGCGAGATTCACCACCGGAACTTGACATGATGCGTAACTCAACGTTCTTATTAGGTGGGTGATCCCCGGGTTCGACGTCTCCTTTAGAATAAGCAAGATAGACTACTTTTTCTCCATTAGGAGACACATGTGGGAACCAGTTATTGCTTTCTTCACATGTCATTTGACTCTGATCACTTCCATCTGCATTCATTCGCCAAATTTGCATGAGACCAGATCGTGTTGAATTAAACCAAATATGCCTGCCGTCAGGAGAATATTCCGGACCATCATCAAGTCCCGGGAAATCGGTTAACTGCTTCTCAACCCCTCCGCTTGTTGGGATTGTATAGATATCATACTGTCCATTCCGTTCAGCACAGTAAGCCAATGTTTTACCATCTGGTGACCAACCGTGCAAATAAGAAGGTGCCATCGGTGTAATGAGAGTCGGATTACCACCGTTTATTGGCAAAATATAGATACGAGATTGACGATCTTCCAACGTATGGTGACTAACCGCAATTTGAGATTCGTCCGGAGACAACACATGGTCGTTATTACAAAAGCAAGCAAACCCCGAATCAATTACATTCCTTTCATTTGAATTGATGTCAAAGGAGTAAATATGTCCAGCGCTGTTATAAATAAGCTTGTTATCACGAGTCCAATTTGGTGCTTCAATCACTTGATCAAAGGTTGCCAATGTTACTCTTTCACCAGTTTCTACATGTATGACTTCAAGGAAACTTTTTGTATTTTCCCTTACCGGAAAATCAAATGGTTCTTTCAATGTATCCATCTTTATCCTTCCCCTTTATAAATATTCGCCGGAAGATTCCCCACCAGAATTAGAGTTGTCTGTTTATTTCACTTATCTATTTACATAGTATTCGCTTATTAACACCTTAATCCTCCATAAAAGATAAAAAGCACTGTGTATTTTAAGCTAAGCTATATCTTTCTTTTTGAGGCATTACATTGAATTGATAAGTTTGGATATAATAATTTATAAATCTACTCAAATAAGTAGTTGAGGTGAATATGTTGGATAAAGATCAATTAAGGCTTACATCTTCTGAAATAGGCTCTCTATGGGGAGAGTTTGTGAATGGTACGATGACTGATGTAATAAATCAATATATGTTCTCAATTATTGAGGATGAGCAAATCAAAGCCGTTTTTGCAGAGGCTTTAAACATATTTAAAGGGCAAAAAGAACAAATCAGTTCATTTTTAAAGAACGAGGGTTTTCCCGTTCCAATCGGATTTACTGAAACTGACCTTTTTGAAGGAAAACAACGATTATTCTCGGATATATTTTGTCTGAATTACCTACATATTATGACGCTACATGGTTTGCTTGGTCACAGTACTTCCTTAGCTGTATCCGTGAGAAAAGACTTAAGATTCCTTTATGATTCATTTGATAATGATGCAAAAAAAATGTATCATCAAACAACAGAACTTTTACTAGAAAAAGGTAGTTTCCAAAGAGATCCTTTATTCTATCCTGCTGAAAATCCTGAATATATTTCAAATAAAGACTTTATTGATGGCTTTTTTGGAAATGGCAGAACATTAGCAGCAACAGAGATCATTAGTATTTCCTTTAACCTTAAAAAAAGCATAATGGCTAAAACACTTTCAATTGCATTCAGTCAAGTTGCTCAGTCAAAAGAGGTAAAAGAATTTTTAACCGATTCAGAGAAAACTTCAGATAAACAGATAAAAACATTTACAAAAATCATGCAAGCAGATAACCTACCTGCTCCAAAGTCTTGGGAAACTGAAGTAACCACCTCGACTGATTCCCCTTTTTCTGATAAATTGATGCTATATCATATTGGATTCTTATTCCAGGCAGCACAGAATTATCATGGAGCAGGTCTTGCATCATCAATGCGAACCGATCTTATTACTGCATATGAAGGAACAATCTTAAAAAATCTTAGGGTAACAAAGAAATGGTTTGATTTAATGGTAAAAAATAAATGGTTAGAACAACCACCACTTGCTCCTAATAGAAATGAGATTGCACATCAAAAGTAGTAAAAAACAGAATTCATTTTAAAACTAACCACTAATTTTTTAGAGGTTAGTTTTAGTATACAGAAACGTACATATTATAAAGTTACACATTACTCGTATGTCATATTTTTTATTCTTTACCACACAATAGCACAACTTCAACTCTCTACTATACCAGTCGATTCATTATAAACAATGTTTTCTTTCCTTACGTTAAATCGTCGATGCTGAGGAAGCGGCCCCTTGATCATCAGCTTTCACACAATCAATGGCCACAACTAATGCGATGATCATGTCGTCCATCTCTTCTTGCAAAATTTGGACCCGGTAGCTGTCACCCCAACTGAACCACTCCTTGCTCACTTTACCGATCACTTCACCATTCTGTAAAATTTGAAAATCCATATCCCACCAGTTTCCCTGTACCTCAATTCCTGCCGCATCAATCGTATAACGCGCTTTAAAGAAAGAAAACTCTTTCTTAATCGTTAACACCTCACGACCATTTACTTTAACAAAAAAAGTTGGAAGGAAGCTAAATACTTTTTTGGAAATAAGCGCCACTTCTTCTCTTGCCGGATTCATAATGGAGAAAGTCTTTGGAATTTGCATAAAGCTTCCTTCCACATAATAAACATCATTCTCCTGCTGATCCTTCACCGTAAACTTGCCGCTTAGACTGAATACCTTCTGTTTTATATAAAGTTGTTTCATCCTGCACCACCTTCTATCAATTTGGTAATTGTTCTTTTCATGAAGTACACCTTAATCTTCAATCATTTCTTTTTTTCTCAAAACATATAACATTTCAATTGATAACAAAATGAGAGATACTCCTATTGATATGGTCATGTTCATGACTTCATTTAGTTTTATGAACATTCCAATCATATTGAAGGATACTACCCTTGAAACGGCTAACGCTATAATGGCATAGATATTTTCACCCAATACGTATTCAAAGACCTTTCCAAGAATATGATCAATGGTAAACCAATAAATAAGAAATGAAATGCCAATAACAAGCAGTTGATTTGTCGTTAATTCTAGTGAAAACATGATATCAATAACACTTGTAGAACCCATTATTAGAAAAAGAAATAAGACAAAGACGAATGTGATAATCACTGAAAACATACCGGCCACAATTAGTAAGGTTAGTAAACGATCTTTCTTTTCTTCCTTTTGATTTTCATGATGAGTGAACCAAAACAATATGAGAAAGGAAAGAATAAATATGATCGATAAAAATATTGATATGTTCAATATACTACCTCCTCAACTATTATGGTGGCTATGACATTGCATTTTCTATATAAAGGAAATACGTTTCGGCATTGAGAAAGTTTCATATTTTATCTAAGGAAATAAAATCTTCGATAAATACACGACCACTGTTACTGTGATCATACTTCCTATCGTTGACAGCAATACTGTTTGCGCAGCATAGTCAGGGTGATTATTATATTCCAAAGCCAGTAAAGAACTATTTCTGGAAGTCGGAAATGAACTTGCGATAAACAAAGCCTGTGCTGTTATCCCTTCCAATTGAAAAATAGAAATAAAGACGAAGGCAAGACAAGGTGATATGACCAGTCTACCGATTAAGCTTAGAATTAATGGAAGTGATAAGTGGTTAATTTTCAAAAAAGCACTTTGAGCACCAAGTGTAATAAGCGCGATGGCCAAAAAAGCATTTGAGACTGTTTCAATCGGTGTCCAAATATACTCAGGTACTTTAATAGCTGTCACATGTAGTAACATTCCTAAGAAAAAAGCATATATGACAGGATTTTTAAAGAACGCCTTCATGGCTTGTAATTTACTACTGCCAACAGATACGGAATTAAACAATCCATAAGTATATGTTAGGAGATTTTGAAAGACCATCACAACAATTTGGATAGACGCACCTAATGGGTTATGCTGAAACACAAGCTGACTTACAGGTAATCCGAAATTACCTGAGTTAATTAATACTACACTGTTTTTAAAAGTGGAAGACAACTTATCCTCAAATTTAAACACCTTGGAAATGACTGTTGTCATCATGATAAGACAAAGACTTTGTATCGCCAGAAAGTTAAGGATCTCCAGGAGTATGTCCCCTCCCATTTTACTTTCATAAACGTTAACAAAACTAACTGCCGGCAAAAGAAGATATGTATTTAATTTCGATAATGTTCCCATATCAAAGGTGAATTTCCGATGTAGAAATGTACCAATGCCTATTAACGTAAAAACTGGTAAAATAACATGTAATAAAATAAGAAAAAAAACGTCCATATCGTTTAAACCTCCATCACCATTTCCTCAAAAGCCATGAATGTCCCCTTTTAATTCTCTGTATCTAAATTATAAGTTCAAAAAATAGTTTACTGAAATACAAATATTTTATCGAAAGGTATTCAAAAAACGAATAGTTCTAAGTACAAAAGCGCGATGTCAATCTCCACAACTGCATTTGCACGTCCTGTGCTTCGGGGCTGGATGTCGCGCGCTTATTCACAGTTCAAGATTTTTATAGTTTCCTAGCCGATAAAAAAGTCATGGCAGAATAGCCATGACTTAAATATCAACCATAAAATCTAGTTCTTTTACATAATCAACAAATTCCTTTACAACTTTCATCTCAAGTGATTCTTTATGATAAAGCATCCATGTTTTTCTTATAAGAGGAAGGCCTTTTTCGTTTTTTAGATGGATACAACAAAGATCCGGATGGTTTTCAACAAGGACACTAGGGAGAATTCCATACCCTAATCCATTTAGTACCATTTCCTTACATGTGTCTGCTTTGTCCACTTCCATTCCAATGAATGGAGGTGAGGAAAAGGTTCCTGTCCACCAATTATCGACTAATGTTTTCAATGTCATATCTGTTTCATATTGGATTCTCGGTAATGAAGGCAAATCTTCAAGGTCAATTTTCTTTTTTGAGGCAATACAAATCGTTTCTTCAAAAAGCAGTTGCTTGGCATCTGCCCAATGATAATCTCCCCGTACAATGCCAATATGGACATCCTGGTTATAAACAAGATGGTAAACCTCATGACTCCACCCTGTTGTCACTTTATAATTCACATTGGGAAATTGTTCACGAAATAGCTTTAAAAGTCCCGGCAATTTATGTCTTGTCATATAATTCGATACCGCTAATCGTAACGTCCCACTTACTTCCTGAGACATATTTTGGACTGTTTCTTTCATTTTATATATACGACTAATCATTTCATCTGCACATTTTACTAGATATTCACCTTGTGGTGTAAAATGAACTCCTTTTGCTCCCCGTGTAATGATTGCTACTTCAAAGTCTTTTTCTATTTGTTGAATTTTTTTTGTTAATGTTGGCTGTGAGATATATAAACTTTGAGCCGCTTTCGTTATATTCTTTTTTTCATAAAGCACTTTTAACATCAGCCAATCACGTTCATCCATTTGGTTCCTCCAACGTTCAACTAGTTATCTAGTTTGTTTCTGTCTTTTTGTTTGATTAATTCTATTATACCTGTGTTTTTCTTTTTGTTGCACGTTGTTTAAATGGTTTAATCATTTGCTTTTGCATCTTTTTTTTACGCAACGTTAAATGTGAAAATTGGTTCGTTTCTTTGCACTCCAGACACTCCATGCGCCGGGGAGGAAGCTAAGTCTCCTGAGCTTCTCCTGTGGGGTCTTAGCCTTTCCTCTACTTCCCGCAGGAGTCGAGTGTCTCCGCTCCATTCCACTATTAAGTGATAATCGTGTGGCAGAGCAACAAGCTTTGAAAAAACAATTCTGACAATTAAAAGAGGTCTTAGTAGAAAACCAACTAAGACCTCTTGAAATCAATCATTTAATTTTCGTTATTTCCATCATTACATCTTGACCGCCTGTTACGGATTGATTGTTTTGTTTATTTTCGATTTTAAACTGTTCTCCATTTAGAAGAATGATCGGTGTGATGATTTTTGTTCCAGTGTTTGATACCTGTTGTATATCAAATTCCGCTATAGGATTTCCTTTTTTAACTTTGTCACCTTCCGCAACATGGACTTGAAATCCTTCTCCATTTAATTTGACTGTTTCAAGTCCCATATGAATAAGGATCTCTGCACCGGATTTTGAACGAATGGTAATCGCGTGTTTTGTTGGAAAAACACTGACAACATCACCGTCAACTGGTGAAAATACTTGATTTTCTGTTGGTTCGATGGCCATTCCATCTCCCATCATTTTTTCAGAAAAAACAGGATCCGGAACTTGTTCCAGTGCAACTGCTTTTCCTGTTAAAGGAGCATGAATGGACTCCTTTTTTTGTGTAAACAATTTGTTGAACATGTCGGCTCTCTCCTTCGTTTTCATTAGATAGTAATCTCTACCCCATAATGATCTGATATAACCGGTTTATTTTCCCCGTTAAAAATGACAGAAGAGTTTTGCACATTAACTGGAAAGTTGGAAAAAATATAATCAATACGCAAATCATGCTTGTTCTTGTCCCAACCGGCAATCTTGCCAGCAACCGTTATCCCGAAATCTTTCTCTTTAGATAATGTGTAAGAATCATAGAGACCTTTGCTTAGCAAGTAATCATATCCTTCCCCTTTTATATGGGCATCATTATTGAAGTCACCCATAAGGAAATACTTTTCATTACCATTCGCCTTATCACATAAAGCATCGATTTGTTGTTTAAACGGTTCTTCTTTATCCCCCCACCAGCCGAGGTGGCAAGAATAAAAGCTAATCGTATCATCTTTTATACGAATGTCTGCCCCAACAATTTTTCTTGTTTTCCAATACTCCGTGTTTTCTGACTGACTAATAAAAAAGGATGTTGTTTTCTCGATCGGGTGTTTAGTTAATAGTGCAATACCTTCTTCATATATGTTATATCCAATATGTGAGAAATCCCAAACAAATTGATAATCTGTATTTCCTAATTTTTTCAATTCTTCAAGTAAAACTCTGGCAAAATTATCTTTTTTCACTTTTCCATCGATGATTTCCGACTTAATGGATTGACTTACTTCCTGAAGGGCAATCACATCATATGACTTTTCCTGAATGGTCTCAGCTAAAGTCGTTATTTTCGCTAATTGATCATCTTCCTGCCAAGAATGGCAGTTAAGTGTTAATAATTTCATTCTTTATACCCCTAAACGATCTTGTATATCTGATTTTAATACATCAGCTTTTGGTCCATAAATGGCTTGAACACCTTTTCCTTTAAGGATTAAGCCCAACGCTCCATTTTGCTTCCACTCAGTTTCAGTAGCAACCGCATTCATATCTTTTATCGTAACGCGAAGTCGGGTCATACATGCATCAACGTCTTCGATATTATCTTTTCCACCTAATAGTCCGATTACTGTTGTTGCAAGGGAATTATCCTGATCATTTGTTCCGCTTTGTGAAATTGAAGGATCTTCCTCTTCAATATAATTTCCTAATCTTCCTGGAGTCGCGTATTTAAACTTTTTAATCATAAAATTCGCAACAAAGAAGTTCATTGCAAAGAATAGTAAGCAAGCGACGACAAAATACACTAAATCCAACCATAAGCCCGCTTTCATAATCATCGGTGTTCTTGTTAATAATTCGATGATTCCAAAGGAATGAATTCGGATATGAACAAGATCAACAATCGCAAAAGCTAGTCCTGTCATAACCGCATAAGCTACATAAAGGACCGGTGCAACAAACATAAACATAAATTCAATTGGTTCTGTTACCCCTGTTAAAAATACTGCTAACCCAGCAGAAAAGAACATTGACTTATATTTTGTGCGTTTATCTTTATCAACATTTTTATACATTGCAAGCGCAATACCGATTAATGATGCACATGATAAAATCATTTGACCAACTTTAAATCGAGCCGGTGTTACTTCATTTAATAATGCTTTATATCCAGCTGTATCGCCTGCAGCTAGTAAATTATTTAAGTCAGCGATCCATGCAAGCCATAGTGGGTCTTGACCTGAAACTGTAGTTCCTGCACTTGAACCTGTTAAAATCGTATAAGTTCCGCCCAGCTCTGTATAGTTCATAGGAACGGTTAGCATATGGTGTAAACCAAACGGTAATAAAAGCCTTTCCAATGTTCCGAAAATAAACGGAGCAATAACTGGTGCTGTTTCACGTGATGATGCAATCCAGCGGCCGAAATCATTTAGCAGTCCTTGAATAAATGGCCATACTACTGAAAGAATAATAGCTGTAACAATAGAACCAACTATCACAACGAACGGTACAAAACGCTTTCCATTAAAAAAAGCAAGTGATTGTGGGAGCTTATTAAAGTTATAATATTTATTAAAAATGTTTGCTCCTAAGAAACCGGAAATGATCCCAACAAACACACCCATATTTAAGGCTGGCGCACCAAGAATCGATACGAAATAATCTTTGACAATTAATTCACTTCCAAAAAGGGATGTAACCGTCGCTTCCGGATCATTTAACATCTCACTGTTAACACCGAAAATAGCACCTGTGATTCGGTTAATTAGAACGAACGCAATCAGCGCTGCAAATGCCCCGCCGGCACGTTCTTTTGCCCATGACCCCCCAATTGCCACGGCAAATAGAATGTGGAGATTCCCAATAATTCCCCAACCGATTTCCTCCATCACTAAAGCAATTGTTTGTACCAACGCTATATCTCCACTTGCCATTCCTATCAATTTACCAAGTGAAATCATGATTCCAGCAGCCGGCATAACAGCTACAACAACAAGTAAAGCTTTTCCGAATTTTTGCCAAAATTCAAAGGATATAAATTTCATCTTTTTTCTCTCCCTATAAAGGCAACCGTTTCCACAAACGGTTGCAAAATATTATGTTAATCGATACACTCTTGCTTCAAAAGGTTTTATAACACCATTCATAACAGACGTTTCCGAAACGTTGTCATTGCCAATCAGCAATTTGGCATTTTTATATTGACAATCAACAGGCAGTTGATATGATGTTTCCTTATCAAAAAGATTTGTCATAATTAAGAATGTATCATCTTTCCATGTTCTTAAGTAAGCAAAAATTTGGTGATGATCTTCCAATATTAACTTAAAACTACCATACACGAGGGTCAAATGCTCTTTACGTAATTGAATCAATTTTTTATAGTAATAATAAATGGAATCCTGGTTATTCATCGCATGTTCTACATTAATTTCGGAGAAATTCGGATTTATTTTTAACCAAGACTGCCCTGTCGTAAAACCTGCATTTTCACTATTATTCCATTGCATCGGTGTTCTTGAATTATCGCGACCGTTTTTCCAAATAATCTCCATCAACTCTTCATGACTTTGACCATCTTCCATTCCGTTTCGATACAAATTTTTAATCGCAACATCATTATAGTCGTCAATTGATGGGAACTTTACATTTGTCATTCCAATTTCCTGTCCCTGGTAAATAAACGGTGTTCCTTGCATGAGAAAATACATCGTCGCAAGACATTTAGCTGATTGATCCCAATATTTCTCACTATCTCCCCATGTAGAAACAGAACGAGGTTGATCATGATTTTCTAAAAACAATGCATTCCAGCCTTTTCCATCAAGGGCTGTTTGCCATGCGTTAAACGTTTCTTTCAATGTTTTAAGATCAATTCCTCCTGATAGGCTTTTTCCCCAGAGGTCTAAATGTTCAAATTGAAAAATCATATTAAAAACGCCTTTTTCTTCTCCAACCCACTCTTCCGCCTGATTTGGCTTTACACCATTTGCTTCACCGACAGTCATAATGTCATATTTAGCAAACGTTTCCCGTTTCAACTCTTGAAGAAATACATCAATACCCTCTCGATTCATATGTCCTTCGAATGACGGAACATATTTTTGGTTCTTTGGATTTGGTAAATCAGGAAAACCAGCAACTTTCTTAATATGTGATATCGCATCAACCCGAAAACCGTCAATTCCCTTATCAAGCCACCAATTGACCATCTCATATAAGTCTTTTCGAACATTTGGGTTTTCCCAGTTTAAATCCGGTTGTTTGCGGGAGAAAACATGCATAAAATATTCTTTCGTCTCCGGGTCATACTCCCAAGCAGAACCTCCAAAAATTGATTCCCAGTTATTAGGTTCCCCATTTTCACCAGGGTGCCATATATAATAATCACGATACGGACTTTCTTTTGATGAACGAGATTCAATAAACCAAGGATGTTCATCAGAAGTATGGTTAATAACCAAATCCATGATTAATTTCATCCCGCGCTTATGAATCTCTTTTAAAAGCAGATCAAAATCGGCCATAGTACCGAAATCTTCCATAATTCCCTTATAATCACTGATATCATACCCATTGTCATCATTAGGTGATGTATAAATTGGACAAATCCAAATGACATCAATTCCTAAATCCTGCAAATAATCCAGCTTAGACATAATCCCTTGCAAGTCACCAATTCCATCACCATTAGCATCCATAAAGCTGCGAGGGTAGATCTGGTAAGCAACTGCTTCTTTCCACCATATTCTATTCACGATGCATTCCTCCTCGTAATCTAAAAACTAATATATCAGACTATCAAAATTTGAGCAACCGTTTGCATTAAAATTTTCATAATTTTTTTGTTAAGGTTTTCAATAAAGTTTATTTACACGACTAATTTTTCTTTATAAGTTATAAGTTTCACTCTATTATGCAGAGATTCCATCCTACTAATTTTAATTTCGGGACAATCGTTTGCATAGTTGTCTGTGAATTATTAGATATTACGTAAGTGTTATTGAAGCAATTAACAGAAAAAAGGCATCCAGTAAAACTAGATGCACTTATATCCTTAAAATACTTTCCTTTTATAAATCCAAATCGACAGCAGCCATGAAATCATGTAAATGAACCCTACTGTTATCATCATGTATAAATAAATCTGTACATGATTGAAAGATAAGAATGTTTTAGTCAATTCCCTTATTCTATCATTAAGATCTACAATAAAAGAATTCACAATAACCATATAGACGACAAATGCGAATATTGATGCGGTCATTAAGTACTGACTTTTTAGAAAATATGAAAATGGAAAAGCAATTGAAATAAACAAGACAACAAAACCAATAGTCAATGCCATTTGTCTCCATTGTACGAATTCTCTATGCATCAACCAATTTCCAATAAAAATCGTCAAGAGAACCAAACATGTAAAAACAATTGCACCTAAGTATTTGGCACTAACGATTTGTTTTCGTGTATATGGCAAAGTGTTCAATAATGTCTTTACTGAGGTTTTTTCATCAATTGAAAAAGCATTCATAATAATTGCAATACTAAAAATAATCCCTACCCACATGGTTGAAGTTCCTAAAAATAAGTAGATTAATAGAGCAGGTAATAAAATTAATAGTATTTTTTTCTGTAAGAGAATATCTTTACAAATAAGATGTAACATGGTCACTTTTTCCTTTCTTTGTATAAAACATAATATCCTCAAGTGTTGGTTTTTCAAAGATGACTGTCTTCCCAAAAATATCATGTATCCGTTGTTTATTCGTTGCTAATGCTTCAAATCCGTGATTGGATTTTCGAACAGCTATAAATTCGCGCTCTGTATCACGATCTAATAAATTGATTTCTCCTTTTACAATGGCATAATCTTCCGCGATTTTATAACTCTCTTTTGTAAAAACATGCTGGCCGTTATGTATAAAAGTAATGTAATCTGCTATTCTATCTAAATCTGTTGTAATATGTGTTGAAAAAAAGATTGTTTTTTCTCCGTCCATCATTACATCATGAAGGAGTTCTAACAGTTCCCTGCGAAATACTGGATCTAATCCAGATGTTGGTTCATCCATTATAATTAAATCCGCATGATGTGATAAAGCAAACGTTAAAGAAGTTTTCATCATCATGCCCTTTGAGAACGTTTTGATATGCTTATTTAAAGGCAGTTCGAACCTATCTACATATTGAGTAAATAATCCATCGTCCCAATTTTCATATGCAGGTTTCATTAGTTTCTTCATTTCGTTTAATGTAACATTTTCATAAAACATGTTGCCATCACACACAAATCCAATCCGTTGTTTAATTTCTTTCTCATGCTTTTTGTAATCCATTCCAAAGACAGAAATGGTTCCACTGTCAGGTTGTAATAGATTCATAATCAATTTAATCGTTGTCGACTTCCCAACTCCGTTACCTCCAATAAACCCTGTAACAAAGCCTTTCTTCACTGAAAGTGAAAAATCTTTCAATTGAAATCCTTTAAAAGCTTTATTGACATGATGTAATTCAATGACATTTTCCATCATGCATCCTCCTTATATAGCATCGTTAGTAATTCATTTAATTCTGATAAGTTTATCCCAATTTCTTTACTATTTTGAATCGCTGCCATTAACTGCTCTTCGATTACTTTCATTTTGCGTTCGCGGATCATTTCATTATTTTGTTCAGACACGAACGAGCCCTTTCCTACTACAGAATAAATAAAACCATTTTTTTCAAGCTCTTCATAAGCTCGTTTTGTTGTAATTACACTTATATCTAAATCTTTTGCTAATTGACGCATGGAGGGTAATGATTGTCCCGCTTTCAATTCATTAGATAAAATATGCTTTTTTATCTGGGTATAAATCTGCTCATAAAATGGTTCTTTTGAGTTATTCGAAATAATAATTTGCATGCAAGTACCTCTTCGCAATATATTGTATATATACTTTATATACAATATATACAAAATTTTAAGGAGTTTCAATAGTTTTTATAAAAAAAGAAAACTCGCCATTAATGTGACGAGTTAGTTTATCGTTTTTATTATTTTTTAACTTTACTTTGGACACTGTAAAAATTAATTGTTAACAGCCATTCGGCCAAGAGGTCCATTTTCGTCTATGATATCTTGAATTTCATAAACGGATATTGGAAACATGGGAAAACCAAATGCATATGGAGTGATGTCGTAAAGTTGAAAATAGATGACCAAAGCTTTATCTGCCATGTAAAAATCCTGATCTGGTGCAATTGATGTAAAGCTATTGAGAATGGGAATATCACGCTCTTTTATTTGCGCCTGGATGATGCTTGAGAGTGTTTTTATATAACCACTTCCAGGTTTAAATAAATCTTTAAGGTTACAAAGCTTTCCTTTATTGAGATCAAATGTTAAAGACTTAATAATCGTCAACCCATGTGCCGCTTTTTCATGATACGTATAATTTGAAAGTGATAAGCTCAATACTTGCCGTTGGTTGTTTTTGATCTCATATTGTCCGAGCATTTCTTCAACCGTACTTGGCATATTTCCAACTTGTTGATCGATTAACTGCTGCGCTGTATATACAATCATCTGGTTGATAGATAATTGCAATCGTTGATTTTGCATGCGAACAACTCTCGGATAAACGACTGTCTTTTTCGGCGCACTGCTAATCTTTACTGTTTTTGTGGCCACAGGTAATGAAAAGGACATTTTTGTTCACCTTCTTATTTTTTACTCATTGTATTCTCTCACTGAATAAAAATGAGTAAAATTAAAGGCTTTACAAGAAGTCTATTTTTCTGTTCTCCGACGATAAATAAACAAAGTAACTTCCATTTAATAGTAAGGTCACAATGAGCAGATAGGCACCAACGTATGCAACAGCACCACAGGGTCCAATCCAATTTGTACGAGATGATAGCTATAGAAAATTTGGAAACATAGCTAAATAGCAATGCACTTCTACTCAAAGCGGGAGGGTCATCCATTTCCTATTGTTCTGATTTTCAACCTGTACAATGGTTACAATTGGAAGGATCTATGTAACAAGTCCAAGCACAAGACTGCCAAGACTAAGTAAACCAATCATTTTTAACCCCCTATTCTGTCAAAACAATGTTCTTGCAGATTTCGTATCACTTCTTTATAGAAAGAAACTTCATGTGGTACAAATTTATCCCTGCTTACATGTTTACGAATGGTACATTTTTCACCTTCATCCGTTATTTCAAAACCGTTGATTTCAATTTCATTTTTTTCTCCAAGCCACAGTTGAGCAAAATCAGTGAATTTTGCTTTTACAATTCCTGCAACTTCTTCTGATTGAAGTGTGAAATCATCAAAGGTATATTCACTTTTATATAAAAAAACGTTTGCTAGTTCTTTATCAATAAACCCTTCCTTCGTCACCTGATACCGAATTTCTCCCAAACTTATTAACTCGTCAAAATCGACACTTACACCTATTTCTTCTTCTATTTCTCTTACTCCATCCAAAACTGTTTCGTCAGCTAGTAAATGTCCGGCCGCCGTGATATCTAATAGATCGGGATAGTCTTTTTTACTTTTACTACGAAGCTGTAAATAGATATAATCTACTCCTTCATCATTACTGATAAACCAACAGTGAAATACTTCATGCCAAAGCCCAAGTCTATGTACCTCACTACGGGAAGCGACTCCTATATGGTTTCGATGATCATCAAAAATCTTTAATTTTTCGTGTTCACTCATGATTATTCTCCCTGAAACGTATTTTTTCGTATAATCAGATATAACATACATCAACTTTCCCGAACAAATGTAATGAAGTCAATACCAACTGGTTCCATTCCTTCTGCTCGAAGTTGTAAGTTAACCTGCCCGCGATGATAATGACCGTGTAGAGCAACATGAGTTAAAATATCGATAAGTGATGATAGAAATTCCTCACCTTTGCTATTTTTGTATTGGACAAGGTCAATATGGTTCTCTTCTGATAAATTTGAAAGGATTTCAGTAAAGCCTTTTTCATTTTGCTTTATTAGTTTCTCACAGTCCTCTAATCCAATATCTGCCCAAATGGGTAATGTTGAGCTATCCTTTCCTTGAATTCTCGTTAACCATACTTGTTCAGCACAAAGAATATGCGAAAAGAACTGTCTAGCTTTGTGGCTGTCACTAGGTTCGTTCGCTTTTAGAGTTTTTAAAATCTGCTGATTAGCCCAATGTAAATGATCATACATTCTATACATGGATTTCAAAATGGACCTGCCCCCTCTTCTAAATTAAGATAATAGGTTATAATCTTTCATCTTTTTAGATGGAATCATTCATTTTTTCTTATAATCTATAAATAGGATTACATTTAAAATAATCAACGAAATGAACATCGTAAAAGGAATGACCCACATGTATTCACCCTTTAAAACCAAACCAATGATAAAAACGACAATAACCATTATTGGAGATAGAATATAATATACCTTTGAATGATAAATCCAACCATATGGATAGAAATGTGCACTTGTTATGATGGCAAAGAATACAATCATTTCATCAGGGTTTGATATCATTGCCCAAAAAATTAAAGGAAAGTAAGTAAACTGTGCTACATTTAATATTAAACCTAAATTGCCTAGTTGATTACCTTTCGCTCTCCAATCAACGTTCATGATTTTTGAAAGAATAACAGATAACGGGAACATTAGTCCTGTTGAGTACAAAGCAAATATATTTTTCATACTAATCTCAAATGATTGTAAAAATAGAATGGTTATGATCCCCCATACTATAGTACCTGCTAACAAAAAAGAGATTCCATTTTTACTTTTTATAGAGAGATCATTTTTCATTGATAATAATTCCATTCCGTATACTCCTTTTAAAAAATACATTTGGTAAATGCTAAGAAGAACCTACGTGACTAAATCCACCCTTTTTCCTTCGCTACCGTTACAGCTTCCGTTCGGTTTTTCACTTCGAGCTTATTGAGTATTTCAGACATATAATTTCGGACAGTACCTGCAGATAAAAATAATTCTGAAGAGATGTCTTTTGAGGTTTTTCCTTCTGATGCTAATCGCAATACATCCTTTTCACGATCAGTCAGCGGGTTATCGTGCTTCATACTTCCAAAAATCAGTTCCGGGGCAAATTCACGTTTTCCTTTCATAACACTTCGAATCGACTCAGCAAGCTCGTCAATGGAACCGTCTTTTAGCATATATCCATTTACACCAATTTTTACTGCCTGCTCAAAATATCCGGGGCGAGCAAACGTTGTTAATATAATGATTTTACATGTTGAAAATTGTTTTTTGACCTCGTCTGCTACATCAAGGCCACTCATTAGAGGCATCTCTATATCCATTAAACATACATCAGGTTGAAGGGAGGTAATCATGTGTAATGCTTCCTTGCCATTTGATGCCTCCCCCACAATTTCAATATCATCCTCAAAATCTAGTAAAGAGCCTAATGCACCCCTTAACATTCCTTGATCTTCTGCAATCATTACCCTAATCACGATCCAACACCAACCTTTTTATCCTTAACAATAATTGGAACAGTTATGATTAATTTTGTTCCTTTGTGTGAGATGATTTTCATCATTCCGTCTATTAATCTCAAACGTTCACTAATACCTTTCAAACCGTTCCCATCTTCAACTGTTTCAATAAGTCCTTTTCCGTCGTCACAAACTGCTAATTCAATTTCTCCATCTCTTTTCACCAGATGAACGACACAGTTTTTTGCCTGACTATGTTTGACCACATTTGTAACTCCTTCTTTAAGACACATGCTGAGGATATTCTGCGTGAGTAACGGAACATCTTCCAGCTTTGAATCACCTGTAAAATGAAAGGAAACTCCTGCTGCCTGTAAAAGAATCTCCGACTCAATCAGTTCCTCCGCCACCGTAATGGCTCGCATATCAGATACTAATTCTCTTACTTGCTTTAGTGCTGATCGGGAAGTTCGTTCAATCTCTTTTGTCTCCAATTTGGCTTTTTCAGTATCCTTACTGATTAATTTATGCACGAGCTGACTTTTTAACGTAATGAGTGATAACGTATGACCTAAATGATCATGAAGGTCTCTCGCTATACGCATTCTTTCATCTCGTTTGACCAATTCTTTAATTTGTTCATTTGCTTCATCCAGCTTTTTCTCCAATTCCATTCTGGTACTCATAGACCTGATGCCGAATGGAGAGATAAACATAATGAGGATAAAAATTCCATAATAGTATATATCTTGTAAATCCAAGGTCTCTCTTTGAACAATCAACGGTGAAATAATGACTACCGCAAACATTCCCAAAGCTTTGTAAAACGTTCTCTTACTCTTATACCACCCAATAAAATGTGCGGTAAAAAACCCTAAAAAGATATTATAAAGATTAAATAAGATTGCTAGAATTAAAATGACAAAAACTTGTATGACAAGCCAATACGTATATGATTTCTTATCAAAGGAGTTATAGAGCTGCCGATATGTGATTAGAAACAACAACAGCAACCCGATTCCAATTATTCTTTTCCACCCTTGTGCAATTGCCACATAAAAGGCAGGCATGGCAAGATAGATTAAAAACACATATGGAAAAAAACCATATCTATCTGGAAAAACCCTAAACCCCTTTAATTTCTGCACCATTTAGCTTACACCGCCGCTTCTTGTTTTCTCCTAATATAACCTGATATTACCACGAATAGGAAGAGATACCCAATTAAAAGGATAAAATTAGCCCATTCCGGCTGTTCACTTCGAACGATTTGCCATGCACCATTGCCAAAATGATAAGATGGAAGCCATTTCCCAATCGTTTGGACAAAATCCGGCATAATCTCAAGCGGCATCCACATACCACCTGCAATAGCCAGAATCATATACACCATATTTGAAATCCCCGCAGCTGTATCTACCCTTTTCATTGTTCCTACTAAAGTTCCCAATGCAAGGAATGGCAAGGAACCAAACAATAGCCACAACCCGCATAGTAACCATTCCACCACTGATAATGAAATCCCGTTAATCATTGCTCCTGCTGTAAAAATAACCGCAATCGACAATATATGAATCATTGTTTGCCCGACCATTTTCGCAAAGAAATAGGCATGGTCAGATAAAGGAGTTATCCTCATAAAGGTAGACCATCCTTGAGCTTTTTCTTCAACCAGGCGGATACCAAGGGTCATAATCGCAGAGCCCATCAAACTAAAAGCAGTCATTGACATTAGATAATGCGCCTGCCATAGTTGTTGATCGTCCATTGCAGAGTTAAAAATTCTAGTAAACACAATATAAAAGGCAATAGGCATAAACAATGACCAAAACACATAATAGGGATTCCTTAAAATCCTCAATACTTCCATCTTACATTGCATCAAAAGTCCGTTCATATTATATAACCTCCCTTTTTTCCATAACTTGTTCAAACGCATCTTCAAGACGTCCCCGTTCAATTCCAATGTTACGTACCGGAATATCTTTCGCAAATATAGCTTTAAGGACATCATCAGGTTGCTCTGTTAAACAAAAGAACCTTCCATCTTTTTCGTATACATCCGTTACAAAAGGAAGAGCGGTTAAATCCTCGTAACGAATGGTTGAATCACTTGAAAATGTTACGGCTTGTTTTGTGAGCTTACTCTTAATATCCAAAGGAGTACCATCGCCGATAATCTTCCCTTCATGAAAGAGTATCACTCGCTCAGCAATATCATCTGCCTCCTGTAAATAGTGTGTTGTAAAAATGATCGTTTTTCCCCGTTGTTTTAATTCCTTCACCGTACTCCAAAACACTTTCCTTGATGTCACATCCAAGCCAACTGTTGGTTCATCAAAAAATAACACATCAGGATCACCTGCCATCGCAATGGCGAAGCCAAGTCGTCTTTTTTGACCTCCAGAAAGTTTATTTGCCCGTTTTTGACATTCATTCTGACTAAAACCAGCGAAATCCACTAGCTCCTCAAAAGACAATGGATTAGGGTAATAACTTCTAAAAAGGTGAATGACTTCTTTCACCTTTAAAGCATCAATTACACATACCTCCTGCAACATCGCACCGATTTTCTCCCTTACAAATTTATCTTTTGGCTGTTTTTTAAATAGCTGGATACTTCCCTCACTAGGCTCTAACAGTCCAAGCATCATATTCATTGTTGTTGTCTTTCCTGCTCCATTAGGACCCAGGATCGCAACAATTTCTCCTTTATGAATAGAAAATGAAATCTTATTAACAGCAGGTTTATTTTTAAAAATTTTCGTTACTTGATTTAGCTCAATTATCGGTTCCATTTGTGACACCTCCATTGTTTATAAAGTAAGTTTACAATGGAGGAAGGATTTGGATTAGTAGATTATGTCATGAGGTGAGGTGACAATTGTCATATTTAAGTCAGTGATCTCTTTAAGAAATGAGCCTACGGTTATGTAAAACTAAAAACACCTACAAACATTGGTTAAATTGTTTGTAGGTGTTTTTAATGAACATTCATTTATTTGCAAACCATATAAGTGCTCTCTGTTCCATGTCCTTTACAAATGTTTTTTTGGCTGGACTATATTCACTTGTGGAATCATAACGTTGGGCCAACTTTTCTTTAAACGAGCTGTACGTTTCGACCTCCTTAGGATGTGAGCGCAGGTAATCTCGAAAGATAAGGTGACGGTCAATTTGAGGATTGTTCTCTTCATAAAAATGAATATGATGGGTTCTGTTTTCCCCCCCTTTACGAAATAGCCTTCTGCCTGTAATGCCCCATTCCCCTGCAACATCATAACCGAGTGAATTCATTTTGTTATCAAAAGAATCAATCTTCTCTATGTCTTTAACGATGCACATCATATCAATAACAGGTTTTGCCTTCATGCCGGGTACAGACGTACTCCCGAAATGTTCAAACTTGATGATTTCATCTCTAAAAATTGTTTTCAAAAATTGTGCCTCCGTTTGAAACATTTCAAACCAATCTTCACTAAAGTTTGTCAGACGCACTTTCATAAGTATATATCTCCCTTCCTTCATCAATCCAATTATATAAAAAAGTGCCAACTTCTATTTAAAAGAAACCGGCACTCTTTGGTAGGCTTAACGCGACGCTTTTGGTGGCTGACACACGTCACATTTACGTTGATTATTATTTTTAAATTTCGTGAAGGTTTTCTCAAAGTTGTTACCACATGCACACTTAAATTGTAACTTTTGAGAAAAGCCGTGATATTCTGTCGTAAGTAACGTACTTTCAGAATTATTTTCAACAAAATCTTTAATTTTTCCGATGGTCCATCGTTTATTCATTCTTTACAACTCCTATTTTTTCACTGGACGGAAGCTTTTGTAGGCATCCGGTTTTGTTAAACAAAACTTACATTTTCTAAGAGCTAATTATAGCATGTGTTGACAAATATAGAAATTAGGGACTGAAAATTCGTATATGTATGAACGAACCTAAGTCATTTTATGAGATAAAAGGAACTCAATAAGGCTTCTATCAGTTTCTTCAGAAGATTTGCCTAACCAAATTAAATGCCCCCATGTGTCTAGTAATTGCAATTTAGAAATAGGAATGTTCTCATGAGCAAGATTTGGATGTTCCAATGTTACTGAAGCATCATTTTTACTATGCATAATAAATGTTGGACATTGTACAGCTTGTAAACTGTTGATCGTCACTTCATTTATCTGTACAAGATCCATTAGAAAACCATTACCAGATCGCTGACGATTGTTCATCTTTCTTATAGCCTCTATATCGTTTATATCTAATTTATCTTTCGCTTGTTTAAATGTGAGTGTACTAAAGGATGGCAGCATTTGTTTGAATATAAACTCCGGGAAGACATTGTTTATAATAGAAATAAGTTTCCATGTGAACTTTTCAGTTTTTGGACGGAATAGTACATTTGCAACCTTGTATTCTATGTCTTTTGGGGTAAGCCATTCTTTTGTAACAGCAGATTGTAATATTAGGGTATGTACGTTTTCCGGGTAGGTTGCAGCGAATAAAATACCACTTGGTCCACCTGCAGATATTGCAAGTACATGAACTCTTTCTATATTTAAGTGATCTAGTAACCTTTTATAAAAATGACATGCTGTTAAGAGGCTTTCTCCGACTTCTTTAGAAGTTTCTCCATAACCCGGTCTTGAAGGAGTAATTAGTGAGAAACCACGTCCAATTAATGCTTTATAACCAAATTCTTCATAACAGTTTGAGTGTCCACCATGGAAGACGAGTAAGGGTTCTCCTTCACCAATAATAGAAAATTCCATCGTTACCCCTTCTATGGTCAATTTCATTACTATTCTTTCCATTGTCTATCCACCCATTTCTTAGGCTTTCATCCTTGATTGGATGCAAATCTATAACTTGATAGTTTAAACTTTAACATAATATACCAATTTAGTCCTTAAACAATTATCCAGACAAAAAACAGGGCTGTCTCAAAGACTTACCCTGTTGTAACAAAACATCCTAGTCCTATTATTCTTTTAAACTAAACCCAGCTCTGTTCATCTCTTCCAACACTTCCTCTACTTCTTCAGAAGAATGCCCGATCACTAGACCAATTATCTTTGTCACTTGTTTGTTATCTGGAAAATATCGAGGGTCTAAGACACTTAATGGAATGAAGTGTTCCTTATCTAAGAATTTTTCGGCTATTGGAATGGCACTTTCAACGTTTTCATTCCAATCAAAATTACATAGGCGCATGCACTTTTTGCCAAATCGTTCTTGAATTTCGTTATATAGCAGGAGTCCACATGTAGATGCATTAAAACGGACATTTAAATCAATAAAATAGTATTGCCCTTTATATAAGAGAACATCGAAGCCGGCTACACCAACATATCCTTTATCTGAAATATTTTTCATTACTTCAAAACCGGTTTTCACGATATCCGCGATACTGTCATCATAATCAGTGGAAATCCAGCTGCCGCAGAAATTACCATCTTTGGTTACAAGTTGCTCTGACTTTCCTAGAAATTGAATAACACCATTTTTGTCTGCCATATAATGAACAGAAATGTTTTGTTCGTATGGGATTTGCTCCTCTACGATAATGGATGTTAAATCTCCAAAACTTTCATTAATTTCCTCAAGTTGTTTTTCATCATTTATAAGTAAAACTCCATATCCACCTGAAGTTGGACGGCCATCACCTGTTTTTAAGACAAATGGCAGTTGCGGTTTTTCTTCTAAAATTTGTTCCAGACTCATCATTCTTCGTTTTGGTATATGTTCGGATGGAACAAGTTCAGGTATATTCCGCTTATCACAAAGATAGGCTAACACTTCCGGGCCAACCCTGTACAGTTCGGTTGACACCTTATTTTCAGGATGAGGATATTGAAAAATTACTTTTTTCTGTTGTTTTGATAGAAGCTTAAGAGTTTCAATATATTCTTCTTCATTTCGATATGTGTAAAGCTTTGACGGTAATTGAAGCCCTGCCTTTTTTAACAATTGTAATGCAGGTTTTGTCGCACATGCCTCATGACATACAACCGGTGTGTTTCCAACAACACTTAGTTCTCTTCCTGTTAACGCATTTAAGCTTAATAAATCCCCTGCAAAATGCTGATAATCTTCAGCATATAATTTTGGATTAAAAATGATTTCTTCACCGTAAATATCTTGAAGTGAATAAACCGGACGGAAATTCAATTGCTGATTTTGTGTAAATGTTAATTTTTTTGCTGCTTCTCCCATTTGGAAAACCTCCTAAAGTTCTTGTTTTAGTAAAATAATATTTTTTTATTTAAAAGATTTAAAAACTTACATTTCAGCATTCTAGTAATCTCTTTTGATTTCTATTACCTTTTTAATTCACGAAAAAGACAATCCTTAAACCTAATTTTTTTCATTTTTCTACATTATTTTCATTTATTACTAGAAAAACAAATAGATAAATTATTATTTTAAAAAACAAAAAAAGAACTGTTAACAAAGGGTTCATTACCCTATGTAACAGTTCTTTTTTATAAAAGCAAACTTGAATCATTTCATATGTAATTTGAAGATCATTACTATGTACACTCTGAGAATTCTATCAAATATGCGGCTAGCAGATTCTTTAAGGTATCATTATCAAGCGCCCTTTGCATAGACGATTTTTTCCAGTCTATGTCCCAAAGTTACCGAACAACATTATACCAATAACCATAATAAACAAACCGAATAAAACTAGCACACCAAAAGAGGAAATAGCTAAGGTAATTGTTTTTAACCGTCCTTTGACACTAAAAATAGCAGTAAGGAACGAATCCAGTAATAGAAATATTAGTAACAATAAATCCAGGGATTCAGGTAAGGGATTTAATACTTGTGGGACAATAAAACATAAAATGATAAACGTAATGATCATGATCAATGAGCTCAAACCAAGATATTTTTTCATTTATTTACCTCACTTACATTAAAAATCAAGCATCCAATTGCTCCTATCTACTTAGGTACAGGGAACCAAATTTGTCAAATTTTAATTTTTTCGGTTATTTCATTCCAAATTTAACATGATTCTTTGGTTAAATTACCATCCTCTCCTTATCGTAACACATACAAAAAAATTGACAAAAAATTCTATTTATGCTATAATTTACATTTATTATTTTGCGTATTATAATGAGGTTCTCCTGGCCAGGGGAATCTCATTTTTTTATAGGAGGAAAATGGAATGAAACATAATGAGTCCAGTTTAACTTCCTTGATATCGGCTTTCGGTCGTGTATATCACAGTAAATATGATACACCAAAAATTTTTGATGATTTTATTGCAAACAATCTAATTTCCAATGAAGAATTTTCTACTATTAGTACCAATTTGATTAACGGGATAGAATTTTTCAACAAAGATATTGGGCGACGATATAAAGATGATCCAAAAGAAGTCTTAAAATGGATTACACAAGTTCAGCTTTCCCCAACACCCTTAGCACGCTCTGCCTATTGCGAAA
This sequence comes from Bacillus sp. J37, assembly GCF_000518865.1. Taxonomy (GTDB): domain Bacteria; phylum Bacillota; class Bacilli; order Bacillales; family Bacillaceae; genus Metabacillus. The sequence continues at coordinate 7,073 of NZ_JAEK01000028.1, read as the reverse complement.
AAGTACTGCTTAATGAAATTACGTTAGGTGTACAACAGTATGTCATACTTGGAGCTGGGTTAGATACATTTTGCTTCCGATATCCAGAATTGAAAAACAGACTAGAAATATTTGAAATTGATCACCCAACTACCCAAAAATTCAAGAAGAAAAAGTTAGCAAATGCTGAATTTGATATCCCTAGTAACCTTCATTTTGTTTCTATGGACTTTACTGCTACATTTACTTATCAAGATTTAATTAATGCTGGTTTCAATCATGATAATAAAAAAACTTTCTTTAGCCTTTTAGGTGTTTCTTATTATTTAAATAAAGAGGAAAATGCGAATTTAATAAGTGATTTATTTGCTGCCATGCCACCAGGGAGCTCTATTGTTTTAGATTATGCAGACGAAAACCTATTTGAGGAAAAAGGGCTGTTTAATAGAGTTGAAAACATGGTAAAAATGGCTACTGCAAGTGGAGAACCAATGAAATCAAATTTTACTTATAATGAAATTGAGAATATATTAGAAAGATCTGGTTTATTAATTTATGAACATTTAACACCAACCACGATCAATGAGCTTTACTTTAGAAATAGAACAGATTATTTATCAGCATTTGAAACCATTCATTTTATCCACGCTGTAAAGAAGTAATTAAATTTATGTAAAGCCTCTTAAAATTCGAGAGGCTTTTATAATGCAATACGATATATCAATTAATCTATATATACTATTGGAATTCCTTTAGGTCAAACCATTTGATAATAAATATATTCATTATAACTTCTGACTATTAATATGCTAATCTCACAATGCTGTTTTTATCCTAGCTGGCGTTTAAATGCTTTATTAGCGAAGACGTAAGCGATGACCATGATGCCGATGCACCAGGCAAGTGCTGTCCAGATATCATTACCAACAGTCCCTTCATACAAGAGAGCACGAATAGCATTCACGATTGATGTCACGGGCTGGTTCTCAGCGAACGTACGGACAATTTTAGGCATAGTTTCGGTGGGAACAAAAGCCGAACTTATAAACGGCAGGAAAATCAACGGATACGAATATCCTGTCGCCCCTTCCATAGACTTCGCTGTTAATCCGGGAATGACTGCCAACCATGTAAGTGCCAGTGTAAAGAGAGCGAGTATCCCAACTACCATGAAACAATCCAGGACATCAGCACTGGAACGGAAGCCCATCAATAGTGCGACTAGGATAACCACCATAACAGTAAGCGCATTGGAAACAAGCGAGGTCAATACATGAGCCCATAACACCGATGAGCGCTTGATGGGCATGGTAATAAAACGTGCCATCAGTCCACTCTTTACATCCGTAAACAGCCGCAATGAAGTGTAAGCTACTCCGGAAGCGATAGCCATCAACAAGATTCCCGGCAATAAATAATTGACGTAGTTATCTGTGCCTGTCTCTATGGCTCCGCCAAATACATAGACAAACAGCAGCATCATCATAATCGGCGTAATCGCCACCGTGATAATCGTATCTGGGCTGCGCATGATATTCCTCATTAAACGTCCTAGTAATACCCCTGTATTCCTATTCATTTACATCTCCTCCTTTTTACCAATAATAGATAGGAAAATTTCCTCCAATGTCGGCTGCTTCTCGACGTACTCTACTTTCGCTGGCGGGAACATCTCCTTAAGTTCGGTAAGAGTACCGGTCGTAATGATTTTTCCGCCATGCAGGATGGCAATACGGTCTGCAAGTTGTTCTGCTTCTTCCAGGTACTGGGTCGTCAGCATAATGGTTGTTCCTCCGTTGGCAAGCTCTTTGACGGCATTCCAGACTTCAATCCTCGCTTCGGGGTCAAGCCCTGTTGTGGGTTCGTCAAGAAAAATAACTGCTGGCGTCCCGATCAGACTCATGGCAATGTCAAGCCGGCGCTTCATCCCACCGGAATACTTATCGGCGCGGCGATTGGCCGCATCGTTGAGGCTGAATCTTGCTAGCAATTTGTCAGCGACTTGAGAGGGATTGGAAACTCCCCGTAACTTGGCGATCAACATCAAGTTTTCCCTCCCGGTGAGCATGCCGTCCAAAGCTGCAAACTGCCCTGTCAGGCTGATGCTTTGACGAACATCATCAGGTTGACACTGGACGTCATAACCACAAATACCTGCTTCACCGCCATCGGGCTTCATCAACGTCGAGAGGATGTTGACCGTCGTTGTCTTGCCAGCTCCATTTGAGCCCAACAGTGCGAAAATTTCGCCGCGCTGCACTTCAAAATCTACCCCTTTTAAGACTTCCTTGTCTTTAAAGGATTTTTTTAGCTCTTTTACAGAAATCACTGTATTGTTCATATTTTTTCCTCCTTATAAAAGTCCAGCAAGGCACAAGATTGACTATACCACCCTACTTAGTCTTACTGATAATCGGTATTACTTACTACTTAGTTATAAATATAACTGAATAGTGAAGGCGGCCATCTAATTTGTAACCAGCTATTCAGTCAGAATTATCTATTGAATTTCCTTTTTTCCTACTCGATCTGAATTCATATCTTCACGATACTTGTCGACATAGGTTTTAGCGTTTGCCGTAAGTCCGTTGGCAAAGGATATCGGGCCGAACCTAGTGATTTCCAAGAGTTGTCTGCCTTATTTCGCACCGGCATCGAACAACTCAATTTATTCAGACCATCGAGCAGTTTAATTGACGAAGGAATGAGTAATGTTCAAAAATTGTTTTTTATAGAAGTGATAAAAATGGAATTTTGTGGAATCAACAAAGTGAATATAAAACACAATATTATTAAGTTCCTTCTATTTTTTCATAGTTTTAACGACTTTTTGATTGACCGATTCTTGATAGAGTTCAGCGTAAGTTATTGAATCTTCAATAAGCTCATCACAGAAAGCAGCAACGTCTGTTCCTGTGACTTCAAGAACACCTTTCCCAGCAACTGCACCTTCTTCAAAGAAGCTGAGAACTTCAGAGAGCAGTCCGATACCTTCGTTTAGCTCAACAGGGCCGACTTTGAAGAGATATTTTTGGATCTCTTTATAGACAATTTGGTAATCTTGCGGAAGCGCTTTGACACGCGAAACATGGTCTCTCCATTCTTTTTTGCCTTCGATGATTTTTTTGATACTCATTTTAGTCCTCCCAATTTTCTTGCTACGTTGTTGTTGAGTTGGTCACGCCATTTATCTCTATAAGTTTTTGCTCCTTCGTCACCAACAAGAGCTGCACAGAATCCTTTAATATCATCTCCTAGTACTTCTTCGATTCTCTGGCAGTCTGCTGATGTAACTTCAAGCAGTTCAAGAGCACTGTCAAGAATCGGCATCAGATTACGACCGGTGAAATCTCCGTGAATCCAGAGATTACTTATAATTTCTTTCCAAGCAGTTTGATATTCAGCTGGCAAGACTTTTGCTCGCGCTTCAAAACCTTTCATTGCTTTAGTCATATCACTGCCGGTTATTTTTTCTAAAAAGTTCATTGTCGTCTCCTTTAAGATACTAAGCTGTTTTAGCAAAGTTCTATTATTTAATCGAATCGTTGAGTTTTTGACGCTGCTTATCAACCCACGATTTTGCATCAATGACAAGATCATCACAGAAGGCTGATACGTCATTGCCAGTAATTTCCTTAACTCGCTTACCATTAGCTGCGGCTTCTTCAAGAAGGTCGATGATGTGAATAAAGACGAATTTTGTTTCTTGCCAATCCGTCACACCGCCAGTGTTCCAGAGATATTTTTGCATCGCTTTGTAGGCGTTGTAGTAGTCCTCAGGTAAGGCTTTTGCACGTTTTTCCATTTCACGCCATGCTTTCTTTTCGCTAAAATCGCCAAAGATTTTTTCAAACATACTCATCATATTACTTCTCCTTTTGATTTTATTTTTGTTTTGAGTTCGTTAATTTTACTTGATACGAATTCCCATTTTTCCCAAAAGGTTTCCAGTCGCTCTTGACCTGCTGCATTGAGTGTGTAAAATTTTCTCGGCGGTCCCATAGTTGATGGCTTTTTCTCGATGTTCACCAGATTGTTTTTCTCGAGTCGCATGGTAATTGTATAAACTGTGCCTTCAACCACATCAGAGAAGCCAAGTTCTCGCAGCTGCTGCGTGATTTCGTAGCCGTACGTTTCGCCACGGCTGATGATCTCAAGCACACAACCCTCAAGCACCCCTTTCAGCATTTCTGTAATATTTTCCAACTGTTTTCCCTCACTTGTATTTCATATTTTTTGTATTCAGTATCAGGTATTATGTGATACTGATATTTAGTATTACTTATTACTAGTATATAGTATTACATAATACCCTTATTTGTCAATAAAACCTTTGGTTAAAAGAGCCCAATTTTTAACGCTTCAAAAATGTATGATCAAATTTGATATCTCAGAAGTTATTCCGACCTACTGAGATGCATACATAAAAAGATCAGGATCGTATTCATCCTGATCTTTTTACAAATAGTATACAATAGCAAAGTATTGTGACAAGCACGTAACGGAAGATAAAGCTTGAGCAGTAAAAAAATTACCTACTTAATTTTTCAATTGTTTTTGCTAGTAATGCAGTAAATTGAGGGAATGTTTTTAAGTCTGTATATTCTTCCTTTTCACTATGAGAAAACTCCCCCATTGGACCCATTCCATCTACGGTTGGGATCCCTTCACTTGCGGTAAAAGATGCGTCCGACCCTCCTCCTGAGCTTACCTCGCGAATCGTTATGCCAAGATCATCTGCCGCTTCATGGATAACCTTCATTAGCTGCTCAGTCTCACTTGTCTTCTGCATAGGGGGCCGACTAATATCTCCTTTAAGCTTGGTGAATGTACCCGAAACATGCTCCTCCTGAGAAATTTCTGTTATTTTCCGCACAATATCAGCAGCCTGTTGTTTATTGTTAAACCTCACATCAATGTCTGCTCTTGCAACTGAAGGGATCGTATTTGTTGAGGTCCCTCCTTGCACTAACCCAACGTTTACAGATATTCCTTCATCATAATTGTTCAGCTGTTGAAGTTTTAAAATTTTATGAGAGATTTCCTCAATGGCACTTCTCCCCCGCTCAGGATCTACTCCGGAATGAGCACTTTTCCCTTTTACGTCTAGCGTGAATTGGCCAACCCCTTTGCGCTCAGTTACTAGTCCTCCATTTGGGCGTGAGCATTCCACAACAAGTGAATAGTGTTTGTTTTCAGCAACCTGTTTGATTAATGGTTTTGAGGTAGGAGAACCGATTTCTTCGTCACTGTTAAAAATAATATGCACATTTTTATATGCATCAGATCCGGCTACCTTCAACGCCTTAAGTGCATATAAAACTTGAACATGACTCGCTTTTTCATCATTAACACCAGGACCAAAAGCTTTGTCACCAATCACTTTAAATGGGCGTTTTTCCGCTTCTCCCTTTGGAAAAACGGTGTCCATATGGGCAATGATTAGAATTTTCGGATCAAGATCTCTCGAAGCTTTAATTTCCAAATGATTACCCAGCTTTTCTTCATAATGAACTTTTACATCCATTCCGATCTCTTCAAATTTCTCTAATAACATGTCACCAACAGCATCTACACCTTCTTTATCATATGTGCCGCTGTCTGTATTGACTAAACGTTCCAAAAGGCCGTACATTTCTTGTTTTTTTGACTCTAAATATGTTTCAATCATTTTTCTCTCCTTATGCTTGTTTGTAGGTTCATTACCCACTGTTTTCTGTGGGATAAACATAAAATTAAGGTCTATTCTTTTTACTTACGGTTAAATCGGCACAAAAAAATACTCACAAAAACAAAGTTGTGAGTATGAAAGCTATTATTATTTGGTACTAGTTATTTCTTTTTCAAAATGCACGGTCTGCCATTCATCAAACTCATCAAGTGTTTCGTCAAAACCTTTTTTTCTCCAAAAAGAAAGACCGCCTGGTAAAAATTTATGAGTATGTAGATACATCATTTTATAACCTGCTATATTGCTATAGCGTTCAATTGCTTCATATAATCGTGTTCCAATACCTTGTCTGCGGGCATTTTTATCAACATAGCATTTAATGATTTCGCATGTTTGCACTAATTCATAGCGATCTCTAAGTAAAGAAATACGTCCATCATAAGGACGAAGAGCGATGGTTCCTACCACTTTTCCTTTTGAAAATGCAGCGAGAATAGTCGCCTTACTCCTATTTATATATAATGATTCCATGTCCGTTAAATCTCTCATAGACGCATCTCCAATTTGAAATGGATAGACATCTTCCATCGTTTTTAATAAAAACTGTGAAACCTTCTCAACCTCACATTTCCTTACCTCTCGAATATCCATAAAAGGTTTCCTCTCTATTTTATCTTCTTTTCTATATATCTTACATGGTATCATATTCAAGTAAAACCATTTATGGAGGAGATCATGAAAAAAATTGTGAAGGTGGTAGCTGCCATCATAGAAAATGATGAAAATGAAATTTTATGCGCACTAAGATCTCCAAACATGTCCATGGCGAATATGTGGGAGTTTCCAGGGGGTAAAGTGGAGAAGGACGAAGACATTTATGCTGCCTTAGTACGAGAAATTAAAGAAGAACTCAACTGTACGATCGAAGTTAATGACTTTTTCCATGATCATACACATGAATACGAAACTGCTACCATTAACCTGATATGTATGACATGTAGAATTGTAAGCGGTAAACCCGAAGCAAATGAGCATTCCGCCTTACTATGGTTAAAAAGAGAAAATCTCACATCCCTCATATGGGCACCTGCCGATATCCCGGCAGTAAAACAATTAAGTGTGTCATGAGGTGGTCCATGGGGACAGGTTTGAGGTGCACCCCAATTGTTAGACACAATTAACAATTGGAGGTGCTTTTTTCATGAAGAAATATCACTTAGAATTTAAACTACAAGCTGTAAATACCTACCTGGAAGGTGCCGATTCTATAAGAAAAATAGCTAAAAAGTATAAGATTAGTAAATCTATGTTACATAGGTGGATAGTGAGATATCAAATTCATGGCGTAGCTGGCTTACAAGAATCCTATACAAATTACTCTGTTGAGTTTAAAATGGACGTACTTAACTATATGAGAGAGATG